>DASXZY010000073.1:0-67910 GCA_036501625.1 Verrucomicrobiia bacterium
GAGGTCTTGCACCAGCGGGCTGAGAAACTGGGGGAGCCGCTTCGCGCTTTGCTCCCATTGCATTTTGGTCCAGGCCATATTCCCGCAGCATCGGGGAGGCGGCCAAAAAATGCAAGGAAATACTTAACATAGTAATACTAGTTGCGGCTGGAAGTTGGAACTGAATTTGATGCCGTAGGGCGGATCGAAATAAATCATCTGCACTTTGCCGGCGAGGTCTTCGCGGCGGGCGAGGCTGGCCATGACTTGCAAGGAGTCACCCAAAATAAGGCGGTTGGCCCAATCCACATCGTATTTGTAAAACTGGACGGCCTCGGCATAGGACTGCTGCGGGTCGGCAAAGAGATCGCGTTGCACGTCCTGCCGCGCAAGCACACGCAAGATGGCCTGGGTGGAAACGCGTTCGTGGATGTGCAAAGCAACCGGCTCGACTTCAAACCACGGCTTTTCGCGTTTACCAGACCATTCGAGCCACGGCTCGTTTTTGCGGAGCGCATCGGCAAGGGTGCGGGCTTCGTCGTCGTTCAAGGCGCGTTTGCGCGAGGTTTGGAGGAGTTCGGGAAGGCGGTCGGTTTCTGTGGCGTCGGTGGCGGAACGGAGAGCGGGCGGCAGGTGCGGGTTGTATTCGTATCGGAGTCTGGGTGCTTCTTGAAGCGTGCCCTGGGCTGCAAGCCCGGCAGGCGGAATATTTTTCCGCTTGGTCGGATATTTGTACGACGCCACCGGATCGCCGGGCGGGAGTCCTCGGTTTTGTTGTGGGCGTTTTGATTCCTTGTTCTTAGACATTGCGTGGGGCGCAACCATGAACACGGGAAGCCTCCAAAATAGAAGGGGCGCGAACTCAACGCACCCTGGTCCGAGGCACCGCGAAGCGCCTGTTACAGAAAGCACGCCAAGCCGCGCCCGGGTGGGCGCGTGCTCGGTCGGTTTCTGTAACGGGCGTGGAAAATTCGCGGTTTTCGGACCAGCCCGTAGCCAAAGCTACGCAAAATGTATTTTGTAAAAAGTTAGTTAATCGTCATTTTGTTTTCTGAATGCAGAGGAATTTACCCATAACGGTCGCTTGGCTACAAGCTCGGTTCGTTGGAATCTCGCGGATTCGCTTTGGCTTGGAGTCGGCGACGCATGACCAGCGTCGGTGAAACGACACACGGATTTGAACCGCATTGGCAATGGGGCTTGAATATTCGCCTGGATCCACCGATTCTGCGGGCAGAGAGCCTGAATTTGCAGAAACTCGAACGCCAAGGGCTAAATATTTGGCGTTTGCCCGCTGCTGAACCTGCATATTTTATCCTTTTAATAAAGACACAATCGCATTAATTTGTCTCTTATGGAAAGAGAACTTAAACAGGTCATCCGCCAGAAAATCTCCGATGCGCTCGCCGCCCCAGTGCCCGCGCATACTCGTCGAGATGTCCATTTGCCCGGCATCAAGGGCAAGGCGATGGCCGTCATCGGTATGCGGCGCAGTGGCAAAACAACCTTCCTGTGGCAATGCCTAGGCGAACGTCTGGAGACTGGCACGCCGCGCGACGCTCTCCTCTATTTCAACTTTGAGGATGAACGGTTGGCAGATATGACCGCCCAAGAACTGCAATTGGTCGTCGAGGAATACTTCAGCCTGCACCCGGAGCGACGCGATTCCAAGAGCGTCACATTTTTTCTGGATGAAATTCAGGAAGTGCCGGGTTGGGAGACTTTCGTCCGCCGTCTGCTGGACACGGAAAAAGTGGAACTCTTCCTGTCTGGTTCATCCGCCCGTTTGTTGAGCCGGGAGGTTGCCACCAGTATGCGAGGCCGGGCAATGGAGGTACTGGTGCATCCATTCAGTTTGCGAGAGGCTTTGCGCCATCGCGGGGCAGAGCCTAAGTCGCCGTGGACCGATCTGCCCAAGGCCGCTCGTTCGACTCTCGATAAACATTTCCGTGCCTATCTCTTGGAAGGGGGATTTCCAGAATCCCAAGGCGTTCCCGTGCGGGACCGCGCCAGCTTGCTGCGCACTTACGTGGACGTGGCCATACTGCGGGACGTGATCGAACGACATGGAGTGACCAATCCGGCCGCACTGCGCTGGCTGCAACGTCATTTGCTCGGAAACCCTGCGGCACCCTTCAGTGTGCAAAAGTTTTTCGATGCTCTCAAATCTCAAGGATTGCCCGTCGGCAAGAATACTCTGCACGATTACCTCGCTCATTTGGAGGACGCATTTTTGGTGCGCACCGTCTCTTTGCACACCGCGTCTGAGCGCCAGCGCATGGTCAATCCCCGCAAAGCCTATCCGATAGACCCTGGCCTCATCTCGCTTTACGAGCGCACTGGTCGCGCCAACCTTGGCCATGCCCTCGAAACGGTGATCCTGCTCGAACTGGAACGTCGTGGGTGTGAGATAGATTACGTTCGCACTCGCGATGGTTACGAAGTGGACTTTTTTGCCCGCAACCCAGCAGGCGGTGTGACCCTAATCCAAGTTTGCACCGATGTCAGCGATGCTGAAACTTACGCTCGCGAGGTCCGCGCCCTCACCGCCGCCGCTACGGAATATCCAAGCGCCATTCCGCTGCTGCTCACGTTCGATACGCTGCCGCCTCGGCCTCCGCTGCCTTCACCGCTGCGCTGGCAGCCAGCCATCGCTTGGTTGTTGGGCGACGAACTGCCGCGCAAACCACGTTAAAATCGATTTTCATGCAGGTCAAATTCAATGAGCTATCAGCTTAAACGAGACTCAAGTTGTCGCGTAGCGTACGTGAGTGGGATTCGTTCTTGCTCCAGCAACTTTTCATCCTTGTTTAGAACATCAAATAATTCCCGTTCTGAATCCGACAGTTTCAGTTCGGCACGCGAGCCGAAAATGGCGGCTTTGGTAGAAAAGTGTTTGAACTGAATGAATGTTTCGTTGTCCATCATTACGCTTTCGGCATGTGGATGCTGGGATCGCAAGACGGACAATGATTCAAAGCCGTGTGTGTCCATGTCGCCCCAATAAACCAGACGAGCATTGGCCAGCCATGAAAGTCGGCACAAATGTGAAACCGCATCCCCTCCACCGAAGAGTGCAAGCGTCTTCGGCAGCAGCGGCAATGTGAGAAAATTCATTTCATTTTCTACGACAATGATATTTTTAACAAGCGGGCGAAGGTTCTCTGCCTCGTTGAGGGGTATGGCAAAGTCGCAAAAGGGAAGGCCTATCGACTTTGGAATTTCGACATCGAGGAAACGGAATCGAACCAGCGGTTGTTTTTGTCGGAAGCCAAAGCGCTTTTCAAAACTTAAGCCGTCCGCCGCGACACAATCAGGGGCGACAATTGGAATCAGTTCGTTCAATACGCCGCGCTTTCGTTCAATAAATTTTGTATCCACCTCAACGGGCAGCTCTCGCAAATAGCAATTGGGACGGCCATGTTGTCGCAAATAGGCGCACACCGCGAGTAGTCCATCCCATTCCCCGGCTTGAGCGACAACTTTTAGGGGCTTTGCTTGTGCCCATAATACAAGTTCGGGGAACTGCATCTGAATAAGGTGGTAGTCGGCTTGAAACTGGCGAACCTCTGACAGCTTGTTCAGAAAACGGGTGTAATCTTCCTGGGTGGTAAAGGCAACGGTGCTGGGAATGTTCTGCGTTCCAAGCCGGCGAAAGTTTCGGTCTTCCCAAGTGATGTCGTAACCAAAGCCTATTTGTTCCTTTGACTGCTTTCGCAACGCTTCAATGGCGGCGCGGTCGGCAACAAAATCCTTTGGCTTTGCCAATCCCCCACCAAAGACACTTAATGGGAAAAAGGGTTCGCCCGTGCATAAGGAGCGGATAAAATCCTCGTAACGATTCAGGGCGCGGCGGCGAATTTGGTCAGGCGTTAGCATGGGCGGGCTCAATCGGAACTTGTCGGGCCAAGTGTTCACGCACTTCTTCGACCGACACGGTGCGGACTGTTGACACCTGTGTTGTCGGATTGAGCGTCAGGTGATAGCTCGAAACAAATGGTTCGACCACGCGGGCGCGTGCATCAAACGGACAGACAATGAGCAGTTGCAAATGGAATTGGGCAAATAAATGAAGCGCGTAACGTGAATTCGTCTCATCAGAGCGCGAAAACATTTCGTCCACGACAACGAAGCGGAACGACTGCGGATTTTGCCGGTCCTTGGCGATGCCGTATTGGTAGGCTACCGCAGAGGCGAGAATGGTGAATGCCAGTTTCGCTTTCTGACCGCCCGACTTGCCGCTGGTATCCTCGTAAATGTTTTCCTGCTTCCCACTTTCCCGATCACGTTCTTCCACCGCGAACGAAAGCCAGTTGCGCGTGTCCGTAACCTTGGCTGACCAATCAGGCTTCTCTCGAAAAAGATCAATCAAATCACTGATCCGCTGGAAAGCGTTTTCGCGCGCTGCTCCATCGGGAGCAAGACCGTATTCAAGACAACCTTTGAGACGCCCACGGAAATTGCGGATGTCCGGGTCGGTCGTCTGGTTCGCGCGTATGGTGATGTAGGTTCGTGGCGAATACTCGATTCCTTTCAGAGTACCGTTAAGATGGTCAATCTTGCTCTGTATTCCCTCGCAATGTTCGTCAAGGGTGTCCTGGAACTTTACGATATGCACCAGCACATCACGACTCATCAATTCCTGAAACTTCTGGTCGTGACGCGGCAAATCGTCGCGCCGCACATTTTCCTCGAAACGAAGAAAATCGGAGACGAATTCTTCTCCAGCGTTAAGATCGGCCTTGAGGTCGGGAAATTCACCAAGGAAATTTCCCATCAAACGTGTCGTAGAATCCACGACTTTTCCACGATTGTTGCCGAGTTCGATGAGTTGGTTGCTGAGGGTTGTTTCCGCTTTATGAAGGGCGATTGATGCGTTGGCAATGGTCAGTTCCGGCCCGCCTAGCAACGGTGCGACGGCCTTATCGAAAGCGGCAAGATCAACGTCTTTGTAGGCTGCCAAGGTAGCCTCACATTCGGCCAGACGGCGATTGTCCTCTTGTTGGCGGCTTTCAAGTCCGCCGCGCTTGCCCGCCGTTCCGGTTTTCGTCGCATCCAGCGAGGTGATTTGTTTCTCAACTTCATCAAGCTGTTGGCGCAATTGTTTTATTTTGTCGGAACTTTGCTCCAAATCGCGCTTCTGCTGCTCCAATTCTTCCCGTCTGGCGGCTACTGATCGCCAGTCAATTTCGGTAAACAAGCGAAATCCTTGCAATCGTCCAGCCTGTGCCGCGCGCGCGGTGGCGGCTTTTTGACGGCGCTCGGCATCATTGATGATTGTCGCCTGCTTTTGGGCGGCAATAGCCAACTGGTTTTGCTCATCTTCCAATCGTTGAATTTTTTCACGATTTGACCAGCCAAGAATGTGATTACGCGGGTCGTTGATGGCGGTGCTATCATCTTTGATGTGCCGCGTCCCGGCAGACCGAATCAAGCCCTGCATCGTCAGGGCGAAACCAGACGCGTTTTCAAATTCCTCGATGTTTTCACAGCAACGGTAATTGAAATGGGTTCGCAATTCGCTTTCCACCCACCGTGAAAGCGGATGGCCCTCCTTCAATTGCATCCGTTCGATGACGCGCCCCTTGTCGTGCGACGGCTGGAAGCCCGGCACATCCTTCGGCACGCGATGGTAAACCACTCGCCCACGAAGGTCGTTGTCGTTAATGAAACGGTTGACGCGTGAGTAGAGATGTTCGGGCACGAGCAGCGAAAGACCAAAACCGCGCAAGAGACGTTCCAGAGCACCGCGCCATTGTTTGTGGTATTCCTGCTTTACGTCCATCAACTCGCCAGCAAAAGGCAGGTTGTTCACGTCAACGCCCGCACCTTGTGCGATAACCAGACGCATTCGCCGTTGCATTTCAGGGATCAAATCCGGCCGGTTACGAAGTGATTTCAATTCATCCTCCAGGCCAGCGTGCAATACACGCAGACGCCCAAATTCTTGTTCGGCTGTTGCCTTTTCGTTTGCCGACACGGTGATGATGTCGCTTTGTTTTTTCTGCTCGGATTCCGCCCATTTTTGCAATTCATGGAATTGCGGCTCGGTGCTGATTTCCTCCTTCAGCCCAAGTTCGCCAAGACACTTTTGATATTGCCCTGCCAGCAATTTGCGCTCCTGTTCCATTTTGGTGGCGGCCGTAAGCTCGCCCTGCACGCGCTCCAGTTCTTTTCCTACCTCGTCGTTGGTAATGGCCTGTTTGAGCGAAAATTCCTGTTCTTTGAGTTCTTCGAGATTTTTCGTGAGATTTGTAATCTCAATGTCGAATACACGGATTTGCTCGGCCAGTGACGCAAGTTCGGTTTCCAACAACGCCTTGAGCCGGACGGCAAGACAAGCGGGCAAAGTCTCACGAAGCTGCTTCGTCGCGCCAAGCTGTTCGTCATACTTTGAAATCTCAGACGCTTTTTCCACAACGGGCTGGAGTAATGCCAATTGGCTCTTGGCCGTTTGAATCGCGTCCCGGCACGCTTTCAGGTCTTGGTAATGGTGTTCCAGCCGGTCCACCAGTTCTTTTGCGTCCAGTTTTTCGAGCATGTGGTCGCGGATGAACCCGCTGACGTTGGTGATTTCCTTGATCGCAACCGTTTGGCTGAACAAGGCCAGGGTTGTTGTGGATTCCATCCGCAGGTAGCGGACGACTTTCTCGGCGTATTCCCCAAAGCTGTCCTCTACTTCAAAGCCACGTTGACGAAGTCCCTTTTTCCACGTCCGCGATTCGCCAAGCCCATTGAAATCTCTCTGAATGGCACGCTCGCTTCGCGCCAAAAGAAAAAGCTTTCTCACATCGTCGTCTTGAACCCAAAGAAGCTGCGCTAATGTGATGGCCTCACCGGTTGCGGCGTTTGTAAAAGCAGCCAAGAGGATTGAGGGTGGTCCGCCGGGTTCGCGAAGAAATTTTGTCTGCGCGCGCGACTCGTCGGATTCGCTTTGACTGCCATAAGCGCCGAGAACATACGTTTTCTCGTCGCGTTCTTTTTTCTTCGCCCCGCCTGCGGACAAATTGTAATTCCGCTTCATTTTGGGGACGAGCAATGTGAGAAGCGCATCCACGAGTGTGGATTTGCCGCTGCCGTTCTCGCCGATCAGCAAGGCCGTTTGTCCCGCTGGGTCGAGAATATGAACCTTTTCATGAAAAGTTCCCCAATTGCGGACTTCAAGCCGTTGCAGGCGAAAACCTGGCGACAAAATCGTGTTATTATTGGTTGTCGCGCGTGTTGACATGGGCTTCAAGTTGTTCGCGTAGTACCTTCAATGTTTCGACTGGAAAACGGGCCTTGATGACGCGCCGCACTTCATAGCGCTCGTCGCTTTCACCACCGGACAATTTGCGGAGCAATCCAATTTCTTCGGCCTTGTTGATGTACCCCTCAATGCGTTTGTCCGCCTTAATCTCGTCATTGCTTCCGGGAAAAAATGGCGCAACGAGCTGTAAAATTTCCTCCTTTCGCAAAACAAGCCGACCTTCGTCGTGAACTTTTTCATCAAACTGAAGGAGTTGTTCTCGCAATACCACCCCAACAACGGCAACACCCTTGGTCAGTTTGTCGCGCCGGAACAGGCGCGGGATTCCGGTGCTGTCCTCCTGATCGGCTTGCTTGAGATAAGCGAAACCGTCTTCCTCGTGTACGATGAGATTGAGGCCGATTTCTTGGAAATAGTTTTCGATGTGCGGACGATACCGCAGCAGCGTCGCCCACAAATCAGCGTCATCCGAATAAATTGCGTCCTGCAACAGCCGGACTTTGACAGCAGCGGATGGAAATGATTTGGCCGGGTTCGGGTTCATGTATTGGAGAAAACAATTTGCGGCACACGATAACGGCGTTCCGATTGACCGGGAATTTCAATCGAATCAAAAGCGTCAAATACCATGTGTGGCCCGTCAGACTCCGCGATGAATAAATAGGCCAGCACCTCCAAAATCCCGTTGCGTGGCGGTCGAAGATCAAGCAACTCCGGCAAGGAAATTTGGAGGCGTGTTTGCAAACAATCTCGGATGTTTTGGCGCAGCCGCTCGAAGTCCACAGGATGCAAACGTAAAAAAGCCTCCAAAGTTTCGCGATAATCTCCGCCTTCACTGACTTCAAGATTGCCGCCAAACTCAACACTTTCCGGCGGTGTCCATGAGGCTTTCGACATGAGCGAGGAAAGTATGATGCTGGCGTCCATGTCGAGTAATTCGGTCTGTGGCGATAAATCACGAGTGCGATGAGCTAGTGCTTTGATTTCCTGAATCATTCGGCCTACCTCCCGCCGCTCCGCCGATTCACGCACATCCAGCACTCGGCGAAGTTGCGCCACAAGCCGTTCGTTGGAGGCAACCACTTTATTGCCTTCGGCACGGAGGCTCGACTGCAATTTCCGCAACAGCACGTCGTCCCGTAATTCATCGGCCAGGGTCGGAAGCGCGTAGGCCGCTTCGACAAGTTCAACAAATTGTCGGCGACGTTCCGGTGCAAGCAGAAAATCCCAAAAGGCATAGAAGCTCTGCCCCTGGCTCGACTCGCGAAGTCTATCCTGTGCATCAAGCGTCTGGCTGACAATCCCGCCACGAGTGGCCGTTGTGTCAGTCTGTCGAACCGCGATTTCCTCCGTGACCGTCCGAAAATGTCGTTCAACTTCACGGAAATCGCCGAGCAGTTGGCGCGCAATCTCAAGCAGGTTTTGAAAGCGTTCGTTGATTTGGGTTGCATTGTAAACCGGCACCACTCCCGTGCGTTCAATCTCCTCAATTTGTTGTTGAATGCGCGCCTGTTCAGCCCGCAGCCGCTGGATTCGGACGTCTGGTTCCCGCGTTGAGTTTTCGATGATTTCAGCGAGTGTACCGGCGAGGTTCTTGAATTTGGATTCAGTGCCGACGTGAGGACGCGGTTTGAGTGAATCGAGCCATTGAAACACGCGCTCAATTTCTGGCGTCAGTTCGTAAGCCGGCTCGTCACTGTCCGCCGGTTGAAATCGGTGAGCGTAGGCGTGTTCTGAATCTGCCCATTCCGTCAAATAATCCTTTGCCGACCGGCCACTGGCGAAATCACCAGCATCACGCAGTTCTTCGATCTCGGCTTCAAGTAATGCGCGCAGGCGACTCTCGGGCACAACAGGATGATGCTCGCGCTTGAAGGCGGTGAACAATACCGCCAGCACCAGTGGCGCGTTTTCCGCGCGTAACAATCGGAGCGTAGGAGATTGCTTGAACTGCAATTGCAGGTCAGTGTAGTTCACAATTTATTTCCACAGTGCCTATTCCCACCTCATTTATCAGAATCGCTTGGACAAATACAGTCTAACTTACCGATTAAGAAAACCCATCATGGCGACGACCGGTTGTCCCGATGATCTGCTGTGCGCACGACCAGTAAGCGGGCATTGGCCGCCAAACTAGTTCAACTCTTTGGGCGCTTTGTCAGATGTTAACTTGCTTTCACATTGCCGTCTGCTGCTTCACTTGAACCCTGCCGGTGAGTTCAACCAACATCGCCTTTGGAATCCGTTCGGTGAATTCTTCCATGAGTGATTGCGGGTCGTTCAATTCTTGGCTGAACACTTCTCGCCCCATTGCTCGGGTCGCTGCCTCAAGGAATTTTTCGGTCGGAACGATTGAGACATCCTCGTGCAATTGACCCCAAAAGATTTCCTGCGGATTCGCCGACGCCCACCACGCATACGCGTATTTTGCTTTGGCTTTGGCAACGGCGCGTCTTTCGTCAGCATCCGATGATTGACTCGCGCGCCCGCCTTTGGGCGCGGAGCCTGGCATCTGAATAACATTTTCAGGAGGGTTCGAGAACGTCACTTTCTGCGCCATCGTGGCCGAATGCTGATCGCGCAAATGACCGTAAGTTTTCATAGCCAGCGCGCCGACGTCCTTGTGTCCAAGCCAGCGGGAGACGGTTGGAATGTCCACACCCGATTCAATGCAGCGGGTGGCAAACAAATGGCGTAAATCATGATGCGTGATGCGTTCGATGCCTAATTTCTTGCAGGCGCTCGTGATGGCGCCCTGGCACTCGTGAACCTCCAACAGGGAATTCTGCCGGAACTCCTGCTTACCTCGTTCATTTTGCAGACGTTCCAAGAGCCGTCGCATGTCAGGAATCATCGGCACTCGGCGAATTTCCCAATTCTTCGTTCCGGTAGCCGGGTCACCCGAGACGACGATTTCCTCCTTCTCAAAATCGCAGTCCCGGCCATTGACCCGCGCGGCTTCGCCTTTGCGGCAACCGCTGTAGGCGAGGAATTCCACCATGTCAGCGCAACGGTGATTCCAGCCGCCGTCATTCTTGCGGATGCTTCCAACCAGTTTCAGAAACTCATCGTGACTCGGAAGTTTCAGATGCTTCTGGCGAATGCGCAGCCGCTTGATGTGCTTGGCTGGATTGTCGTAGCGTGCGCCGGCCTCGATGGCGATGTCCACGATCAGACGCAATGTCCCGATGGTGTTATTGAAAGCTGACGGACTGGCTTTCTGCGCGAAACGACCCGCCCAATCAAGACAATCCGTCTTTGAAATGCGTCGTACATCCATGTCCGATAGCTCCGGCCATGACTTTAGGAGAGCGGCAATGCGTTCCTCGCGATACTCCTTGCTGCGATCCTTGAGCGACAGATCGGCCTTTAACCGCTCCCGGTATGTCTTCAAGGCTTGTTCAAAGGTCATCTTCCCGCGAGCGGTTGCTTGTACGGATTCGGCCTTGTGGCGTTCTTCCTTGAGGAAATCGCCCAGGCGCAATTGGGCAACGCTCATGCGGTCAGTCTTGAGGGATTTCCAAATGAGCTTGCCGCCCACCCGCGCCCTGGCATAGTATGTTCCCGATTTCGCGTTGCGGAGAAGATTCGCGACGGGCGTTGTTTGCCATTTTGGTTCCGATTCGGTCGTTTGCTCTGTTTTGCTCGTCTTCATGCAAACAGTATAGAACATCAGTATAGAAAATGCAAATCGACAGGACGGAAAAAGTGATAAATACGCAGTAAAATCAGTAGTGTGGAAGGGTGGCTGAGTGGTTGAAGGCACCTGACTCGAAATCAGGCTTAGGGGAAACCCTAACGTGGGTTCGAATCCCACCCCTTCCGCCATTTTTCCACGGTGCCTTCCATGCGGTTAGTTGCCGCGGGCGGTTAATTGGCGGATTAGATCTGTTTCGGATTTGGAAAATGGTGTGCCGTCGGGGCGGAAGATGTCGTGGAACCAGACTTTTGGCTCGGCGGCGTAGTGTTTCTTCCAGGAGTCCCAGGGGTAAATTGTGTTTGACTTTCCGTTGACCAGGCCCCAGCTCCAGGCGGCCACATCGTATTGTTTGAGCACTGGCAAATTGGCGGCAAATGTGGAACGGTTGCCGCGGGCCATGTACTCGGTGCAGAGGACGGGGCGGCCCAGTTTTTTCAATCCTTCAATGCATTTTTTCAGTTCGGCGGGAGGGTCGTAATTGTGAAAGGTGATGACGTCCGACTGTCCCAACTGAACTTGCTGAACTGGGGTTGGATTGTTCAGGTAGTCGCCACGCCAGACGCCGCAGGTCGCCGGTTGCGATGGGTGCGCCTCGCGGAACCACTGAAAGGTTTTTTCGAGCAATTGCGTGGCAAACTTCTCCTTGTCCGGCTCGTCCAACTCGATTTTGGAGCCTTCCCGCCCGTAAGCCTCGCGGTTCGGATTGTCTGGCTCGTTGAACAAGTCCCAGGCGAGAACGCGCGAATCGTTGCCGAAGCGGGTTAGCAAGCCGATAACGTAGGGCTTGAGTTCGTCCTGTTTGGCGGGCGATTCAAGATAGTCGCGCCCTGGCGATTGAACCCACCTGGAATTATGCAGGCCGGGAATCGGAGCGGGTTGGGCGCCAGCTTTAGGATAAGGATGCCAAACGCCGTCGAAAATGACGAACAGCGTTTTGATCCCGTGCTTATCCGCGATTTCCAGATATTTACCGACGCGCGAGCAGAACCCTTCCGCATCTTCCCGCCAAGGGATGTCATGGAGGAAGACGCGCATGGTGTTCATGCCGATGGATTGCGCGTAGCCGAGTTCGCGGTCGATGGTTGCGGGATCGAAGGTCTCGGACTGCCACATCTCAAGCTGGTTGGCGGCAGTGCTCGGCACGAAGTTGGCGCCCACGAGCCACGGCTGTTTCGCGTACCAATCGTTTGCCTGCCGCGCTGTCCAGCGTTCGGAGTTGGCGGCATGACAATTCTGGGTCAACAAAAAGGCCAATAAGAGCAAGGCTGGGCGGGGAGAGAGGACTTTCATATCTGCGTTTAGGGATCAGGTTTTAATTTAAATATTTGGCGACAGCCTCCGTGCGCGAGCGGACGTGGAGCTTGTCGTAGATGCTGCGCAAGTGCGAGCGGACGGTGGGCAGGCTCAACCCCAGTTTTTCGGCGATTTCCTTGTTGGCATAGCCTTTTGCCAGATAGTCGAGCACTTCGGATTCGCGCTCGGTCAATTTCATGGAAAGGTTTTCCGCCGCTTCCGACGCCCGGAAAGCCTGGACAACTTTGCGCGCGATCTGGCTGTTCATGGGCGAGCCGCCATGCAGGATATCGCGGATGGATTCCAGCAATTGGTCCGGCTCGCAGCGTTTCAGGAGATAGCCGCTTGCGCCGGCGCGCAAGGCGCGAAAAATGGAGTCGCTGTCTTCGTAAACGGTGAGCATGAGCACCTGGGTGTTGGGAAGCTGTTCGCGCAACCGGCGAACGCATTCAATGCCGGACATCTGCGGCAGGTTGATGTCCATAACGACGACGGCCGGCTGGGAATCGGGAAGTATTTTCAAGGCTTCCTCGGCTGTCGTGCAAGCGGCCACGCAACGCATGCCGCGGGCTTCGTCAACAATCCGCGAAAGACTGCCGCGAATCACCGCGTCGTCCTCAACAATTGCGACGCGGATCATGACGCTTCCCGATAGGGCGCTGCGATCTCGCGCCGACGCCAAAGTATGCACGCGCCGAGAGTAACACAGGCAGCGGCGTTTTGGATATAGTCCGATGAGATGAGTTCGGGCGTGTTCATCCACGCAGGTTCAACTGGAACAAAACCGCCGTCCCGCTCGGGCTGGGGCACACTTTGCAGGTACCAGCCATTTTTTGCAGCCGTTGGTTCATGTTCGCCAGTCCATTGCCCGATTGTTTCGCGGCGGGATCAAAGCCGACGCCGTTGTCCTCGACGGCGACGGTGAGATTGCGGCCTGCGCAGACAACTTTCACGCGCACTTCCGCGGCGCGAGAATGCCTGGCTGCATTATTGACGGCTTCCTTGAAGGCAAGGAAAAGCCCATGGCGAATCTCCGAAGCCACGTCATACTCCGGGACTTCGCTGGGAATATCGAGCCGGCACCGAATCGGGCCGGAGCGGAAGAACGCCTCGGCGAAGTTCCCGAGATAGCCGACGAGTTCGTTGAGTGAATCGTTTTTTGGATTTACGGCCCAAACGATTTCGTTCAAAGCAGTGACGATGTTGCGCGACGTGCCCCGGATCTGTTGTGTCAACGAACGGGATTCGATGGGAGGGAGATTCTCGCGTTCCAGGAGCGAACTCAAGAGGCTGATCTGCGTCAGGCTTGTGCCGAGATCATCGTGCAGGTCGCGCGCGATGCGGGCGCGTTCGCGTTCCATCTCGTGCGTGCGCTCCAGGCGCTCCAATTCGACGCGGTGAGCGCGGCGCAATTTGAAGGTGACCGAGAGTATCAACCCCGCGGCCGCCGAAGCGATGAGCAGCGCCTGGAACCACCATGTTTCCCAAAAGTACGGCAAAACGACGAAGCTGGTCGTCGCGCCTTTTTCGTTCCAAACTCCGTCGCTATTCGCCGCGAGCACACAAAAGCGGTAGGGGCCTGGCGGCAGCGGCCCGTAGCCGGCTGATCGCTGGTTCATGGCCTCATGCCAATGGCTTTCCACGCCTTTCAATTGCCACTTGAGCCGAACTTTGTCCGGCGCGGTGAAGTTGATTCCTGTGAAACGGAACTCGACGTAATGACGCCCAGGAGAGATGCGCGCCGGCAGATTAGTTCCCTCCGTATCCGGGCCATCATGCAGAGACCTGAATCCCGCAGGCACGCCGTCCACCCGCATCTCCTCGATGACAACGGGCGGCGGCTGATGATTGACAGTCACTTGGCGCGGATCGACGGCGACGAGGCCCTTGACGGTTGTAAACCAGAGGCGCCCATCGTGCGCCCGCCAGCAGGATGGCTGGAACCATCCTGAATAGGCTTGGGCCGGCAGCCCGTCAAAATGTCCGAAGACGGAGAAGGCCGCGTCATTCGTTTCGCCTGCGGCGAGGCGTTTCAAGTCTTCCCGGGAAGCGCGAAAAAGGCCGGCATACGTGCCGCCCCAAAGGTGACCCCCGCCATCTTCCAACAATTGCGTAATGCTGTTGTCGGGCAATCCTTGCTCCGCAGTGATGCGAGTGAACGTCCCATGAGCAAAACGCAACAGGCCTCCTCCGAGGGTGCCGATCCAAATGCTGCCGTCCGTGTCTGGCAGCAAGGCGGAGACGCGCGCACTCGGCCACTCCGCGGGCGGATGATGGCGCGTGGGAATGTCGTTAACGACCTGCCACAAATCGCCTGGTTCGGTCCCAAACCATAACGTTCCCGGCGGCCCTTCCGCCAGCGCCCGCACGCCGATGTTCTCCACAAAGCCACGGTCGTTGCCATAAACGGTGAGCTTGCCGTCATAGAAGTAATAGGCGCCGGAGCCGTTGCAAAACCAGACGCGCCCCCGAGAATCTTGCATGATGGCATTGGCCACATGGTCGCGCATCCGCTCCATCGGGAATGTCCAGGAAACTTCGTTATTGACGCAATGCACCTCGTTGTTCACGCAGCGGAAGACGCTGCCTTGCAGCGTGCCAACCCAAATGCCATTGGACGCATCGGGAAAAACCGTGACGCTTTCAATCAACGGTTCGGGACTGGGGGACAGCGGCACCGGCACGAACCGATCTCCGTCCTGGCGAGCCAGCCCGCCGTTGGCCGTGCCGACCCAAATCAAATTCTGAGCATCTTCGCACACCGATTGGGCGACATCCCCCGGAATGCCATCGGCGGCGGAGAATTGTTTAAACTGCCGGCCTCGAATGCGAGCCAGGCCCGCCTCTTTGCTGCCGATCCAGATGTTGCCTTCGCGGTCTTGCAGCCAGCAGGTGATGAATTTGCTGGGGAGGCCGTCTTGCAATGTCAGCAGTGCCGCGATTCCATCCGGCCGCACGTTCCAAAGACCGACGCCGTATTCGATGGCCCAAACCCCGCCCGATGAGTCCGCGAAAAAGCGAAGGGAGTTGGCAGCGGGATTGGGCTGAAACCGGGTGGCGGAAACGGTCCATTGCCCGTCCTTCATCTTGCGGAGCAAATGGTCGTCCCAAACCCACAGACCGCCGTCCAGCGAGGCGACCATCTGGCGCACGCCGCGCGGCGGCGCGTTGGCTGGCTCCCGTTCAGTAAAACCATTCGGGGAAATTGCGCCGAATTTTTGGTCGGCTGCGACCCAAAGCTCGCCATTGGCGTCCTGGGCCAGAACTCGCGCGGGCGAGCCAAGGTCGAACACAGAGGCGCGCTTGTTGTCCGGGCCCGGCGATGCCAGGCGGGCGACTTGATGCTGGTCGGTGAGATACCACAGCGCGCCATCGCGGGCTTGCGTGAAGGCGGCCGGGGCAGGGGAGGTCGGAGACGGCTGCATATCGACAAGCTGGGCCTCGTTAACGCCGCCCGCGCGCGGCACACGAAAAACGGCCGGATGAAACGAAGCCATGAAAACGGCGTCAGCATCTTCGCCCACCAGTTGCAAAGGATGCCAGCGCGGCAGGGCCGTGCGTTTCCGCACAAGATGAAATTTCCCATCGGTCATCGACGCCGCCGACTCGTTTCCCGCCGTGATCCAAAGAGCGCCGCGAGAATCCACGCTCAAGGTCTCGATTTCGACATCCTCCAATTCTGGCGTGGTTTCCGGGTTAAAGACTACAAAGCGGAGGCCGTCGAATCGCGCCAGTCCGCCGCTGCGAGTTCCGATCCAAAGATAACCATCCGGCGTCTGCGCCAGGCAATTGACGGAATTCTGGGGCAGCCCATCTTCAGAGCGCCAAACATGTATCAGGTAGTCCGACGCGCCAGACGCCATGCTCTGAGCGCTCGCGGAGGTTGCTCCAGAAAAGATTAGCCCCGCCAGCAACCAGAAACCCGTGAAGCGGAACGTCAAACACAAGGCGGGTCTCACAGGGCAAACTTTTCTCGGTGCATAGGATGGATATTACATCGCAAATTTGTTAGCGCAACACGGGACCGGGTCATGCAGATCGCCGGGCCAGAAAAAAGAGGCCGGACGCGGGCATGCGTCCGGCCTCTTGCAATTTCGCTGCCAAGTGGTCCCGCTCAGTTCAATCTTTGAGCCGGTAAAACGTGTCGATTGGGGAAAGCGGAACCGTCAGCACATTCAAACCATTTACCACCGTCGGCGTTCCGCCAACCGCCGTCCAATTCGGGGATGACAGGCTGGCGGAGGATTGCAGCGTGAAGCCGCTCGCGTTGGCTGGCCATGTGAGAGTGATATGGCTGCCCGATGGCGATATTTGCAGCGACGGCCCGGCCACGGTTCCCGGTCCCGAAGTGTAGAGGTTCGCCACCTGGCCGGAGGTCAGCGCGCCATTCCAAATGCGGAAATCGGAATAGGCGCCCTGGAACATCGGGTCCTGCCACTCATCGCGGGCCATCCAGTTGTCCGTGTCAGGAAACGCCGACCACAAAGCAGTGTTCGGTGCGCTGGCCACCAGGACTCCGTTGCGATAGAGCTTGTCAAGCTGGCGATCCTGGTCATGCGTGTAAATCACCTGGCTCAAGACGCCGGCCTGAAGTGCCGGCCCTTGCAGCGTCACATCGTAAGCGGGATTTTGGTCCCATTCGGCGCGCAGCAAACCGTTGGCGCCGTCGTAGGGGCAGATCATGATGTACTGCCCGCCACCCAGGGAGAATCCGGGCGTGCCCCCCTGGCCGAAGTCAAACATTTCCTGCCAAACCGGGCCGCCGCTCCAAATGACCCAAATCTCGAAGCTGGCTTCGTTGGGCAGGGTTGTCACCAAGCCCTCGTTGGACGGGAACATGACCCATCCGCTGTTCGCCGTCGGCATACCGTTGGGAGCCGATACGGGATTTGGAGTCGGCATGACCAATTGAGTGCCATTGAGGGACGCCTGTCCTTCAAGCGTGCCATTGATGTTCCCGACGGAATCCGCGATTGTGCTGCTGCCGGCGGGATCGTGAAACGCATAATGGTGCAGCAATGAAGGCCACGAATTGGCATCCACGACTGTGACTGGTAAAACTCCAGTGACCCCGCCATAACTCGCCGTAATCGTCGCGGCGCCGGCGTTCTGCGGAACCACGTTCCCGTTGACAATGGTTGCGACCGACGAGTCGCTGCATGTGATCGTCGCCTGAGTTGTCACATCCACGTTCGAGACATTCGCGAAGTTTGCCGTCACGAAAACGGAGGAGCCTAATCCGTGAGCATCCACCGAGCTTGGCCCGGAAACCGTCACCGATCCAAGAGCGCCGGGGCTTGCCACGATGTTGGATGGGCCAGCCGCGGAATCAACTGCCACCTGCAGGTCCGAGGCGGCGCCTGAATAGATTCGAATTTCGTCAATCGAACCCTGGAAGTAAGGGTCGGAACTGAACTGCGAGCGGCCAAAATAATTATCGACGTCAGGAATGGTGTAGAGTGCCTTGCTCTCGGCGCCGGAACCGACTTTCCGCCCATTCACATAAATGGAAGCCGTCTGGCCCGCGAAATTGTAACTGACGGTCACGCAAACTTCGGTGTTAGTGGCCAGCTCCGATGGCCCGTCGATATCGACTTCACCGCCTTCGTTGATGCCCCATCGCAGCTTGCCATTGGCGCCGTTGTGAGGAATGAGCGCGGTGTAATCTATGCCGGCGGAACCGTTGTTGGTTCCGAACGAGTAAAGTTCTTGCCAGACGGGTCCGCCGGAAAAATTGACCCATACCTCAAATGTTGCATTCGTGAGGGTTGGCAGAATGCCCGAAGGCAGTGAGACATAGGCCGAACTCGCGTTGCCGTCCAAGGTCAATTGCCCCGTCCCGGTTAGAGTCGAAGTCGAGCTTCCGTTGACCAGGGTTCCATCCAGGCCTCCGACCGAATCGGGAATATCCGTGTCACCCGGCTGTCCGTCAAAACTATAGCGATGTTGCAGCACGAGGGGTTGCGGGTTGACAGTGACTGTGAGCGCGGCGCTCTGTGATTGGTAAGTGGCATGAAGCGTGGCGGCGCCCAAGGCGGTCGCGTGGAAGTTTCCGTCCGCGCCAAAGCTGATGATATTGGTATTGTCTGAAGAGTAGGTGATGCCCGGAATGGTGGTGATATTGACTTTGTTGGTCAGCCCGCTGTAGGTGGCGACAACGCTTGGGGATATGATGGCGCCCAAAAGCGTGTTTCCAGAACTGCCGAATTGAATGCCCGCCAGCGAACCGGGTGACGCATTGGTGATGCTGGAGCCGGACTCATAATCAGCCTCCACTTGCACGGGCGTTTGGGCATTGTTGTAGATGCGGAATTCATCGATGGACCCATTGTAATAGGGATCGGGCCATTGAGAACGTCCGATGTAATCATTGAAGGTATGGCCGACGGCCTGGGGCGTGATTGTGAAATTGGCCTCAAAGGAAACTTGGACACCGTTATCGAACAGCGCCGCCGTGTGCGCCGCGGCGTCCTCTGTAAAGACGATATGATGAAGCACACCAACCGCCGGGCTTGGGCCGAGTATGATGCTTTCGCCAGTCGCTGAGTTTAAATCGCCGTGATACAGCCCGGCGCCATCGGCAAAGCAAACGTAAGTCCATGACACGCCGTTGCCGCCGGTCCCTCCCGCGCCGCCGGTGCCCGGCCCGCCCTGGTTGATGCCGAAGTCGAACAGGCGCGCCCAAGTGGCATTTGCCGCGGGCGTGGTCCAAACCTCGAACGCGAATGAAGTGTAGTTGCTGATAATGTCGTTGGGCAAATAAACGTACCCGCTATTGCCATCGAGCTGGACGGTCCCGTCGCCGGGATAAGAAGCGCCGGGATAAAGATTTCCGGTCGCTCCCCCGACCGAATCAACAGCGTTGGTGCTGGAGACGGAATCGTTGAAGCTGTAGCGATGGGTCAAGGCGGCGTTGGCCGACAACGACGTCAACAAGAGGGACATTAAACCGCCGAATTTCAGGACCGATAAGGGGAACTTTTTCATGGAGTATTTTGGATTCATACGGCTCTGGAGTGGGTTTTTGGGATCATTTAAGCGAATCTTAGCTGGTTCATTTTCGGGCCGGTATAGTCCATTGGGATGAGAAGGCGGCTTGCGGTTCGCTTTCGAAAAAATTCTCATCTCTTTGGACGATGGCGGCGGTTGCGCGGGTGTGCCAGAATCCTATCCAGAACCACAAATGCGAAACATGTCTGCGCCTCCAAAGAATGGCCCCGAACGAATGTCGGCTGCGAAATCCGGCCGCGGGTTCACCTTGATTGAACTGCTGGTCGTCATCGCTATCATCGCGATCCTCGCCGCGTTGTTGCTGCCGGCCCTGTCGAAAGCCAAGGAGTCGGCCAAGCAAACTTCGTGCATCAACAACGTGCGGCAGATCGGCATCGCCGGAGTCATGTACGTCATCGATTTTCGCCAATACTCAGGGTGCCTCTCCACGCCCCAAGGCGGCTCTCCGAACTACTATTATGTTTGGGCGCCGCGAATATTCAGCTATATGAGCAACAACCGCAAGGCCTACAGTTGCCCCGCGGCGCAGGATTATACCGCCTGGGATACGAATTTGAACCATTCACTCGGCGGCATTGGGCCGGACGGCAATTACGATCCCTATGCCATCACGCACGTCTCTTTTTTTTCCCTCGGCTACAACGATTGGGGCATCCATTTTCAAAATGATGAGGAAGAAGTTACGGATCCTCAGCTTGGATTGGGCGGCGATATCGACGGCCAACTTCATCAAGGGGCGATCAAGGACAGCGACCTCAAAAGCCCGGCGAATATGATTTGGGTCTGCGACGTCCCCTCCGTCCCAAAGTCCGAAACACCCGACTTCAATGCCAACACTGAACCAGCGGACGTGCAGACCGCGACCGGGCACTCCGCCTGCCCGTCCAACCGGCATGACTTCCACACGGTCGTGCTGTTCTGCGATGGGCACGTCGAAACTCCGAAGCGAAACGATTTGCGGGACCCCAAGAACGGTCAATGGCGCGCGCGCTGGAATAACGATTATAATCCGCACTTCGGCTACGGCTACTGGCAGGGCAATCCGCCGTGGATAAACTCGCTCGATCAGTAGTCGCCGCCTGCGAATAAACGCAGCCGGATTGATCCGGTTGCTTCAGTCCCGTTTCATTCGCTTACCCTCCAGAATGACTGGTTTCCGAGAGGTGTTTTGTTGAGAAAAACGCTCCACATGCCTTGCAGCAAATTTGGAACGTTCGTGACCGCCGTCCACGGCATGGCGAGACTCGGTGCGTTCTGGAGCTTGAGAAAATGCGAGGTTTGAGGCCATGAAAACTCGACTTGATTGCTGACGGACCGAATTTGGAGCGCAGCCGGCGCGGCATTGCTAAAGGTTACGTTCATGAAAGCCGCGTTGCACTCGAACGCTCGCACGCCGATTTGCCCCCGGGCAAGCGCCCCGCTTTTGTAACTGATGGCCGGTTTGGCCGCGCTATCGACGTAAATGGCAATGTTGCTGCCCTGCAAATTGACTGTCATGTGGTGCCACGTATTGGTTTTAATGGCCAGCGGGACATTTGTGATCCCCGTCCAAGAGTTGCTCTGGATTCCGAAAACGATAAATCCTCCCGTGTCCAGGCCGGCGTAGTAATCAAAACCGCCGTCAGGCCCGGTGTAATCGGGATTCGTCGCGTGGAAAATCAGCCCTGCGTTTCCGGGGGTGGACAGCATGACATCGGATTGCAGCACTCCATCGGACCAGAACTCGCTTCCGGTTAGCGCCTTGCCGCAGCCATTCGTGTCGTTCAGCCAATAGGCGCCATTTGCAAACGCAAAATTGCCTCCGTATCGGGTCCAGTTGGAATCCGTCCCAGAACTGAAATCAGATGCATACTGCCGCGGCCACGTCATCGGCGGCGACAATGTGCCGAACGTGGACCAGAGGCCATTGGTCGCGGCGCAGACGGCTACCTGATTTGATTGAACCAGATAAATGGCGTCCCAGTCGAAGCTGAAGCCAAAGTTCCAGGCGGGTGGGTCGATCTTCTGCCACGTCGCCCCGAAATCCTCGCTGAACGAAATCTGATTTTCAGAGGAAGTGACGAGCAGTCTGCCGTCCGGCAACGCGGCGACGAATGGACCCGCATGTTGACATGGGATGTGAACGCCAAGCGAGGAAGGCCAATCAATTCCGTTGCTTGAAATATTGTAGTAAACGTCGGCATTGCCGATGCCGACGATTTCATACACCAGGATGTAATTGCTCGTCGCCATTTGGCATATTTGCGGCATGCCCGGCCGGAGATTGCCGCCGCCGGATTGTGCAACCGCCCAAATTTCACCGCCCCACGATGCGCCGTTGTTGGTGGAAATTCGTTCGGAAATGATCTGGCTGTAGCCAGGGTGAGCCTCACTCGAGTAAAACGCCGCCAGCAATCCATTCTGGACCAGGCAGAATTTCGGCTCCCACAGCCCGCCGACGTTTGTGCCTTCGTTTGAATCGATGTTGCTCAGGTAAGTCCAGGTCAACCCGTTGTTCGTGCTCTGATAGACCGGGAGGTGATAAGAATTGCTCAAGATGAGAGATCGCATCGTCAAGAGGATTGTCCCGTTGGTCAACGCGATAAGTTCGCCGTTATCCAGGACGCGGCCGGATTCCTTTACGCTGCAAACGTAGCTCCAAGTGCGGGCGCCGTCCGTGCTGGAGTAAATTCCCAGGTATGAATTTTGCCCGCGCGAAAACGTCGTGGAAACGCACAGCCAGGTTCCATTGGTTAAGCGCGCCATCCGCCCCCAGCCGCCGCTTGTGATCTTCGTTCCTTGATTAGGGGAAGCGAAGCCGGGCCAGCTAACAGGGCCGGAAGGGTCCGCAAACGAAACTAAACCATGCACAAGCCAAACAAACATCAGGGTCCAGACGGCCACCGCAGCCCAATGCCTCCTCAACTCGCGCTCTGCTCGACACATGTTTCCCAATATAACAACTCCCGCCTTGCTTGCCATAGTCCAATGCGATGAGTGCCCGAACTCGCCGCGCTGCCGGAGTCAAACCGCCACTTTGCAAACCTGCACGCGGCCCCACGGCGGCCACTTGCCGTCCTTGCGTTGCGGTTGGCCGACCGCGCCGGAAAAAATGAGCCGTTTTCCGTCCGCGCTAAAGCGGGCGTGCGTGATGCGCCGCTTCGTGTCCAGGGATTCCACGAGGCTGCCGTCTGACCCATCGAAGATGGCCGCGTTCCAGGAGCCTTGCGCCTGCCGCCCCGCCATGACGAAGTGCGTGCCGTCCGGGTGCCATGCGATGGTTTCCATAAGGCCGGAACCCTGCTGCCCTTCCTTAATCTGGTCCAGTTTCGAGCCTTTGCGCCAATCCCAGCGCTGCCAGGTCATTTTTCCGTTGCCGGCCATCGGATCGTTCATGGGTCCCATGCCGCATCCTAACAGTGATTTTCCGTCGGGCGCGAAGGCGAGGCCGTAAATGCCTCCGCAATAGTGATGCGATTTGACGGTGCCCCACGACGTAAAGTCCGGCGAGGTCCACTTTGCGACGGGCGGGGCGCCTGGGTTGGACTGCAAATCCCAAACGCGAACTTCTCCCATCATGTTGGCCGCGCCGAGATGCTGGCCGTCCGGGCTGAAAGCGCAACTCGTCACGGGGGGAGCATGGGAAAAAACAGCAACCCGGTTTCCCGCGGATGTGTCAAACACTTTTACCGAGGGCTCGGTTTCCGGCGCCGGCTCATATTTCCAACCGCCCGGAATATATTGGCCCGTGGTTGTTGCCAAATGCTTCCCATCCGGCGACAACGCAAGCTGCCAGTTCCAGAACTTGTGAGCGGTTACGTGGCGGAAGCATCGGCCCGTTTTCACGTCATGCCAGAGGAGCATTCCGTCATAGCCTCCGGAGATGACTGTTTTGCCGTCCGGCAACAGAACGCAGGCGCTTGCAAACGAGGCATGCTTTTCGGCGAAGGCATGCGATTCGCCGGTGTCAAGATCCACGCCATGGACTGATCCATCCATGCAGGCGGCGAATGCCACGCTGCCATCCGGGACGATGGCAAGGCCGAGCACGCCTGCCGGCAACTTGACATCGAGATCAGGTGTGAGCTTCATGGGGTTAGGCCAGCAATTCTTTGATCGGTGGCGCCTGATTTTCCACGCGATGAAACGTCGGCATCCCGGGCAAGTCGTATTCGGCGTACGGATCAATGCCCAACGCGGTGAAGATCGTTGCGAACAGATTTTGCTCGTCGTAAGGCTTGTCCACAACATCCACGCCGTCGTCGTCGGTCGCGCCAGTGACGATGCCGCGCTTCAGTCCGCATCCGGTCATCATCATGCTCCAAGCATTGGGGTAATGGTCACGCCCGCGGGCTGGGTTCATCCAGGGAGTGCGCCCGAATTCGCCCATCGCGATGACCAGCGTGCTGTCAAGAAGGCCGCGCCGTTCAAGGTCGTTAATCAGGTGAAAAACGACGCGGTCCAATTCCGGCACCAACATTTGGTGGATTTCGTGCTGGAAAACGTGGTTGTCCCAATTCATGCCATTGGCAACCATGACAAATGGCGCGCCGTGCGAGACGAGATTCAGGGCCATGAGCGAGTGCTGGGCAAAACTGCCGGGGCCATAGCGCTCGCGGTCTTTGGCGGGCAATTTGTTTAAATCGAAAAGGTCCGCGCTGGCGGTCATGCCTTTCAAGCGATCGAACGCCGCATTTTGACTGCGCGCCACGCTGCTTTTCCGGTCGCGTTCGTATTTGGCGGTCAGGAAGCGGCGCAAGGTTTCGCGGGACTCCCGGTCGTGTTGCGGAATGCCTTCGGAGGCGGAGTCAACAAATTGCGTATAATCGCCGCCCAACCGCACCGGCGCATACTCAGCGCCGAGCCATCCAGCCCAATTGCCAGCCTTAAAACTCTCGAATTCATTGCCGCCGGGAATCGGGTCCAGGAGAATGAAATTCGGAATCGGCGAATCCACCTGGCCCAGCATCCGCGAACAGACGCTCCCCAGCGTCGGCCGGGTGAAACCCGCGCGTTCCGGGTTTCCGCGTTGCAGCAGGTTAATGGCTTGCAGATGCTCCGTTTGCGCGGTTTTCATGCTGCGCACAACATTTAGCTTGTTCGCAATGCTCGCGCAGCGCGGCATCAGCGAGGAAAAGTGAATGCCGGGAATTTTCGTGGAAATGCTGCCGAACGGCCCGCCGCTGGGCCGTCCCGGTTTGGGATCCCATGTTTCGAATTGGCTGGGCGCTCCGCAAAGCCACAGGAGGATGCAATGTTTCCCGGCTTTTTTCGTTTGCGCCGCGAAGAGCGGGTTCTGAAAAAGCCCGGTAAAACTCGCGACGCTTGCCAGCGCGCCTCCCGCCAGGCCCTTGATAAAAAGCCGCCGGTGCAGCCGGTGCTCGTCAACTCGGCACGAACCAGGCGCGCAGCTTCCGCCCGCGCAATCTCCTCCGGCGCCTTGGTAAACTGTATCTGTGGAAGCAGGACTCATGATCACGGCATCGTTAAAAATTCCGCGCTGGTCATCATGGCCCAGAGCAAATCGCGGTCGGCTTCGGTGCGGTGTTTGGCGCGCTCTTTTAGAAAAGCTTTCGCTTGGCCGGCTTCCTGGGCGTCGGGCAGGCGATCATACGCTGCCAGGAATGCCTCTCGAACGCACACGTTCGGGTCCTGCAAGGCCATGAGGCGTGACATCGTATTGGCGGGGCTTGGCTTGAGGATTTTCCCAATCAACGCGGAGTTGGCGAGGAACTGCGCTTGCTGATAGGTGGCGTTGTAATCCTTGGGCAAAACGTCCGGCAACGCCGTGATAGCGGCCCGCCGCAGGGCATTGTCCTCTGGAGGCAAACCGGCGGCAATGCGCCAGGAACGCGCGAGTTGCTCGGCGGACAGCGGGCGTTCGATCGCGCCAGCAAAAGTTTCGGGCGCCACGCCGGCGTTTCCAAGCGCGTACACGCGGCTGAGCACAATGCCTCGAACCTCGCGGCGGATGTCGTAATTGTGGCTGGCGAAATCCTGCGCCAGCCAATCCAGCAATTCCGGGTGGCTGGGAGCATTGCGGGAGTTCATTTCGTCCGGCGGCTGCACAATGCCGCGTCCGAGGAGAGCCGACCACAGGCGATTGACAAAAGCGCGCGCCAGCAGCGGATTGTTTTGCGTCGCGGCATCGGCAAAAGCGGCGCGCCGCGAGAATTTCGGGACGCGGACTTTGGCCTTGGCGTCAACGTATTTGTCATCGCTGTCCGTTTCTTTTTGGTCCGGCCCAGGACGTTCTTCTTTTACGGCGCCGCCGCTGAAAAGCGTGATGACCGCGGGCTGAGACTCCTTTTTCAGATTCGTAAAGTTGACAAATCCGCCGGTGGCAGATTCGGAGACAGCGTTTCCGCCCTCGACGTTCTTGCATCGGTTGTAAGCAGCCACCAGGCCCCAATAGTGAGCCTGCTTGATCTCGCGAGCCAGCGGATGGTTGTGGCACTGGGCGCAGTTGATTTTGGTTCCATAGACGACCGGCGCGACTGCTTCGGCGATGGCCTGGAAATCGTCGCGCCGCTCGTACAAGAACCACGAAGCTCCTTCGTCTTCCGCTTTGGCTGATCGCGCCAGCAAAATCGCATGAACCATTTCGTTCCAAGGCCGGTTTTTCCGGAAGTTATTTTCGAGAAACGCCCACCAGCCGTTTTTCTTGCGCTGATCTTCCGTCTTCTCCCGTTTGCCGCGGCCCATGAGAAAATAATCCCATAATTCGCGCATCCGCATAGGATACTCGTCTGAGGCCAGCAGCCGGTCCACTAAATCGGCCCGCTTTGAAGCCGCCGGGGCATCGAGGAACGCCTGCAATTCCGCCGAAGTGCAAATGCGGCCGGCAAGATCAAGATAGACGCGCCGGCACCAGGTGCGATCATCGGCTTCCGCGGCGGGCTTAACCTTGCGCTCCTGCCAGCCTTCCGAGATCAACGTGTCAACGGCTTGCGGAATTGAATCGAAATGGCGAAGGGGGCGCGGCTTGTCCGCTGGTTGGATGTCTGCCGCGCTCATGGCAGTTATCCATTCGCGGATCGTTTTCCTATCGGCCTCCGCCAGTTGCTTCTTGGGCGGCATGTGGGGATCGGCATCGGCCGCCAAATTATTAAAAAGCCGGCTTTCCTGCGGCTTGCCGGGAACGACGACAGCGCCATCATCGCCGCCCTTCAGCAGCACGTCGAAATTGTCGAGTTCAAGACCGCTCTTTTGTTGCAAGGGGCCGTGGCATTTGACGCAATTGACGTCCAGTATCGGCTGGACCTTGCTCGACCAAAGCGCCGACGCCTCCGTCCCGCTGGCGATTTGAACGGCAGCAAGAAGGCCCCAAAGGACATGGACGCAGTGGCGGCGCATTTCGTTTTACAAGTTTGCACCCAATAGACGCGTCCGTGCAACAGCCTCTTCAAACAAAGTAGCCCTTGAATTGCACGCCTTCCTCTGGTTGCATCCAGACATGACTTTCAAAACACTTCGCGTTTTCGCGCGTTTGGCACGATTGGCCGCGATCATGCTCCTGCCTGCGACCGTGACAACGGGCCAGGCTGCCGATTATTTTCCTCCGCCCGACAGCGAGGGCGGATGGCGCGAAGCGCATGGCGCGGCGCAAGTTCGAAAACACGCGGGACTGGACCTGGCCCAATTGGACCGGGCGTTTGATTTCACTCAACGTTGCAGCCAGAACGGCGGGCTCCTCGTCGTGCGCCACGGGTATTTGGGTTACGAGCGGTATTTCGGCCGCGCCTTTCGCAATGCCAGCCCCGACATGGCCTCCACGGGGAAGGCAGTCACGAGCATTGCCTGCGGCATCATGTTGCAGGAATTTCATGATAAAATTCCCGACGGGCTCGCGCAAAAAGTATTTACGCGGACATATTTGCCAGAGGCCTTTCCTTTGGATGACCCCCGGAAGGCGGACATAACGTTGGGCCAGCTTCTATGCATGACAGCCGGCTATCACGGAGAGGGGTCCAGCCCGGGGATTGCGAGCGGGCAGGTAGTTCCACTCAGTCCAGCGCCGGGCCAGGATATCCACAATCTGGATATGTCTTCAATCCGAACCGTCCTTTGGACGAATCCCGGCGCGGGTTATTCCTATTCGTCGCCTGCGCCCCACATCGCGTCCATCGTGCTGCGGCACGTCACCGGGATGGAACTGCCCGCCTACATTGACGAACACTTGGGCAAGCCGATGGGGTGGGGGCTATGGGGTTATTGTTTGCACCGCGGAAATTTTGACATGCCGCATGCCAACGGCGCGGGCAGCATCGCTCTGCACGCAACGGATGCCATTCGATTCGGCTATTGCCTATTGCACCACGGCAAGTGGGGCGCCAGGCAATTGGCGCCCGCGGACTATGTCGCATCGTGCGGCCAGCCGTCGCCGTTCAACCCGCATTGCCCGTTTAGCCTCATGTTCGAGAACAATTCCGACGGCCACGTTGCTGGGGCGCCGCGGGACGCATTTTACAAGTCGGGAGCGGGCGGGTTTGGCATCTTCATCGTGCCATCGCTGGATATGGTGATTTACAAGTTGGGCGGCAACGATTCGCAATATGACCCGGCTCTGACTGGCTTGCCTCAGCCGCACCCATACGACGGCTCCCGCGACCATTGGCATCCGATCGCGCGGACTCCATTCAACGAAGGCAGCATGGGCGGCGACGATGGCCTGCGGCGCGTCCTCGAAATGGTCTCCGCGGCCGTCAGGGATTGATTCTCAATGCCCGGGATTCGCCCGATTCCAAATCTCAAGCGCGGGGAGCCTCCGGATTCGCGAGGGCAGCCCGCCTGCGGCGGCCGCTAAGCAGGTAGATGTCCGCCCGCACCTGCGTCAACGGGTCGCCAGAAGAATCTATCCCGCCAACCCGTGGGACAGGGTCAAAGATAATCCGCCGCTCCGGCTCTTGCTCATCTACACGCGCCGCCAGAGTGATCGTGCCAAACGGAATCTCCCCGCGATTGGCCGGCCATGTTGTGCTCGCGTCCGCGACATCGTCGCCCGTCTCGGTCATTTGCACGAAAACGCCGAGCTTGACCGGCTTCTTGGCCAGCCGCGGGCCAAGTTCGTCGAAGAGAAAGTTGGGGGACATTGCCGTCGCTGCCTCATTGGAGAGATATTCCGTCCCGTCCTCAGGCCGGATGCGAAAGCGCCCATGCCGGCTCAGCCCATCCGAGTTCGTGAACTTGAAAGCGGTGCCAGCGAAGAATGCTTCGCGCGCGAAGCTGGTGGGGATGGGTTTGGGCGCTTCCACAAACCGCTTTAAGCCCAAGCTTTTCGCCGCGGGAAAGAAGGGCCCAAATATTCCTTCACTCGCGCGGCCTTTGTTTCGGGCCGTTTTGCGGTCACGGTCCATCCGATGCGCCAAATTA
The DNA here is from genome assembly GCA_036501625.1 of Verrucomicrobiia bacterium. Taxonomy (GTDB): domain Bacteria; phylum Verrucomicrobiota; class Verrucomicrobiia; order Limisphaerales; family Palsa-1400; genus Palsa-1400. Next base: position 28,584 of record DASXZY010000073.1, read on the forward strand.
TTTTTTAACGTCCGAGATTCGCGGAAGCTTTTGCAGCTTGTGTTTCGAACGTAAAAATGAGTTGGCCCGATGCGCTTGGGTTTAGGGAAACGCTGCCGCCGTCCAATTGCGTGCAGGTTCCTGAATCCGCAGGGAGGCGAAGCTCGTAATCCTTGCCCTTTGAGCGATAATTGATGCTGTTCGCCGTTACAGACTGGATTGCAGATTGCCGCCGAATGCCGCCGGGCAGCCGCCACTGCCAGCGCAAGGGTTTTCCATGGGAATCCGTCCCGGCGAACGTGATCTGTGTTTCAAAGCAAACGATGGAAAACATCCCTCCCGAAGCCAGCGGTTGCTGGATGCTCAAATCGGTGGCGTTCAACTCCTTCACCGTTGGCGGGCCGCTCAACGCCAGATGCGAGCCGTCTCCATCCAGCGAAAGGGCGGCCGGATAGCGAATTCGCCGATTTTCAGGGGGCCGCCAACTCGCGGAATCGACAATCGGCAGCGTTGTGTAGGCGAGCGTGTGGCCGACGAGCGCGGTTTCATGTGTTGGCGAAGGAACCGTTTCGTCGAAACAGTGGAGGTCGCGAATAAAGAGCGCGTTGCTCTGCCAGATTAAATTGAGCCGGTAATAGCGGCTGTCATACCAGATGGTTTTGCGGTTTTGATGCCTCCAATCGTCAAGAACAACGACACTCGTCGGCGGTGTCAGCTTGAAATGATCCTTAAACCATTGGCCCGATTGCGCGAGCGTCTCCACGCGAATCGATCCGGCTTTTGCTTCCGTCGCGAACAATCGAATTTGTTGCGTTAAGCCTTGCTTCATCCCATCCCAGCCGAAGGAATTTTCCTGGCCAGCCTGCGTGTAACCAAATGCCAGCGCGGGTTGATGAATGAGAGCGTCCATGAACCATGCCACCCAGTTCGTGGAACCGCCGGCGTCGCGGTAAACCGGCTCCAATGAATATAATCCCGGCGTCGTGCCGTGCTGATAAATGGGATCGCTGCCGAGCATGCGGAAGACAGGAATGTTGATTTGCCCGGCCTCGGTTTGAGCCGGCATGTAGGCATTGAGCCGGCTGGGATAGTAAGCCTGATTCCAATAACCGCCCCATAGCGTGTAACCATCGGTTCCAATCTGATCCTTGCAGTTGCACGAGGCCACCAGGCCATACTTCTCGCTCATGTAAGCCAGTGTCACTTCATCAATGAACCACGATCCGGCGGTGCGCGGATAGAATCCAAAGATGCTTTTGAAATCCGCCATGTACACATCCACCAGCTTGCGCCGCTCCTCCGGTGTGTAACCGGGAGAGAACCCAACGTCGGCCGCCGGGTCCCATTCATGATGCCCCCGCCATGGGACGCCGGCTTTCCTGGCCAGCAATTCGGGGATTTCCCACCACGCGGCCAGTTCAAAATTTGTCACGGTCGGACCCGCGAACAGCTTTTGATAGTTCGTGTCCATGAGGGCGTCGTACTGAAACGCGAATGTGGCCGGCAAATGAAATTCATTCAGCAATTGGACTTGCGCGCTGGTGGCTTTGAACAGGACGGTTTCGGAGTCGGCCACTCTAAAATCGTTGTCGCGAATAAAGTTGTAGATATTGACGATGCGCGGCTGGTCCGCCGCCGTGGCTGCGCCGATGCCATAAAACGAAATGCCAATCGCCAAAACCCCAGCGAGAATTTGCCCGCTTACTTGATGCAGCCAGCGACTTCTAGCGATCATTCGACAATATGTTGTTCAGATTATTGACCACAGATTACGCGGCAGGCGCTTAATGTAAAGCCGGCTGCCGCAAGCCGTCGTAATTCACGTTACGAGACTCACTGAAGTGAAAATCCGCTCTGGTTTTGAACCTTTTCTGGCTTCGGGCATTCCACTGGCTGTAAATGCTGGTGGTGGCTGAACACGAACAACTGCCCGTCGCGCAGGCCAGGGCCGGAGAACCGGCGGCTTGGGAGCGCCTGTTTCGCCGCTACCGACTGCCGGTTTATGTTTATGTTTTTGAGCTGGTCCATGATGAGCAGGCGAGCCTCGACATCGTTCAGGAAACGTTTATTGCCGCCACACGCAACATCGGAGGGTTGCGCGAGGACGGAAAATTTGGCGGCTGGCTGTTCGGCATCGCGCACCAGAAATGCATCCAGCGGTGGCGCAAACAGGACCGCGAATCCGCCGCGTTGGAACAAGCGGCCCAGGAGCCGGATGAGTTTGAGGACGACGCCAGTGAGTTGCTCATCCGCCGCGAACAGGAGGCGGAGTTCATGAGTTTGCTCGAACAACTGCCGCTGCCGCATCGCTCGGTGCTGCTGCTTCATTTCATCGAGGATTTTTCGCTGGAGGAAATCGCGCGCATCACCGAAACCAGCCTGGGCACGGTCAAATCCCGACTGCATTACGCCAAGAAAAATCTCAGAAAACTATGGGAGGAAAAATGAAAACGCCCCGCGAAGTTTTATTCCAGCGCCATCGCGCCGTTGAGGCAAAATTGGACGCCATCAGCCGCGCCGCCGCCAGGCCATCTCCGCGCGCTGTCAATTTTCTGCGCGATTTCTGGCTTGAGGTATTCTGGACGCCGCGCCGCATCTGGGCCGGATTGGCGGCGGTGTGGCTGGTGATTCTCGCGGCCAATCTTGATTTCCACGCCGGCGCCCCGCGCATGACGGCCGCTGTTTCGCCCAACGCCGGCGGATTTCTCATCGCGCTCCACGAACCGGAGCAAGTGATGGCCGAATTCACGCGCGGGCCTGCTCCGCAAAAGGCCGAGCCGCCGAAGCCGCCCGCCGCTTTGCCCCCGCGCTCGGCCCGCCATGTCGAATTTCGCATCATTTAATATGACAACTCCGCCTGACAAATCGAACAGACCGCGCCTGCTCAGTTGGCGCATGGCCCGCATCGCGACGATCGGCTTGGCTTGCTTCGCCACGTTCATCGCACTGCTTTACGCCGAAGAGGATTGGCGCGGCAAAAGGGCGTGGGAGGATTGCAAGCGCCGGTTGGAAGCCAAGGGCATCGAGTTCGACTGGTCAAAATTCATCCCGCCGCCTGTGCCCGACGACGAGAATTTCTTCAAAGCTCCCGGCATCGTCGAAACCGATTGGGTGGGGCGCGGGCCAAGGGACTTGTCCAAACGCGTCGAGAAAGCGATGTCGCTGGAGGGCCGCGACTCCAATTCCGTATTGATTGCCGAAATCATTGTTGGGCCGCCTGGGGACTCGGGGCAGGCGCTGCGGTTGGAAGATACGAACACTCGCGCCGCGATTCGGAAACTGGTTTCTGGCGCGACCGGGCCCATGTTGATCGCGCCCAGAGAATTCCCGTTGCTCGCGCGGCTGCCGGCGGAAATTCACCCGGTGCGCATAGTGATATCAGCCAGCCAGCCGCCAACGACGAACATCCTGGCCGGCTTCTTTACCAGCGCCGGCGGCGCGACGCACGAAGGGCCGGCGTGCATCAGCGTTCAACCAGGCGAAGGCCAGTCGTTTCGCTTGACGTTCTCGTCGCCGGCTGAAACGGCGGAGGATTTTTTAGCCCGAACGGACTCATTGGAACCGGAGTTCGATGCCGTTCGCGCCGCGCTCAAGCGCCCTTACGCGCGGATGGACGGTGATTACACGCAGCCATACCTGCTTCCGATACCGGATTTTGTGACGGAGCGGGCCGTGGCGCAACTGCTCGCCACGCGAGTGGAGTGCCATCTCTTGCTCAATCATCCGGAGGAAGCCGCGCGGGACGCCACGCTGCTGCACGACATGTGCGGCCCGCTTGAGGCCAAGCCGACCGGCCCGATGACGCTGATCGCGGCGATGATCAATGTGGCCGTCAGCGGGCTTTACGCGGATACAATTGGAGACGGATTGCGTTTGCGGGCGTGGCACGAGCCGCAACTCGCCGCGCTGGAGGAGCAACTGGCGCGGACGGATTTGATTCCCATCGCATCACAGTCATTTGAATCCGAGCACGCCTCCACGCCCATGACTCTGGAAAATACGGATCCGGCGGCCGTCTATAAAGCAAGCCAGGCTATGAATCATGAAAAAGCCACTTGGCGGGGAATGTTGACGGATCCCTTGTATGGATTTTGGGCTTATGCGCCGCGCGGCTGGATTTATCAAAACATGGCCCACACCGCCATGCTCTCGCCGGCCAGCAAAGTTGGCGATGCTGCCAGCGGCCTGATTATGCCGGAGCTGGCCGCCCGCCTGGGCGAGGAACTTAAGTCCTTCAGCAAATGGTCTCCCTACTCGCACTTGGATGCGATATTTATTCCAAATTTCACGCGGGCGTGGGAAACCGTCGCGCGCAATCAAACTGTCGTCAACGAAGCGCTCGTGGCGTGCGCGCTGGAACGTTATCGCCTGGCTCATGGCGATTATCCGGAAACGCTGGCCGCGCTCGCTCCGCAATTCCTTGACAAAATCCCGCGCGACGTCATCGGCGGCCAGCCGCTGCATTACCGCCGCCACAGCGATGGAACTTTTCTTCTCTACTCCATCGGGTGGAACGAAAAAGACGACGGCGGCCAAATTCTGCCCGACATCCGGGATGGGCAATCCCTCGACAGCGGCGATTGGGTTTGGGAGCCGGGATTGGCTCGATAGAGACGATTTCTACACTTGAACGGCGGCGGGCGGAAGTGTTACGTTATGGCGCTCCGGAACACTGGAAGCCTTGCTTATGAAAAATCGTTTTACTCGCCGCCAGTTTTTGGAACGATCGGCCGCCGCTGGAACTTTGTTGCTGGCTCCGCACCGATTGCTGGCGGAGGTTATTGCTGGCAAACGCACGGCCACCGACCAGGTGACTTTGGGCAACACCGGCATCAAATTGAGCCGGATGGGTTTTGGCACGGGCAGCAATAGCGGGCATGTTCAAGCTGCTCTTGGCCAGGAGCAATTTACCAGCCTTATTCATTATGCCTACGACCAGGGCATCACTTACTTCGATTGCGCCCAGGCTTACGCCACCTTTGAATGGATGGGCGGGGCCATCAAAGGGCTGCCGCGCGAAAAGCTTTTCATCCAATCCAAAATTGGCGGCCGGCCGGAAGATATTTTGGCCGCCATCGATCATCACCGCAAAACTTTTGATACTGATTACATTGACAGCATGCTGATCCATTGCATGGTCCAGAATCATTGGACCGATGACTGGAAGCGGATCATGGATGGTTGCGATCAGGCCAAGGAAAAGAAGTGGATTCGGGCCAAAGGCGTATCGTGCCACAGCTTGCCGGCGTTGCGCGGGGCCAGGCAATCGGATTGGACGGAAGTGCATTTGGTGCGCGTCAACCCGCAGGGCGCCTTCATGGACGGCGAGCAGGAAAACTACAACATGGTCACCAACGCGGTCGCGCCGGTGCTGGAGGAATTGAAGCTGATGCGGGCCAAGGGCAGGGGAATCATCGGCATGAAAATGATCGGCAACGGCACGTTCCTGGATGCGGCCGACCGGGAGAAAGCGATGCGCTTCGCGATGTCCCGCCCGGAGTTGGATGCGGTGGTCGTCGGATTCAAGAGCCGCGCGGAGATCGATGAGTCCATCCGGCGGATGAACTCGGCGCTTTCATAGGACGGTCAAAAGACTTGCTTTTGCGGCGGATTGGGCTTCAATCGCCTTCAGCATGAAGCAATTCGCGTCCCGCCATGCCTGAAACCCGAAAATGTCCCGCGTGCGGATTGGAACTCGCCGGCGAGGATTTATCCGCCTGCTGCCCCCATTGCGCATCTTCCCGCGGTCCGGATGCTGGCGCGCCCGGCGACGTGATCGGGGCTGAGGCCACCGCGGCGGTTGCGCTGCACGCCACAGAAAAACCGGGTGACAGGATCGGCCGCTTCAAATTGCTCCAGGAAATTGGCGAAGGGACGTTTGGAAGTGTTTACATGGCCGAGCAGGAGGAACCGGTGCGGCGCCGGGTGGCCTTGAAAATCCTCAAGCTGGGCATGGACACCAAGGAGGTCATCACCCGCTTTGAAGCGGAACGCCAGGCGCTGGCGATGATGGACCACCCCAATATCGCCAAAGTTCTTGACGCAGGTTCGACGGTCAGCGGCCGCCCGTACTTTGTCATGGAATTGGTCAAGGGCGAGCGCATCACCGATTACTGCGACAAGAACTCTTTGGCCACGCCGGGGCGCCTGGATCTTTTCATTAAGGTTTGCTACGCCATTCAGCACGCGCACCAAAAGGGAATCATCCACCGCGACATCAAGCCTTCCAACATCCTCGTCACATTGCACGACGGCGTGCCTGTGCCGAAGGTGATTGATTTTGGCATCGCCAAGGCGACCCACGGCAAACTGACGAACCGCACGCTCTTCACGGCCTACGAACAATTTATCGGAACGCCAGCCTACATGAGCCCGGAGCAGGCGGAAATGAGCGGGCTGGACATCGACACACGGAGCGACATTTACAGCCTGGGCGTGGTGCTTTACGAATTGCTGGCGGGCCGGACGCCTTTTGATCCAAAGGAATTCATGGCCTCCGGCCTGGACGCGATCCGCAAGACCATTCGCGAGTACGACCCGGTGCGTCCCAGCACCCGCGTGGCGACCCTCACTGGGGAGGAATTGACCATCATGGCCAAAGATCGTTCGACCGATACCGCGAGGCTGATGAGCCAGCTCAAAGGGGACCTCGATTGGATCGTCATGCGATGCCTGGAAAAGGACCGCACGCGACGGTACGCGACGGCCAACGAACTGGCCATGGATGTCCTTCGGCATATGAACCACGAGCCGGTGGTCGCGCGTCCGCCCAGTCGAACCTATCGTTTGCAGAAGGCCTTTCGCCGCCACAAACTGGTCGTGAGCGCGGTGGCGGCGGTGGCGGCGGTGCTGGTGCTGGGAGTGATTGGCACAACCCTTGGACTGCTGCGGGCCGAGAAGCAACGCCAGGACGCGGAAGAGGCCCGCGTGAAGGAAAGAGAGCAGGCGGATATCGCGCGCCGTTCATTGAAGGCCGAACAGGAGCAGCGCGCGCGGGCCGAATCCGAGGAGTTGGCCGCCCGGCGCAACGCCTACAATTCCGACATGAACCTGGCTCAACAGGCGCTAGCCGCGAACAACCTCGGGCGCGCCCAAAGGCTGCTGGAGCGCCAGCGCCCAAAACCGGTTCAGCAGGATTTGCGCGGCTGGGAATGGCGTTATCTCTGGAGCCAGACTCGCGGGGATGAGCATGAAGTTTTGCTGGAAGGGGCCGGCCGGACTTCCAGCCCGCTGGCGTTCAGCGCCGACGGCTGGTTGCTGGCCCGCGATACCGGAACCGAAGTTGTCATGACCGATCTGATTTCGCGCAAAGAGGTTTTGAGAAGGCCCCGCGCCCGGCGGCCCGTCTTCGCCCATCGCGGCGCCGTTCTGGCTTTCGTGGATGAATCTGGCGGCGCCAGCGGCATCGCGCTGCTGGATGTCAATTCACAGAAGGAAAAACGGATCGAAACGAGGTTGCACACTGTCCGCTGGATCGGCTTTACACCAGATGATCACAGGTTGCTGACCGTATCGACGAATATTTCCGGCGCGCCGGAAGGACGCGCGTGCGAACTGGGGTCGTGGGACGTTGAGACAGGCCGGCAGCTTTGGCAGCGAGGGCTTGGCGCCTACAGCACCGGCAACGGGCGGCCTTATGCGATTTCGCCGGATGGCGCGTCGTTCGCGGCCGTGCAACCCGATGGCAAGGTGGCGATTCTGGAAGTTGAAGGCGGGCATACGCGGCTCGTCATCCAAGCAACTGAAGAATCCTCGATCGCCGTCATGTTTTCCCCCGACAGCGCCACGCTCTTGACAGGCGCGGGCTACACCGATTCCGCGATCCGGCTCTGGGACGCGCATACCGGCAAGGCTGGCGGTTCGCTTGCGGGGCATCGCAGTTGGGTCAGCGACTTGCTTTTTTCCGCCGATGGCAAGCGGCTCATATCGTCCAGCGGCGACCAAACCATCCGCCTTTGGGATTGGCCGTCGCTCAAACCTGCCGGCGTCCTGCGCGGGCATCTGGACGAGGTGGACGGGCTGGCCGTGGACCCGGACGGGCGGACCCTCGCCAGCCGTTGCAAAGACGGTTCCATATACCTGTGGGATTTGAACAAGCCGGCGCGCGACCGCGGCTACCGGACATTTCCCTGCCGAGTGTCGGGCCTGAACACCAAGTTTACGCCAGACGGCGAAGCTCTCCGGGCAGTGGACCTCAAGGGCGGCGTTGCGTTGTGGGATACCTCCACCCTCAAGGAGGCTCGGCGGTTGTGGGCCGACTCCACCAACGGACTTGCAACGATGGTCTCGCCGGATGGCCAGTGGATTTTGCAGCAAGAGGACCGCCGCCTGACGATCTGGAACGAAAGTGATAAAACGAAAAGCGTCAAAACGATCGACTTTCCCTCAAGTTTTAGCGCCTGGTTTACAGCCAACGGAAAGTTTTTATTGACGCTGTATTCCCCGGGCGGCGGCGGCCACCTTGAAGTTTGGGATGCCGACACGTGGCAGCGCAAAAGCCAGATGAACACCAACGCCGAAGGAGTGTTCATCACCTCAATTCCGAATTCTTTCGTCATCATGACATTTAGTTCGTTGAAGCTTTTTGACGCGACCCGCCTTGACAAGCCGCCGGTGGAATTTGACGGGCAGGGTGACGCGCTGGACGCGGCCGCCTCCCCGGACGGCCGTTTGTTCGTGGCGGCCTATGAAGATGGGGCCGTGCGCTTTTGGAACATGACTGCGCGCGAGCCTATGGACACGCTCAAGGGATTCCTCCTGGCGGCGACTTCTGTCGCATTCTCGCCCGATGGCAGCCGTCTTGCCGTCGGCAGCTCCGGCGCCGAAGCTATCAAGCTCTGGGATACCCAAACGTGGCAGGAAGTGCTGACCTTGAGCGGAGAAGGATCGGGCTTCAACGACCTCCAATTTTCTCCCGATGGCCGCTGCCTGCTGGGTGTCAATGAGGCCGGCCTTCCCCACATTTGGTCCGCTCCGACCTGGGCGGAGATTAGCGCAGGCAAGCCCAGCGAAAAGGGAACAGCCCGCCGCTGAGAAGCGTCCGCGCGGCGCAAAAATTTCATAGTTGACGCTTGACACTCCAAGCTTTTACTATACTACACGACCCGAAGGATACTATGCCGATGAAAATGAATCTGAGCAGCATCGCGGAGGCGGAGGTCGGGTTTAGCCCCAAACCACGCCGCAAGCGCCGTAACAAAGAAGAGGGCGGACTCGTTACCCATTCCTCCAGCAACGCACCAGGCGGCCGTGATCACCATAGGCGGCCTAAGCGCAAAAAACATCCGGTCCGCAAACACAAACAGCACCGGCGCTGATTCGTCGCCGGGCGCCGCTTCGGTGAAAAAGCTGATTCTGAAGTGCCGCTTTACTGTCGGCGATGTCGTGATGCTGACCGCCGCCGTGCGGGATTTGCATCATTCCTATCCCGGAAAATTTCTCACGGATGTCCGCACGCTTTGCCCGGACCTCTGGCTGAACAATCCGCATCTTACCCCGCTGGCTGACGACGACGCGGAGGCGGAAAAGATTGAATGCACCTATCCGCTCATAGACCAAAGCAACCACGCGCCGTACCATTGCCTGCACGGGTTTGTTGAATTCTTCAACCGCCATCTGGGCTTGCACATCAGGCCCGCTGCGTTCAAGGGCGACATCCATCTTTCCGCCCAGGAGAAAGCCTGGCATTCCCAGGTTTATGAACTGGCGGGGCGGGACATCCCGTTTTGGATTATTGACGCCGGCGGGAAATATGATCTCACCATCAAGTGGTGGGACCCCGCCCGCTATCAGGAAGCAGTCGATCATTTCCGCGGGAAAATTCAATTCGTGCAAGTCGGAGAATTCGGGCATCACCATCCCAAATTGGACGGCGTGATCGATTTGCGCGGAAAGACGGCCCTGAGAGAATTGATCCGCCTGGTGCATCATGCCCAGGGTGTTCTCGGCCCGGTCACCGCCTTGATGCATTTGGCAGCGGCAGTGCCCGTCAAATACAGGCGGCTGCCCAACCGCCCTTGCGTGGTCATCGCGGGAGGACGCGAGCCCACGCATTGGGAGGCTTATCCACATCATCAATATATCCACACGATGAGTGTGCTGCCGTGCTGTTCGCATGGAGGATGCTGGCGGGACAGAACAATGCGGCTGCGGGATGGCGACAAGCGCGACCGTCCTCAAAACCTGTGCGTCGATGTCGTTGGAAACCTGCCGCGGTGCATGGACATGATCACGTCGCGGGACGTGATCCGGCGCATTGAAGGATACTTCGAGGGCAGGCTGATCCATTACTTGACTTCCGCGCAAAGGAAGGCAGGGGAGCGCGGCATGGCCGCCACACGGCGCAATCCGTTCGACCGGCAGCAGCGGTTGAATCGAGGCAACGCGGGCATGGCCCTCGACCGGTTCATGGAGACCATCCCGGATTATCCCGGCCGCTGCGAGGGGCGGGGCATCGTAGTGAGCGGCGGCGGAGCCCGATATTTCGTGAGCGCCTGGGTTTGCTTCAACATGCTTCGGAGGCTGGGATGCTCGCTGCCGATGCAATTATGGTATTTGGGCGAAAAGGAAATGGACGAGCAGATGAAAAAGCTGCTGGAACCATTGGGAGTGGAATGCGTGGATGCCCTCAAACTGCGCCGGAAGTTTCCCGCGCGCATACTCAGAGGATGGGAATTAAAACCCTACTCGATGATCCATTCGCCGTTCCGCGAAGTCTTGCTGCTGGACGCGGACAATGTGCCGGTCGTGAATCCGGCGTTCCTTTTTAACACGCCCGAATACCGCGCCACCGGCGCCATCTTCTGGCCCGATTTCATGCGCGGCGCGGACAAACGCAACAACGCCATGTGGCGGACCTTTGGAATAAAGAGGCCGGCGGAATTGGAGTTTGAAAGCGGGCAAATTGTCATTGACAAAGAGCGATGCTGGAAAGCGATGTGCCTCGCGATGTGGATCAATGAAAATTCCGATTTTTTCTACCGGCATATCCACGGGGACAAGGAGACGTTCCACCTGGCTTTTTGCAAATTGAAGACGGCCTATTCGCTTGTCCCCACGCCCATCGATCCGCTGGACGGCGTGATGTGCCAGCACGATTTTCAAGGACGCCGCATATTTCAACATCGCAACGGCGAGAAATGGGATTTGATTTTCAACAAGCGGATCAAGGGATTCCTTCTGGAGAAAGCGTGCCGCGGTTATGTCGATGACTTGAATCGCGTGTGGCAAGGCCGGCTGCATTCTCAGGTGAAAGCGAAGGCATCCGCTGCCTACGAACGGAGAAGGCGAACTATCAGGATCGCGGCCACGATGATTTCCTGCCGCGCGCGCGATCAAGTCCGCCGCCAGACTTTGGAAAACCTCGCCCGCACTGATTGGGCCTGGCCGCTGCCGCATGTTCATCTTGACGATGTGTCGGATGGAAACGCGGAGCAAAGGCAGGCGCAGGCGTCTTATCGCGCGCTCAAGGCAAGCCTGGATTACCAGGCTGATTACATTTTGTTCCTCGAGGATGATTTGGATTTCAACCGGCACATCCAGCACAACCTTTGCCAGTGGGACCCGATACGCCGGCGCGAGGTCATGCTTGCCAGCCTCTACAACCCGCGGCTTCCCGGCAAGGCATGGGATGTCAAAGGCAACGCCCGCCTGATTGACCCGGCAATCGCGTTCGGCAGCCAGGCTTTTCTTCTGTCGAAGGAGACGGTGCGATACATCGTGCGGCGATGGAACAAATTCTCCGGCAAGCAGGATTTACGGATGCTTCGCCTGGCCGGCAGCCTGGCGAACGCGGTCCATTATCACGCCCCGTCGCTCGTGCAACACATCGGCGCGCAGAGCACTTGGGGCGGGGGATTCCATCAGGCGTTTGATTTTGATCCAAAGTGGAAGGCCAGAGAAGAGTGACCGTTGTTTTGGTTTGGAACCGCGGGTGGCTTCGCGCAGAATCTCCCGCGCATGATTTCTGAGAACGATCCGGCGGCGGGTGAGACTTCCTGGTACGCCGGAGTCACACAGTACCAATGGCTGATCCTCATCATTGCTTCGGCCGGCTGGGTCTTTGACGTTTACGAGGGGCAGATTTTCAATCTGACCGCGCCACATTTGCTGCCCAGCATTCTGCAGGGCACTCACGACGGTCGCGGAGTGGAATATTGGAAGGACGTTTTGTTCAGCGATTTCCTCCTCGGGGGCGCGGCGGGCGGCCTTCTGTTCGGATTGATGGCTGATAAAATCGGGCGCAAACCGACTCTCGTCGCGACCATTCTCATGTACTCCGTGTTCTCGGGGTTGATGTATTTCGCGACCAGCCTCTGGCATGTTGTGGCGCTGCGCTTTTTGGTGGCGATGGGAACCGGCGGCGAATGGGCTGTGGCCGCGAGCCTGGTCGCGGAGGTTTTTCCCGCGCGCGCGCGAACGCACGCCTCGGGCATTTTTCACGCGACCAGCGTTAGCGGCACCTGGGTGGCGACATCGGCCGGGATACTGGTCGGGGAGCACTGGCGTTACGCTTACCTGTGCGGGATTATCCCGGCGCTGCTGGTGGCGGTCGTGATGGGGAGAGTTCATGAGCCTCCGCAGCGCGCGGCTCAAGCGGAACCATCCGGCAGCCTGCGCGAATTGTTGATTGACCCGCGCTGGGCCAGCCGGGCGCTTCTTGGGATGTTGCTGGCGGCTGTGGGTCTGGGCAGCTATTGGGCGGTCCACGTGGCCGGGCAAAGTTTGGCGGAATCCATTCTCATCCGGCATGGCGTCGATAAAGCGGCGGCCGTCACGAAAGGGCAGGTCGCCTACGGCTATGTCGAAACATTGGGCGGGCTGCTTGGCCTATTGTCCTTCGGCCCGCTCTGCTCGCGGATTGGGCGAAAACGGGCGTTTGCCTGGATGCAACTGGGGGCGTTTGTGATCACGCCCATCGTCTGCTTTTTGCCGCGCGACTATTGGCAGTTGCTCTGCGTGCTGCCGGTGTTTGGCTTCCTGACCCTCGGCATGCATGCAGGCTACGCGATTTATTTCCCGGAGCTTTTCCCGGCGCGGCTGCGCGCCACCGGGTCAGGGTTTTGCTTTAACGTTGGCCGCGTGGCCGCCGCGTCAATGCTATATTTCTCGGCCTGGCTGAAAAAACAGGTGGACCTGCGCGTGGCGCTTTCGCTGCTCGGCCTGCTTTTCCTGTTGGGCATCGTCATCATCCAATTTCTCCCGGAAACGAAAGGCCGGCCTTTGCCGGAGTGACGAGCGCCATTGCAAATACGCGATAGCGGGGTTAATTGTAGGTTTGACTAGATAACCCGGCCACGCGTGGATACAGCCTGGCGCAAATCGAGGCTGGCCGCGCGCTTGCTGATTCGCAAGGAAGCCCGCCCGCTAAGTCCGCAGGACCAGGCCCTGGCTCGCCGCCTCAGCCAACAGACGCTTTAGTTCCTGGGCATCGGCCCACGCAAACATGTCTTCGACAATAAACTGGTGGACCGAAGCCAGGTCATTGAGTAACCACGCGGTAATACTGGACAGTCGCGCCTTGGTTTGAGTCGTCCTCAAACGTGAAGTCTCCATCCGCGTCATCGGGGTTGGCGACGCCGAGATCGGTCCAGTTGACAAGGTCCGGTGAAGATTGCACGGCGTAATTGCGCGCCGGGTCCGCTGTAAACTGCACGAGCGCCGCGCCCGGTTGGTACTGGAGGGTTAAATCGCGCACCGGGGCCGCCGGATGGCCATACAGATCGGGAATGCGATAGCTGCGATAAACCTCGTAGCCCGCGTATTTGCTGCTGGTGTTGGCGCTGTCAAACATCTCAAGGTCGAAGACGACGGTTGGATTGGCGTCATGGGTCACTTCTTTGAGGCGGACCATGGTGGCGTTGGTGGAATGGGCGCTGACGAGTTGTCCGTTCTCGTATGAAACGGCGCCAAACGTAACCAATACATTTCCGGTTTGAGGCAACTCGGTCGCGTTGCCCAGCAGGCCCGCGTAGAGCCGGTCTGTATTGGTGCCCGTGTATTCCCACACCTGTGATACCGTCATATTGATTTCATCAACGCTGAATTCAGCCGCGCGGCTATAGTTATTTTGGTCGGTCACGGGCGGCGCGAACGGCTCGGCCCGGCAATTGCCATCGTCAAAAAAGAGCAGCGTGCCCTGCGGGGTAAAGACCGGCGCATGCTGCGCGTAATTCCACGCGAATGGCGTGCCGGTGGGCGTAAGCAGGTACGGCTGCCATTGTGCGCCCCAATTGTTGGTCGGCCCCAGTATCCATTTGAGCTGGCCCGAGCGCGAGAATTTCACGATGGAATCCTGATTGCGCATGGAGACAATGAGCGAGCCGTCGCTTGCATCCTCAATGACGGCGTTGGCGTGTTCGGGGTCGATTCCATAGAAGGGAAGCAGGAAGCAGAGATAGTTGATTCGTGTGGGTTCAAGCATGCTAATCAGCGACCAGGAATTGAGGAGGGCCGAATTGGTGGCGGAGATTTCCACGACCCGGTCATACGAAACGTCGGCGGTCTCGGTCGGAGCGTTTGGATTGGTGGCGCTGCTGGGGAAATTTTGCACGAACTCCTTGGCGTAGCTTATGTAAAGAATTGTTCCATGATCTGTCAGGAGGTCCTCGTGGGAATCCACCAGGTAGCCGCTTGGCGCCGTCCAATTGCTGATCGTTTGGCCGAGCATGTTGACTTCCTCAAAGCCATTTTCGGACGTCAGGGGAAAAAAGAGGTTTCCGTTCGGGAGTTGTTTGATGTCCGTAGGCGTGGGAATTGGGCCAATCTTTCCTCCGTCGGCGCCGGATTGACCGTACCAGACAACCTGCCCCGACTGGTCCACAATCGTCACGTATCCGTTTGTCACCGTATCGTTGGCCACCCTGAACATCGTGTAGCCCGGCTCCATTTGGGAAGGGATGTTGGTGACGAGGACGATCGTCGCCATATTAACCGGGAGCGGTTTTGTGATGTAAGTTATGGCGTTGGAATTGGTGAAGGTGTTTCGGAACTGGTCGCGCACGATGACGGTGATGGAATTGGTCCGGCTGGCCTTGAAGCCCAGCACGATTTCCGAGTGGCTCGTGCCATAATCATAGAAGTCCCGCTGCCAAGTTTCGGTACCATCGTTGACCGATACGCTGACCAGCGAAGGCACGTCCGTGGTCAGGGCGAGATTGCCGGCCAGGGGGGCGGCGGCGTTGGTGGCAAAAGTTGGCGGCGAGATAATCGTGATCGCTTGCGTGCGTGGAACAGCCAGCAGCAGGGCCATCACGGCCGCCAGGACCGATGCGTGCCGCAGGCTCATAAGCCTCCTGAGACAGTATTTGGTTTTGCCAGTTTTCATATTTTTGTGTTGCCTCTCTTTTATTCGCATTTCAATTTGTGACAGTGCTTTTGGCTGTCATTTATAAACTCCTCGCTTGCTTAGTTGCCGTTTTATGTTCGGCGGGAAAACCGGACGGCACTGTAGGGGAAGCCCTCGCAACGGTCAAGAGAGTAAATACGATTTAAGGAATGATTATAGTAAAAACAGCAACACTAATGACCAGTGCTGCCCGGCTGCCTCAATCTACAAAGACAAGCTCATTGGACATCAGCAGCGCCTGGGCATACTCCTGCCAGGCGGTCAGCCCGGCCTTTGCAGGTGGCGCGGGTGCGCCGGGGGATGTGTGAAGAAATTGCGCGGCCCATTCCACTTCCTCGCGGATGGGTTCGCGCTGGAACGCCCATTGATACAGCAGATGCAGGCGCTGCTGATCGGTGGACGCTGAATAAAATTCCTTCCGCGCCACGACATTTTTGGCCTGCGCGATGACAAAAGGGCTGTTCATCAGGAACAATGCCTGCTGTGGCACGGTCGTGTAAAACCGGCGCGGGCTGGTGGTGTCCGGGCTGGCGAAGTCGAACGCGCGAAATACGTTCGGCAGGTTTTGCCGGTCCACGAAGCCGTAAACCGTGCGCCGGTCGCAGGCGGGGTCGGTAATATCGACGGCATGCCCACCGGCGGCGAGGTCCAGCTTGCCGGAAACGGCCAGCAGCGTGTCGCGCATCGGCTCGAAGTCAAGCCGCTGCCGGTTCATGCGCCAAAGCAATTGATTGCCGGGATCGGCTTTTGCGCAGACGGCATTATTGTCGCTGGTTTGTTGATAGGCGGACGAGAGCATGATGAGCCGATGGAGCTTTTTGATCGACCAGCCGTCCTCCATGAAACGCGCCGCCAGATAATCCAGCAACTGAGGATGAGTTGGCGGGTCCGAGCGCAACCCAAAATCACTCGGAGTCGCCACCAAGCCGCTGCCGAAATGGTGCAGCCACACGCGATTCACCAGAACTCGGGCCGTCAGCGGATTGTCCCGGCTGGCGATATCTGCGGCCAGTTCAAGACGGCCGCTGCCGCTGTGAAACGGCTTGCGGTTGGGGCCGCTCAGGACCTCCAGAAATTCGCGGGGCGCCAGCGGCCCTGGGTTATCGCAGTTGCCGCGAATGAAAATTGGCGTGTCGTGTGGATTGGCCCGGTCCACCAGCGCCATGGCGCGGGGAGGAGCGCCGGGCGAAGTTGCATCGAGTTCTTCGACGTGCCGTTGCAATTCGCGCATCTTTTGCCCGACGGGTGTTTGGTATAAACGGTCAAATTCACCGCGCGGGAGATTCGCCGGGGCGCCGTCCGCGTAAAGAATCTGCCGCAACGCCTCTTGCGCGGCATCGGGCAGCGACTTGACAGACGGCGCATTCGTCGGCGCCAGCGCGTTCTGCCAGCGCGAGTCGGCGTCTTTGAGAAGATTGCCATATCGTTCCGCGACATCCTTCATCGTCGCGGGCGCGTTGGTCGCAAAGGCGCTCACGACCAGCGGGTTGATGGGCGCCAGTCGATGTTTGCCAAATCCGGCTGCGAGTTCTTTCGCGCGAGCGGCGAAATCCTTCTCCGGCAGCGCGGCGAAATCGAACCAGGGCGCGAAAATCGCCGGCTCACTCTTGCGCCAGCCATCAAGGCCAGCCATCCAGCGCCGCAAAACCTCCGGGTCCAGCTTGTGCGCGTGGGCGATGCTCTCGGAATCTGTTTTATTCGCGGGCCGCTGCGCCTCGAATGCGGCCAGGAGATATTCGCCGGACTCGTTGCGCAATTGGGCGGCCATGGCTCGCTCTTGTTCTTCCCTGTAATGATCGCGCTTTTCCACGCGCTTTTTGTGCTCAGCCACATATTCGTCGCGCGCTTTGGCGGGCGCTTCAGTGCCCAGCAACGGCTCCTGGCCAGGCTCCATCGAACTGGCGAACACGCCGTACAAAGAGTAATAGTCCCGCGAGGGGATCGGGTCAAATTTGTGATCGTGGCAACGCGCGCAAGCGACGGTCAATCCCATCATCCCCCGGCAAACCACGTCAATCCGGTCATCAATGATGTCGTGTATATTATTGATAAAGCGGCGCCCGATGGTCAAATAGCCCAGGGCGGCGAGGGAGCGTTTGTCTTCGTTGCCCGGCAGCAAGTCGGCGGCGATTTGCTGTTTGATGAATGTGTCGTAAGGCAGGTCTTCGTTGAAGGCGCGAATGACGTAATCGCGATACGTGTAGGCGTAAGGATAATGCCTGTCCTCCTCAAACACGTAACCCTTGGTGTCCGCGTAGCGGGCCACATCCAGCCAATGCCGGCCCCAGCGCTCGCCGTAGCGCGGGGAGTCCAGCAGCCGGTCCACCACTTTGGCAAACGCATCCGGTGATTTGTCGGCCTCAAACGCCGCCACTTCCTGGGGCGTCGGCGGCAGGCCGATGAGATCGAAGGTGGCGCGGCGAATCAAGGTGCGCCTGTCCGCCCGCGGTGAAGGCGGCAGGTGCGCCGCTTCCAACCGGGCGAGAATGAAATTGTCCACCGGTGTCCGCACGAGGTGCTTGTGTTTGACAGCCGGAACGCTGGGTTCGCGCACCGGCTGAAAGGCCCAATGCGCGCGGGCCTTGTCCCTGATGGTCGCGACGGAGGCGGCTCCCCCGGGTGAAGCGCGCGGGTCGGGCGCGCCCATTTTGACCCAGGCGGCGAGATTGGCGATTTGATCCGCTGGAAGCCGTTTGTTTTTGGGCGGCATCCGCAAATCCGCGTCGGTGTAACGAACCGCTTTAATCAAAAGGCTCTGGTCGGGTTCGCCGGGTTGAATGGCCGGGCCAGTGTCGCCGCCTTTGAGCAGGCCGGCGCGCGAATCGAGCAGCAGCCCCCCTTTGATTTTCGCGCTTTTCTGGCTGTGGCAACTGTAGCAACTGTCCACCAGAATGGGGCGGATTTTGCTCTCGAAGAATTCGATCCCGGCGGGGTCATTGGCGGCCCTCGCGGAGTTTGCCAAAATGCCCGCGCAAAACGCGAACACGAACCAGGCTGCTGTCTTCACGCGATCAACTCCCGAACGACATGGCCATAAACGTCGGTGAGCCGGAAATCGCGCCCGGAATGCCGGAAGGTCAGCTTTTCGTGGTCGAATCCCAGCAGCCGCAGGATCGTTGCGTGCAAATCGTGAACATGCACCTTGTCCTGGACCGCCGCGAAGCCGAAATCATCCGTGGCGCCGTGAACATAACCGCCGCGCGCGCCGCCACCGGCCATCCACATGCTGAAACCGTGATGGTTATGGTCGCGCCCGTTGACTTTGCCGGCGTTGGAGCCGGGTTTGGGGAGTTCGACCGTCGGCGTTCGCCCGAACTCGCCGCCCCAGATGACCAGCGTATCTTCCAACATGCCGCGCTGCTTTAAATCCTTGAGCAGGGCGCCAATCGCTTTGTCGCATTCGCGGCCCAGATTGCCATGATTAAGCTGGATGTCATCGTGGCTGTCCCACGGCTGGCCGGCGCCGTGCCACACTTGCACAAAGCGCACGCCGCGCTCCAATAAGCGACGCGTAATGAGCAATTGCCGCGCCTGCGTTCCATCGCCATACATTTTGCGAATGGATTCCGGCTCCCGGCTGATATCGAACGCGTCGGTGGCGTCCAATTGCATCCGGTATGCCAGCTCGAATGATTGGATGCGCGCCTCCAACTGCGCGTCGTCCTGCCGTTTTTTCCAGTGCCGCTCGTTCAGCTTTTGCAACAGGTCCAGTTGCTGGCGCTGTTGTGGCAGCGAAATGTTGTCGTTCTTGATGTTCTGGATCAGGTCCTCGATTTTGGTGTGGGAAGTGTCAATGTAGGTGCCCTGATACGCTCCCGGCAAAAATCCCGCCTGCCAGTTTTGCGATTCCTGAATCGGATAGCCATTCGGGCACATGGCGATGAATCCCGGCAAGTTCTGGTTGACCGACCCCAGCCCATAGGTGACCCAGGACCCGACGCTCGGCCGGATGGAGCGCGCCTCGCCGCAATTCATGAGCAGCAGGGACGGCTCGTGGTTGGGCACGTCCGCCGTCATGGAGCGTATGACGCAAATGTCATCAATGCTCTCCGCGACGTGCGAGAACAATTCGCTGACCTCGATGCCGCTGCGGCCATATTTTTTGAATTTGAATGGGGAAGGGAAGGCCGCGCCGGTTTTGCGTTCCGTCGGCAAATTCTCCATCGGCAGCGGTTTGCCGGCGAACTTATCGAGCATCGGTTTGGGATCAAATGTATCGACATGCGAAGGCCCGCCGTTGGCGAAAATATGGATCACGCGCTTGGCCTTGGCCGGAAACTGGGGCGCCTTGGGCAGGAGAGGGGAAATATAACTGTCCGCCCGCGCCGTATTGGTCAAGCCCACGCTGGAAAGCAGATTGGCCAGGCCGATGGCGCCCATGCCCATGCCGCAGCGGTGCAGAAAATCCCGGCGCGTCAGCGCGAGATGCTCAGGATTGGGCGCATGATGATTCATTTACAATAAGGTATCGACGGGCGGGGGGCCGAATCAATTCAAGAAAGTCCTGCCGCCGGGTGGCGCAAGATTTTCTGCCGGCCCTGTATAAAAAGGAACAGGCCGGCGCGGCGGCCCAATATGGGAGGTCGTTTTATTGGAAAAAGCCGTGTTTTGGCTTGTTCGACCTTGTTTCGCCATTAATGGCTTTGATCTCAGTTCATTTTGCTAAAAAATATTCGGGAAACCCCTGCCGACGGACCAAAAGAACACACGCCAAAGCGCGACATAGCCCATACAATACCATGCTTTGATGGTAATGCGAGCAAATAAAAGGCCGCAGAAGGAAAGCGATTGCACCGATCGAGTAGTGAAAGGCGCCAGCAACTTGATGGGATCGCCAGACGATTCGCGGAAAAAGTGGAAGCGGCCGCCAATAGCGCCGCCATCCATAACGATTTGGCTCATTTGCCAAAGCCGCCCATGTGGCGCGGGTTGGTGGAAAGATCAGTGAATTCGCCTTGGCCCATTACTGATCGAGGACTCGGAAGTCGAGTTGCGGGATACTGGCGGCCATCCAGCGGCGATTTTTTGAATAGGCCGAAATTATTGAAAGTGGTTGGGGCAATTCCGGTGTCATTTTGGATGTCGAACGCTCCGCTCTAACGTTTCCAATACCGGAAATCGAGGTTGGGGAAGATGTTGTCGGATTGCTCGATTTGCGAGAGGCGCGGCTCGTTGATTTGGCCGGACATCAGTTGCTCGTACAATTCGTGGAAGCGCAGCAGATGCTCCTTCACGCGGCGGGCGGCGTAACCGGGGCTGGTGCCCGTCCGCAGAATGAACGGCCAATCGCTTGACTGCGCGAGCAGCAATTCGCGCCCGGCCTGGCGCGCGGCCCGAGCCGTCACGCCGCCGGCCTCGGAGAAGCGGCTGGCGATTTCTGTCATGCGCAGTTGCGCCTGCTTGAGGTGCGGGTAAATCCACTCGTTGGATTCGTTCAGCCAGACGCGCCAATAGCCTTCCTCCCCCCAACTGGAGGCGCCCGGCGTGGCCACTTGCTGCGTTGGGTAATGCCGCAAATACTCCGCTGGTGTGATGAACGTGAATGCCTGCTGGTCGTAATAGGCCTTGCGCACGAATAAATCCAAAAACTCCGGGCCTTCATACCACCAATGGCCAAACAATTCCGCGTCGTAAGGCGAAACCACGATCGGCGGGCGGTCCAGGATCGCGCCCAATTGCGCGAATTGCTCCGTGCGCGCGCCCAAAAAATGTCCAGCGTGCTCATCCGCCGCTGCCAGCGCCGCCGCGCGGCTGTAAACTTCCTTGTCCGTCTCCGGCGCGGCCGCGGTGATGCGATGGTATTTGATCCCCGTGAAACCGCGCAGGCCCGGCGCGGGCAAATAAGGTTTGACGTAATCGAGGTCCAGGTCGTAGCCGATGTCGCGGTAGAAATCGCGGTAACGGAAATCGCCCGGGTAGCCTTGGTGCTTGCTCCAGACCTGGCGGGCGGAATCGAAATCGCGCCCGAAGGCGGCGATGCCGTTGGGAAGGAACACCGGCGCGAAAACTCCGTAGCGCGGACGCGGTTGAGCGTGCAGAAGGCCGTGCGTATCCGTCACGAACCAGCGGATGTCCGCCTCTTGCAGGGCGTCCTCGATGCCCGCCGCGTAAGCGCACTCCGGCAGCCAGAGGCCGCGCGGCCCGCGCCCGAAGCATTCGGTGTAGTGATCGCGCGCGGTGAGAATCTGGGCGCGCAGGGACGGGTCGCCCGCCAGCAACGGCAGCAGCGCGTGGGTGGCGGCGCAGGTGGCGATCTCCAGCATGCCATCGTCTTGCAGGCGCCGAAAAGCGCCGACGAGGTCCCGGTTGCAATCGAAATACGTCTCCCGCAACGTGATGAAACGATTGTGGTACATCCAGGCCAGTTCGCGCAGAGCCGGCTCCCAATGCGTTCGATGAATCTCGTTTTCGGCCAGTTGGATGAGGCCGCCCAAATGCCGGACGTAGCGTTCCTGCAACATCGGGTCCCGCAACATCGCGCACAGGGGCGGCGAGAGTGAAAGAGTGAGGCGCGCTTGCATGTCGTCGTTTTGCCAGTCTTCCATGACGCGGAGCAGCGGCAGGTAAGTCTCCGTCAGCGCCTCAAAGAGCCAATTTTCCTCCAGGAATTTTTCGTGTTCCGGGTGGCGGACAAACGGCAGATGCGCGTGCAAAATCAGGGCGAGGTGGCCTTGCATGGGGGCAGGAAAAGCTGGTGCGCGGGCGTCAATCCAAATCCTTTGTCACGTGAATGGCCATCCCTTTGGACTTCGCGTAGAGCGCCACGCCGAGCAGCGCGGGCAGCGCCTTCAACACCAGCATCGCCGGCGGCGAGATGGGATGGTTCGACAAGTGCAAATATAAATCCTCCGCCAAAAGCCCGCCGCCGAGGATGATTAATCCGCAGGCGATCAACCGGATGACGAACAGCGCGGCTTTGGCGTAGGGGCTTAACATCCAATGGCCATCAGTCCGCGGCGCTGGCGGACGGCGGCTTGAGGTTTTCGTCTTGCGGGTGCGCGCCGACGTGTCCGCGGCAGGCCGTCTGCCGCCGGAATCTCAACTCCACCCGGCGCGTTTCCAATCCATCGGCCGCGCGCGCCGCCGCTTCGAGGGCATATTCGCCATCGGGCAGGGAGAAGCGGAAACTGAAGGAGCCGTCGGGCCGGAGTTTGATCGGGCGCCCGCCGAGGGTCACTTTGGCGTCCGGCTCGGTCGCGCCGTAGATCACCAACTCAGCATTGACCTTGAACCAAAATCCGCGTTTGCCTTCGGCCGCTCCCGCCGCGCCAGCCGGACTGGAGATGCCGGGCGCGCTGGAAACGCCGCCTGAAACCGGCAGGCCGCCGCTGGAGATTCCCGGCGCCGCATGGCCGTTCACGCCCGGTGCGGGCTGGCTGAATCGCGCCGCCTCGATCGAGGACGCATGATGCGCGATCTGGCGCCGAATCAACTCCGTAATCTCCAACCCGCCGAGCCGCATGCGCCGAACGCTGTCAATCGAAATGACTTCCGCCAGGGCTTTTTCCTGTGCGGGCGTCCATCGTTCATGCACCAGTTCGGGCGCGGGCAAATCCCGGCGGCCGAGCGCGCGCATCTGCTGCATGGCTTCGACCAGCGGAGCATGTTCGCGCACGCTTTCCTTGACGAGTTCAACCAGCTCGCGAAACGGCACCGCGGCTGGAATGGTGGCGAAGCGAATGGAGGTGTCCTCCGACAAATTGTCCGGCGGCGAAAACGCAGGCCCGGAGCGGGCCAGGGAAACCCATTTGCGGCCGGCCTCGTAGTAGCCCAATTCCGCGACATAGGTGGCGCCGCCCTTTGGCACGGGCGCGAACCACGTGCGCGAATCGGCGTGAAGATGAATTTGCGAAATCGGCTCGCCTTCGGCCGTTCCGGCATAAATGCGCAGCCACAAATGGCCGTCGGTGGAAAGCGCGTTGTATTTCCTGAGTTGATCGCGGCTGAAATCCCAGTGCGCGTAAAGCCAATGCGGGTCGCGCGCCGCGAGCGACAACTGCTGGCTGCCGTAGGAGTCGGGCAGTTCGCCGCCCACAAAAGGCGCCGGCGCGACCACTGGCTCCGGCCCCAGCGCGTAGCGCTCGCCCGGTCCGCTGGCGGCCATAGGGGAGGGCGCGTCGCCTTCCAAGAGGATGGGCGGGATTTTCAGGCGCAATGGCGTCGAGGCGCGTTTCGCTCTCGCCGCTGGTTTGGCGGGCGGTGATTTCACGACAGGCGCGGCTTCGGCCATCGGCGCAGCTTTTACAACTGGCGCGGGCTTTGCAGCCGGCGCGGCGGGAGCGGGTTGCGCGGCTGGCGCCGGTTTTGCCACAGGCAAGGGACTCGACGCTGACAAAATTTTCTCAATAGGCGGCGCCTTTGCCGCTCGTGTGGCTTTCGCGCCGCGCACGGGCTTTGCAACTGGAGCGGCCTTCGCAATCGGGGCGGACTTTGGAACCGGCGCAGGCTGCGCGACTGGCGCGGGTTTTACAATTGGCGATGGCTTCGCGGGCGGCGCGGCTTTCTCACTTGGCCGGGGCTTCGCGACTGGCACCGGCTTCGCCACTGGATCGGGTTTGCCAACCGACATCGGTTTCGCGGCGGACATGGGTAGCGCGGTTGGCGCGACCTTCGCAACGGGCGCGGGTTTTATAATCGGTGCGGGCTTGGAGGTTGATAAAATTTTCTCGACAGGCGCGGGCTTTGCAACAGCCGCGGGCTTGGCAACAGCCGCTGGCTTGGCAACTGGAGCTGGCTTGGCAACTGGAGCTGGCTTCGCGACCGGCGAAACTTTCTTAATTGGCGCGGCCTTCGCAACAGTCACAGCCTTCATTACAGGAACGGGCGCTGGCTCCAGTTTTCTTCCGGCAGGTTTCGCGGCGCCCCGGCGCGGCTTGGCGGCCTTCACAGCAAGGGCGGGGGTTTTAGCCGGCTTCCTGGCGGCTGGTTTCGCTTTTTGCGGGGCGGCGGCGGAAGTGCCCCGGCGTTTGACAGACTTCGCCGCGGCTGTGCGCGGCGCCTTGGCGCCTTTTGCTTTCATAATCTCAACCGCATGGAGAGCGGACTAAATTCAACAAAAAGAATATGCTGGAGCACGGCATCCCGCGCAAACAGAAAAAGGCAGTCAACGAAAAAGGAATGAGGATTCGGATCGAGATTTAAATCGTGTTTTGAAAATATCCTGGCGTGTCTCGCGGCGGGGCGGGCTGGCTGGCGGCGTTGCTTCCCGGTCGCGGATTTCTCTCGAATCACGCTCTATGGCTTTTCTCCGATTTTCGTTAGGAATTCCGCCGGCGTTTGGCCGCCTTCGCGCAGGGCGGTGACTTCGGTCCAGGGCTTGCCGGGGGTGCCTTTGGCGGCGGTTTCCCATTGGCGCGCCAAGTCGGCCCGCGTCTCGGTGAAGGGCCATGCGGCGCCGGCGCGGTTGCATTCTTCGCGCAATTCCGGCCAGCGGAGGAGCCAGACGTATTGCAACGAAAGATGCCCCTGGCGCACGCGCGCGAGCAATTCGCCGTCGCCCGCGACGGCTTGCTCGGCCTGGCGCCACAATGCCTCGGCTTCGGCCAGCGGCTTGAATCGCAGGAAGGCCGCGTCCGGCCGCGTGTAGCAAGTCAAGTTGAAATTCTCGGAGGCATGCTCCATCAAATCCATGTAACGGCCCAGCGGGGCGCCGGCCGCGCCATAATAGCCGTCGAGGAATTCCCGAATCAGCGCGCGGTCGTCCTGGCGCGGATTCCACAGCAGCCGCGCCAGCACCCAGGCGCGCAACTCCGCCATTTCCGCGCCGTAGGATCCGTAGGCGCCCTCGTCAAACACGCCGCGCACGTGGTTGGCCTGGTAAAAGCGAAGATCAGGCCCGAGCGTGAACCAGTTGGGAAAGGGCTGGAGGTAATGCGCGAAATCCGTCACGTAATCCCAAACGTAAAGGCGGTCCGCGCGCTGTTCCCATCCGTGAATGTCGGCGGCGAAACTGGCATTAGCGGGGCTGTCAAGCGCCTGGCGAAAATCGCACTCGATGTTGCACAGGCGCACCACGACATTGGAACGAGGGCGCAAGGTTCGCGGCGGTTTGCGGGTGTATTGGTAGGCCAGCGTGTCCACGGTCACGCTGGGAAAATCCGGCTGGATTTTTTCAGCAATGTAATTGACAAACGCGATCATGGAACCGGCGTGGGAGCCTTCGGCGTCGTCGATGGCTTTGCAGGACGGGCACTCGCATGGGTTGAAGCAGTCGTTTTGGGAGACGCTGATGATGCCGGCGTCCGGAGATTCGCGCAGGGCCTGCTTGACACGCTCCACCACGAAGTCGCGCAGCCGCGGATTGGACAGGCAAAGCTGGGCGTTCTCGGCGGTGCGATGGCCCTTGACCAGGCTGAACCATTCCGGGTGCGTCGCGAAATATTCCTTGGGCGGAACGAGCGTGTAGAAGGAATGGACGAAGTATTTATAAATGACGCATCCGCCCTGGCTTGGCGGGAGGTGCGAACTTTCGCCATTGCAGCAGTTGTGCCATGACCAATCCGGGTCAAACGCGCAATGCCAATAAGGATCCCGGTATTCAAAGGCCGGTTTGTCCCGCAGATTGATATCGGAAATCCGCAGGGTGGGGAGGTGCGGCATCCGGCTGGCCCAGGGAGTCCACCATCGCGCGCCGCAGGCTTCCTGCAAAAACCGGCTGACGGCATAGAGCGTTCCGCGCGGCCGTCCGCCCGCCAGCAGGATGCGGTCTCCGTCCGTGCGAATGAGCAATTCCTCATCGCCCAGCGGTGTTGAGGGCAATTCCTTGAAAGCTGCGTCCGCGGCCGCGCCAAAGCCCACAATGATCGCGCGAACCGGCGGGGTGTGGCTGGTCTGAATTTGGAATGTCGCGCCGGTAATTTCATGCAGGCATGTGGCGAGTTGGCGCGCGGCAAAGGCTTCGGTGTCCGTGGCAGAGGGATCGATGACAATGGCCGTCCGGGCGACGCCATCTTCGGCGATAGCGGCGGCCTTGGTCTGGCGGGATGGCATTAAGAGCAAAGCCAGAGCCAGCAGATAGAATTTCATTGCGCCCGAGTCTTGAAACAGCGGCGGCGGAGCCTTGCAGTCTGTGGCCGAAGGAGAGATGGGGGAAGCGCTTGTTTGACTCATTTTTTCAATAGACGTTTTCGGCGCTGCTTTGTTCAGTTTAACTATGAAATATCCGCGCCGGAGTGGTTTTCGTTTCGGAGCGCGGGCGAAAGAAGCCTTGGGACGGCGGTGCGATGCCGATTGCATGGATTCTCCGGGCGGCCGGCGCGGCGGTTTTTCTTGAAAATGCCGTGATTTGGCTTGTTCCGCCTTGTTTTGCCGTTGATTGGTTTGAATTTAATGATTTTTTCTAAATATTTTTGGAAAAATCCTGCCGAAAGATCGAAAAGAACAGGCGCCGAAGCGCGATACAGGCAATATATACCATGCTTTGATGGTAATGCAATACAAAATCGAAACAGAAGGTTCCTCGCTGTTTTCGGCGGAATAGGATCGGCCAAACGGATGTTAGACAGGGCTGGAATTGAATGCGATCCGAAATGTCCCGATTGAAACTGCCGCGACCTCGGACCGAGGTCGTTTGGCATACGGGGGCTCGTGCCATGCGCAACCGCCCGGCTGCTGGCTGGCATCCCCCCTCCGGGATGGGATGAAGGCGCTCTATTCCACCGAAAAACAGCGGAGAACCAAGCCACGAATGCGGCGTCATTGCCAGCGGCAGGCGCCGGTGACCTGGATTTCGCCGTTGGCGGGGCAATTGGCGCCGAGGATCGCGGAGGGCCTTCCGCCTGTAGTTGACAATGCCTCCAGGGTCAGGCTTGTGGCGCCGGTGTCGCAAGCGCCTATGAGTTGCGAGGAGTTGGTGATGCCGTTGACGAAGGCAAAGTTGAACGCGGGCCGGGGCGAGGCTGAGGGGAATGGCAGGGAAATGGCCACGGAGCCATTGGCGAGAGCGCTTTTGTGAACGCGCACACGGCAACAAAGAGGCCGAGGATTTTCTGTTTCATGCGAATTCCTGGTTGAGCTTGTTGTGGACTATTATGGACAGTTTCGAGCACTTTCTCCCATTTGCCGGAAGTTTGCAAACCGTTTGCGGCAACCGTCTCGCAATTGCGGGCGGGAATTCAGCTTTCCGGCGCGGGAAAGACGATTTTCTCCAGTTCGCGGTGGTTGATCTTGCCAGTGCCCAGCTTCGGAATTTCGCGCACGCACTTGACTTCGCGCGGCACGCACAGGTTGCTCAGGCCCTTGGCTTTGATGGCCGCGCGGATTTCTTCCAGGCTCAGTTTTGGCTCGTTGGAGACGGCGACCAACGCTTCGCCGCGCTCGGCGTCGTGGCGGGTCAGGACGGCGGCCTGGAATCGCAAGCCGTATTGCGGAAAGGCGCCGGCCAGCGCCTCTTCGACGGCCGTCAGGCTGACCATCT
Organism: Verrucomicrobiia bacterium; assembly: GCA_036501625.1. GTDB lineage: Bacteria > Verrucomicrobiota > Verrucomicrobiia > Limisphaerales > Palsa-1400 > Palsa-1400. Next base: position 56,324 of record DASXZY010000073.1, read on the forward strand.
CGCCGCTGACTTTGGCGAATCGTTTTAGGCGGCCCAGAATGAAAAGAAAACCGTCGTCATCGACGCGCGCGATGTCGCCGGTGTCATACCATCCGCCTTGGGCTTGGAATTTGGCGTTTGGCTCGGCGTTCAAATAGCCGCGCATGATGTTCGGGCCGCGCACCCACAAACGCCCGCCTTCGGCCACGCCATCGACCGGCTCAAATCTATGTTCGATGCCGGGAACAAATCTTCCCGCCGAGCCGTAACGCGGATTCAGCCAGGTGTTGATCGTGATGATCGGGCTGCATTCGGTCGCGCCGTAGCCTTCGAGGATGCGCGAGCCAAATTGCCGCGCCCAAACCTGGGCCGTCGCCTCCTGCAATTTCTCCCCGCCCGCCACCAACATGCGCAGGCTGCGGAAATCATACGGATGCGCTTTGCGGGCGTAACCGTTGAGAAACGTGTTGGTGCCGAAAAAGACCGTGCAATCCAAATCGTAAAGGAGCGAGGGGATGACCCGGTAATGCAGCGGCGACGGGTAAAGAAAGACAAACATTCCGCGCGTGAGCGGAAGCAGGAGGCCCATCAAGCCGAAACTGTGGAAAAGGGGCAGGGCATTAAAGACGCGATCCTCATCGACAAAATCGTTGACAGCGAGCATCTGGCGCATGTTGGCCAGCAGGTTGCCGTGGGTCAGTTCCACGCCCTTGGGCGGCCCTTCGGAGCCGCTGGTAAAGAGGATCACGGCGGGGTCTTTGTGCCGTTGCGGCCCGGCCAGGGAGCGCGGGCTGAACACGGCTTTTGCGAGCGCGGCCAATCGCTGGCCGGTCGAAATGGCGGCGCGCACGTCTTCCAAATAAATGAACTTCAGCCCGGCGTCCTTCATCGGCTGCAAGTCCCATTTGACGCGCTCCAGGAAAGCGACGGAGGTGATAATATATTTGACTTCGGCCAGTTGGGCGCAGGCCAGCATGGTGGGGACGCCGGCGGAAAAATTGAGGATGGCGGGCGTTTTGCTGGCCGCCCACAAACTCATCAGCGTGACGGGCACGGCGTTGGCATTGGGCAGCAGAATGGCCACGCGTTCCGGGCTGCCGGCGGGGAGCAGGGTTTTCCATTGGGCGGCCATGGCGGCGGTGGCGGCCAGCAACCGGCGCCCGGTTAATTTCGTCCGCGTCACGTCCTGCAACGCCACCGCTCGCGGACGGCTTCGCGCGGTTTCGATAATATCGGCCAAAACGTTGGCAGGGCAGGCGGCCATTTCCAGGTCGAATTGCTGGCTGGCCATCTGGTCGCTGAGCCAGCGGGTCAATTTCTGGCGGGCGCGGAGGGCGCTGATGCCCTCGAATTTCGGCGGAGTCCGCGCATCGCTGAAATGGGCGGAAATGCGGGGCAGCAGTTGCTTGCGGTTTGGATTGGGCGAAAAGGGCAGGTGGGCGACGCCGCGCAAATGGCAGGTGATGACTTTGGCGCTGGTCCTGAGCAGCAAAAAGCCGGTGCCCTCGAAGAGCTTCATCAGCGAGCCGGTGCGGGAAAGGCGGCCTTCGGGAAAAATGACCAGCTTGCCGCCGCCTTGCAAATATTCCGCCATGCGTTTGACAGCGTAGGGGGAATCCATTTCGACCGGAAAGGTGAAGCGGTTGATCATGACAAACCGATGCAGCCAACTGACCCTGGCCCCTTCCTTCGAGGTGACTACCCGCCAGCGGAAATCAATGCAGGCGGCCACAAACAGCCAGTCGACCCATGAAGCGTGGTTGGGCAGGAGCAGGACGGGGCCGGGCGTTTGCAGCACCCCGGTGTTTTCGGCGCGAAACCCGAAGAGCACGCGGAGGACAAACAGCAGCAGCCTTCTCATGGCTCCGGCAATTTCGGCGCCCAGACGACATCGACAATCAAGAACAGCACCAGCGCCACCGACAGCACGGCGGAAAGTTGCGCCACCGCGCGGCCCAACGGAATTCGCCCTTGGGCCGTCATTTCCATCGGGACGAATAGCATCTCGTCCGGCCCTGGGAACGGAGCCGAGGCGAGCACCTTGCCATCCGGGGACACGTACTGCGAAATGCCGGAACTGCACACGCGGAAAATCGGAATCCCATATTCAGCGGCGCGCATGGGCGCGATGCGCGCGTGCATCCGGTGTTCGGCGCCGCCCCAATCGGAGCTGTCCATCGACGGAAAGATCAGCCCTTGCGCGCCTTGGCGGATTAACTCATCCGCCACGCGGGTATAGCTGGCGTCGTAACAGACGGCAAAGCCGACTTTGCCCCAGGGCGAGTCCCACAAGTTCTGTTCGCGGGAGGGCAAGCCGTCCTGCATGAATTGCACCGGCACGCATTTGGCCTGGTGGAAGGCCAAATGGCCGTCCGGCGCGAAGACGAAAACGGTGTCAAAATAACGGCTGGGCGGAACCGGGTCTTCGGCGCCGACGGCCAGCCATTTGTTGTGCTGCTTGCACCAGGCGGGAATGAACGCCGGCACCGGGCCGTCAAATGTATATTCGCTCAGCACGAAGAGATCGGTTTGCGGGTATTTTCTCAGCGCGGCGTCCAGCGCGGCCTTGACCTGGTCCGGCGGCGAGTTTTCCAACTGGATGCCGGTGGTGTTCATAGGCTTGACATCTTGCGGTTCCGGGGCGGAGAGCCAGCACGGCACGGTGGAAATGGCTGCCAGGGCCAAGGCGCCGAAAAGCCGTTTCATGCCGGAGAGCTTCATGAACACACCGGCGTAGGCGGCCCATGCCATGAACACAAAGCCGATGCCATACACGCCGAATCCCGCCATGAAGGAGAGGGCGGAAGAGTCGGAAAAGGCGTAACCCACGTCCATCCACGAAAAGCGCAGATAATAAAGTTCGCTGCGGGTATATTCCAGGCCGCTCCATAAGAACGGCGCGGAAATTGCCCACATCATTGGGCCGAATCGAACCAGGCATGCCCTGCCAATGACCAGATAGAGGCCGAGCCATGCCGCCAGCACGCACCAAAGCGTGATGGCCGAGGCGCCAAAAATCGACCAGAAGAAAGTCAGGTGCGGCACGAAAGACAGCAACCCGATGCCGGCTCCAAAAAGGAAGGTCAGCCTGAAAGTCGCCAGATTGGCCAATTGCAGCAGGCAAAAAAGAAACGGCAACATCAGCCATGCCAGCGGGGGAAAGAAAAATGCCAGATGAAACGAAACGACCGCGGCGAGCGCAAACCCATACGCTCGCGAAATGTTCATTGGAAAGAACGGAATTATAACGGGCGGTTTCATCTCAAATAGTTCGTTCAGGTATCTTCAACCAAATGGCCACTACGGCCACAAAAGCCGCTAACACTAACAAAAGCTGCGAAGGATTGAAGCCCTTTTTCACATCGAGATACGCAATCAGGCTGCCGCCAAGCATGGATAAGTTCTCAAAACCGTTTTGCAGCGCGATGGTTTTGCCCAGCGAATCCTTGTGCGACTCGGCCTGCAACGCGGCGTTGAGCGGGATCAAAAACAGCCCGGCCATCAGGCCCGTCAAGGCCAGAAGGCAGATCGAGAACGTTTTTGGATAATCCAGCCCATGGCGCACAAGGCTCCCGATGCTGCCCAGCGCGGCAATGCCGGCGGCCAGGAGCCAGGCGCAGCGCCGCGAAGCGCGCAAATCGCCCACTGGAAAGAGACGGCCCGCCAGCACGCTGCCAGCCATTACGCCCAGCGCCAGCCATAAACCCAGGAGGCTTACTTCCGTCATTGTCTTAAGATTTAATACCTGCTGGCCCCAAGGTTGAAAGTTCATTTTGAGGACAGCCCCGCAAACCCAAAACAGAGCCGTGCCCATCAGGACGCGCGCCAGCCGCCTGCTGGAGAACAGAATCGCCAGATTGTGGAAGAACGCGCCCAGGCTGCCTTTGAATTCAACTTGACGATAGGACGGCGTGCGCGCCATCAGCAAATTCAGCCCCAGCGAGAGCGCGTAGACACCGGCCGTGATGCAATAACCGGTCAGCAAAGGCAGCTTGTCAAAGGCTGTCGCGCCGGCGATATTGCCCATCAAAATAGCGACCAGCGTCAGCAATTCAATGGCGCCGTTGGCCTTGACCAGGCGCTCTCGCGGCAGAATCTCCGGCAGAATTCCATATTTGGCCGGCGAATACGCGGCCGCGCCGATGCCCACGATGAAATATCCTGCCGCCAGCCAGCTTTTCCCGCCGTTGATGCTCATGGCGGCGGCGGCCGCGCCGAGGAGCTTGATGAAATTGGCGCCGATCAACCAGCGGTTCTTGGAAAAGCGGTCGTTCAAATAACCGGTCAGCGGCGCCAGGAGCACGTATGGAACCATCAGCAGGCTGGTGTAATAGATATTGGCCACGCTTTGGTCCTGAGCGGTGATTTGGCCGTTCTTCAATTCGAACATCAATGGCCCCACGATGAGCATCAGGATAAAATTATCGGCGAAGGCGCTCCAAAACTGGCTCGCCAGCAGCAATGCGTAATTGCGGCGGGCGGGCGCGCTGAGGACGGGGCCGTTCATGCCGATTGCTTAACGCGGCGCGGCGCATCTGGCAAGAATTACCTGTACAGAACGCTTTATTATCTGGCCCAGGGCGCCGGTTGTGATAAAGTTCCCAACCGTGTGCGCGCCAAGCTAATCGAGATGAAAACCGCCCTCCTGCCCATTGCCTGCGCTCTTTGCGCGATGTCGCAAACGTCCTCCGCCGATCTCAATACCGGCTTGGTTTCATATTGGCCGCTGGATGCCATCAGCGGGGGCGCCACGCCGGACTTGCTATTGAGCAACAATTTGGCCGTTTTCGGGGGGCCATCCGTGGCGCCAGGCGTGTTTAGCAACGCGTTTTCGTTCAACGGCTCCAGCCAGTACCTGGACATTGCGCATTCGACAACTCCGACCCGCGGGCTGCCCATTTACGCGGGCGGGGCTTATTCGATTGCGTTTTGGGTGCGCGGAGCGAGCCAGGTCAATCATTACGTGTTCACCGAAGCCGACACCGCCAACGCCAATCCCATATTCATTCTCCAAACCGGCAGCGTCTCGCCTTACGGCGGGCAGTTGGATGTGATCATCCGCAACAACAGCGGCACGCTGATCGATCACACGCGGTCGGCCAGCACGGTCTTCGACGGAAGCTGGCACCATGTTGGCTGGGTGGACAATAATGGAGCCGTCAGCCTTTACGTGGATGGCAAGCTCGACACGGCTAATTTCAATTACACACCCGGCGCGGCCGGTTTGATTCCGTTGAACAATACGGCCGTCGGCGCTCTGGTGCGAACCGGTTCGCCGACGATTAACTTCAACGGCTCGGTCGATGATGTGGCGCTTTGGGCGCGCGCGCTCTCCCAAGCGGAAGTGCAATCCATGATGAGCGGTTCCATGCCACTGCCGTTGCGCCCGCCTTCGCCGGCGTTCATAGCGCCGTTCACGGCCAGCACGAACGCAAGGGGAGATTACGTGATTTTGTCCGGCGCGGCGGCGGAATCGCAGGCGGCGTATCAATGGTTCGAAAACGGGACCCTCCTGGCCGGCCAAACGAACTCCACGCTTGGGCCGATTGATACGACAGCCGCCGGCACGAATGTTTACACCATCGAAGCAACCGGGTATGGCGGAACGGTCACCAATTCAGCGCCCGTAGTCGTGCTGCCGGACGCCGTGCCGAACCTGGCCTCCGGCCTGGTCAATTATTGGCCATTCGACGCGGTCAGCAAATCGTCCACGCCGGACCTCGCGTCCGGTGACAGCATCCTTCTCAACTCGATGACCGCGGGCAATTTAGTGCCGGGAGTGTTTGGGGAGAGCCTTGATTTCGCGGGCAGCCCGGAATGCGGCGTGCGCGCCGGGGGCGGCCCCGTCTTCAGCGGAACCAACTACAGTGTTTCCGCCTGGGTGCAGGGCGAGCCGTCAACGCAAGCGATTTTTTATGGCGAATCCTCGACCAACGACAGCACGCCGCTTTTTATCCTGAGCACGGCCGGCCCCAGTTCTGGCGCATTGGATGTCCTCGTCCGAAACGATGCCAATGTCGCTCTTCTTGACAATTTAACATCCGCGCAAACGGTCTTCGATGGCGCCTGGCATCACATCGTGTGGGTGGATCAAAATGGGCGGGCCATGCTCTACGTCGATGGAGCGCTGGACCCGGTCTCATTCAGCTACACGCGGGCGGGCGCGTTCCCGCTGACGACCAGTTGCGTGGGAGCGCTGGTGCGAGCCGCGGTAAACGATTATTTCGCGGGCGCCGTGGATGACTTGGCCGTCTGGAACCGGCGGCTGAGTTATGCCGAGATTCAACAATTGCAGACGAACTCCGTCGAAGCTCCCGCGGAGAACACGAATGCGCCCGTGTTGCTGGCGGCCAGTTCCGCCGGCCTGAACCAGGTGCAAGTTGTGTTGTCGGCGCCGGTCACGCCGGCATCGGCCACGAATCCGGCCAACTATTCCCTAACCGGCCCCGGCGGCATTGTGCCAGTCATCAACGCGGGGCTGGATGCGTCACATAAGGCCATCGGGCTGGGCGTCGGCGGCATGAGCGCGGCAACCGCCTACATACTGACAGTCAACAATTTGACAAACGAGTTCGCGCCTTCCGCGGTTATAGCCGCCAATTCCACCATTGGTTTTGCGGCCAGCCTCTACGCGCCGGAGGCCATTGGCATTTCACCGGCCTCGGGCGGGCAATTGCCTGGCTCGAATGGGGTGGCCCTCACTTCCACCGGCGGCGACATTGGGGGCGCCGCCGACCAGTTTGAATATAGTTGCGTGCCGGTGAGCGGCAATTTTGATTTTACTGTCAATCTGACGAGCCTTGGGATGTCCGACGTTTGGGCGAAGGGCGGCTTAATGGCGCGCGAATCGCTCGCTGCCAATGCGCGCTTCGCCGCCTCGCTGGCCACGCCCGGCATGAGCGGGGCGGTGTTTGAATTCCGCGACCCCACCAACAGCGCGGCCGTCCGCGCCGGCAGTTTTCCTGTCAATTATCCAGATACGTGGCTCCGCCTCAGCCGCGCGGGCAATGTCTTCACCGCCTATGCCAGTTACGATGGCGCGGCCTGGACTCAAACGGGCAGCGAGGCCATTTCCATGCCGCCTAAAATTTATTTCGGCATGGCCGCGAGCAGCCATAACGCGACTGAATCCACAACCGCGCGATTCATCAATCCGGTTCCGGCCGGCACGAACGCGGTCATCGGCGGCACGGCCAATCCGCACGAACCGCTCGGCCCATGCAGCCGCAAAACCGGCATCGTCTTTTCGGAAATCATGTGGAAACCCGCGCCGCGCGCCGACGGCAACAATCTGGAGTTCGTGGAACTTAACAATACCACGCCCTACTTTCACGACATCAGCGGCTATCAGATCGTTTGCGCGGACATGAATTATACCATTCCGCCGGGAACGATTCTGGCTGGCGGCGCTTTTCTGGCGCTGGCGGCTTCGCCCGGCAGCATCGAAAGCGTCTATGGCATCACCAATGTTCTCGGGCCCTACACGGGCAGCCTGAAAAAATCCGAGACGCTCGAACTGCTGGACGAGCAGGGGGCGGTATTGTTGACGGTGCCTTATACCGGCGCATATCCCTGGCCGGTCGCGACCGATGCCACGGGCCATTCGCTGGTTCTGGCGTATCCATCCTACGGCGAAGGAGACCCGCGCGCGTGGGACATCAGCGACATCGTGGGCGGTTCGCCGGGTGTCATGGAAACATTTCATCCCAGCGCGCTGCGCGGCGTTGTCATCAATGAAATTCTCGCGCACTCCGAAAATCCGGCTGTGCCGCAGTTTGTGGAGCTTTACAATCACAGCGCGGTCAATGTTGATTTGACGGGCTGCATCCTCACGGACGACTTCGCCACCAACAAATTCGTCATTCCTTCCGGCACGACGGTGGGGCCGGACGGATACGTCTCCTTTAGCCAAGGGCAATTGGGTTTCACGCTCAACGGCGCCGGCGAGACGCTCTATTTTATCAACCCGGACGGCAGCCGGGTGCTCGACGCGGTGCAATTTGAGGCGCAGGCCGACGGCGTTTCCCTGGGCCGCTGGCCCAATGGCGCGAATGACTTTTATCCAATGGCGGCGCCCACACCTGGCGCGGCCAACAGCGCCATTCAGATTGGCGCGGTGGCGATCAACGAGTTGATGTACGATCCCATCAGCGGCAACGACGATGACCAGTACATCGAGCTTTACAATCAAAGCTCCAACGCCGTCAGCGTGGCGAATTGGCAATTCACGGCAGGTGTTAGTTTTACATTCCCGGCTAATGCCGCGATACCCGCCGGCGGTTATCTGGTGGTGGCGCGCAATCAAACTAATCTTTTCGGCAGCTACACCAATCTCAACAGCGTCAATACCGTTGGCAATTATACGGGCAAATTGTCGCACAACGGCGAGCGCGTGGCGCTGGCAATGCCGCAATCGCTCCACGGAACGAACACCATTTACGTCGTGCAGGACGAGGTGACTTACGGCGCCGGCGGGCGCTGGGGCCAGTGGTCCTCCGGCGGCGGCAGCAGCCTGGAACTCATCGACCCGCATTCCAATCACCGCCTGGCCGCCAATTGGGCCGACAGCGATGAGACTCAAAAATCCGCCTGGACCAACGTTCAAAGCACCAGCGTGCTGGAGTACGGCGCCAACTTCGAGAGTTCCATCGCGCACGCGCAGATCGGCCTGCTCGATACCGGCGAGTGCCTGGTGGACAACATCGAAGTGGATGACGCCCATGGAGCCAATTATGTTACCAATTCAACTTTTGAATCGGGTTTGAGCAACTGGCTGTTGCAAGGATGCATGGTGCGGTCGAGTTTGGAGAACACTGGCTGCCAAAGCGCGCATTCGTTGCACATTCGATGCACGGACCGCTTGTGGACGGGCGACAATTCCTGCCAGGTCCCGATCAACGTCAACTCGTTTGTCAGCAATTCTCTCGTCACGCTGAAATTCGAGGCGCGCTGGCTGCATGGCTGGCCGGAAGCAGTGCTCCGGCTGAACGGAAATTGGGAGGAAGCAGCGGGACGCCTGCCGGTGCCGCGAAATCTCGGCACGCCGGGCGCGCCCAACAGCGCTCGCGTCACCAACGCCGGGCCGGCCATTTACAATGTGACCCATTCGCCCTCGGTGCCGGCCGCCGGGCAGGCCGTCGTGGTGACGGCGCAAGTGCATGATCCCGACGGGCTGCAAAGCATGGTCCTGAAATACCGCGTCGATCCCGCCACCACCTACACGACCATTCCCATGCGGGACGATGCCCTTGGGGCGGACGTGATCGCGCGGGATGGAATTTACAGCGCGTCGATACCCGGCCAGAAAGCGGGCGCGATCGTGGCGTTTTACATTTCCGCGGCGGACAATCCGGGGGCAACGACGCGCTTTCCGGCATTGACCAGCAATAACGCGCCTGTGCAGGAATGCCTCGTCATGTTCGGCGATGGGAATCCGGGAGGCAGCTTTGGCGTTTACCATTTGTGGGTCACCCAGGCCAACGCAACGCGCTGGTCCAACCTGGGGCCATTGAGCAACGAATTCATGGACGGCACATTTGTCAATAATAACCGGGTCATCTACAACATGTCCGCCCGCTTCGCCGGCAGCCCTTCCCATCAAAGCTTCAACACGCCCAACGGAAACCTCTGCCATTACAAATGGGAATTTAACGACGATGACAAGTTTCTGGGCGCGACCGATTTCAACAAAATCCACCAACCCGGCAACAGCCCGGGGGACGATGGCAGCCTGCAGCGGGAGCAGACGGCTTACACGTTTCTGCGCGCGCTGGGGCAGCCCTGGCTCTACCGGCGTTATGTCGTGGTCTTTGTCAACGGCAGCCAGCGCGGCACGTTGATGGAGGACACCCAGGCGCCTGGCAGCGACGTGGTCAAGGAGCACTTTCCCAATGACAGCGATGGCTTCCTCTACAAAATGCAGCCGTGGACGGAATTCGGCCCCGCCACGACCTCGCCGTTTTCGTTTGAATCCTTTTGCAATATCATGCCCTACGTGAGCTTTAATGGGCAGAAGAAGGCATCGCGTTACCGCTATATGTTTGACATTCGCCGCACGCCGGACTCGGACAACAACTTCACCAACGTTTTCTCGCTGGTCGATGCCGCCAGTTCTTACGTAACGGCCAACTACGCGGCCAGCATGGAGGGCATGGCGAACATGGAGAATTGGATGCAGGTTTTCGCGGCCAATCACGCCGCCGGGAACCGGGACGTTTTTGGCGCCTTGACGGCGCAGAATCTCTACAGTTACATCGGCCAATTGGGCACGCCTTTTACGCTTTTGATGTGGGACTTCAATTACGTTTTGGATCATGGCGAGTGGGCGCCGGGGCAGAATCTTTTTACGACCAATCCGCAGGACCCCGACACGGCCCAGATATATACAAACGTGACTTTTCGCCGCATGTACTGGCGCGCGCTGGGGGAATTGGCGAACGGCCCTCTGCTCGTGGCCAATACCGCGCCGCTGTGCAACGCGAAATACAACGCGTTCGCGGCCGACGGTTTCAACGTTGAAAACCCCAACGCCGCCATGCTGCCGTGGATTGGCCAGGCGCAGGCGAGCATCGCCTCCCAGCTTGCGGCGGTGGATGCCGCCAGTTTCACCGTCAACCCTTCGGTCATTGTCAACAGTGGCGTGGCGTACATCAGCGGCGTGGCGCCGGTGGCGGTCAGCACGATTTTCGTGAACGGGGCGCAATGGACTTTGAACTGGACGAGCCTGACCAATTGGAGAGTGTCGCTGCCGCTGGGGGCGGGCACGAATTATTTGACTGTGGAGGGGATTGGGCGCAACGGGCTGCCCATCGCCGGCGATAGCAACAGCGTGACGGTTGTTAACAGCGCGGCCGCGGCGCCTCCGGCCGGGTTCGTCGTTATCAATGAGGTCATGAGCCAGCCTGCCGTTTCCAACGCGGAATATTTGGAGTTGTACAATAATTCCACCAGCAACGCTTTCGATTTGTCGAACTGGCAATTGCCGGCGCTGGGGTACACGTTTCCGGAAGGAGCGTGGATTGGGCCTAATTCGTACATGGTTCTGGCATCCAACCGCGCTGCCTTCGCCGCCGCGTATGGAGCAACCATTCCGGTATTTGACACATTCAGCGGCGCGCTCGCGCCCGGGCAGTTGCTTTCGCTGACAGAACCAAGCGGCGGCAGCAATGTGCCCGTCGCGCAGGTGCTCTTCGACGACGCCGCGCCCTGGCCGTCCAGCACCGGCGGCGTGTCGTTGCAATTGGTTGATTCGCATCAGGACAATTGGCGGGAGGGAAACTGGCGCACGGGAAGCCCCTCCTTCACGCCCGGCGCATCCAACAGCGTGGCGGCCATTTTGCCGCCGTTTCCGGCGTTGTGGATTAATGAAGTGGAACCGGACAATTTGACGGGCATCACCAACAGCGCCGGGCAGCACGCGCCCTGGCTGGAGCTTTACAATCCCGGCTCCAACGCCATCATGCTGACGAATCTGTATTTGACTGCCACTTATGCGAATCTAACGAATTGGGCGTTCCCGCCCGGAGCCGTGATCGCGCCCGGACAATTCCTGGTCATTTTCGCCGACGGCCAAACCAATCTCTCCACGCTGTCCCAATTGCACACCAGC
>DASXZY010000074.1:0-52333 GCA_036501625.1 Verrucomicrobiia bacterium
GGTGGCGGATTGTCCGTTGCGCTGCTCCAGTCCGAATGCGCCCAGCCTGAAGGATTTGCTGGGCGCCTGGGTTCTGGCCAGCCTGAGCGGAGCCTGGCGTTACGCGCATGTCACGGCCTTGCGCGGAGATCGGGTGAACCCGCAGGGACTGGGCATGGAAAAGGTGGCCAGCGAGGACAGTTTGCGCCGCGCTTTTCAGGATCAGGATGGAACCGAACTGGCCCTCTGGCAGACGGAGGCGGTGCGGCGCACGCATGCCCCCGCGCTGGAACAGCCTTGGATTGCGGACTTGGATGTGACCGTCAAACCGATTTGCGGCCATCAGGAAGGGCGGAGCGGGGATATAATCCGCACAAGCCGGGGCGTCCGAGTCATGCCTGTCACACCGTGTTCCTGCGCACCCTGCGGGTGGCGCCGGACGTGGAGGTGCGTTCGGGCAAGGAACACGCCTGCCTGCATGGCCTCTCCAACCTGTGGCGGGTGTGCGCCAGGGGATGGCGTTTCATCCGCCTCCCGCGAAATCGGAGCCGCCACCGGCTCGATCCGAAGCGGCCTCGGCACCTGTTACAAATGATGCGTCGAAAACGGCGGTGCAGCACCACGCGCAATCCTTGGTTCAGAAAGTGGAAGCGCCATTTCAGCCGCTTCCATCCATCAGCCTAGTCGCCGATACCAGCGCCGGTCTTCCTGAACCGAAATCGTTGAGCCCCATTTTTGCACCCTATGGCCGGCTCATTTCCTGTGAAACGGTGATTACGGTTGATTCGGCTTCGATGCAAACACCCATTATCGGGCTGGTCATTGAGGATGTTTATCACGCCGGAAAGCTGGCGATTCCGGCGGGCACCGAAGTGCATAGCACGGCGCAGACCGACCGTCATCGGGATCGTATCGCCAGCGGCACTAGCTGGACTTTCGTTTGGCAGACAGGCGAAGAACTTCATTTGAAAGCGATCGCCCTTGACCGTGAGTTTTCCGGAGATCACGAAGGATGGGCCATCACTGACGGCAGCGCCGGATTACGCGTGGCGATCATCAAGACCGACAACATGGCGGAAATAAAACTCTTCGCCGCCACATTTCTCTCCGGCGCGGCCAGCGCTCTCACTGAGAAGCAAGAGACAGTCTTTGGTCCAATCGCCGCTCCCTCTCTTAATAATGCCCCATTCCAAGGCGCGCAGAGTGTTCTGTCGGCGTACGCCCAACAAATTTATGACGCAATCCAACGCGACCGTTATTACGTGCGCGTCCCCAGCGGGAAGCAATTCTACCTTTATGTCATTCAGACCATTGACCTCGGTGGTTCGGCCAACTCACCCGGAGACGATAGCACGCCTCCATTGACAGCTTCCGAACAACCAACCGCCCGTACCGGTTCCCCTTCATCTCCGCATTCACATTCAACTCCTGTATTCGAGCCATGAAATATATCGCATTCATCCCGGTTTTGTTCATCGCATCTTGCGCCTCGCATCCCCGTCCGCACGTTATCGTCAAGCCCACGCCAACCTCCTCACTCAAATCTGACGATGGGATTCGCTATGATGAAGTGGTGCGCCCCTATTATGTGGGGCGATCTGTGGACCCAAATCACCCCGACGTGATGGCGGAACAGCATCCCGTCTATCATGTCGAAGTCTCTGGCCATTGGAATCTGCATCCCGGCCACGGCACTTCCGTTGGTCTTCTGAATCCGCCGCTGGACGCGGCCTTTTCGCCGAGGCCCACGAATGATGCCATCGCCGCCGAGGTCAACCAGCAACGTGAATTCACCGAGCGCGTCCTTCAGGAGGCCGGGCAACTGTCCCAATCGTACCGAGAACTGCAAACGGTTATCGGCAACATGAAAACCGTTGTCAGCAATAGCGCGGCGTTCAATGCGCGATTGACTGCCTCCGAACAGCACGTTCATCAGGTGGAGCAGGAACTGCATCAACTCGCTGCCGCCATCTCAGCCAGGTGCAAGAGGCGGATTTGTTCCCCCCAAAGCGGCATTTCAATGGCTGTGTCGTGGGTCTGGCCATGCGAATTGTCACGCGACGGCGGTGTTCACGTCGCCGCCGTCGTCGCCGCAATCGGGGCAGAGCGCCGCTTGCGCTGCCGCCGAGATCGTAGGAATATCTCATGGCAGTTCGGCGCAGAAATTTAGATTCAGACACGCAGCTTGACCTTTTTTCAACCCAGAGGCCGACACATGACACCGTTGACACAATACGGCCGGATGCCGAAGTCTTCACAAAACGTTTGGCGAATTGCATGCATCTGCGGAGTCGTGACGAGTCGTATGCTATGCTCAAAAATTGAAATTATGAATGCAACAGCGATTCCTGAATGTCAGACTCTCGATGTGAAAGCCAGCGCAACCGAGTTGGAGGTGTGCGAAGAAACGATCCGGCGTTTGGTGCGGCGAAAAGTGATTCGGAAGCTTCCTGGTCTCCGGCGCGTCCTGATTCCTCGAAGCGAAATTCATCGCTTCTTAAACGGTGGAGGCCGGTCCCGCTTTTCATGACCACTTGCACGACGGACTCAACGAGTGCTTTGGCCTGCCCCCATTGAAGCCGCCAGCCAAATTACGAGCGAGGATCCAAAAATTGGCCAAGAATTGGCCAAGCACGATTTTCGGAGTTTTGGAGAGAATGTTATGGGAAAACGGAAATGCTTGATTTTACGAGAGTTGGAAGTGGTGCACCCAAGTGGAGTTGAACCACTAACCTTCTGATCCGTAGTCAGATGCTCTATCCAATTGAGCTATGGGTGCCTACCGAGGAGAATTTTAAGTTTTCGCCTCAAAAACTTTGACTTTTCTATACTGCTTTTCTATACTGTTTGCGTGAAAAGGAGCAAAACAGAGCCGGGACAGGAAACGCAATGGCAAACGACCCCACTGCAAATCTTGTCCGCAATACAGCGTCTGGAAATTATTATGCCAGAGTCCGATTGAAGGGCAAGTTGATTTGGAAGTCGTTGAAAACCGACCGTCTGGCGATGGCCAAACTGCGCTTGGGCGACTTCTTAAAGGGGAAAATCACCGAGCCGAGATCGTTCAATCAGGGACGCGTGGCAAAATGACGTTTGGCCCCTGTCCAGGTTTTCAAAAGGGCGTCAATAGTGCTTTGCCGATACTCCTTCGCGCGGGTTTTCAGGTGCTGCGCGTTGTCGAGAAGCTGCTTGTACAGGACAACCGCATCGGCTGAAGGACACCGACGTTTGGAACATCACGGCGGCTGATTGCTCCCAGTGGGCGGCGGGTTTTGGGAAGAAGTATTGCCCCTCGTTCTTCAACAACACGGTCGGAACGTTGCGCCAAGTTCTCAAAATCGCGCTGGATGCAGGCGCTCGATACGGCAACCCGGCAAATGAAATCAAAAAGTCAGGGTGCGGCAGAAGATTTTGAAACTGCCCGAACACGATCAATTTCCTGCTCTTTTGGAAAAGGTGAGGACGGGCTGGGGGGATGTAAATTTCTTTCTGTAATTTGTCTTTCTTCCCTGCGCCTCCACCCCTTTGGGGTGAGGCGTAGCGAGCCGAGCGCAGCCGAACCCCAAAGGGGTGGAGGCGCCGCGCGCGCAAAAAACTGGTCGAGGGCAGGTCATGGTGGCTTCCTGTGGAGGTGTCAACGAAACACTGCAACAGGAAACATCACATGACCCGCCAAAACAAGTCTGAACTATTGAACGCAGTCCTGCAGGGCGTAACAGAATTCTTCGGCTACGCCGTCAGCGCCAGACAATCGTTGCGGGCGGCGTGAGCATTGAGCCGCTCTTTCCAGAATTCATCGAGGCGACGGCTTGAATGGATGCAGCGCAAGGCCAGAATATTTTCCGCCCCCGGCTCACCCCAGAACATGCCCGACTGCTTGCAGCGGGCTCCGATGACGGTTTTGCATCCGGCCTCGACCACACCCGAGCCGATGAAGAAACCTTGGCGCCGAAAAGTGCCGTACTACATGCGCTCCACATTGTTGATGAAGTACCCCAACGCCTTTTCCACGGCCGCCGCTTGGGAGATGCCGGCGCATTCATGGCGCGTTTCGGCAAGTCAGCCAGTGCGCCGCCGCCCTGGACACGGAATTGGAAACCTGGCGCAATCGCCCCCTGGGCTGTTTTCCCTACGTCTTTATTGACGCCCGTTACGAAAAAGTCCGCCAAGGCGGACGCCTGCTGGACTGCGCCGTGCTCATCGCTCTGGGCGTCGGACTGGATGGCAAGCGCTCCATTCTCGGGGTTAGCGTGGCCTTGAGCGAAGCCGAAGTGCATTGGCGCGCCTTCTTGAGTTCGCTGCAAAAGCGCGGGCTCCATGGGGTGCTCTTGTTGATCAGCGACGACCACGCCGGCTTGGGCGCCGCCCGCACACCACCGCCGTGGACTTGTTACAACATGGCGTGGACCGCTCCGTCATCGCCCTATGGCTGGGACCGTTCACACTTCGCAACATAATGGCATTTGTCATGGCCACCCGATTTGTTAACCCCTCGAATATAGCATGGCCGCCACTTGCATAAACTCCATCCGCGACCAGCGCCACGTCCCCATTCGAAGAAGCATCCACGGCGCTTTGCATGTCCGTGGCCGCCGTGTTCCAGTTGGCATAAGGCGAAATCGGATTGGCGCTGTTCACATCCACATACAACGTCGCGGCGGACCAGGAAAACAAACTAAGCAAAAACAGGAATAGCTCCAGGAATGGAAATAAGGTTTTCATGATAGGCAACGCAATCGCTTCGCAACCCGTTTAATCTGGCCGCTAACGTAATAACCTCCTGGCTTCCTTCGCGCCGCCACGGGCATCCCCGAAAATGGGGATGGCGAAACGGGGGCGGCGGGCGAACTTCCGAATTGCAGGCTTATTTCGCCAATGTTAAAAACGTCGCATGATTACACGGGTGGTGTTCAAGACAGCCGTTTTGTCACTGCTTTGGTGCATCGCGGGCACGGCGGCGGAGACAGCCGGCGGCGCACCCTCCATTCAGAAAGCGATCAAACGCGTTGAGGTGGACTCCAGGAGGCTCTCCTGGCAGCCCGGCGGCGCATTGAGCCTCGGCACATCACCGCGGGACACCGTTTTTTCCATTGGCGTCCCGCCCGATTCCAAACAAACGGTGATGCGATTCCGCACGAAGCTGGAACCTCTCGACCGCGAATGGCAGGAATATGGCGGGGAGATGTTCATGACCATTCGTTTTTACAACCAGGCGGGCGATCTGGTCGGGCAGAAAGTCTTCGAAGCCCACGGAGAAAGCGCCGGTTGGAACGGAACACTGGAACATTCGACCTTCACGCATCGGCGCGAAGCGGTGCCGGCCCCGCCCGACGCCGCGAGCTTGTGGGTGGTCTTGTCGTCGGCGGGCGGCCCGACCACGGTTGGGGTTTATATTATCGATGACGTGGTCGTTTCGCGGATGTCAAAAACAAACGGCGCGCCGCAGGTCTTGCTGCAGTCCCCGACTTCTGAGGACCTGGCCGGGCTTTCCGCCCCAAATCAGGCGCCACCGGGCTGGGAGCACGACGGGACGCGCCCCAGCATGGCGAGAATTGTCGAAGCGGGCGACAATCCGAAATTGAAGGCGCTTGCGGTCCTGGACGACGACCCCATGAGCCACGCGGAGTGGCATAATAGCCGCGAGTCCGCCGCGCGGGTCGCTCCGAACGAAAGCCTGTGGGTGGAATGGAATGAGATGTACAGCATCGGCGTGAGCATGGACCGCGACCTCACCTACGGGCGGCTTCCGCCGGGTTCCTATAAGTTTCGCGTGCAGGAAGTTTCGCTTCTCGGAAAACCGACGGGCCGGGAGGCATCGCTGGCGGTGCTGGTGCTGCTGCCATTCTGGCGGGCGACATGGTTTTGGGCGTCGCTGGCGGCGCTGGCCGCCGCCAGTTCGGTGTTAAGCGCCCGATACATGGCCGGGCAAAGGATGAAACGCGCCATGGCGCGGTTGGAACAGCAGCAGGCGCTCGAACGGGAGCGGCTGCGCATCGCCCAGGACATTCATGATGATCTTGGCGCGCGCGTGACGGAGATTTCCCTGCTCAGCGGCATGGCCGAAAAAAACGCCAGATTCTCCGACCAGGCGCGCGAGGAATTTTGCCGCATCACCATGAAGTCCCGCGACCTCGTGGCCGCGCTCTACGAAACGGTCTGGGCTGTCAACCCCGAGAACGACAACCTCGAAG
Organism: Verrucomicrobiia bacterium; assembly: GCA_036501625.1. Lineage (GTDB taxonomy): Bacteria > Verrucomicrobiota > Verrucomicrobiia > Limisphaerales > Palsa-1400 > Palsa-1400. The sequence continues at coordinate 6,171 of DASXZY010000074.1, forward strand.
CTGTCGGAAATTATCTGCGCCAGCGCATCAACAACCAATGCACGCAAGCGCAATTGAGCTGCCGCCTGCACATCTCGCCCCTGCCGCGGGACATCGAGATTTCCAGCCGCATCCGGCACAACATCAGCATGGCGGCGCGCGAAGCCATGCACAACGTCATCAAGCACGCCGGGGCCGCGCAGGTCACGGTTCACATTTCGTTTGACGGCAATTTATTTGCGGTGTCCATTCACGACGACGGGCGCGGCTTCAATCCGTCCGCCGATCCCACCGGGTACGGCCTGGCCAACATGAACCGGCGGCTGGAGCACATTGGCGGAGACTGCGCGATCGAAAGTTCGCCCGGCGCGGGCGCGACCGTGCGCTTCCGGTTGCGCGTCCAGCGATCCGATCCGCCGGCCAACGGCGCCGCGTCCCAACCGGTTTGATTTCAGAATGCCGAGTTTCTTATGACAAAATCAGTCGTAGTAGTGGAGGATGACCGGGGGCTGCGCGAACAGTTGGCCGCCATCCTGCGAACGGCGCCGGACATCAAATGCGTGGGCGCCTTTGCCACTGGCGAGGAGGCCCTGGCCAAAGTGCCGGCATTGCGGCCGGACGTGGTGCTGATGGACATCGGCCTGCCGGGCATCTCCGGCATCGAGTGCGTGGCCCAACTCAAGAAAATGGAATCCCCGCCGCAAATTGTCATGGTCACCGTTTACGAGGATTCCGACCGGATTTTCCGCGCGTTGAAGGCCGGGGCCAACGGTTATCTCGTCAAATCAAGCCCGCCGGAAGAATTGCTCGACGCGGTGCGGGACGTGGATACCGGCGGCGCGCCCATGTCCAGCCACATCGCTTGCAAGGTGGTCGAACATTTTCACGGACAGGAGCCGGAGGCGCCTGAAAAGGCCAAAGTTTCCCCGCGCGAACAGCAGGTTTTGGCGCTGCTGGCGTCAGGATTCATTTACAAGGAGATCGGGGACCAACTGGGCATCAGCGTCGAAACGGTCCGGTCCCATGTCAAGAATATTTGCCAGAAGATGCACGTCCGCAACCGCGTTGAAGCCGTAGCCAGGCTGCAAGCCAAAACAAGTTCTTAGCCCTGCCCGTTAAAAAGCGGCGGGCGGCACAGCTTTCGCCATGCCGCCCGCGCATCCAAGATTAATGCCAATTTGTTATTGGCCGTAGTTGACCTTGTAGAAGACAGCCGCGCTGCCTGTGCCCGGCACGATCGCATACGGCGAGGTTGTCTGCACTGCCGTCCAAGGCCCGGACAGACTCGCCGCCTGCATCAAGGTTCCACCGTCCGGCCAGGTCAGCGTGAGCGAGCCGGCCGCATAGGTGAAGTCCAAGTTGGGCGGGAGCGTCACCGTCAATGTGGCCGCCGTGGTCGGCGTGCCCGCGCCCAGCGGATTTCCGGAGGTCAGGCGATAGCTGCCGGAGTTGGTCAGTTGCACATCGGACAGCGTCAGGGTCGAATTGGTCGCGCCCGCGATGGCCGTGTAGGACGTCCCATTGACGCTAAACTGCCACTGGTTGGTGATCGGCGTATTCCCAGTGTAGGACGCCGTGAAGGTGACGCTTTGGCCGACGAACGCGTTGGTCGATGCTGGTGTTGTCTGCTGCGACACGACCGGCGCGCTGGCCGGAACAACAGTCACCGACACCGGCGCGCTGGTGTAGGAGAGCGCCCATGTGGCGTTGGTCAGCACAATTTCGTATTGATACGTTCCAGGCGCCACGCCGGTGGTATTCAACACGTAGCTGGCGCCCGCCGAGGCGCCGCTGGCGGGACTCCACGCCGCTCCCGCTGAGCCATTGTCCGTCAACCACTGATAAGTGAACGCCGTGCTTTCGCGGTCCACCAAACCCAGCGTCACGATTTCATCCTTATAGTAAACATTGCCGGCAGCGGCGGGCGCCAGGCTCGGCGTCCACACCACGGCCCCCAGCCGGCCCATCAACCCGGCGGTGTAATTGTTGACAATTTGATCGGGAGTGAGCACGCCGCTCATCACCCGCGCCGCCCCGATGTAACCTTGGAACGCATCCGCCGAGAGGTTCGGCCCGTTGTTGGCCAGGCCGCCGCCAACGCACATCACCGTCCCGGGAGTGTTGAGCGGATTGGGAGAGTTGGCCGCGTCCTGCGCGCCATCCAGGTAGCACAGCACCGTGCTCCCATCATACGTCCAGGCCAGATAATGCCAGGCGCCAGGCGCCGGGGTGGTGCCCCAGTGCGTGTCGTAGTTTCCGAAGTCGCCCGATACCGCGCCGGAATTTTGGTTGCAATAATTGAATTCGCGGTCTGCTTCCGGGTCCGATTGGCCGCCTTGGATGCCATAAGCGATGGCGCAGCTATTCTGTTCGTTGACAGCGATGGCATAAATCCATGCCTCAACGGAAACAGGATTGTTGGTCAAAATTTCCGGCGGGGCCAATTGCGCGGATTGAACTCCGTTGGTCAGCATTTCATCGACGAACAGCGCGTTGACCCGGTTGTAAAGATAGGGCGCGCCAGTTGTCACGTTGAGCCGCGTTCCGCCAATGAGCGCGCCGCTAAAATCGCCGACGCCGTTGGGATTGCTGGTCACGTTCGACCAGGCGCCCGCCGAAGAGGACAGATCGACCTGCTGCAAATTGACAATCAGGTCTCCGGCGGTTTGCAGCGGTGTGTAACCCGGCAGCGGCAAGGCCGCCTGCACTTGCACCTCGGCGGCGGAACTGACGTTCGTGCCCAGCGGGTTGCTGGCCGTCAGGCGATACCAATTGGTGGCCGTCGTTTCGCTTTCCACGGCGATGTTCGTGGTGAAGACCCCGATGCTGGTCCAATGAATATCATCGCTGCTGATTTGCCACTGGAGCGTCAGCGGGCTTTCGCCTCCAAACGCAGCCGAGAGCGTGTTGGTTTGCGTCACGAATTGGGTGAGTGACAGCGGCGAGATGTCCTGCGCCAAAATCGGAGCCGAGGCGGCGCTGACTATGATCGTCACCGGCGAACTTTGGGCGCTGACGCCGTCGATGGCATTGCTGTAGAGCAATTCATACTCATAACTGCCTGGCGCGAACCCAGTCGTATCAACGGAGTAAACAGCATTCGTCGCGCCGACAATGGCAGTCCAGTTGGTTCCGCCGCTGCCGTTGTCCGTGATCCACTGATACGTGAACGTCACTTGGGCGTTGGAGGAAATGCCGGTCAATGTCACGTCCGCGCCGGCGGTGACTTCGTTGGTGGGCGATACCGCCGGCGGATACACGGTGATCGGCACGGCGGCCAGCAAGCCGGCCGCGAAGTTATTGGAAATCTGGCTGCCGGTCAGGACGCCGCTCGAAAGGCGAACGGAAGCAATCCAGCCGCCGCCGAAGTTATCGACTTGAATGTTGGCGCCGTTATTCAGCGCGGCGCCGACGCCCACCACGGTATCCGAGGTCTGAATTGGATAACCCTGGAAATTGCCCGAAGGATTGAGCGCGTGATTGACGATTTCCACGCCGTTCAAATAACCGAGAGCGTTGGTCCCGTCGTAGGTCCATGCCAGATACTCCCAGGCGCCCGTGGCCGGATAGGGCGTCGGCCATCCGCAATCGAGGTTTCCGAAGTCGCCGGAGAAGCAGCCGGAACCGTGGCCCCAGTTCATCTCACGATCTTCCTCAGGCTCAGCAGACTGCCCTTGAAGGCCGTAACCGATGACGGTGTTGTTCCCGTTGATGGCGGTCGAGTAAACCCAGGCTTCGCCCGAAGACGCCCCGTTGCCGCTGATTTCCGCGGGAGCCTTCAGCGAGGATTGAATGGCCGTGCCGACGCTGTTGACATAGAGCGCGTTCACCGAATACGCCCCCCAGAGCGGCGTTCCGGCGTTGGCCGCGTTATTCGAGATGCTGAGCGCGCCTTTGGAAACCTCCTGAAAATTGCCAACGCTGGCGCCCGAACCGGAGCGATTGATCCACGCCGTCTGGCCGTTGGTCAAATCCGACGAACGCAATTCCGCCACCAGGTCGCCAGCCAGTTGCACCGGCGGCGGCGTTGGGGCCTGCGTGGTCGTCAAGATCGATGGCGTGCTGTGATTCGTGCCCGCGGAATTGATGGCTTCCAATTCATACGCGTTGGTGAAGACCGACAGGTTCAGCACTTCCAGCGTGGTGTTGGTCTGCCCAGACAGAGCCGTGAACGCTCCGCCATTGGAGCTGACCAGCCATTGATAGGCAATGGGCAGCGTGCCGCTGAACGAGGCGGTAAATGTCGAGGCCGTGCCCGTCGGCGCCGCGGCCGATGGCGGATATGTGTCCTCGACCACAACAGGAGCAGTAGGCGCCAAAACGTTCAATGTCACCTCCGCGCTGGCGACCGTTGTCGGCGCGCCGTTGCTCAAAACGGTCAGCGTCATCTGATATTCATGCGGCCCGACAGTCAGGCTGCTGGTTGGCACCGCGTAGGTGTTCGAGGTGGCGCCTGTAATATTGCTCCACGTCGTGCCGCCGGTGCCGTTGTCCGTTTGCCACTGCATGGCCGGCGGGTTCAAGGAATAAGGATAAAGGCTCAACGTCACCGGATTGCCCTGGAAAACGTTCGTGCCGGCGGGCGAAACCGCTGGGGCCGCCGGGACCAAAAGGAAGAAGTTCTCATTGCAGTTTCCCTTTACGACCGTGAACCGCAGCGTTTCCTGGTCTCCGCCCGCGCCCCAAGAGGCCAGATGGCCATTGGCGTCCATCGCGGGGCACCACGTATAGATTTGCCAGCCAAGCCCGGCGATCGAAAAGGCGCCAATGGAGTTTGTCGTTTGCGTGGAAGTGGTCCATCCGGATGTCACCATGCCGATGGCACACGCGTCAGCTTGGGCGCCGTTGCCGCCGGAGCCGCGCAGGAAGATATTATAAACGCCGGCGGGATAGTTCCGTGTGAAATTTCCCCAATCTCCGCCGTTGTTGAAGCCGATATCATAGTCCGGGAAACCGGTGCTTTCGTATTGGATTCGCGCCATGTCGCCCGCGCCTTCTGTTTCGAGCGGATTCGTCCGGTAGCTGTTTCCACCCCCGCTGTGGTTGTTGCAATCGATTCCCACGGTCGCGGTCTGGCCGAAATAGGCGTCAATATTCGGGAAAGTTCCGGCGGGCAGGTTGTCGAAGAATTGTCCGCCGTTGTAATCGAAGTCCTCCGCCTCAAACGTGATGTAATTGGGATTAATGGTGTCGAACTTGAGCGTCGAAGACGACGTGCCGCCGGCATCGGTCGCGGAAATGACCGCGGTGTAAATTGTGTCAGGCGCGAGATTGGCCGTGATGGACTCGCTCGTGTTAGGCCCGGAGACGGACAGCCCAAAGGACGGCGTGAGCAGGGTGGAACTCGTGGCGCCCGGCAGCGTGGCGCCGGTGAGCTGCACGGTCAGCGCGGTGACACCGTCGCCGGAGTCAACCTGAAAAGAGAGTTGATTGAGGTTCGGCGGGACGGCGCCTTGAAATTGCACCGAGCCGATGCCGAAGCCGCCAATGTTGTTGGGCGAGTTCGGCAGCGCTGCTCCGACGATGGAGGGCTGGGCGTGAGCCGGGCCTCCGGCCAGAAGCAGGCCCAGAGCGATAACGCCGGCGGCGGAGGCGGAGACGGCGCGGGATTTGAAACGATTTGGTGTGTTCATCCCAGTTGTGTAACAAATATTTGCTTTTACCGGCAATCCCCGAAAGCGGGTAGTGGGCGCGAATTATTTATCCGCTACCCGCTTTCGGGGATTGTTGGATTGCCAGTGAATGCGATAGGGTCGCAGCATGAACTCGCACCCTTGCCTCAAGCGTTTGCGCCCGCAACTTCGGGCGGCATTCACGTTGATTGAGTTGCTGGTGGTCATCGCGATTATTGCCATTTTAGCGTCGCTGTTGCTGCCGGCCCTGGCTTTTGCCAAGCAACAGGCCCAAGGCGCCCAGTGCATGAGCAATTTGAAGCAACTCACCCTGGGCTGGACCATGTACACCGGTGACAACAAGGATTTTCTGGCCGTGAACGGGGACGAGAACTTTGAACCCACGATTCTTAACTTAAGGCAATATCCGCAATGGTGCCCGGGCCGCGAGGACGAGCTGGCCGACAGCACGAACTTGTTTATCAAGGCCGGTTTGATTTATCCCTACGTCCCCAATGTCAATGTTTACAAATGCCCGGCGGATAACACTTTCATTCTCAATAACAAGGCTCAAACGACCGTTCCCAAGTCGCGCAGCATCTCGATGAACGGCTGGATCAGCCCGGCGCCGCCTAGCATCCAGGACCTGGGCCCGACCAATGGCTGCATTCTTTATCACAAGGGAACGGATTTGAATCTGCCCGGCTCTTCCAAAATCTGGCTGCTCATGGATGAGAATCCCTGGAGCATTAACGACGCCTTCCTGGTCATCAACCCGCAGGATACCGGGTGGGTCGATCATCCGGCTTCCTATCACAATCATGCCTGCGGCATCTCCTTCTGCGACGGCCACGCTGAAATCCATAAGTGGACCGACTCCGCCGTTTACAATTACTCGCTGCTCGACCAGCAGAATGGAACCGATCCGACGCCCGTCAATTTTACCGACCTGCGTTGGATCCAGTCCGCCAGCACCTACTGCGCGACCAACGCCCCGTGACCGGTCAGTTATTGGCGGCGGCCTGCCTCCCCGGCGCGGCGAACAACTCCCGCGGGATGGACGTTGAACAGGGAATTTCTCCGCGGATCATCTTCGACGCGGCTCCTGTCAAACGCAGGTACCAGTCGGTTGGCAGCCCTTCACAGGTGACGAAGCGCTCTCCAACGGGCGTTTGATCGGCGATCTTGTAGATGGCCGTCCCCTCGTTCACTTCATCAAACATGCCGACAAAAACCGACCGAATCCCCAGCGTGCGGAAGATGGCGAATTGCCGCCAGAAGAACTCCCCTCTTTGCCGGGAAATCGTGGTGGAACCGGCTGGCTGCCGCCGAAGATTGTCCCATGAGAAACCGGGAAACGCGGTCGGCATGTAGCCAATGCCCAGCGGCTTTAATTCGGCCAGATCGCCCTCCCAGGCCGCGCGGCTGTGGTCCATGCCTGCATTGTCACGGTAGCGCCCCGTGTCCCAGGGGCTGATGGCGTCAAACATGCGATAAACATCCGCCCATGCCGCGTTCGTCCGGGAAACTCCGCTCAGCGTCCGCCAGCCGGGATCGATGCCTCCAATCAAATACACGCCGCCGTAGTTCGGGTCGTGCTTGAAGAACTCAATCAGTTCCTGGCCTTGCCGCGGTGTCCACGGCCGGTCTTTGAAGCCCAATCCCCACAACATGACCACCGGTTTGCCCTGGTGATGCAAATAGCGCGAATCTTCGCGCACGCGCGCTTTGTCGCAGAGAAACTTCCAATCGTTCTTCACCAGTTCCACACCCCCGTTGCGGTTCATGGTCAGGTCCAGCATCAGCGCCCAGACGCGGCCCTCGCGATGGCAGCCCTCGCGGACATTGGCCAGGACGTTGTCGATGTGCCGGAGGCGCTCCGGGCTGCCCGTCTCCTCCTCAAAACGGCTCACGAAGACGCCATCGATTCCGTATTGGCGCATCCATTTGCAATGCAGCAGCGCCGGCCCTTTGCGAGAGCCGCTGTAGAGGCGCGCGGGCGAGCCGTCCGGCATTTTAAATCCAGGCACGGGGCAAAGGTCGGCCGGATCGTACTCGGAGAGGTCCGGCCACATATCGACGGTAAACCGCCCGTTGTTTCCCTCCAGCCCCTCGCCCCAATGGCCGAACCCGAACGGTTCCGAATCGCACGGCGTGTTGAACCAGCCCTGATATCCGCACAGCACCTTGCCGTCCAAAGTCGTGGCGTCGATGTCGTTGCGCGTCGGCCCCGTGTAAGGCACGGTCGCGGGATCAACGGCTTCTCCCCGCGTGCAAAACGTCAGCACGAACAGAATTGCGAGAGCTAAAATCCTTGAACAAAACATCCGGCAGCTTGGCAAAAACAACATGGCACATTTCAACGTATCGCATCCATCCCAGCCACGTAATCCCCGATTCCGGGGATTTCGCGGTTGTCGGGCGAATTTGCCAGTTTGGTCGCGCCTTCGCCGATTTTGCGGCCAACCCGCGCGCTTGCCGGGTGTTCTGCTTCGTCTTGATCATAATCATGCTCGCGATCTCTTCTTCGAATTATCTATTGCATTACCATTAAATAATGGTATATTGTGTCCATTGTCGCGCTTGGGCGCGTGTTCTTTCGGAAAGGGATTTTCCGGGAAATTTTTAGAAAAACAAAACCATTAAAGGGAAAACAAGGTTGAACGCGTCTCGCAAAACTTTCGCATGAACATGACGCATTATGTTTCAGGAAATATAGGCGCGCCCTCTTTCAAAGGGACGGGCGGGCGCCGCGAAACCCACTTTTCCAAGGCTCACGGGATTCCGGCGCCGCTGCGTCCCGGCAAATCACAACAAAACAAGCCAGAACAAGCTATTTTAAACAAACAGGTCCAACCGGAACGGCCGGGCGCTGCAAGCCAGCCTGCTGAAGCCCAAAAGCAGCCAGCGCGGCTTGCGTGTGCGGGAGAATTCTTCGTTAACTTGGTTGCCTTGGTCAAAAGGTTTTCATGGGCGGCGCCTTGTGCGACCACTGGCAAAACAAGCCGGAACAAGGTCAAACAAGGAGCCCCCCCGCGGACAGGCAAGCCCGCAAGCCCCATCCATTATGCCGAAGCGGGAATGCGGTCCGGACGAACGCGCCGAATTGCGGCCAATTGCGGCGGATTGCGATATAATTGCCTAAAATATGCTCAGAAAGCCATCATTGCGCGCCAATCCGCCGCAACTGAACTTTAGAATAACGGATGACCGTTTCGTTCATGTCGTTGTAGGAGCCAAAACCGGCCAGCGACTCGCTCTGGCGCAGCCAAATGGAACCAAGCCCGGTCGAGCCAAGTCGAAGCGCCTTGCCGTTCACAACGACATGCACGCGATTGCCGCCGCTCAAGCGGAAATCAAAAGTATTGGTATCGCCGTTCAAGCCGGCCGGCGCGGAGAAACTGCTGTCATGCCGGTTGCCCCGGGAGAACGTGAACGCGTCGCCCTCGTTGGCGTTGCGCTTCAGGCGAAGGGCATACCAATTCTCGTAGTTCAGTTCAGGCATCCCCGCCACGATGCCCCCTTGAAAATCCTTGGTCGTCGAATGCACTGCTTCCATTTCTCCCTTGATCTCGAAATTGGCCCCGACCCTCGTGTGGCACACGAGAATCGAACCGCGCGGGCCAGCCTTGACATCGATGGCCCCGCCGGGCTGCACGGTGTAACTGCCGATTTCCGCCGTCCAATTCAGATCGCCGCCGGATGCGGGCAGGAAATCGACCCATTCGCCGGCGGCCAGGCGTTGTTCCATGGAGAGCGCGGCCACCCGCTGTTGAATGAATTTGCGTGTCAAATCATCGGCGGCGGAGGCGCTGATTTTTTGATAAATGGCCAGGGCTTCGGCGATTCTGTCCTGGCCGCGGTCCTCTTCAGCCTTGGCCACCTCGGCCCCGTCCGGGCCGGTGCGGGCGGCCACTTCCAGCGGGAGCAGGGCCAGGTCGCGGCCCCAGTTGGCAAGCTGGGTTTGTGGCAGGCTCCAATCGAGTTTTTCCAATTGCTGGCGGGAAACGGCGTACTGCCCGCCCAGATACGCGACAATGGCATACGCCCTCCGCCAGCCATCGGCATCGCTCGCCTGCGAGGGAGCGGCGATGTATCCTTCGTACATCCGCTTCATTTCGGGCCAGATGTCCGCGCGCCCGTAAATGTGCTCGCCAGGCTGAAGCTTCAGTTCGTTTTCAATGTCACTGACGCAGTCGAAAAACTTGCGGGGAACATCAGTGTCAAATCGCCCGGAGTCGATGGCCGAAACGCCCAAGGCCCGGAGCGCGGCCAAGCTGCCGTACCAACGCGGGCGCAACGCCCACCGCATGCTGTGCCAGGCCGGCGCGAAATCAACCTGTGCCACGGTGGTTCGGTCAAACCATTGGCGGCACCCATCCGCGCCGCCCTCTCCGATGGCCACATAGACCATGAAACCCGCCGCCTCCGGCCAATCCGGGTGGAGTTGCCAGGCTTGGTAGATGCTATTGCTGGCGGCAAGAGTATGATCGTGAAAGCCCTGCCAGCCGGTTGCGGTCACCGTATTGCCAAATCCTTCGCCGCGCGCCGTCCAGGCCAGATCGTCTTCGAACCGGCCTTTGAGCATCAACGCCAGCCACTGAAAGGACTCTCCTGCGGCGGCCGCGATGTCGCAAATGGCCTTGGCGTGCCGCTTGTGGAAGCCTTCTCCCCAGCCGCTTATGAGAATGTCATAGACGAGTCCTTGATCCTCCGCGCGCAGGCTGCCGTCCTTCAGCGCCAAGTGAAAGAGCCGCAGCGCGTCCTTTTCCAGCGCCCCGGCTCTCTCCTCGTCGCCGCCAGTCCGGCTCGCCAGCATGACGGTGGCAAACCACTGCGGATACGCCTTGTAATGAGAATGGCCGAACGCTTCCACCGCCCGTTTGAAGCGGCGAACTCCCTCGAAGTATTCCGGGCACGTCGCGGCCGCCGCCGTCAATGCAATGGCATCGTTGCACGATGGATCAGCCGCCAGCTTGTTTCCCAGAGTTATATAGTTCGCCACATTGGACTGGGTCTCGCCGCCGTAATTGTCATCCATCCAGTCACGTATAAGAAGCTTTGCGCCGGCATCCCATGGCTGGTCATGCGCCCCCAATTCCTGGTAGGCGTCGAGGTATTGCCGGTTGTGGAAATCTTTATCCTTCTTGGCGATTTGCGCGGCGCCGGGGCTGTTGTTATTTTGCTGGATAGGCTCGCTGGCTTCCGCCACGCCCGATTCGCCCGCCGGAGCCATGGCCGGGCCGATGGTGGACAATGGGATGGCCAGCCCGTTGCGAACGCCCTGAAAAACTGCAATTCCCGCGCAAGCAAGAAACCCCAGTCCTGTCAAAAGCACGATGCTTCCCGCCACGATGCCCGCCAGCGCCCAGCGGCTGAACTTTGGCCGCTTCGGCGGCTGTGCCGGAAGGCCCAGCACGGCATTCAGCGGCTCCCAGCCCGCCATGCCCTCGCGCCAAACCAATTCCTGCCCAGTCAGCCGGCCGTCCAGCCGCCGCTGTTTCAACTCGTCCAGCGAGAAGCTGCCGGCATTTTCTCCACGAATAAGAAGTTGGCAATTCATGGCGTGATGCTGTGCAGCATAGCAACTCCCGCCCAAAATACAACCGCCCAGTTATTCCAGTGTCACGTCGCCGCCGATGATGCGTTCCAGGTGGCCGTGCGCGCCCCGCACCAGCAGCGCGCCGTCTTCACCCAACGATTCCGCCCGGCCGCGAATGACACGGTCGCCCACGCGGATGGCCACCAGCCGGCCCAGCGTCGTGCAGCCGGCCTCCCATTGCTCGGCCAGGCGCTCAAACCGCCCCTCTGTCAATTCGTGGTAGTCGCGGTCCAGCTCGCGCAAAATTTCCACGGCCAGTTCGGAGCGATTGACCTTTTGGCCGGATTGGATTTTCAGCGACGTCGCGATGCCGCGCAGGGCCGGCGGAAAATCGTCCGCATCCAGGTTCACATCGATGCCGATGCCCAAAAGCACGTCCTGCACCCGGTCCAGTTCGGCCCGCATTTCCGTCAGGATGCCCGCGATCTTGCGGCCGCGAATCAAAATGTCATTGGGCCATTTGATTTCCGGGGCCAGGCCCGTTTGATGTTTGACAGCGCGGGCCAGCGCCGTGGCGGCCGCGACGGTCAATTGCGTGGTCTCTTGCGGCGATTTGTTCGGCCGCAGCAGCACCGTGAACCACAACCCTTTGCCCGCCGGCGAAAGCCACTCGCGGCCCAGACGCCCGCGCCCTTTGGTTTGCGATTCCGCGAACACGACCGCGCCTTCCTCCGCCCCGCCCCGAGCCAGGCGCGCGGCCACGTCGTTGGTGGAGGTCGTTTCCTGGAAAACGTGAATCTCGCGGCCGACCACGCGGGTTATGCCGAGCCGCGCCTGGAGATCGTCCGCGTGGAGCGCGTCGGGCGCGGCCAGCAGCCGGTAGCCCAAATGCGGGCTGGCTTCAATGTCGTAGCCCAGCGCGCGCAAATCCTCAATCCGCGCCCAGACTCCCGCCCGCGTCATGCCCAAATGGCGCGACAATTCGGCGCCCGAAACGCCCGTGGGGGCGGCCCGCAGCGCGGTCAGAATTTTGGCATCGACGCTCATGGCGCGCTCTCGAAATCCAGGGCCACGTCGCAGGCCCGGGCCGAATGCGTCAGCCCGCCGACCGAAATGAAATCGACGCCTGTTTCCGCGATGGCGCGCACGGAGGCCAAAGTGACGCCGCCGCTGGCCTCGGTCTTGGCGCGGCCATTGACCAGCCACACGGCCGAGCGCATGTCTTCGTTGGACATGTTGTCAAGTAAAATTACATCAGCCCCGGCCAGCAGGGCCTGCTCCACCTGCCCCAGCGTGTCGGCCTCGACTTCCACCGGCAGGGCCGGGTATTTGTCCCGCGCGCGGCGCACGGCCGCTTCAATGGCGTTGGGCGGCTCCAGGCGCAGCGCGGCCAGATGGTTGTCCTTGATGAGCACGCGGTCATACAAACCGGCGCGGTGATTGGCCCCGCCGCCGCGGGCGACCGCGTATTTTTCTAATTGACGCAAACCCGGGGTCGTTTTGCGCGTGTCAAGAATTCGCGCGCGCGTTCCGGCAACGGCCTGGACAAACCGCGCCGTCAGCGTGGCCACGCCCGAAAGGCGCTGGACGAAATTGAGCGCGACCCGCTCGGCCGTGAGAATGGCGCCGGCCGGCCCGCGCAACCGCAACAGCGTTTGCCCGCGCGCGGCCTGCGCGCCGTCTTCGGCAAGATGTTCGATTTCGATGCTGGGAGAAAGTTCCTTGAAAACGGCGGCCGCAACCGGCAAACCGCAAACGACCATCGGTTCGCGCGCGACCATGCAAGCGGAGGCCATGGCGCCGGGCGGCACCGTGGAGAGCGTGGTGACGTCTCCCGCGCCGACGTCCTCGGCCAGCGCCCGGCGGACGATTTCGGGGTCAAAATTCAAGCCCGCAAAATAGCGCCGCGCCAAAAACAACGCGATGAAGAAATTACGAAGCCCGCAATTCGGCCGAGACGCGGTAGCCGACTCCGCGGACGGTGTCGAGGTACTTGGCGGCCAGGCCGAGCTTCTCGCGCAGGCGGCGGATGTGTGTATCGACCGTGCGGGTGTCGATGTGCGTTTCGTATTCCCAAACGTCCCGCAAAAGCTGGTCGCGCGATTGCACGTGGCCGACGCGCTGCAGCAGGAGAACCAGCAGCTTGAATTCCGTCGCTGTCAAATCGACGCGCCGGTCGCGCACGGTGACGAGGTGGCGGGAGACATCCACTTGCAGCGGCCCGAGCAAGTAGGCGTTCTTGACAGGAGGGCCGCCGGCTTGTTCGAGGCGTTTCTTGACACGCAGGATCAGTTCGCGCGGGCTGAAAGGCTTGGGGACGTAATCGACCGCGCCCAATTCCAAGCCGACAATCCGGTCGATCTCGCTGGCGCGCGCCGTGAGCATGATGATCGGGATGGCGCTGGTTTTGGAATCGCGCCGGAGCAATTTGCAGACTTCAAGCCCGTCCATTTCCGGCAGCATGAGGTCCAGCAGAATCAAATCCGGCGCGCTGGAGCGGGCCTTGCGCAAGGCTTCGGCGCCATCGGCGGCCGTCTCCGTGTGGAAACCCGCCTGCACCAGATTGTAGGTGACCAACTCAAGAACATCCGGTTCGTCATCCACCACCAGTATCCTCGTCTTCATGCCGTTACCTTGCCAAAAGGCAGCGGGCGCGCAACGGCGGGGGGGTGACGATTGTGTGACAGTTTGGCGTCAGGAGGAAGCGACGCGCTGCTGCTGGTAGCCCTCGATCAAGTCCTTGATGCGCTGGGCGTCAGCCTTGCGATGGCCGTGGCTGCCGACGGGGTCCGTTCCGCCCGTCGATTCAATCAGAATCTCCGCCCAAAAGATGCCGGTCTTGATGTGAACCGACGCCACTTTTTGGATGCTGATGCTCATGTCATCCTTGCTGAACCAGGATCGCTTGTGGCGGACGACGGCCCGGTCCGTCACTTCGATGATGGTGGGAAAGAGGTGATTGCCTTTGGTCCAGCGGCTGGCTTTGAATGTTTCTGACGGCATGGCATCGGTGATAGGCGTTGAGGAGCCGGGTGGCAAGTCTTTTGCGGGTGTTTTTTCAGCCTGGATTTTTTGCGCCAGGGCCGTTGTGGAGCGCCCCGGCACGGCCGGCAGGATCACAATCTTGACGCCCATTTCTTCGAGCATCCGCCGCTCATCCTGATTGATGGTGTCTACAGTGTAATCGCCGCCTTTGACATAAATGTCCGGCTGCGCCGCCTGCAAAAAATCCCGCGCGTCCATTTCGGGAAAAATGCGCACGGCATCGACCGACTCCAGCGCGGCCAGCACGGCGGCGCGATCGTCTTGATTATTGAGCGGGCGCGACGGGCCTTTGAGCGCGCGAACGCCGGCATCGCTGGTCACACCAACCAGCAGGACGTCGCCCTGGTCGCGCGCCTGTTGCAGATAAGTCACGTGGCCCAAATGGAGGACATCAAAACAGCCGTTGGTGGCGACGAGTTTCCGCCCGGTGCGCCGAACGTTTTCGCGCCAGGCCGCCAGCGAGGGGGCATCCAGAATTTTCTCCGTAAAGTCCACTGGTTAAGATTGAGCAATTATCATTGTCAGAATGTCAATATGGCATACCTTAAAAGTGGCGGATGAATAAAGGCCGAATTTATAAAGTCGCGTTGCTGCTTGTGGCCGCGCTTCTCTTTTGCGGCGCGTCGCAGGTGCAGAGCCGGCTCAACCACGATCGCTCGACTCTTGGGCTGACCGTGCTGCCGCCCTTGAAAAACGCTCCCCCAATGCTGGCCTTCACGACGGTCGCGCTGGGCGGCTTTCGCGGGCTGATCGCCAACGCCCTGTGGATTCGCGCGACTGACATGCAGCAGGACGACAAGTATTTCGAGATGGTGCAATTGTCAGATTGGATTACCGCGCTCGAACCTCATTTCACCCAAGTCTGGACCATGCAGGCCTGGAATATGGCTTACAACATCTCCGTCAAGTTTAAAGACCCGGAAGACCGCTGGCATTGGCTCGAGCGCGGGATTGTTTTGCTGCGCGATCACGGCATTCAGCTCAACCCGGATTCCCCCCTGCTCTATCGCGAACTCTCCTGGCTCTTCCAGCACAAGATGGGGCAAAACCTCGACGACGCCCACATGCTCTACAAATTGCGCTGGGCTCAGGAAATGCAGAAAGTGATCGGCCCCCCGCCGAACACCAACTGGATGCCGGAACTGGAAAACCCGAAGACCGCGGCCGAGAAAGCCCGCGCGGCCGAACTGCGCGACGTCTATAAAATGGACCCCGCCATCATGGAAAAGGTCGATGAGGAATACGGCCCTTTCGACTGGCGCCTGCCCGACGCCCACGCGGTTTATTGGGCGGAATTGTACCGGCAGCACACCCACATGAATAAGGAAGACACGGACAGCCTGCGCCGCTCCATTTTTCAATCGTTGCGGGGGGATTGTTTCCGCGGCGGCGCGCTCGCGCCATCAGTGACCAACGTGACCGAGCGCAATTTCATGCTCTGGCCCAACTTGGGTTTGGTTCCCAAGATCAATTCCGCCTACGAGGAAATGATCTCCGAGCAGCCCAATTCCAATTTCCAAAACGCGCACAAGAATTTCCTCAAGGAAGCCATTCCACTGCTCTTCATCAACAACCAGGTCGCGCAGGCCACCTTCTGGTTCAATTACCTCAAACAGACCTACACCAACGCTTTCGTCGGCCGGCAGCAGAATATTTCCTTGCAGGATTTTGTCGTCGCCACTGTGGCCGATGATAATGAAGGAACGGACATGGACAGGGTCAATGCCAACCTGGTCGGAATGTACCGGAGCGAATTCCTTTGCCTGGTCAGCGACAACGATGACGAAGCCCAGCACTACAAGCAGCTCGCCGATATCGTCTATGATCATTACGAAAAGAAGATCGGCCCAACCTCCGAGCAACGCTTGAATTTGAAACCGCGCGGGGAAATCCAGCAGCGGGCGCTGGAGCAATTGCTCGACCCGAGGGCTGGACTGCTGGACGATTACAACCGGGATTATCTCCGCACCAAGCTCGGATTGAAAAAGCCCTCCGGCCCGGAGACACCCGCGCCGTCCGCCGCTCCCGCTCCCGCTTCGGCTCCGGCCGCGGCCTAAATCATCCGCAGCGAAAGGAGATTTTGGCCACCAGCGTGCGCCCGAAACCATCCTGCAGCATTTCCAGGATTTTTTTCCGCCGGTAGCGCACAATCTCGTCCAGCCACACATTGCTGTCCACGCTGACGAAAAGCGTGCCCCGGCGCAAACCGGTGGGCCGCGCGTGGGCGGTCACATTGGGGTCCATTCGCAGGCTCCAAAATTTGATGATTTCCATCTCGGCCCGCCGCCGTTCGAGGTCCAATCCAGTCAATACTCTTGGCAGGACGCCCCCGGCGGATTTGGCGGAAGGCTGCCGCGCCTTTTCCTCGGCGGTCCAGTCCCATCCGCGCCATTGCGCGAGCGCCCGCTGCCGCGGCGTGGGGGGCGGCAGAGGCATCCGAGGCTGGCGGAAATGGCGCGAACGTTCCATGACGAAAGAAAGTTTACCGGGCCGGCGGCGGAGTGCCAAGCTTCTGCAATTCTTTCCAGACTCGCAACGCCTCCAAAACGCTCCAAGCCTGGGCGTCGCAGCCGCGGGCTTGATGCGGCGCGTCGCCGTCCAGGATTTCAGGAATCTGGCCCAGGCAGTCCGCCGTCAACAATGATTCCAGGCTGCCCAGGCAGGCTTTGGCGGCGGCGACGGCGGCGGGCGCGGAATCCCAGGCTTTCGCCATCGCTTCGCAGGCCGTCGGCAAAACCCACGGCCAGGCGGTGCCGTTGTGGTAGGCCGGCTTGCGTTGGGTGTCCTCATCGCCCTGGTAGCGGCCCCAATACGGCTCCCGCGGGTTGTTCAGCGCGCGACCGTCCGACGCGGTGATGACCAGCGGCGGCCACGCTGGCAAAGGCGCCAGCGTCCGCATCGCGCCTGGCACGAAAAGATGGCGAAACGCCGCTTCCACCGCCCGGCGCGCCTGGGCCCCCTTGAACAAACCGAAGGCGGCGGCGAAAAGAAAATTGACCCGCAGGGCCTGGTCGCGCGTGGCGGCGGCGGCTGTTCCGCCAGGCGGGGCAATCAGCAAATCGGAAATGTAACCCTGCTCTTCCAGCCAAAAATACTTCCGCAAGGATTGCCCGGCACGCTCGGCCAGGGCCGCCCACGGCTCAACCGGCGCCTTGGCCTCAAGACGTTGTAATTGACGCAGCAGCCGTATCCACAGCGCTTGGATTTCCACCGGATAGCCTTCGCGCGGCGTGCCGGCTGGATAATTGGTGTCCATCCATGTGAAATGGCGCGGACTCCAGATCAGCCCCGAAGCCGGATCCATGCGAATGCCATTGGGCGTCCCGCGCGCGTAACCGGCCGCGATTTCCCCCAGCACATCCGCGATGGTCTTGCCGGACGAATTGACAGCCTTCTCATAAAGTGTCCCTCCGATGCAGGCCGCCGTCTCCTCGCACAAGACGCCATACCACAGCGGCGCGTCGGAGGTGTCGCGATTGGAGGCGTTGGAACCGTGGATGATGTTCGGCATGGTCCCGTTCTCCTCAAACCGCCCAAACGTTTCGAGCATCTCCTCCACTTCCGTCACCATTCCGGCGGCGAGAAGGCCGCGCGCGGAAATAAACGTGTCGCGCCCCCAATCCAGAAACCACGGATATCCCGCGATGATCGTCCGGCCGCTTTCGCGCCGCGCCACAAATGCCCGCGCGGCCAGGCCCAATTGCTGGCCGAAGGAGTCCTGCTCCCGCGCCGCAGGCGGGGCCGGATTCAGCGCGGCGAAATCCGGCGGCGGCGCTTCGGCCGACAACGCCAGCGTCACGCGCCCGTTCTTCTCCAGCGGAAACTCAAACCAGCCCGGGCTGTAGGCGTCACCGGAGCCAGTCTGCCCGCGGCTTTGCTCAACCGGATGCGGAATGCCCTGGCACCACTCCGGTTCCGAGTGAAACCGGCCCGCGCTGCTGACAACCCTCAATTGCCGGTCCGCCGCCGGCGTAAACGCGAATCCGATGCAGTCGTTCAACGCGTGGCAATGCTGGGAGAAATGAGCATCCGCGCCGCCGTTGCGCACCGTCTCCCAATGGAAGTTCCGGTCTTCAATATCAACCCGGACGATGATGCGCACCTCGAACCGCGGCGGCAGATCGGCTGGCAGCGTGCCCGGCTGCCGGGCGAAAGCGAACACAGTCGTGTTCGATCCCGCCAGCATATCGGCGGTCATCCGCAGTTCCACCGTCCGGCTGTCGCCCGCCTCGGCCATGAAGTTCCATGCGGCGGGCTGCCCGATCTCGAAGGAAGCCAGATTTTGCAGGTTCAAGGGCGTCACGAATCCGTCGGCCGAAATCCACGCGCGCAGCCTCTTGGCCAGCACGTGGCGATCCACCGGATAGTCTGGATGCAGGTTTGCCCCAAGGACGCAATCGTACTTGGACTTGACATAACCCAGATCAACGCCAAGGCGAGCCATGCCGCCGCGCCCGTTCGTCAGGAGGATGAGCGAGCCGGCTGGCGGTCTGGCCATGTTCGCGGAAAAGGACGGCGCGGCCCGCAAAAATCGCACCTGGGCGCGGGAAACCTCAGTCGTGGCGGCGTAGCGCTCCAATTCCAATTCCGCGTCAAGCGGAACTTCCGGCTGTTTGGGAGCGAAGCAGGCGGCGAATCCGTCCCGGACTTCAATCGACTCCGCCACTTCCAGCGCGTCCGCCGAACCGCATTTCAAGC
The DNA here is from genome assembly GCA_036501625.1 of Verrucomicrobiia bacterium. GTDB lineage: Bacteria > Verrucomicrobiota > Verrucomicrobiia > Limisphaerales > Palsa-1400 > Palsa-1400. The sequence goes on from DASXZY010000074.1 coordinate 25,047, forward strand.
GCGCGCGAAAGGGCCGGATGTCGCGCAGCAACAGCCAGTGGCCCGGTGGAATGGGAGTGATGCGCCGCCGATCCAATGTGGTCCATTCGACTACTTGCGGAAATTGCCCTTGGGCGGCATCCAGCGCCGCCGCCAGGTCCGTCCGGGAACGGGCCGGATCAAGGTGTGCCAGGCAGCCCAGGAATCCGCGCGCGTCAAGATGAACCCGCGACGCCAGCGCGCCCCACGGGCACGGCCCGATTTGCTCCGGCAGGAGCGTCTTGCTCAATGCGGAAATGGCCCAGGCCGATTGCGCGCGCGCCCGCCGGTAGGCTCCGCCCGGCATGCCCGCCGGTTCCGCCGCAACCGCCAGGCAAAAGGCCGCTCCGGGTTCGAGCGTGAAAAGCATTTCCCGCCGTCCCGTTTCCACGCGAGGCATTCTCTGTCCGAGGAGGTCCAGCGCGGGGCGTTTCATCAATTCATATTCCGTGGAGGCGATTGAAATGCCGCGGCTCTGGCGCTCGTCGGTATTGACCAGCACGAGCACGGAATCGAGGCCTTCGGCGGAATCGCGGCGCAGCGCGCAGACCGCCGAATCGCGCCCGCTCAGCGCCATCACTTTCGCGCCGTCGAAGAAACAGGGATGATTTGCCAGCAACTGGTTCAGCCGCGCCAGTTCGGGAATGATATTCTCTTTCGCGCCCCAGCAAAGGCCCCGGCTGGAATGGACGTTAATCCGTTCTGGCGCGAGCCATTCCACCCCGCATGTAAAACCGAATCCGCCGCTCACGCTGGCCAGGGCGCAGAGGCGGTTGCGCAGCAACGACCACTCGCGCCCCTTTGCAGCCAGGCGCGGATTGTCATGTGTCTCGCTGTAATGCACGTAGAGGCCCACCCGCTGGCTTTGGCGCAAACTGTAATCGAGATACCGCGCCACGTCGGCGCCGCCGTAGTTCTGGAACAGTTCCGAATAAGCCCACTGCATGCCGCCTTCCGTCAATAAGGCTTCCGTCGCTTCCCACGGCCCGCCCAGCCCTTCCAGGAGAAAAATCGCGTCCGGAAACTCCTGCCGCACGCGCGCCTCGATGTATTGCCAGACGGGTGTCGGCACTTTGTAGCCGGCATCGCAGCGGAACCCATCCACGCCGCGGCGGCACCACGTCAAAAAAACTTCCGCCAGCACGTCCCACAACTCCACGCTGGTCAGGTTCAATTCCACCAGGTCGCCCCACGTCACGCCCCACGCGCCCGGGCTGACAAACGTGCCGTCGGCATCATGCGCGAACCAGGCCGGATGATTCTCGAACAGCGTCGAACCCCAGCCGGTGTGGTTGATGACCATGTCCAGCAGCACGCGCGCGCCCCGGCGGTGCGCTTCGCGCGTCAATTCGCAAAATTGCCCGGCGCCATTGGTCTTTTTGTCGAACTCCACCAGGGCCGGGTCGATGGCGGTCAAATCCTGGCAGGCGTAGGGGCTGCCGAAACGCCCGAACCGCGCAAAGGTCGTGGGCGCCGGCCCGACCGGCAGCAGGTGAAGCACGCGGCAGCCCAAGGTGTCAATAATGTGAGGCAATTCCCGCGCCAGATCGCGCAGTGTGCCTGAAGGCGGAATGACGGCGTAGCCACGGTCGTCGAACTTGTTCAGTTCCTTCTCTCGTTGCGGATCGTCCGTTTGGCGGGCCGCGCGGGTGGGGCCGAACATGCGCGTGAAGGCGCAGTAAATCGTGTTTCCCGTGCGGCAACTGTTGGGATGGACGGATATGCCCGCGTCTTCGCCTTCCGGCCAGTATTGGCGGCCCTCGGCATCGGCCATGTAGGCCTTGGCGCGATAAAAGCCGGCGTCGGTCAGCGGCAGTTCGATGGCCCATTCGCCGGAACTTTCCGGAAGCAGCGGCACATCGCGCCAAAAGGCGACGGACATGGGATTCTTGCCGGCGTGGGTGGCTATGATCTCTTGGCGGAGCCGGGCAGCCTTTCCCAAATTGGTGCGCAGCAGCGCGCGGGCCCCCGCGGGTGCGCCGGCCGGCAGCCGGAGGCTGAAGCGGACGCGGTCGCCGACGAAGCGCAACAAGCGCTCGCCGGGCACGGGGGACATGACCAGTTTATCCATGCAAAACCCAAGATAAACGCGGCATGTCAAAGACTTAAAGCTGAAAATCCAAAATGCCCAAAAAGTCTTGCTATTGACGGGGGCCGCGCCTACTTTGCGCCCCCAATGAAGTGCGCTTTCGTCGATGATCGTTGCCAGTAACACCCGGCGCCCCAGGAACGTGGACGTGCCCCGGGCGGCCGCGATCCTTTACGGCGATTGGGGCACCAGCAAGGCTTATGTAATAGGCCTGGCCTTCGCGGCCGGGGGCTACAGTTCTTTTTGGCTCATCGCGGCCATGTGTGTGCTGACGGCCCTGGTTGGGGTCAATTATATGGCCATCTGCAAGCACTACCCGGATGGCGGGGGTGTCTATGCCAGCGTCCGGCACCGTTCGGTTATCATATCCATCGTCGGGGCCTTCCTGCTCGTGGCCGATTACATCGTCACGGCCGCTCTGAGCGCCATGTCAGCCTTCACCTACCTCGGCGTGACGCGCCCGGAACTTTACGCGGCTGGGGCCATCGTCATCATCGGCATGCTTAATATCTTCGGGCCCAAGCATACCGGGGGCCTGGCTTTCTTGGTTTCCGTGCCGACGTTCGTCGTCGTCCTGTTGCTGGGAATATTTGCCATTCCGCATTTGGGCGCGGCCGTGCATAACGTGGAGCCTCTCTCCGGCGGATTCGCCAAGAATTGGAAGGGATTTGTCGGCGTCGTGCTGGCGTTGTCCGGCGTGGAGGCCATCGCCAATTCGACAGGCGTCATGAAGCTCAATCCGGGCGCCACGGATGCTAATCCGAACGTCTCCAAGACCTCCACGCCCGCCATCCTGTGGGTCATGATCGAAGTGTGCGTTTTTACGGCCCTGTTGAGCCTGGCCGTTCATGCGTTGCCGCACCTGACCATCAACGACACCGACCTTGCCAACCCGAATGTGGATGCCCCGGGCCATCCCGGTGTGCGCGATTACATGCTGCGCTACATGGGCCAGGTCTTTGTCGGCGGCGCCTGGGGAACTTTCGCGGGCACCGCGGCTGCCTATGCTGTAAGCTTCGTGTTTTGCCTCCTGCTCCTCTCGGCTGTCAACACGGCCATTGTCGCTTTGATTGCCATTTCCTTTTTGATGTCGCGCGATGGCGAGCTGCCGCCGCGCTTTCAAAAGCTCAACCAATTTGGCGTGCCGTCCATGGGCTTGATCGTGGCCACGGCCATCCCGGCGTTTTTAGTGATCGCGGTCAAGGACGTGAGCGGCTTGGCGGACCTCTATGCCGTGGGCGTGGTGGGAGCCATCGCGACGAATCTTGGAGCGTGCAGCACTGACCGGAAATTGGGCCTGGCGAAGTGGGAGCGCGTCCTCATGTTCGCCACGTTCCTGATTATGCTGTCGATTGAGGTCTCGCTTTTCGCGGACAAACGGGCGGCGCTGGTCTTTGCCATGACCGTGCTTCTGGTGGGATTGATTTCGCGCGGCTTGGCTGGTGAATTTGCCGCCCGGTCCAAAGCCGCCAAGGAGGCCGCGCAAGCCGCGTCCCCGGCGCCAACAGCGACTCCGCCACCCACGGTGATGAAGATTGAGGTCACCGATGCCGACGGGCCGCCCATGATGTGCGCGGTTCGAGGCCCGGGCAAGACGCTCGATTTTGCCATTGAGGAAGCGCGCCAAACCCATCGGCCGCTTTACCTGCTTTTCATCCGCGCCATGCCGGTCTTGACAGAGCAGGATTACAAGAAAAAATGGCACGAAGACGAGGATGCCCGCAAAATGTTCCTGGCGGCCAGGGAGAAGGCCAAGGGGCATCCGGTTTACCCATGCTACGCTGTCAGCGATTCGGTGGCGGACACGATCGTCGATATTGCCGCGACCATGGGCGCTTCGTATCTAATCCTGGGAGCGCCGGAACGGCACGGGCTGGCCTCGCTGTTGCGCGGCAGCATTGTCCGCGAAATCTCCGACAACCTGCCCGACGAGATTCATTTGCTGGTCTATGCTTAATCTTCGGTTCAGCGCACTTGCACGGTGCAGCGCGCTTGCACCCACGGCAAATCCGGGCCGTTGAGCGGTTTGGCCGCGAAACCGCTCGCTCCTCCGTCGGCGCCATTTAAAACGTTCATGTCCGTCCAAGTCCTGAATTCCGAATGGCCGTCGAGGAACGACAGCCCGCAGCCATTGTTATGATAATGCGCGGGGGAATCGATCCATTGCGCGCGATTGTCGAGGTCCTGCGCCCAATAGCCGTCGTTGATCGTATCGGGATTTTCCTCGATGAACACCAAGGCCATCACCGTCGGAATCCGCGTGATCCGGGAGAGCTTCAAAAAATCGACGCACGGAATCGACACCGGCCAAGCCGGGACGCCATTCATCCAAGCGTTCATCGAGTAGCTGCGCACCGTTGGGGCATTGCCGGAGCCTGTTTTGACGTCGGCCGGGCATTTGTAAACGCCCGCTGAGTTGACGTACGGATAAATCAGGCCGTGGGCCAGGAATGCGGCATTGGTCGATTCCGTGCTGGCGCTGATGTCCCCCAACACCCAACTGGCGTTCTTCTGGCCGGGTTGGGCGTTTGGGTCGGTCGGCGAACCCGCGAAACCGGGGCCGTCGCTGGCGAGATTTTGCGGGATGGTGTCGGTGTTGTCGCCGGCGTACATGATCCAGCCGTACTGCAACTGCCGGAGATTGCTCCGGCACTTGGTAAGCTGGCTCTGCTTCTTCGCGCTCGCCAGGCTGGGCAGCAGGAGCGCCGCCAGAATGGCGATGATGGCAATGACCACCAATAGCTCAATCAACGTGAAGCCTCGCCGCGGCCTGGCGGTTTGATTCACTTTCATGGAATCGACGCATCAACCGCCCGTTACTCGCTCGCGCGGAAGAACTGCGCGGCCTGGCCGGCAGGAGGAACATAATGCCCCGCCCCGCCGGAGGAGATGCCGACCTGCGTATCGATGTGATTGACGGTCGCGCCAGACAGCAGGACTCCGAAATACGCAATCACGGGCGTGCCATTCGACAGGCTGATGGACACGCTTGGCGTGAACGCGACCAATCCCTGAATGGCAGAACCGCTCAGAGCGCTGGCCGTCGGTGAAACGGGGTCCGGCGCGCCCGTGTACTTATAAGTGACGCTTTCCGCGTAGCCGCCCGTTTGGTTCACGTGCTCCAATTGCATGTAGTATTGCTTGCCAGCCTCGAGCGAAATGAGCGCCTGTCCGTTGGTGTCCCGGTTCGGCCAGAATTGGGTTCCGTTGGTGACGACGTCAGTCACCTGGGACAAGGCCGCGCCCCAGCTATCGGTGGCGCCGGCCGGGCCGCCCGTCGCGCCGGAGCTGTCGTAATACGCCACAATGAATTGGTCGGACCGGTTTTGCTGGCAGGCCGTCGCCGGGTCGGGCACGAAAACATTGCCCGCGAGCGAACCCGCCGCCGCCGAGGTATCCCAGCCAATCGTGCCGGCGGCGCTGGCCGTGGTTGAAGTCCCGTCGCCGCGATGATCGCCGGTGGGGAACTCGTAGGAGTAATTGGTCCAGGAATCCCCGTTGGACCAGAGCGATTCAGCCGCGATCACCCGGAGATTGCCGGGATCGGCATTGGTGCTCAACGACAGCCGGCCCCCGTCGTCGCAGGCTGCGTAGAAAACGTAGTTGGTCGTGACCGGCGCGACAAACCAGCCGTACATGCGCCCGCCAAAATAATTGCCGTTGTTCGCGTTGACGCCCGAACCGGGGCCGTCCCAACTGGCGGCGGTGTAGTTGGTGGCAATCTGCGGATTCGGCGTGCCGGGCAGGAAGGTGTTGAAATAATACTGGGTGCCCTGGGACGGATAGGCCCAGAAATCAATATTGACGGCCCCCGGCCCCGGAATATCCGTCCAGAAAGTCTCCGTCGTGTTGTTGGAGATGATTCCGCCCGCCGCGTTGGTAATGTTGTTGATGACCAGCGACAGCCGCGTCCCGATGGGCTGGGTCGTGGTCTGGAGTTGCACGGTGGTGGTCTGGCCGTTGGCGGGCAATTCCACGATATTGGTGATCGTGACTCCTCCGGAAATGCTGTAATTGGCCAGGTTGATATCTCCGGCCAGTCCCGGCTCATTGTACGAGATATTGATCGTGGATTGATTGGCAAATAGCTGCACGCCGGTGACCGCCAACTGCGGTTCCACGGTCACCGTGACCACGACCGGCGGGCTGGTCACCGCGTTCCAAATGCCCGAAGGGTCCGTGGCCACGCAGACATACGTGCCCGCGTCCGTGCCGGCCGGCAAGGAGGGGTCGTTGGTCGCGGCGCTGCCGATGCTGAAGGTTTGCGCGTTGGCGCCAGAGATGGCCGCGCCATTTTGGTACCACTGATAACTAAGCCCACCGTAACCCGAAGCGTTGAGCAGAGTCGTGCTGGAATTGTAATTGGCCTCGGCCGCGTAGCTGGTCATATTGATCGGAAAACCCGTGAACGTATTGGCCTGCGGCGAAACCTGGATGTATCCCGGATCAATGCCCAGCACATTCGCCAGATTGGTGCTGGCCCGGAACGCGTAAAGGTAAAATGGAAACTCGCCATTCTCAAAAACCAGCATCCTCGTCATGGTCCCCTGGAAGTTGAAACTGTAGCTGCAATCCCACTGAATGGCCGATGTGTCGAATCCGTTGGTGGGCAGGTCCATTTGGTCGCCCAAGGCGGCCATGTAAGTCTTGGCATCGACAGTGGCCGTGCCATTGGTGTGCGTCCGCAGGTGTCCCAACACAACAATGCCATCGCCTTGCACCACGCCCAATCGGGAGGCCCCGTAAGTGTTGGTGCCGTAGGCGCTCACGTAAAACGGCCCGCCCGTGAAATTGGTCAGGCCCGGCCCGCCATCCTGCGTGCAAATAAGATTGCCAAAGGCATCCTTCGCGCCGGGGCCATACATTGGGTCGTTGTAGGGATTGTAAATAAGAGAATTGGGATTGCCGGCCTGGCCCAGAGTTCCCTGCGAGATATAAACGGACTTGGTGACGTCGATGGTTCCAAACGGGCTGCCTGCGTTCGTCGGGCCGAGATAGACGTTGGTGCCGGTCACGCCGATGGCTACGAAATCCGCGTTCGTATCTGGCCCGTCGGAGAATCCGATGCCTCCGGCCCCGGACGCCTGGATGTCGCCGGAGTATTGGCCGTCAAACACTTGCCCAATGGTCATCGCGAACCAATACTCGCCCTCCACGTTGAAGTTGATGAATTCGTTCGGAGCAAGCTGCCGGGTCATGAAATCCCCGGAAGTCCACAGGGTCGTCAAACCGTAGCCGCCCCCGCTGTTGTCCTGCACCAGCGCGCCACTGATCCCATCGAGCGCCGAAGGCAGTCCCATCGTGTCCGGCCCCGCGGGGAAGGAGAAATCCGGGTTGCCGCGCACGGCCATTAAAGTGGTGTTGGTCGGCGTGGTGTTGGTGCCGATGAGCAGGCCGCTTTCCCGCGGATTGGTTACCCACGGCGTGGCGGCGTTAAAACCAACCGAAGCGGTCTCGTTGCTCAATGCCGTGCGCGCCGGAAAGATTTCCGCGGCGTTGTCATTGAAAGTTTCCCGAACCCACAATTGCGCCGGCTGAATTGGCCCCAGGGAAGTCACGCGAAGATTGTCCAAATACATCGTGTTAGTCACCGAGCTATTGAATCCGCCCCCGATCTGAAAGGCCAACTGGCAGGGCAGCAACGGGTTGGCGGCAATGGCTGAGGAAATGCTTGGCGAAATGCTCCACGTCAGCGTTGTGGCCCCGCCGATGTTCGCGTCCCCTGGATAGCTGTAGCCATCGACTGAGACATACCCGATTCCTCCCGGCTGGCTGATGACCAAATCCCATTGCTCATAGTAGCCAAAATCCCCGGCTGCGGGCGTGTCGAGATCGAGGCTGATGGAGGCCGTGTTGGCCAGAGTGGCGGTTAAGGCCGTCGAGAGCGGTCCTTGCAAGGCGGCTCCGTAATCAGGGCCGGAGGCGGCCGTCAATTGCCAGCTATACCCGCCATCGGTAACTCCTGTATCGGCCGGAAATCCGGTCGTGCTCCAAATCTTGGGTTCGAGAATGGTCCAGCCATCCAGGCTGTTTTCCCACGAATAGAGCGTCGATTGGGTTTGGGCGCGCGCGGCGGAAATGCCCAAGCCGAGCATTCCGCACAGGAGGAGAGTATGTCTTTGCATAGATGCTTTTTGTTATTTAAGCCGTGGAATTCGCGGACGGTTGACGCAAGCAAGGATCGTCTCCGCGCCGGCGAGCGTAACAGTCGGCGGCGCCGCGGGGGAGAACGATCCGGGCTTCATGCGGGCCATCTTCCCAAAGGCCGCCGGGGCTGTATAGTCGTCAAAACAGAGGACAAAGCCTCCGCGCGCTTAGCTTACGTGCGTTTGTTCCAGCGCCCTTCCTGAAGATTGATTTGCGCGTAAGTGGCCACGGCCTGCGCGCGGGAATGCACGTGCAGCTTTTCGTAAATGCGCCGGACGTAGGTGCTGACCGTCGTAATACTGATGCCCAGTGAATCGGCGATTTCTTTGCACGCGAATCCGCGCGCCAGCAATCCCAGGACTTCCTGCTCGCGCTGCGAAATGGCTGGCGCGGACGCGGCCCCGCCGGCCGGATGAAAGGACTGCACGATCTTTCGCGCGATGCTGCTGGTCATGGGCGAACCGCCGGCATGGACATCCTGCAACGCGGCCAGCAAACCTTCGCGGGAAACGCGCTTGAGCAGATACCCGCTGGCGCCCGCGGAGAGAGCTTTGAAAATATGGTCGGCATCCTCATAAACGGTGAGCATGACGAATTGCGTCGCGGGCAATCGCAGTTTCAATTGGCTGACGCATTCGATGCCGCTCAACCCTGGCAGGTTGATGTCCACCAGCACGACATCCGGCTTCTCCCGGCCAAGATGTTCCAGCGCGCTTTCGCCGGTGCCGTGCTGGCTCGCGCAATGAAATCCTTTGGCACGGCTGATCCATCCCGCCAGAATCTGCCGCGCCGGTTCGTCATCCTCCACAATGGAGACGCCAATGCTCACATTTTTCCCCATGTTAGACAGCGGGTTCCAAAATGTATCGTCATCAATTATGAGGACACGCCACGGGCACGGTAAACCGCACGATGGCGCCGCCGCGTGGCGCGCTTTGGATGTCGCACCGCCCTCCAATCTCCGCCAGGCGTTTGCTCATGTTGGCCAGGCCGAAGCCGCCGGAGGGCCGGGCGGCGGCGGCAGGCGGGCTGAAGCCGCGCCCATTGTCCTCGACCGAAAGAACCAGCGCCTCCGCGTCTAGGGCGAGGGACACCTTGACCTCGGTGGCAGCGGCGTGTTTGAGCACATTGTTCAACGCTTCCTTGAATGCCAGGAAAACATTATGCCGCACTTCGCTGGTCAGAGGAAAGACGGGCAGATGCACCGGCATGTCCAGGCGGCAGCGGATCGCGGCCGTCTCCAGAAAATCCTGCGCGAAATTCCCAAGGTAGCTGGCCAGGCTGTCCAGCGTGTCAAACCTCGGATTGACGGCCCAGACGATTTCGTCCAGCGCCCCCACCAATTGCCGGCTGGTCGTGAAAATGCGGCTGAGGGCTTCGCCCGCCTGCGGAGGGCTGACCTGGTCGGGCGCGACGGCGTCGCTCAAGAGGGAGATGCGCGTCAAGCTGGCGCCCAGATCGTCATGGATGTCGCGGGCGATCCGGGAACGCTCGCGCTCGACCGCCTGCTGCCGCTCCAGCAACTCCAGCTTGCGGCGCAACCGGCGGCGCCCATCGAGATGGACCCCCAGCCCGGCCGAGGCCATGATGGCTCCTCCCGCCAAGACAAGAAACCACGGCGTTTGCCAGAAGTGCGGCAGGAGGTTGAAGGCAAACTCGGCGCCCGTTGTATTCCAAACCCCGTCGTTGTTGCAGGCAATGACGTGAAATTTGTAATCGCCCGGCGGCAGATAGGTGAAGTCCGCTCCGCGCCGGGTTCCAGCTTCCTCCCAATTGGTTTCCATCCCGTCCAATTGATAGCGGAAGCGCACTTTCTCCGGCGCGACGAAGCTCAGCGCGGTGTAATCGATCTCAATCCGGTGCTGCCCCGGCGCAATTCGCAACGGTTCCCCGGCGGCGGCGCGCGCATGGCCATCCACGCGCACCTCCTCGATCACAACCGGCGGCGGAGAGGCGTTGACGTGGATTTCTTTGGGATTGACGGAAACGAGGCCCTTGCCGGTCGGGAACCAGAGCTGGCCGTCCGGCCCTTTGCAGCCGGCAGGCTGGAATCCAGTGGAGCACTCCAGCGTGGGCAGCCCGTCGCTTTTGCCAAAGGTGGCGCAATGAATCGAATCCGTTTTGCCGTCCGCGCAGAGGTCTAATTCCTGTTTGGAGGCGCGGATAATGCCGGCATGGGAACTCATCCAGAAGCCGCCGCTGCCGTCGTCCAAAATGCAGCCGATGATGTTATTGGGCAATCCCTGCTTCGCCGTGATGGCCGCGAACCGCCCATCCTTAAACCGGTCCAGGCCGCCGCCAAAAGTGCCAATCCAAAGCGCGCCATCGCTGTCAATATGAAGCGCCTGCACGAAATCGCTGGAAAGCCCGTCCGCCTTGCCAAAATGTCGCGCGGCCCCATCGCGCAGGCGGTCCAATCCGCCGCCCAGCATGCCCATCCACACGGCGCCCTGGCTATCCCGCGCAACCGCGCGCACGTCCTTGCGCACGGATTCCGTCTTCGGGCCGGCCCACGTGCCATTGGTTCCCTCGTAACGCAGCAAACCCGCCTCAGTCCCGATCCACAGGCCGCCTCCCGGAACGCATTGCAAGGCTGGCATTGGAACTGTGATCTGGTCCAGGCCTGGCGCGCGCTGAAATTTAGCCGCCTGTTTGACAAACAAACCCGCCCCCCAAGTTCCAGCCCACACCCGCCCGGTTGAGTCTTCGCTCACCGACCACACGAACAGGTTCATAAGCCCCTCGTTGACGCCAAAGTGCGACCATTGCCCATCCTTGAAGTGATACAATCCGGCGCCCTCGGTGCCGATCCACTCACCGCCATCGCCGCTTGGGCAAACCGACAAGACCGGCCGCCCCTGCCACTCGTCGGGCGGATTGGCGGCAGCCACACAGCCCGCATGAAGGATGGCCACGCCGCCCCCTCCGGTGGCCACCCACAAATTGCCTTCCCGGTCGGAGCAAAGGCTGCGAATCCAATCGTTGAGCAAACCGCGCGTGCGGCTAAAGTTCACCGCTTCGCCGCTCGGACTGACGACATAAAGCCCCTTGTCCTGCGTCCCGGCGGCCAGCAAGCCAGATTGGGTTTCAATGAACGCCGTCAGCGGCGCATCCTGCCACGGCGCCGCGATTCCCTCGTCCATCCAGCCGGCGCCGTTCCATTTGCGCACCATGTTTTTGCTGGCCACCCATAGATGGCCGTCGCGGCTTGGGCAAATCCCCTGGACGTACGAATCCTCCGGCGGGCCGTCGAGGGGTTGCGGCGCCAGCTCGCCGTGGCCCAGGCTTGAAGCGTAGCCATCGCGCGTAACCCAAACCGCTCCATCGAAGCCATCGGCGAAGCCCACCAGCTTTTCGCGGCGCCCCGCTTGCGGGCAGGCTGGCGCGCCGTCTTTAACGCGTCCCAACATTCCCTGGTCGTTGACCAGCCAGAGGTCTCCGGTTTCATCGGCCGCGATGCCAAAAATCTTCCGGCCTTTCCAGGAAACGCGCACCGGTTCCGAATGGAAATGCCCGCCTTTGTCGCGCGAGGTCAATTCGCCGGCTTCATGCCCGATCCACAGGACGCCGGCCTTGTCATGGAAGAGGCAGGTAATCCGGCCGCTGGCCAGTTGCGGCGTATTGCCGCTGTCAAATATTGTAAATCGAACGCCGTCGAACCGGGCCAGTCCGCTGTAGGTGCCCATCCACATATAACCGTCGTCAGTCTGCACCACGGCGGTCACAGAATCCTCCGGCAAGCCATCCTCGACCAGCAGATTGCGGACAACAAAGCTGGGAAGACTTCCGGCGCCCGCGCGCGGGAGCGGCCCGGCCAATCCCCACGCCAAAACCACGACGAGTCGCGCGAACCGCCGGGAGAGGAAAGGAAACATAATCTCCTTCGGCCTTCGCGAACTCAGGGCCGGGGCGCCAGAAGGGCGTCGAGGCTGCTTGAACCGGCGCCGCTCTTTTCCAGCATCGGATAACGCAAACCTCCGGTGTAGTTCAGGTCGATTGTGCGGTAAACGTCGCCGCTCTTGACCAGCAGGGCCAGCGGCGATTTCCCATCCTTGATGGCGGCTTTAAGCTGGTCGGTGTCCAGCGCGCGGCCATCGACAGCCAGGACTTTCGATCCAACGGTCAGCCCCGCGTTGAAAGCCGGGCTGTCCCAAATCACTTCGCTGACATCGCCTTCCTTGCCCAGGACAAAGCCGCCCGAATACGACAGATCGGTGCTCTTGCGCCGTTTCTCATTGGCTTTGAACCACTCCGACGGCGTGTTTGTATAGACTAATTGATAGCCGCCGCGAGTGATGCCGTCCAGCGGCGCATGAGCGCTGACCTTGTCCAAACGATCCCGCAGAAAAGCTGCCCAATCGTGGGGTTGAACCTGATTGAGCGCATGAACCACGTCATCAAAGTTATAGGTCAATTCGCCCCAATCGCGGTCGTTCATGCCGAAGAAAAGTTTTGCGAAATCGTCCATCGAACGGGCGCCTTGAGACAGTTCGCGGATGAGGCTGTCGGCATCCATCCAAATGAGAAGGCCCTCGTTGTAATAATCCTCGGATCGCTGCCAGCTTCTCCAGCCCTTGGGCTGGCGGCGGGCCATGACCGGATCATCGGTCGTATCCTCCAGCGGACGCCACGTCCGCCCGGCATCGGTATCGAGGCGGGCCGTGATGCTGGCAAGATTGCCGAGGGTCTCTTCCTTCGTCAGCAGGCCCGAACGCGCGCCCAGCACCACGCCCCAAAACTGCGTTTGCCCCTCATAAACCCACAGCAGGCTGCCCCGCATGGGCGCGCGGTAATCCGGCGTCCAAAGATCGGCCGGGCGCCGGTACTTGCCGCACCAACTGTGCGTGTACTCGTGCGGCAGAAGATCGCGCCAGCCCAGGTTGTCTTTCCACGCCGTAAAATAGCCGCCGCTGGCAACGCCATCCTCCGAACTTCGGTGGTGCTCCAAGCCGATCGGCCCCTGGCGGGTGCTCAAGGACAGCAGGAAATCGTAATGGTCATAATGTTGCGCGCCGAAAAGTTTGACGGCCTGCGTGACGAGATTGCGGTGCAGTTGAATCTGCTCATCCGTCGCGGCCAGGTCCTCCGGCTGGTCGGCGACGATGTCGAGGCGCACGTCCGGCGAGAGGGACTCAACGCGCACATAAGCGCCCGCGAAAATCGGGCTGTCAATAAGCGTGTCCAGCGCCGTTTGTTTAAAATGCACAGTTGCGCCATCCGTTGAGGCGCTTTCGAGCGCGGTCTCGGCCTTCCAGCCATCGGGAAACTTCGCCGAGGCTTCTACCTGGATTCTGCGCACGTAATAACCGGCGGGATACAAGACCACCGCGTTCCATTCCAGGTTGAGCATGACGGGAGTCGCGACGACGCGGCCCTGCTTCTCATCCGTCGGCGAGAGAAATTGGAATCGCGCCTCGATCTCGGACACGCCCCCCGGCACATCAACGTGAAAGGCAAAGACATCGACGGGATCACGCCGCCAGGGAATCGCGCGTCCGCCGGCGTTGATCACCAGCCCGGCCAATTCCGCGATGGCGCCAGTATCGGAATGATGGCCCGGCAGCCATTTCGGGTAGAGCAGGGTCAGCGGACCGGCCGCCGCGGGAATGTTTTCCGTGACGTGAAAGATGCCGCGCGTCACATCGGAAGCATCGACGGCCAGGCGGATGACTCCCGGGCATTCAACATCGCGAGCGTCCGGAATCGTATTGGTAAAAGGAACGGCCTCCGGCGCGCTGTTTTGCGCGCAGGCCAGAAACGGAAGCCAGGCGCACAGAATGGGTGCTGCGAATTTGCGCATAATGTCAGGGTGTTTTGATGTAGTCGCGGGCCCACTTCAAAAAGACCGGCCAGTTCGGGCCGTCGGTATGCCCGCCATCGTGCTGGCGCCACGCCAGAGCGCCGCCCACCAGCGTGTTCAACGGCGGCTGCGGGTCAGCCAAATAATTGCCCGGCGTGCCCAAATCCGTTTTCCCCAAAAGCCGGAAGACCGGCCCGGCCGCGACCGCTGCCATGAAGCTGCCGCGCTGATCCACCCACGTGCCTTCCGCGCCCTTGCCGGAGCCGGCCCCGTAGCTGATAAACGTCGGCCGCGGCGCGCACAGGGCGATCAATTCATGCGCGTCCACTGGCAAATCACCCGGCGTGAGTGTGCTGCCGTATTTCAGGAAGTTGCCGGCCATCCAATGATATTCACCTGAGCCGGTGAGGTTCTCCACCAGTTCACCGAAATTGCGCCGGGAAAGCTTGGCCCCGCCTTCGCCGGAAGAACCGACCAGCGCGATGGCCAGCCGCGGTTCGTAAGCCATCGCGACCAGCGTTGCCTTGCCGTAACGCGAGACGCCTTCTATGCCGGCCTGCCTGGCATCGACGGCCGGGTCCGTTTCAAAGTAATCCAACGCCCGGCTCGCGCCCCAGGCCCAGGCTCGCAGCGCTCCCCAATCATCCGGCTTGCGCGGCTGGCCTTTGTTGCATAGCCCGATGATGCCTTTAGTCAGCCCCGCCCCGTTGTCCGCCTGGATGCTCGCGGGAACGAGCACCGCGAAGCCCCAGCCGTTCGACAAGACTTCCGATTGCCAGCCCTGGCCGAAGCCCGCGCGGAAAAATGGATTGTTCGTGCCCAGGGCGTTTCTGGCCGCCGCCGCATTGGCGCCGCTGGGGCGCGGGCGCGGGCCGAACGCGCCGAATCCCCCAAAACCATAATCAATCATGACGGGCACCGGGTCTGGGGCATTGGCGGGCGTCGTCAAAGTCAATTTGATATCGACCGTAATCTCAGGGTCCGCTGAATTATCCACATGGCCCGTCAATTGTTTCGTCACGACCGGAATATTGCCGTTGGTTTCCGCGCTGGTTTTCGTCACTTCCCAAGTCACTTTCGGAACGTGGGCCGGCACCCGCCCATAAATCTCCTTGTCGAAGTCCTCCACGATTTCCGGCCGGCGCTGTTTCCACCACATTTCGGGCGTGGTCACTTTTTCCCCGTTTTTCAAGGTGAGCGGATCGGGCAGATTCGGGTACGGATTGGCCTTGGCTTCATCGGTGTTTTGATAATTCGCGGCCTCCCGCCGGTTGCCCTCGGCGCCTGGCCGCATTGATTTGATGCCCAATTGTTCCATCATATTCTGATGGTCTTGCTGCGCGGTCCAATTGGCCGTGTCCGCCTGCCGCGCCTGGGCGCCGGGAAGCGCGCCCCATAAAACCGCCGCGCACGCGAAAAGAATTCGTGTCTTCATATTTTCATTCAATGTGGACCGCGCTGCCGCCGCGCCGGGCGGATTGCAGGCAGGCATCCATGACTTGTTGCGTTTTCACAGCCCAGCCCGGCCATTCCTCGTTGAGCTTTCCAGAGGCCGCCTGCCCGGCGAAATTGCGAAACATCCTCGAGTCCTGGCCCGGCGCGCGGCTGGCGCTATGAGGGCCTTCGCAATCGCAAATCTTCACCCGCTCCGCCGCGCCGTTCAACTCGAACGATGGCTCATGAATGCTGGTTGGATGCACAAAATCCGCCACCCGCAGGCAGCCCAGCGCGCCGCCCATAGTGACCCAATTCTGAAACTGTGCCCGGAACGAACAGTAAAACCCCATCGACACGCCACCCTCGAAAATCAGTTCGCCCGAAAAATCAGTCGGCGAAGCCGCGGGGCTGAGGCGGCTGCCGTGAGCGGAGAGAATGCGGCCGGTCGCTTCCCTGGGCAGGCGCCAATTCATCGCCCAAAGCGCGAACCGCAGGCAATACCAGCCCAAGTCTCCCAAGGAGCCCGCCGGTTCCAGTTCAGAATGAATGCGAATGTTGTCTTTGTAGAAAGCGTCCGTGCCGGCAAAACTGAAAACCGACATCATATTCCGGATCGGCCCCATCATCTTCTGGTCGTCAAGAATTTCGCGCAGCCGGCTCATGCGGAGGTTATGCATAAACATGACGCCATCCATGAATTGGACGCGGTGTTTCCGGCAGGCTTCGGTCATTTCGCGGACATCCGCGGCGCTCAGTCCGCACGGTTTTTCGCAAAGGACATGCCTGCCCGCCGCCGCCGCCCGCAAAACCCATTCCTTGCGCAAACCAGTCGGCAGCGGAATATAGATGCCATCAACGTCCTTGGATTCGATGAGGGCCTCATAGCTGCCGAGGGCCGCCGGGGAAAACTCAGCGGGCATCTCACGCTGGCAGTGGTCAATGAACTCGCGACCGCGCGCGGCATCGCGGCTGGCGACAGCGGTGACGATTGAATTGCCGCTGTCACGAATGGCGCGCCAATTTTTTCGCGCGATGCCAGCCGTGCTCAGGATGCCCCAGCGAAACTTGTTCATCGGATTGACCGCGAACTATGTCCCGCCCGCCTCCCGCCGGTCAAGCATTTCCGCCCGCGCGGGACGCAAAGCGGCGCAAATTTTCACTGCCCGCGCTGGGCATTGATCTCGCGATAAAGCCAGGCGCGGGCGTGTGCCCAGTAATTGTCAGCCGTTCGCGCGGAGACGCCGAGCACCTCGGCGGCCTCCTCCAGGCTCATTCCTACGAAGTATCGCAGCTTGACCAATTCGGCCTGCGTTTTGTTTTGGCCGGCCAATTTGTCGAGCGCCTCATGCACCGCCAGAAGTTCGCCGTCGTCCACCGGCCCGGCCACTTCCAAAGCCCCATCCAGGCTGGCCCGTTGCTGGCCGCCGCCGTGGCGCAATGCGCGTTTGCGCCGGGCCTTTTCGATGAGAATGCGGCGCATCGCTTCCGCCGCGGCCGCGAAAAAATGAGCGCGGTTGGCAAAAGCCGGATTCTCATTTCCGGCCACGCGCAGCCAAGCCTCATGCACCAGCGCGGTGGCCTGCAAGGTTTGATTCGGCGCCTCATGCGCCATCTTCGAGGCGGCCAGTTTGCGCAATTCTTCGTAAACCAGCGGCAGCAATTGGTCTGCCGCTTGGGGTTCCCCCTGCTCTATCGCTTTGAGAATTCGGGTAACGTCACTCAAGGACTGACCATTATCAAATTCCGCCGGGTGGCGACAGACAATATGTTCCCGCGCGCGGGGCCGTCCGAACTGCCGGGATGGCGCGCCACTCCAGCCAGCGTCGTGACGGCCCCTGCCGGCGTGACTTTGCGAATCGTGCTGTTGAGCGCGTCCGCCACATAGACATTGCCTTCCGCATCCATCGCCAGGCCTTGGGGCGTTTGAAATCGCGCGGCCGTTCCCTTGCCGTCTGCGCGCCCCGATTCTCCAATGGATCCGGCGAGCGCCGCCACGGCGCCTTCGGGTGTAAGTTGGCGAATGGCATTGTTATCCGTGTCCGCCACGCAAACGTTGCCAGCGCGGTCCACCGTCACGCCCGAAATGCCCGCAAACCGGCCGCCATCCCGCCTGGTCAATGTGGTCACGATGCCGCGCGGTGTGATTTTGCGAACGGCGCCATTGCCCCGGTCCGCCACGTAAAGATTGCCCTTGCCGTCAATCGCCAGGGCGCGCGGATTATAGAACTCGGCGGCATCGCCTGCGCCGTCCGCCAAGCCGCCCCCGCCGCACGTTCCAGCAAAGGTGGTCACCACGCCGGAAGGAGTTACTTTGCGAATCGCGTCGTTGCCGCTGTCCGCCACATAAATGTTGCTTTCGCGGTCCAAAGCGATGCCTTGCGGATAAAAGAACCGGGCCGCGCTGCCCGCGCCATCCGCCGTGCCTCGATGGCCGGGCGATCCGGCCAGCGTCGTCACGATGCCGGTTGGGGTCACTTTGCGGATGGTGTTGTTGCACCAGTCCGCGACGTAAAGGCAGCCTGCCGCATCCAACGCCAGGCCCAGCGGATGATGAAACCGCGCGGCGCCGCCCGTCCCATCCGCGCTGCCGGGACACCCGGCCAATCCGGCCAGGGTCGTCACTTCTCCGTCGCGCGCGATTTTGCGAATCGTGTCGTTGAAGGTATCTGACACATAAACAATTCCCGCCGGGTCCGCGGCCACAGCTTCGGGATAGGAAAAGAGCGGGGGGCCGGATGGCGACGCGGCGGCTGAAACACACAGCCCGGCGCAAAGCGCGCGGCTGATCATTCGCGAAAAGCAGTTTGCATTCATAGTTTCAATTAATTGGCGGTTCGGGGGCGCAGCATGTAATTCCATTCAGCCACGGGCGGCGCCGCGTCTTGGTCATTCCAAGGCGCGGGTGCGATCAGATGAACTTTGACCTCATGCCTAGCCTGGGGCGAAGCAGGCAAGCAATGCCCGACCTTGCTCCATTTGGTGGTGGCGGGCGGAAAATGGCAGATGGCCAGCGTCAATCCCAGTTCATGGGCCAAATCCTGGAAGGCTGCTTTCCAAAGCCGGTTTTGCGGGGCATGGCTGCCGCCCGCGTCGGCCGCGACGAGAATGCGGGAGCATTTCGGGAAATTCCCAACGCCCATTTCCCGCCACCAGCGCGCGACGCTTTCGGCGGCGAACTGAGACGGAACCGCCCGGCCGGTCTCCACCCAAATCACCGGCTCCCCCCGCCGTTGAAATGCCGCGGCTTGGGCACTGATGTGCGCGAATTGCGCGTCGCGCTGGGAGCAGGACGAACCTTCATTGCACCGGCGTTTGTCTTGCAGGCTGCAATCGGCCGCCCGCAACAATGCCGCCACCGTGCGATCGCAAACAGGATGACCCCGTCGCCGCAATTCAGCGGCCAATTGACCCGTTCCCAGGCAGGTCCAAAGCAGCGGAGGCTCGTTTTGCCCGCGCGCGGCTGGGTTCATCAACGCCGCCAGGGCTGCCGGCAATCCGGGATCGGTTTCGACAAGGGCTTTCCGCCCTCGGCGTTCGAGCATCCATTCGCGAGTCCCGGCCAGCTTGACACGGCGGGGCAAACCGGCTCCCGCGCTTCCCCAACGGCGCATCTTCCGGCCCATCGCCTCCGAGAGCCGGGAGCGGTTTGGCCGAATGCGCTCGATAACATTGTTGTTTGTCATTTCGCAATCCTCCATTGAGGCGGGGGCTGATCGTCCCGCCGTTGGTTAATGCGAAATGACAGGCGCTGAAGCGCAAATTGTTTGCAATTATTTCGCGGGCGTCATTTGCCGCCGGGCAAAAGCAGCGACGCGGCCTCTTTGCGGGCCAGCCAGCCGATCATCACGTCGTGGGTGGCATTCGTGCCATCCACCACCGGCCTGGATTCGTCGGGGGGCAGCGAAGACATTTGCGCCTCCGCCTGACGGAAGAGCCGAAGCGCCTCATCACCCCGGTTCAGCTTGGACAGACTCATGGAGCGAAACATCCGCGCGGTTCCCAAAACGTCCTGGTACCGGCCGGCCGCTTGCTCGACGAGCGCCAAAACCCGTTCCGCCTCCTCGAACTGGCCGTTGCGATACCGGGCCATGCCGAGGCTCAATTCCGCCCAAGGCAATCCAATCGAGCCGCCTGACAAATCCAGGGCGTGTTGCGCGGCATTGAGCGCTCTCGCCGCGAGAACGGGGTTTGGCGGCGGGCGCAGGCACACTGCTTTGGCGGCGCGCTCAACACTCACGCGGTCGTCCGAGTTCTCCGCCTGGCGAATCATGCGGCGGCACGTCTCCACATAATCCGCCTGCTGCCCGAACCATGTTTGCCAGGCGGCCAATGTCAACAATCCATCGGAATCCTTGGGATGCGTCTTGCAATACTTCGCCATGACGGCGATTCCTTCAGTCCCGCGGCCGGCGGCGCAATAGCAATCAGCAAGCGCTTTCATGGACAAGCCCTTGTCCTTTTCGGCCGCCGAATCAAACCATTTAAGGGCTTCCGCCTCGTCTCGGGCGACTCCTGTGCCATTGAAATATAGAACGCCCATTTCGATTTCCGCCCGGACGTTTTCCAAGTCCGCCGACTTGAGGCACCATTCCGCGGCTTTGGCGGCGTCCCGAGTCCTCCCGGCCCCGCGCAGATACCATCCCGCCAGGCAATACTGGGCGGTGGAAGCGAGAACGGAACTGCCGCGGGCGTCCGCCAGATAAAGCTGCCGGGCTTCTTCGATCTTGCCTTCTTTCTCCAGCGCTTTTCCCAGGGCCTCCAGCGAGTAGGAGGCGAGAGTGCTGTTGTTTCCCAGCACTTTCCGGCGCACTCGCAGCGCCTCCCGATGCTCCGCTTCCGCCTCGCGCCATTTTTCCTCACTCGCCAGCACGTCGCCCAAATTCGAGAGGGTCTGCCCGACCTCCGTGCTTTCGCCGCCCAGGAGCTTGCGCTGCATCGAAAGCGCCTCGATCCGGGCCTCTTCTGACTCCGCGAATTTTCCTTCGTGAAAAAGAACCGACGCCAGGACGTTGAGCGATTGCGCGAGATCGGGATGTCCGCCGCCAAAAACTTTGCGCTGGGCCGCGATTAATTCGCGAAGCGCGGCCTCCTGCGAGCCGGTGCGGCCTTGGGCGTCAAGCTCGCCAGCCTTCAGCCGCAGCGCCGCGATGGCCACCAGCGGGTTGCCCTCGCCGAGCAGCTTTCGCTGAATGCCCAGCGATACTTCGGCCAGCTTTTGGGCTTCGGCCGCTTTCACATGGCGGGAAATCAGATAAGCCGAAAGCTCGTGCATGCTGTCCGCCACTTCAAGATTGTCATGGCCGAGCACGGCTTCTTTGGTGGACAACGCTTCGCGCAAAGCGTCTTCCGCGCCAGACGCGTCGTTCTTGGTATTAAGGATGGCGGCGAGGTCTTGCAGGGAGCGGGCAAGTTCCAAATTTCCCGCGCCGTTGAATCCCCTCTGGACGGCCACGCTGGCGCGGGCCAATTGCTCCGCTTTGTCGAGGTGACCCTGCCGCCAAAGAACGTGGCCCAACCGGCGCATCGATTGCGCTGTCAACGCGTCGTTCTCGCCAAACAGCGACCGGCGAATATTCAGGGCCTGCCGGTGCATCGCAGCCGCGTTTTCAAGGTCGCCTAGTTCCCAATAGACCTCCCCCAATGTGTAACGCAACTCCGCCTCAACTTCGGGCTGCTGGGACAGGCCGATTCCGACGCGCTTGGCGGTGTTGTCCAGGACTTCGCGGAGCAATTGCGTGTCGCGTCCCTGCGCGACCGAGGGGCCGATGCTGCCAAGCATGTCCTCCAGAAACTGCGAGACTTCCCGGCTTTTGGCGGATTCGGCCTGCGCCTTCCGTTCATTGGCCTCCGCCTGCTGCCGGGCTTTTTCCGCTTCCAGCCGCGAGCGATGTTCCCTGATTAATCCCCATACGGACAGCGCGATCCCCACAGCCAAGGCCGCCGCGATGGCGCTGGCAGCCGCGAAGGCCAGCCGGTTGCGCCGCGCCAGTTTTTGAAATTGATAGAGGCGGCTGGGAGGGCGCGCCAGCACCGGCTCGCTGCCCAGATGACGCTGGATGTCCGCGGCCAGGGCGGCCGCCGTTTCGTATCGGCGCGCGCGGTCCTTTTCCATCGCCTTCATCACAATCCAATCCAAGTCGCCGCGCACCAAATGAATCAGCCGGGGCGGCTCGGCATGGCGCTGGCGGGCGACAGCGCTCAAATCCCCGCCCGTCAGCGTGCTCAAACAGGTTGAAGGCGCGGCCGGTTCCTCTTCGCGAATGGTGCGGCGAAGTTCATCAAAACCGGCTTGCAGCAGCATTTTGGCATTGAACGGAGTCTGGCCAGTCAACAATTCGTAGAGCAGGACGCCCAGGCTGTAAATGTCGCTCCGGGTATCGATGTCCAGCGCGCTCATCTCGGCCTGCTCCGGGCTCATGTAGGCCGGTGTGCCGATGAATTGTTCGCAGGCGGTGAACACCGTTTGATCGGTCAATTTTCCGTGCGTCGCCTTGGCGATGCCGAAATCAATCACCTTCGGGAACGGCACGCCGTCGTTTACAGTGGCCAAAATGTTCGAGGGCTTGATGTCGCGATGAATAATGCCCTTTTGGTGCGCGTGCTGAATCGCCTGGCAAACTTGAATAAACAAGGCGAGGCGCTCGGAAGTGGAGAGGCTGTTCTGGTCGCAATAATCGGTCAGCTTGATGCCGCGCACCAGTTCCATGACAAAAAACGGCCGGCCAGCGGCGGTCGCGCCGGCGTCGAAGACCTTGGCGATGTTGGGATGATCCATCAAAGCCAGCGCCTGCCGCTCCGCCTCAAACCGGGCCATGACGCTCTTGGTTTCCATGCCCAGCTTGATGACTTTCAGCGCGACCTGCCGCCGGACAGGCTCCAGTTGCTCGGCCATATAAACAATCCCACAGCCGCCCTCGCCGATTTGCTCCAGCAATTTATAATGGCCAATGCAATCGCCCAGTTTTTCGGCCGGAAGCGAAGATGGAGCCGTGCTTTCACTCAGCGCAGGCGGAACAACGGCCGGCTTTCTCAAAAATTCCCCCGCTTCATCGCCGGCCCGCAAAAGCTCCACCACGCGCCGGCGCAAATCGGGATCGCCCGCGCAAGCCTTGTCCAAAAAGGCGTCGCGCTCGGAAAGAGGCAGCAGCCGCCCCGCGCTAAAGACAGCCATTTCGCGATCAGCAGATTCCATCATGAACGAAAGACAACATTTTCACGCTCCAATGCGAATAACCAGACGAAAAGGCGCAACAAATCCGTCCAAAAAGGGATAAAGCGCGGGGCGAGCGGCCGAAATGGAACTCAAGCCCCGCCAGGGGCCCGCGGACGAGGATTCCTTGGGAGACTTGGCATATAATTCCCTCTTTTTAATGAATTTTCTTGCTTGCGCGAATGTCGAACTGTGGCATGTTGGACGTGTATGGCGCTTTGGCGCTCTGTTCTTTCTCATATCTTTGGGTTTATTTTCAAGATGAGCCTGGGTAAACGGCGATTCGCGGTAAAATACGGTTGAATGCGGTCAAACACGGTGTTTTCGAAGAAAAAACCGCCGGCTCAGGGTCCCGTCCGCCTATTTTCGGCGCAAGGTTATCGCCGTGCGCCCGGCCTGGGCGCCATCGACGGAGAATTCGGCCCGCGCCTGAATCAACCCATCCGACTCCGAGCAGTTTAGAATCAGCCGCACGGTTTCCCCCGGAGCAATGGGGCGCTCGAACTTCGACTTGACTATTTCGTTGACAGACAGCGGGCAATGCAGAATCCACTCGGCGGCCGCGCGTGTCATCTCAAGTTGAAAAATTCCGGGCAGCACAGGCCGCCCTGGAAAGTGCCCCGCAAAGACCGGCTGCTCCGCGTCAAACCGAAATTCAAAAACCGCCCCTCCGCCGTCTGATTGGCCCGGGCCGCTCAAGCGGGCGGCGGCGATTGACTCTCGCATGTTCATGGTTTCGCCGGGGTGTCAAATAATTCCTTCGGCTGCGGGCCTGGCCGGGTTTCCACGATTTGCACGTCCAGTTTGTACCAGAGCCGGCGGATTTCAAAATGGGTCTCGCTCAACTTCCGCACGGGGCCAGGCGAGCCGCCAAAAATGCACTGCACATCCGCCGCGATGAAACGCTTGATCCAGGCGGGCCGCAAAACCCGGCTGGAGCGCAGGACTTGCACCGTGCCGTCCGGCTTGATTAGCACGTCCGCCAGCGTCTGGCCGAACATCTCCGTGATAATGAGACGCCGCCCCCCGGCCGCGCTTTGGGACAGGTAGCCGTTGAGCGCGAACTGTTTCCCGCGCGCGGTCAGCACGGCGCGCTCTGTCAATAATCCGTCGGCCGGGAGCGGGCTTGCGACCGTTCGCGTCGGCAGCGGCGCGGCGCAACCGGCCGCCAGCCAGGCCAGCAGCAGCGCCAGAAAGCTACGGCGCATGAGTGATGGCCGTTTTGACAGCGGCGATGTCCAAGGGCGCGGATTGATCGAACGTGCCAGGCGGGAACTTCACATTGCGCCGCTCGTTTTTGAAAATGATGCGGGTGAAATCGCCGCCCGGTTCGTTCATCACCACTTCGCGCGTCGCGGAATAATCGGGGAGCATCTTAACCTGGATCGACGCCAGCATCGAGCGGATGGTTTCGTCCTTGGGCGTCAAAGTCAGCACGGCCAGGCTGCCCGTGGCGACGGTAATGGTGTAATCACTGGTGAGCGCGTCGAGTTTGCCCTGGTTCATGGCCGACATTTGTTCCATGACCCGCCGCAGCATTTGCGGAAAGCCCAGCTTGAGTTTTTGCCATTTTCCATCGATGCGCTCGAATTGCGCCACAGCCTCATGGTTGCCCAGGAGTATTGACTGAAACGGCGCGGTCGTTTCCCAGCGGATTTGATCGGGCCGCTCAATCAACATGACACCTTCGCTGCGCAACGGCTGGGCGAACAGCTTCAAATCCCGCTCCTGCGCAAACTCCAGGCAAACAGTGTTGAGGGTGGACATTTTGCGCTGGAGGTCCTGCAAAATGGGGCGCGGGTCCGCCACGGGCCGCAACGGCGGCTCCTCCGCGCGCAGCGCCAAAGCCAGCGCCGCCATCATCACCGCGATGCCAAGTGTTTTATTCATGACAGATTAGCAGCACTGTGCCTGAACGGATGTGGCGTCACAATAGGGTATTTATCTTGCTCACGGCTGAGGACCGGCGCCGGTCGGGGAAACGACTTTTGCGCGGCGAATGTAATCGAGGCGCGGGAAATTTTCCTTCAGCCAGGTGTTGCCATATTGGAACAACCGCGCTTGTTTGCCGGCGCGAATTCCCCCGCCCGCGCGTTCTCCATATTCCCAATTCAACGAGTCCGCCACTTCCATGCCGGAAATGATCCTGCCAAACGGAACGAAAGGCTCCTTGTCATGCGTGGCGGAGTTGTCGCGCAGATTGATGAAGACGGCCTTTGGGCGCGGTGTCGTAGCCGGGAATTCTGGCGGAGGCGTCTCCACCCTGCCAGCGGGCCAGTTGGCCGCTAAATAGTTTTGCAACCGCTTGCAGGGTAAGCCCATCGTCTTGCGCCAATTTGCGCAGGTGCTGAACCGCCAGGGGCGGCAATCCCGCGGGGCAGCCATTCTTTCCCGCTGGAGACTGCCGCTTGTCCAGCAAAATGATGTTGCCCTGCTTCCGCCATTCGCTCCGCCGGCTCCAAACGGACTGAGGCTGGACGCCAAGCCTCCGCGCCCAGACGCGGGCAATCCGGCGTTTGGCCCCGCAAGGCGCGGCGTCCAGGGCGGTCACGGCGGCGAGCCACTTCTGGTAAGAGCGTCGAATGTGGAGAGGCGCCTGGGCGAGCAACGCGGCCAGTTTCTTCTCGCGGGCGCGTTTGCTGTTCGGGGTGATGGCAGGTTTTTTAGCGGCGCGGCTCATAAATCAGCGTGTCCAGCGTTAACAAGCCAACGTCCGCAGGGAACGGCGCGCCGCGGCGCCCGGTGGCCGCGTTGAGGCGGACCTTGGCGGAGATGGGGGAATTCTTGCCGGGGCGAGCCGGAGACTGGATGGGAGGTTAGATTCTCAGAGCGCATGATTCTAACCGGGTGGCCGGGCAAAGGTGAGCCGGGCGCGCGGCGCTGAGAAACCGCCGCGCCCCGGTTTGTCTGGGCGTTCCTCCTCTGCGCAACCTCCCAGAAGGCATCGGATACTCCCAAATTCGCTGTGGCTATTCACAAAAATCTTAAACACAGACCCTCCGCTCCGTTAAAAATTTGGCGAGGGACGTGCGGGAGATATGGCGCGAGCCGTTGGGACTGCGCGGCCCTGATTCCGCGAGATCGCCCGCTTCGCACAGCCCGACGATGTGACCGACATCGCAATGGAGCAACCACGCGACGCGGGCCTGGCTGAAGTGGATGTAAAGTCCCGGCAAAATGACGGGGAGCATCTCCGCCGTGCGAGCGGCCCGCTGGGGCTGGGGCAGGCTCAGGAAAACAAGGACCGCCGGCGAGAACAGGCGCAGGCACGCGCGATCCGCCTCCGTCCGTGCGATGTTGAAGGCAGGCAAGCGGCCCAAATTAACCTGATTTTCAACCCGTTCCTTCCGAAAATTGAGATAAAAAGCCGCCGTGGCCATGCCCATCAGCGGGCGCGAACCGGCGCGCATGGCGGGCGGCGCGGACAAATTCCTGCCGCCGCTTTTTTGGATTGGGCCATCCATAAGGTTCATGCGATAAAGAAAAGAGAAGCCACGCCGCCTGCCGCGACGGAGCGGCCCGGCCATGCCGGTATGAGCGGGGGAACGACGCGCGGGGTCTCAAATTTGGAAGACCCCGCGCGCCGGAAACGTCCCGATGGATTCACAGGAGCATCCGCCGAGAAAGCATTTGACGGGTTGCAGTTCATCGCGCTGCGGCGGCGGGGCGAAAACCCTGGCGCGCCTCATGCCGTGCCCTGACCATCTTCCCATAATCGCTCGCCATGAACGCCTTTTGGCGGCGCGTGGCGGCCACCGCTTGTTCGCGCTTGAGACCCATTTCCATCCTCGCCGTGATTAGCTTTTCTTCCTCGGCATCAGCCGCTTTTTTCGCGGCTTCGGCCTGCAATTGGCCCCGAATCACGTTCAATTGCGCTTGCAATTCGGCATTTGCCCGTCTCAAGTCGGCGAGTTCGGATGGCTCGCTCTCGGCCAATGGCACGGCGGCGGCGGACGGCGCGGCCGCCGGAAGCGAATCCTCTAAAGGCGCGGGGTGGACAATCGGTTCAAGCAGGTTCAGTGGAGGCTCTTTTGCAGGTGCTGTGAGGGAGTTCATTTTTTAGATTTGAGAATCGGCGGACAGATCAATTTTGCCTTCCAGGGCGCGAGCATAGACCTTGACCGCGCGGGTGATGTTCGCGGGCGTTGGCCCCGGACCAGTGCCGAGCCATTGCCGCAAGTTAAAGGCGGCGGCCATTCCAGGAACCTGCCCGATAAACGGGCGCATCTGATGTTCACCCAGGCCCCACGGGGCGAAGGCGTCCAAAAACTGTTCTTTAATAGCCTGTTCCCAGAACCGCCCGACTGCAAAGAGCGCGGCATACGTGGGCCCCATGTCGATTTGGGTGATGGGCTGGGCGCGCAGTTGCTGGATGCGCTGGCTGATGGCGGACATCCTGCGCTCGACGGCCAGCAACTCATTGGCTGATTCATCTCTGGAGAGGGCTAGTACATACTTGCAAAGCAAGTAGTATTAATATAATATTGGGGGATGGCTCGCCCTGCTACCCTGATAACGCTCTCTGAAACTGAACGCGCCCAACTGGAACATTGGCTGCGCCAACCCAAAACCCAGACCCGCTTTGC
>DASXZY010000075.1:0-15044 GCA_036501625.1 Verrucomicrobiia bacterium
AAAAACCTACCGTAGGTTTTTCGGCACGATTTTTCCTGGAGGTTCGAATAAAATGGAAGCCGTTGTTGCGTAACGGCTTGTGAATTTAAAATCCAAGAAAAAGTGAAAAACGGATTGCGAAAGCTGCATTTTTATTTCCGCAAAACCCTGTTTTTCTGCAAAATCGCCTGATTTCTCCGAAGATAATTTTATAAGTTGCTGCGAACCAGATACTTAAAATTGCCGCGATAAGGCGCAAAACGGAAAGAAGGGAGGCTCGGACATTTTCGACAGGCACGTTCACTGCCATTTCAAATCGTCAGTGTGCGATGGGAGGCTGCCCATTCTTGGCAAAGGCGGACGATTCTTTCAATAGTGGGTGACTCAGATTCGCGCGTCAGATCGCTGTATGAAATGCGAATGCTATCCCGATCAATCCGGTCGATAATGCGCGCAGGAAACCTATGGTCATGTATGATGAGTATGGGCTTTTTGCTGCTCATTGCCACTCCGTATTCAAAAGGCATCCAAGTTGAGAGAGTATCGCCAGATGCCGTGTCTGGATGCCAAATCCCGATAAAACACTGCGCGTTCTGAATGCCCTCAATTGCGCCCTTTGTGACGTTCCATGCGCGAGCGGGATTCTTATGCCAATCAATCAAATGGAATGCCCGTCCCAGCGCCCGCGTGATCACCTCGGCTTGGCTGCTGCCAGACTCAGGATAAGATAAGAATACGAATCAGATTACACCCAAGTCAGCAACGGTCAACCCGATTCAAACTGAGCCATTACCCCAAAAAGACTCCCGGCGCGCCGCCGTTTAGCTTGATCCAATTTCCAGAGTGGCAGTGTTTGTTCGATAGCAAAGGCTTCGCTGCCTCACCCCTCCGCCTTTTCTTTGGCGGCGGCGCGGCAGCGGGCGGCTACGCAGGAGAGGTCTTCCAGGAATTCTTCGCGCTTTTTTTCGGGCCAGTTCGCCAGGACTTCGGTTTGCAGGGCGATGGCGATTTCTCGAACGCGCTCGAATTTTTCGCGGCCGGCCGGTGTCAGGCGAAGGCGGTAGGCGCGGCGGTCGCGCTCGTGGCGGTCGCGCGTGATCCAGCCATTGCCGGCCATCCGCTCGACCAGGGCGCCGATGGTGTTGGGGTCGCTGGAGATCAAACGGTTCAGGCCGCTTTGGGTCAGACCTTGAGGCTCATGTTCCATGAGTGTGCGCAAGGCCGTGAATTGGTCGGGCGTGACCCCGGTGTGGGCCAGGCGGCGGCGGAAGGTCTGGTTGAGGCTGAACCAGGCGTGCCGCAATAAAATGGGCAATCGGCGGCGGCTGGGCGAATCGACCGGCTCGGCGGGCTGTTTAGGACGGGGCATGGGATTGTCGCAAAATAATACGTGTAAGTATGATTTGTGTTGCGCGGGAAGGCAAGAGCCATCATACTCCGCGCAGTCTTGGAACGCTGCCAAGCACTTTTGCATCGAAGTCATATGAAACTGAGAATTCCGGTTTTGTTGGGCCTTTTCGGTTTTTTCCTTGGCCATGCCGCCGCGGACGCCGCGCCGACGGGCTGGTTCGATTGGCGCGGGCCAAATCAAAATGGCACCTCCGCGGAGAAAAATTTGCCCGCCTCCATCGACGCCCAGCAGCCCCTGTGGACTGCGGATTTTCCCGGCCTCTCGACGGCGGTCGCCTCCGGCGGGCGCATATATATAATGGGCTTCCTTGGACAGGGGCCGAGTTTGCAGGAGGGCGTGGCCTGTTTCGACGCCAACACAGGGCAAAAATTGTGGCAGAAACTTTATCTCGATTTCATCAGCGACGTCATTTATTCCCGCTACGCGACCTCCAGCCCGACCATTGATCCTGAAACGGGCAACGTTTACATCCAGGACACGCAGGGAATTTTCGCCGGTTTTGACCGCGACGGCAAAACGCTGTGGGAACATTCGCTCATGGAGGAATTCGGGCGGCTGACTTTCCCGAACGGCCGGACGGCCTCGCCGGTGGTGGACAAGGATTTGGTCATTACGCGCGGCATCACGGCCAACTGGGGCTCGGAAGGGCCGGCCTCGGACCGGTTTTACGCCTTCGACAAAACAAGCGGCCAGCTTGTGTGGTCCTCGACTCCCGGCGCGCGGCCCAAGGATAATTCCTACTCGAATCCCGTGCTGGCGTGGCTGGATGGACGGCGCGTTTTTTATTCGGCCACCGGCGATGGCGCGGTCGTATGCGTCAACGCGCGCACGGGCCAGCCGATCTTCCGCATCCCGCTTTTCAAGGCGGGCATCAACTCCTCCCTGCTGCTGCATAATGACAACGAAATCATCGCCATTTACGGCACGCCTTACGAGCCGGGCCAGATGGTCGGCCTGAAAGTGCCCCACGTCACGCCCGCCAACGCGACGGAGCCGGTCATCGTGCCGCGCGAACAGGTGGAATTGTGGGACAACCAAATTCGCACTTCGGCCAGCTCGCCCATTCTGGTCGGGGACAAGGTTTATGTGACAAGCGAAATCGGCTACCTCGTCGCGGTCGATGCGCTGTCGGGCAAATTGCTGTGGAAACTCAAACTGGGCGTCGAACAGCGCAATTCGTGCCCGCTCTTCGCCGATGGCCGGATTTACGCGCCCATCCTGGACGATCCGGGCTTTTCCGCAATTGTCGGCGAGGAAAACGCCTCTGGCGGCCATGGCGCTCTTTACATCATCGCGCCGGGCGATGCGGAACCGCAGATTCTTTCCCATACGGCGCTTGATGGGCGCTGCTTCGGGACGCCGACGGCTTACAATGGCCGCATTTATTTGCAGACGACCAAGAAGCTGTATTGTTTCGGCAGCGCGACGCCGGCCTCCGCTTCATTCGAGACGGCGGATGCCGCGCCGAGCGGCGATTGGCCCGCGCCGGGTCCCGCGGCCTCCTTGCAAATTGAGCCTTCCGAAGTGCTTTTGCAGCCGGGTGACAAGGCTTCCTTCCATGTGCGCGAATTAGACGCCCATGGTTTGACAGTCAAAGACGTGAGCGATCCGAAGTCCGTTCAATGGGCCTCCTTCATCCCGCCGGCGGCGAAGGTCAAGGTCAAGATGAATGCCGCGTTCAACGCGGATGGCGAACTGGCGGCCGGGCCGGAGAAGGCTCCCTCCGCCGGCGCGTTCATGGCCACGGTGGA
Organism: Verrucomicrobiia bacterium; assembly: GCA_036501625.1. Taxonomy (GTDB): domain Bacteria; phylum Verrucomicrobiota; class Verrucomicrobiia; order Limisphaerales; family Palsa-1400; genus Palsa-1400. Next base: position 3,142 of record DASXZY010000075.1, read on the forward strand.
CGGCCTCAAAGGCACGTTCCGCGGGCGCATCCTGCCGGGGCTGCCGATCACCCAGGATTTCGAGTCCGCCAAGCTGACTGAGACGACAACCAACGCCGATGAGCCGCCGACAGCCTTCGCCTATCCGCCGCTGCCGTGGATTGGGGCGCGGTTTAAATTTGACGTGCGCGACAAGGACGGCAACAAGTGCCTGGTCAAGACGATTGACAACCCGTTCTTCCAGCGCGCGACGGTTTTCATGGGCACGCCGGAGTTGAAGAATTACACCATCGCGGCCGATGTGATGAGCGAGGGCAACAAGCGCAAGATGTCCACCGTGGGCGTCATCAACCAGCGTTACCGCATTTCGCTCAAGGGCAACGAGCAAGCCCTGGAGATCACTTCCAACGAGGAATTGCTGCATGTGGCGGCGCCGTTCCACTGGCTGCCGAACGTCTGGTACCGCCTTGAGGCGCGCGTGGACGTGGCGGCGGACGGTTCGGGCGTCATCCGCGGCAAGGCCTGGAAAAAAGGCGACGCTGAGCCAGCCGCCTGGACGAGCGAAGTGCCCATTCCGCACGCCAATGAAAACGGCTGCCCGGGCCTGTTCGCGTTTTCGCCGCAGAGCATGCGGATATTTATTGACAACATCGCGGTCACCGCGAATTGAAATGGAACACATGAAAAAGCTCTCGCTTGCCGCCGCCGCTCTGGCGCTGTGCGGTTATTCTTGCCACGCCAACGATTGGCCGCGCTGGGGCGGGCCGGACCCGGGACGCGATATGATTTCGCCGGAAACGGGGCTGCCCGACCATTTTACCGCCAATACCAACGGCCAGATCACGCTCAAGGCGGGCACCGATGACATCGATGTCAACGGCGTGCCCAATATCAAGTGGGCGGCCAAGGTTGGCTCGCAAAGTTATGGGAACGTCGTCGTGGCCGGAGGCAAAGTCTTCATCGGCACCAACAACGAAAACCCGCGCGATCCGCAGCATCAAGGCGATCGCAGCATCCTGATGTGCTTTGACGAAAAGACCGGCGAGTTTCTCTGGCAATTGGTCATTCCCAAATTGGCCTCCGGCAAAGTCAACGATTGGGAGAACCTCGGCCTGCTTTCCTCCCCGTGCGTCGAAGGCGGCCGCGTCTACATTGTCACGAGCCGCTGCGAAGTCATGTGTTTGACAACCGAGGGCCTGGCCAAGGGCAACGCTGGCCCCTTCAAGGATGAAGGCCAATACGTGGCCGGACCCGGCAACCCGCCTTCAAAGGTCGGCCCGCGCGACGCGGACATCGTCTGGAAGTACGACATGATGGATGAACTGGGCGCGTTCCCCCACAACGCCTCCAATTGCTCGCTGTTGATCGTGGGCGATTTGATTTACGCCTGCACCTCCAACGGCCAGGACTGGACGCACGTTAACATTCCCTCGCCCAATTCTCCCAGCCTGGTCGCCATCAACAAAATCACCGGCAAATTGGCCGGCGAGGATAACGCGGCCATCGGCCCGCGCATTTTCCACGGCGAATGGAGTTCGCCTTCGATGGGCGTCGTCAATGGGCGCACGGAGATTTTCTTCGGCGGCGGCGATGGAATTTGTTACGCCTTTGACGCGGAGCCGAAAAAAGGCGATGGATCGGCCATTGTCCCAGTCGTGCCCGGCCCGCCCATCAACCGCACCGAGGACGCGGATACGATGTATTTGAAAAAAGTGTGGTGGTACGATTGCAACCCGGCCTCGCGCCGCGCCAATGATCCGCTGCACAAATATCCGGCGCCGGATGGCCCCAGCGAGATCAACGCCACGCCTGTGTTCTGGCATGACAAAGTCTATGTGGCGGTCGGCCAGGACCCGGAGCACGGCGAAGGAGTGGGCATTTTAAATTGTATTGACGCCACCAAGCTGGGCGACGTGACGAAGGCGGCCAAGATTTGGAGTTTTGACAAGATTCATCGGAGCCTTTCCACGGTGTCCATCACGCCGGACGGATTGCTGTTCGTGGGAGATTTTTCCGGCTTTCTGCATTGCCTGGACGCCAACACCGGCCAGGAATACTGGGTGCATGACCTCAAGGCCCACATGTGGGGTTCGACAATGGTGGCCGACGGCAAGGTTTATTGCGGGGACGAAGACGGGGATTTGTTTGTCTTCGCCGCCAGCAAGGAAAAGAAACTGCTCAGCGTGACCAATCTGGGCGGGCCGGTCTATTCGACGCCGGTGGTGGCCAACGGCGTGCTTTACGTGCACTCCAATACGCACCTTTTTGCCTTTTACGACGCCGAGCACAAACGCATGGCCAGCGACGAAAAACCCAAACTCAACCTTGACGGCGCCAAACCGGATGGCAAATAAAAGAGGGCATGGACCCTGATTTCAAAAACCAAAACCCGCCCGCCAAGGGCCGCGCGGGCTCATGCGTTGCGCGGCGCATCGTTCTCTTTCTGTTGATCGCGGCCGTTTACGCGGCGCACCAGGATGTTTGGAATTGGGGCAAAGCTGACCCCATGGTTTTTGGATTTTTGCCGGCCGGCCTGGCCTATCACGCCGCGTATTCCATCGGCTGCGCCGTGCTGATGTGGATTCTGGTCAAGGCGGCCTGGCCTTCGGAGTTGGACGAGACGGACGATTCCTCCAAATGATACCGGTCATCGTCATTTTGGTTTATTTGGCGCTGATCGCGTTTATCGGAAGCGTCGCGTTCAAGAAAAGCCAGGAAAACACAGAGGACTTTTTCCTGGCCAGCCGCTCCATCGGTTCGCTGGTTTTCTTCTTGTCGATCTTTGCGACCAACATGACCGCGTTCGCCATCCTCGGCAGTTCGGGGCAGGCCTACCGGCAGGGCATCGGCATTTACGGGTTGATGGCGTCATCCTCCTGCTTGGTCATTCCGCTGACGATTTTCTTTATCGGCACGCGGCTGTGGGCGTTGGGCAAAAAATTCGGGCATCAAACGCAGGTCTCGTTTTTCCGCGACCGCTGGGAATGCAACCACATCGGGACGGCCATTTTCGCCCTGAGCGCGGCCATGCTCGTGCCTTACATGATAATCAGCATCATGGGCGGGGGAACGGTTCTGGCGGACATTTCGATGTCTGAAGAAACGCACAAAGCGGTGATCGCCTATCCCATTGGCTGCGCGATTGTGGCGCTGGTGGTCACGCTGAATGTGTTCCTGGGCGGGATGCGCGGGACGGTCTGGGTCAACATCCTGCAAACGATTTTGTTCCTGTGTTTTGGCGCGATCGCGGCCGGGTGGATCAGCCACGCGCTGCCGCACGATTTTAGTTATTACATGGGCCAACTGGCTTCGAACCCCAAGACCAGCGCCCTGGTCACGCGCGCGAAAATGCCGCCGCAGCTTTTCTGGAGTTACACGCTGATTCCGCTTTCTTCGATCATGTTTCCGCACATGGCGATCATGTGTTTTTCCGCGCGGCGCGTGACCGCGTTCAAACAAACCGTGGTGGCCTATCCCATCGCGATTCTGGCCATCTGGCTGCCGTGCGTTTTTCTTGGCGTGCTTGGGTTTGCCACGCTGGGCCAAATTCCCGATCCGGATGGCGTCCTGCTGCGCATGTTGCAGACCTACGCGCCGGCCTGGCTGGCCGGGTTGCTGGGCGCGGGCATCATCTCGGCGGTCATGGGTTCAGACGCGCACCAAGTGCTGGCCCTGAGCACGATGTTCACCAAGGACGTCTTCGCGCATTACGGCGGGCGGGAGAAATTCGGGGAGCGCCGCTCGGTGCATTTCGCGCGCGGATTTATTGTTGTCGTCACAATCATCGCGTATCTGGTCGCGCTGGGGCTGAAGAACAAGCAAGGGATTTTCGAGATCGCCATTCGTTACGCGTTTTCTGGTTTCGCGGCCATGGCGCCCGTGATGGTGGCGGCGCTGTTCTGGCGGCGCAGCACAAAATGGGGCGCTCTGGCGGCAACCGTTTTTGTCGCGGCCAGCCTCATTGGCACAGCTTTTCTGCAAGGCAAACCCGCTTCGCCGCCCGCCAAGCCCGCCGCCGCGGCCGGCGCTCCCGTCAAGCCGAAGCCGGACATCATTTGGCAAATCGGGCAAGGCGCGGATGCGATTCCAGTCCTCTCGCGCGCGCCGAATGGCGACGTGCGTTTTCTCAACGGTTACATGACCGTCGTCCCGATGGTCGCCGGTTCGATTCTTTGCGTGATTCTCTTTTCGCTCGCCACGCCGCCGCCCAGCAAGGCCACGATCGCGAAATACTTTGGCCCGTCCACAACGCCCAACACCGCCACCTAATGCCTGAAATTGATTCCAGCGCCGCGGCCGCCGCCCGGCAAAAACTCGACGCCCACACGCGCGAAATCGTGAAGTGGCATTTTTCACCGGAAACCGGTTCGCCCTTCTGGCTCGATTGGGCCAAAAAAGCCGGCTGGAATCCAGCGGCGGAAGTCACATGCTTCGGCTGCCTGGAAAAATTCCCGCACTTTCAGGACGAATGGCTGCGCGAACTCCAGCCTGAAGTCTGGGTGCCGAAACAATTCAAAAGCCGCCCATTCAACGTTTTTGAAACGGGCGGCACCACCGGCATGCCCAAACAGCGCATCGGCTGGGACGATTACAAGACCGATTACGAGGAATTTTCCGGCAAGCTGTCCGACGCGCATTTTCCGCGCGGCGCGGCCTGGCTGATGGTGGGGCCAACCGGCCCGCGCCGATTGCGCCTGGCCATCGAGCATCTGGCCAATTTCCGCGGCAGTTCCTGCTATTTCATCGACCTCGACCCGCGCTGGGTCAAGCTGGCGCTGGCCGGCAAACAATTTGAAGTCGCGCGCGCCTACATGGACCACGTTGTCAATCAGGCGCTGACAATTCTCAAGCATCGGAAAGTGGCGGGCCTTTTCACCACGCCCAAATTACTCGAGGCGCTGGGAGAAAAAATGGATTTGTGGGAGGCGGGCATCCGCGGCGTTTTTTGCGGCGGCACGACCATGGCCCCGCAATACGTGCGCTACATCGTCGAGGAAGTTTTGGAAGGGCGCATCGGTTTTTATCCGACCTACGGCAACACGTTGATGGGCCTGGCGGCGAGCGTGCCGTTGCGGCCGGAGGACAATTTTTCCATCACGTATTACGCCCCGCAACCGCGCGCGGTTTTGCGCGTCGTCGATCCAAACAACACGAGCCAATTAGTCGATTACGGAAAATGGGGCCGCGTCGAGCTGACAACGCTGACGCGCGAATTTTTCATGCCGCGCTTCCTGGAGCGAGACGAAGCCATCCGCCGCGAGCCGCGAGATCGATATGCGTGGGATGGCGTGGCTGAGGTTCGCCCCTTCGGCGCGATGGAAAAGACGATCGTCGAAGGCGTGTATTAGGCGCCTTCCTCCCCGTGGACAGGCAAGCGAACTTCGCTATGCCGCCATTGAGTGAGATCGCCATCTGCTCATTATCCACAGGCCCGGGCGTCGGTTTATCATGGCCGATCGAGGAGGAGATAAAGGGCGTCCGACGGGAATTGGACGCTCTTGCCGTCCGCGGAATCTTGCAGTGGAATTTCTTTGACAGGCATTCCGTTTGGATCGAGAACTCGCGCGCGGGCCAGCTTTGAATTTTTCACCACCAGCGTCATCTCGTTGCGGGCGATGATCCATGGGGCATGGCCGAAATCGACGACTTCCTCGCCGGCTTGGCCGCCGACTTGCACCGGGACGGTCTTCCAGCCGGCGGGGCGTTCGGTTGTGCCCATTTGCACGAGAACTTTCCGGGAATCCGCAAGCGGCGCGCCGTCCATCGACACAGCCAGCACGCTCGCGTAGTCGTTGCCCGATTGGATCTCAACATCGGCGAGTTTGAAGACGCCCTGTTTCTTGAGAAATCCGGCCACGCCTTGCGCTTTGGGGGAATTCAATTCGCAAAGACCCCGGCCATAATCCAGGCGCAACTCGCCTGTCTCAGAGTCAATCACTTTTTGGTCCCGGTGAATGTACTGGCTGAGGCCGGCCACGCGGCTCCTGGCCGGATCGCCGCCGTACTTGGCCACGACCGGGCCAACGAAATACGCCAATGGATCAACGCCATTCTTAATGCTTGACGTGTTCGATTGCCTGGCCTGGTCGCGATTCGGGTCGTAACCCGCGTCCTCGGCGATCATCGGCATCCGGCGCTGCCAGAGATCGTCCAGCGTCCGTTCCTCATGCACGACCGGCTTGCCTTGCGCGATGTAACCGCGCCGCCACATCAAGGCGGCGGCCGGCCACTGGCCCATAATCATGGGAGTCGCGCAGACCCATTTGCCCTCAGAGGGAAGAAAACCGTTGGCCGAGCCGGGCTGGCGCCAGCCTTCCTCGCTGGTCGAAAACCAGTAATAGGCGTCGATGCCCGTCAGCGATTGATAGGCCGCGACCAGAAAGGGACCTTCGGATTGATGGCTCAGCGGCGGCACCCACGAACTCTCCGTGACCATCATGGGAAAACCCTCGACCTGTTTCAGCGCCAGCGGAAACTCGCGCGGCCGCAGCAGCGCGGAAATATCCGTGAAGCGGTCGCCTTTGGTGATGGCCCATCCGCTGTTGGCGCCTTCGTGCGCGCCGTCGAAGTAACGATTGACCGCCATGACCTCGTTGGCGGCGCAGGACCAGCGCTCGGCGTCAAGCATAGTGACGTTATCGGCCGTGCGCCAATTGCCGGCGTTGACCAGTTGCTTGCAGCCGAGTTCGTCTTTGAGATAGCCGCCGATCATTTTATTAAAGCGCCGCATCGTCTCGCTGAAAAACTGCATTTGATCGGCGCACCGGCGCTGCTGGCCCTCGCTGCCCGAATGCTGGGTCAATTGCCAGACAATGTAGAGCGCGGCTTCGCCCTGGGCAAAATCGTCAGGGCCGTCCTGATTTGGCGGCGGGACGGCGCCACTCCAGGATTCCCGCGCCTTGGCCAGCGAGCCATATTTATTTGACGCGAATTGGCCAAATTGCCGGCGCAATTCTTTTTTGGCGGCGCCTTTGATGCCCTGGCTGGTCCAAAACAGGAGCGAATCTTCATTTTGAATTTCGATGATCGCCAGGGCCGGGTCTTGCGAGAGCGGAATGCCGGTCCAGGGATTTTTCTCCGTCAATACTTGTTTCATCCAGCTTTTGTAAGCCGCCTGCAATTTGGAATCGAAGAACAGCAAGCCCCAATTTCCGCCGCCGCCCGAATCGAGAATGCCCATGGAGGGTTTCACCCGCGCCGGCCCGGCCCAATACGGCGAGAAGGTCACATAAATGCCCTCCTTTTTCATCGCGGCCACGCCTTTCCAGACACGATCGCGCTCGCCCTGGTCGATGCTCATCAAGTCATCGTTGGTGGGCGTGATGTTGCAATGGAACCGCACCATGTTGACGCCTCTTTTGGCGAGAAACCGCGCGTGGCGGGCCGGGTCACTGCCGTAAAACGCGTCGTTGACAGCCCAGAATCGGACGGCGCCGCCGCCGCTGAAAGCGAAATCATTGCCATCCGCGGAACGAGTTACAAAGCCGCGTTGCCCGGCCGCGTTCTCGTTAAGCGCGCGCAGGTCAAGCAAAGAATTGGAGCTAAACGAATCGGCGGGCGGTTGAAACGCCCAGCCACTTTCATTATCCGCCCGGACAGCCGACGCCGCCAAAAGCGCAATCCCACAGGCAGCGGAGCGGCACAAAAATAGTTTTGTGTGCGAAGTCATGGCAAGCTTTTTATGAGTCAATAGTGCGCGGCCAGTTCGCGCGGAGCAACGTCAAAGCGGCGCGCGTTTCACATGCCCATTGCGGACTGGACAGCGCGCGCCAGGGCGGGCACTGTGCGGGGCGAACGAATGGAAAAAGACCCGTCCCCGTTGCCGTCGATTCATCGCGGCGTCACCTCCCGGAATTTGAAGGGCGTCTGTTTTACTCTGGAGGCGCTCAACAGCCTGGCGACCACTTATTACTTTTACTATCTCTATTTCTACACCAAGGAACAATTCCACTTCAACGCCACGCAGAATCTCCTGCTGGCGGCGTTGCTGGGATTTGTTTGCATGTTCGCGGCTTTCTTCGGCGGGCAATTCGCGCAAAAATTCGGCTACTTGACCTCCATCCAATGCGGCGCCGGGCTGATGGCGGCGTCATTTTTGGCGTGCGGCGCGACGGGGTCGATGCGGGTGACAGCCGGGCTGGCCACGACCGGGATCATCGGCATGTGTTTGACATGGCCGGCCATGGAGGCGCTCGTGAGCGAAGGCGAACCGCGAGCGAGGCTGCCGGGGTTGATTGGCTTTTACAATGTCGTTTGGGCCGGGACGGCGGGCATCGCCTATTTTACAGGGGGGGCCATGCTGCAAAAATGGGGGCTGCGCAGCATATTTTACGCGCCGGCCGGCCTGCTCCTGGTGGAACTTGTCCTGGCCAATTGGCTGCAAAAAAAGGTTCTCCAGCAGCCGCCCGCGCCCGCCGCCGAGCCGCTTTCCGCGCTGCATCCGGTCCCGGAAGGCATCCGGTCTCCCGTGCCGCCCGCGACGTTTCTCAAGCTGGCGTGGATCGCGAATCCGATGGCCTACCTTGCCATCAACACAACCGTGTCAAGCATTCCAGCGCTGGCGCAACGGCTGGGCTTTTCGCCGATGCAGGCGGGCTTTGTATGCTCGATCTGGCTGTTCGCGCGGGCGGCGGCGTTCCTGGCGCTTTGGTTGTGGCCGGGATGGCATTACCGGTTCCGTTTTTTGGCGGCGGCCTACGTCATGTTGATGGTTTCCTTCGGGGCCATGCTGCTGGTGCCGCATCCGGCGGCGCTCGTGCTGTCGCAAGCCGTGCTTGGCCCGGCGCTGGGGCTGATTTATTTTTCGTCGCTTTTTTATTCGATGGACGTCGGCGAAACCAAGGGCGAGCACGGCGGCATTCACGAGGCGGTCATAGGGGCCGGCAATTGCGGCGGGCCGGCCGTGGCGGCGGCGGCCTTGATCTTTTTCCCCACGCACCCCGGCAGCGGCGCCTGGGCCGTGTGCCTGCTGCTCACGCCCGGCTTGATCGCCCTGTATTGGCTGCGGTACCGGAAACAGTGACTAATTGAACTTCACGGATTGAACCGCTCGCATTAGAGTTGGCGCATGGCTCGCAAAGAAGCTTCACAATCGCATGGCCTCAACGATGTCATCGGCGTTCTGCTGGGCGCGGCGGCGCTGCTGTTGATGGTCGCGCTGCTCTCGCACGACGCGCACGACATGGCGGCCAATCGTGTGCCTCCGAACAACCCGCCCCACAACCTGGGCGGGCCGATCGGCGCGTGGCTGGCCCTGGAATTATTCCGCGTCTTCGGCGTGGGGGCGTTCATGATTCCGGTGCTGCTGCTGATGTTTGGCCTGGGCTATCTTTTTCAATTCCTCTCCTATTTGCGGCGGCGATGGCTCTGGGGCGGAGTGCTGTTGATTTGCTGCATGTGCCTGGCAACGCTGTTTGAGGGCGAGGCGAGCTGGCTGGTGCATTTGCGGCAGGCGCTCAACGCCCCCAGCGTCGGCGGTTACATCGGCTATTTCCTCAACGCCTACGTCTTGCACTTTGTCGGCAAAGTGGGCGCGGGCATCGTGCTGGGGGCCGTTTATGTCATCAGCCTCTTGTACTTGACCAATTTTCAGCTCGGCCAATGGTGCCGCCGGTGGTGGGCCACCGGTTTCGGCGCGCCGCCCGCGGCCAAAACCGCCGGCGAAAACGACCTCGAACGCCGCGCGCGCGACCTGGAAAAGCAGGCGCGCAAATTGCAGGAGCAGCTTGATAAATCGACCAAGGGCGCCGTGCCCAAAATCCTCGAACCGACCGGACTGGGGGCGGATATGCAGCCGGTGCCCGAACCGACCGTGCGGGATTTGAGCGTGCCCCAGATCAAACCCGGCAGCGCCGCCAAGAAACCGGAGCCGGCCAAGGAACCCGCGCCAGCCGACGAAGGCATGGTCATTCCCGCCAAGGAAGTGGCCGCCGCCACGACCGCCGATATTTTAGGAAAACCAGCCGAGCCAAAAGCGGAAGAGGCAGCCGAAACCGCTCCGCCGGAACCCGTTGAGACCGCCTTGAGCGCCGCCGCGCCGCCCGCCAAGCCCCGGCTCCTTCCTCGCAAGCCCAAACCGATTGCCGTGGCGGCCACGCCCAAGATCGGCAATTACACGCTGCCGCCGCTGGATTTCCTCCAATTTCCCGACACGACGGCCAAGCCGACCGAATCCAAAGAGGAACTGATGGCCAACGCGCGCCTCATGCAGCAAACGCTGGCCCAATTCGACATCGAGGTGGCGCTGGGCGACATTACCAAAGGGCCGACGATTACGCGCTACGAACTGCACCCGGCCCCGGGGGTCAAGCTGGAGAGGATCGCCGGATTGAGCAACAACATCGCGGCCGCGCTCAAGGCCGAGCGCATCAACGTGCTGGCACCCGTGCCGGGCAAAAGCTCGGTCGGCGTCGAGGTGCCCAACGCCATTAAGACGAAAGTCATCATGCGCGACATCTTCGACACGGACGAATGGCGCGAGAGCAAGGCCCGCATTCCACTGGTGCTGGGCAAGGACGTTTACGGGCACGCGGTGGTGGCGGACTTGGCGGAAATGCCGCACTTGCTCATCGCGGGCAGCACCGGCTCGGGCAAATCGGTTTGCATCAACGCGATTATTTCCTCGCTCCTCTACCGCTTTCCGCCGGACCAATTGCGCTTTGTCATGATTGATCCCAAGGTGGTCGAATTGCAGCAATACAACGCGCTGCCGCACCTGGTCGTGCCCGTCGTGACGGACCCGAAAAAAGTCATCCTGGCTCTGCGCTGGGTTGTCAACGAAATGGAAAAGCGCTACCAGATTTTTGCGCGGGTCGGCGTGCGCAACATCCGCTCCTTCAATGAGCGCCCCAAAAACAAGCCGATTCCGCCCGCGGAACCGGAGCTGCCGTTGATGTCCAAGAAGGAAAAAGTTGAGGCCAGCTCGGAAGGCTTCGCGGTGCAATTGGACGAGGAAATTGTCGTGCCGCGGGACGAGGAGATCGTCATTCCGGACCACTTGAGCTACATCGTTGTTATTATTGACGAATTGGCGGATCTGATGCTGGTGGCGCCGGCCGACGTGGAGATGGCCATCGCGCGCATCACGCAAATGGCGCGGGCGGCCGGCATCCATTGCATCGTGGCCACGCAGCGGCCCAGCGTGGATGTCATCACGGGCGTGATCAAGGCCAACATCCCCGCGCGCATCGCCTTCCAGGTGGCCAGCCGCGTGGACTCCCGCACCATTCTCGACGCCATGGGCGCGGACAAATTGCTCGGCAAGGGCGACATGCTCTACCTGCCGCCCGGCTCCGCCAAGCTCAACCGCGCCCAAGGCGCGCTCATCACCGACCAGGAATTGCAAAACATCGTGGACTTCATCGCCCGCCAGGGCAAACCCAGCTACGAAATGGAAATCCACCAGCAATTGTCCAAGCCCGGCGCCAGCAGCGACATCGAAAGCGGCATTGATGAAGACGAGGAAATCGTCCAGCAATGCATCGAAGTCATCCGCAGCGAGCAAAAAGCCAGCGTCTCGCTTCTGCAACGCCGCCTCCGCCTCGGCTACACCCGCGCCGCCCGCATCATGGACGAACTCGAAGGCCGCGGCATCGTCGGCCCCAGCAAAGGCGCCGAGCCGCGCGACATCTTGATTGACCTCGATGGGGAAGGGCACGACGGCGGCGGGCAGGAAGCCGTTTGAAACATAGCTGACCGCAGCCGAATGGGAACCGCACCCGTCCCGGGTGCCCTTTTTGCCAAGCCGCGCCCTCGCAGAAACCCCGGAGCGCCGGTCTCTGACCCGGCACGGTTTGATTCAGTCGGATTCAGTCGGATTCACCCCAACTCCGCAGCGGAATTGGGAGCGCACCCGTCCCGGGTGCAATTTTGCCAAGCCGAGGTTCGGCCGCGTCCTCGCGGAAAACACCAGTCGCACCGAAAAG
>DASXZY010000076.1:0-21407 GCA_036501625.1 Verrucomicrobiia bacterium
TGCTCGACTTGGTGTTGGACGCCCTGTGCGATGTCCAGCAATCGCAGAGCTTGCTGGGCGCCTGCCTGGCGCAAGCCGCCAAACACGGACTGATTTGGAATGACTAACTCCATATCCATTATTTATGCGAAACTCAATAAATGCCCTTGGAGAGCATGTATTTGACGAGGTCCGCCACCCGGCAGCTATAACCCCATTCATTGTCATACCAGCTCACCAGCTTGAAAAAGCGCTTGTTCAGCTCGATGCCCGATCCTTTGTCGTAGATCGAGGAAGCGGACGAGTGGATGAAATCCGAACTGACCACTTCATCTTCCGTGTATTCCAGGATGCCTTTCAAGTAAGTCTCGCTGGCCTTCTTCATCGCGGCCGAAATCTCGGCGTAACTTGTGTCCTTGGCCGTGCGCACTGTCAAATCGACGGCCGACGAGGTCGGCACCGGTACGCGGAACGACATGCCGGTCAATTTGCCTTTGACTTCCGGGCAAACCAAGCCGACCGCCCTGGCCGCCCCGGTGGTGGAGGGAATCGTATTAATGGCCGCGCTGCGCCCGCCTTTCCAATCCTTTTTGCTGGGGGCATCGACGGTTTTCTGGGTCGCGGTGTAGGCATGGATGGTTGTCATCAAGCCTTCCTCGATGCCGAACCCTTCCTTCAGCAGGACATGCACCAGCGGAGCCAGGCAATTGGTCGTGCAGGAGGCGTTGGAAATAAGATTGTGCTTGGCCGGATCGTATTTTTCATGATTGACACCCATGACCACCGTGATGTCCTCATTTTTTGCCGGGGCGGAAATGATGACCTTCTTCGCGCCGGCGGCCAGATGGCCTTTGGCTTTTTCGCCATCGGTGAAGAGGCCGGTCGATTCGATGATCAGTTGCGCGCCCAGTTGTTTCCAAGGCAGGCCGGAGGGGTCTTTGGCGCTGACGACGTGGATGTCGTGCCCGTTGACTACGAGGATGTCGTCTTCGGCTTTGTCCAGCGCCGATTTGCGGGAGGAAACCTCGCCTTTAAAGCGGCCCTGGGTGGAATCGTATTTGAGCAGATAAGCCAGATTGTCAGCCGGCACGATGTCGCCCACGGCCACGACTTCCACGTCATGGCCGATCATGCCCCGTTCGGCAATCGCCCGAAAGACGAGCCGTCCAATGCGTCCAAATCCGTTGATTGCAATTTTCACTGCCATAGTTTCAATGTCTCTTTCTAAGCTTAGCGGTAGTACTTACCGAAGATGGCACAACATAACGGCGCGGCGCCCGCCGTCAACATTTAATCGAAAGGGGGAAAGGGGCGTTCTTAATCTTAATCCTCCTCCGAAAGAGATTCAGATTACGATTAAGAAAAAACCGTAACAGCGGCCCGGCAAATCATCTATGCGCCAGACGCGCCGAACGGCATGCCCACCCCAGCGTCGCCATTTCTGGCCTGGCTGGCTTCTTGTAAAGATTGGAAGGAAATGCCAGCGGCGCGGAAGGCCGGACGGGCTTGGCGGCATTGTTGCGCGGCGCCACAACTTGCAATCGAGGAGCCTGCTCCTCATGCGCTTCGGATACTGCTCTGTTCGTTCTATTCATAACTCACTTGGCGTCCAAATCACTGCCAGCTTTATTTCAGCATATCGGATGCCACTACAACATGCAAAATCCTGGCCGATTCGCAAATAGCTCAACAGAAGCATTTTGTGCCCGCGACGCAGGGCGGGGGAGCAATCGGGAAAAGCGGTCAAAGTGTAAAATTTTCACGAAGAATGCGTGAATCTCGCGGCATTTCGCCCGATCAGAATCAGAACGTATCCGTCGTCAGTTCGGCGATGGATTCCAAATCATCCGGGCATTTTGCCGCATCGACTACCTTCGCGTAATCGGCGACTTCCTGCTTCGTGAACACATCCAGCAACGAAATCTTTAACGGCCCGCGCGTGCCTTGCAGCGTGATATGATCCCATTGCGCGGCCACAACCGCGGCGGAAAACTTCTGGATGCATCGCCCGCGGACGTAGGCGCGAGTTGTGTGGGGCGGCTCAGAAATGGCCCGGCGCACGAGCGCATCCGGCGGCACGCCCAGCATCGAGCCGGATTGTTCGAGGGCGTAGTAAAGGCCCTGCTCGCGGTCCAGGCGGTGATATTCCAAATCCAAACTTTGGAGCCACGGATCGTTGGCGCCGACGTTTTGCGCGGCTTGAAATTCCCGGATTAATCCCAGCTTGGCCGCCCAATCGAGCCGGTCGCGGCACCGCATCGGGTCCGCCGCCAAGTCATCGAGAACCGTGCCCCAATCCGTCACGATGGACGCCTTGGAAGGATCGCTCAAATCACACAATTCCTTGACCGCCTGCAAGTACTCGCGTTGCAAATCCAAGGCGTTGGAAGTTTTCTTGTCCTGCAGCGCGGCTTCCCAGTGAAACTTTCCGTCGCGCGAAATCGAAACCAGGGCCGCCAATGGGTCCGCCAGCGCGGAGTAGGAGCGCTTCGGATCGCGCGCCAATGCTTCCAGCACCAGCGCCGTCGTGCCTATTTTCAGCCGCGTCGCAAAGGGCGACATGTTGGCGTCGCCGAGGATGACATGAAAACGGCGGAACAAATTCGGGTTGGCATGAGGTTCGTCGCGCGTATTGACGATGGGCCGGCGCTGCATCGTATCGACGCTTTGCAATTCGCTGAAAAAATCGCTGCGCTGCGAAATCTGAAAGCCCGGCGCCACAAATTTGTCCTCTTCCTCCAGCGCGAATTTGCCCGCGCCCGCCACAATCTGGCGCGTGACCAAAAAAGCCTGGATGCCTCGGGCCAGCTTCTCCCACGGCAGGGAGCGCGGCAGCAAATAATTCTCATGGCACCCGTAACTGTGCCCGCGAAAATCCGTATTGTTCTTGTAAAGGCAAACCGTGCATCCCCGCTCCTCGGAGAGCTTTTGGGCGCAGCGCATCAAAATCCGTTCGCCCGCGCGGTCGTGCGCCACCAATTCCTCGACCGTGCTGCATTCGGGCGTGCAATACTCCGGGTGGGCGTGGTCATTGTAATAGCGGGCGCCGTTGCCCAGCACGAGATCGCTCTTGATTTCTACGAAGGTCAATTCCCGCTCGGCGTCCTGCGCGAAATAGGTCGCTTCATCGGTGTCCTGCCGCAATTCCTCCACGTGAAAGCCGCGCATGTCCGCGTGCGGGTCCTCACAATTGTAATCCCAGCGCATGAGCACGCCGGACTTGGTCGCGCTGCGCACCAGCGCCATCGATTCCGCGACGACGTCCAGGTTCTCTTCCTTCTCTCTGGCGATGCCGATTTCCGTTTCGGTTCCGAACTGGATAATCATGTTGTTTTCAGGGCTTGTTCATGGCCGCCGGCTTGCGCTCAAACGATGCCGGAAGCGGCCAAATCTTTCTTGCGCGGCCGGACCGGCGCCAGCTTGATGACGTTTTCCGGATCAAAGTCCGTCAGCTTGAGCCAGTCCTCCGTAATATCCGTCGGCGGGAAGAGGTCGTTCTCCGCGTACTCTTTCCGCAAAGCTTCCGCCAGGTCCTCGCGTGTCAACTGTGTTTCCTGCCGGGTCTCGATGGAGCGCTTGATGGCCAGGCTCTTGGCGCGCTCGACTACCGCCGCGATGATCGCTCCGCTGGCCAGGTCGCCGCGGTAAAGAAAGTCCTTCTTGCCGCTGCGGAACGTGATTTCCAGGAACTGGTTGTCCGCCGTCCTGGCATAATGCGCCTCTGTAATCGCTTGGGCCATGGTCTCTTTCGGCTCCGCCAGCGGCAGCGTGTCTTTCAGGTAAATCTCGTAGATGCGCCGCGCGCCTTCTTGAGTTGGACGGTTGACTTTGATTTTTCGATCAATTCTTCCCGGCCGCAATATGGCCGGGTCGATCAAATCCGCCCGGTTGGAGGCCAGGATGACGACCACATTTTGCAGCGGCTCCAAGCCATCCATTTCCGAGCAAAACATCGGCACCAGCGTGCTCAGGATCGTGCTGTACCGCCCCGCCCGGCGCGTGCCCAGGATCGATTCCGCTTCGTCAATAAATAAAAACGCGAGCGAACCTTCCGCCGCGCGTTCCCGGCATTGCGCGAAGAGGTCCCGCACCTGCCGCTCGGATTCCCCGACCCACATGTTCAAAATCTCAGGGCCTTTGACGTGCAGGAAAAATTCTGGGTGATCCACGCCAGTCTCGGCCAGGATTTGCTGCCGCAAATTGTAAGCTGTCGCCTTGCCCAGCAGCGTTTTGCCGCAACCTGGCGGCCCGTGCAGCAGAAAGCCCTTGGGCACCGTGTGTTCGAATCGCTTGAACAACGCCCGATGCAGGAACGGCAGTTCGATGGTATCCCGAATTCCTTGCACGGCTTCCTCCTGGCCGCCGATGGCCGACCACGGCAGCGCCGTGACGGTTTCCAAGGCCCGTTCAATCCGCTTGCCGGCGCCGATGACTTCCAGCGCCACTCGTTGGTTGGCATCCAGGCGCACTTCCAAGCCGGCCTTGAGTTTCTCCTTGGCCAGCAAGGCGGAGCGCAACAAAACCGACGACACCAAACCCGATTCCTGCCCGATGCGCAAACGCCCTCCGGAAAGAAGTTCATCAATGCGCACGATGGGGCCGTTGCGGTCGAAGCCCAGCCCTTGCACGATGGCGAATGCCTCGTTAAGCAGGACGCGCTGGCCCACTTGCAAACTGGCCAGCGGCAATTGCGGATCGATGCGGCAAACATAATCCGTGGAACTGACGCATACGTGTGCCTTGTCCGGCTCGAGCGGCATCAAAAAAGTGCCCACGCGAAATGCCGGCGAACGAAGTTTCTCGACCACGGCGTCGAGCTTCTCGATGGTCTGGCGCGCCTGGTCATTGATCTCTTCGACCTCTGCCGCGCGATCGCGCAGATAAACCATGTCCATGATGGCCGAATGGCGCGGCGGCAATTTGGCCACGATGAGATCGACCAATTGCAAGAGCGACAGCGCCTCCAATTGTTCGTGGGACAGGACGACATCGTCATCAGCGGCGTCTGGCGGCAGCGGCGCGTTTTCGGGGGGGCGTTGTTTGGCCGAGGAACCGGCTCCGGGAGGCTTCTTCTTGGACTCTGCCATGAGTGTTAAATTAGGCCCGTTCGGGCGATTTGCAACAGGAAGAAGAAGAAAAATATTCGCGGCGGCGCAAAACAAATTTTTTTGTTGGCGCCGAACTATTTTCATGCCCGCGCTGGCGCATCAAGGCCGCATTTCATCCGCCGCGCCCAACTGAAAATCTTCGCGAAATTCCGGGTGTTGAATTTTATGATTTGCATTACCATCAAATAATGGTATTGTCTTGCCATGTCGCGCTTCAGCGCGTGTTCTTTTTTGGGGCTTTTGGAGGATTTTTTCATGAAAATATTTAAAAAAACTCACTGAGATCAAAGCAGTTAACGGCCAAACAAGGTGGAACAAGCCAAAACACGCTGTTTCGGTGAACAAAGGCCGCCGCATGCCTGAGCCAGCCTGTTCCTTTTTGTGAATGGCGCGCGTCCAAATTCCAAATGATTGACGCTCAGTTTTCTATTGTTCCCGATTTTTGGCTGTGTTATTGTGATTAGCGTGAGGCCCATTATTCCGGTGAAAGTTTCGTGCAACCTTCTTGGGGCGGTTTTCTTCCTGTTCGTTTGCGTGGCGCGAGGGGACACCAAACTGATTCATTTGCGCAACGAACTCATCGCCACGCCGCCGGCGCGTACAACTTCTCCCGCCCCCCGCGCCGAAGCAACCAACGCCAGCCATCTCTTCCTGATTCAATTCGACGGCCATCCCGTCAAAGCCCAGCGTGCGGCCCTGCAATCAATGGGCGTCGATCTGCTCAAATACGTCCCGGACGACGCCTACATCGCAAGGCTGACGAATGCCTCGCCTGGCCAGGTGCGGGCCGTCAGCTTTGTGCGCTGGGTCGGGCCGTACCTTGTTCGGCACAAAATTCACCCGCGCCTCGCGGCCGCGATTCAAAAGACCAATGCCCCGTTAATGGTCAGCCTGTTGCTTTCTCCGCGGGCCGGGGCCAATGAGATCGCGGAAGTCCGCGCCTATTTGAAATCGGTCGAGTGCGAAAGCCGTTTGCGGCAAGGGGTCATCCTTCGCGGAGTGCTGGAGCCGGGTGCGCTCAACACATTGGCCGGATTGGATGCCGTTCTCTGGATCGAACAGGCTTCCCATCGCAAGCTCGTCGATGAACAGGCCTCCAAACTCGTGGGTGGCGATGATGGCCAGCTCGCCACGCGGACGGTAGCCGAGCAGCGCGGCTTCGGCGGGCAGGGCGTGACCGTTTGCGTGGCCGATACCGGGCTGGACTCCGGCGACACCAACAACATGCATCCCGATGTCAGCGGCCGCGTGGCGGGATTCGTCTTTTACCCGCCGCTGACCGATGGCTCCGACGGCTACGGCCACGGAACGCATTGCGCGGGCATCATTGCCGGAAACGCCGCCACCGGCGAGACGGACCCCAATTCCGGCGCTTGGTACGGTTTGGGCGTGGCCGATCAGGCCAGCCTGTTCATCGAACGCATCTTCGACGAAAACGCCAACGAAGTCAGCCCCGCCCCCAGCGACGAAACGCTCACCCAGGACGCCGTCCGCAACGGCGCGCAAATCGGCGCCAATAGCTGGGGCGACGACGTGCAGGGCGAATACGATACGGACGCCTCCCAATTCGACGAATTGGTGCGCGACGCCGATTCCGTCACTCCCGGCGACCAGCCATACATATTGGAATTCTCGGCCGGCAACGCCGGTCCCGATACCCAAACGCTGGACAGCCCCGCCTCCGGCAAAAACGTCATTGCCACCGGCGCTTCCGAAAACACACCCAACTATTACGCGGAGCTTTACGATCTTTACGACGACGGGCCGGACACCGTGGCCGATTTCTCCAGTTGCGGCCCCTGCGAAGACGGGCGCATCAAGCCCGACGTGGTTGCGCCGGGTTCGTGGATTGCCTCCATGTCCTCCTCTGCCGCGCCGGATGAAGCCTCCATCGCGTGGACGGTGATTGATAATTTTTATGTTTACATGGGCGGCACCAGCATGTCCGGCCCGGCGGCTGCCGGAGGCGCGGCGGCGTTCGTGCAGTATTACAAGAGCCTCCACACCAATGCCATGCCATCGCCCGCCCTGGTCAAGGCCGCGCTCATCAATTCCGCTTCCCAATTGGACGGCTCCAACGGCGGCCCGGGGCCGATTCCCAATATGCAGGAAGGCTGGGGCCGCGTCTGCCTGACCAATCTCATTGACTCCCAGCGCGCGTTTCAAATGCTGGACCAGTCCGTCTTATTGACAACCGGCGGTGTTTATCAGCAGCATGCTTTCGTCGGCAATTCCAGCCAGCCGCTCAAAATCACGATGGCCTACACGGACGTGGCCGGTTTTCCCGGCGCCATTCCGGCCCTCGTCAATAATTTGGACCTCGAGGTCGTCGGCCCCGATGGAACGCTCTATCGCGGCAACCAGTTTAACCAGGGTGAATCCACTCCGAACGCCACCGCCTCCGACAATTTGAATAACGTTGAGGCCGTCCACCTCTCCCAGCCGCTTCCCGGCGATTACATCATCCGGGTGCGCGCGGTTAACGTGCCCGAGGACGCCGTCCTGGCCACCTCCGCCATTGACCAGGATTTCGCGCTGGTCGTCTCCGGCCCGCTCCTCGCGCCGAAGCAGGGCGAAGCGCTGATGGACCGCACGAATTACACGGTTCCCGGCAAAATCAATTTGGAAGTGCTCGATGCTGGCCGGGCGGCCGCCAGCGCCGTCAGCGTCGTGTTGTCAAGCACGAGTGAGCCAGCCGGCCAGCAAGTCACGCTCCAAGCCAGCAGCGGTTCCGGCGCTTTCACCAATTCCGTCGCCACCACGGCCAATCCCCCCGGCGCCAGCGGCAGCCTGGAAATCCACAACGGCGACGCCATCTCGGCCTCCTATATTGATTCGTCCGGCAACACCCAATCGGCCTCAGCCGTCGCCGTGCTCAATCCGCCGGTCATCAGCGGTGTCACCACTAATTTTGATCTCGGCGTCATCACCATCAATTGGCAGACCAGCGAACCCTCTGACTCCATCCTTTATTACGGCACCAACCGGCTCTCGTTGAACCTCGTCGCGTCGAATGCCACGTTGACGGCGAGCCACTCCGTCAGCTTGGGCGGCCTGGCGCCGGGCGAGACTTATTATTTCATTGTTGTCTCCACTGACGACGCCGGCAATACCGCCACCAACAGCAACGCGGGCGCGGCTTATAATTTCGTAGCCGCGGCCACGCCGCCGGTCTTGTTGATTGACGATTACGATTACATGAACGAGAGCACGAACGGCTCCGAAGTGATTCCCGCCTCCAGTTACACCAACGCGCTGGCTGCGACCGGCTACGGTTTCGCCTATTGGAATGTGACCGGCCGCGGCGCCTTCCCGGCGCTGGCCAACATCGAGCCGTATCGCGTCGTGATTTGGCGCACGACCGACGACATTATCAATTACGATGGCACCAACAACACTCTGACCCTGGATCAGCAAGCGATGATCCAATCTTATTTGAAGAGCGGCGGCTCGTTCTTCATGGCTTCGATGGGCATCCTCAGCCAGGTTGTCGGCACGCAGTTTGCCGCCAATGTGCTGCAAGCCGGCGGTTTCGTGCAGAACCCGGACCCGCCCGCGCAATGCGATTGCGACGAATACTTTGGCGTGCCGTCGTTCCTGGGCGTGCCCGGCAATTCCATCACCTCCGGCATGAATGTGAGTTTGGATTATTCGTCCTACCCGTCTTTTGACGACGGCCTCGGCGATGTCTATGGGCCGGACTTCGGCGACACCTTCACGCCAGCAACCAATGCCACCCCGATCGCCTTTGAAAGCGCGTCCGGCAAATGTTGCGGCGCAAGTTATCCGCCCCCCGGCGTCAATAGCGCCGGCCGCGTCGTGTTCCTTTCCTTCCCGCTCGACGCCGTGCCGGAATCCGGCTCCGCTCCTGATAATGAAACCGCGCTGCTGGCGAACGTTCTTCAATTCCTGGACCCCGGCGGCAATGGCGTCGGCACCGTCACATTGAACCAGAACGAATACACCATTCCCGCGCAGGCCGCGGTCGAGGTCGGCGACCCTGCCATCGCGGGCACGGGCCAGACGCAGGCGACTTTCTACAGCAGTTCATTTGCCAATCGCGTCACGGTCCCCCTCTATGAGACGGCCCATGCGGGACTCTTCAGCGGGATCATCACGCTCGTGGGCACTAACACGGCTGTCCCCGGCCAATTGCGAGTCCGCGCCAGTGACATCGTGACCGCTTCCTACCTGGACGCCTCCATCGGCCAAACCGTGCTGGCCACCGCGGCCATCGACACCAACCCGCCCGTCATATCCGGCGTCGCCGCCGCGACCAACGTCGGCAGCGCGGTCATAACGTGGACGACTTCCGAACCTTCCGATTCGTTGGTGCAATTCGGCGGCGGAACTATACTTGACCATAGCGCCTCCGATTCCCGGATGACTGTCAATCATTCCGTGCAGTTGAACGATTTGCTGCCCATCCACGTTTACTACTTCCAGGTCGTCAGCCGCGACGCCGCCGGCAATACCGCGACGGACAACAATCAGGGGGCCCTTTACAGTTTCACGACACCCGCGACGCTGCAGCCGCCGTGGTTCGATAACATGGAGCCGGGCGCCAAGGGATGGACGGTTGTCCAGGACGCCACCTACGGCTCCACCGACCCAACGCAAAACTGGCTGCTCGGCACGCCCGATACGCCGATTGTCAGCGGCGCTTATTCCGGCACCAACGCCTGGGGCGTCCCGCTGACCCAGGCCTACGGCGCGAACGCGTTCATTCTTTCCACTTACCTTTACAGCCCGGTCATTGACCTCACCGGCTTCAGCCAGGCCACGCTCACGTTCTGGGACGCCTTCGATTTCACCTCGCAATACGAAGATGGCGTCATCTATATCAGCACCAATAACGAGCCGGCCACCAGCCTCGTAAATCCGTATATCGATTTCACCGGAAATGCCAGCGGCGGCGGATGGGAGATGGAAACTGTTGATTTGACTCCCTTCGTTGGCCAGCCCATTCAAATCGTCTGGTACTACGAAGGCGTCGCGCTCGGCGGGTTTTTTGGCAGCGGCGGCGGCCTTAACGGCTGGGTCATTGATGACACGGGTGTCACGGGTTTGGCCGGCGGGGCAGGGGGCGCAATCTCTGTTTCCCAGAACGTCGGCGCGGGTGATTTTACACTCACAGGCCCGATCAGCAAATCCGGTTCCGGGCTGTCCACTATTTTTAGCAACGCGCCGCCTGGGCAGTACACCGTGCGATTCGGAGACGTCGCCTTTTTCAACACGCCGCCGCCGCAGACCAACACACTGCTGGCGTCCAACGTCCTCACCTTCACTGCCAACTACACGTTCCCCGATGCCAATAGCAACGGCATCTCCGACCTGTTTGAGCAGTATTACTTTGGCTCCGTCTCGTCCAATCGAACCCGCCTCACCGATACCGATGGCGACGGCATGTCCGATTACGCGGAGTTCATCGCCGGCACCGATCCGACCAACGCGCAATCCAATCTGCGCATTATCCGCAGTTACGTGAGCAACGGCGTCATGACCGCCCAATGGTCGGCCGTTCCGGGCCGGGTTTACCAGGTGCAAACTTCCACCAATTTGACGGAATGGGCGCCGGTCTCGCAATGGTTGCAGGCGTTGAGCAGCCCGATGACCTACACTTGGACCAACACCGCCGGCAAAGCCCGTTCCTTCCGCGTCGAGGTGCATCCATGAGTTACAAGAGGAAAACCTGGAACGAAAAACTTGCTGACAGCAAAGGCTTTCCCAAGGTCTGCAAAATCGACGGCGCGAAGTCCAGGCGCTGGGGCAGGGGAACCTTCGTCATTCCCGCTCCGCTGGAGGTCAGCGAATTGATGGGCCGCGTGCCAAAGGGCAAGCTCACGACGATTGACGAATTGCGCAAAGCCCTCGCCCGCCGTCACAGCGCGACCATCGCCTGCCCGATGACCACCGGCATCTTTGCCTGGATTGCCGCCCACGCCGCCGCCGAACGACAGGACACGGCCACTCCGTATTGGCGCACGCTCAAATCGAAGGGCGAATTGAATGCCAAGTATCCCGGCGGCATCGCGGATTTGAAATCCAAGCTGGCCAGGGAAGGGCACGCCGTCGTGCAAAAAGGGAAACGCTACTTCGTGCCCAACTTCGAGGACTATCTCGCCCCGGTGGACGACTCCCGTTAATTGTTTTCCGCCCGTTGAATATCCGTGAAAACCCTATCGTCCAATAGGGTACAGCATGAGCTATATCGCACATGGGAGAAGAGCCTTCGCCAAGGGGGCCGTTTGCCTGAAAACGTCCTGCGCGGTCGCATTTTTGTGCCTCCTTCTGCCGGGAGTTCATTTGCAGCTTCCGCCCAGCGTTTCACCGGACAAAGGCGGGGAGGGCATTCAGGCCGCGCTCGACAGCGCGGGGCCGGGCGGCGCCGTCATTCTGGGCGCCGGGACGTATATGGTTCACACGCCCGTCACCCTTCGCTGCGCCAACCAGACCCTGTCCGGGATGGGAAGCCGCACCATCCTACGCCTGGCCGACGAAGCTAATTGCCCGGTCGTTGTTCTCGGTTCATTCACTGACAACAAGAATCATCCATTGACGGGCCTTCACCTCGAAGGCTTGGTTATCGATGGCAACCGGCTGCATCAGAAGAAGGAAATCTGGAAATCCCTGCCCGATGGCGCGGGCGTTTATAATAACGGCATCGATGTCTGGGGCACGGACAGAACCACAGTCGAAAACGTGACCTGCGCCCATTGCCGTTCCGGCGGCCTCGTTTCCACTGCCGGGGCGCGCCGGATGAACGTGCGGAATTTCAATGCATTTGACAATCAATTCGACGGCTTGGCCTGTTATTTCACAGAAGACAGTTCGTTCACTCATTTAAATCTGCATGACAATCTGGCCGCGGCTATTTCGCTGGACCTGAATTTCAACCACAACGTCATTCAGGACGCGGTCCTGGCGGACAACGACCTCGGCATTTTCATGCGCCAATCCTGCGACAACATTTTCAACGGCGTCGCCATCGACCACAGCCGCCATCACGGCGTTTTCATGGCCGAAACCGCCGTTCAATCAGGGTCCGCTTGGAAGCTCCAACCCGGAAGCGAATGCATCGGCAACACCTTTACGAATATCGAGATCAGCCATTCCGGCGGGAAGGCCTTTATCATCAACGACGCCGGCTGCGTCCAGAACAAGATTTTGGACGCCCAATTCCGCGACAACGCCCAAGGCGGCCTCTTCCAAGCCGCCGCCAACCTCGTCACATTCCGGCAAACCGCGACCGGCGGCGCCAAAGTCCGCACCGCCCATCCCGCGCTCTAACCCCATTTTGGGCCGGCCGGGTGCCACGACGCCCTGAAATAAATGGAATTCGCCGGGCGCTCGCCCTCCCCGTCGAAGACTTGAGCGACAGCTCGCCTTTTACGTCTTCGGCACTTCGCGGTTGGCCAAACCCTTCTCAGTTTGGCGCTGGCGGAAATCCTCGTAGGCGCGGCGGATTTGCGGGTGTTTGTTTCCGAGAATGGCGGCTGCCAGCAGGGCGGCGTTGATCGCGCCCGGCTTGCCGATGGCCAATGTTCCCACCGGCACGCCGCCGGGCATTTGCACCATCGAAAGCAATGAGTCCATGCCGTGGAGGGCCTTGGATTCCATCGGCACGCCCAGGACGGGCAGGGGAGTTTTGGCAGCCGTCACGCCGGCGAGGTGCGCCGCGCCGCCCGCGGCCGCGATGACGACTTCCAAGCCGCGACCCGCCGCGGCCGAGGCCCACTCGAACAATAGGTCCGGCGTGCGATGCGCGGAAATGACCTGGACTTCGTGCGGGATTTGCAATTCGGTCAATTGCTTGGCCGAGTGTTGCATGACTTCCCAATCCGACTGACTGCCCATAATGACGCCAACAAGTGGCTGTAGTTTTGATTCTGCCATGCGCGAAGATTAAGCGGGCGGCCGCAAAATTCAATTTTGATTTTTCGCCACAGCCATTGGACGGCCCGCCGCCTCATCGAGGTATTTGAGGACGATCGATGGCGTCAAAATGGTCGGCAGCACTTCCGGCGGCTTGCTCGCGTCCTTGGAATAAACCAAAACCAGCGGCACGCCGGAGCGGCCATAACGCCGCAAAATCTCTCCGATGGCCGGGTCTTCCCTCGTGTAATCGCCGATCAACGTCACCGCCCCGATTTGCTTGAGCTTGGCCCGGGTGGAATCGATCTCAATGCTGCTAGCCTTGTTGATCTGGCAAGTCAGGCAACTCTTGGCGGTCATATCGACCAGCACCGGATGGCCCGCCTGCTGTGCCGCTTCCACCGCTTGCTGGCTCCACGGCTGCCACGCGATCTCCGGCGTATTCGAGATTTCCGACGTATGCCCGCGCAGAACGAACACGAAATCCAGCGCCACCAACACCACGCACAGCGCCGCTGAAATTGCCTTGCGGCGGACCGAGCGCTGCACAAATTCTCCCCACATCCACGCCGCCAGCGCCAGCACGACCAGGAACAGCCCCAGCCACAACATCGAGCTTTGGTCGCTGGCCGCGACCCACATCAGCCAAAAGGCCGTCGCCAGCATCGGGAAACCCATCGCCATTTTGAACCGCTCCATCCACTTGCCGGGCTTGGGCAACCACGCCATCCAGCGCGGCTGCGCGCACAGAGCTACGAATGGACACGCGAACCCAACCCCCGCCGTCAAGAAGAACAGGACGATGACCCCAGCCGATTGCGCCAGGGCAAAAGCCAGGGCCGCGCCCAAAAATGGCGCCGTGCAAGGCGTGGCCAGAATCGTGGCCAGCACGCCATTGAAAAAAGCGCCGGAAAATCCCGAACGCGAAGCCAGTTCATCCGCCGCTCCAGCCGCGCGTGAACTCAGCGTAATCTCAAAAACGCCAAACAAATTCAACGCAATCAGCGTCACCAGCACGGCCAGGCCCAATTGCACATTGGGGATGCGAAGAAGATCGCCCCAATTGGCCAGGCGGCCGGCCTCTTGCGCGCCAATGGCCAGCAGCGCCAGAATCAGGAACGAAACCAGCACACCCACGCCATAGACCAGCCCCAGATTTCGCACGCGGCCCGGCGTCTCTCCCGATTGTTTGACAAAAGCAAAAATCTTCAGCGCGATAACCGGCAGAACGCACGGCATGACATTCAAAATCAGCCCGCCCAGGAACGCGAACAACAGCATCGTGGCCAGCGCCCCGGCCGCGAGAGGCGCGGCGGCTTTCTTTTCAGCCCCTTGCGGAGGCCCGATGGGCAGCGAGACTTCGACGGCTTCCTGCCCCTGCAAACCCGCGCGGCTGACCAGCACGCCGGTGATATGATCCGGCCAATCGCCTCCATTCGTGGTGATCCTTTTGGCCAAAGCCACCCCGGCATCGCTCTTCAACGTCTCCGTTAATCCATCCGCGGAAAAATTCGTGCTGGCATCGGGATAAAAATCCGCCGGCGCGGCCCCGTTCTTCCACTCGATGACGACCGGCCGCGCGTTGCTGATGACAGTGGTGGTTTGCCAATGGGCCGTGGCAGCGCCGGGCGCGGCTGCTTGCGGAACTTTTTTCCGCCATTGTTCAATCAGCGCCGCGCTGGCCGAAGGCTTGGTTTCCGCGCCAATTTCCAGCGTGGCTTGGGCGTCGCCTTTGGCCATGACGCATTCCTCCGAACATTCCATCCAATGCACGCCCGCTTTGAGCGTGACGGGGCCGGGAGGCAGATCGGCCGCCAGCTTGATGGGGACCAAAAGCAGGGCCTGTTTCGTGTAAATGTAAGTGACTAGCGCGGTGTCGCCGGTCTTGTCGATTTCCTTTTCCGGGACTGGCCATTGAATTTCCCCGGCGGAGAGGCCTTGGGGCAGGTTCCAGTTGATGCTGGGCGGGATGCCCGCGTCGCCGCCGTTGCGCCAATAGACGTGCCACTTGGGCGGCATGTCGATTTGCAGGCCGGCCCAGATGGTGTCGCCCGGCTTCGCCGTTTGGGCGGAAAGCGCCAGGCGGATGCGGGATTGGGCGGCTCCGGCGGACAACGCCGCGCAGAACGCCGCCAGAAGCACGGCGCGCCACCAACGATTTGTCACAAAGGCCGTCAGCATAAAAACCTTCGTTTGCCGGACAGCGACAATATGCGCCCTTCGCGCCGGGCCGCCAGTCAAATCTGCTTGGAGGCAGCCGCGGGCGCCCGGCTTTCGCGTTCTTTGACGAGCGTCGCGCTCTTGCCGACGCGCTGGCGCAGATACGTCAATTTGGCCCGGCGAACCGCGCCTTTGCGCTCGACTTCAACCTTGTCAATGCGCGGAGAATGAACGGGGAAAATGCGCTCCACTCCTTCGCCGTAGCTGATGCGCCGGACGGTAAAGGTGGAATTCAACCCATGCCCCCGGCGGCCAATGACCACGCCGGAGAAAATCTGGATGCGTTCCTTGTCGCCTTCGATCACTTTGGTGTGAACCCGCACGCTGTCGCCAACGCCGAAGTCCGAGATGCCCTTGTGATACTGCTCTGATTCAATTTTGTCTAACAATGCCTGGTTCATAAATTGTCTTTCATTCCGTCTTTTTCTTCCACAAATCCGGCCGGCGCGATTGCGTCCGCAAGACCGCCTGCTGGAGCCGCCATTTCTCAATTTCCGCGTGATGCCCGGAGAGCAGCACCGCCGGGACTTTCATCCCCCGGAACTCTGCCGGCCGCGTGTAATGCGGATACTCCAGCAACCCCTGGCTGAACGATTCATCCACCGCGCTTTGGTCGTCCCCAAGCACCCCCGGCAGCAGCCGCGTCACGGCGTCGATGACCACCATCGCCGCCAGCGAACCGTTGGTCAGCACGTAATCGCCGATGGACAATTCGTCGTCCGCCAACTCCTCGCGCACCCGCTCATCGACCCCTTCATACGCTCCGCAGATAAACAGCAGCCTTGGCTCGGCCGCCAGTTCCCTCGCCGCGGCCTGGTCGAACAACCGGCCTGCCGGACCCATCAAAATCACTTTCACGCCCTCATCCGCCAGCGCCTCGACCGCTTCAAAAAGCGGCTCCGGCTTCAACACCATGCCCGGCCCGCCGCCAAAAGGCCGGTCATCGACCGTTTTATAATTGTCATGCGCGTAATCGCGCAGGTTATGCACCCGCAAATCCAGCAATCCCGCCTGCCGGGCGCGCTGAATCATGCTCACATCCACCGGTCCCGTGAACATGTCCGGGAACAAGGTGAGAACATCCACTCTCACGCGGCGGGGGCCGGCGAATCCTCGACAATCTCCAGCGTGCAGCGCAAGGCCTGCTTGGCGCTGGCCGCCAGCAAGAGCGAACGCAGGGCGTTAATCGTCATTCCCTGGCGGCCGATGATCTTGCCCACGTCATCCGCGTGCATCCGCAATTCATAGATCGTCAAGGCGTCCTTGACCACAGGCGTGACCGTCACCGCGTCAGGATGGCTGACCAGCCCTTTAACCACATATTCCAAAAAGGCTTGCATAAGGCCAACAAAAGGAAAACTCAAACCGCCGGAACGGCTTTGGTCAGTTTCTTGATGAAACTAGCCACCGTGTCGCTAGGCTGGGCGCCGTGGCTGACCCAGTATTTGGCGCGTTCGAGGTCGATCTTGCAATTGTCGCCCTGTTTCATGGGCTGATAGCTGCCGATCTCCTCGATGAACTTGCCATCCCGCGGACTGCGGGAATCGGCCACGACCACGCGGTAATAAGGGGCGTTTTTGGCCCCGACCCGTTTCAAACGAATTCTAACTGCCATAAAATAATTTATTCTGTGGCGGCGGCGCGCCACGGCAACATCTGCCGCCCGCCGCATCCGCGGCGTCCAAAAAGGTTGGAGAGACTAATGCCACCCCAAAGTGAACGCAAGCCCTCTTTTTGCAAGTTTCTTAATCTTAATCCAAATCCTCCGAAAGAGATTAAGATTAAGAACTCCGCGCCCATCGCCGTTTTCCTCCTTGACCAACAGCCTGAGCAGGGTGAACCTTGCACGCAAGCAATGAACTCACGCGCGAATATGCCCAGACGCCATGCTGCCGCGGCCGGCTTCACTTTGATCGAGCTGCTGGTCGTCATCGCGATTATCGCCATTCTGGCGTCCATGCTTCTGCCGTCGCTGGCCAAGAGCAAGCAACAGGCCCAGGGCGCCCAGTGCGTGAGCAATCTCCGGGAGTTGAGCCTGGCTTGGATTATGTACAGCGGGGACAACAAGGAGGCTTTTGTCGTCAACGGGAACAACGGCGATGCTCCGCCATACACCATCAACGGCCCTGTGCCGGGGATAAATCCACAATGGTGCCCCAACGACATGTCGCAAGGCGCCGAGGATCCCGGCGAACAAACCAACGTCACCTGGATCAAGGCCGGGCTGCTCTATCCGTATGTCGGCGGGCCAGGGCCTTTCCGCTGTCCGGCCGACCCCAGCAGCTATGGCAATGGCACCGTTTTCCCAGGGGGCGGAGGCGGTGCGCCGCGCTCTCGCAGCATGTCCATGAACGCCTGGATTAACCCCTCGGCCAATGCCTACGCGTCTTACCAGGCGGGCACCGGCTATCGCGTTTACGTCAAGACTGCCGACCTCTCCAGGCCGGGTCCGGCCAATCTTTGGCTTTTCCTGGATGAAAATCCCTACAGCATCAACGACGGATATTTTCTCGATTTTCCGAGCGACACCGGCTGGGTCGATTGCCCGGCCTCTTATCACAATCACGCGTGCGGAATTTCTTTTTGCGATGGCCACGCCCAAATCAAGAAGTGGACGGACCCGATCGTCATCAATTGGCACAATGTCGGCCAAAGTCCCAACAATCCCCTCGGCACCCGGACGCCGGACCTGATTTGGTTTTTAGGTGTGACAACGGCGTCCATCAATCATCCGTAACGCGGCACACCGCGCTTGAATCGCTGCCGGAGCGTGATACTATATTCGCCTGATGCGCAAGGATTCTCATGGATTGTGGATGGCCGCGCTGCTGCTGGCCGGCCTGTCCTCCACGCCGCTGTCCGCGCAGATTACCCCCGGCTCGACCGTGATTCATCCCGTGCAGAATCCGCCGCCGGCGCATTTCGTGCCGGGGCAAATGGCCGCCGCGCCAAGCCAGCCGACGCTGGTTTTCGATGCCGAGTCCAAGCGTTACGAGGCCGCGCCGGGCGAGGAATTCGCGCCGTTCACATTTATCCTGGCCAATGTTTGGACTAACGCCATTGTCATCAATAGAGTTCAGCCTTCCTGCGGATGCACCACCGTGAGTTTGCCGCCCACGCCTTGGACCCTCGCGGCGGGAAGCGGCGGCAAAGTTCAGGCCCACGTCAGCCTGGCCGGCAAAATGGGACTGATTACCAAGACCATCAGTTTCTACTACCAAGTCATGCCCAGCAACGCCGAGCTTATTCGCAAAGTCGATCTGATTGTGAACATCCCGCCTCCGCCTTCGCTGGCTGGAAACATGACCGAGGCCGAGCGCAAAGCAGCCGTGGACAAAGCCAAAGCTGACAGCCAGGCCATTTTCAAGGGAAGTTGCGCGGAATGCCACGCCAACAAGGGCCACAACGCTTTCGGGCAGGACCTCTACGCGGCCGATTGCGGCATCTGCCACGAGTCATCGCACCGCGAAAGCATCGTGCCGGATTTGCACGCTTTGAAGCAGCCCGCGGATTTTAATTATTGGAAAACGATCATTACGTTTGGCAAGCCGCACTCATTGATGCCCGCGTTCGCGGCGGCGCACGGCGGCCCGTTGACTGAGGCGCAAATCGTGTCCCTCGCCACCTACCTGGACCACACCATCTCGCACCATTTTTCATCGGTATCGGCCAAAGCTTCCGGCTCAAGGGCTGCCGAGTAAGGCGCTCTGCTGTGAATTCAGTTGGGCATCCAATTGCGCGGTGCGCACGACGGCGGGAGTAAGTTCCAGTTGCAGGATTGTTGCCGATTGCCGCAAAGCCAGGTTCCCGCCGTTCTCCGCTTCAAACGTCAGTTGGTTCGTGGCCATCCGCTCGCATTTAAGCAGCGCGCGAACTGCCGCCAAGTCAAAGACCGGCCCTGACAAATCCGCCAGCTTGCGAACTTCGCGAACCGCGTTGCTGTTCATCCGCGCCGCCTCACCGAGGCCAAGCGCCTGCCCATTGACAGCCACCTGCGCGGCCGCCTGGTAATAATCCTTCGTCAGCCATTGGCCCAGCGTTTTGACTTGCGGGTCCGCGCCTTGAGCCTGCGCCATCTGGCTGATCTTTTGAATCTCCAAGCTCGTGCTGCCAAAGTCGTTAATAAACTGCCTGTCGCCCGAACTGGTCCAAGCCCCATTCTGCCCCAGAGTGACCGCCGCCGCGGCGAGAAAGGCGCCAATAAATACAGCGCTCCATTTGGGTTTCATGGATTAACGTACCTCCCGCCCCCGCGCCCGGCAACAAGGCCGTTCCCCGAACGATCCCTAGCACAACGGATTAGATTGCGGTGAACTCGCCGGGTAACTGGCAAACTGTCCTATGACAGTATGACAGTAGCGGGCATCTCACTCACTTCAACTTGCCGCGTTTCAACCGCAAGCGGCAAGGCCTCGTTCGGCATGGGCCTCCAGGCAAAGCGCAATAGCTTCTTCTACATTCTTAATGGCCTGTTGCTTTGTCTTGCCTTGGGCGCGAATTTCCTTGGAAATCCAGGCTGTCTCCATAATGATCGTGGTGAGCCTGTCGAAGATGTGTTTGCGCCAGTTAGGACGCGGTTTCAGACAGGCTTCATTGGGTTAAATATTTTCGGCTGTGCCAAATACGGAATAAGGAAAGGCCATGGCTAAGGTTTTTATAAGTTACCGCCAGACCGACGAACCCCAGCGCCAGCGCGTTCGGGACTTTGCCGAGCGTCTTCGCAAGTGCGGCATTGACGTTATCCTGGACCAGTTCTTCCTCGATCAGAATCCCGCGGGGCCGAATGACGGTTGGGACAAATGGAGCAGCGACAATGCGCTTAAGACTGAATTCGTGCTCATCGTCGGCACCAAGGCATGGTTTGAATGCTTTGAGAAATCACAGCCACCCGGCACCGGCCTCGGCGCCGCCTGCGAAGCTGACGACCTTCGACATCGAATCTATGAGGGTGGCGGTGTCATTTCAGACATTAGGATCATTCTCTTCGACGATTCCAATGCTAACCACATTCCCCCGAAAATTAAGCGCTACCACCGTTTTGACGCCACGCGGGACTTCGCAAATATTGTTCGTTGGCTCAATGGCAAAGCCCCCCATCCTGCCGTCACGAGCGCGAATTCCTCCCCTTGCACCTCCATCCCGCACAACCTTCCTTCGCTTCAGCCGTTCTTTGGGCGCGAGGAGGAGTTGCGGAAGATTGCCGATGCTCTTGACCCTGAGTCGCGAACCTGGGGCGCGGTCATCGATGGCGCCGGCGGCATGGGCAAGACCTCGCTGGCCGTCCGCGCGGCCTGCGACGCTCCGCCGGACGCTTTTGACAAGATCGTCTTCGTCACCCTCAAGTCCCGCGATTTGGATGACGATGGAGTGCGCGACCTCAGCGGTTTTCTCATCAGCGGAATCAATGAACTGTTCAACGAGCTCGCGCGCGAGCTGGGCAGCGAGCAAATCACCAAAGCCGTTGAAAAAGAGCGGCCCCGCCTGCTGCTCGGAGCCTTGCGCAACACCAAGACGCTGCTCATCCTCGACAACCTTGAAAGCCTTCTCAAATCCGAGCGCGACACCGTCTTTAACTTTGTCAAACGCCTGCCGCCGGGCTGCAAGGCCATCCTGACCTCGCGTGTCCGCATCGGTTCCGCCGCCGAGGAATTGATTCTCGAAAAACTCAGCCAGGAGGCCGCGCTTCAGACTCTCGCCAAGCTGGCCGAGGGCAATCCCGCCCTCGCGAGGACCAATGACGCCGAGCGCCTCGACCTGTACCGCGAGACAGGTGGCAAGCCGCTGCTGTTGCGCTGGACAGCCGGGCAGATTGGCCGCGGCAGTTGCGTCACCCTCACAGACGCCATCAAGTACTTGCGCTCCTGCCCCGAAGGGAATGACCCGCTTGAATTCATCTTCGGCGACCTGGTTGAGGATTTCAGCGAAGCCGAAACACGCGCCCTTTGCGCGCTGACCTATTTCACGCTTCCGGCCAAAGTGGAGCACATTGCCACCATTGCCGAGCGAGATGAGGCGGAAACCGAGGACGCGCTCAAGTCGCTCATCAACCGCTCGCTGGTTGTTCCGAGCGAAGAGTTGAAAACCTTCACCCTCGTGCCGCTGGTCGCGGATTTTTTGCGGGTGAAAAAACCGGAGGTATTGCGCGAAACCGGCGACCGTCTGGAAAAGCACGGCTACGCGCTAGCGACGGAAAATGGCTACGAAAAGCACGACCGTTTTCCCGTG
>DASXZY010000077.1:0-112226 GCA_036501625.1 Verrucomicrobiia bacterium
TAAATTGGGCTCGCACCCATCTCTGCAATTGAATTCGATCCGTCTCGCAAAGGACAACAGGGTTGGCAACTTTTGGCATCGCGGACAATTTTGCCCGCAATTTTTAATATGTCTAGCTAATTATGACACACAACACTAGCCGTTTGGCGAACGCGGCTAAATCATTTGGCTGCTCTGCGGTCGGTGGCATTTTACGCCGATGTTTTGGCGCGGACTTCATCCAGTGTTGTCATTGAAATTCTTGCAGACAGTTCATCAACCAAAGCCTCGTGGTCGGTCAATTCCGATTTGAGAACCTCCCGGCCCATCGCTGGCTTGGCGACTTCAAGGAATTTCTCGACCGGAACAATTCTTGTTTCCTCGTGCAGTTGTCCCCAAAAAACCTCCAGCGGATTTTCTGAGGCCCACCACGGATACCCGTATTTCGCTTTGGCGTTGGCAATGGTGCGTCTTTCGTCAGACGTTGTGGGTGTTTGCGTTTTGGGATTTGTCTGCGCAGCATTTGGCATCGGAATGACATTGACAGGCGTGTCGAAGCTGACGCGCTGGCTCATGGCAAGACTGTGTTCCTGGCGGAGATGCCCATATCGCTTCATCGCCAATGCGCCGCCATCGGCGTGCCCCAACCAGCGGCTGACGGTCGGAACGTCCACACCAGATTCAATGCAGGTGGTTGCAAAGAAATGCCTGAAATCATGGTGCGTGTATTTGGGGAAGCCAAGTTTACGGCAAGCGGTTTCGAGGCAGGTGCGAGCGTCCGAGATGGAAATAACGGCATCGTCCGGAGCCGGGTTCTTCTCTGTCTTCAATCTCGCCAGTGTTGACCGCAATTCAGGAGACATGGGAATCCAGCGCGGAGCCGATTCCGTTTTCGTCCCCGGAAGGAAAACTGTGTTGTTATTAAAATCCACATGGGACCACCGCAGGGGACTTTTCTTTTTCGGCCCGCCGGTAATTTCCGCGACACGCGCGCCGGAATAGGCGAGGAGTTCGACCAGGTCGGCTCCGGTTTTTGCCCTCTGTTGACTGCCAGGGCGTCCGTCAGATTCGCGGATGGCTGCAACGATTTGCCGAAAGTCGGTCAGACTTGGCACTTGAATCTTCGGCTGGCGCACAGTTGGACGCTCAACGTGGGCGGCGGGACCCGTCAGGATGAGGCCGTGGCGAACGGCGTATTGGAAAACCGCGTTCATCGTATCAAGCTCGCTTACGAACGCCTTTGTGCCTGCTGTCTTTCGGCGGGTCGCGGCCCAACGCTCGCAGTCCTGAACCGAAATGTTCCGAATGGAAGCGTCGCCGAAAAACCCTGCGAGATTATTGATGAGATACCCATACCATTCAGCCGTGCTCTCGGCCAATTTGTGCTTTCGAGAGTCAAGCCAACGGTCAGCAAGCGTTCTAAAGTTGGCGTGCGCGTCCTCCGTTATTTGCAGGACGCCCACCTTTTTCTTGAGTTCAGTGAGACGGCGTTCGGCCAGTTTGCGATCCTTGGTTTTTAAAGATCGCCGAAACTGCTTGCCACCTTTCTTAATCAGTGCGTAATATCCTCCTGATGATTCGAGCCTATAGAGGTTTTCTCCCACGTTGTGGAAGACTGGATGCCCATTTGCCTGGGCGTTTTCTTGTATTGTTGCATTCATACACCAACAATATAGCAGAAAATTGCCAGGTGACAAGTGCGGGTTACAAATCTGTCGCAAATTTCTCGTGGAACATCTCTAAGTGCTTGATAATTGGCTGTGTCGGGGCGTAGCGTAGCTTGGTAGCGCGCTTGGTTCGGGACCAAGAGGTCGTGGGTTCAAATCCCACCGCCCCGACCATTTTTTCCGAGGAGAATTGGCCTATCCACCGGATTCATGTTCGAGCTATTGCAGACCGATGGCGGCTGCCACGCCCGCCGGGGACGCCTGACCACCACTCGGGGCGTCATCAAGACCCCCGTGTTCATGCCCGTTGGCACGCAAGCCAGTGTCAAGGCCCTCGACCCCCGTGAATTGCGCGAGATGGGCACGCAAATCCTCCTCGGCAACACCTACCATTTGAACATTCGTCCCGGATTGGAAATCATTCAGGCCGCCGGCGGCTTGCATCGCTTCATGAATTGGAGCGCGCCGATCCTGACCGACAGCGGCGGATTCCAAGTCTTCAGCCTGGCCAAGATTCGAAAGATTCGCGATCACGGCGTCGAATTTCGCTCACACCTGGACGGCTCGCTGCTGTTCCTTGGACCCAAAGAGGCGATGGCCATTCAGCGCGTGCTCGGTTCCGATATCGCGATGGTCTTTGACGAATGCCCGGCGCACGACGCCTCCCCCAAAGTGGCCAGCGAGGCCGTCGCCCGCACCCTGGCCTGGGCGAAGGAATGCCGTGAACAGCCTCGCGCTGAAGGGCAGTCGGTTTTCGGCATCGTCCAGGGCGGCATTGACGCCGGTTTGCGCGAACGCTGCGCGCGGGAATTGATCGCGATGGACTTCGACGGCTACGCCATCGGCGGCGTCAGCGTGGGCGAGCCGGAGCACGAAATGATGAAGGCGGTGGAATTGACCGTCCCATTCCTGCCGGAGCACCTGCCGCGTTACGCGATGGGGCTGGGGACGCCGGCGCAATTGGTGGAGCTGGTGGCGCGCGGGGTTGATATGTTTGACTGCGTTTTGCCGACGCGCGTGGCCCGCAACGGCACGGCCTTCACCCGCCGCGGCACCATCAGCGTCAAGGGCGGGGCGGTCAAGGCGGACATGAGGCCCATCGAGGAAGACTGCGCCTGTTTCGCCTGCCAGAATTTTTCCCGCGCCTACCTGCGGCATCTGCTCAACGTCAACGAGATTTTGGGCCTGCGCATGGTGAGCGTTCACAATTCCCATTTTTACCTCGAAGTTATGCGCGAGATCAGGGCGCATCTGACGGCCGGAACTTTCGGCGAATATCGCAAGGAATTTGCCGCAACTTACGTTCCCACCCAAAAAATCCTTTCCTCGCGCATGAGGCAGGCCTTGATTGAGGACGACCGGGGCTGACCCTGGCCGCGCCTCAATTTCCATCGAATCGGCTCGCGCCTGATGCCCTCGTTGGGGTGAGAACCCTATGGCAGGGCGGGGAATCGTGGATTTAATTCATCCTTAACGTGCTCGAAACGAGCGGGCTTCTTTCGGGGTGTCTTCAAGGGACGCAAGCCAGTCGTTTCCGGGTGACTTGGTATGGCACAAATTTTTCGACGCAGCAGCAACACGATCGCCAGGCTCCTGGTGGTGTGCGGCGTTTTAGGCCCTTTCGGCCTGGCATGGGCCACATACGTGGTTTATTGGTCGCCGTGGACAACCCGCGTCGGTTCGGAAATTTCCCAGCCCGTTCCCTTCAGCCACAAGCACCATGTGCAGGACGACGGCATTGACTGCCGCTACTGCCACACCTCCGTGGAGAAATCCGGTTTTGCCGGCATTCCATCCACCGAAATCTGCATGACCTGCCACTCGCAGCTTTGGACGCAGGCGCCGCTCCTTGCTCCAGTGCGAGACAGCCTTGCTTCCCGCCGCCGCCTGCGCTGGAACCGAGTGCATGACCTGCCGGATTTTGTTTTTTTTGATCACAGCATTCACATCGCCAAAGGAATTGGCTGTTCCAGTTGCCACGGGCGCGTCGATGAAATGGCTCTCACGTCAAAACAGGCGCCGCTGTATATGAAATGGTGCCTCGATTGCCATTCGGATCCCGCCAAGTTCATCCGCCCGCGCGAGGATATTTTCAACATGGCATGGCAGCCGCCCTCCAGCCAATCCAGCGACGGCCCAAAACTTCTCAGCCAATACCACGTCAATCCAACCACACTGCAAGATTGCAGCACCTGCCATCGATGAAACCCATTCTCTCCAATTCGCCCGCGCTGAGCGAAGCCCGCGAAAAATTGAAAGGACTCCGCGGCCCCAAATACTGGCGCAGCCTGGAAGAATTGGCGGATACCGCGCGTTTCAGGGAAATGCTGGAACGGGAATTTCCGGCCGGATGGTGGGGCGGCGGCGAAGGCCTGGGCCGGCGCGATTTTCTGCGCGTGATGGGCGCCTCGCTCGCGCTGGCCGGATTGACCTCGTCCTGCACCAAGCAGCCCTTGCAGGCCATTGTGCCCTATATCGACCAGCCGGCGGAACTCGTTCCCGGACGCCCACTTTATTTCGCCACGGCCATGCCGTTTCATGGATTTGGGCACGGCATCGTCGTGACAAGCTGGGAGGGCCATCCGACCAAAATTGAAGGCAATGACAGCCATCCCATCAGTCTCGGCGGATCCAATATTTTCATGCAGGCGGCATTGCTGGACCTTTACGACCCGGACCGCGCTCAGGCCGTCATGCATGGCGATGACGCCAGCACGTGGCAGAATTTTCTGGGGGCGCTTCACGGCGTGATGGAGCGGCAGAAAGGCCGCCGTGGCGCGGGGTTGCGCATTCTCACTGAGACCGCGGCCTCGCCGGCCCTAAGCGCCCAAATGGAGGAATTGCTGGCTCAATATCCCGAGGCGCGATGGCATGTGTTTGACGCCGTCAGCCGCCAGAATTGCCACGAAGGGGCCAGGCTTGCCTTCGGAAAAACCGTCGAGGCCCAATATTCTTTTGACAAAGCGCGCGTCATCGTTGCCCTGGATTCCGACTTCCTGTTCGCGCATCCGGCCGCGTTGCGGCACGCCCGGCAATTCGCCGACGGTCGCCGGGTCAGCGCCGGTTCGGATGCGATGAACCGGCTCTACGTCGTCGAGCCAACGCCCACCATCACCGGCTCGGCCGCGGACCATCGCTGGCCCATGCGCTCCGGCCGTATTGGAGCGTTCGCGGCGGCGCTGGCGGCGCGCCTCGGGGCAGCCGGCGCGCCGGATGACACCGAGCATGCGTCATGGCTCTCGGCCGCGGCCGCGGATTTGCAAGCAAACCGCGGCGCCAGCATCGTCATCGCGGGGGACAGCCAGCCGCCAGCCGTTCATGCGTGGACGCACGCGATGAATGAAGCCTTGGGCAATTTTGGAAAAACCGTCCGCTTTAGCGAGCCGAAAATTCCCAACACTGGTTCGCTCTCGGAACTGGCGGCGGATTTGGCC
Organism: Verrucomicrobiia bacterium; assembly: GCA_036501625.1. GTDB lineage: Bacteria > Verrucomicrobiota > Verrucomicrobiia > Limisphaerales > Palsa-1400 > Palsa-1400. The sequence goes on from DASXZY010000077.1 coordinate 5,081, forward strand.
GCTGGAAAAGTCGAGGCCCTGTTCATTCTCGGCGGCAACCCCGTCTTCTCCGCGCCGTCCGATTTGGAATTTGCCCAGCGCGTCGCGCAGGCCGGTTTCAGCGCGCACTTGAGCGCCGATGCCAATGAAACAGCCGCGTCCTGTCAATGGCACGTTCCGGAATCGCATTTCCTGGAAAGCTGGAGCGACGTTCGCGCCATCGACGGAACCATTTCCATCGTCCAGCCCCTGGTCAATCCGCTCTACAACACCGTCTCGGCGCACGAACTGCTCGCGGCCATGCTCGGAAGCGCGGAGACCGCCGGTTACGACATCATCCGCAAACATTGGACCGGCGCCGAAAACGATTGGCGGCAATCCGTGCATGACGGCGTCGCGGCCAAAACGCAGTCGCCTTTTGTCGAAGTGAAAGCCGCTCGCATCGCCTTCAACAATTCCACGCAGCCGGCCGAAGCGGCAGGATTGGAATTGGTCTTCAAGCCGGACCCGACTTTGTGGGACGGGCGTTTCGCCAACAACGGCTGGCTGCAGGAACTGGCCAAGCCGATGACCAAAGTAACCTGGGAAAATCCGGCGCTCATCAGCCCGGCCCTGGCCGCCCGCAACCAATTGTCCAATGGCGACATCGTGGAATTGAAGGCGCGCGGACGAACTCTGGGGATTCCAATATGGATCACTCCGGGCCAGGCGGACGACTGCGTGACGCTCCACTTTGGCAACGGCCGGGAGCGCGTTGGCGGAGTGGGGCAGGGTGTCGGCACGAATGTTTTCGCGTTGCGGGAATCAGCGAATTTCCATTTCGAAGGCGGCGCGGAATTGCGCAAAACGGGCGGCTCGAAAATGATCGCCAGCACGCAACTTTTCCACAACGTCCAATCCGCCGAACGCCAAGTTTTGCGCGAAGGCATTTTGGCTGAGTATCGCAAGGACCCGGATTTCGTGCAAAAATCCGTTGAGCAGCCGCCGGAGGACGAAACGCTCTACAACGCCGGCGAGTTCGCCTATGCCGGCCCGCGCTGGGGGATGTCCATTGATTTGACAACTTGCATCGGCTGCAACGCCTGCATCCTGGCCTGCCAGTCAGAGAACAACATCCCAGTCGTGGGGAGGGAGCAGGTTTCCAAAGGGCGCTCGATGCAATGGATTCGCGTGGATGATTACTTTCGCGGGAACGCGGATGCTCCGGCCATCACGCACATGCCTGTGCCTTGCATGCAATGCGAGAACGCTCCGTGCGAATTGGTCTGCCCCGTCGGCGCAACGCTGCACGATCACGAGGGCCTGAATCTCCAGGTCTATAACCGCTGCGTCGGGACGCGCTTCTGCTCGAACAATTGCCCTTACAAAGTGCGGCGGTTCAATTTTCTATTTTTCGCCAAGGCCGATTACCACACGCCCAGCCTCAAGGCGATGCTCAACCCGGAAGTGACCGTGCGCTGGCGCGGCGTCATGGAGAAATGCACCTATTGCATCCAGCGCATCAGCGCGGCGCGCATCGCCGCGCAGGAGGAAGACCGCCCGATTCCCGATGGCGGCGTCACTCCCGCCTGCGCGCAAGCCTGCCCCGCGCGCGCCATCGTCTTCGGCGACCTGAGCGATCCACAAAGCCGCGCCTCCAAACTTCGCCGCCATTCCCTGCGCTATTCGATGCTGGGCGAATTGAACACGAAGCCCCGCACGACTTACCTGGCCAAGTTGACCAACCCCAATCCCGCGCTCTCGGAGGGGGCTCATGCCTGATCCTTTCACAACCGAATCGGACAAGAACTTCCCGGTCACTCCGCTGGGCTATCCGTCCCGCCTGCTTGAGCCGGACCAGACCCTGGAATCCGTCAACCAAACGATTTCCGCGCCGGTCCTCCAAAAACCGCCCATGGCCTGGGCCGTCGGCTTTGTCGTCGCGTTCGCCCTGATGATGATGCTGTTCGTGGCGATCGCGTATTTGCTGTTCAAGGGCGTCGGCATCTGGGGCATCAACATTCCCGTCGCGTGGGGATTTGCCATTGTGAATTTTGTCTGGTGGATCGGCATCGGCCACGCCGGCACGTTCATCTCCGCCATTCTGCTGCTCTTGTTGCAAAAATGGCGGACGGCCATCAACCGCCTGACCGAGGCCATGACGCTGTTCGCGGTCATTTGTGCCGGCCTTTTTCCGCTGCTCCATCTTGGCCGCCCGTGGATTTTTTATTTTCTGGTTCCCTATCCCGATACGATGGGCCTGTGGCCGCAATTTCGCAGCCCGCTCGTGTGGGATATTTTCGCGGTCAGCACTTACTTCACCGTCTCGCTCATCTTTTGGTATATCGGATTGCTGCCGGACCTGGCGACCATCCGCGACCGGGCCGCGGACAAATGGCGCAAGGTTATTTATGGAATCCTCGCGCTGGGTTGGCGCGGCTCGGCTCTTCATTGGCAGCGGCACCAGGATGCCTACCTGCTCCTGGCCGGGTTGGCCACGCCGCTGGTGCTCTCCGTGCATAGCGTGGTCAGTTTCGATTTCTCCGTCACGATGCTGCCGGGCTGGCACTCAACCATTTTTCCGCCGTATTTCGTGGCGGGTGCGATTTATTCCGGCTTCGCCATGGTCCTCAACATCATTATCCCGCTGCGCAAGCTCTACCACCTGGAGAAAATCATTCCGCCGCGCTACCTCAACAACATGGCCAATGTCATGCTCGCCACCGGCTGGATGGTCGCCTACGGCTACTTCATCGAGGCATTCATGTCTTGGTACAGCGGCGATGTTTTCGAGCGCTACATGATGTTCAATCGCGCCTTCGGCCCTTACGGATGGGTGTTCTGGCTGCTCATGCTGACGAATGTCCTGATTCCGCAGCTTCTCTGGGTCCGGCGCGTGCGCACCGGCCCGCTGGCTCTTTGGCTGGTCGCGCTGTCAATCAATATCGGCATGTGGCTGGAGCGGTTTGTCATCATCATCACCAGCCTGCATCGCGATTTTGTGCCGTCGAGCTGGCGGATGTATTATCCGACCAAATGGGATTGGATGACTCTCTTCGGGAGTGTGGGCCTGTTCCTGACGCTGCTGTTTCTGTTCGTCAAGTTCCTGCCGATGATCTCGATCACCGAAGTGCGCGAACTGGCGGCGAACAAGGAGTTTGAAAAGGCATGAGCGATTCCCTCTATTGTTTGGCCGCCGAGTTTGCCGGCAAAGATGAGTTGGTCGAAGCCGCGCGCCGCGCCCGCGCCGCCGGCTATCGCAGAGTCGAAGCCTATTCGCCGTTTCCCATCGAGGAACTGCCGGAGGCCCTCGGCCGCAAACGCTCCCTCGTGCCGCTCATCACTCTCCTCGGCGGAATGACCTGGGGCCTGGGTGGATATTTCATGGAATGGTTTTCGATGGGCATCGGCTATCCGTTGAATATCGGCGGGCGCCCTTATAATAGCTGGCCGTCCTTCATTCCGGTGACCTTTGAAATGACCATCCTCGGCGCGGCCCTCTCCGCGCTGGCCTCGATGCTCATCCTCAACCGCCTGCCGCGCCTGCATCATCCGGTCTTCAACGCCCCCAATTTCGACCGGGCCTCGCAGGACCGATTTTTCCTCTGCATCGAAGCCAGCGATCCTATATTTGACATTTCCAAGACCAGGGCATTTTTGTCTGCCTTGCGTCCGTTGAGCGTGGGAGAGGCGCCGTTATGAGCCGGGCCGCTGTCAAAATAATAACCGCCCTCGCCGCGCTTTTGCTGGCCGGATGCCGCCCCGATATGTTCGTCCAGCCCAAATCCAACCCGCTCAAAGCGAGCGATTTCTTTGCCGATGGCGGCGCGTCGCGGCCTCTGCCGGACCATGCCATCGCGCGGGGCCATTTGGAATTGGACGAACCTCTATACACTGGAAAAATCGGCACGAATCTCGCCGCCACCCTGCCAGTGCCGCTGAATATCGAGCTTCTCCGGCGCGGACGCGAGCGATTCGACATCAATTGCTCGCCCTGCCACGGGCGGACGGGCGAGGGCAACGGGATGGTTGCGCTTCGCGGATTTCCCGCGCCGCCGACATTCCACCAGGAACGGTTGCGCGACGCGCCCATCGGGCATTTTTTCGACGTCATCACGCATGGCTATGGCGTCATGCACCCTTACGCGCAACGGGTGGAATTGAAGGATCGGTGGGCTGTGGCCGCTTATATCCGCGCGCTGCAATTGAGCCAAAATGCCCGCCCCAACGATGCTCCGGCCGCCGAGCGGGCAAAACTGGAATCGAAATGAACGAGACACTGGAACGCGAATTAGCACGCTGCCAAAAAGGCGCCGTTATCGGCGCGGTTGCCGGAGGCGGGCTGTGCGTCGTTGGCGCCATCTTCGACCGCCGCGCGTTCTTTGTCTCGTATTTATTCGCGCATCTCTTTTGGATGGGCCTGAGCCTCGGCTGCTTCATGCTGGTCATGATTCATCACTTGACAGCCGGCCGCTGGGGCGAAGTCACCCGCCGTTTTCTCGAAGCCGGCATGGCCGCGCTGCCCGTGATGGCAATTCTTTTCATTCCGATTTTCTTTGGCTTGCGCGATTTGTATCCCTGGGCGCGCCCTGAACAGGTCGCCGTGGATCCCGAATTGCAAAAACGGACCGGCTACGCGACAGCCCTGGGTTTCGTGGTGCGCTCGGCCGTGTGTCTCATCGTGTGGTCCTGGATGGCCGCCTGCCTGCGCAAATGGTCATTGCAGCAGGATTTCACGCCTGATGCAGGGCCGACGCGCAAACTGCGCCGGTTGAGCGGCCCCGGCGTCGTGATTTATCCGTTGATGGCGACGTTCGCCTACGTGGACTGGCTGTTGTCCATCGAGCCGCGCTGGTATTCGACCATGTTTCCAATCATCGTGTGCATTGGGCAGATTCTTTGCGCTATTTCATTCGCGATTATGGCCCTGGCTTGGGGGCGGCGGCGCGAGCCGTGGAGCGCCATGGTCGAGCCAATGCATCTCCGCCAACTCGGGAACCTGCTGCTGGCGTTTGTGCTTTTCTGGACTTACGTCAGTTTTGGCCAGTTGCTCATCATTTATTCGGGCAACCTGCCGGCCGAGATTGATTGGTATCTGCACCGCATCGCCGGGAATTGGAAATGGATTCTCTGCCTGATCGCGCTCTGCCATTTCTTCATTCCCTTCTACACGCTGCTCTTCCGGGTGGTTACGCGCAACATGACCCGGCTGGCCTGGGTGGCCGCGCTTGTTTTCGCAACCGGCATCGTGGACGCGTATTGGGCCGTGGCGCCGACGTTTTTCCCCAGGGGCATTCATATTGACTGGCTGGACTTCGCCGCGCCGATTTGCCTGGGCGGCGTATGGATGGCCATTTTTTGCGCGAGCTTGAGGCGGCAGCCGGTCCTGCCGCGCAACGACCCGCGTTTCCATCATGAGGAGGTGGCTGCCCATGCCGCATGAGCTTTTCCCAAGTTCCGCGCCCAATGCCGGCGATATTCATCGCGGCCATCAGGGCGATGGCGTGCGCGAAAAAGCGACCGCCTGGGTGGCCCTGGGGATGGCCGCGGGGGTGCCGCTGATCATCTTCTGCATCTGGCTGCAATTCAAATCCACGGAGGGCGCGCGTTACAAGGGGCTGGCCGCCGCGACCCTGGCCGGCCCGCAAAGCCAGCCTTCACGCGCCATGCCGGAGCCGCGCTTGGAAATTATTCCCGGCTCAAATCTCGCCAAATTGCGCGCCCAGGAGGACGCCCAATTGAATAGCTATGGCTGGATCGACCGGGGCAGCAACGTCGTCCGAATTCCCATCGAACGCGCCATGGAATTGATCTCCCAGCGCGGCCTGCCCGACTCCGGCCCCGCCAAATCCGAATACGAACTCATCCTCGAACGCAGCCGCGACCGCAAAGCCGCGCCGCTGAAGGAGGCGCCATGAAATCACTGGCGATTCTTTTGCTGGCCGCCTTCGCGTGCGAGGCCCAGGTCAACGACAACACGTTGCGCGACATTCAATTCGACCAAAAGCCCGGGACGCAAGTGGACATGACTTTGCGCTTCGCGGATGAAACCGGGAAGTCGGCTGCCCTGGCGGATTGCGCGGCCGGCCGGCCGGTCGTGCTGGCCCTCGGATATTACGAGTGCCCGATGCTCTGCACGATGGAACTCAACGGCCTCGTCGCCGCGATGCAGGACCTCAAACCGCAAGCGGCGGATCGCGCTTCCGTTATATTCGTCAGCATCAATCCTGCTGAAGGCGCCAATTTGGCCGCGGCCAAAAAAGCCAGTTACATGAAACTTTACGCGCGCAAGGAAGCTGCCGGGCAATGGCATTTCCTGACTGGCCCGCCCGATTCCATCAAGCGCCTGGCCGACACGGTTGGATTCCGTTACGTCTACGACCCTGCCAGCCGGCAGTTCGCTCATCCCAGCGGACTGGTCGTTTTGACGCCGGAGGGCAGGATTTCCCGCTATCTTTTTGGAGTCAACTACGCAGCCAAAGACCTCGACAACGCCATCAAACTGGCTGCGGCGCGGCAGTCGGGCGGAATGGTTCAACAGTTCGTTTATCTCTGCTTCTATTACAGCCCCATTCATGGCAAATACGGCGCGGCCATCATGACCGCCGTGCGCGCCGGCGGCATCCTTACGATGGCGGGCCTGGCCGGGACGATTTGGGCGGTCCAACGCAGGCGGAAGGAGGCCGTGTGAGCATTCCCGTGTTGCCGGACAGCGCTTCCACTCTGGCGCCGAAGACCGATCTCATCCTCCTGGCGCTGACCGCGTTAAGCGTCGTGGTCATGGCCATCGTGTTTTTGCCGATGATCTATTTCCTGTTCAAATACCGGCGCGGCCGGCCCGCGGACCGAACTCCGCTCGATTTGCCGACGATGAAAATCGAGGTGACCTGGACGGTCATCCCGCTGGTTCTGATGATGGGCCTCTACGCGTGGGCCTCGGAAGTTTACTTGGAGGAGGAAACACCGCCGCTGGGCGCCATTGAAATCAACGTCGTCGGAAAACAGTGGATGTGGAAAATTGAGCATGCCGAAGGCAACGCGGAAATCAACGAATTGCACGTGCCCGTTGGCAAGCCAGTCAAATTAACTCTCGCCTCGCAGGATGTCATACATAGTTTCTTCATTCCCGCTTTTCGCATTAAACAAGACGTCGTGCCCGGGCGCTACACGTCGGAATGGTTCCAGCCGACCAAGCCGGGGACCTACCATCTTTTTTGCTCGCAATACTGCGGCAACAACCACTCGCAAATGATCGGTTCCGTCGTGGTGATGGAACCCGCCGCCTACGAGCGCTGGCTCGCCGAAAGTTCGCCCGGCCAAACGCTCGCCCAGCAAGGCGCGAGCCTCTTTCGCGAACTCGGCTGCAGCGGCTGCCACATGGGAAATTCCGTCGTTCACGCGCCGCGCTTCGAGGGCCTTTACGGCAAGCCTGTCGCCTTGCAAACGGGCCAGGTTGTCATCGCGGATGACGCCTACTTGCGCGATTGCATCCTCACGCCGGCCGCGCGCGTGCCAGGCGGCTACTCCCCGCTCATGCCGTCGTTCCAGGGCCGGGTCAATGAGGGGGAAATCTTTCAACTAATCGCTTACATCAAGAGCCTGGCCAGCGCGCCAGTGGAAGGATCGCCGCCATGAACGCTGTCGAATTGCCGCCCCCTGTGGAAACCGAAGAAGTCAATTACCTGACCTGCGAATGCGGTGTCAAACAATGGCTCCTCACCACCGATCACAAGCGCATCGGCATCCTTTTTCTTTACACGATCCTTGTTTTTTTCACGCTGGCGGCGGTCGCGGCGGCGCTGATGCGCATCGAATTATTGACTCCAAAGGGCGACCTCCTCCTCTCCGCCGATTACAATAAACTCTTCACCATGCACGGCGTGCTCATGGTCTGGTTCTTTCTGATTCCATCGATTCCCAGCGTGCTCGGCAATTTCCTCGTGCCCTTGATGATCGGTGCGCGCGACCTCGCTTTCCCCAAATTGAACCTTCTCAGTTGGTATCTCTTTGTCATCGGCGGCGCGCTGGCCATGGACGCCATCATCCGGGGCGGCGTGGACACCGGCTGGACTTTCTACGCGCCCTACAGCACGACTTACTCCAATTCGCACGTCATCGAGATGGCGGCGGGCATTTTCGTGGCTGGGTTCGGTTCCATTCTTACGGGCCTCAATTTCATCATCACCATTCACAAAATGCGCGCCCCCGGCCTGACCTGGTTCCGCCTGCCGCTTTTCATCTGGTCGATGTATTCCACCAGCCTGATCCTGGTGCTCGCCACGCCCGTCCTCGCCATGACGCTGGCCCTGATGGCCATCGAGAGAATCTGGGGCGTCGGCATTTTCAATCCGGCCCTGGGCGGCGATCCTGTCCTGTTTCAACATTTGTTTTGGTTCTACTCGCACCCGGCCGTTTACATCATGATTCTGCCAGGCATGGGCGTGGCCAGCGAAGTCATCCCGTGTTTCTCGCGCAAAGCGATTTTTGGCTACGAATTCGTGGCGTTTTCAAGCGTGGCCATCGCGGTGCTGGGATTCCTGGTATGGGGCCATCATATGTTTGTCAGCGGCATGTCCCCCTACGCCGGGACGGTTTTTTCGCTGATGAGTTTTTTGGTGGCAGTGCCTTCAGCCATCAAAGTCTTCAATTGGACCATGACGCTCCATCGCGGCTCCATTTCCTTCAGCACTCCGATGCTTTACGTTCTGGGTTTCATCGGCCTGTTTACCATTGGCGGGTTGACGGGCGTTTTCCTGGCGTGCCTGGCCGCCGATGTTCATTTGCACGACACCTATTTTGTCATCGCGCATTTTCATTACATCATGGTCGGGGGGATGGTCACCACCTTCATGGCTGGGCTTCACTATTGGTGGCCCAAGATCGTCGGGCGCATGTATCCCGAAAAACTCGGCCAATTGTCTGCCGTCATTCTTTTCGTTGGATTCAACCTGACTTTTTTCCCGATGTTTATTCTGGGCGGCTTGGGGATGCCGCGCCGCTACCACGCGTATCCGCCGGAGTTCCAGATCTATCACGTTCTTTCGACCGCCGGGGCGTCCATCCTGGGGATTGGATATTTGCTGCCCGTCATTTATTTGCTGTGGTCGCTTAAATTCGGCAAAAAGGCGCCGCCCAATCCGTGGGGCGCGACCGGCCTTGAATGGAAAACGCCTTCGCCGCCGCCCAAGCATAATTTCCACCGCACCCCCATCGTCCATGAGCCGGCCTACAACTTCCCCCCCTTGGACGCCTCATGAACGAGCCGCCTGCCAAAGTGCAGTTCGACAACCTGGAACAGCAACACGACGCCTCGCGGCTGGGGATGTGGCTGTTCCTGGCCACCGAATTTTTGTTCTTTGGCGTGCTCTTCATGGCCTTCGCGGTGCATCACCTGTTGCATCCGCAGGCCTTCGCCTCCGCTGTCAAACAAACCAATTTGTTGTGCGGCTCCATCAACGCGGCCTTGCTGCTGACGAGCGGCTTGACGATGGCCCTGGGCGTGACCGCCATTCAAAATGGCCGTTCGAGAGCGTGCGTGAACTGGGTCTCGCTGACGCTGATTCTCGGGCTGGTCTTCCTCGCGGTCAAAGGCGCCGAATATGCCGGCGACATCTCGAAAGGCCTCGTGCCGGGACGCCATTTTGCCATGAATGGCGAGCCGGCCGCGCAGATTTTTTTCTGGCTCTACTGGCTGATGACCGGCCTGCACGCCATTCACTTGATTGTGGGAATTGTGATGCTTGCTGCCATCGCGTGGATGACGAAGCAGGGCCGTTTTTCCGCGCGCTATGCGACTCCCGTCGAACTGGCGGGCATCTATTGGGGCTTCGTGGATTTGATCTGGATTTTTTTGTATCCGCTTCTCTATCTGATCGGCCGCGTCAAATAAAATGAATCAGGGCAAACACATTCTCAGCGCGAGATCCTGCGTGGCGGTCTGGATTGGCTTGATGGCGGGGTTCGTCTTGACGCTCTTGCTGTCGCGGACGCATTGGGGCGGATATTACACCGCCGCGGCCCTGGCAATCGCCGCGCTGCAAGGCCTGGCGGTGATGGCCTATTACATGCACGCCCGTGTCAGTTCCCGCCTCACGTGGCTGTTCGCCGCGTCCGGCATTTATTGGCTCGCCATCCTTTTCATTCTCGGCCTGGCCGATTACTTGAGCCGCGGATGGCTTAAGTAACCGCGTTCCGTTGACAGTTTCGCTGGCAGTGTTAGCCTGCGGCCATGAAATCCAAATCGAAGACGGTCGTGCATGGGCAGCCCTCATGGCGGCTGGTTTCCGACAGCGTTGAGGCCTTCGTGACCGAACTGGGCGGGCACCTGGGGCCGGTCACATTTAAAATCGGCGGGAAAAAAATCATGCCGTATTCGGTCGCGCCGTGGTCTGAGGAGAATTTCAAGCCGGCCCTGCCGCCGATCTTGCAAGTCCTGCGCGGGGATTTCTTTTGCCTGCCCTTCGGCGGCAACGCCAAGCCGTTCCGCGGCGAGCGACATCCTGTTCACGGGGAAACCGCCAATGCCCGCTGGCATTTTGAATCCCTGGAAAACGGGCGCCTGCACCTGAGCCTGCGGACCAAAGTGCGCTCCGGCAGGGTTGACAAACATATTTCTCTCATCAACGGCCACACCGCGCTTTACTGCCGGCACCTGGTTTCCGGGATGAGCGGCCCGATGAACCTTGGCCACCATGCCATGCTCAAATTCCCCGAAGCCGCGGGCAGCGGCCTGGTTTCCACCAGCGATTTTGTTTGCGGACAAGTGCTGCCCGTGCCGTTCGAATCAGCGGAGATGGGGGGGTATTCAAGCCTGAAAGCCGGCGGCGAATTCAATTCCCTCCAAGCTGTGCCGATGGCCGATGGCGGCAAAGCGGACTTAAGCCGCTACCCCGCGCGAACGGGTTACGAGGATTTGGTGATGGTGGTGAATGATGACCAGGCGCCGTTCGCGTGGACGGCCGTCGCTTTCCCGAAGGAAGGTTTTGCGTGGTTTGGGCTCAAGGACCCGCGAGTGCTGCGCGAGACGGTTTTCTGGCATTCAAATCGCGGGCGGCATTATCCGCCGTGGAACAGCCGCCACACCGGCGTGCTTGGCCTGGAGGAAGTCACCTCGTATTTTCACCTTGGCCTGGCTGAATCCGCCGCCAAAAACCCGCTCTCAAAAAAGGGCATCCCGACCTGCCTGCGGCTCAATCCGCGCAAGCCCCTGGCTGTCAATTATATCATGGGCGTTGCCAAAATACCGGCTGGGTTTGACCGCGTGGTTTCCATCGAATCCCAATCCGGCGGCCGGGCAATCGCGCTGCGATCCGCTTCCGGCCGGACGGCGCAAGCGCCTGTGGATTTGGATTTTCTTTCTTAGCTCTCAGTCATCCTCGCCGGGGTCTTCGGGAGGAGCGTAAAAGTACCTGCCGCGCCCGTGCGGCTGTTGTTTCAAGGCGGCTTGCGCTTCCGCCTCGGCGAACCGCTTTTTGTTGGTCCGCACGCCTTCGACCGCCGCCATGAAGTATTCCGTGGGCGCTTTCATCGCGGCCTGCTTGGCCTTGTCAAAGGCATAAAGAGCCTTCCCGTCCTCAACCAGCCGCTTGAGGTCCGCGCCGGTGAAGCCTTCCGTCGCCGGGAGCAGGGCCGGCACATCGATCTGCCGCGCTTCCTCGGGCAAATCGGCGATTTGCCGCCCAAGAATCTGCGCCCGGGCCTCGGCGTCCGGCAGCGTCATCTCCAGCCACAATTCCACGCGCCCGGAGCGAATCAGCGCCGCCGGCAAGCTCGCCACGTTCATGGCCGTCATCATCACGCAGACGCGCCCGGCGCTCTCGCTCTCCAATCCGTCCAGCATGGTCAGCAGGTAGCGGTAAAGGCCATGCTCCTGGTTGTCCTCAAAAATGGCATCCGCGTCATCAATAAAAATAACGGCCGGGGCATTGTCTTGGGCCGTTTCAAAAACCTGCCGGACGCGGTCGTAAAAATTCCGGGTGCCCGCGATGAATGTCCCGTCAATCAAAAAGAATTTTCCCTTGAGCCGGTGTGCCAAGGCCCGGCCGATCGTCGTCTTGCCAGTGCCTGGCGGGCCGTAGAGCAGCACGCCGCGCTTGGAGCGCAGTTTGAATTCGCTGGCCAGCGCGTCGTTTTCCAGAGGCAGGACGATGTTGATTTCCATCTGCCGCAGCACTTCGTTGACGCCCTTGAGATCGCCCAAATCGACGGCCTGCACCTCGTCGAGGTCCACGTTGCTGGCCAGCCGTTGCGAGCGCAGATACTCGATGAAGACATCGGTATTGAGCGACGGGTTGCTGGCCAGCCACAGGCAGGCCGCTTTGAGTTGATGCGCGTTGAGCTTGGGCGCGAAACGGAAAATTTTGCGGAAATCCAACCGCTCGGATTTTTCCCCCAGCCACGCTTTGGCCAGCGCGGCGTAATCCTCCACCTTGAAACGCTGGATGCTGAAGGAATAACTCCGCTGCCCGGCCGCCTCGCCCAGGTTTTTGACCGTGCCGAAAACCAGCTTGCGATTAAGTTCCCTCGCGCAGGCGCAAAGCCCCATCATGATCGCTTCGAGGTACGCGCCGCGCGGATAAAAGCCGCAGCCGCCGCCGAGAAGGTCCACCAAATGAACGTCATCGAGGACGACGACCGGATGCGCCTCCAAGGCTCCATGCACGAGGTTGAAAAGCGTCTCTTCCACGGCCATCGGATGTTTGACGCTGGCCGCGGCCGCGAATTCCTTCATGCCCAGAAACGCCCCGCCAACCTGGCGGTGCAATTCCCGCAAGACCGCCGTCTTCCCGCGCCCGATTCCGCCTCCGAGGCGGAAAATGGAACCGATCTCCAGGCCGCGCAGCAGCCCGTTCAGGGCGTTTTGCTGGGCCGGGCACAATTCAATCGTCGGTGGATTGGCCATAAATCATTCGACCTTTAAAGCGCCGGAAGTTTGGCCCGGCGTCCGGTTCTGAGTCAACCAGAATTCCCGGATCGTCTTGACCATGTGAACCAATTCATTCGGCGCGGAGGGCTTGACGAGGTAGGCATTTGCGCCTTGGGCATAGGCGCGGTGGATGTCCGCGTCTTGAAGCGATGACGTCAGGACAATGACCGGCAGGGTCGAAATCGCCGGCTGATTGCGAATCCATTTCAGGACATCCAGCCCGGATTTCAATGGCATGTTCAAGTCCAGCAACAAAAGGCACGGCAGCGGAAATCGCGCGCGGTCCGCGTAGGCGCCGATGCCGTCCAGATAGTCAATCGCTTCCTGGCCATTGGGCACAACGACCAGCGGATGGGCGATCTTGGCCTCGTTAAACGCCCGCTCCATGAAAAAAGCGTCGTTCTCCTCATCCTCCGCGTAGAGAATGGGCCTGCCCGCTGGTTGAATGGCTCCTGAATTCATGAAGCTTCGTTGTTTGACTTCGCCGGCCGCACTTCTATCCAGAACGTGCTCCCTTTGGCAAGTTCCGACTCCAGGCACACTTTTCCGCCGATGCGCTCGACGGCTTTCTTGACAATGGCCAGCCCGATGCCCGTCCCGTCGAACGATTTGTGGACTTTTTGGAAAATGCCGAAAATTCTCTCCTGCTGGTCGGCCGCGATGCCGATGCCGTTGTCTTGCACGAACAGCCGCACAACGGACGGCTTGGATTCCGACCACACTCTGAGCCGCGGCTTCACGCCGGGCGGCACAAACTTGACGCCGTTGCCCATGAGGTTGGAAAAAATTTGCGTCAGAATGGCTTCGTTGCCCAGGACAGGCGGGAACGGTCCTTCCAGTTCCACGTCAGCCTTGTCCGGCGCGAACATCGGATACGTTTCAACGATCCCGCGCAGAAGCGATTCCACGTCCACCATTTCCAGCGCCAACTCGGAACTGACCACCCGGCTGTAATTCAGCACGTCGCGGATGAGCTTGTCCATGCGCTCAGCCGACCCTGCGATGCGGGAGAGATATTTCCGGCCGTTGGCATCAAGCTGGCTGCCGTGATCGGTCAGCAGAATTTGCGCGAAACCCTGGAGCGAACGCAGCGGGGCGCGCATATCGTGGGCGATGCTGTAAGAGAAGGCTTCCAGCTCGCCGACTGTTTCCTGGAGCTTGGCGGTGCGCTGCCGAACGAGCGTCTCCTGGCTTTCAAGCAGGTGGCGCACTTCATACTGGCGGTTGCGCGAACGGAGGGCGGTCTTGACGACGCTGATCAGAGTGTAGACTCGCAGCGGCTTTTCCAAAAGCGTCACATTCGCGCGCGCGCCCAGGAAGTCCAAAACTCTGTAAGTCTGGGGCTGAATCTCGCCCGCGGCCGTCAGCAGGATGATGGGCATGTCCGACCAGGGCGGCTGGCGGCCCAGGAAATCCGACAGGCGCGCCAGGGATTTCTGGTCGAGTATTTCTTCCCCGATGACCAGCGCGCCCGTTTTTTCGCCCGCCTGTTCGCACAGTGCGCACAGTGCGCACAGTGCGCCCATGGTGGCGCAAATCTCCGCGCGCATGCCCGCCTTTCCCAGCACGGCGGCCGCGTTCCGGGCGTCATTGCCAATGCGGGTCAGGAGAAAAACCGCTGGCTTAGGAGAGTTTTGGTTTGCGGCCTCCATCGGCGCCTAAAATCTGTTCGTCTTTTCCAAAAAATGTCGGGACCCCAGTCAGCACGCCATGAAAACCTTTCAGCGGTTCGCCAATTTCAATTCCCTGCCGGCCGATTTTGTATTCCCGGATGGTTGTTTCATGATGGCCACTCCGCTTTTTGATGACAGAAATGGCCTTCTTGACGCTTCCCATCGCCTCAAAGTACCGCAACAGGAGGACCGTATCGGCCAGGTAGCTCAGGTCCACCGGCGAAGTCATAGGCCCCATCAACCCATTTTGGGCCATCGTCAAAATCGTCAGCGTTCCCTGCTGGCCGAGGAAACTCAGCAGCTCGTGCATTTGGATGCTGAGAAATTTTTCGTCCGGCATCGCGTTCATGTAGCCGTTCACGCTATCAATGATAAGGAGTTTGGCGTGGCTGACGTGGACAGCCTCCCGAATCTTGGCGGCAAACTGCCCGGGCGGCAGCTCGGCCGGGTCCACTTGATGCGCCTGGATCATTTTGGAATCCATATGCCTCTGGACGTCCATTCCAACCTCCCGCGCCCGCGCGACCAGCGTGGCCAGGCCTTCGTCAAACGAATAAAGGATGACGCGCTCTCCGCGGGAGGCCATCGCCACGGCATATTGCATGGCCAGAGTCGATTTTCCGGCCCCAGCCGGTCCCATGAACAAATTGCTTGTGCCCCGGTCCAATCCGCCTCCCAGAAGGGCATCCAAGGCCGGCAAGGTGCTGGAAACTGTTTCGCGCTGGAACGGGCTGTGATGCTCCGCCGCCACCAACCGCGGAAATACCTGCAAGCCGCCTTGCTCAATGATAAAGTCATGATAGCCGCCCCGGAATTTCAACCCGCGCATCTTCACGACCTTCATGCGCCGCCGTTCCACTCCGTAATCCAGCGGCATTTTCTCAAGCGCGATGACTCCGTGGGCGATGCTTTGCACCTGCAAATCGCCTTCGCCGCTGGTGCGGTCGTCGAGCATCAGCACCGTGATCTGGCGGCCCGCGAAAAATTGCTTGAGCGCCAGCATTTGCCGGCGATAGCGAAGCGGCGTTTCCGCCAGCAGGCGCATTTCGGACAAGGAATCGAATACCAGCCGCGCTGGCTTGGTCCGTTCCACTTCATCCAGCACCAGTTTGGTCGTGCGGTTTAGCTCCACTTCAGACGGATGAAAAAGCGTGTTCTGCGCTTCCTCCAGCAATTGCCCTTCAGTGGCGGACAGCTCCATGACCGCGAGTTGCTCCAGCGGCCAGCCATGCGAGCGGGCCACTTCTGTCAGTTCTTCCGTGGTTTCGGAAAGGGTGACGTAAAGCCCCCGCTCGCCCTTGGCCGCTCCTTCCAGCAGATACTGCAACGCGAGTGTCGTTTTGCCGACGCCCGGATCGCCTTGAATAAGGTAAAGCCTGTTTCGTGGAAAGCCCCCGTTGAGGATATCGTTTAAGCCAGCAATTCCGGTTTCGCATTTATTCGGAGCCGTCGAGTCCATCCACCAACTATTCAGTTAGATTGTCCCAAAAGCAAATGGCAAAAGAAATGGCCGGCCGCCTCTTGCGATTTGCAATGCCCAGCTTATCATGCGGAAAAAATGGGCAAAGAATTCAGCATCGTTCCGCGCCAGGTGGAGCGCGTGGAAACAAAATACCGCCGCATCGCCGGCGCGCTGCCGCACCCGGATTCTGTGCCGGTGCTGGAGAAACTGCGGGCGCTGGAGCCTCCCTCCATGCGCGGCCAGCCGCCGCTGGTGTGGGAGCGCGCGGAGGATATTCTTGTATATGACAAGTATGGAAATCGCTGGCTGGACTGGTCCAGCGGCGTCCTCGTGGCCAACGCCGGCCACGCCGCGCCTGAGATTTGCCAGGCCATCGTTGAACAGGTCCGCAGCCGTTTGCTGCACAATTATTGTTTCCCCAGCGAAGAGCGCGCGGAACTCGTCGAAGCTCTCCTGAAAACCGCGCCGCCCGGCCTCCAAAAAGCTTTCTTATTGACCACCGGTTCCGAAGCCGTCGAATGCGCCATCAAACTGGCCCGCGCGCGCGGCCTCGATCTTGCCGGAAGCGGCAAAATCGGCATCGTCGGTTTCGAGCGCGGCTTTCACGGGCGCACGCTTGGCTCGCAACAGGCCGGCGGGATTCCTGGCCAGAAAAATTGGATCGTCAATCTCGACCGCGCCTTCATCCAAGCCCCGTTCCCGGATGGCTTCTGGCAGCCGGACACCGGATTCGAGCCGTTCCTGGAGGCGATTTCCCGCGCCGGATTTGCGCCGGAACAAATCGCCGGCGTCATCATGGAGACATACCAGGGAGTCGGGCCGGACTTCGCGCCTGTCAAATATGTGCAAACCCTGGCTGAATGGTGCCGCCAGCATCAAGTCGTGCTCGTGTTCGATGAAGTGCAAGCCGGCTTCGGGCGCACGGGAAAATTCTGGGCCTTTGAGCATTACGGTGTCACGCCGGACATCATTTGTTGCGGCAAGGGCATCAGCAGTTCGCTGCCGATCTCGGCGGTCATCGGGCGCGCCGAGATCATGGATTTATTTGGGCCCGGTTCGATGACCAGCACGCACACCGGCAATCCGGTCTGCTGCGCCGCCGCGCTCGCAAGCCTGCGCAAAATCCAGAACGAAGATTTGACGGGCAACGCCGCGCGCCTCGAACCGGTTCTCCTCGAAGGCTTGAAACGCATCCAGGCCAGGCATCCCGCCGTGATCGGCCATATCACCGCGCGCGGCCTCGTCGGCGGTTTGCAAACCGTCAAGGCGGGCGGCAAGGAACCGGACCACGATCTGGCGCACGACATTGTCGAACGCTGCTTCCACAAGGGGCTGCTGCTCTTTTCGCCCGTCGGCGCATGGGGCCAGACTGTCAAGATTTGCCCGCCGCTGACCATTCCCCGGGATGCGTTGGAAGAGGGCATCGCGGCGCTGGAGGAAGCGGCCGATGAAGCCGCGGCCGCGCGCGTTTGATTTTATTTTGCGGGATTTGCGCCGCACCGGGCGTGTTATGGGAAATGAAGACAATATTTAAATGCTGTTGGTTCGCCGCGCTCGCCCTCGCGCCCGCCTGGGCGGGCATGATTGCCTGTGCGCAATCGGAGATCGCGGTCCAAAACCGCGACTTGTCATTCCAAGGAAAAGTGGAGGGACCCGCAACCGTCAATATTGCCGTCAAAGTTTTGCGCCGCCTCTGCCGGAACGTCAATATCGTCGTCGTGCCTCGGCACGCTCCGCCGCCGCCGGAGCCGGGCGCGATATGTAAAACTGGCCGCCGCCATCGCCATCATCCCGCTGATCTTTCTGTGCTTCGAATCCCGCCGCCCGCCTCGGCAGCAAGCAACCGCCGCCGCGCCGGGCCCGCGCGAACAGAAGGTCAAATTTATCAATAAAGAAGAGCTATTCGCCCTTTTCCCGCACCGTCCCATCGCCATCATCGGCAAACCCGGCCACCAGCAAGTGCTTTTCATGGACGAAATGGGAAATCGCTAACCATCACAACGATAACAACTTGCAAAAATGGCGCTAAATAATTCAGCCCTTTTTGCAGAAAAACAGGGGTTCCGCCCAAAAAAAGTGCAGCTTTCGCAAGCGCTTCTTCAATTCCTCGCGGTTTTTGAATTTGCAATCTCTTATCCCGCAGCAGCATCCATCTTTTCCGGCGTCGCTCCAAAAATCATTCCAAAAACCTACGGTAGGTTTTTTCGCTTCCAGCATTTCTGGCACAATTCTCCGATGAACATAAAATATTGTCCGAAAAACACAGGCGCGGCCGTGTCCACCAGGTCCACCCCGTCCACCCTTTCCGCCCAAAAAGATTGGGGTTAGTTGTGATCAAACGCGCTTAATTACGGTGGATTGCGATCATTTATAACACTCAGAACCAATGAACCGCTCCCCCTTGAGCATCCTCCCCTCGCGCCCCTTTATGGCTTGTCCCAACCACCCAGGCTGTTACTTTGCGGCATGGATACCGCGCCGCCGCGCATCACCGAAACCGAGGCCGCTGCCGCTCCGCCGCAAATCAAAGTGGACGGTTTGACCAAATTATACGGTGACTTCACGGCCGTGAACGATTTGTCCTTCGCTGTCCGCCCGGGGGAAGTCATCGGTTTGGTTGGCCCGAATGGCGCGGGCAAAACCACCACCCTCCGCTGCTTGGCCGGCATCATCCCGCCTACGCGCGGCCGCGTGTTCATCGGCGGATTCGATCTGGCGCGGCAACCCATCGAAGCCAAGCGAAAGCTGGCCTTCTTTTCCGACGAACCGCGGCTCTTCGAGTACTTGACGGTTAATCAGCACCTCGCCTTTGTGGCCCGGATTTACGGCGTGGCCGGTTGCCAGGACATCGCGCGGGAATTGCTGGTGGAATTGGAAATTGCCGACAAGGCGGACAAGCTTCCCGGCGAGCTTTCGCGCGGCATGAAACAAAAGCTGGCCATCGCCTGCGGACTGCTGCACGCGCCGAGCGTCATTTTTTTTGACGAACCGCTGACGGGCCTCGACCCCCTCGGCATCCGGCGGATGAAGGACTCGATTTTAAAGCGCGCCCGCGACGGCGCGGCCATTTTGATCAGTTCGCACCTGCTCCATTTGCTGGAGGAAATTTGCTCGCATGTGCTCATTCTCAAGAATGGGCGCAAAGTCATCGACGGCACCCTGGCCGAAGTGCGGGAGCGCTTTTCCGAACAGGCCGGCAGCAACCTCGAAGAGGTCTTCTTCCGCGCCACCGGCGAAACCAAGGCCGAGCCATGATCGCCGGCGCGCTGGCATATTATCAGTATCATTCCTGGCGCAATCGGATGTCGGCGCGCATCCGCCGGCTTCGGCAGCCAAAGTATCTGTCCGGCGCGATTGTGGGCGGGCTTTACCTTTACTTCTATTTGTTCCAGGGATTTGGCCTGAGACATCGCGGCGGCGTGGCGCGGCCGGCCATGCCGGGTCTGAGCGGAGGGCCTGATCTAACGCTGACGCTGGCCGCGCTAATATTCATGACAATTCTGTTGCTGGCCTGGATTTTTCCGCACTCGCGGACGGCGCTGGCGTTCACTGAAGCGGAGGTGTCCTTTCTTTTTCCCGCGCCCATCAGCCGGAAATCCTTGCTCCATTTCAAACTCCTCAAGTCGCAAATCTCGATTCTGTTCAGCGCGTTGTTGATCACGATTATCCGGCATCGGTGGGCAGGAGGGCCGTTCATCCCGCGCATGATCGGCTTCTGGGCTGGATTATCCGTCTTAAATCTTCACCTGCTGGGCAGCTCCTTCGCGGTGACGATGCTGATGGATCGCGGGATTTCCACGTGGCGTCGGCGGTTGTTCATCTTCGGCGCGATCGCCATCGCAGCCGTTGGGTTTTATTTTTGGGTGCGCCACAGCCTGCCGCCGCTGCCCGATCCGGAGGAACGCCACGGATTCGGCTGGGCATTTCGATACATCGGGCTGATTTTTTCAACCGGTCCGCTCTCGTATGTGCTGTATCCATTTCGGCTGGTGGTGGCGCCATACGTCGCCTCCACTTACGCGCAATTTTTCGCGGCCATCGGCCCGGCTCTGGCCATGATCGGCCTTCATTACATTTGGGTCATGCGCTCCAACGTCGCCTTTGAGGAGGCCTCGGTGGAATTCTCGCGGAAAATAGCCGACCTTCGGACCGCGGCTCGTTCGGGCCAGGGGCGCGCCCTCCGGCCGCCCAAAAAGGCGGTGCGCGCGCCTTTCGTTCTGCGGCCAACGGGCCAGCCTGCCATCGCGTTATTTTGGAAGAACCTCATCAGCACCGGGCAATATGTCACTTTCCGGGTCTGGCTGATTCTGATTCCGGTTGCCGTGTCCGTCGGCATGTCCCTCCAAACTCAATCCGGCCGCGGCCCCGGGCTGGGCATGGCCGTGATGCTTCTAGTGGCCGTGCTGCTGGCCATCTCCCTCTTTTCCGGCCCGCACCTGTTGCGCAATGACCTGCGCCAGGACCTCCCGGTGGCGGACGTGCTCAAAATGTTCCCCATGCGCGGATGGCAGGTTGTGCTGGGCGAAGTGCTCGCGCCCGCGGCCGTCCTGGCTGCCCTGCAATGGCTTCTGCTCCTGCTCGGCGCCATCATGTGCCCCAGCCAAATCAACCATGCGGCCGTGCCACTGGGAATGCGAGTGTGCGCCGCGCTGTCCGCGGCGGCCGTGCTGCCGTGCGTGGATTTTCTGGCGCTCCTGATTCCCAATGCCGCCGCCCTCTACTTCCCGGCCTGGATACAACTGGGCAAGGACGGCCCGCGCGGTTTCGAGACGATGGGCCAGCAATTGATTCTGGCGGTCGGGCAATGGCTGGCCTTGTTGCTGGGGATGATTCCCGCGGGCATTGCCTTCGGCCTCTTTTTCTTCGCCGGTTCCTATGTGCATTGGCCGCTGCTGGGCCTGATGTCGGGCGCGGCGGGAGCCGCCATTGTTCTAGCCGTTGAAGCGGCCCTGGGCGTCAAATGGCTCGGCCGCAGTTTCGAGCGGTTCGATCTTTCCGGAGAATTGCCTCAGTGACCGCCAATTTTGGCCAGCCTTCCGTCAACAAGAATTTTATAGCGCTCCCCGCGCCACGTGATCTGATTGCTGGCGAACGCCCCCGCCCAAATCAGGACGTCCAGCATGTCTTTGACAGGCGGCATCCACGCGAAAGCCAGCCGGGCCGGCGCCTGCGTGAGCCGGGATTGCTGGTGCAAAGCCGTGCCGATTCGGAACAGCACACAACCGCCGCTGAGAACCAGCGCCAGGGGCGTCCGCGCCGCCGCCAGCCACAAAACAGGCCACAAAGTCGAATTGTTGACAATGCTCATGAAGTACGGGACGGGCTGGCAGGCACGGATGGTCCGGGCCCAGCGGGATTGGTGCGCCCAAACCTGCGCCCAATTCATGGGCGCGTCCCAACATTCCGCCACCACCGTCGCGAACTCGATTTTTTTGTTCTGGCGCGCGACTTGCCGGCCAAGGTGGTAGTCGTCGGCCAGGACATCCGCCAGCACGGCGTATCCGCCGATGGCTTTGAGTTGGGCCGCGGGCAGCGTCATGGCCGCGCCCAAGGCGAAATCGGCCGGCTTGAGAGAGCGAGACTGGAGCACTTGGGTCCAAAAATCCGCGTTGATGGCAACGGCCTCCCATTGCATGGCGGCGGTGGAAGGATTGGCCAGGCGGTAAAAACAATTGACAAGACCGATTTCCGAATCGCCGAGGAGCGGCGTGATATTGGCCGCGAAATCGGGAGCCACGCGCGTGTCGGCGTCGCTGATCATGACCAGCGGATGGCGGACGTGCGGTTCCAATTGGCGCAGCGTGGACACCTTGGCGTTGGCGCCAAGGGATTCGCCGCAAATGACCAGGCGGGCGTCAGCCTGGGGAAATTCCGCCATCAATTCCCGCGCGGCCGCGCACACCGGGTCGTCCGCCGAGACCGCGCCAAGAAGAATTTGCACGGGGCCGGGATAGCTTTGCCGGAACCAGGAGCGCAGGCAGTTTTTGGTTTCCGCGTCGCAGCCCTTGAGCGGCTTGAGCAGGGTCAGGCCGGGCAGCGAAGCCGGAACAGGCGCGCGCCGGTGCAGCGGGAAGCGAAGCGCCGCCGTCCAGCGCCAGAAAGTCAGCGCGAAACTGACCCCCGCCAGGATGGCCAGTGTCGCGGTCAGCACATTGGCCCTGCCAACGCGTTGTTCGTCATTCTCATGGAAAAATGCGGCCTAAAGCTCGTCCACCGAAATGACGCGCAAAATTTCCTCCAGCGTGGTTTGGCCTGTGACAACGCGCCCCAAACCGTGCTGCCACATGGTTGTCATCCCTTGATCGACCGCCACCTGCTGCAACGCGCGCGTCGGAGCCTTGTCCAACACCGCGTCGCGAAACGGCTGGCTGACCACCAGGATTTCACTGACGGAATAGCGGCCGGAAAAACCGGTTTCCATGCACTGCCCGCAGCCGGCCCCGCGGCGGAACTGGGCGTCGTCCTGATCTTCCATCGGCACCAGTTTGAGAAAGGCCGGTTCCGGTTCGTAAGGCATCGAGCAAAACGTGCAGTTCTTGCGGATCAGCCGCAACCCCAGCACTCCGCTGATGCTGGAGGCGAGCAGGAAAGGCTCGATGTTCATATTCATCAGGCGCGCGAACACGCCCGCCGTGCTTCCGCTATGAATGGTGCTGATGACCAGATGCCCCGTCAGGCCGGCTTGCACGGCGATGGCTGCCGTTTCGGGATCGCGAATTTCCCCAACCATAATGACCTGCGGGTCCTGGCGCATCAAAGAACGCAAAGCGCGCGGATAGGTGAACTCGCGGGCGAGGTTGACCTGCGCCTGCGCGACCATCGGCAGGTTGAACTCGACCGGGTCTTCCACCGTCGCGATGCTGACGGTCGATCCGGCCCGCTGCACCAGCGTGTAAAGCGCGGAATAAATGGCCGTGGTCTTGCCGGAGCCGGTCGGCCCAGTCAACAATACCAATCCATTCGGCCGGGTGATCAATTTGAGAAACTGCTGCAACACATCGTCATCGAATCCCAGCGATCCGAGGTCGAAGCTCTGGTTGCTGGGATCGAATATTCGCACCACGATTTTTTCGCCGCGCACCGTCGGGAAAATGGAGATGCGCTGCTCGATGCCGCCCAATTCGGGATCCGCCGGCACGTGGCCTTCCTGGGGCAGGCCCGTCTGGTAGGTGGTCAGATTGGCCATGATCTTGAAGCGGCCGGAAATGGTGTCCATCATTTCCAGCGGCAGATGTGCCAATTCCGTCAGCACGCCGTTGAGGCGGATGCGCACGACCAGCGTGCTTTCCCATGGCTCGATGTGGATATCGCTCGCGCGGGCCTTGACGGCGTCCATCAAAAGATACTTGACCAGCCTGCCGATCTCGACGCCGGCCTGGGCCGATTCGGACTGAAGATAGCGCAGGGTTTCACTCACCGTAAAAAACAATTACGGCCTGCCGCCTTCATTGTCACCCCCAAAATGGAGCGATTCCAACTCGACAACTTCCGCCGCCGCTCTTAACTTTATTTTGCCATCGTGCCCAGTGTTTATATCAAAACTTACGGTTGTCAAATGAACGAGCGCGACTCTGAAGCGGTCGCGGCCCAGCTCGTCGCCAAGGGTTATTCCCTGGCTCCATCCGAAGCGGCGGCCGATGTGGTTTTGCTGAACACGTGCAGTGTGCGGGACATGGCCGAGCAAAAGGCCATTGGCAAAATGCAAAACATCGCCAGCGCCGCGCGGAAGCATCGGCCCGGCGTCGTGCTGGGTTTCATGGGCTGCATGGCCCAGAGCCGCGGCCAGCGCCTGATCGATCAATTGCCCGATGTCGATCTGGTCATCGGCACCCAAAAATTCCACCGCGCCGCCGAGTACCTCGATGAGATTCTTTCCGGCCGCCGCCACAAAATCGTTGACACGGCCGCTGAACAGGGCAGCGAAGGGGCCATCAAGGAGCACCTGCTCAACGGCCATCGCCAATCCGCCGCGCGTGTCACGGCGTTTGTCAGCATCATGCAAGGCTGCAACCAGTATTGCACGTTTTGCATTGTTCCCTTCACCCGCGGCGAGGAGCGCAGCCGGACCATCGAGGATGTCGCCGCGGAATGCCGGGAACTGGTTCGCGGGGGTGTCAAAGAAATAACGCTGCTCGGGCAAATCGTGACCAGCTACGGCCGGCGCGAGATTCCATCGCGCGAAGGCCGGTCCGCCTTTGTTCAGCTTCTGGAAGCCGTGCATGAAATCGAAGGGCTGGAGCGGATCCGTTTCACTTCGCCCCATCCCAAGGGCTACGGCGCGGACTTGGTGGAAGCTTACGGGCGGCTGCCCAAGCTGTGCCCAAGCGCGCACCTGCCCGCGCAAAGCGGCAGCGACCGCATCCTCAAGGCGATGCATCGCGGCTGCACGCGCGCCCGTTTTCTGGAGATTGTCAAACAATTGCGCCGCGTCCAGCCGGGCATCGGCCTGACGACGGACATCATCGTCGGCTTCCCCGGCGAGACGGAGGAGGATTTCGCGGAGACGCTCTCGCTGGCGCGGGAGGCGCAATTTGACAACGCTTACCTTTTTAAATATTCCCCGCGCCATGATACCCCCGCCGCCGCGATGCCAGGCCAGCTTCCCGATGAAGTCAAAGAGGAACGCCACGCGCGCATCCTGGCTGAGGTCAACGAAATCGGGCGGCAGCGTTATGAGGAGCAAGTGGGGCGGACGCTGGAAATTCTGGTGGAAGGGCCGAGCAGGAAGAATCCCGCCCGAATGATGGGGCGCGCGCGATGCAACAAAATCGTTCTATTTGACGGCAGCGCGCGGCATCTCGGCCAGTTGATGGATGTGAAGATCGTCCGCGCCGGCTCTTTTGCGCTCTACGGCGACCCGGCCATTGTCGGGCTTTAATGAGGTGTCAACTCTTTGATCTGCCCCTGCCATTCCACGGTGACTTCATGGCGGGAAATCTTTAGCACCTTCATCCCATGAACAGACTCGCCTTCCTCGCAAATCCGGCCATCCAGCACGGCCGTCGAATGCTTGGTGGAATAAACGAATCCTTGCAGCTTCGGTTCGCCTCCCGGCGTGGGCGGCGGGGGAGCGGCACGTTGGACATGCGTGGCGGCCGCCGGCGCGGCAGCGGGCGGAGGAGGCTCTTTGGCGGGAATGCCCAGGCCGGCTGCTCTTCGGCATTGATTGGCGGCGTCAATCATAACCTTGGGTCCCCCGGGCGCGTATCCCGGCTGCCGCCAAAGGACTTTCCCGTCCGGCCTCGCGATCACGATCGTCGGAAAGCCCTCTACGGCGAACTTATTTTTGAGGGCGCGATTGGCTTCCTTGACGCTGTCCGGCTGGGATTTGTGCATCGGGAAATCGACCTGGACCAGCACCAGATTCTGGCCGGCGTAGTCAAGAAACTCAGCCTTGGAGAACGTTTCGGCGTCCAGCTTCATGCACCAGCCGCACCAGTCGGAGCCGGTGAAATCGAGCAGTAGCAATTTGTTCTCCGCCCTGGCTAGTTCCGCCGCCTCCGGGAAGCCGCGGAGCCAGGCGGCCTTTTCCGCCCGCGCTGTTCCAGCCGCCCAAACCGTCAACAGTATCCATGCGATTTTTTTCATAATCGGAAGCTTCGGCCTGCCTCATCCATATCGGCGGAAAAAGCGTGGAACCTTAGCTTGCGATCAGGTTGACGGCATGGAGAAGGTGGATTAGGTAAAGCACATGGGAATCACGGACAAAGCGCGCCGCGCTTTCAAATGGTTGTTAATATTGACGCTGCCGCTCTTGTTGTGCGGAGGGTGTGCGGCTATGGCCGCGCTCCCGCTTTCCGCGATGCTCGGCTCGCCCAACACCCAGACCTTGCAGATTCAGAGCGCGACTCAGGTGCGCATCCAGCAGAAGAACTTTATTGTCGTCAAGACGAATTTGGTGGGCCAGAGCAAGGGGTTCTCGCTGCTGGGATTTATCACGATCATTCCGGCCAGGGTCACCACCGCCATGAACCGGCTCTACTCATCCGCGCATATGCAGGAGGGGCAATCGCAGTCGTTGGCCAATATGATGCTCGAGGAGAACAGCTCCTACTTCATTCTCTTTGGCGTTCCGCGCACCACGATTCGGGGCGACCTCGTTGAGTTTACCGCGCCGGCGCCCCCGGCCCCGCTGCCGCCAGAACATTAGCGGGCCTTCCATTCGTTGTCAGCGCGCCGTGCCCGGCGATGTCCCGCTTCGAAGTCATGCCAGCCAAGGCAACCGCCAGTTGATCGCTAAACGCTCTCGCGCCGGCGGTATTGAGATGGACGGCGTCATCGAAGTCCCCGCTGTCGCGCACCCAATCGCTGGCGGGAATGTAAACCGCATGATGCTGCGCGGCCAACTCCCGGTTGCGAGCGCGCATTTTGGCCCAAACTGCCAGGGAATAGAAGGTCTTTCGATGCGAGGGCGACATCGGCATCTCCACCAGAAAGACGGTCGCGCCATGCCGCGCGGCCAATTGAAGAATGCCTTGGACGGCTGGAGAAAAGCCGCCCTTGTCGCCAATGGCCGAGTTGCACAATGATTCAAAGGAGGGAACGTCGGCGGCTTCGAGCGCGCTGAAATCGGTGACGCGCCCGTAGCGGTTCATTTTCTGGCTGGGCATCCCGATTCCGTCGGCTCGGCGGCGGAGCGAGTCCACTTTGTCCCAAATCGACGAGCGCTCGGCGAACATGGGAATGCGGCTGATAAATTGCATTCTCCACTTCTCGAACCATGAGCCTGGCGCGTAGAGCGCGGCGGCCTCGTTGGGAAAGTAGTAGGAGAAGGCGCGGTTCCCGACCAGGTCGCTCCAATCGCCGCGCGAGGGCGACTGGAGCTGATCGTCGAAAAAGCCGTAGACAATATATTTGATGCGGCTCTCGCGGCGCAAAGCTTGCTTGAGAATGAGATAATGTTCCACAGGCGTCGTGGCGCCGAGGCCGATGTTGAGCGCGCGCGGGGCATCGTGGCCCGGCCAGGCGGAGTGGAAGGCGTCCGCGTCGCAGCCGGCTTCAATGAGCGAGTTGCCCAGGAAGAGGCATTCCGTCGCGGGCGGAATATTGTCAAGGAGAGCAAGCAAATGCTGGCGCTGCGTTCTCCTGGCGGCCAGATGGATCAGGACGTTGCAGCCCGCCAGGATGGCGAGGCCGATGCCCAGAGAAATGAAAAAGCGCCGGGCTGTCATTTAGAAATCAATGTAAATGAATTTGGAGGTTTGCCCGCAAAACAGCAGGATCGCGCCCGCCAGAATCCCCCACCACAATCCGCGCCAAAGCGGCCCGCGCAACGGGAAGCCCGGCGGCGGCTCGCTCCGGCTTCCGCCCATGTAATCCAGCGCGTCGATCACCCATTGTCCCGCAGCCGCCAGCCTGCCCGGAGGCCGAACTTCTTTTTTGTCATTCATAAAATTTCATCCTAAAAACAGGCGCTTCAGGAAAAACGCCGCCGTCGGCAAATCCATGCAGAAAAAGGCCCAGCCCAAATTGACGGTTGCGAACGTAACGGCCCAGGCGAACATGTCTTCTCCGAATCCAAAGCTTGGCCGGCGCGAGGCGGCTCGCCATTTGGACCACCCGCGATGAACCGCCAGCAACACGCCATGCCAAAGTCCCCAAACCACGAAGTTCAATCCGGCGCCGTGCCACAACCCGCTCAACAGCATGGTCAACAACAGATTGACCAGCACGCGCGGCGGCCGGCAGCGCGACCCGCCGAGCGGAATGAAGATGTAATCAACCAGCCAGCGGTAAAGGGAGATGTGCCAGTGCTTCCAGAATTGCGATATGTTGACGCGGATGTAGGGCCAGTCGAAATTCTCTGGCACCGAAATGCCAAAGAGCCGAGCGGAGCCGATGGCGATGTCCGAGTAAGCGGAGAAGTCAAAATAAATTTTGAAGCCGTAGGCCAGCAGCCACCACGGAAGGACCCATCGTTGCGCGAGGGCGATGTCCGCGCGGTTGAGATGATTGGTGAAGGCTGTCAGGAAATCCGCCAGCACGAACTTTTTGGCCAGCCCGGCCAGGATGCGCGTCACGCCCTGCTCCCAGTCCGCGGCCCACGCGAGGCTCGGCTGGCGGACGGCGGGCAGGAAATCCTGGTAGCGCTTGATCGGCCCCGCCACCATGGTCGGGAAAAATAATATGAACGATAGATATTCGCCAAAAGTTCCCGCCGGGGCCGCGCCGCGATAACGATCCACAGCATAGTGTATAAATTCAAACGTGAAGAACGAAATGCCCAGCGGCAAAAAGGCGCCCGGCCAGAAAAGGACATTGTGCTTCGCCCCAAAAACCAAGCCGGTGAAGAAGTTCCAGTATTTGAAGAGGACCAAAAAGAGAATCGTCTGGCCAATGCCAACGAAGCAGAGCCAGGAGCCTTGCTTGTAGAACCGGCTGAAGATGGCTTCCCATATGAAGATCAGCAGGCAGGCCGCGCCCGCCATGCCGCCTGCCTGTTTCAGGGAGAAGAACACGAAGAACGCGCCGCCAAAGAGCAGGCACACCCACGGCTGCCAAGCCGCCCTCACCTGCCGGAACAGAACGGCCGCCGGCACGAGAAACAAAATAAAATAGGCGAAAGTGTTGAAGATCATGGTGACGCCAGCATTATGACTATGTCATAAGCCATTGAAGGTACCAGCCGGCCCGCCGCCCGGCATGGGGAAATGACTCTAAGGAAAAACCCACGGGGGTGAACCCGCCGGCTCTATGAGGGTATTTGCCCATCACGCCGCCATCCGGGACGATCCTAAGATTCACCCGCGGCGCATGGAGCAGTACAAAGTAATATTTGGTTTGACGGTCATCCCGGCGGCGTTGTTCGGCGGCAGCCTTGCGGCCTGCCTGTCCCGGCGCGTGCGCGATTTGTTCTTCATGCTCCTGGTTTTTATGGGACCCCTCATTGAGCGGTGGGACGTCAATTTCGTCAGCCGCGATTGGTATCGCGGAACCTCGCGCGGCTTCGAGGTGTCCGTGTTGGACATCATGTCGTTCAGCCTCCTGGTGAGTTCGATTCTCCGGCCCCGATTGGCGGGGTGGAAAGCGTTTTGGCCCGCCAGCTTTTTCCCGATGCTGCTCTTCTTTTTCTACGCCTGTTTCAATGTCGCCGCCAATGAGCCGCAACTGTTCGGCTATTTCGAGTTGTTCAAAATCGTGCGCGGTTTTGTGCTCGTCTTCGCAATCGCCTATTACTTGCGGAGCGAACGGGAGATGCGCCTGTTCATCTTTTCGCTGGCGGCGATCGTTTGTTACGAAGGATTGATGGCGCTCAAACAGCGATACTTCTACGGCATCAACCGCGTGCCGGGCACCATCGACGATTCCAACAGCCTGTCGGTTTTCGTGGTCATGACGGCTCCGGTGCTGGTGGCGGCCATCAACTCGCGCGTGCCAGCCATGCTCAAAGCCCTTTGCGGGGCGGGCGTCGCGCTGGCGGCGGTTGCGGAGATTTTGACCATTTCCCGCGCGGGCGTAACCATCCTGGCCATCGTTCTGGCGGGCGCGGCGCTCACGACGGCTTCCTTGAACATCACGCCAAAAAAGCTGGCCATTTGTTTCGTTGCGCTGGCCGGCGCGGCGGGATTGGCGGCGAAGTCCTGGCACACGCTGGCGGAACGGTTCGACTCCTCCACGCTGTCCGAGGAATACGGGAACCACCATAACATGGGGCGCGGCTATTACCTGCGCGTGGCGCATTCCATTGTTGACAATAAATGGATGGGTGTGGGGTTGAACAATTGGTCGTATTGGGTCAGCGCCAAATATGGTCCGCGGCTGGGCTATCGTTTCGTGCCTTACCGCGGAACGGACCGGGAGCCGGCCACGATCATCCCTCCCGGCAGCAACGTGGACGAAGCGCAGGCGGCGCCGGCTCATTGCCTGGCCGCGCTGACGGCGGGCGAGTTGGGCATTCCCGGTTTGATCTTTTTCGCCTGGCTGTGGGCGCGATGGTTCCAGATGGGCGCCAGTTTTCTGTGGCCGAAGACGCCCGACCCGCTGCGCCGGATGGGTGTTGGAATCTTCTTTGGCTTCCTGGGGATTTTTCTGCAAAGCCTCACGGAATGGGTCTTCCGGCAATCGCCCATTTACTATGTGTTCCATGTCCTGCTCGGCGCGCTGGCCGCGCTCTGCTTTTTGAAAAAGAAGGCGAAGAGAGAATCGCGCGCGGCAGCCGAAGCCCAGCCGCCTGAGGTTTGGCAGGGCGAACCCGCGGAACCCGCATTTGGCCGTTGACAGGTTTGGTTCCATTCTCTAGCCTCTGTCTGTAAATACTCGCGCGGACGCCCCGAAATTTACGTTTCGGGGATTTTTGTCGCTATGCCATCCCGCCCGGGTCGAAATTCGATTTTTAATTATGGCCAATACCATTTTAGTCGGCGCCCAATGGGGGGACGAGGGAAAGGGCAAAATTATTGACGTGCTGACCGCCAAGGCGGACATCGTCGTCCGCACCCAGGGGGGAAACAACGCTGGACATACCGTCTATATCGGCCGCAACAAATACATCCTGCACCTCATCCCATCGGGCATCCTGCGCCCGCGCAAACTCTGCGTCATCGGCAATGGGGTGGTGGTGGACCCCGTCAGCCTCGTCGGCGAGATCGGCGAACTGGCGCGCCTGGGCGTCAAGGTGAAAAACCTGTTCATCAGCGAATCGGCCCACCTGGTCCTGCCCTACCACCGCGAATTGGACGACCAGCGCGAAGCCCTCAAAGGCAAGAATAAAATCGGCACGACCAAGCGCGGCATCGGCCCGGCTTACGGCGACAAGGCGGCGCGGACGGGCTTGCGGATGATCGACCTGATCAATACGGACCGTTTCGAGGCCCTCCTGCGCTGCAAAATCCAGGAGAACAATGAAATCCTTAAGGCGCTCGGAGCCAAGCCCCTTTCCTTTGCCCGCGTGCATGCGGATTATCGCGCGGCGGGAGACCAACTCCGACCCTTTGTCACCAATACGGTGGTGCTGCTGCACCAGGCGATGAGGGACGGGAAGAGCATTCTCTTCGAAGGGGCGCAGGGAACATTTTTGGACATCGACCATGGCACGTATCCCTTCGTCACCTCCTCCAATACGACGGCCGGGGGCGCCTGCACGGGGTCCGGCGTGGCTCCGCACCGGATGGACCGGGTCATGGGCGTGATGAAGGCCTACACGACGCGCGTCGGCGAAGGGCCGCTGCCGACGGAGAACGCGGAGATCGCCGACATGCTGCACGCGATGGGGCGCGAGTTTGGCTCCACGACCGGGCGGCCGCGGCGGTGCGGATGGTTCGATGCCGTCGCCACCCATCATGCCTCGATCATCAACGGCATCGACGAGATCGCGGTGACGAACCTGGACGGCCTGGACAACGTCAACACGATTCAAGTTTGCACCGGCTATCGCGCCGGGCTTTCGCGGATTGATTACGTGCCGGCCGACATCGAATTGCTGGCCAAGTGCGAGCCAGTCTATGCCGAGTTTCCGGGCTGGAAGACATCGACGGTCCGCTGCAAGAAGTGGGGCGAATTGCCGGCCAAGGCCCGCGCTTACCTGCGCGCGCTGGCAGATTTGACCTCGGCCCGCCTGAAGATCGTTTCGGTCGGCCCGGCGCGGGAACAGACCATCTTTATATAGGACACTTATGGGACAAATTCCGCTGGAGGACAATTACGCCGACGTGGCGGCAAAGGCGCAGCGCGGCCTGGGGCTGAGCGATGCCGAAGTGGCGCGGCAGGCTGGAGTGGGCGCGGACGAATGGGCGCGTTTCAAGAGCGGCCAGTTCGACGAGGGCGTGGCGCGAAAGATCGCAGGGCCGCTCCAGCTTGGCGCGGAGGCTCTGGGCGAACTGGCCCGGCAGGCGTGGACGCCCGAACCGGTGCGGGTGGAGGGCCTCGCGGCGTTCAACACGCCCTACCACGACATGACGGTCAATTCCTATCTTGTATTTGACGCAAAGACCGGCCAGGCGGCGGCCTTCGACACCGGCGCGTCCGCGGGCGGGATGCTGGAGGCGGCGCGGGAGCGGAAGCTGGCGGTGGCCTGTATCTTCTTGACGCACGCCCATCCCGATCACATCGCCGATTTGGCGCGCCTCGAGAAGGAAACGGGCGCTTCGGCTTTCATCGGCGAGAAGGAGGAACTGAGCGGGCCAAAGACCTTCGCGGCCGGCCACGTTTTCCGCGTGGGCGGATTAAAAATCGAGACGCGGCATACCAGCGGCCACGCGCGCGGCGGCATCACCTACGTGGTCACGGGGCTGGAACGGCGCCTGGCCATTGTGGGCGATGCACTCTTCGCGGCGTCGATGGGCGGCGGCGCCATCTCCTACGAGGAGGCGCTGCGCACCAACCGCCGCGAGATTTTCAGCTTGCCGGATGACACAGTCATCTGCCCCGGCCACGGTCCGATGACGACCGTAGGCGGGGAGAAAAAGCACAATCCGTTCTATCCAGAGTTCCAGAAGTGATCAGCGATGGTCGCGGTCGAATCCGCGATGATCATCACGGAAGTCATGGCCATCGCGGCCCTCGAAGCCGTGCCCGCGGATGACCTCGACGGAATGGGCGCGCTGCAATTCAAACGAATGGGCGATGTGCGCGTCGTGGAATTCAATCCGGCCCAGGACGACTTCGTGATGCGTCAACAAACCAATGCGCTCGCGCCCGATGCCCCCGATGACAAAACGGCCGTTCACGAATCCGTAGCCGTTGGCCACAAAGCTGGCGCGAAAGAGCACTGGCACGCGGTCGAAAGGCGCGAGGAACGGGCGGTAATCATGCGCCCAAAAGTGATCAAACGGGACGAACACGAAGGCGTCGGCGCCAAGCCCAAAATCCGCGTTGACCGCCAGATGGCCATTCCAAAAAAGCCCCACGCCGGCCTCGAAGCGAGCGCCGGGCGGCAAAGGCGCCCAGGCAGAGTAACCGTCGGCTTCGTCATTGCGCCAGCATACCCAGGAGGGCGCCCATTCGTAGCCGGGCACCCAAAGCCAGCCGTAACGCGCGTCGCGCATCCAGCGTCCGTAATGAAAAACGTATTGACCCCATGGGTAGTCCGAGTTCCACATCCAGCCGTCATCGGTATATTCCCAATGGCCGCCATCGAAATAAGGGCGCCAGCCCACCTGCTTGGTCTGAATCGAAGGCTCCCAGCAGAGACCGTAGCCAGCGACATCGACCCACGCGCCGAAAGGCGAAAGCTTGGCTTGGAAATAATTCATATTTATATCCGAACCCGGCAGCGGTCCAGATGGCCCCTCGGGAACCAGGACCGGCGGCGCAGACGACGGCTGGGCCAGGGCGGCTGGCGGTGGCGCGCCGCCCGGCACGGCCACGGACGGGATTAAAGGCGTGATTGGCGCAGCCGGCGGCGTGGACGGCGTGGCATTCAAAAGCGCGCTCAACACCCCTTGCGAGACGCCCTGGCCGTGCAGATACAGAATGTCATCCGCGGAGAGATGATAAGAGACGCCCGAATTCTTGATGTAGGAGATGATGACATCATCGCCCATGCGCGCCTGCGTCAGCTTGACAACTTCCTGCACGCCGGGCGACAAGTTGGCCGGGTTGGTCTGGGCATTGGCCGTGGCAGCTCCGCGCAGGCAGAGCCAGCCGATGGCCGCCACGGCCAGAACGATGGCAATCTTCAGTTTTCTGTCCGGCAAATCGAATTCTTTTATAATCGTCTTCATTGGAGAAACCCTTTCTCGGTTTGTTCAAAATTTCCCCGGCCAATTACAGCCTCTGTATCCTATACGGCGTCCGCCGCCGAATATTGCTTGATTCAATATAGCAGGTATTTTTTGCGGCGCGCTTTAAAGCGCCTGAGGTCTTTGCCCCATAGCCGGTGAATCTCGGAGAGAGACTTGCCGTTCTGGATGGCTTCCAAGGTGGGTTCATCGGCCAAAAGCGTTTCCATTTTGCGGACCTGGAATTGGCCGGGGTGCCAGCGATTAAGAATCGTGGCGGCGAGGATGCCGATATCGACGACGGGGCAGCGGGCGCGATCGGTTAAAATAATATTGACGCCGCCGCAGGCCTCATTTTTGAAAATGTAATCCGCGGGCGTGAACTTAACCGGCACAAACCGGACGCCCGGCAAATGCCCGTCATTGAGGGCGCCGGCCAGGCGCGGGCCGTCGATGTATGGCGCGCCGATGACTTCAAAGGGCGTGCCGGTGCCGCGCCCGACGGAGATATGGCAGCCTTCCAGCAGGCCGACGCCCGGATACAACATAGCCTCTGTCAAACTGCGCATGTTGGGAGAAGGATTGATCCACGGCAGCCCTGTTTGGTCGAACCACATGGAGCGGCGCCAGCCTTGCAGCGGCACAACCGTCAAGTCTAAGTTCTTCAGGCCCCGTTCTCCTTTGCACATCCGGGCCAGCTCCCCTTCCGTCATGCCGTAACGCACCGGCTCCTCGTAATACGCCACAAAGCTCGACGGGCCTTCCATCACCGGGCCGTCGATCATCTGGCCGTTGATTGGATTGACACGGTCCAGCACGAAAAATTTCAATCCGGCCGCGTTGGCCGCCTCGAGGCACATGCCCAGAGTGGCGGTAAAAGTGTAAAAACGGCAGCCCACGTCCTGAATGTCGAAGACAAGGGCATCGAGTTGTTTCATTTGTTCGGGCGCGGGCGCGTGTTGTTCCCCGTAAAGGCTGATGGCGGGCAAGCCGGTGTGCGAATCGATGCCGTCTTTGACTGGCGCGTCGAAATTGCCGTAAAGACCGTGCTCCGGGCCGAACAGCATCTTGAGTTGCACGCCGGGAGCGTTGCGCAGCAAGTCGATGGTCGAGCGGCCTTCGGCATCCTGGCCGGTGGGATTGGTGATGAGGCCGATGCGCAGGCCTTTGAGGATGGAGAAATTGTCTTTGACAAGAACGTCGATGCCGTCCAGGACGCGCGCGGCGTGCGGAGGCTCCTGGGGCGGCGCGGGCGTTTCCGGGGCGGGGCCGTATTTAAAATCGGTCACTGCCGCGGCTGCCAGCGAGCCGATGGCGCGATAGAGCGAGACGACCGAGCCGGAACCGCCATAAGGATGAACGTGATTGGAGAGCAAAATGAAAAAGGTCTTTGAAAACGGATCGAGCCAAAAGGCGCAGCCGGTGAATCCGGTGTGGCCGTAGGAACCGAGCGGGAAACGCGCGCCCTCCCGGTTTCCGCGCGGGCTGCTGTAGGCCGAGCTGATGTCCCAGCCCAGGCCGCGATCGCCCGGCGGCGTTTGCGCGCTCGTCATCATCTTGACAGTCTCCGGCTTGAAGATGCGGACGCCCTCCAGTTCGCCGCCGTTGAGCATCATGCGGGCGAAGCGAGCCATGTCCGGCGCGGTCGTGAAAAGGCCCGCGTGCCCGGCCACTCCGCCCATGAAGCGCGAAGTCGGGTCATGCACCGTGCCGCGCAGCATGACGCCGTTGGTTCCCTCGGTGAGCATGTCGTCCTGGGTCATTTGCGTGGGGGCGATGCGCGGGATTTTGGAGGCGGGCGGAAGAAAGCCGGTGTCATTCATCTGGAGCGGGCCGTAAATTTCCTTGGCGCAAAACTCGTTGAGCGGCATCCCGCTGACGCGCGCGACAATTTCGCCGATGGTGAAGAAATTGATGTCGCTGTAACGGAACGCGGAGCCGGGAGTGGAATCCAATTTCATGGCGGCCGCCATTTTAATGGCGGTTTCCGAGCCGTGCCATGGGGAACGGGTGCTGATATCGCCGGGAAAACCGGAGGTGTGGGTCATCAATTCGCGGACGGTGATGTTTGTTTTTTCGCCGGTGTACTCCGGGATGTAAGTGGAGACGGCAGCGTCCAGCTTCACCTTGCCGCGCTGCACCAGCAGCATGATGGCCGGTGTGCCAGCCAGCACTTTGGTCAGGGAAGCGACATCAAAGATGGTGTCGCGCGTCATCGGTTCCTCCGCTGGAACCAGCGAGCGATGCCCATAGGCTTCCCAATAGACCTGGCCGCTGTGCTCGACCCAAACGACCGCGCCGGGAATGTGATGTTCCTCGACGGCTTTCTGGACGGCGGTATCAATCTGGCTGAGTTGGGCGGGGTCCAGAGGGCTGGCGAAAGCGCCGGCGGCGAGGGCCAGGCAAAGCGAAAGGCAGAGGTGAAATTTTCTCATGGGGCGTAATCGACTTTAATCATACGTAAAGCGCGGCCTGCAAATCGCGCACGACGACGCTCATGTAGGGGTAGCGTTCTTCCATGTCGCACTCCAGGCATTTGAGGATGACTTTTTCCATGGCCGCCGGGATGTCGGGATTCAATTCGCGGGGGAGGATCATTTCGTGCTCCATTTGTTTGCGAAGGATTTCGGCGGGATTGTCGCCGGGGAAAGGCTTGGCGAAGGTCAGGGCCTCGTAGGCCGTGACGCCGAAGGCGAAAATGTCGGCGCGCTGGTCCAATTCCAAATGCTGCAAATGTTCGGGCGCCATGTAGGCGGGAGTGCCGGCGTTGCCGGGCATTTTTTTCGGCGCTTCCGGCTTGGGCTGGGCGAGATCGAAATCGACGAGACGGACTTTGGCGTTGGGGGAGACGAGAATATTTTCCGGCTTGAAGTCGAGATGGATAAAGCCGCTGTCATGGACTTGTTCCAAGCCGAGGGCCATGTCGATGACGATTTGAGCGATGTTTTCCGCCAGCACCTGGTCGGAGCGGCCCATGAGCAATTTAAGATTGGCGCCCTCAACGTATTCCATGAGCAGGAAGGGCCGGCCTTCGATCTTGCCGTGCTCGAAGTAATTGATGACGTATTCGTTGTGGTGGATTTGAGAAAGCACCTCGCAGCCATGGAAGAAGCGGCGGCGCTCGGTGAAATTGAAGACCGAGCTGTCGATCATGCGGCGCAAGGCGAAATGCTGGCGCTGGGCGTCGGTGGCGAGCCAAATCTCCGCCACGCCGCCGCGATTGATCAACTCTTCGAGATAAAAACGGCCATACCGCCCTGGCTGGGCGGCTGGCGCATCATCCCGATCCGATTTGCCGAACGGCATAAATTCCGCAGCAATATGGCATAACGGTCAGCCAGGTTCCCAGACAAAACCGCTGGTTGGCGCAGCACATGTTTTGGCAAGTAATACGAGCTACCCGATAATTGAGTGACATTGAAATCAACCGAAGTTGACAGAATGGGACGGACACGTTAGAATAACTGAATCATTAGTAAGATAAGTAACTAAGTTATGATTAACGCAGAGACACCGCCGAAATTGACGCGGAATGAAGGCCTCAAGGCTGGCGATCCGCTTTTGGCGGGCACCATCGCCCAGACGCTGGCCGATCCCGCCAAAGACCGCTTTTCGGAGGATGACTACGAATTCCTCAAATTTCACGGCATCTACCAGCAGGACGATCGCGACAAGCGCAAGGCTGGCAAGGAATACATCTACATGGTGCGCGGGCGGCTCCCCGGCGGCGCGATCACGCCCGATGTTTACCTGGGTTTCGACCGGCTGTGCGGGCTTTATGGCAACAATACGCTGCGCGTCACGACCCGGCAGGGTTTTCAATTTCATGGCGTGACCAAGAGCCACCTGGGCAATTTCATGAAAGGGCTGAACGACGCCCTGGCCACGACCCTGGCCGCGTGCGGCGATGTCAACCGCAACGTCATGGCCGCACCCACTCCGGCCACCAGCCCGCTGGTCGATGAAATCCAGCGCCAGGCCAAAATAACGTCCGACGCGCTCCTGCCCAAAACCCGCGCTTATCATCAAATCTGGGTCGCAGGAACGGAATTGAAGTTGACAGACGAGGACGCTCATTTCGTCGATCCACTTTACGGGAAGACCTATTTGCCGCGCAAATTCAAGGTGGCCTTCGCCATCCCGCCGCTTAACGACATTGATATTTACACCAACGATTGCGGGTTCGTGGCCATTGTTGAAAACGGCCGCCTGGCCGGTTACAATTTGCTGGCCGGCGGCGGCATGGGCATGAGCCACGGCAACGCCCACACTTATCCGCGCCTGGCCGATTTGATTGGCTTCGTCCGCCCCGAACAGGTCGTCGAGACGGCCAAGGGAGTCGTGACGATTCACCGCGATTTTGGCGACCGAACCAACCGCAAACATGCCCGGCTCAAATACGTGATCGAAGAGCGCGGCGTGACGTGGTTCCGGCAGGAATTGGAGCGGCGTGTGGGTTTCGCCCTGGAGGAGGCGCGGCCTTTCACCTTCACCAAACAAGGCGATTTGTACGGCTGGCATGAGCAATTTGATGGCAATCTTTTTCTGGGCATTTTTGTGGAAGACGGGCGGATCAAAGACGCCGGCGGCCGGCGGCTCAAGACCGGTTTGCGCCGCGTGGTGGAGGAATTCAAGCCTGCGCTGCGCTTGACACCATCGCAAAACGTGCTCCTGGTCAATGTCCCGCCCAGCCAGCGCGAAGGCATCACCCGTTTGTTGGCCGAGCACGGCGTGCCAGTGGAGAATCAAGCCAGCGTCATTCGCCGCGCCGCCATTGCCTGCCCGGCTTTGCCGACCTGCGGCCTGGCCCTGGCCGAAGCCGAGCGGAGCATGCCCGATATGCTGGACCGCATTGAGGGGCTGCTGGCCGAGTTGGGCTTGGCGGACGAGGAAATCATCGTTCGCATGACAGGCTGCCCCAATGGCTGCGCGCGCCCCTTCACGGCTGAGCTTGCGCTGGTTGGGCGCGCGCCGGGCAAGTATCAACTCTACGTTGGCGGCAATGAATCCGGCACGCGGCTCGCCCAGTTATTCCGGCAAAACGTCAAGATGGATGACCTCGCCAATGAGCTTCGCCCGTGGCTGAGCCGCTTCGCGCGCGAACGGATCGGCGCGGAACGATTCGGCGATTATTGCCAGCGAGTTTTGTTGCGGGAAGCCCCGCTCCCCGGCGCGGAGGCCGCCTGAGCCATGCATGCGCCGGGCTTAAACGATTCGCCGCCAGCGGGCGAATTGAAACCATTGACCGCGCGCGAGGTGGCCGTGCTCAACGCGCAATTCGAGGACAAGCCAACCGAGGACATCCTGGCTTGGGCGTGGCAGCGGTTCGGCGACCGCGCGGCCATCGGCACCAGCTTTCAAGGCGCCGGCCTGGTCATGATGCACCTGGCCAAATTGGCGGGTTTGCCGTTTCCGGCCTTTACGCTTGACACCGGCTTGTTATTTCCAGAGACGGTGGCATTGCACAAGCGCCTGGAGGATTTCTTTGGCTGCAAAATCCAATCCATCGTGCCCGATGTTTCTTTGGAGCAGCAGGCCGAGGCCCTGGGGCCGGAATTGTGGACGCGCGACCCGGACCTCTGCTGCACCACGCGCAAAGTGCTTCCTCTGCAATCGAAGCTGCGCGATCTCGATTGCTGGATGACCGGCCTGCGCCGCCATCAATCCGCCGCGCGCAACGCCATCGGCTTGATCGAGCTTTACTCGCTGGACGCCTCCGGCGGCGCGGTGGACGTTGTCAAATTAAACCCAATGGCCAAATGGCCGCGCGAGGAAATCTGGAATTACATCCGTCAAAACAAAATTCCATACAACCCGTTGCACGATGCCGGCTACGCTTCCATCGGCTGCATGACTTGCACGCGCAAAACCGGCCAGGGCGAGGACGAAAGGGCAGGGCGGTGGATTGGCTTTAAGAAAGTCGAATGCGGAATCCACACGTTCATGTCCCGCAAAATCGACTTCCAAATTTAAGATCAGGAAGAAAGCGATTCCAACAGCCGGCGCAGCTCCCGATCCGTATTGTAGAAATGCGGTGAAATGCGCACATACCTCGCGCCCTTCCGGTCCACGCGCAATGAAACATGAATCCCCGCTTCCATCAACTTGGCTCGGCAGGCGGCCATGTCGGCTCCGGGTTTGTAAATACTAACAATCGAGCTGGCGTTGGCGGCCGGCGCGTCCCCTTGCAGCACGCTCCAGCCTTGCTCGCGCAAGGCCGGCAGCAAAAGCGCCCGCTTGCGAAGCAATTCGGCCGCGATGTTCTCCACGCCCAGTTCCAGAATCAGTTCCAGGGCCGCCTCCAGTCCTGCCAGCCCAATCAAACTGGCCGAGCCGGCTTCGTAACGCCGCGCGTCCGGCGCAAACGAGATCCGCTCTTGCGCGACGAAATCCGGGCAGCGCACATTGTGCCAGCCATAGACAGCCGGGCGCAGCTTGTCCTGCAACGCCTGCCGCACATAAAAAATCCCCGCCCCGCACGGGCCTAAAAGCCATTTGTGCGCGTCCGCCGCCAGAAAATCGATGTTGGACACATCCGTCGGAAAAGCCCCAACTGTCTGGATGCCATCAATGCAAAAAAGAATATTCCGCTCGCGCAAATGGCGGCCGATGGCATCGAGTTCCAGCCGCCAGCCGGCCACGAAATGATTCGAGGCCAGCGCGACCATCCGCGTTTGCTCATCGATCTGGCCGGTCACATCAATGGCGCGAATGCGGCCATACTCGCGGATG
This sequence comes from Verrucomicrobiia bacterium, assembly GCA_036501625.1. Taxonomy (GTDB): domain Bacteria; phylum Verrucomicrobiota; class Verrucomicrobiia; order Limisphaerales; family Palsa-1400; genus Palsa-1400. The sequence goes on from DASXZY010000077.1 coordinate 45,488, forward strand.
TTGAGCAGCCGCACTTCGACGCCTTTTTCGGCCAGCGCCATCCACGGATAGACGTTGGAGGGGTAGTCGTCGAAGTAAATAAGAATATTGTCGCCCTTGCGCCACGGCAACCCGGCCGCGACATAACTCAACGCCAGCGAAGTGGGTCCGACCAGCGCGATTTCCTCCGGGCGGGCGTTCAGCAGCCGGGCCGCCAATTCGCGCGTGCGCCGGATTTGCCCGGCGGGCACGGTTTCCTCCTGATCGTCCAGCGTGGCGGCGATCGCGTGGGCGCGCATTGCTTCGGCCACCCGGCGGGGCAGGGGACAGACGGCCGCGTGAGCCAGAAAAGCCTTTCGTTCCGTGATCGGAAATTCGTGCTGACGCAGCTTTTCGTCGGAAAGAATCTCGGCAATCGTCATTTAGAATTTTTCAACGTCGTTCAGCATCTGGAAGTAGCCCATGTAATATTGAATGACACGGTAGCCGACGTAAATCGCGACGCAAAAATAAAGAATCTGCGGTCCCCAGCGCGCGACCAGCCGCATGTGGCGCGTGCCTTCCTCCAGGTAAAGCGCGTGCAGGCGGTTGAGCGTCTCATCCAATTTCCCGGCCACCTCGCCCGTGTGATAAAGATTGTTGAACACCGTCGGAAATTGATTCGATTCGGACACGAGTTCGGAGGGCGTCGTGCCGTTGTTGATGCGCGGCCGCCAGGTCTCGACCAGCCTCCGGATGGCGGGCGAACCGCTGGCGGTCGCGGCCAATTCCCACGCGCCAATGATCGGCACGCCCGCGTTGAGCAAAGCCTCCAGCGCCGCCGACAGCCGCGACAGCGCCAATTCATGCCTCGCCGTGCCCAGCACCGGGACCGCGCGAAAAATCCGTTCCAGAGTCGCGCGCCAATTTTCGCCATGCCGCCCCTGGCAGGCGTAAATAATAAAATACGCCGCCCCGTAGAGCACAGCCAGCGTCCCCAAAATCGTGCCGGCGAAACGGAACACATTGCCATCCTTGAAAAATTGGACAAAAGGAAACACGACGATGGCCATGTGCAGCGTGAATAACGGCCATAACAGGTCTGAAATCGCCTGCTTGACCATCCGCGCGCGTTCCTCGTAATGCAGCGCCAGCAATTTGAAGGAGGCATCCAGCCGCCCGCTTTGTTCGCCGGCGTCGATGAGCGCCAGATCGAAGGAAGGCATCCATTGGCCCATGCGCTGGACGGCTTGCGCCACCGTCAAGCCTTGGCTGAGATGATCCAGCCACTGGGAGATTTTTTCGCGCAGGGCGCGGTCGGGAGGATTGCGCTTGAGCTGTTCCAGCGCTTGATGGACGGAGAGGCCCGCGCTGATCAGCACGGCCAGTTGATGGTAAAGCTCACCCCGGCGCGAAAGTTGGCGGGGGGTAGGAATCAGCGGCATGGCCGGCCTGCCCGAGGCTAGAGCAACCGGTCGATATTGGCCTTCAGGTCCCGCTTGGAGCACATGCCGACGATCTGGCCCGCGACCTCGCCGGATTTGAAAAACAAGAGCGTCGGAATGGCCCGCACGCCGTACTCGGTCGCCAGCGCCTGCTCCTCGTCAATGTTGACTTTGCCGATGCGGACGCGCCCGTCGTATTCGCTGGACAACTCGTCGAGCAGCGGGGCGATCATTTTGCAAGGGCCGCACCACTCGGCCCAAAAATCCACCACCACAGGCCCTGGCACCTGGAGCACTTGCTCGGAAAAATTTGCTTGATTGAGTTTTAAAACGTTTTGCGCGGTCATAGTCGGTATGATTTGAACTTAGACGGTGTCTTTGAGGATGAAAGCCAGATAGATGACGCATCCCAGCACCCCAAGGCTGACGATCATGGCCGCGATGCCAAGCCCCATGTCCAAGCCCGAAATGCCTCTCGCCATCGGCGCTGCCACGGGGCGCGGCGCCGCCACGGGCGCCTGGGCCGGTTTGACCGAGGAAGCTGTGGCCACAGCCGGCGCGGCGGCGCGGGCTGCCGAGGAAGCCGGGGGCGCCGAAGGAGCAGCTTTGGTCGCGGCCGGAGCTGCGACGGCAACCGCCACTGGGGCGGCCGCAGCAGTCCCGCTGGAATGCGGCGGAGTGCCCGGAGCCAGCGTCGGCAATTTTATCGTCGGCGCGGAAGTCGGCTTGGGCGGCAAATTGATGCGGACGGTTTCCTTTTTGGGCTGGACCTTGGCGGCTTCAGCCGGTTTGGGTGGCATGGCGCCTCCCGGTGGTGTGGGAACATTGTCTGCCATAATATTTGTCTCTTCTTGCTCACAACCTAAAGTTGCGCCGCATCGCTGTCAAACCCGAATTTATATTTTTCCAGGAACGATTTGTTCCCTTTTCATTTCAGTCCACCAAATCCATGCCGAGCGCATCCAGCGCCTTGAACGCGGTTTACGCAAGAGGCAGATTGGCACAGCCTATTTCCAATGCAAAGCATCCGTTATGACCGCAACGTCGCAAGCCAAGCCCCGAACTAAAGTTGGAAAGCTCGCCGGCAATCCATTGAAGGTGTTCCGCGGGTTTCCCAGTTGCTATTTGCCGAGCTTCCGAATTCTTAATTTAATCGCTTTGTTAATCAACTCCATCGCCGTCCCCGCCCCGCCCGTGCCCAGCACTTTGAATTTCTTGCCGTAGAGTTTGTTATAGGCCGCGAAAAAGAATTCGATTTGCGCGAGGATTCCCTTCTCCAAGTCGAGAGATTGCGATTCGAGTGGCGTTTCCTTGCTCAAGGCCTGGCCGATAATCCGGTCATTACGGATTGGCTTCGAGTGTTCCTTTTCCGTTTGGGCCGCCTTGACGACAGCGACCGGCCGAACTTTAAGAAGACATCCCGAAATTAAAGGCTCCTCATTCAGTATCAACACATCCAGAGGATCACCATCCGCGGCCAGCGTCTTGGGGATGAAACCAAAATTGAAAGGAAAGACCATCCCCGCCGGCAATGCCTTGCTGAGCTGAAAAAAACCAGTTGCCGGGTCGTACGCATATTTTACGCGACTGCCCTTGGGTGTTTCCACCACCACATTCAGGCACTTGCGTTTTTTGTCGAAAGGTTCCAGATAATCCACAGGCTTCTTTTTCATGGTATGCTAAACAATTGCACATTGCGGCAGAAACACCCGCCCGAATTTCAGATCGCACTTTAGCCTGTCATTCCCAGTGGCATTGCAATCACCGCGCGCCAGCGCGGGTGCGGGAAAATCTCCGGGAATGCCTGGGGCCTCTTTAAGGGCGTCCCCGCGCATTTTCGCCGGGGAATATTCCTAATATTGCAATAGATCGTTGGAGTGGAAGATTAGTCGCATGACAACATTGGGGCTTTGGAAAGCGGATTGCGCGCGGCGCGGCAAATCCTGGGTCGCCACCTGACACTGTCGTCACGATCAAATCAAAACACGAATGTGAAAACGATAACGAACCCGGAGACAATTCCCGGCATCTCGAAACCGTACACGATTTCCAAACTGCAAGGCGCTGCCGCGCGCTGCCACGCCTGCCTGCTTTGGCAAAAAGGAACCCAGACCGTTTTCGGCAATGGGGCAGTTAACGCAAGCGTCGTGCTGGTTGGCGAGCAGCCTGGCAATGATGAAGATTTAGCCGGGAAACCTTTTGTTGGTCCAGCCGGCAAACTTCTGGATCGCGCTTTGGCCGAGGCTGGCATCGAACGCGGCAAGGTCTATGTGACGAACGCAGTCAAACATTTCAAATGGGAGCCGCGAGGCAAGAGACGCATCCACAAAAAGCCAGGCGCTCGTGAAATCGCGGCGTGCCGGCCCTGGCTGGATGCGGAGTTGGAGGCGCTGAAACCCAAGGTTTTAGTCTGCCTGGGAGCGACCGCGGCGCAGTCTCTTTTGGGCAGAACTTTCAAGGTGAGCCAGCGTCACGGTGAATGGGTTGAATCGAATCTGGCAGATTACGTGATGGCAACCAACCATCCTTCCGCGATTTTGCGCGCTCCAGACGAAGAGGCCCGCCATCAGATGATGGAAAACTTTGTGAACGATTTGAGAATCGCCGCGCGAGTTATTGTTTGACAGACAGGATTGGAACTCATTTTCCCTTTTGGCGCAGCAACACCATTGCATCACAGGCAAACAGGCGCACACGCGCCGCAACCATGAAATTTTTTGCCCGCCCCGTTGGCAATCGCGAGCCAATTAAGCCCGATGAGCGGCTCTGCCGCCTATGCGACCGCCTTTGCGCGCCGGAGCATGATTTTCCTTCCGGCCCCGGCCCGAGCCGCTCTTTTTTCCACCGTGGGTTGTTTTATTGACGGTTGCCCAAGCCCGGCGCTTTGCCTCCTTGGGCTTGACTCCGCGATGTTCGTAGCCTTCTTCAATGTGTTCGGCTTGGCGTTTTTGTTTGTCTGAGTAGCTTGATTTGTCGCCGCGAGGCATATTGTTCCTTTTGTTTTGTTGTTCCAAACATCATGAGGGGGGCAACCAATCCAATTCAACCAGGGTTCGCAATGGAACGAACAGGATCGCGCATCTTCGACACGCGTGTCTCCGATCAAAATAAAAAACGAGAGCTTTCATTCAAAAGCAAAAAAACTTTCAGCTTAATCCATGCCAGCAATGAATCGCCTCGAAATGGGCTGGCGGGCTGATTCTTGGCAATGGCTTTCCGCGCACATTGCAATGATTAACCATTGAAGTTTGCGGGATGCACTACGGGGGGGCGATTTCATAAGAGGGGAAAATATAACCCGCCGGGGGGCCGGGGCAACATGCTCCTCGGCATCGAGCGCTATTCCGAAATCTGGGTCATCTTGTGTCGGCGACGCATTTGTTTTTGCGTGAATAATGGGGCCGGCGTCGTCGCGGTAGAAGTAATTGAGCCGTTGCGCTATTCGTTCCATCCTCCTCCGAGGGCCTTGTATAACGAAACCACATCGACGGCCACAGACTGGTCGGATTGAGCCAATTCGCTCTTGGCGGAAAAGAGGCTTCGCTGCGCGTCGAGCACTTCCAGATAACTGATCAGGCCGCGTTTATACTGGTCGGTGGCAATGCGCAACGCCTCCTGGTCCTGTTTGAACGCTTCGGCCAGTGAGAGCCGCCTGCTCTGTTCCGCGCCATAGGCCGCCAACGCGTCCTCCACCTCCTTCAAAGCCACCAGGATTGCGTTCCGATACTGATAAATGTCTTCCTGCTGGTTCGCCTGCTGAAGGCGGATATTCGATAGTATTCGACCCGCGTCAAAAACCCGCCACACCACAGTCGGGCTGGCCAGAAAATAACCGGACTGACCCTGGAACAAGGTGTGGGCCGCTGTGGAATCGAGTCCGACGCTGGTCGTCAAGCCGAATTTTGGAAAGAGGTCCGCTTTTGCGCTTCCTATGAGCGCCGTCGCCGAAGCAATCTGCCGCTCAGACCGGCGAATGTCGGGCCGCCGGCGGATCAATGCGGAGGGCAAGCCGACCGGCACCTCTGGAGGAATTGGCGGCAGGGGCTTTTCCACTGCCAATTCCTCGCTCAGCGCGGTCGGATCTCGCGAAACCAGAATTGATATTTCGTGGATCATTTGGCGAACGTTCGCCTCAAGCGGCGGAATCGTCGCGGCAATGGTGGCCGCCTCGGCTGCCGCGCGTGTTGCGTCAAGCTTGCTTCGCAGCCCCGACTTCATCATGGATTGCGTCAGTCGAAGCGTCTCGTTCTGAGCTGACAAATTCTGGCGCGCCACGGCAAGCCGTTCCTGCGTGCCGCGAAGTTCCAGGTAATCCCTCGCCAATTCGGAAATCAAACTGACCCTCACGTCGTGCAAACCTTCCACTGCCGCGGAAATGTCATACGCCGCAGCCTCCAGCCGTTTTCGAGTGCCGCCAAAAACATCCAATTCCCACGTCGAATCAAACCCCACCTGATACAAGCTCGTTGTGGCGCCCGGCAATCCGCCTTTGCCAAAGGGCGACACCTGATTTTCAAATGGGCTTGCGCCGGCTTGTGAGCTGCTCGCCGCACTGCTTGCTCCTCCGCTTCCCCCGCCTCCTCCCTGGCCTGGCGGGTCCGCATTGGCTGCCATTTTGGCTCGCGCGGACTTTCCAGGCGAAGTCCCGGAAGCGCCCCCGCTGCTCCCTCCTCCGCCTCCGCCGGCGCTGCCCAACGGCACGGTTACATTCTTGCTTCCTCGTGCCAACATGTAGCCCCCGTCAGCGTCAACATTCGGAAAGAGGTCCGCCGCGATAATGCTTCGTTGAAAACGCGCTTCGCGGACTCGGCTCGCCGCTATGAGAATGTTGTAATTCGTCTTTAGCGCTTCCGCGATAAGCCGGTCCAGCTCTGGGTCCCCAAACGAGCGCCACCAAGTGGCGATTGGTTCGTTTTGCACGGCTGGGCTTGGCTGGTCGTTTGTGCTCTTCGGCAGTTCTCCAAAGCTTTTCGGCGCCTCCACTTTCGGCCTCTCGTATTTCGGTCCCATCGTGCATCCGCCCGCCCACCCCAGGCTCATCACCGAAATCACGGCAAAAATGACGGCGCTCGTTTTCATTATGCCCCGCCATGCGGCGCTTTGCCGATATCGATTCTTCGCAACATCGTCGAGACAAGCGCCGCTACGACACACCCGACAATGAGCACCTGGAAAACATCGAGATACGACAGCATTGCCGCCTGGCCCGCCATTTGTTGGCTTATTGTCGCCATCGCGCGCTGCATTGAGGTCACAGCTCCCGCTCCATGAGCCGAAAAAACCTGCATTAAATGATGCATCCGCTGGTGTAGTCCCGGCGCGGTTGCCGTCAGATGCGCCACAAGACGAACCTGATGCGCCTGGCTCCGCCGCGCCAGCAGCGTTGTCCCCATTGAGATGCCCACGCTTCCGCCAAGATTGCGCATCAAATTTATCAGCGCCGAAGCATTGTTCGATTTTCCCTCGGGAACATTGGAATAAGCCAGCGTCTGAATCGGCACGAATAAAAACGCAAATCCGACCCCTTGGAACATGCGATATCTGGCAATCGCTCCGAAGGACGCTTCCGTATCGAGATTAGTCATGCTGTAGAGCGCCAGCGCGCTCACGATAAAGCCTGTGAAGATCAAATATTTCGGCTGCGTCTTGCGTACCAGAAAACCGGCCATAGGCAGCAACGACATCAGCACCAAGCCTCCCGGCATCAAAATCAGGCCCGCCTTCGTGGCGTTGTAAGGGAGCAGTTGCTGGACAAATTGCGGCAGGAGTTGAGTGGTGCATTGAAGAATAAAAAGGGTTGTAAACATCATGAAATTGACGAACAAAAAACCCTTGTCGCGAAACATCGGCAAGTCAACGATAGGCTCCTTCGCGACCCAAAGCTCCCACACGACCAGGCACACAATGCTGACGGCGCTGACGACAGTAAAAATCGTAATGAACGTGCTCCCGAACCAATCGTCCTCCTGTCCTTTATCCAGCACCACTTGCAGGCAACCCAAGCCGAGCGCCACCAGGGCAAAGCCCGCATAATCCACCCGAACTCCGCCCCGCGTCGCTTTCTGATGTTCTTTCTCCGCCGACGGTGAGTCTTCGACAAGAATGTAAGTCAGAATGAGCGATGCAATCCCTACCGGAATGTTGATGAAGAAAATCCAGCGCCACGAATACTGATCGGTGATCCAGCCGCCCAGCGCAGGTCCAATGGCAGGCGCGACCACCACCGCGACGCCATAAAGCGCAAACGCCAGCCCGCGCGTCTTTGCCGGGAAGGTGTCCGTCAGAATGGCTTGCTCCGAAGGCGCGAGCCCCCCGCCGCCCACTCCTTGCAACACCCGGCATGTCAATAAGAAGCCAAGACTGGGCGCGATGCCGCAAAAAAATGAACTAATCGTAAAAAGCGCCACACAGCTCATGTAAAATCGTTTTCGCCCAATGACCGAGGACAACCAGCCGCTGATTGGCACCACGATCGCGTTGCTGACCAGGTAGCTGGTTAACACCCATGTTGATTCGCTTTGGTCCGCCGCTACGCTGCCGGCAATGTGCCGCAACGCGACATTGGCAATCGAGGTGTCCATCACCTCCATAAATGTCGCCATTGAAACCGTGACCGCCACCAGCCAAGGGTTCGTCTTTTTGCGCGGGTGTTTTCCTTTTTCGTCCGCCATAAAAAATGCCCTTCAACGAATCCGCACCCTTGGCACAACTGAGAGTCCCGGCGAAATTAGTTCCGTATCGTTGGTATTTGGTCCGATATCAAACACCAGTTTGACTGGCACTCGTTGCACAATTTTGACAAAATTGCCCGTCGCATTTTCAGGCGGCAAAATGCCGAAACGCGCGCCGGATCCCGCTTGGATCGAGTCCACGTGCCCGTGCAGCTTCAAATTGGGAAAAGCGTCCACCTTTAATTGAACCTCGTCACCCGGTCGCATGTAAGTAAGCTGAGTCTCCTTGAAATTTGCCGTCACCCAAACGTAGGGCGAGACAATCATAAACATCGTCTGGCTCACCTGCGCGAAATTACCCGCTTCTACCGTCCGTTCCGTAATTCGCCCATCGCAAGGCGCGTGAATCTTGCAATATCCAAGGCTGACCTGCGCCCGTTTTAAACTGGCCATCGCTGTTCCAACATCAGCCTCGGCTGATTTTTCCGCCGCGATGGACGTCTTTACATTGGCCTCTGCCGATGCCTTCCGCGCTTCAGCCTGATGGAGTTGAGCTTCGGCATTTTTCTCGGCAGTGGCGGCGTTGTCCAATTGCTGCCGCGAGCGCGCCGCCTCGTCAACCTCTTGATAACGCCGCAAATCGCGCTTCGCGTTGTCCAACGAGACTTGTGCCGAATCGAGTTGTGCCGCGGCTTCGGCAACAGCCGCCTTTGCCGATTCGATTTGGGTCAGCGTCTGGGCCACTCGCGTCCGTGATGCGTCGAGTTGTGCTTGCGCTTGTTCTGAGGCCGCCTGGTAATCCGCCGGGTCCAATTCCACGAGCAGATCCCCTTTATGAACATACCAGTTGTCATCGAAATGGAGGGCCTGGACAGGCGCTGAGACTTGTGGCGCAATCTGCACAACGTGTCCATCCACGTACGCATCATCGGTCCAGACAAAATGCCGCACATAAAGCCAGACGATGATTGCGCCAACAACAAAGACCGTCAGAATTACGATAGCCGAAATTATGAATGCCGGCCGTTTGTAAACCGGCGGCTTCTTTCGTTTGCCTTCCTCGCTTTTTTCTTTTCCTGGCTTTTCGTCGCTGCCTCCCCGGTCTGAGTCGGTATCATCCGCGGACTGTTCGCGCTCGTCGTCCTGGGATTCCTCCTTTTCGGAATCCCGTCGCTCGCGGTGGGCTTTCCTGTTTTCCTCCGCGGTTTCTTTCGATTCGTCTTTTTCCTCGGCTTGCTCTGACTCAGGAGAATTCGTCTTGCCCTTGCCGGGCCTCTGTCCGTCTCCCTCCCCCGATTCATTCATAAATTCCTGTGGGCGCGAATCATTTGAAATCAGGCCGGTAATCGGCTTTTGCGATTGACGCCGGAGGTCCGCCCAAAACCGCTGGAACAATGCATCGGCGCGGGTTGGAACTTGTCATGCCGCCGCATGAACTCCCTCGGCCACTTCCTCAATCAGCTTGCGATTGAACGCCGGCAGGTCGTCCGGCTTGCGGCTGGTCACCAGGCCGTTATCCACAATCACTTCCCTGTCCTCCCAAGTGGCGCCGGCGTTTTTCAAGTCGGATTGAATCGATTCGTAGGAGGTCATTCTTCTTCCCTTGACGACCCCCGCATCAATCAATGTCCATGGGCCGTGACAAATCGCGCCGACCGGCTTTCGTTCCTGGAAAAAAGAACGGACAAATTCGAGGGCCTTCTTGTTCCGGCGGAGATGGTCTGGATTCATGACGCCGCCGGGCAGAAGCAAAGCGTCGAATTCACGCGGATTCGCAGCGTCAAGAGGAATATCCACAGGAATCTCCTTGCCCCAATCCGTGAATTTCCAGGCTTTGACCTTTCCTTTCTCGGGGGAAATGACTTTCGTTTGCGCGCCCGCCTCGTCCAACGCCTTGCGCGGCGATGTCAATTCATCTTCTTCGAATCCGTTGGCCACAAGGATGGCAATCTTTTTTCCCTTCAAGTCGCGATTTTCAGTTTTCTCATTCATAGGTTGGCATTTCGATGGTTTTTAATGGACAGACTGTTTGTGAGCCGCCTCCTGGACGAAAGTTTCCAGTGGCCGCCGGCCAGCAGTTGGCTCGGCTTGTCTGTGGAACGGGCGCTCATCTTTCTTCCCGATGGAACACTTTGCGAAGTTCGTTTTTGGCCCGCGTAAGAGCGCCTTTCTGCTTTTGGGAAAGGCCCGAACCAGCGCGGTTGATGTAGAAATTAAGCATGGACATCGCCGATTGATACGGGCCGCTCTTGCGCCGCCGACTCGTTTCCGCTGAATGTTTCAAAGAAACCGCAATGCGATGAGGATCGGCTGACTTGAAGACATTTTTCTCCAAGTCCATGGCGTTGCTGTGACGGGTGACCTCCCCCGACCAGCGTTTTTTGGATGTGCGTTGCCTGGTCATCCTTTTCGTTTAAAAAATTGCACCGCGCGTTCATGCTTCTTGGCAGAGACAAGAGAATCAAAGGTGCCGAGGTTTCTGCGCTTCTGCGTGGTTGGATTGCGCTTGCGCGAATAAAGGCGATATCCGCCTGATTTCAGTTTCCTAATCATGTCTCACCGCTTTTTGGACACTGAGGTGCCAATGAAGACCAGCGGATTGCGTGCCACCATTTCTACTTCACGCAGTGGTGGTGGGACGCACGCGAGATTCGTGCATTTTGCCATAACGCTATTGCAAAAAGTCAAATTAAGGGAGCGAAGTTTGATTGCCGGCCACAGTCCCAAATCTTCGGCGGCCGAGTTGAAAAGTGGCAGCATGCGTGCGAGTTTTAGAGACGAGTGCCGCGAACTGACAGGACCGCTCATGGATCAAAGCAATCCGCGAGGAAATTTATGGCTGAGCCGAGAAATGATTTAGGCGAAAATAACACGGCAAACAATGTTGCGGGAGAAGGTCACAAACTCACTTCCGCCGCGGGGGGAACATTATGACACATAAGAAGAGCAAAGTTGCAATCACTCACAACTTGGACATCGGCAAAGCGATTCAGGAGGCGCTGGGACATTTTAATCTCAAGCCGTTGTTCCGAGGGAAAATTGTTGCCCTGCATCCAAACGACACCCTGGCAGATGAAAACGACAAGACAGCAGTGACTCAGCCGGATACATTGCGCGCAGTATTGCGCTGCATCAAACAATTCGAGCCGCGTGCATTGGTTGTCACGGGCGGATCAGGAGCAGGTGAGACGGACGAGATTTTTCGGGCCGCGGGATTGATGGACGTTATCGAATCTGAAGGCGTGGAATTCCATGACCACAACCGGCCGCCGTTTAAAAATGTTACGCTCGATTACGGCCGGCACCCCGAGGTTTTTGGTCCGCAAAAATCAATCAAGGTCAACGCCCGTGTGCTCGAATATGAACGGCTCATTGCCGTGAACCAGCTCAAGGTTCACGAAACGGCGACGGTGACGATGGCTTTGAAGAATATCGCCATGTCCTTTCCGGCGGCTGATTATTACGGGCACCCCCGCCATGCCAAAAAACATAAGAATTATTTTTTTGCGGACATGCATTCATACATTGCCGCGATGGCGAAGACATTTCCAATCGACCTGGCAATTACCGTTGGCCATCCCGCGATGATTGGTCTTGGTCCGATAGGCGGCCATACAGTCGAAACCGGCCTGTGCATTGCCAGCGCTGATCCGTTGGCAGCCGACGTGACCGGGGCGTTTTTGTTGGGATTTCGCACGCAAGCAGTGCGACATCTTTGGGAAGCGGCGAAATTGAAACTGGGCGGCTCAGACGTCGATGAATTTGAATTTCCCGCCCTGGACATCAAAAAAGCCTTTTCGATTTTTACCAAAGCAGCCTACGGCAAAGCAATTGATCCCGAACACGCCTGATTTCCGCCCAATTCGCAAATACCACAGTCAATTAACTCTTTGCCAAGATGACCCATTTTTTCAGTGGATCAGCAGCATGGCGAGGACTTGCCCGCGATGTTTGATGCACATGGGAAACCTATTTTGTGGTTCCGAATCGGAATCGAATTGGCTGTCCGACTTGGATTCGAACCAAGACAAAGGCCTCCAAAGGGCCTTGTGCTACCGTTACACCATCGGACAACCCGGTGTTAAATTAGCGGATTCCCTCCCGACTGCAATTCCAAAATCCACGCGAGCGCGCGGCATTGCCAGCGGAATATTAGCGATGCATTGTTCGAGACGGCTTGGTATTTTCCAGTTCTTCCGCGCCATCCATTCAATTCATAACTATTATAGCCGCAATCACTTGCAAAAACGGCGATTTTAAAACAGCGCGGTTTTGCAGAAAACAGGGGAGGCCGGACAAAAAAAGTGATGCTTTCGCAAATGGTTTTCTGGTCTTTCGCGGATTGACAGATCTCAAGTCTCTATGCCGCAGAAAGTTACAATCGCACCGGGTTGTGCCAAAAAATCGCGCGAAAAACCTACTGTAGGTTTTTGTATTTTTGGGGTTGTGGCACAATGGCCGGCGTGAGCGTTTTAGATGGTTCAAAAAACGCGGCGGGCATCACCTCCTTCGGGAGGGGAGAGGGCTGCGGGCCCCGTTTATCTCGGGTCGGCGCCCGCACGCACCTAGACTCGATAAAACAAGGTGGCACAAGCCATTTGCCCGGAAGAACTGCCATCGGAGGCGGGCGCTGCGACATCCGCTCGTTCACACCCGCGAGCCGGCCGAGTCCCTTCACGTCCGTTGCGGCCCGACGCCCGCCCGCTATCCGAATCCGTCCAGGCCCAAACCAAAACAACGCAAAACAAGGCGGCACAAGCCATTTTGCCCAAAACGAAACGGCGAATCAGAGCTGGGCTTTTCGCAAACTCGCTAGCTCCAACCGTCAACCTGGCCAGTCGGATTTGGACGCAAGAATGGCGGGAGGCGCAAAAAAGTTTATGCGGGCGAACAGCGCCGAACAATTTTGCGAAGTTGTGCTTGATCGCGCGCAACTCCTCTCAGGGCATAGCGGCGCTCCAGGCGCCTGTCCGAGGCGGGGCAGTTGCGGCCAGTTGCGCTCAATTACGGTGGATCACGATATTTCCGGAAAAAATGTCTGCCCCGCGGACCGCACCGATGGGGGATTGCGGCGTCCCACCGCTGCGGCCAAAACACGCAAAAACAAGGCAAATTGCGTTATTTTCGGTGAAACAGCCCCATGAATAACCCCGCCCAATCCTCCGCGAAGCGTCCAGGCGCGACCCGCATCGGCGTCGTTCTCCTGGCGGCGGGGGCCTCGGCGCGCATGGGGCGGCCTAAGCTGCTCCTGCCTTGGGGCAAAACTACCGTCATCGGGCATTTGCTGGCGCAATGGCAGCAGTTGAAAGCGGCCCAGGTGGCTGTGGTGGGCCGGCGCGCCGACCGGCCTTTGACGTCCGAGTTGCGCCGGCTTGATTTTCCTCTTCGGCAGCGCATCGTCAACTCCACTCCAGAACAGGGCATGTTCAGTTCAATTGTGTGCGCGGCCCGGTGGAAGGGATGGGACGCCAACCTCACGGCATGGGTCATCGCGCTGGGCGACCAGCCCCATTTGCGCGCGGCCACATTGCGGTCCCTGCTCAAATGCCATTGCAAGCATCCTGAGGCTGTCTGCCAGCCGGTCTTTGCGGGGCATCGCTGCCATCCGGTGGTTCTGCCGCGCGCGGCGTTTTTGGCGTTGCACGATTGCCCGGCGCGGACGTTAAAAGAGTTCCTGCATCAAACAGATGTTCCAAGTGTTGAATGTTCTGTTGACGATTCCGGTCTAATGCTCGACATGGATTATCCGGCGGACTATAAAAAGTTGTCACCCAAAGGTTTTGCATGACAGCGGTTGAAGCGATTGTTCCATTTGACGAGGCACACAGGGGCCAACTGGCCGAACTGTGGCAGCAGGTTTTTGGATACACCACGCCGCATAACGAGGCAAATTACGCCATCGACAAGAAACTCGCCCTCGGCGATGGGCTGTTGTCGGTGGCGGTCGCGGAGGGGAAAGTTGTGGGCAGCATCATGGCCGGTTATGACGGGCACCGGGGCTGGATTTATTCGGTGGCGGTAATGCCTGGGCATCGCGGGCGCGGCCTTGGTTCCCGCTTGATGCGGCATGCCGAGGAGCAACTGGCATCGCTGGGATGCCCGAAGATCAATCTTCAGATTCTGCAAGACAACGAAGGCGTGGAATCTTTTTATCGCAAACTTGGATATCAAACGGAGATGAGAGTCAACATGGGCAAACTGATTCCTAAAAATATTGGCAGGCCCGGCGCGGGCGCCGCAACTGGGGTATGAAGCGTATCATCATGCCGCTTGACTTCGCGCTTTGTGGAAGGAAGGTTTATTGCATGAGGCACATGGCGGCCATGGCGGTTGGGCTGGCAATTCTCCTGCAGGCGCGCGCGCAAGATACGGCGCCGCCGCTTGATGCCTCTGACGCTGCCGCTCCCGCCACCGCTTTCGCGCCGGAGCAATTGCAGCAACTGGTCGGCCCCATCGCGCTTTATCCCGATCCGCTCATCGCCGAGCTTTTGCCCGCGGCCGGTTTCCCCAGCGAAATCGTCCAGGCGGATCGTTACGTAAGCCAGGGCGGAGACATCAATCAGGTTGCTGGCCAAGGCTGGGACCCCAGCGTGCAGGCGCTGGCCCATTACGCCAATGTTTTGAAGTGGATGGATGATAATCTGACTTGGACGACCCAGTTGGGCCAGGCCTTCGAGGGCCAGCAGGCCGATGTCATGAACGCCATCCAGCAGCTCCGCGGCCAGGCGCAGAATTTGGGCAATCTGCCCAGCACTCCGCAGGAAACGGTGGATAGCGATAACGGCGATATCGAAATTGAGCCGGTGGATCCTGATCAAATGTACGTGCCATCCTATCCCGTGGACCAAATCTATGTGCAGCCGGGCGTCGTTTGCGCGTTTCCATTCTGGGTGCCCGTTGGGGGCTGGCTGGTGCATGATTGGAACTGGCACGATCACGGGCTTGTGTTCTGGGGCGCAGGGCATCCTCGCCCGGGCAACTGGTGGCATGAGACCCCCGTGCAGCGGCATTCTTATATTGTGGGGCATCAGCTTCCCGTCTGGCACGGCGGAGGAGGGGGTATTGCGCGCGGAGGCTTGGAACGCGGCTACGAACCGCGCCAGGTTTATCGTTCTTACGCGGCCACGCCGCGCGGAGTGACTCCGGGAGTTTCGGTCATTCATGACATGCCGAAGACCTTTCGGAACGTGCCCGCGTTCCATCGGGCGCCGGCCCCGGCGCCCGCGCCAGCATCACGGGGATTTTTTGTAGGCGGCCAAAGCGGGCGCGAGGCGGTGGAATCCAGCCAGCGCGGGCAGGAAAGTCGAGGCGAAATCAGAAGAGCCGCCCCCGCCCCGCGCGAAGCGAGTCCAGCCCCCCGTCAAGCCAGCCCCGCCCCGCGCGAAAGCGGCGGGTACCACGGAGGAGGCGCCGCGCCGTCCAGCGGCGGCGGAGGAAAGCATCGTTAAGGCATGCGCATGAAACGGAATCGCACATTCAATTGGCATCCCCTCGTTTTGGCAGTCTTGTCGGCGGGCTGCGTGGCGGCCTTCGCGCGTGCGCCGCGGGAGGAGCGTTTCAACACGCCGGACGAGGCCATCAAGGCGTTCAGCGCGGCCGCATCCGACAAAGATACCAACGCGCTCATGGTTATTTTCGGGCCGGACATGCGGGAATTAATTTCAGCCGATCCGGTCCAAGCCAGCAACGGATTGGCCCACCTGTCCAGGCGCGTGCGGGAAAGAGTCGAACCGGTCCATCAATCGGATGCGTTTATTGGGTTGGATCTCGGCGCGGATGCGTGGCCTTTCCCCATCGCTCTTGTCAAACAGGATGCGCAATGGCGCTTCGATACCGCGGGCGGCAAGGATGAAATTCTCAATCGGCGCATCGGCCGCGATGAATTGGATACGATTCGCGTTTGCCACGCTTATGTGGACGCCCAGCGCGAATACGCCCTCCGCGACCACACCGGCACGGGCGTGCTTGAGTACGCCCAACATCTGCGCAGCGCCGAAGGCAAGCACGATGGGTTGTTTTGGCATGCCGGCCCGGGCGAGGAAATGAGTCCGCTCGGCCCGCTGGTGGCGCAGGCGCATGTCGAGGGCTACAGCCATGTGTCCAAAATCATCAATGAGGAGCAGGCGCCTTTTCATGGCTATTATTTCAAAGTCCTCACAAGGCAAGGCGCGCAGGCCCCGGCCGGTAAATACAATTATATCATTAATGGGCACATGATTGCGGGCTTTGCCCTGGTCGCGTGGCCGGCGGAGTGGGGCAACTCCGGCGTCATGACTTTCATCATCAACCAGCAGGGAAAGGTCTATGAAAA
Source organism: Verrucomicrobiia bacterium (assembly GCA_036501625.1). Classification (GTDB taxonomy): domain Bacteria; phylum Verrucomicrobiota; class Verrucomicrobiia; order Limisphaerales; family Palsa-1400; genus Palsa-1400. The sequence continues at coordinate 61,873 of DASXZY010000077.1, forward strand.
GAACCTTGGCCCCGAAACGTCGAATCTCGCCAGCAACATGAAGATTTACAATCCCGGCCCCGGCTGGAAGCTCGCCGAATGAGCTTCGTCGCGCGTTTGATCCGCGCCGCGCTCGTTTGGGCGGCGGTGGCATCGCCGGCCTGCCTTGCGCAAGCCGGGGAAACTGTCGTGTACAAAGGGGCGGACGGCCCCGGGCGCGGCAGGCACATCGTATTTTTGACAGGCGACGAGGAGTATCGTTCCGAGGAAGGATTGCCCATGCTGGCCAAAATTCTGGCCGCGCGCCATGGTTTCACCTGCACCGTGCTCTTCTCGGTCAATCCTGCCACTGGCAACATCGATCCCGATTGCGAGACCAACGAGCCGGGCCTGGAGGCGCTGGACTCGGCGGATCTTTGCGTGATGCTGTTGCGCTTCCGGGAATGGCCGGACGCGGGCATGAAACATTTTGTTGACTACATCAACGCCGGCAAGCCGATCATCGCGCTGCGCACCAGCACGCACGCCTTTGCCTACAGCCGCCACAAGGACAGTCCCTACGCCAAATTTGATTGCAACAACCGCCAATGGCCGGGCGGATTCGGCGAGCAGGTCTTGGGAGACACATGGATCAGCCATCACGGCGATCATGGCAAGGAAAGCACGCGAGGCGTCATCAATCCCGCCTTGAAGGATCATCCTATCCTTCGCGGAGTGGCGGATTTGTGGTGGCCGACTGATGTTTATACCGTCGAGCATCTGCGCCCGGACGACCAGGTGCTCGCGTGGGGACAGGTTCTTTCAGGCATGCACGCCGACGACCCGCCTGTGCCTGGCGCGAAGAACGATCCGTTGATGCCCCTGGTCTGGGTGCGCGAATACAAGGGCGAGGCCGGCAAGACTTCCACCAACGTCACCACCACGGCGGGAGCGGCCGCCGATTTGCAAAATGAGGGACTTCGCCGCCTGCTGGTTAACGCCTGTTATTGGGAAACTGGACTGTCAAGCAAAATTTCTGCCAAAGCGGACGTGGATTTCGTCGGCGCCTATTCGCCAACCTTCTTCGGTTTTGGCCAGGCCAAAAAAGGCGTCAAACCGTCAGACTTGGATTTTGACACGGCTTCGCAATGAGCGTTGACCCGGCGGATGGTTCGGAAGCGGCGGCGGATTTGTCGGCGGGATTCCTGGTGGGCGGCGGGCGTTATACTTTGGTGCGGCCGATCGCGCCCGGCGGAATGGGCGTGGTATGGCTGGCCCATGACGAGCGCCTCAACGAATCAGTCGCGCTGAAGTTCATTTCGGCGGCCGTTCGCAACGATGCCACCGCGCTGGCGCGCCTGCGCCAGGAAACGCAAAAGAGCCGCAAGCTCACTCATCCCAACATCATCCGCATTTACGATTTGTTCGAAGCGCCGGGCGAACCGGCGTTCATCTCGATGGAACACATCGACGGGCCGAATCTGTGGGAGCTGATGGCGCGGCAGCCCGGCGGCGTTCTTTCGTGGGCGCGCCTTGAGCCCCTTGTCAAGCAATTGTGCGGCGCGCTCGCGTGCGCGCACGCCGAGCGGGTCATCCACCGGGACATCAAGCCGACCAACCTCATGCTGGCTGAAAACGACCGGCTCAAGCTGGCCGATTTTGGGCTGGCGGGCGCCGCGCTGCAGGTGGACCCCGCGAGTTTCGAGCGCCATTTTGGCGGCGGCACTTTGACCCATATGAGTCCGCAACAGTTGCAAGGCGATCCGGCGGCGGTCACGGATGACATTTATTCCGCGGGTGCCACCCTCTATGATTTGCTGTGCGGGCGCCCGCCATTTTGCGAGGGAAACATCGCGCATCAGGTGCTTAACGATCCGGCGCCGCCACTGGAGGAACGGCTGGCCGCGCTTAAAGCTCCGAACGATGTCCCGCCAGGAGTCGCCGCGATGATTATGGCGTGCCTGGCCAAGGACCCTTCCAAGCGTCCGCCCAGCGCCCTGGCGATGGCAGAGCGGATCGTCGCTCCCGCATCCGCGCCGGCCGCTGTCCCGCATCTGGCCTCGACGGTTTTTGTTCCGCCTGCCGCCGTCCTGGCCGCGCCCGCGAGACGCCGCTGGCCTTGGGTGGCATTTGCCTGCGCGCTCATTGTCGCCGGGCTTTTTTATTGGTTGCGGCCGGATAAGGCTCCCATCGAGATCGCCCTGCCGCCTCTGACCAACGCGGTTGCGCCCGCGCCGCGGCCTGTCCCAACGGTGGAGGCGCGCCCGTCGAATGCCGCTGCTGTCAGGCCTGTTATTCCAGTGAAGTCTCCCGCAACGGCCACTCTTCTTGACGCGAGCTTCGACGCCGGCCGCGGTCCGGACGGCGACATCAACGCCTTGGCATGGCGGCCCGGCGGAGGCATTCTTGTGGGCGGCCATTTTGATTCCTTCAACGGCGTCCCGCGGCGCGGCTTGGCCAGCCTGGGCCAGGATGGGAAGCTGAACTCCCAAAACGCGGCCATCGACGGGACTGTCAATTCTATTGTGCAGGAGGCGGACGGGCACATCCTGATCGCGGGGGAATTCAACTTGGTTCATGGCACGCTGAGGCCGAGGCTGGCGCGCCTGGGAAACGATCTTTCGCTGGACCCGCTCTTTTATGCGAGCGAATGGCCGGACGGGGAGATTTTCAGCATGGTGATGGACGCCAATAAAATTTTCATCGCGGGCGCTTTCAAGCATATCGGCCAGGCCATGCGTCCGGGTGTGGCCCGGCTCGATGCCGGCGGGCACATTGATCCTTCTTTTGACCCCGCGTCTGGCGCGGACGGGCCGGTCTTGGCGGCGGCCGTGCTCGGCAACGGCAAGATGCTGATTGGCGGAGACTTTCTCTATTACCACGGCGCTTCCCGCGATTACATGTCCGGCATTCTCAATGATGGCAAGCCGAGCGGCGTTTACCGGCGGGACATCAGGGGAGGGGTCGTGCGCGTGATCGCCCTCCAGCGCGACGGCAAGATTCTCATCGCTGGAGACTTCAACGCCCTTCACAACGTCCATCTCAACGGCATCGCACGCTTGACAGGCGCGGGCGTTCTGGACCGCGGCTTCGATCCCGGCGCGGGCGCCAACGGGCCGGTCGCGGCGGTGGCCGAGCAGGGCGATGGCAGGATCATCGTTGGCGGCAGCTTCACGTCGTTCAATGGCGTTGGGCGCAACGGCCTGGCGCGGCTCAATCCGGATGGCAGCCTGGATGCCGCGTTCGCCCCCAAAATCCTCGGCGGCGCCGTGCGCAAAGTCCTGGTGCAGCCGGACGGGAAGATTCTGGTGGCCGGCCGGTTCACTAACGTCGAAGGCGCCGCGCGCCCAAAGCTGGCCCGGCTCAATCCGAATCTGTCAATAGAATAGTTTACTTTGGCTCCCGGCCGCGGGCCAGGTGTTCTTTGTCAAGTGTATAAGATACGAAGGCCAGGCACATCTCGTCGGTCGTTTGCTCGCCCCATCGGACGATCTTGGGCGGGTTGTTCGGGTTCAGCGGATTGGCCGCCGAGTTGTCGTAATGCGCCTCCATATCCAGGCGCGAGCCAGCCGGCAAATGCAGCGGCTGGGCGAACTCGTAGGACGTCTGCCAGTTGAAATCCCAGTTGCTCACATGCACCAGCGGCAGCAGCGTGCCATCCGGCAGAGTGGCCGTGACTTTCATGTCGCGGCCGAGCAGGTGCATGTGCGGCGTGACGCGGTAGGCCGTCACGTCCTCGGTTACAGGCAGGCTGGCATGGACGACATAGTCGGAATCGCCGGGCGGGATGCGCAAGAGCGGATGGACGACCATCTTGGCGCGGATTCGTTTGTCCACCGGCCCTTTGGCGAAATAAAGCCCGACCTTCGTGCGGTCGGTTTCCGGTTTGCCTGAGCGGTGATAATGGACTTGCACGACCAGGTCGGCATCCTGCGGCACCATGCGGCCGATGCCCTCCGGCAGAAGGCTGGGGAAATTGCCTGGCGCCCATCCGCCGATCATGCCGCTGGAGCGAAAGCCCACGCCGCCGAAGGAAGTGTAGCCCGGGCCGGGATCGCGCGCGTCCAATGCGCGGGCCGCGCCAGTGGTGTCATAATGAACGATGACGTGGTGAACCACCTTGCGGTTGCCAGGCCGGATTTCCATCGCGCGAACGTAGTGGCCCTCCGTGAACTTCGTCGGGATGACAAAGCAGCGGTAAATGTCCGGGCCTTCCGCATCAAGATGATAATCTTCATCCGGCTCCAGCACGGCATCCGGCTCGCCCAGCGTCCAGCCATCCGCGAACTTGGGAGCCTCCGGCAAATCCGCCTTGCTGCCCTCAGCCGCGCCCGATTGAGCCCAATCCTGGATGAGCGCGATTTGTTCGGGCGGCAAGTGGCGGTCGTTGGCAAATTCACCGAAGCCGGCCTCGGCCTTCCACGGCGGCATGATGCGCTCGGAGGTGACGCGCGCGATCTGTTTGGCCCGCTTGCCGGCATCGCCGAACGTCAACAATGAAAAGGGTGCGACTTCCCCGGTTCGGTGGCAAACCGCGCAGTTCTTGTAAAGAATCGGGGCGATGTCCTTGTCAAATGTAGGAGCAGCGACGGCGGCGGCTGAGGTTGAGATCAAACAGCCCATGGCCGGCTGCCCCGCGGAGACCGGCCGCCCGGCCGCGATGGCATTGAGGGCGTCCCGCAAATCATGGACGGTGGCCTCAGCGCGGCGCTGATTGAGGCTGGCGTAAAGGTTGTCGATGCGCCCCCGCCAAATCGCGCGGCCGCCCTTGACATACACGACCGCCTCGGGCGCGACCGTCGCGTTGGCCAGCCGGACCAGGCGATGGCGCGGGTCCAGCAGGACGGGCGCATGAAGATCGTATTGACGCGCGTGAGTCCTGGCGGCTTCCGGCGTCAGGTCAGGGTCCACCTGCACGATGTAGAAGGAGAAGTTGGTGTAATCGGCGCTGAGGCGGTTGATCTCCGGCGCGTAGCTATTGCAGATGGGGCAATCGTGCCAGTAGAAGAGAAGCACCGAACCGGCTTTGCCGCCCGGCTCCAGTGGATGGCGGACGGCGCCGGATAAATCCGAGCACTCGACCGGCCCGGATTCGGCGCGCCCCATTCCGGCGGACATCAATAATAAAAATGAGCAGACAATAGAGGCAGTTTTCATGGAGGAACCAGGATTAATCGGTAGTATTTTTGGCCTGTTCGCGACACGGCGTCGGTCACGCTTATTGTGGAATTGGCGGCCGCCAGAACATTCCCGGAGGAAACCCAGGGGCGGCTGAGATCGGCGGTGGTTTGCAATTGGTAGGAGCGGCCCGGAAGGGCGCTGGCTGTCAATGATATTATCCCGCTGCTCGCGGCCGCCCCGGTGAAGGAGGGGCGTGGCGTGGAGGCGAAGCTCAACTCGAAAATCACGCCGCCGCCGTAGCCGCCCTCAAACGTTGTCCCATAAAAGTTTCCGTCATCGCCGCGCACCAGGGGCGCGTAGGGATTTATGCCGGTCAAGCCATCGAAGTGAGCGACAATGTTAAACGCGCCGCCGGGCGAGATTTCATAGACAACGCCGTCCTGGTCATTGGCGCCTCCGTATTCCGACAGCCCATAGAGATTGCCGTCGCGCCCCGGCAGCAAAGCGGAGTAGGGGTGGGAACCATCAGGCCCGTTGAAGGCATGGAGCGGCTGAAAGGAGCCATTGGTTGTGAAGCTGAAGACCGTGCCGAGGCGCGGAACACCGCCGTAGTAAGTTTGCCCGTACAATGTGCCGTCCATGCCCTGCACAAGATTGCCGGAGGGCGACGATCCGTTGGTGTCCGAGAAGGAGAACAGGTTGGTGAACGCGCCGCTGGGAGAAAGGCGAAAGATGGCGCCGTCATTGTTCGCTCCGCCGTAACTCGCGGTGCCGTAAAAATTGCCATCGCCGGCCAAGACAAGCCCGCCATAGGGGCCGCCGCCATCCGTGAAGCCAAAAGTGTGAATGACATTGTAATTTCCGGAAGAGTCAACCGAATAGATAACGCCATAATCAGCCCCCATGCCGCCGGCGTAGGCTGTGCCGTAAAAAATCTGGTTCGGCCCTTCCACCAGCGTTGCGTGGGGATACGCGCCATCGGAGCCGCCGGTGAAGCTGTGGAGCGGAGTCAATCCGCCGCCCGGGGTGAAGCTGAAAATCGTGCCGTACCCGGAATCACCGCCATCGCTCGTTGTGCCGTAAAGATTGCCATCGCTTCCCATAATCATTGGAACAAAGGGATTGGCCCCATCGACGCCATTCGTGAACGAGTATAGCACCGTGAAAGTCTGGGTTGAGGGCGTGAATTCATAAATGCCGCCATCGCCGTTGGTTCCGCCGTATTGCTGGACGCCGTAAAGGTTTCCCAACCCGTCCGGAGTCAGGCCAGCCGGGCCGCTGCCATCCAATTCTTCGGTGAACGTGTAAAGATTGGTCAGCGTGACGCCGGGAGTCAGGGCCGGATCCGATACGATTGACAAATCGCACGCGGCGGACGCGATGCCATCGGCATTGCTGACGGTGAAGGCATAAGCGCCGCCTTGCGAGGGCGCGAGATTGTTCAAAATCAAATCGGCCGTGCTGGAGCCGGAGACGAACGCGCTGTCAGTTAGATTTGTGTTGAAGAATTTCCATTGGAAGGCCATTGGCTGCGCGCCCGAGGCGGCCACACTGAGCGTGACGGTTCCGCCAATGCGGCCTGTTGCGGTGTCGGTGCGCGCGACGATGACCGGCGGCCCTGTATTCGACAAGGCCGTTGAGACCGCCAGATTAAGGTTCGGCAGCGGGCCAATGTTCTCGAAGGAAGTGTAAGCGCCGCCCGTCTGGGGCGTCCCGGTGTTGCGCAAGAGCGTTTTGATTCGGTCCGAGGAAAGCAACTGGCCGGTGGCATTTTCATAAATGGACTGCAAGAGCGCCGCTTCGCCGACGACAATCGGAGCGGCCCCGGACGTGCCTCCGAACGTGGCTGTATAGAATAAATTTGGCCCTTCCGCGCTGTAAAGATCGCCGTAGCCGGTGGTGACAATGTTCTCGCCCCATCCCTGCATGTCCAGGCGCGAGCCGTAATTGGAGTAGTTCAGGCGCGAGCTTTCGGTGGAGCTTCCGTTGTAGGAAGCGCCCGCGCCGACGAGGATGGCGCCGGAATTATTTTGCGGCAGGAAAGGCCAATGCCCGCCGTTGCCCGTGCTGTAGATCGGATCGTCAAGATTTTGCCCGCCATTGCCGGCCGTTTCGATGACGACGATTCCCAAGCCAGCGGCCATGACAATGCGGTCATAATAAGGCTCGAACCATTCGATCGGAATCAGGCTGTACTCGCCGCCGAGATCTTCGACATCCTGTGGAGTGTTGGGGCCGTCGAGCTGCTGCTCTATCAACATAATATCGCCCTCGCGCAACTGGCTGGCGGCGGTGGTGATGCCGCGCCCCGCGTCGTATCCAGATGAGTAATTCGCGCCCGCAAAGTAGAACGCATCCGCGCCATAGGCGATGCCGGCCGTTCCCCAGCCGTTGGCTAGCGCGCCGATTTCGCCGATGGTGGCGGTGCCATGATTATCATCGTTGAAAGGATCGACGGCGTCGGAATCCAGGTTGACGACGGCGGGCAAATCCTGATGGCTGGGATTGTAGGAATATTCGACATCGCCCACCCACACGCTTGCGCCGAAGACTCCGTAATTGGTCCATGCGTCAAATATGGAGCCGCCAATGGGGGCCGTCTCGCAGTGCAATTGCGCCGGCGTAAAATCCGGCGGCAGCGGGGCAGGCGCGCAACGCGGCACGGGCTGCGCCAGATCGACGATGTCCAACTGGTTCAAGCTGTCAATTACAGCGGCGGCGTCCAGGCCGGGCGGCAGCGCAAGATAAAACTGGAGATTCAAATCGGGCAGCGTGCGTCCGAGCCTCTGTTCGGCCCGCTGGCGCATCTGGTCGATGGTGTCTTCCGGCACGGCGTCGGCCCGCTGCCATGTCCCGGCGGACAGCGAGTCAAACAAAGATCGGGAGGCGGCAAAAAGCCGGGCATTTGTGCTGACAAGAGTGTTGCCGCGCAGGCGGACGTCCAAGCCATCGCGGAACGTGACCGCGACGCGGCGCGGGTCCTGGCCAGGCCGGAGGAGGGTTTTGGCCGGCTTGCGGGAATGGGTCTCAGCCGCATGCGCGGGAGTGGCAGCCATCCATCCCCACGCCGCCAGGAGGCACAGAAGACGGGAAACATGGAAGCGATCAGCCATGTGAAAGTTGTACATGACGGCCGTAAAACGTCAAGGTTTCAACCGAACTTGATTCCCTGGGCGAGGGGAAGCTGGCCGGAATAGTTGACTGTCACGGTCTGGCGGCGCATGTAGTTTTTCCAGGCGTCGCTGCCGCTTTCACGGCCCCCGCCGGTTTCCTTCTCGCCGCCAAAGGCGCCGCCGATTTCCGCGCCGCTGGTGCCGATGTTGACGTTGGCGATGCCGCAATCGCTGCCTTTGCTTGACAAGAAAAGCTCCGCTTCGCGCAGGTCGTTCGTGAAAATGGCGGAGCTTAATCCCTGTGGAACGGCGTTGTGCCGGGCGATGGCCTCCTCCAGGTTTTCATATGCGGTTAAATATAGGATAGGCGCGAAAGTCTCTTCCCGCACTACTTGGGAATGCGGCCCGGCCTGGGCCAGGCACGGCTCCACGTAGCCGCCGCCGGGATATTTCGAGCCGGCAAGCGGGCGTCCGCCGCAGAGAATTTTCCCGCCTTCTTCGGCCAGCCGGCGAAGGGCGTCCTGCATGGATTTGACAGCGGAGGTTGAAATGAGCGGCCCCATCAACGTGCCCGGCTCCAGCGGGTTGCCGATGCGCACTTGGCGGTAGGCGGCGAGCAGGCGGTTCGTAAGCTGCTTTTCCAGCGACCGATGCACGAAAATCCGGCGGGTGGTTGTGCAACGCTGGCCGGCGGTGCCGACCGAGCCAAATAGGATGGCCCGCGCGGCCAGTTCCAAGTCCGCCGAGGCAGCGACGATGATGCCGTTGTTGCCTCCCAGTTCGAGCAGCACGCGGCCGAGGCGTCGCTGGACTTTTTCGCCGACGTCCCGGCCCATGGCCGTCGAGCCGGTTGCGGAAATGAGGGGCAGCCGGCGGTCGAGGGCCATTTTTTCGCCGGCGTCGCGCCCGCCGATGACCAGGCTGAACAGGGCCGGGTCCGCGCCTTGCTCGCGGCAAACGCTTTCGGCGATTTTGATGGCAGCGATGGCGCACAACGGAGTCTGGGGGGAAGGCTTCCAAAGAGTGGCGCCGCCGCAAACGATGGCCAGCGCGCTGTTCCAGGCCCAGACAGCCACGGGGAAATTGAACGCCGAAATGATGCCGATGACGCCCAGCGGATGCCATTGTTCGGACATGCGATGGCCGGGCCGCTCGGAGGGCATGGTCAAACCGTATAGTTGACGCGAAAGGCCGACCGCGAAATCGCAGATGTCGATCATCTCCTGCACTTCGCCTTCCCCCTCGGCCAGGATTTTGCCCGATTCCAAAGTGACGAGCTGGCCGAGGTCCGATTTGGCGGCGCGCAACGCGTTGCCGAATTGGCGGATGAGTTCGCCGCGCTTGGGCGCGGGCACGGATCGCCACGCGGTGAAGGCGGCTCCGGCGCGCGTGATGGCGCGCTCGTAATCGGCGGCGCCCGCCGTGCGAACGGACGCAAGCACATGGCCGTCGATCGGGGAAACGCTTTTCAACTCCGGGCCGGAGCCGGACCATTCGCCATCGAAGACACCAGGATTGCTGGCGCGCAGGCCGAGCTTTTTTAAAATGGCGGACGCGGAGGGGATTTTATTTTTCATGGCAAACTAAAGCGCCAATTTGCCGGCTTCGCTTGCGATCATGGCCAGCGCGGCATGGACATCTTCATCGTTGACGTCCAGGGCGGGGCGAAGGCGGATCGAGCGTTCACCGCAGCGCAAAACGAGCAGGCCCAACTCGTAGGCGCCATTCCAAAACTGGTCGCGCATCTGGCCATTGGGCAAATCAAAAGCCAGGAGCAATCCGCGCCCGCGCACGGCCGTCATGGCGGGATGCTTTTTGGCGATGCGGCCCAACCCGTCAAGCAAACGAACGCCTTGCACTTGGGCATTTTCAACCAGCCTCTCGCGCTCGATGATGCGCAGGAAATGGGTGGAGCGGACAAAATCGCAAAAATTGGCGCCCCAGGTGGAATTGATGCGGCTGGGCAAACGGAAGACGTTATCTTTGACTTCATCCAGGCGCGGCCCGGCCATGACACCGCAAACCTGCGCCTTTTTGCCGAAGACGAGCAGATCAGGCAGCGTCTTGAAATGCTGGCAGCACCAATTCCGGCCGGTCACGCCCATGCCGGCCTGCACTTCGTCGAAGATCAGAAGGACATCGTTGTCATTGCAGATTCGCCGGAGCAGGCGGAGCCATTCGCCGCGAAAATGATTGTCGCCGCCCTCGCCCTGGATGGTTTCAATGATAATCGCGGCGATGTCCTGGCCGCGTTCGGCAAGGAGGCCGCGGATTTGGCTCTCGGCCAATTTTTCTCGTTCGCTGACATCGGCAGCGCGCTCGCTTTTAGGCAGGGAAAAATTGATGAACGGGGCGCTGACGCGGGGCCAGGGAAACTTGGCGAAAAGATCGGTCTTGCGCGGGTCGGTGTTGGTCAGGCTCATCGTGTAACCGCTCCGGCCGTGGAAGGCATGCTCAAAGTGCAGAATTTCCGTGCCGCGTTCGCCGCGCCCGGCCGCCATGTTTTTGCGCACTTTCCAATCCATGGCGGCTTTGAGCGCGTTTTCGACGGCTAGCGCGCCGCCATCGATGAAGAAGTAGCGCTCCAGCGGCGGCAGGCCCATGACGCGCGCGAACGTCTCGACAAACGTGGCGTAAGCGACTGAATAAACGTCGGAATTGGCGACCTTGACCTTGGCGGCCGCGAGCAAATCGGCCTGCACATCCGGGCGGTCAAAATAGGGATGATTAAAGCCGACGGGCATTGAGGCGAAAAACGCGTAGAAATCAATGAAGCTGCGGCCTGTGGCGGCATCGACGAGAATGGAGCCGCGGCTTTTCTCCAGATCGATGACCACTTTCAAGCCATCTACAAGAAGATGCTTTTCGAGGGAAGAAACAACGTCTTGCGCGGGTACTGACGGGACATAGGACGGCCGCGCGGCCGGTTTTTTCCGGCTGGACACTTCACGGGCTGGCCGAACTGCGTGCATAAACAATCAATAGACCAACGCAGCATAGATTAGGCATGGGAGATCGTCCACGGATTTTTGGAAGGGCACGCCATTGAAAAACCGCTAAAATAACGCAATCCACCGCGATTAATCGTGTTTGGCCGCGCACTGCCGGAACCTAAAAAATCTCTGAAAGTCCATACTCCGCCGGGCGCGGCGCGCGGGTGGATTAACCGGGTGAGCGAAGGAGTCAGCCGCCCAGCCGGCAGGCGCCCGCATTCCCCGGCGCCGCCCTATTTTCGCGTTGTCGGTGATTAGTGCTTGCGCCCAATGGGGCGGTTGCTACAGTTCTGTCACTCGCGGCGCTTCTAATGGTTCTTTGGCGTGCCGAGACGTTGAAATTTTGAATTTGTGAAGATTTTTTCCGGCACTTCCAATCGTTTGCTGGCTCAGAGTATCGCCTCTTCCATCAACATGGAATTGGGCAAATGCACCGTCTCCTCCTTTCCCGACGGCGAGACGTTCGTCAAGATCGAGGAAAATGTCCGGGGCGAGGATGTTTTTATCGTCCAATCAACTTGCCCGCCGACCAACCACCACTTGATGGAGTTGTTCATCTTGATGGACGCGGTGCGCCGGGCCAGCGCGTCGCGCATCACGGCGGTGCTGCCATTTTATGGTTACGCACGGCAGGACCGCAAAGACCAGCCGCGCGTGCCCATCACAGCCAAATTAGTCGCGAACCTGCTGGTGGCGGCGGGGGCCAGCCGCGTGCTCACGATGGACTTGCACGCCCAGCAGATTCAGGGCTTTTTCGACATCCCAGTGGATCATCTATATGCGGCGCCGGTCATGTACGAATACTTGAAGGGCATGAAGCTGTCCGATTTGGTGGTGGTCAGCCCGGATGTCGGCGGATTGAAAATGGCGCACGCCTATTCGCAAGTGCTGGAGGCCGGCCTGGCCATTGTGGCCAAACGGCGCAAGAGCGCCACGGAGATCGAGGCGATGGCAGTCATCGGAGACATCCGCGGGCGGAACGTTTTGCTGGTGGATGACTTGACGGAAACCGCCGGCACACTGGTCAATGCCGCGGTGCTGTTGAAGAAAAAGGGAGCCAAGCGAATTATCGCCTGCGTCTCCCACGCGCTCCTCAACGATTTGGGCGTGCAAAGGCTGCGAAAATCAAATATTGACGAATTGGTAACTACTGATACCGTCCTACGCCCTGTCATTGACGGGGTGAAGATCACGACACTTTCGGTGGCCCCGCTATTGGGCGAGGCGATCAAGCGGATCAATTGCAATTCGTCGATCACGTCGCTCTTTGAGTTCAAGGGCGGGCGCACCAGTTAAGCTGGCGCGGGACGGAATGAGTGTGTATAGGTGAAAGGTAATTAAAAATGAAATCAGTCGCTTTAACCGCGTTTCCGCGGACATTGAAACGGCGGGGTGGCGCCAAGAAATTGCGCGCCAGCAGCCGCGTTCCAGCCGTCATTTATGGCCGGCATAACCCGCCGCAAGACTTGGAGATCAATCTCAAGGACATCCGCGATGTCATTCATCATGCGGCGTCGGAAATCGTGCTGCTGGACCTTTCCGTCCAGAACGATCCCAAGCCGAAGCGCCTGGCGCTGGTGCAGGAGATTCAACACCACGTTTTGACCCGGCAATTGCTGCACATCGATCTGCATGAGGTCGCCGAGAACGAGAAGGTTATCGTGAGCGTGCCCGTGGAGCCGGTCGGGGAAGCCGTCGGAGTGAAGACTGGCGGAGGGACGCTGGAACACGTCTTATTCAAGCTGAAAGTGCGGGCATTGCCGAAGGATTTGCCGGAAGTCCTTCATGCCGATGTCAGCCACCTTGAGATTGGCAAAGCCATCCATATTGGCGAAATGAAAGCGCCGGAAGGCGTGGAGATTTTGGGTGACAAACATATTCCTGTTCTATCCGTGGCCGCGCCGGTCAGCGAGGCGCAGGAAGCGGCGGCGCTGGAATCGTCCGCCACGCCGGCGGGAGAGGTCGAGATGACCAAGGAGAAGAAGGAAGATGGAACGGAAGGCGAAGCGGCCAAGCCGGGCGAGAAAGCCCCGGCCAAAGGCGCGGAAAAGGCGCCTGCCAAAGGGGCCGAGAAAGCCGCCGCGCCAGCCGCCAAGGGAGCGGCGCCCGCGGGCAAAGCAGCCGCGCCGGCCGACAAGAAGGCGAAGAAATAATCGTTGGAGAATTTGCATCTTATCGCGGGATTGGGCAATCCTGGTCCCGATTACGCGGCCACTCGGCACAACATCGGGTTTGTGCTGGCGGAAAGGCTGGCGGAACGCTGGCGAGGGGTTTGGCGGCTGGAGAAGAAATTCCAGGCGCGCGTTGCCAGGGTGGAGTTGGGCGGGCGGAAAGTGATTTTGGCTCAGCCGCAGACGTTTATGAACGACAGCGGCGAAGCGGTGGCGGCGATCGGGCGGTTTTATCAGTTGGCGCCGGAGCGGATTTTGATCGCGGTGGATGACGCGGATTTGCCGGTGGGGCAATTGCGGATGCGGGCCGATGGCAGCAGCGGCGGGCATCACGGGCTGGAATCGGTCGAACGGCAGTTGGGCACGCGCGGTTATCCGCGATTGCGCCTGGGAATTGGCCGGAAGTCCGAGGTCCGCCGGGAGATAACAGGTTATGTGCTGGGGTGCTTTGAAGCGGCGGAGCGCAAGACGATGGATGAAGTCTTGGGCCGCGCCGCCGAGCAAGCCGAGTGCTGGCTGGACGAAGGCGCCAGCGCGGCCATGAACAAATTTAACGGAGCCGTGACGGCTCCGCCAGAAAAAGGAAAACAGTGAAACGTTACGAAGGATTATTTATTTTGAACACCGCCGGCAAAGAGGAGGCGGTCAAAGACATTATTGACAAAGTCACGGCTGAAATCACTGCCGCGGGCGGCAAGGTCGAGACGACGCAGAAAATGGAAAAGAAAGCCTTTTCCCGCGTGGCGGACCGCAAGACCAGCGCGGGCTACTACGTCAATTTTGTTTTCGAAGCCATGCCGGCGGCCATCGCGCAATTGCGCCAGAGGTTCGTCAACAACGAGGAGATTTTCCGGGTGCTCTTCACCTTGGCGCCCGCCGCCAAGCCCGCGGCCGCCTAAGCTCGACGCCTATGGCCAGTTTCAACAAAGTGATTCTGGCGGGGAATTTGACCCGCGATCCCGAATTGCGCTACCTGCCCAAAGGCACCGCGGTCGCGCGAATCGGCCTGGCTGTCAATCGCACTTGGAAATCTGAATCTGGCGAGAGCAAGGAAGAAGTCACTTTTATCGATGTCGAAGCCTTTGGCCGCCAGGCAGAGGTCATCGCCCAATACATGCGCAAAGGCCGCCCGCTCCTCGTCGAGGGCCGGCTAAAGCTCGATACTTGGGAAGACAAGAACACTCACCAGAAGCAAAGCAAACTCAAAGTCGTCCTGGAAACATTTTCGTTCATCGATTCCCGGGGCGACGGCAACAGCGCGGGCGGCCCTCCAGGCGAGGCTCCGCGGCGTCCCGCGCCGGCTCCCAAGCCTGCCGAGGCATCCGATGGCGGAGAAGCCTCCGGGCCGGAAGAGGACGATGTTCCATTTTAACGAAGCACAATTTTATGGCAAAAACTGAAGTTATCCTGATTCAAAATATTGTTGGCCTGGGCGGGGAGTCCGACCTTGTCAAAGTATCCGCCGGCTACGCCCGCAACTATCTTTTCCCGCAAGGGCTGGCCGTCCCCGTCACCTCAACCAACAAACGCCGCATCGAAGCGCTCAAACAGCGCCGGGCCGAGCGCGAGGCGCACGAATTCAACGCGATGTCCGAACTGTCCAAGAGCATTTCCAAGCTCATCGCCGTCCTGCAAGTCAAGACGGGCGACGATGGCAAGATGTTCGGGGCCGTCACGTCGGGCATGATTGCCGACCAATTGAAGACGCAGTTCGACATTGTGTTGGACAAGCGGAAAATTCATCTCGAACACCCCATCAAAACATTGGGCGAGCACGATATCGAATTGCGCCTGCATTCGGAAGTCGCCTCCACGCTCAAATTGCGTGTAGAGAGCACGACTCCGGGCGCCGCGCTCCCGGCCAAGCCGGCGCGCGAGGGCAGCCCCGAAGGCAAAGAAGCCGAACCAGCCGCCAAGACGGAATCCCGCGGCCACAAGAAGGCCGAACGCACCCGCGAAGAGGCGGCCGCGCCCGATGCTGGTGACAAAGGGGCGCGCTCTGAAAAGAAGCCTCGCGCCCCGCGCCCGGAAAAAGGCGAGAAGCCCGCCAAAGCTGAAAAAGCGGCGCCGCAGGCATAATTCGGCGGCCCGTTCTTGCGGCGCAGGGGGTTTGATGCTATGATGAGTCCTTATTTGTCGAACAAATGCCTGATCTAAATAGAAATACGGAGCCGGATAAGAACGACAAACGCGGCGGCGAAATGCGCCTCCCCCCGCGGGCGTTCCTGGTTTGGGTTGGCATCATAGCCATTGTCGCGATCGTCGCCCTGGCCCGCAATGGGTCTGAAACGACCGTCGAGGAACTCGGTTCCTTCCCCGAGTTGATGGGCAAGCTGACCAACAGTTTGATCGTCACCAATACCGGGCGGATCGTTTATGGCCTGCAAACTCCTGACATCAAGCGCATTACCGGCAAATATTACAAGACTTACGAAAACGGGAAGCTCGCCGTCGATAAAGACACGAAGAAAACAGCCGAAGTGCCGTTCAAGCTGGAAACGCCCCTGACCGATTCCATGCTCACGCAATTGGTCGATTCCGGCCAATTCAAGGCCGTCCCCAACAACAACATCATGCTGGGGCTTTTCCTCAACACGATTTTCCCGTTCCTGCTGATCGTGGCCCTGTTGTACTTTTTCATCTTCCGCCAGATCAAGATGGCTGGCAAAGGCGCCATGAGCTTTGGCAAAAGCCGGGCGCGTATGTTGAACAAAGAAAAGAACAAGATTACTTTCAAAGACGTGGCCGGCGTTGAGGAAGCCAAGGAGGAAGTTTCCGAACTGGTCGAATTCCTCAAAGACCCCAAGAAATTTCAAAAGTTGGGCGGGCGCATTCCCAAGGGCATATTGATGGTTGGCGCGCCCGGCACTGGCAAAACGCTTCTGGCCAAAGCCATCGCCGGCGAGGCTGATGCGTCGTTCTTCAGCATCAGCGGCTCCGACTTCGTTGAGATGTTCGTCGGCGTCGGCGCCAGCCGCGTGCGCGACATGTTCGAGCAGGCGCGCAAGAACACTCCGTGCCTCATTTTCATTGATGAAATTGATGCCGTCGGGCGCAGCCGCGGCCACGGCTGGGGCGGCGGCAATGACGAACGCGAGCAGACTTTGAACGCCCTTCTCGTCGAAATGGACGGTTTCGACACCCAGGACGGCATCATCATCATCGCCGCAACCAATCGCCCCGATGTCCTTGATCCCGCGCTGTTGCGTCCCGGACGTTTTGACCGCCAGATCATGGTCAGCCTGCCCGATGTGCGCGGCCGTGAAGCCATTTTGAAAGTCCACGCCCGCAACGTGAAATTGGACCCTGTCGCCAATCTGGCCGTCATCGCGCGCGGGACGCCCGGTTATTCCGGCGCTGATTTGGCCAATCTTTTGAACGAGGCGGCCTTGCTGGCGGCCCGTTTGGGCAAAAAATCCATCGGCATGACCGAGCTTGAAGAGGCGCGCGTCAAGGTCCGCATGGGCCGCGAACGCCGCAGCATGGCGATGTCCGAGGAGAACAAGAAAATTACGGCCTGGCACGAAGCCGGCCATGCGCTGGTCAACGTGCTGCTGGAAAACACCGACCCGCTCCACAAAGTGACGATCATTCCGCGCGGCCAGTCGCTCGGTTCCACCATGTCTTTGCCAGAGGAAGACGTGCTGAACTGCCGCAAAAAGGAAATGCTCGATTACATCGCCGTGGCCATGGCTGGGCGCATCGCCGAAGAAATTGTCTCCGGCGACATTTCCAGCGGCGCCGCGGGAGACATCCAGCAGGCGACGCGGGTGGCGCATTCGATGGTCTGCCAGTGGGGCATGAGCGACCTTTTGGGAATGGTGCAATACGGCAACGACGGCGATCATGTTTTTCTCGGCCGCGACATGGCGCAGCGCAACGAATATAGCGAAGCCACCGCCCAGCAAATCGACGCCGAAGTCAAACGCATCATCAACGAAGCCTGTGACCGCGCCAAAAGCGTGATCACCATGCATCGCGACAAGCTGGAAATCATCGCCAACGCGCTGCTGGAGTACGAGACCCTCGACGGCTCGCAAGTGATGGATATTGTCAAGACTGGCACGTTTACGCGCCCGCCCGCCGACCCGAAAATCGATCCGCCTTCCGGCGCGGTCGCGTCCACGCCTTTGCCCGAAGTGCCCAAACCGGTGCCTCCCAAGCTGCCCGGATTTGGCTCGCCGGCGCCCGCGACGATTTAGAGCGGTGTCAAGCGCACACCGTGCCGGCCATATCTTCCAGCTATGAATGATGCCGCAGGCCGGCGCATCGTCATTGCCCCGTCCCTGGTGGACGCCAATTTCACGCGACTGGGAACCGAACTTCAGCGTGCCACCGCCGCCCGCGCCGACTGGCTTCACTTCGACGTCATGGATGGGCATTTCGTGCCGGATGTTTCCTTTGGCCCGGCTGCTGTCAGGGCCTTGCGCAAGTTGACGCGCGCCACTTTCGATGTCCACCTCATGTGCGCGCGGCCGGATGTACTGTTGGAACCGTTGGCCCGAGCCGGGGCGGACCGGATCACCATCCACGTTGAACTCGGCCTTCAGGTGGTGCCATTGATCTGGAAAATCCGGTCGCTGGGCATGGAGGTCGGCCTGGCCATCAATCCGCCCACGGCCATGCCCGGATTGGAGCCGCATTTGGCGCGGGTCGATTCGCTGCTGATTATGACGGTCAATCCCGGCTGCGGCGGGGAGGAATTCATTACGGAATGTTTGACAAAAATCCAGCAGGCGGCCGCGTGGCGGGAGAAGCTCGGATTAAAATGCCGCATCGCCGTCGATGGCGGCATCCATTTTAACACGGCCGCCCATTGCGCGGCGGCCGGGGCGGACACGTTCATCAGCGGCGCGGGATTGTTTGGCCAGAAGAATCTCAAGGCGGCCGTTGGCAAAATGCGCAAAGCCGCCGAGGACGCCGCGCCCGGCCCGGTGGCGCGATAAAAACAAAAAGCCCCCGCCCGGCCTTGCGGCCAAACGGAGGCAAATTGGGGGCTGGGAGTTCGCCACTCTCTCTTTCCCGCGCTGACATTAGGCGCCCCTTCCGGGGCTGCCAGCTTCCCGACGCTATTCTCCACGGCAAGCGGAATGTTCGGCCTCATAGCAGGGCCGTCCAGCGCCTTGCGGTCGCTGAATTATTGAGTGAGGCCTCTTGGCTCGCTTGGGCTGGCGTTTGCAGCGCCGGCTTGCGAACCAGGTCAAGACACGTTTGCGATTGCGTCTCCGCGTCTTGACCAGTTTGCGCTGGGACGGCCACCGCTTTTGGCGATGCGTTGGCCCAGTGCCACGGGTCTGGCCTCTTAACTCTCAGGCTGCTTCTTATCACAAGCCAGCGGTGCTGTTTTTAACATCGCCGGCGTATCGGAAGGTTTTACATGCCTTGCCCAGGCTGTGTTTCCTTCCCGCCGCGGGCGCTCACTTTGTCCCGCCTTTCGGCGTCTTTCTTTGGGCCGGCCTTGTCGCCAAGACCGCCAGAGTCGCCCGCATCGTGCTGATCCACAGTAGCAGCCGTTTACCCTCTGGGTAACTGCGATTCACTCAAGACCGAAAACCACCTTGAGTTACTTGACTCGGCTTGGCGCGGTTTCTTTTTCGCGCCTGGCCGCTCAGTTCCTGCTTCGCGTCACCGGCGGCGCGCGAGCGCCGCCAGAGGAACTGGTGAATCCTGCCTCCGGTCTCCGCTCCTTGCGAAACGGACTTAGAGGGGTTGAACCAACCAGCCTGGTCCAGCCTTTCCCCAGTCACCTGGGATTATCCTGGGAACACCTGCGATTTTCTTTCGTCCACCGCCCGCATTCCCGCTCTTTCAATGAACTGGGAAGATCATAGCATTTATTAGCCGCCTGCCTACGAAATCTTGTTCACCGGCTTATTCACTCCTTGCCAGTTTTTATTCACAACGTGAAAAATTTGGAAAGCCAGCAATGCCAAATGGTTTTGCGTTTGAACGTTCCTCTTGACGCATTTTTTGGCGGCCGCCAAATCGGCAGTTGTGCATAAGTTTTTTGCCGAATTGTCACAAAAAACTGCAATCCGGCCCGCATGGCCAGCCGGCAAGCCAACTGTTTGCCCGCCGCAGAACGTCCTCGACTTGTTCGCGCGCCACGCCTTGAAACCATTCGAGAAAATCATCCGCCGCCGCGCCGCTTTCAAGAGTCTCAAACAGCGCTGCCACTGGAATCCGGGCGCCCTTGAAGACCCAGGCTCCGCTCATCTTCCCTGGCGCTCGCTCGACTGCCTCAACGCGGCGCCGGGGCATGAACCAAAAAAGTAGAGCAATAAATTTGACAAGCCAGGCTCTCGTTGCGATGCTCGCCTTGAGTGACAAGGAGCGCCCGCGTCAATTGGACTGGCGGCTTCCTGCAGCTCAACGATATAAGCCAAATCGAACTGCTCAAACAGAAACCTTGAAACTAACTCCATGGCCTTTGCATTCTCACAGAATTCCAGCGCTCGAACCGTCTCCACTCTAATTCTGACCGGCTTGGCGTTCGTGGCGCCACGCAAGGCAACCGCGCAGCCCCCGACTAATGGCTTGGTCCTTTGGCTGGATTCCAGCGTGGCCGCTTCCATTCAGACCAACTCGGGCGGCTACGTAATGTCCTGGTCCAACCTTGCCCCCGGAGCCAACAACCCTGTTTCGTACTCTGGCGCCGACGATAACGGCACTTCCATCGCGTTCAATTCCGCCCCGCCGAACATGGCCGCTGGTCCCAATGGAGCGCCAGTAGTTAATTTCAATGGCGAAGGCTATCTGGACAACCTCAATTTCAGCTCGGAGACGCCGCAGAGCATGACTTTTTTCTTGCTCGGTTCCGCCGCAACCAATTTTGGCAATTTCTCGGCTTTTATGTCCTTTCGCGCCCCGGGTCAAAACGATTATCAAACCGGGTTGAATGTCGATCAGGGCCAGGACCCCAGCACCAATTTCAACCGCCTCAATGTCGAGTGCGCCAAGGCTGGCGGCAACGCGGCTTTCAATTTGCCAGGGGCGACCTGCAATTCGGCAGCTACTATGTGATCCAAATCGACGATGGCGGCGGCCCGGCCGATAACGACAGTCTGGTGACCGTCCAAGTCGATGGGGTGTCCGAGGTGTCGATGGGCGGCTCGTCCACCGCTGTAAACCTCAGTCAATGCTACATCGGGACCCGCGCCTATCCAGCCGGTTTTGTCTCGTCATCCAACCATGATTTGGTGGGCCAATTGGCTGCTGTCCTTGCCTACGATCGCCAATTGTCCGGCTCGGAAGTGAATCAGGCTGTCACCTATCTGGCCAATTTCTTCGGCGCCGCGTCCGTTCCTATTCGTGGAGAGTTGTCGATTTTGCTAACACCCGCCAACAGCGTCGTGGTCTCCTAGCCAGACCTCGGCTCCGGCATTCTTCAACAAACATCCGACCTCGCCAGCACAAACTGGTCAGCCAGCCCTTATCCGGGCACGACCGCCAACGGGACGAACAGCATCACGATTGCTCCTCCCACCGGGCAGCTTTTTTTCCGCTTAAGCAATCCGTAGCGCGGAGCGCTCCCCGATTTCCGCTTTGGCCAGGAGTCTGCCGCCTGCGCCGGACGGCGTATTCCATTCCGTTGTCAACTGCAAGAACGGCACGCGGCGTGCTTAATCAAACACGCTATGCAAATTGAGAATCGCCAAAAATCGGGATTTACGCTGGTGGAATTGATGGTGGTAGTTGCCATCATCGGATTGCTGGCGGCGATCGCCATTCCCAACTTCGTGCGATCACGAGCCACTTCCCAAACGAACGGTTGCATCAACAACCTGCGCCAGATTGATGCCGGCAAACAGGAGTGGGGCCTGAGCGGTCGGTTTTCGGCCATTGCCAGGCCCGGACAAGCCGAATTGCAGCCTTATTTGGGGCGCGGCATCAACGGCGAGCTGCCGACATGCCCTATTGACCCCAAACAAACCTGGGATTCCAGTTATACCGCCGGCAATTTGCAGGTCGTGCCAGTCTGCAAAATCCTGCCGGAGACCCACTTGTTGCCGTGATACTGAGGCGGCTTTTCCCCCTCATTTGATTCGCCTTGGCGGCGGCTTCCTTTATGTTAATTGGATTGTGCAAGTGCGGGTCCATTTTTATTCCTATTTCAAGGATTTGGCCGGTGCGTCCGAGATCACCGAAATGATCGCGCCGGGCGCCCGGCTGGAGAGCCTGCTCCAGCAGGTTTATCTCCGCTTTCCCAAACTGGCCGCCATGCGGAAATCGGCCCTGGTTGCCGTCGGCGTCGATTACCAGGCCGGGGAATACCTTCTCGCGGAAGGGGATGAAGTCTCGCTATTCCCGCCCGTGCAGGGGGGATAAAAAGCCATGCGGCGGGAGCTGGCCATTTCCGAGCAAAAGATTGACGAGCAGGCGTTGTCGCGGAGCCGCGCGGCATCGGCCGGCATGGGAGCGGCGGTTTATTTTGTGGGGATTGTTCGCGGGACGGAGGAGGGGCGCCCGATTTCCGGCCTGGCCTACGAGGCCTTTGAGAAGATGGCGCGGTATCAATTCGAGTTGCTCTTCGATCAGGCGCAAACACGCTGGCCGCTGGAATCGGTGCGGCTGGTTCACAGGGTCGGATTCGTGGCCGCGGGGGAAGCCTCGCTCTGGATTGAAGTGGTCGCGCCGCATCGGGAGGAGGCCTTCGCCGCCTGCCAGTTTATCGTGAGGGAAATGAAGCGGGTTGTGCCCATCTGGAAGAAGGCATTCCCGCTTGCCTGAGCAATGAACAACCGCGATTATAGGCTGTCTTGCTTATGGTGAGTCAAAATGGGCGAACACCCTTATGCTGGTCGATGCGCCGTGGTTTTCACGGCGGGTTAAGCCTCCTTTTTATCACCCTGCTGGCGCTGGCGGCCGGCGCGGAACCGCGATTTGAAGTTTCTTTGGACCAAACCACCGTCCGGGTGGGTGAATCGGCCACGCTGACCATGACGTTCACCGATTGCAATCCCGGCGCTCCCAATGTTCCCCAAATTCCCGGCCTCCAATTCAGCGGCGGGGGCAGCTTCACCCAATATTCAAATGACAATGGCCAAACGTCCGTCCAGGCCAGTTATACGGTTGAAGTGCAGCCAACTCACGCCGGTGATTTCGTCATCCCTGCCATGACCGTCGATGCCGGCGGAACCCGCCTGACCAGCCGCGCGCTGACGTTGAAAGCCGTGCAAGGCAACGCGCCCCAAAACAATAGCGGGCCGGAGACGGCCATGGTCCGGGTCGCGCCGGGCGTGACTCGCATGTATCTGGGACAAGTCATTCCGATAGAAATCCAATGCTACTTCTTGAACAATGTGGACCGCCCCCAAATGCCGCAGTTCAACGGCAACAATTTCATTATCGGCGCGCTTCCCACCAATCCCGACCGGTCCCGCAGCCAGCAAGGCAACAATTTGTATAATTGCTTCAATTTCCGCACCACGGCCACCGCGACACGCGCCGGGGTCCAGTCCTTGGGGCCGGTCAATTGGAGCATGAACGAGTGGTACGGCCAGCGGGATATTTTCGGGCGGCTGTCGCGCACGCGTCCGTTGACCGTCACCAGCGACCCGGTGCAGATTACCGTCCTGCCCATCCCCACCAACGGCGCCCCCGCGTCCTTCCACGGCGCGATCGGCAAATTCGCGCTTGCCCAATACGACGCCGGGCCAGTCTCGGTCAATGTCGGCGATCCGATCACGCTCAAAATTCGCATCGCGGGAACCGGTTCGTTTGACACGGTCGCGCTGCCGGCCAGCGAGCAGGAATGGCGCGAATTCAAGACCTATCCGGCGACGAGCAAGTTTGAGCCGTCCGACGCCATGCAAATGCAAGGCTCAAAGTATTTCGAGCAGGTCATCACGCCGCTCAATGCGGAAGTCAAACAGTTGCCGGCCTTCGCGTTCAGCTTTTTTGATCCGGCCACGGCTGCGTTTCACACATTGAACCACGCTCCCGTTCCGCTCTCGGTCCACGCGATCGCGGCGACTCCACAGCCAACGGTCATCGCCTCCTCCGCCTCCGCGCCCGAGTCCCAGCAGGAGAACCAGGACATCGTTCATATCAAGCCGCTGGCGGGCGCCGTCGCGATGGCTGCGCCGCCGCTGGTGCGGCAGCCATGGTTTTTGGCGTTGCAAATCTTGCCGCCCCTGGCGTGGGTTTGCGCGTTGTTCTGGCGCCGCCAAAAGGAGAAGCTGGCCAACAGCCCGCGACTGCGCCGCCACCGCGATGTCGCCCGCAAAGTGCGGGAGGGCTTGGCTCAGTTGCCGGCCCAAGCCGCCGCCAACGACGCCGCCCAATTCCACGCGACCATCCTGCGCCTGCTGCAAGAGCAATTGGGCGAGCGCCTGGACCTGCCGGGTCCTGCCATTACTGAGGCCGTCCTGGACGATATCAAGGGATTGGATGCAGGCGCCCTTGCGCTGCTGCGGGAATTATTTCGCGCCTGCGATCAATACCGCTACACGCCTGAACATACTTCGCAGGCCCTCGCGTCCTTGATTCCAAAAGTCAAAACCGCGCTGGACGCCTTGCAGAAAATGCCCGGCGCCGGCGAGGGCGCGGGCAGGGCGGTATTGCAGGGCGCGGGCGTGGCGTTGTTGCTGCTGGCCGGAGCGAATGCCGCAAGAGCCCAGGCGGTTGGGGACCTTTTCCTCCAGTCCAACAAACTTTACGAGGAAGGCAAATACAGCCAGTCGGCCGCGGGTTATGAGCAACTTCTGCGGACGGGCCAGGTTTCGCCCGCCATCTATTTCAACGCGGGCAACGCCTGGTTCAAAGCGGGCGAGATCGGGCGCGCCATTTACGATTACCGCCGCGCGGAACAATTGGCCCCCCGCGACCCGGATATCCGCGCCAACCTCGGCATCGCCCGCGCCAAGGCCGGCGCCACCGCGGCATCGCTGCCCGGCGGCAAATGGACGCGCTGGGTCGCGCGCCTGACGCTCAACGAATGGGCCTTGGCAGCCTCATGCGCGGCTGCGTTGTTCTTCCTCGTCCTGGCCGCGCGGCAGTTCTCCCCGGCGTTCGGCAAATCCTCCGCCGGCCTGCCCGGCTTGCTGGCGGCGGCCGCCGTCTGGCTGTTGATCTGCCTGAGCCTTTCCGTGAACCAGCGACTGTTGGAAAAGACCGCCATTTGCACACAAACGGAGGCCGTGGCCCGGCGCGGCCCGATGGAAGTTTCGCAAAGCGCCTTCACCGCGCACGACGGCCAGGAAATGTCCGTGCTGGGGCGCGATGGCGACTGGCTGCAAGTCAGCGACGCCCTCCATCAAATCGGCTGGCTGCCCGCCAAAGACGTGGCGCAAATCCCGTAGCCTGTCAAATGGTCTGCGAAAGATAGCCGCCATCGACGCGGATATCGGAGCCGGTCACGAAACTGCTGGCACGGGAACTGGCCAGGAAAATGGCCGCGCCAATCAGCTCATCCGCCTCGCCAAAGCGGCCCATTGGCGTGTGGCCGAGGATGCTTTTGGCGCGCGCGGTGGGCGAGCCGTCTTGATTGAAGAGCAGGCGGCGATTTTGCTCGGCTGGAAAGAAGCCGGGAGTAATGGTATTGACTCTGACGTTGCGCGGAGCCCATTCGCGGGCCAGAAATTGCGAGAGGCTCACCACAGCCGCCTTGGCCGCGGAATAGGCCGCGACGCGCGAAAGCGGCACGTGCGCGGACACGCTGGCAATGTTGATAATGCTCCCGCGTCCGCGCGCGGCCATGCCTGGGCCGAATATCTGGCACGGGAGGAGCATGCCGCCGACCAGGTTCAAATCGAAATTGGCCCGCCAATCTTCCAGCGCGATTTGTTCAAACTTGAATTGGTCCGTGACCGTGACTTTCGCGTCGTTGCCGCCGGCGGCATTGACCAGAATGGTCGGGGGGCCAAAGACGGCTTCGGCTTTGGCGGCGGCTTGATGGAGGCCCTCGCGCGAGATGGCGTCGGCGGCGAAGAATTGCGCCTTGCCTTTGGCTTTTTGGATGCGCTGGGCACAGGCCTCCCCGCGCTCGGAGTTGCGGCCCAGCACGGCCACTTTGGCGCCAGCCTGGGCCAGGCCCTCGGCAATTTTTCCACCAAGAATGCCGGTCGCGCCAATGACAACAGCCACATCATCCGAAAGGTCAAACATCATCTTGCGGCTTTGCTTAATGCTTTTGGCTGAACATTTAAAGACTAAAGTTTCTCCACCGCGACCGGCTTCTCGCTGGTGATCTTTTGGCCCCCGAACGCCGCCTGGGCCTCGCGCATCAGGAAGTAAGCCGGCAAGACATCGAACCAATTTTCGCCCAAGTCCCCGCCATCCAGCTTTGGCAATTTCTGCCGCACCAAAGCCACGCCATTTTTCAACGCGGCGCGGGCCTCGGCGGTTTGATTGAGCTGGCGGCGCGCCATCGCGGTGACGAACCAGGCGTCGGCGTTGCACGCGTTGCCGCCTGAATCACCCTCGTGAAGCAGGGCGTTTTGCGAAAGCCGCATTTGCTCAATGGCATTCGTAAAGCGGCCCTGCCGGTATTCCGCCAATCCTTTGGTCATAAGGCGCCAGTGCATCCGGTCGCCTTTTTGGGAAAACTTGACCGCGTTGTCAGCCACTCCGGCAGCGGCTGCCAGATCATCGGGGCCAAGAGCGGAGGCCAGCAGCAGGCATGACTTGGCCGTGCCCTCAGCCACCCTCGGCATGGTCGTGTCTCGAAATCGGTCAAGCATGGACTTGCAGTGCGTTTGACAATCGGCGGTGTTGCCGGATTGGATCAGGAGCGGCGTGAGCGTGTCCCAGGTCCAATAGTCCGCGGGATCGCTTTTTAAGGCGCGCGCGAGATCGGCGGTGGCGGATTGCCATTGCGCGCGGCGGGCGCTGACATTGGCGCGCAAGGTTAGATATTGGGCGGTTTGATCCGCGTCGTCATTGGTTTCGAGGAGCAATCGATTCAAGGTTGCTTCCGCCCGGGCCAGTTTGCCGTCTCGCGTGAAGTCTTTGGCCTGCCGCAGAAGCTCCCTTGTTTCGTGTTCGCGCGCGAAGTCCGCGGCGTTTTTTTGCGAATCGTACGTTCCAGCGAGCACGGCTTCAATCAACAGCTCTTTCAACGCCAGCGGGTGGCCCATCCACGCGATGCGCCCCGTTGTGTCAATTAGAAATGCAGTGGGGACGCTTTCCCGCCCGGCCGCCTGCAGCCAGGCGCGGTCCATTTTGCCGCGCTTGTCTTCGCGGGCCAGCGGGAATGTCATTTTATCACCCATGGATTTCACGAAGGGCGCGACATCGTCCTGGTTGTGCTCCCAGCAATCCTGGCCGATGACCGTCAAGCCCCGGTCTTTGTAGCGGTTATAAATTTCGTTGAGCCGGGGAATGGAGATGCGGCAAGGCTCGCACCAGGCCGCCCAAAACTCCACGAGATAAGCCCGGCCGGGAAGGAAAGTATTGACAGGGCCGCCTTGAATCCACGAGCCGGTTTTCCATTTTGGGGCCGGGCTGCCGATCTTGAGCCGCGGGGACCGCGACAACTCCGGCTCCGCGCTTTTGAGGGAAATGTCATTGAATTTGTCCTCAAAAGTGACGCTGGAAAATTGTTTCGCGAATTCTGAAAGCGGCACTGTCAAAAGGCCATTCTTCATCGGGTAGCCATTGCTCAAGCCCGGCGGGCCTTTGGGCTTGAAATTGTTGCCGTGCGGGTTCCACAAGGAAACCGCGTCGGCTTCGGCGTCGTAATGCAATAGGGCGTAGGCGTGTTTGGGTGTAACTCCCGGAGTGGTGGGCTTTTGCGTCCCAGCCGCGACCAGAAGCTGCTGGCTTTCTGCGTTGGTTAATTTTTGGCGCAACTCGTCCAGTTTGGCGGCGCAAGCCGCGGCCGAGACGGCGGAGTCCCTGGCGAATTTGAGGCCGGTTCCGGTGACTTTGTGGCCAGTCAAATAGCGCATGACCGATCCTTCCGTGCCGCCGTTGGCGATGACATCGATGGCGAGGCTGGCGCGCTTTTCCGGCGCCCGCAGGTCGTTGCGGACTTGAGCGATGGCTTTTTCGTAGAGGTTGATCCAAACGCCATCGCGGCTGTTGCCGGCCGTCATGGCCAGCTCGGCATCCGTCGGTGGCGCGACCGAAACCGGCCCGCCGCCAAACTCGACTCGCACCCGGCCATCCTCCTGGATGGAAAACAACGCGGCGACTTCGCTGGGGTCGCGATGAATCATGGCGCCAAGGGGGGCCAGGCAAAAACAATCCCCCATGCGTCCCTGGTGAACGGTGCTCAATTGCGGCAGGCCGGAGGCAAAAAGCTCGTGGTTGGTGATGCTGGTAATGCGTCGCAGGCCCGCCTTAAACATGCTGCGAAAATCCGGCCGATTCGTGGCCGATGGGGCGGCGGCAAACTCGCAAATATTGGAGAGAGTCAGCGCCGGCAGCGTGTAATTGGTCGAGCGGGCGGCGCGCTTGAGGGCGGCCAGCGCGGCGGCGGCCGGCCCTGTGTTGGCGGAGTCTTCGATGGCGGCATCGACTTCCTCCTCGGACAAAATGTGATTGTGGTTTCGGTCCCACGCCTGAAAGCCAGCGGTGACGGCCCTGGCGAAATCATTCCGCGTGTTTGTTTGCGCCCAAACGCGGGCGCAAGGCGCGGCTGCCAGCGCCACCCACAAGAGCGCGCGCAAAACGCCGGAAGATTTCATTGTTTGGGCTGCTGTTTAATGGCCAAATACCGGTCGGAAAAAAAGCGCCTCTCAGAGCCAGGATATGGGGAGGATTGCTTTTGCTGTAGATGGCAGCCGCCGGTGCGAATTGCGTTTTCGACATCGGCCACCGGCACGCCATACATTGGAATATAAGGTTTGCCCCCATGCTTTAAATACCGGAAGGCCTCGACAAACCAGCGCGGCGCCAGCGCCCTCATTCCGTAGGCGTGCATCGCCTGAAAATAAGCGGTCCCGCCCGGCTTCAGCAATTCCATGAATTCAGATATGTAAGACAATTGGTGAGGCGTTGGGATGTGCTGCAGAACGATGTTCGAGTAAATGAAATCGAACCGCTGCCGGGGAAACAGGCTGAGATCGGATTTGACGTTCAGATGATATTCCACCTTGTCCGGATATTTGTTAAACTGCCGCGCCTGCTCGATCATCGAGGTTGAAACATCGACGCCATCGACGTGTTGAAACTGCGCAGCCAGCGCCTGCGACAACCGGCCCAGCCCGCATCCGAAATCCAGGGCTGTCCCTCGATTTATCGTGACTCCGGCCGCTTCGACATCGCTGAGCGCCTGCTCGATCTCCACCCGGCCATTGGCGAAAAATTCCTCCGGGCTCCATTTGCCGCCCCGTTTGTCCGCGGCGGTCAGGACCACCCACATGGGATCGTTTTCGCCCAGCTTGGTCCAATTCTTATTCGCTTGCTCGATGTTCATGGCGTTAACCCAGAACGATGTCGAATCGCGCGGCCAGTTCCCCGGCGGCCGAACCCTTTATGGGCGTGAAATCCACCGTCACGGACGCGCGGTCTTGCGCGCTGCCGATGTTGCGGTAAATGCCGTCCTGTTCGTTGCCGCGCTCGCCTTTGACAAAAAGCTGGGTGTTCCACGCCTCCTGGCCCTGGCGCCGCACTTTGAAATGAATATGCGGCGCGCACCGGCCCGGATAAGCGACCGGCTTGATCGCGCGGAAATAATACTCGCCCGTCGAGCCGGTGAGGAATCGGCCAAAGCCCTGGAAATTAGCGTCGTACTTGGCCTGATGCGGCCGGTCGGCCAGATAGACGCCAGTGCCATCGACCTCCCAAATCTCGATGGTGGCATTTCGAATCGGGCTGCCGCCGGCGTTCAGCAGCCGTCCGGTCAAATGGGTGACTTGCCCGACAGCCGGAGTGATTGAATTGTTGACAATGATGAGGTCGTTATCGGTGTCCAGCGGCAATTGATGCGGATAAAACGGCCCTTCCTCGACGGACGCCGTTTTCCGGCTCAAGGCCTCAGCGAAAGCGCCCGGGACAGTGAAAAACGCCGCGCTCAGGCTCAATTTGCGCAAAAACTCGCGCCTGGGCGTGCCCGGCGCGGCTAAGAGATACGAAGTCGATTTCATCGCGCGAGCATATCCAAAAAAGGCGGCGCGATGCACGTTAAATCGCGGATGTGGCGGGCATGTGCGGCCGCTAGTTAGGACTCTATTTCAAGAAATGCCGTGGCGGCAATGAATTCTTGGCGCAATCCCGCGATTCGTGTAGATTTTAGGCATGAAAACATTGACCGTCGAAGAAGCCACGCCAAGCTTGGGCCGGTTGGTGGAATTGGCGCTGGCGGGCGAGCAAATCCAAATCCGCCAAGGGAGCGGAGTCGTGGAGGTACGGCCCGCGCAGGCGGTCCAGGCAGCGGTTGATGAAAACTTGACGCCGCGCGAAGCCCTGCGGCTGTTGCAAAAGGACGCTCGACTGGCCCCGCGCCAAGCGGAAGAATATCTGCGCGAACTACATGAGGAACAGTTGACGGCTGAGAGCCGGCGTCCCGCATGATTCATCTCGACACGAATTTCCTCATTGGATTGCTGGTCGCGAGTTCCCCTACTGCAGGAATGGTGGAATGGTGGTTGACTGCTGGCGACACGCTTGCCACGAGCGCCATCTGTTGGACGGAATTTCTCAATGGCCCGGTTGCGCCGCTGGAAGTGATTCGGACGGAAGCAGTCTTGCAATCGCAGATTATCCCTTCGGCAAAAAGGAAGCGGCTCTGGCAGCGGATTTGTTTAACAAGACCGGACGACGGCGCGGTTCTCGTTTTGACTGTTTGATCGCGGCTAAAGCCATAATCGCGCAAGCGGACGTGGCAACGATCAATCATTCCGACTTCAAACTTTTTGCGCCGCACGGGTTAAAGCTGGCCATTGTTTCGTCATCCTTGCCATCGGTTAATTGATCTGGGCGTTTTCTCGGATGGCCCCACCTCGCCTTTTTCCCACCGTCTGACAAGCGTTGACATCTGGCGTGACTAGCCTATGCTTGAAGCGGACTAAATTTGTCCTATATGGATACCGCAACAGATACAATCGAGAGTTTTGTCAAATCCGAGTATAAGTACGGATTTGTCAGCGAGATTGAGACCGAGGCTTTCCCGCCGGGCCTGAACGAGGATGTGGTGCGCAAAATCGCCCGCGTCAAGGGCGAGCCGGATTTCATGCTCGATTGGCGCCTCAAATCCTACCGCCATTGGCTCACCATGAAGGAGCCGCATTGGCCCAATGTCTTGTATCCGCCCATCGATTATCAGTCCTATATCTATTATGCGGTGCCCAAGCCGAAGAAAAAGCTCGGCAGCATGGATGAAGTTGATCCCGAAGTGCGCGCGACCTTCGAGAAATTAGGCATCTCCCTGGACGAACAAAAGCGCCTTTCCAACGTGGCCGTCGATGCAGTGCTGGACAGCGCTTCGGTTGCGACGACCTTCCGGGAGGAACTGGCGAAAGTGGGGGTGATCTTTTGCTCGTTCAGCGAGGCGGTCAAACATCATCCAGAATTGGTCAAGAAATATCTTGGCACGGTCGTGCCGCATAACGACAATTTCTTCGCTGCCTTGAATTCGGCCGTTTTCAGCGACGGCTCGTTTTGCTACGTGCCCAAAGGCGTGCGCTGCCCGATGGAGCTTTCCACCTATTTCCGCATGAACACGGCCAACGCGGGCCAATTCGAGCGGACGCTCATCATCGCCGACGAAGGCAGCTACGTTAGCTATCTGGAAGGCTGCACGGCGCCAATGCGCGACACCAACCAGTTGCACGCGGCGGTGGTCGAGTTGATCGCGCTGGACAACGCGGAAATCAAATATTCGACCGTGCAGAATTGGTATCCGGGCGACGAAGAGGGCAGAGGAGGCATTTACAATTTCGTGACCAAGCGCGGCAAATGCGCGGGGCGCAATTCCAAAATCTCCTGGACGCAAGTCGAGACCGGTTCGGCCATCACCTGGAAATATCCCAGCGTGCTGTTGCTGGGAGACCATTCGGTGGGAGAATTTTATTCCGTCGCTTTGACCAACCACCGGCAGCAGGCGGACACGGGCACCAAGATGATCCACGTCGGGCGCAACACGACCAGCACGATTGTGTCCAAGGGCATTTCAGCCGGGCGCGGGCAGAACAGCTATCGCGGGCTGGTTAAAATCCGCCCCAGCGCGGCGAACGCCCGCAATTATTCGCAGTGCGATTCGCTGCTGCTGGGCGACCGTTGCGGCGCGCACACGTTCCCTTACCTGGAAGTGGGCAACAGCACGGCGACGGTTGAGCATGAGGCCTCCACCTCCAAGATCGGCGAAGACCAGATTTTTTATTGCAACCAGCGCGGCATCTCCACTCAGGACGCTGTCAATATGATTGTCAACGGCTATTGCAAGGAGGTGTTCAATCATCTGCCGATGGAATTCGCGGTGGAGGCGCAAAAACTCCTCGGCGTAAGCCTGGAAGGCAGCGTCGGCTGACGCAAACTTCCATGCGAGCGTCCCAACCAGGCTCGCGCAAGCACACTTTTCTATGAGCAAACCGAACATGCTGGAAATTCATAATTTGTCCGCCGGAGCGGACGGGAAGGAAATCCTCAAGGGATTGAACCTGACGGTGGGAGCGGGAGAAATCCACGCCATCATGGGGCCGAATGGAAGCGGCAAAAGCACGCTGGCCCAGGTGCTGGCCGGGCGCGGCGATTATTCCGTCACCAGCGGCAGCGTGACATTCAATGGCGCGCCGCTGCTCGAGATGAAACCGGAGGAGCGGGCGCGGGCGGGCATTTTTCTGGCTTTCCAGTATCCTGTGGAAATTCCCGGTGTCAACAGCACCGTGTTCCTCAAGGCGGCAGTGAACGAATGCCGCAAAGCGCGCGGCGAAGAGGAATTGGACGCGGTCGAGTTCCTGGATATGGTCAAGAAAAAGACCAAGCTGCTCGAACTGCCCCAGGCCCTGCTCAGCCGCGCGGTCAACGCGGATTTTTCCGGCGGCGAAAAGAAGCGCAATGAGATTTTTCAAATGGCCGTTCTGGAACCCAGGCTGGCCATTCTTGACGAAACGGATTCCGGCCTGGACATCGACGCGCTGAAAATTGTTTCCAGCGGTGTCAACAAATTGCGCGATCCCAGCCGCTCCATGCTCGTCATCACCCATTACCAGCGCCTGCTCAATTACATCGTGCCGGATTTTGTGCATGTGCTCGCTCACGGCCAGATCGTCAAGTCCGGCGGCAAGGAATTGGCGCTGGAATTGGAGGCCAGAGGTTACGATTGGCTGCCCGGCGTGGCCGGCAATGGAAAACCATGACGGAGACACTTTCAAAAACCGATCAGCCGCCGGCGGCCGCCTCCTTTTTCGCGGGCGGCATCGCCTGTGGGCCGCCTTGGTTGCAATCGCTGCGACGGCAGGCCCAAGCGCACATGGAGCAAAACGGCTTTCCCACCACGGACCACGAGGAGTGGCGTTTCACCAACGTCGCGTCGTTGCGGCAATTGCCATTGCATGCCGCCGAATCCGCCGCGCGCGCGATTGGCTTGGAGGAAATCAAACCGTTTCTTTTGGCGCCCGATGGCTATTGCCTGGTGTTTGTGGACGGGCGGTTTCGCGAGGATTTATCCAACCTTCCCGGCGATGGCGCGGCGTTGCGCGCGGGTAATTTTCAGTCGCAATGGGAAAATGGCGCGCGGGAATTGGAGGAACATTTGGGCCGCCATGCCCGCACGGACGCGACATTTTTCGCGGCGCTCAACACGGCCAGTTTTCACGATGGCGCTTATGTCATCGTGCCGGCGAGAACGGAGATTGAGCAGCCGGTGCAATTGCTCTATCTGGCGGCATCCGAGCGGCCGGGCGCCGCGGTGCAGGCGCGCAATTTGATCGTGGCCGCGCAAGGCGCTTCGGTGAAGGTCATTGAGTCTTACGCCAGTTTGACCGATGCCTCCCACCTGACCAATGCGGTGACGGAACTGGCGCTGGCCGAGGACGCGCGGGTGGAACATTGCCGGCTGCAAAATGAAAACGCGCGCGCCTTTCATATCGCCACCGTGCAAGCCACGCAGGGCCGGCACAGCCATTGGCTCTCCCACTCCATCGCCACTGGCGCGCGGCTGGCCCGCAACCGGATTCAAACTGTTTTCACCGGCGAGGGCGGCGAAGCCATTCTGAACGGGCTGTATCTGGCGCGCGGTGAACAATTGATCGATCACCATACAGTGGTGGATCACGCCAAGCCGCGCTGCGAAAGCCACGAGTTTTATTTCGGCATCCTGGCCGGCCGCGCGCGCGGCGTTTTTAATGGGAAAATTTTCGTGCGCCAGGACGCGCAAAAGACCAACGCCAAGCAGACCAACCGCAATCTGGTCTTGTCGGAGCACGCGATGGTCAATACGAAACCGCAATTGGAGATTTACGCCGACGATGTCAAATGCACGCATGGCGCGACTGTGGGCCAATTAAACGAGGAGGCGCTTTTCTATTTGCGCTCCCGCGGCATCGGCGCCGAATTGGCGCGGTGCATGTTAATCCGCGCCTTCACCAACGACGCCGTCAAGCGCGTCACCCTGGAGGCGGCGCGCGCGCATCTGGAACAATTGTTGACGGAGCGTTTCGAGGAGTTGCGCCTCTCATCCCATGAATGAAGACCTGAACGAGCTTTATCAGCAGGTGATCCTGGATCACAGCCGCAAACCGCGCCATTTCCACGTCCTGCCGGAGGCCAATCGCACGGCGGAAGGGAACAACCCGCTCTGCGGCGACCATTACACCGTATATCTCAGGCTGGAGGACGGCATCATTCGTGACATCAGCTTTCAAGGCGAGGGCTGCGCCATTTCCAAGGCGGCTGCTTCCATGATGGCCGACCAGCTCAAGGGCAAAACAGCCGGGGACGCCCGCGCCTATTTCACTCAATACCAGAGTATGGTCACGACCGGCAAAATGGATGAGACAGCAATGGGCAAGCTGTGCGCTTTTGCCGGGGTTTCCCACTTTCCGGCGCGTGTGAAGTGCGCGATATTGCCTTGGCACGCGATGCTGGCCGGGCTGGATGGCACGGCCGCGGCCTCCACCGACGTGGCGTAACGGCATGAGTGAGGAGATTACATTAAAGCGCGATTGCGAGGCGGTGCTGATCCCCGCCGGGAGCAAGATCACGCTGCAATCGGGCGAACGGGTCGCCATCACCCAGGCCTTGGGCGGCAGCTATACCGTCGTCATCAACGGCAACATGGCCCGCATCGACTCCGCCAACGCCGATGCTTTGGGTCTTGCGCCGGCCGCCGCGCCCGCTCAAACCGCGCCGGCCGATAACACGGTGGTGACCGAGGAAAAAGTGCTGGAGCAATTGCGCACCTGCTACGATCCCGAAATCCCCGTGAACATCGTCGATCTTGGGCTGGTTTATGATACGCAAATCCTGCCGATGCCAGGCGGCGGCAGCCGCGTCGAAATCAAAATGACTTTAACCGCGCCCGGTTGCGGAATGGGTCCCGTCCTGCAACAAGATGTCGAGACGAAGGTCTCCGCCATTCCGGGCGTCAAAGAAGCAGGCGTGTTTCTGGTCTGGGACCCGCCGTGGAACCGCGACATGCTTTCCGAAGCCGCCAAGCTCGAGCTTGGCATGATGTAATGTGACTGAGAACCGGCCAAATTGGGAGGCGTTGCGGGAGGATTTTCCCATCCTCCGCCAGAAAGTGAACGGCTATCCGCTCGTTTATCTTGACAATGCCGCCACCTCGCAAAAGCCGCGCGCGGTGCTTGAGGCGCTGGACCATTTTTACCGCAACGACAACAGCAACGTCCATCGCGGCATCCATGAATTGAGCCGCCGCTCGACCGTGGCTTTTGAAGCCGCCCGCGACCGCGCGGCCAAGTTCCTCAACGCCCGCGGCCCGGACGAAATTGTTTTTACGCGCGGCACGACCGAGGGCATCAACCTGGTCGCGCGCGCCTGGGGCGACAAATACGTCAAATCTGGCGATGTGATTCTGCTGACGGAAATGGAGCATCACAGCAACATCGTCCCGTGGCAATTGCTTGCCGAACGCACCGGGGCCAGGCTCCGCTACGTGCCCGTGACCGGCGACAGCGGATTGCTCGACTTGACTGGCTTGGACGATTTGCTGGCGGGCGCCAAGCTGTTCGCCTTCACCTATGTTTCCAACACGCTGGGAACCGTCAATCCCGTCGCGGATTTGTGCGAGCGCGCCCGCAAGCGCGGCATTGCCACGCTGGTCGATGCGGCCCAGGCCGTGGGTCATCGCCGGGTGGATGTGCGCGAGATCGATTGCGATTTCCTGGTTTTTTCCGGCCACAAAACCTGCGGCCCGACCGGCATCGGCGTGCTTTACGGGCGCCGCGAGGCCCTGGCTGCCATGCCGCCGTTTCTGGGCGGCGGCGACATGATCGCCAATGTGGATTTTTTCCGCAGCGCCTTCAAAGACCCGCCGCACCGATTCGAAGCTGGCACGCCTGATTTCGCCTCGGCCATCGGCCTGGGCGCCGCGCTCGAATATATTGACAGCATCGGGTGCGACAACATCGCGCGCCGGGACGAGACCCTGTCCGCGCTGGCCATCGAGCGGCTCTTGAGCCTGCCGGGGTTGCGGCTGTTCGGGCCGCGCGTCGGGCACGCGGGCGCCGTCAGCTTTTTGTTGAAGGACATTCACGCCCACGACGTCGTGACAGTGGCGGACCAGTGCGGGGTGGCGTTGCGCGGCGGGCATCATTGCAATCAGCCGCTCATGAAAAAGCTTGGCGTGGAATCGACCGCGCGGGCCAGTTTTAGTTTTTATAACACGCCGGCCGAGGTTGATCGTTTGTTTGACACGCTGGTGGAAATCAGGAAATTTTTTGGCGCATGACCGGCACGCTTGATCCGCAGGAAACCATGACGCGCGTCCTGGAAATATTCCCGGGCGCGCAACGGGCTTTGTTCCGCCGCTATCACATCGGCGGATGCGCAAGCTGCGCGTTTCAGGCGGACGAAACCCTGGCCGGCCTCTGCGCGCGCAACAACCTGGACGTGCCGGAAGTCATCCAGCATCTCCAGGCCAGCCACCTTGAGGATGAAGCGCTGCAAATTTCGCCGGGAGAACTGGCAGCGTTGCGCCAGGCGGGAACGGTGCGCCTTGTCGATATTCGCAGCCGGGAGGAATTCGAGGCGGCGCGGATTGAAGGCGCGGCCTTGCTCTCGCAACCGGTCATGCAGGAAATGCTGGGCCGCTGGCCGCGCGAGGAGATGGTCGTGCTCTACGATCATCGCGGGCGCCAATCGTTGGATGCGGCCGCCTATTTCATGGGGCAGGGATTTAAGAACGTCCGCTGTTTGCGCGGCGGCATCGATGCCTGGTCGCGCGAGGCCGATGCCAAAATTCCGCGCTACAGACTGGAACTTTCGCCATGAACGACGACTATCAAAAGCGGATCGAGGAAGCCTTGCGCGATCCGAAAAACCTGGGCGAAATGGCCGGGGCCGACGCCGTGGGCACGGCCGGCAGCGCCGCGTGCGGCGACATGGTTCGCCTCTGGATCAAGTTCAAGGAAGAGGCTGGAAAGAAAGTGGTTGACAGGGCGACGTTCCAAAGTTTTGGCTGCGAAACGGCCATTGCCGTGGCGAGTCTGGCAACCGAAATGATCCGCGGCAAAACGCCGGAGGAAGTCCTTGCGCTCTCCGCCGAGGAACTCGCCCCCAGCCTCGGCCCGCTGCCGCCGGTCAAGATTCATTGCACGCAATTGGTCGAAAGCGCCCTTCGCTCCGCTTTGGAGGCCCGGCCCGCCGCCACAGTTCCGGCCGCCGCTCCCGTGCCCGCGACCGCGCCGAGTTTGGTCGATAAATTTACCCAGGCCAGCCAGCCTCCGGGCAAGCTGAAGGTCGTTTTGCTTGACTCCAATGACAGCCAATGAAACAGGAATTCGATTCGATTGAATCCGTCCTGGCCGGCGTGCGGAAGGGCCGCATGATCGTGGTGGTCGATGACCCCGGCCGGGAAAACGAGGGCGACCTCATCATGGCCGCCGAATGCGCCACCGCCCAGGACATCAACTTCATGGCCAAGCACGGGCGCGGCCTGATTTGCGTCCCGACCACCTTCGAACGCCTCAAACAGCTCGGCATTGAACAAATGGTGGCGCAAAACACCGAGAGTTTTCGCACCGATTTCCAGGTCAGTGTCGATGCGGCCAAGGGCGTGACCACGGGCATCAGCGCGGCGGATCGGGCGCGCACGATTGGCATTCTGGCCGATCCGGCGGCGATGCCGGAGGACCTTGTGCAACCGGGGCATGTGTTCCCGCTCAGGGCCAAGCCGGGCGGGGTCTTGCAGAGGGCCGGCCACACCGAAGCCGCCGTGGATCTGGCCATGCTGGCCGGGTGCAGGCCCGCCGGAATTCTGTGCGAAATCATGAGCGACGACGGCTCCATGGCGCGCCTGCCGGAATTGAAGCGCTTCGCCCGCCGGCACAAATTGAAGATTTGCACCATCGCCGATTTGATCCATTACCGCCGCACCCGCGAGAAACTGGTCGAGCGAATCGAAGTGGTGAAACTGCCGACGGCTTACGGGGATTTCAACCTGCATCTCTACCGTTCCAAAGTGGACGGGCAGCATCACCTGGCCTTGGTGCGGGGCGACGTGGCGGGGAAGAAGAACGTCCTTGTGCGCGTTCACAGCGAATGTTTGACAGGAGACGTGTTTGGATCGCGCCGCTGCGATTGCGGCCCGCAACTGCACCATGCGCTGCGGCAAATCGCCTCGGCGGGGCGGGGCGTGCTTGTTTATATGCGGCAGGAAGGGCGGGGCATCGGGCTGGCTTCCAAGATCAAGGCTTACAAATTGCAGGAGCGCGGCTTGGACACCGTCGAGGCCAATTTGAAACTTGGCTATGGCACCGACCTCCGCGAATACGGCCTCGGCGCGCAGATTCTGGTCGATTTGGGCCTCAAGACCATCTCCCTCCTGACCAACAATCCGCGCAAGGTCGTGGGGCTGGAAGGCTATGGCCTGGAAATTGTCGAACAGCTTCCGATCAAAATCCGGGCCAACCCCCACAACGCAAAATATCTAAAGACCAAACGCGAAAAGCTGGGCCACCTGCTGTAAAACTATTTCTTTTCGACCAGTTTCTTCAGCTCCTCAACCTCGGCCGCTAACTCGTCGATTTCCTTTTGCTTTTCCTTAAGCTGTTCGTTCAACCCCTGAATGGCCGCCAGCGCCACGCCTGCCTCGTCCACGCTGGCAATATGTTTGTCATCCGGCC
The DNA here is from genome assembly GCA_036501625.1 of Verrucomicrobiia bacterium. GTDB lineage: Bacteria > Verrucomicrobiota > Verrucomicrobiia > Limisphaerales > Palsa-1400 > Palsa-1400. Next base: position 100,422 of record DASXZY010000077.1, read on the forward strand.
CATTCAAGCTGAAGGCGGCGCGGAAATCCTGCGCCATCGGCCCCATGTGGCGCGTTTGGGCCGAATCGTTTTTGTAGTTCCACTCGCTGACCGGCAGCGCCGCCACGCGGGCCAGCACTTCTTGCGGGCGAACGGGAGCGAAGCGCTCCTTGGCATTGCGGTCGCTGGTCAGCAGGACGTTCTGGCTATAGACGCTGCCGCCGCACATAATGTTGCCCGTGCTGGTGATATTGCCAGTGGAACCGTCGAGCGCGATTTGCACGAATTGAGAGGCATCGACTACATAAAGGCTGCGCAACGCGACATTGTTTTCCAGGTTTGTCAGGACTCCGCCGGGCAATGCCGACAGCGGCGCGCTGAGGGGTTGCCATGCCCCATTGCCGACGTATTGGAACTGCTGCGAGGCCCCCGGCTGGCCCGTGAATGGAATGGGCGTTGGCTTGGACGTGTAAATTCCACCCGGATAGGCCACCGCCGCCAAGTAGCCGCCATCCGCGGACGAGGCGATGGAACTCCAGGAATTCGATGCGGGCGCGCCGCTTTGCAACGTCCAAACGACCGCTGAATTGGACCAAGTGAAAATCCCGCCGCCTTTGGCCGCTGCTGCCAGATGGCTGGCGTCGGCGGAGGAGGCGATCGAAGCCCAGTAAGCCGAGCTTGGCGCGCCAGATTGCACCGACCAGTTGGTTCCGAAATTGGCCGACGTGTAAATTCCGCCTGGGCCTCCCACGATGGCCAGATGGCTGCCATCAAAAGAGGAGGCGACGGAAGCCCACGGGATAGAGGCCGGGGCCCCGGTTTGCTGCGCCCAGTCGCTCCCGAAATCGGTTGAGGTAAAAACCCCGCCGCCAGAGTTCACAGCCGCCAGGTGGCTGCCGTCGGAGGAGGAGGCGACGGAATACCAGCCTTCCGGATTGGGCGCGCTGGATTCCAGCGTCCAGTTGGCTCCGAAATTGGTGGAGATGTAAATCCCGCCTCCAAAGGCCACGGCCGCAAGATGGCTGCCGTCGGAGGAGGAGGCAATAGAAAACCAAAGGGCCGATTCGGGGGCGCCGCTTTGCACAGCCCACGTGGCTCCGGAATTGGCCGAGGTGTAAATTGCGCCGGAATAGCCCGCCGCCGCCAGACGGCTGCCATCGGCAGAGGAAGCGATGCATTGCCAGGGGTACGATTCAGGCGCATTGCTTTGCTCTGCCCAAGTGGTTCCGAAATTGGCCGAGGTGTAAATCCCGCCGTTATAGGCCAAAGCTGCCAGATGGCTGCCATCGGATGAAGAGGCAATGGATGCCCAATCGATGGCTGTGGGCGCGTTGGATTGCTCGGTCCACACTGTGCCGCCAGGCAGGACCGATCCCAATATTGTCTGGCCGGCGCCGGGCAGGACTTGCCAGCCGTTGCTGCCCACCCCCGTAACGGTCACGACGCTTCCCACCGCGGGTGAGGCGGGGAGGGTCACCGGTCAGGTTGTTATTGATTAAAGTATAGGCTTGGTTGGCTCCCGCTGTGACGTTGGAGCCGGACACGGTCTGTGAGGTCATGGTCCCCGGCACGTTGGACAGCCCGCTTCCATTGCCGTTGAAGATGCCGGAGAGGTTTACGCTGGCCGCTCCATTAGTCAACACCGTGCCCGGCAGGGCTGTCAGCGGCACCGATAGGGCCGCGCCCGCGCTGGGCGCGTAAAGCGCGTAGGGAGCCGGCGTGATCTCCTGGCGCGGGCTTAAAGTCGCGAATCCACTGCTGCTGTTGCTCCGCACCGAGATTTCAAGCCAATAAGTTGCGCCGGCGAATACTCCCCCGCCAAAGTCCAGCGCGACCGTGAATAGGCCATTGCTGACAGCCGCGGCGGCGTTGGTGACGGGCGGGGCGCTGGCCGTGCCGCCGCTGCTGCTGAGAAAGACAGCGAACTTCAAGTCATAACTGCCCTCAGCCGGCGATCCGCCGCTGAACAATTGCCCCTGATAGGTGAAGGCCGTGGTTTGCGAGGAGGCGCGGGCCGGGCGATTTATGGCGAAGAGGCCGCACAATACGGCCGCAAGGAGAACGAAAGTTTTTTGGCGCATAGTTTTTTTAATTGCGGACAGTCAAACTAATATCACCGCGCCGCCAGCCCTGCCAGAAAAAAATTTGGGATTGAACTCTTGGGAGAAAATGCTTCACTTCGGGAAAATTTTGCCGCTCTGATCTTTTTGCAGATTGCCTATTGCGTTACCACGAAATCATGGTAGCTTCTTGGCCATGTCGCGCTTGGGCGCATGTTCTTTTGGGCCGGATGGCGGAATTTTTCCAAAAAGTTTTAGAAAAACTCACGGAGAATCAAAGCAATTTAAAGAAAAACAAGGTTGAACAAGGCAAATCATGGCAGTTTCGGTTAAAATGGCCGCTCCGCCGCGCCGCGGCCCCGCGGCCAAAGTTCTCTGCCATCCTTGATGAATTATGTTGACGCCCGTCAAACCGCACTCGCTCCGCCGGCAAAAAGGCCGCTTCGCCATCATCGCCTCCCGTTACAACGCCCGTTACGTCGATTCCATGCTCGCCGCCGCCCAGGACGTGCTGGCGAAAGCCGGCGCCAGGAAAATCCAAGTCACGCGCGTGCCGGGGGCCTTTGAAATTCCCGCCGTGGCCGCGCGGCTGGCCTTGGCCCGCCCCAAATACGACGCCGTCATTTGCCTGGGAGTGATTGTGCGCGGCCAGACGGCGCATGCGCGGCAGATTGCCGATGCCGTCAGCATGTCGCTGGCCCAACTGCAAATTCAACACGCCCTGCCATTCATCCACGAAGTGCTGCTTCTGGAAAACGAGGCCCAGGCCGAGGCGCGCTGCCTGGACGCCCGCCACAACCGCGGCGCTGAAGCCGCCCAAACCGCCCTGGAGATGGCGCGCGTGATGGAGTCGCTGAAATGACCCCGCCAGGCTTGCAACGCTGGCCGCGAGAGCTTTTTTGCGCGCTTGTTGCCGAGAAGACGATGAGGCAATTTAAAGCCATGAAACGCGCGGACATTATCCGGGAAATTCATGGCTGGATGCCGAATTGGCGGCGCTGGAGGATCAATATGGCCCTCCTGTCCGGCGATTTCTGGCATTTTTATCGAGCTGGTGAATTGGAGCAGACACGCGATTTCATCCGCTGGGCCGGCTTTTATGAGGCGCAAACGGGTGCGCGCCGGGGCTAAATAAAAGTTCGTGAAATTTTTCACAAAGCGCTTGCGCTTGGATGGGCGCGAGCTTAGTTTTTGGGTCGTATCGGTTCTAAATCCGACAATTTACGAGTATGAAGAACATTACATGCACATTGGCTGTTTCGATTCTGGCGGCTTTGCTGCCAGGCGCCCACGCCGGGGATGTCACCGGAAAAATTACGCTCAAGGGCACGCCGCCCCCTGAGAAGACGATCGATTACGACGATACCTGCAGCAAACTGCATCCGGCTGTGCCAACCACGCGGCATTGGGTCGTGGGCAAAGACAACGGCTTGGCCAATGTCTTCGTTTACATTTCCAAAGGGCTGGAAGGCAAGAAATTCACCGCTCCGACCCAGCCGGTCGAGTTGGACCAAATCGGCTGCAATTATAATCCCTATGTGTTTGGCGTCATGGTGGGCCAGCCGGTGGCCATCAAGAATTCCGACCCGTTGATGCACAACATTCACGCACTGCCGAAAGCCGATGGCAACAGCGAGTTCAACTTCGCCGAAACCAGCGCGGGCCAGGTCAACGATTCAAAATGGACCGAAAGCATCAAAGCACCCGAGGTCATGGTCAAAATGAAGTGCGACGTGCATCAGTGGATGTTCGCTTACGCGGGCGTGCAGGATAACCCCTTCTTCGCGGTCAGCGACGCGGATGGAAATTTCAAAATCGCCAATGTTCCCGCCGGGACCTACACTTTGACGGCGTATCATTTGAAGGCGCATGGCGCCAAGCCCGGCGTGACCCAGGAAATCACGGTGGCGGACAGCCCCGTGACAGCCAATTTTACGGTTGAAGTGCCCGCTCCCCAATAACAGGCGCGGCGCCGTTCAGCCGGGCGGCCCTCCGCCCGGCCCGCATTGCCGTTAAAAGTGAGTTTTTCTCAGAGTAAAAACATCGGTTTGAAAAGGTTCGCGGTTCTGACCGCGCTCGTGACCTTTGTGCTGGTCTGCATGGGCGGATTGGTCACCAGCCACGGAGCGGGCATGGCCGTCCCGGACTGGCCCAATTCCTTCGGCTACAACATGTTTTTCTTCCCGGTCTCGAAGTGGATCGGCGGAATTTTCTTCGAGCACACCCATCGATTGGCGGCCTCGCTGGTTGGCTTTCTGACGACCATCATGGCGTTTTGGCTGTTCGGCTATAAATCGCGCGTTCTTTTGCGCTGGGTCGCGTGTGTATTCATGGCAGCGGGCGTGGGGCTTTGCCTGGTTTTTCCGGCGCACACGGCGGAGAATCTGCTTTTGGCCTTGATGGGGCTGGCGGGATTGGCGGCCGGATTTTACTGGCCCAAATGCGAACCAGCCCCGAAATGGCTGCGCGTGCTCGGAGTGGCGGCGTTCTGCGCGGTCGTTCTGCAAGGGTTGCTGGGCGGTTTGCGCGTAACTCAACTGAATGCCACACTCGGAATTTTCCACGCCACGCTGGCGCAACTTTTCTTCGTGCTGGTATGCTCGATCGCATTGTTCCAAACGGATTTTTGGCAGCGCCTGCCGATTCACCAGGAACTTGACCGCCACCATTTCCGCCCACTTTTCACGGCGGTTACGGCTTTGATTCTGACCCAACTCATGCTTGGCGCGACCATGCGCCATCAACACGCCGGCTTGGCCATTCCCGATTTTCCCGCCGCCTACGGCAAGCTTTGGCCGGCTGCCGGCCCCGATTCCATCACGCGCTACAACGCGCATCGCACGGAAGTCATGGCGTATGCCCCAATTACCGCCGCGCAGGTGGAAATGCAAATGGTCCATCGCGTTCTGGCCTTGCTGATTTTCGCGGCCGTTGCGGTTTGCGCCTGGCGGACCTGGCGCCGCCTCGGCTCCCGGCATTGGCTGTCACGCTTTGCGCTGGTCTGGCTGGGATTGGTCTTGACACAGGTTTTTCTTGGAGCCGCGACGATCTGGACGGGGAAATCGGCCGACATCGCCACGGCGCATGTCGCGTGCGGAGCGCTTTGCCTGGTCACGGGCGCTGTGGCCTCGATTGTCTCGTTCCGCGTGCTGGGCGCGCCAGCCGCTCAAGTGAAATGGGCTGAAAGAAATGAAGTGACTTCCATGCTGGACTCCTCCAGCATGATCGCCAAGTAGCATGAAAGCCACCGTGCAGACACTCGAAGCGCCCATGGTCAAAACGCCCGCCGCTGAAAAGCCGCTGGCGGCCGCTTTGTGCGATTTGTTCAAGATGCGGCTGACGACCCTGGTGCTAGTGACGACGGTAGTCGGTTTTTACCTCGGTTCGCGCCCGCCCATGGCTTGGCTGCTCATGTTCAACACGCTTTTGGGCACCGCCCTTTTGGCCAGCGGCGCGGCCGCGCTCAATCAATGGATCGAGCGCGAGCATGACGCCAAAATGCTTCGCACCCAGGACCGCCCCCTGCCTTCCGGCCGCCTGACGCCGGATGCGGTTTTGCTGATCGGCGGTTCGTGCGGCGTGGCGGGTCTGCTCTATCTGGCGCTGGCCGTCAACCTGCTGACCGCCGTGCTGGGCGCGGTGACCATTGGCAGCTACCTTTTTGTTTACACGCCGCTCAAGCGCGTCACGACTCTCAATACGGTCATCGGTGCGATTCCCGGCGCGATTCCGCCATTGATGGGCTGGACCGCGGCGACCGGAGAAATTTCAAAGCAGGGCTGGTGCCTGTTTGCGATTCTCTGCTTCTGGCAATTGCCGCATTTCCTGGCCATCGCGTGGATGTATCGCGACCAATACGCCGGCGCGGGCTATGTCATGCTGCCGGCCGTCGATCCGACCGGGGAGCGAACCGGCCGCCAGGCCTTGAGCCACACCTTGGGCCTGGTGCCGATGAGCCTCTTCCCCTTTATTTTCAAAATGGCCGGCGCGGTTTACTTGGCGGGGGCTTTGGTGCTGGGCGCGGCCTTTCTCTGGTGCGCCGTGCAATTTTGCCGCGACTTGAACACGCGGCGCGCGCGCGTCCTGTTTTTCGCCTCGATCATTTATTTGCCATCATTATTTGGCTTAATGGTTCTCGATAAAATTTAGCAGGATTAGAAATGATGATTTCCATTGACATTAGTCTTTTCGATAATTTAGCGTCCAAGGACAAGTTGGCGCAACCAACGCTCTAAACACAGTCATGCAGCCCACAACACACGCGTCGCACCACGAGGAGCCAGGTTTCTGGCAAAAATACATCTTTTCCACCGATCACAAGGTCATTGGAATTCAGTACGGCATCACCGGCCTGATGTTCCTTTTCCTCGGCCTCTGCCTGATGTCGGTCATGCGGTGGCAACTGGCGTATCCTGGCAAGGGCGTGCCGTTCATCGGGCCGATCCTTTCCCATTTGCTGGGCGAAAGCATGGTGAGCAAGAGCGGCGTCATCTCCCCCGATCTTTACAATTCCTTCGGCGCCATGCACGGCACCATCATGGTATTCCTGGCCATCGTGCCGCTGGCCTTCGGCGCTTTTGGCAACTTCGTGACCCCCCTGCAAATCGGCGCTCCGGACATGACCTTCCCGCGCGTCAATATGGTCAGCTACTTGTTTTATTTTCTCGGCGGCGTATTGATGCTGTGCAGCTTCTTCATTCCGGGCGGCGCGGCCAAATCCGGCTGGACCTCCTATTCTCCGCTGGCGACGATTGCCGATCTGAATTTGCGCCCCAATGGGCAAACTTTTTGGATCATCGGAATGGTTTTCCTGATCAGTTCATCCCTGCTGGGCGCGGTCAATTTCATCACAACCATCATTCAACTGCGCGCCAAAGGCTTGACGTGGATGCGCATGCCCTTTTTCGTCTGGGCGCAATTGGTCACGGCGTTCCTGCTGCTGCTGGCCTTTCCGCCATTGGAAGCGGCCGCTGTCCTGCAACTGATGGATAATTTGTTGCGCACCAGTTTCTTCCTTCCGACCGGCCTGGTGGTTTCGGGCCAAGTCTTGCACATCAGCGGCGGCGGCAGTCCGTTGCTGTGGCAGCACCTGTTTTGGTTCCTGGCCCATCCGGAAGTGTACGTGCTGATTCTGCCGGGCATGGGCATCGTGACCGAAATCCTGGCCAACAACACCCGCAAGCCGATCTGGGGCTATCGCTCCATGGTCTATTCAATCCTGACTATCGGTTTTCTGTCGTTTATCGTTTGGGCGCACCACATGTATTTGACGGGCATGGGCACGCGCATCGCGACGTTCTTCCAGACGACGACCATGATGATTTCCATTCCGTCCGTCATCATTCTGACGGCGCTGTTTATCTCTCTCTGGGGCGCCTCCATCCGCATCAATACGCCGATGCTGTTCGCGCTGGGCTTTCTGCCGATGTTCGGCATCGGAGGATTGACAGGGCTGCCGCTCGGATTCAACGCGAGCGACATTCATTTGCACGACACCTATTACGTCATCGCCCACTTCCATTACATTGTGGCGCCGGGCACCATTTTCGCGCTGTTCGCGGGCATTTACTATTGGTATCCAAAGGCGACGGGCAGGATTATGAACGAAACGTGGGGGAAGATTCACTTTACGCTGTCGTTTATATTTATGAATCTCATTTTCATGCCGATGTTCATCCAAGGAATGTCCGGCATGTCCCGCCGCATGTATGATGGCGGAGCCAACTACGCCGCCGCCCCGGGCGTCCCCGGCCTCAGCCCGGACATCATCCACCTGAACGTCGGCATTTCCCACGCGGTTTGGCTGCTCGGTTTGTCGCAGATTCCGTTCATCATTAATTTTTTCTGGAGCATTAACTGGGGGAGGAAAGTGGAGAACGACAACCCGTGGGATTCGACCACGCTGGAGTGGCAGGCGCCGACTCCGCCGCCGCACGGGAATTTTGACAAGCCCATAGAAGTATTTCGCGGCCCCTACGAATACAGCGTGCCCGGCCACAGCCGCGATTTCACCCCGCAAAACGAGCCGGAAAAACAAGCACCCGTCACACATGGAAATCCCGTACGCAGTTAAACCCCGGCCGGACACCGGCCTTTACAACGCCAAGGTTGGCATTTGGCTCTTTCTGGCATCAGAAGTGATGCTGTTCGGGGCGCTCTTTTGCTCTTACATCCTTTTGCGCGTCAACGCCCCGGAAGGCATGTGGCCGCATCACTGGCTGAATATCTGGCTGGGCATGACCAATACGATCGTGCTCATCTTTTCCAGCGTGACGGTCGTGCTTGGATGGGCCTCGCTTAAAATGGGCCAGTTCAAGAAGTATAAATTCTATCAGGCCATCACCATGATTTGCGCCGTGGCCTTTTTGTGCATCAAATCCTACGAGTATCACGACAAATTCATCCACTACCAGATCAACCTAAAGGACGGAGGCATCGTGGACGGCCATCTCGTAAAGTCCGAGACCACCAAAGACGTGGTTGTCGTCGAGGGGCGCCGGATCAAAGATATTAAAGAGTTGTACAATCCGCCCCTGGATCACGAGGGGGAAATCATCAAGATTCCCAGGGCCGACATCAAGATTGACCCCGCCACGCGCGAGCCAATGATGGAAAACTACGGGCCATGGCATAACACTTACACCGGCATTTATTTCACCTTGACTGGCTTGCACGCGCTGCACGTCATCGCCGGCTGCATTGTCATTTTCTTCATTTGGGGGCCGCTGGCCAAGGTCTGGGAGAAAGACCCTGAACGTTACATCAACCGCGTGGAGGTCTCCGGCCTGTTCTGGCACTTCGTCGATCTGGTTTGGATTTTCCTCTTTCCCGTTCTTTATTTGCTATGAGCGAACACCATTCATCCACTCAAACGATGCACGTTGACGATCACACGATCGAGGAGATGCGCCATCACATCCGGCGCTACCTGATTGTCGGCGGCGCTTTGGCCCTCGGCACCATCCTGACCGTTTGGGCTTCCCTCATCAATTTTGGCAGCCGTGAAATTAACATCGTCGTCGCCCTTGTGATCGCGTCGGCCAAGGCCTTTTTGGTGGCGGGCTTTTTCATGCACCTCATTTCCGAGAAGAAAATGATCTACGCGGTGCTTTCGTTTACGGCGTTCTTTTTCACCGGTCTTTTCTTCTTGACGCTATGGTCGATGGCCCACGCCAGCATTATCCAAATCCGGTAGCATGTCCCTGAAAGCATTCCATATTGTATTTATCATCCTGTCGATCCTCCTGTCGCTGTTCTGCGCGGGCTGGTTCGCCCATGAGTTCGCGTCCAACCACGACCCGGTCTTCCTGGTCGCGGCCATTGTGCTGCTGGGCGCCGTCGTGGGCCTGATTTTCTACGGCAAATCTGTCCTGCGGAAACTCAAGCACATTAGTTACCTATGAAACGACTCGTTTTGATTATTGCCGCCCTCGGCGCTTTCATCCTGCTTGGCGGAACCTCCGCGCACGCCTGCGCCGCCTGCTTCGGCAAATCGGACTCCACCATGGCGCGCAGCCTGAATGCCAGCATTTTCACATTGATGGGCGTCATCGGCGTCGTTTTGGCTGGCGCGGCCTCATTCTTTGTTTTCCTTGCCCGGCGGGCCTCCGCCGCCTCGCGGGACGAATCGCAAAAAAACCCTTCTGAACCCCAAGTTTGATCCATGCAAGATTCTCCTAAATCCGGAATGAATTGGATGCTATTCATTGTGTCCTTTTTGCTGGTGATACCGGCCACCTGGTACGTCGTTCACGGCATCACCCCGGCGAACATGCCCGCCGATGCCTCCGGCCAGGGCCACGGCGTCGATGAGCTGATCATTTACGTCCACGTCCTGATGGGCATCCTCTTTGTCGGGTGGATTGGTTATTTTTTCTACGTCGTGATGCGCTACCACAAGAGCCGCAATCCCAAGGCCGATTACGTTGGCGCCACAGGCCATGCCTCCACTTACGTCGAAGGCGTCGTCGCGCTTTGCGAATTCGTGCTCCTGGTCGGCTTCGCCTACCCGGTCTGGTCCCGCGCGGTGGACAAGTTTCCCAACGAAAAAGAATCCACCGTCATCAAGGTCATCGGCCAGCAATTTCAATGGCACGGCTGGTATCCGGGGCCTCATGGCAAATTCTGCACCAACGACGAGAAATTCATCACCGGCGACAACCCCTTCGGACTTGATAAGACCGATCCCAATTACAAAGAAAATTACTTCATCACGACCGACTTCGAGGTGCCTGTCAACAAATCCGTCATCGCTTATATCAGTTCCATGGATGTCATCCACTGCTTCACGGTCAAGCCGATGCGCGTAACGCAGGACGCCATTCCCGGCATGGTCTTTCCGGCCCACTTCAAGCCCGTCAAAGAGGGAACCTACTGGATCAATTGCGCCCAGCTCTGCGGCATGGGTCATTACACCATGCGCGGCAGCCTCAAAGTCGTCTCCCAGCCGGAATACGACAAATGGGTCGCGGACAAATCCAAAGCCGGCGCGTCCAGCGCCAGCTACGAATAAGGGAGGCGGAATTTGCCCGGACGCAAAATGGAATGGATCGTTTGGGGCGGCCTGCTTGTGGCCATTCTCGCGCTGCTGGCCCTTTTCGTGATCCTGCCCGTCCGCCGTCAGGCCTTGCCCATGCTGGGTTCCCTGCCTGATTTCGTCTTGACAGATCAAAACCGCCAGAACGTCACGCTTGACTCCCTGCGCGGCCAGGTTTGGATAGCGGACGCCATTTTCACTCGCTGCGCCGGCCAATGCCCCATCATGTCCAGCCATATGCAGGCCCTCCAGGACAAGATGCCCGCCGGGTTGCCCGTGAAACTTGTCAGCTTCACCACCGATCCAGACTTCGACACTCCCGGCGTGTTAAAAAAATACGCCGTCCGCTACCAGGCGCGCGATGGCCAATGGATGTTTCTCACCGGCAGCAAAGCGGACCTTCGCCACGCCATGGTCGATGGGCTTAAACTTGGCGTCATGGACAAACCGCCCGGGGAACGTGAAAATGCTGTTGACCTTTTCATCCACAGCGAAAAATTCGTCCTCATCGACCAGCAGGGCCAAATCCGCGGATATTACGACGGAGAAAACGCTGAAGGCGTCGCGGAAACCCTGGCCGCCGCCAAAACCTTGGCGCGCCCGTAAACATTGAATGGCGAACGGAATGCCCCACAATATTTTCCCTGCCATCAACGCGAGCCTGAACGGCCTGAGCGCGGTCTTCTTGGCCGCCGGCTTTGTATTCATCAAGAAGAAGAACATTCCCGCCCATCGCGCGTGCATGATCAGCGCGTTTATCACGTCGGCTCTTTTTTTGGCCTGTTATCTTTCCTACCACATCTTCGTCCATCACATCACCATTTTCAAAAACCCGGCCTGGTTTCGCCCGATATACCTCGCGATCTTGGGCACGCACACCATATTGGCCGTTGTGATCGTGCCGATGATCATCATCACCCTAAGCCGGGCCTTGCGCGAGAAATTCGACCGCCACAAGAGCATCGCCCGCTGGACCTGGCCGATGTGGATGTATGTTTCCATCACCGGGGTGGTGGTTTATTGGCTGCTGTATCAAAAATACCCGCAGCAATGAGCGAAAACTTTTCGTCGATTCAAAATCGGGACAAAATGCGGTGAAAACGCATTGACGGAGGCGGCGGGGATTTGTAAATTAGTTTTTCGGTACGGAGTCCAAAGTAGCTCAATGGTAGAGCACGCGGCTGTTAACCGTGGGGTTGTAGGTTCGAGTCCTACCTTTGGAGCCATTTC
>DASXZY010000078.1:0-92321 GCA_036501625.1 Verrucomicrobiia bacterium
CACGGGAAAACGGTCGTGCTTTTCGTAGCCATTTTCCGTCGCTAGCGCGTAGCCGTGCTTTTCCAGACGGTCGCCGGTTTCGCGCAATACCTCCGGTTTTTTCACCCGCAAAAAATCCGCGACCAGCGGCACGAGGGTGAAAGTTTTCAACTCTTCGCTCGGCACAACCAGCGAGCGGTTGATGAGCGACTTGAGCGCGTCCTCGGTTTCCGCCTCATCTCGCTCGGCAATGGTGGCAATGTGCTCCACTTTTGCCGGCAGCGTGAAATAGGTCAGCGCGCAAAGGGCGCGTGTTTCGGCTTCGCTGAAATCCTCAACCAGGTCGCCGAAGATGAATTCAAGCGGGTCATTTCCCTTGGGACAGGAGCGCAGGTACTTGATGGCGTCGGTGAAAGTGACGCAACTGCCGCGGCCAACCTGCCCGGCGGTCCAGCGCAACAGCAGCGGCTTGCCACCTGTCTCGCGATAAAGGACGAGGCGCTCGGCTTCGCTGGTCTTGGCGAGGGCGGGATTGCGCTCGGCCAGATTGGCGAGGGTCTGGAGCGCGGCCTCCTGGCTGAGTTTTTCGAGAATCAATTCCTCGGCGGCGGAACCGATGCGGCCGCGTGAGGTGAGGATGGCCTTGCAGCCAAGCGGCAGGAGTTTGACGAAATTAAAAACCGTATCGCGCTCAGGTTTGAGCAGGCTCTCGAGGTTGTCGAGGATGAGCAGGGTCTTGGCGCCACGCAAGGCATCAAGCAGCAGTTGTGGCCGATCTTTTTCGACGGCTTTGGTGATTTGATCGTTGCCCAGCTCGTGCGCGAGTTTGTTGAACAGTTCGTTGATCCCCGTGATGAGAAAACCGCTCAGGTCGCGCACGCCGTCGTCGTCCTGCTCGCGGGGCTTGAGGGTGACGAAGACGATCTTGTCAAAGGCTCCGGGCGGCGCATCGTAGGCCGCGCGGACGGCCAGCGAAGTCTTCCCCATGCCGCCGGGCCCGTCGATGACCGCGCCCCAGGTGCGCGATTCGGGCTTGAGAGCATCGGCAATCTTCCGCAATTCCTCCTCGCGTCCGAAGAACGGCTGGAGTGAAGGGAGATTGTGCGGGATGGAGATGCGGGGGGCGTCACCCGGCTTGATTTCAGGCACCTCAACTGGCTGGCTTTCGCGATGCCGGAATTCATGCAGGGCCTCGCTCACAAGTCGGCGCAATTCGTCGGCAGACACGAACTCCTTGCGTCCGCGCCCGTCGGTCGCCTTGGTCTTGAACGCCGCGAGCCTTTGCTGTGCGAGGTTGTCCACTTCGATGTCGGCGACGGTACAAGCGTGATTTTTGTGCGCGGTGAAAATGAGAATCTCGCGCAGATGTCTTTCCGCGTTTCGCTCTGCGGCGCGGTCGAACTCCATCTCCGTGATTGAAATGCTGCGCCCATCCGGCACCCACCCGTAGCGCCAGGCATAAATGCCGATGTAGATGTCGGCCTTATCCACCATCTCCAGCGAGACCGTGATGCCCGATGCATCGCGCGCCGGCAGCGACTCCATGCCGATGGGGAAGATTCCAGCATCGATGCAGGCTTCCTTCACAGCCGCGCGATGCGCGGGAAGGTCGAGCGCCGTGCTGCTGATCATCGCGGTGATCTGGCCTGGTTTGTTGTTGGGCGTTGACATAATCCCGTCGTCATTCCATGGGCACCCACAAACAGTAATGTAATCGGGCTTTATTTCCAGCAAAATTCGCTGTTAGGCTGGGAAGCAGTTTGTGAGATTACACTATAGTGAAGCCGCCGGTTACGCTGACTTAAGCATCCGGCGGGCTTCCTCTTGACAGAAATAGAAGGCGGCGCCGATACCCGCGCCAAAACCCAGTCCGTAACATAATCCCCACACAATCTGGGAAGCCAGAATGGCAGCCGCCGGCTTCAAGGCGAAGCCGCTTCCGCCCGCGGCCGCCAGCACGGCGGTGTGCGCCCAATCTCCGGCAAAATATCCGGCCAGATTGGCCAGGAACAGCGCGGCCGCCACCTTGACCGCGCCCGCGCGCGCGGCAAATCCCCAGACCAGCACGCCTGCCATGACGAGCATTCCGGCCAGCGCGCCTGTCACTCCGGCGATGACCCCGCCCAGCAGCATCCAACTCAACATCCACACCAGCGCATAGGCTCCGAAGGCCAGGGCGAAAATTTTGTAGCATCGAAGCAGCGAACCCGGCGGAATGATCAGGCGGTGCAGCAACGGGCCGCTCAAGCCGACAAATACGAGCGCGCAGGCAGCATACAATCCAAGTTCGCCGGCGTGCCGGTAGAACCAGCGGCCCGCCAGCATCCAGGGGCCAAAGCCGCCCAGGCTGACCACAGTGAAGCCAGCCATGCCGCGCAGAATTGACTGAGAGAAAGTGGGAACCCGCGACGCGGCCGCGGCCACCCGTGCGCGGCCCGCAATGCTTTGGGGATCCAGCCCGAACATGATCCGTGCAGTATCATCAATGAGCCGCCCGCGCAAGCTCGCGGGCGCTACTTGGACACGTCTTTGACGACGTAACTGAACGCTTTCTCGGCGTCGGCGCGCATTCCCTCTGGCAGAAGCGCGAGCGTCAAGTGCTTTAAAGCATCGATGATCAAGTCCTTGCCAAACCCATCGCTGATGTCGCCGCTCGATCCGGGGCCGTGCGCCGTGATCGCGTCCTTGGCCTTGTGAATCAGCGATTCCACCCAAACGGGCACGTCCAAAATCACCCTGTTGGCCACCGCGACTTCGAGGTTGATTGCCATCGCGTGCGACATATCCAGCGCTGGCTGGCCTTTATCGCAATAAGCGTCAAGAATCAGGACGTCCGTCCCGCCCATGTACTGCCATTTTGTTTCCGACTCGAACCGATCGACAGTCTTGACGAAGCTATCCGGGTCAAACGTGACTTGCGGCGAGGACGAGAAACCAATGTAATAAAAGTCGATGGCATTTCCCGACCGGACGTTCCAGTAAGGCGTGTTGGGTATCAAAACCTCCTGGACCAGCTTCAGGCTGGGGCGCCCGAAGAGCACCGCCGCAAGGCGGCGTTTGACTGTTCCATCGCAATTTGCCAATTGCTTCCGCAAAGATGACCGCAGAGAATCATAATCCAGCGCGCGCGGCGCAGCCCCGCCTCCGCCACTTCCGCCACCAACTTCGCCCCGATCTATGATTTGATACATATAATACGCTCCTCGAAATGCTATTGACTTGCAGTGACGGAGCCAAACTATGCCGGAGCCATGCCGTTTGCAAGAAAGCGGTTTCTTGATGTTCTTGCTTGCATCGACTCGGCGGAAGCGGTATCGGTTGATTGTTCTTTGAAATGCAGTGGATGGGTTCTCCATCCAAATCGTAGCCAACGCTGGGAACCTCGTGAGAATCGAGGACGGTTGCGCCACTGTGACGGGTTACTGACTCCCATCGCCACTGGTTCCATTGGAACCGGGAAGGCGGGAGAAAGGTTCGATGCCCGAAAGCCAGGACATCAGCGCGGTTACGCTCGTCAGGTCCCGCCGCGCGGGGCCGCTTCTCCGTCAATGAGAAGGATGAGGCCAGCCGCTGAAACTGTCTTTCAGCGGATTCGTCGAATGCCTTCATTCCCGCTTTTGCCGGAGCTTGGAGGCGTTTTGCTTTTCAGGCTCCCACTGGTCTCTCAATCACCACCAAACCGTTGAAAGATCAGTTATGCGAAGCAAATCATTATTATTGTTGCCGCTGGCCCTGTCCAGCTTTGTTGCCGTTTCCGCCGCCCAGGGCAGCCCGTATGCCGCGGCTGTTGTCAATTATAATCCAGGCGCCGGTTACGCGCCCGGTTATACCAATGTTTCCGCCGTCATCGGCCAGCCCGCCTCCAGCGGCATCGATCCGTTTGACCCGGCCTACGAGACCAATCAAATTCTTTCCATCGGCGCCGGTGGCTCGGTCACGGTGGAATTCGACCGGCCCATTGTCCATTATCCCAATGGCAACCGCGACTTCATCATCTTTGGCAATTCCTTTCTTGAGGCCGGCAATTATTTTGACCCGCCCGATGTGTGGGCCGCCAACGGCGAGGTCATCAATGATGGCGGCGCGACGCGCGTCTCGGTCAGCGCGGACGGGGTGGCGTTTTACACGCTCAATCCGGCCCTCGCCCCGACGGTCAACGATCTCTACCCGACCGACGGCGCGGGCGATTTCCGCAAGCCGGTCAATCCGGGCCTGAATCCGGCCCGATTCGCGGGGCTGACGTTGTCAAACATAAGCATGTTTTATGATGGCTCGGCCGGCGGCGCCAGTTACAACATCGCGTGGGCGCAGGACACCAACGGAAACGCCGCGGATTTGCGAGCCATTCGCTACGTGCGCGTCGATGTCCTGACCAATAGCGCGCAAGTGGCGGGATTCGCGGCGGTGGAGGGCACGGCGCTGGCGGAGGATTTCTCCAACAATCCGGCCGCGGACGGCTGGCAGGCCTTCGGCGACGCGAATCTTTTCACGTGGCAGCCCGCCGGCCAGGAAATGCACGTCACCTGGGATTCGACCAAGCCCAACAGCTTTTACTTTCATCCGCTGGGCACGGTGCTGACTTCCAATGACGCTTTCAGCCTTAGCTTCGACCTGCTGCTGACTGGCGCCGACACGAATGAGGACGGCACCAACGCGCTGGAACTCGGCATTGGTTTCCTCAATCTGGCCGGAGCGGAGAATCCCAATTTCCTGATCGGCACGGGCGAAAACGCCACGAATTTGGCCGAGTTTGAATTCTATCCGGCGGCCGGCGAATACGGCGGGCTGCCCTCGCTGGATGCGACTTTGATTGACACGAACGGCTACTATTATTTTGCCTACGACGACATCCCCTGGGGCTTCGGCATGTTCTACCATGTGACGATTACTCACGCGGCCGGCACGAGCGCGCTGACCGGGCAGATTCTGGCGAACGGCCAGCTTTATTCCACGCTGCCAGGAGGGTTTTCGGAAGGCACGGGTGATTTTCGTCTTGACGCGGTTTCGATCAACAGCTACAGCGACGCGGGCACGGCCGCGCTTGATTTCCCCAGTTCGATTACGGCCGACGGGTTTGTCAAGAATATGTTCGTGACGGCTCCGCCGCCGCCGGTCACATATTTGTCGGGCGCGTTCACCAACAATGCCTGGCAGGCGCAGTTTTGGAGCCGGACCAATTGGAATTACACGCTGGAAAAAAGCGCGAACCTGCAAACGTGGCTCTCCCTCGGCCCGGCCGCCGCCGGAACGGGCGGGCCGCTGGCGTTGCAGGACACCAACACGCCGGGGCCGAGCGTCTTTTACAGGGTCAGCGCCAGCCCGCAATGAGCATGAGCGAACCAGAGCAGAAAGCCTGCCCGCGCTGCGGAGAGCGGTTCGAATGCCGCCACTCCGCGGCGTGCTGGTGCGCGGATTATCCGGTCATCGGGCACGTTGAGCCGGAATCCGATTGCTTCTGCCCCAAATGCCTGGAGCGGGAATGCGAACGGAGGAGGGAAGGATTCACGCTGGTCGAATTGCTGGCCGTCATCGCCGTTATCGCGATCCTGGCGGCGATGTTGATGCCCGTCCTTGGCCGGGGCCAAGCCGCCGCCAAAGCCGCGAAGTGCATGAGCAACCTGCGCCAATTCTGCCTGTCCGCCCAGATGTATTGGGAAGACAACAACGGGCAAACCTTTGCCTACGGAGACATCCTGACCAACGGCGGCGCGCTTTATTGGTTTGGATGGATCGGCCCCGGGCCGGAGGAGACGCGCGCCTTCGATCCCGCGCGGGCCGCGCTGTATCCCTACATGGGCGCGGGCGTGGATTTCTGCCCTTCATTTGACTACGGCTCCTCCCAATTCAAGCTCAAAGCCGCCGTGCCAACGTGCGATTACGGATACAACGCGGCGCTCGGCTCCAAGGGGCAAAATACTGTCAATATGAAAACTATCCGCCGTCCTTCGTCCCTCGCGCTGCTGGCCGATTCCGCCCAGGTCAACACCTTTGAAACCCCGGCTTCCATCCAGCATCCGATGTTTGAGGAGTGGTATTACATCGATCAGGAGGCGGGGGAACCCAATGGGCAATTCCGCCACGATCAGGATGCCATCGCCGTCTTTTGCGATGGCCACACGGAACGGGAAACGATGTCGCCTGGCTCGATGGACCAGCGCCTGCCCAATCAGCGGATCGCATGGCTGCCCGCCGCGATTTTAAATCCGCAAAACTGACGCGCGATTCTACTGTTGCACGGTCAGTTGAAGGGCGATTTGCTTGGAGATTTCGGCGGCCAAATCGATATCGCCGCCCATGGGCCCGCGGGCCTGGACATACACGGCGGTGATTCTGCCGTCCGGATCGGCCTGGGCGATTTTGACCCAGACGTTGTGCTGGTTGACTTTGGCCTGAAAGGTATTATTGGCGACGTTATCGACCAACAGTTTGCCATTGTTCTTCAACACTTCCCGCGTGGCTTTGACAAGCGTGGGCAGCGGCTTTTCGTAACGGCTGGTAATGGTGTCCTTGGTGAAAGGCACGCCCCCGACGGGTTTGCCGGTCTCGGTGCCAACGCATCCAGCGGCAAGAACGAGCAACGCAGCAACCGCGGACGAAAATAATGATTTGATTCTCATGTTGGCGTTTATCCAACCATCACCGCTGCCAACGTCAAGCACGAATCCGTCCGCACCAATCCTTTAGGGCGCGGAAAAAATCCACTGCTGATTGGCGGCGCCAGAGGCAGGCTGCAATCGCAATTCAAAATATTGCGGGGCGTCGGTGACGGAAAAAGCGCCATTGAACGCGAAGGACCCTTTGGCGCCCGCGGTGATGCTGGAGAGCGTGGCCCAATTGGAAACCGGCGAAGACAGGTTCGCCGAGGAGAGCAGGGAATAACCGATGCCTGGAACGCCGCCCAGGCAATTGAGGGAGAGGCTGGCATTCGCGGCAGAGATGGAGGCAATCTGCGGCGAAGTGGAGGTGGCGGGCGCCCATTGGTCAATGACTGCGGCGTTGGCCGTCGAATTGCCGAAAACTTCCAGGGTTTTGCCGCTGCCTGCGTTGATCAATTGATAATAGCCGCCGGAAACCGGAATGAGTTTCCATTTCTGATAGATGCTTTCGCCGTAGTCAGTCAGGACGGCGCCGGCGCCGTTGGTCGTGGCGCCGACGGGGACGCTCAAGGCCCGCCCGCTTTGGCGCCCGATAATGCTGTATTGGCCGGAGCCGAGATAGGTGAGCATCCATTGCTCGTTGAGGCCGCCATTGTAAGGCCATTGGCCAAGAGGCGAATTCGTGGCGGTGCTCTGGCTTAACACATCCAGGCATTGCCCGGTGCTGCGCACATTCAATTTGTAAGCGCCATTGGCGAGCGCGCCGTTCCCAGCGTTGCTGACGTCTTCCTTATTGACCACGATATTGCTGGCGTAGGTGTAGGTGGTGTAGGTTGGGCCGGGCGACCCTGACGAGCCTTCCATTTGGAAATCGACAACGATGTTGCACGCCGCATCGACGAATGTGGTGGCGGTCTGCTCGGCTTCCATCACGCCATCGATGTAGTAGTGAAAATCGACGTTGGTCGAATTTTCATACTGCGCGACCACGCGGTAGCTGTGCCAGTCAGCGCTGGCGGTGGAAACGGTGGTGACTGTCGTTTGCCAGGAACCGTCGTAAGTATTGCCGCCGCAGCAATCGCAGCCTTTGAACTCCATGAAATCGCTCTCCGGCGGCCAGCTATTGACGCCGGTCATCCAGAAGGCTGGCCAGGCGCCGGTGACGGTGGGCACCTTGAATTCCCCGCTGATGTCCCAAAGCGGATTGGCCGGGCTGATCGTGACAGTCTGGGGGAGATAAAACGTGCCGGAGTTGTAACGAATGGTCAGGTAAGGATTCGCGGTGCTGGCGCCCTCGTAATGATTGGCCAGCGAGGAAGTGATTGTGACCATGCCGTTGGCGACGGAAATATTGGTCTGATTCATGACCGCGCTGCCGTTGTGGTTGGTGCCCCAAGGGTAGTTGTATCTCCAGCGGGAGGTGAACGTCGATGTGTTGTTGAACGAAGTGCCATCAACCACATTCACCCAAATGGCGCGGGCGGATGGGGCGGCGAGAAGCAATACAATCCCTCCTATCCCAGCGACGGCGGCTTGGCACTTCATTTATTTCGCGGCTTGTTTAACATGAAGCGGGTCTTCTGTCTATTACCCATATCGAATGCAGCGCAAAAATTCGATTTCCTGCCGCAAAGTCTCAGTGACGCGGCCAATCTCTCCGCATACTATCTGGTGATGGCTCGTTGGAAGAATCTCGGTTTCGTGCCGCACGCCGCGGTGGCGTTCCTGCTTGTTCTAGCGGGGAATGCTTTGGCGGGCCGCCTGGATTCCGGCTGGGAATATCATCAAGGCGGGCTGGGCGGCATCTGGGAAGTTTGGCGCGGAAGCAAGGCCAGTGATAACGTCGTCTGGACGCCTATTCGCCTGCCGCATTGCTTTAACGCCTTCGACGCAGTGGACCCGAACACACATTACTATCAGGGGCCGGGCTGGTATCGCACGCGGGTGGCGGTCGCCAATCCGTTTCGCGGCGGGCGCGCGCTGCTCCACTTTGAAGGCGCGGGGCAGAAGACGCAGGTTTACGTGGGACTCGAAAAAGTTGGCCCTGAACATATTGGCGGATATGACGAGTTCACCGTCGATATTACTGAAGCCGCCGCGAAGGCCCAGACGCAGGACGGCACGGCGCCCGTGGCCGTGATGTGCGATAATTCGCGCGACTTGGAAATGATTCCGTCGAACCTCAGCGATTTCACGCTTTACGGCGGACTTTACCGCCACGTCGAGCTGAATTGCGTGCCCGCGATTTCGCTCGCAGGCGTTCACATTGGCCCGTCCATTTCCGGCGCGGTCAAAGTGCGCGCCCGCCTCTATAATCCGGCGCCACTCGCCGATGAAGTCGAAGTGTCCGTGGTAATGCGCGGGCCGGACGGCGCGCCGGTCCTGGCCTCCAGCCAAAAGCTTGCGCCCTGGACAGGCGAAAAGGAAATCGCGGCCGGCGCGATTCCCGAACCGAAACTTTGGTCGCCAAGTCATCCCGCGCTTTATGATTGCGTGGTGACGATTAAATCCGCCGGCGGGGAGCATTCGTTGTCATCGCATTTTGGTTTTCGGTCGTATGAATTTGTCGAGCACGGGCCATTCAAGCTCAATGGCGAACGCCTTTTGCTGCGCGGCACCCAATATCACCAGGATCACGCGGGCGTTGGCGCGGCCGTGAGTGACGGGGACACGCGCCAGGCATTGCGCATGATTAAAGAGATGGGCGCCAATTTCGTCCGCCTCGGCCATTATCAGCAATCGCCGCTGGTTTTGGATTTGTGCGACCAACTGGGCCTGCTGGTTTGGGAGGAAATTCCCTGGTGCCGCGGTGGCATCGGCGGCGAACGCTACCGGCAGCAGGCGCGCGACATGCTCTCGGACTTGATCGGCCAGCATTACAATCACCCCTCGATTATTCTCTGGGGCCTGGGCAATGAAGATGACTGGCCGGGCGATTTTGAGAAAATTGACACGAACCAAATCCGCGCCTTCATGTCCGAATTGAACGAGCAGGCGCACAAGCTCGACCCGTCGCGGCTGACGTGCATCCGCCGCTGCGAATTCTGCAAGGACATTCCCGGCGTGTATTCGCCCAGCATCTGGGCCGGCTGGTATTCGGGGCGTTACACGGAGTATCGCGCGTCGGTGGAAAAGGAAATGAAATCGGTCAAGCGATTTTTCCACGCCGAATGGGGCGGCGACAGCCATGCGGGCCGGCATTCCGAGGAGCCGGAGAAAATTCCCGGCACGATCGCCACTGGCAACGGCACGGCTGAAACGGGCCTGGCTTACAAGCGCGGCGGCGGCAATGTCCGTTTTTCCAACGACGGCGACTGGTCGGAAACCTACATCTGCAACCTGTTTGACTGGCATCTCAAGGAACAGGAAACGATGACCAATCTTTCCGGCAGCGCCCAATGGATTTTCGAGGATTTCGCCACGCCGCTGCGGCCGGAGAATCCGATCCCGCGTGTCAACGAAAAGGGCCTGACCGAGCGCGATCTGACGCCCAAGGAAGGCTACTACGTTTTTCAGTCATATTGGGCCGCCAAGCCGATGGTGCGGCTTTACGGCCACACCTGGCCCGTGCGCTGGGGCGAGCCGGGCGAAAAGAAGATGGTGCGCGTCTATTCCAATTGCGGCGAGGTCGAGCTGTTCGTCAATGGCCGCTCGGCCGGCATCAACCGCCGCAACAGCGCGGATTTTCCCTGCGCGGGATTGCGCTGGATGGAACTTTTGAAGGAAGGCACGAATACCTTGAAAGCCGTCGGGCGCCAGGATGGCCGGGAAGTTGAGGATGAAATTACATTTGACTACACCACCGACAAATGGGGCGCGCCGTCCCGGCTGGACCTTCAGGAAATCGCGCGCGAAGGCGATGTGCTCACAATTGAGGCGCGCGTCTATGACAGCTCGAATAACTGGTGCCTCGACGCCACCAACATCGTGCGTTTCAGCCTGGCGGGCGACGGGCGGTTGCTGGACGATCTCGGCACCGTGCGCGGATCGCGCGTGGTGCAATTGGCCAATGGGCATGCTTGCATTTCAGCAAAATTGGCGGGCCTGGCCGCGGCCGGTGTGGCGGCCAATGGCCTGCCTGCCGCCTTTTTGCATCTCGGCCCGCCTGTCAAGGTGAAGGTGGCCGCGATTGACCGCGCCCGCATCCTCAAAGCGGCGGACGCGGCCCTGGCGGAAGCTCCCGTGACGATCACCGCATGGCAGGCCAAGTTGAGCGAAGGAGGTCCAAATGATTTCTATTCCAACGGCGATTATTGGTGGCCGGACCCATCCAAGCCCGGCGGCCTTCCTTACATCCAGCGCGATGGCCAGTCTAATCCGGGCAATTTCACGGCCCACCGCGCGGCCATGCGAAAAATGTCCGATGCGGTGGCCGCCCTCGGCGCCGCTTACAAGCTGACGGGCGATGACCGTTACGCGGCCAAGTCAGTGGAATTCCTGCGCGTGTTTTTTCTGGACCCGAAAACGCGGATGAATCCGAATCTTGAATATGCCCAGGCTGTGCCGGGAGTCAGCGCCGGCCGCGGCACCGGTATTATTGACGGATTGCACATGATTGAAGTCCCGCTGGCGGCCGAGGCGATGAAGAATTCCGCTGCTTTTCCGCTCGAAACGCTGGAGGGCCTGCGGGATTGGTTTGGTGAAATGGCCCAATGGATGGCCACCAGCAAAAATGGGCGCGCCGAGGCCGCCGCGAAGAATAATCATTCCGCGGCCTTTGACCTGCAATTGGCCATTTTCTCGCGATTCGCCGGCGACGAGGCGCGGGTGGAGGAATGCCGGCGGCGCTTCAAGACGCTGTTCGTCCCGCGGCAAATGGCCGAGAACGGCAGTTTTCCCGCTGAACTGGCGCGCACCAAGCCGTACGGCTATTCTATATTTCAACTTGACAATATGGCCGCGCTTTGCCAGGTTCTTTCCCGGCCGGACGATAACTTGTGGACATTCGCGCTGCCGGACGGGCGCGGCATCCGCAAGGCGATGGAGTTCCTTTACCCGTTCCTGGCCGACAAATCGAAGTGGACGCGCGCGCCGGATGTGCAAGCCTGGAACGATTGGCCGAGCCGCCAGCCGTCGCTTCTTTTCGCGGGCCTCGCGCTGGGCCGCGCGGATTGGGCCGCATTGTGGGAGAAGCTCAGCCCCGAAACGGCCAACGAAGAAGTGCGGCGCAACATTGCCATCACCCAGCCCTTGCTCTGGCTTAAGAATTAACATCCGCCTCGCGCGGGGCAGGCTGGGGAATTTAGCCTTTCGACTTCGCCGTTCTTTCCGTATTGTCCGGCGCGTGCAATCCATTGACAGCGAATTGGCGGAGTTCGACCGGCCGGATGCTCCGGGTCTGGTGTGGATGGGCATTGAGCGAGGCCACGCGGCCGTGACGCGCGCGGTTGGGCTGGCCAACCTGGAGACTGGCTCTCATTGCGAACCGCGGACGAATTTTCGCCTGGCCTCTGTCACCAAACAATTCACGGCCATGGCCATTTTGATTCTGGCGGAGCGCGGCAAATTATCGCTGGACGACAAGATGGCGCGGTTCCTTTCGTTCGGGCGGGACATTGCCGTGCGCCATTTGCTCACGCACACGTCCGGTTTGTTTGACTACGAGGATTTGATTCCGCCTGGGACCGTGATCGCGCTGAAAGACCGGGACGTGCTGGAAATCCTGCGCGGACAGGTCAATACATATTTCACCCCCGGCGCCAATTTTCATTACAGCAATGGCGGCTATGCCATGCTGGCCCTGATCGTGGAAGCCGTCTCGGGCCGAAGCTTCGCGGCCTTTTTGCGCGAGAATATTTTCCTGCCGCTGGGCATGGATGATTCCGCGGCGTGGGAACACAGCCAGCCGGAGCCGCCGCATCGTGCCATCGGTTATTCCCGGCGGGTCGCGGGTTTTGAGGAGACCGATCAGAGCCTCACGAGCGCGGTGCTGGGCGATGGCGGCATTTATTCTTCGGCGCTTGATCTTGCAAAGTGGGACCAGGCGCTGAACACGGAAAAACTGATTTCGCGCGAGCTTCTGCGACAGGCCTTTATGGCCCACTCCAACGTCTCGGACATGCCGGGCAGCGGCTATGGTTTTGGATGGTATGTGGAAGGGCAGGGGGACGCGCTGCGCGTCTGGCATCACGGCTCGACTTGCGGCTTTTCGACAAGCTTCCATCGCTGGCCCGCGAAGCAATGCTCGTTGATCGCGCTGGCCAATCGCGGCAAGGGCGGCCTGGAACGGATCGCGCGGAAATTTACGCCATGAACGAGAACGCCCAGCCGCATTTGGTCCGGCGCTTCGGCCTGCTGCAAGCCACGGCGTTGAACATCACCAACATGATCGGCATCGGCCCGTTCATCACGATTCCGACCATGATGGCCACCATCAATGGCGGCGGGCCGCAGTGCATGCTGGGCTGGATTGCCAGCCTGGCGCTCGTTCTGCTCGATGGGTTGTTCTGGGCGGAACTGAGCGCGGCCATGCCGGTCGCCGGCGGCTCCTACACGTGGCTGCGCGAGGGATTCGGGCGCGAGACCTGGGGCCGCCTCATGTCCTTTTTGTTTATCTGGCAATTCATCATCAGCGGGCCGATGGAAATCGGCACCGGTTTTATTGGTGTCAAACAATATTTGGGATACCTCCTGCGCGGCATGCGCATTGGCTCGTTTCAGCTCGGTGAAGTGACGCAGGCGGAGATGAACATCATTAACATCGCCCTGACCGCGCTCCTTTTTTGGCTGCTCTACCGGCGCATTGATTCGGTTGGCAAAATCACGGTCTGGCTGTGGGTTGGAACGATGATTACGGTCGGCGGCGTTATTTTTGGCGGCGCGACTCACTTTGACCCGAAAATTGCGTTTTCGTTTCCCAGCCATGCGTTTGACTTCAGCCTTGGTTTCCTGTCCGGCCTCGGCGCGGCGACGAATATCGGCATCTACGATTACCTCGGCTACTACGACGTCTGCTACATCGCGGAGGAAGTGCGCGATCCGGGGAAAGTCATCCCGCGTTCCATCATGCTGAGTTTGCTGGGCGTGGCCGTCATTTATTTGACGATGAATTTCTCCATCATTGGCGTGGTGCCCTGGCGAAGTTTCGTCACCACGCCCGATGCCGCCATCGGCTCGATCTTCATGGAAAAAATCTGGGGCGGAACCGCGGCGAAGATTTTTACGTTTTTGATTCTGTGGACGGCCTTCGGTTCGATCTTCACCCTGGCGCTCGGTTATTCCCGCGTGCCCTACGCGGCCGCGCGCGAAGGCGGTTTTTACCGCGTGTTCGAACGGCTGCATCCCACCAAGAATTTCCCGCACATTTCGCTGACGCTGATTATCGTGCTCTCGATCTCCTTCAGCTTCTTTGATTTGGGCACGCTGATCAGCGCGCTCCTGGCGTTGCGCATCGTGGTGCAATTCATGGGCCAGATTGGCGCGGTCGCGCGGCTGCGGCGCATGAGGCCGGACCTGCCTCGGCCTTTCCGCATCTGGTGTTATCCCGTTCCGGCGCTGCTCGCCCTGGCGGGGTGGGGATTCATCTTCGTCGAAACCGGCCGCCAACCCAAGCTCATCGCCGCTGGAGCGCTGGCGGCGGGGGTTGTAGCGTATTTGATCTGGTCGGCTGCCAGCGGCGAGTGGCCTTTCAAACGCAAACCGTCCTAATTGGCTGTGATTCTGTAAAAACGCTGTGCTTGCGCCGGGCTGTTGTCCTGCAACGTGATAACGCCCCCGTTGCCGGCCACAGTGGAAGCGGGCAGCGGCGTCCACGTTGAATCCGTGAGAGAATTCTTGTATTCCAGTGAATATTGCAATCCCGCCGTGCTATTGACAGAAAGCGACAAGCCGCTCCCGGACGCGAATGTCACGCTGCCCGGGATAATTTCCGCCGCTCCACCGACGACTGCCACGCTAATCGCCGTGTTGCCGCCAGTTTGGGAAGAAGGAGTGATCGCCGAAACGGCAACCGTGTTCGTGATGGCGCCCGGCGTTGCCGCCAGCACCGTGACGGTCATCGTGTTGACGCCGCCGCTGGCAATGACGCCCGCCGGCCACGTGACAGCGACGCCGTCATAGACGCCGCCCGCCGACGCGGAAACAAAAGCGGCCTGCGGAGGCAATGTATCCGCCACCACGACGCCCGCCGCCAAGTCCGGGCCGGCGTTGGTGACGATGATGGTGTAAGTCGCGTCCTGCCCTGGCGCCAATGGCGAAGGCGCCACCGTCTGGGCCAAGGACAAATTGGCGCTGTCGCCGCAGCATGTATAATAAACGTCCTTGAGCATGATCGAATCGACATACCAGCCGGTCACCGCACCCGAATTGCCTTGGTCTGTCGCACAACCCCAGCGCAACTGCACCTGCTGGCCGGCCGCAGCCTCCGGAAGATTGATGGTCGTTGTGATCCAGCCGCTTGAATTGCCGCCCCACGCGCCGCCGCCCGCCCGCGGATTGCCAGAGCCAGTGTAAAGGGTCCCATTGTATCCGCCCGTGACGAAACTTCCGCCGGCGGAAATGATGTCGTTGAAACCGCCGGAGCCGATGGCGATGTCCAGCACGCCGCCGTCAAAATAGCGCGTGATGCTCTGGCCAAAGCTGCGCGTTGTTGAGAACTCCAAATTGTGATTCTGGCGGAACGTCAATTGCGCGTTGGTGGAAATGACCGGGAACACCGGCGAATACAAGCAGGCCAGGCCGGGATTGGCGGCGTCTTGCGCGAAGGCCGCGTTGGGCAGGGTGTCGGCAGCGGCGCCGGTGGTGATCCAATTGGCTTGCGACCCGGTCGCGGCGGCCGTCCATCCGTTGGGCAGGCCGGGAGCGGTTGTGCTGTCGAAATTCTCCGCGAGAGTCGCGCCGGATACCGCCGTGCCGAGGGCGTAATTGAGAGTGACGATGCCCAAATTGCGCTCCCCATCCTGGAGCCGCCAGGCCAGGGAAATCGTCTCGCCGCAAAGGCCGTCTGCCGTGAACGTAAACGGCGCAGTGGCGGCGGGCTGGCCTTGCCTCAACGCGCCGAACGCCTGCGAGCCGCTTGGCGAAAGGACGGCGCCGCTCGCCTGCAATGTCGCGACCAAATTGGTCGTGGCGGCCGGTGAGAGATTGGTCAGCGTCAGATTGAGCGTGACCGTTTCGCCCGGATCGATGGCGCCATTCCCCGGCAGGCAGCTTTCCGCCGCCAGCGCCGCCGCCGCGGTCACGATGGGCGTGGTGGCCGGGGGCGCGAGCGCGTTGATCATATTGGTTCCGTTGGGCGTGCCCCAGCCGGTGCAAAGATCGTAACCCGGGGCCGCAAAATATCTATTGTTGACCGTGAAATTGGTGTTGTTGCCGGAAGTGATGTCGTGAAACGCGGAGCCATAGAGGCTCCCCAGGCCGAGCGCGTAAAGGGCCGGATTCAAAAACCCGGCGGGAGGGCGCGCGTTCATGGCGCCTTGCTGATTGACCAGCGCCGCAAAACCCGCCCACAACGGCGCCGCGCAACTGGTGCCGCCCACGTTGTAATGGCCGCCATTTTGGCCCACCACGAAGATTTGATCTGCCGCCAGCGCCACGTCGGGCAGATTGCGCATGGCGCTGGAGCCTTGGTTTTGCGCCATGCTCACTGGCGCCTGCCAGGAAGGAATCGTGTAAGCCGTGCTGATGCCCCCGGTGCTGCCGTTGGTGCCCTCGCCGCTGCTGAACCAGTTCCACACCGCTTCCGATGCCCACGAACCGCCCGGCCCGGTCGTGTTCAAAGTCGTGCCGCCAACGACCGTTGCGTAGGGGTCGTCGGAGGGCGGTTGGGCCGCGCCGGTGAACGCGCCGGAATCGCCGGAGGCCAGAAAGAACGACTGCCCCTGCGCGCCGAATTGTTGAAACGTCTGCACGGTCGAGGCATTGATGCTGAAGCCCCACGAACAGCTTAGCTGCATGGCGGCGTCATTGGTGGCCATGCAATTCAACACCATGTTGGGCGAAATAATGCTGTTGACATTAGGCCCCTCGTAGACAAGCACGCCCGCCAAGCCCGGCGCCATCGCGATGGCCATTTCAATATCCAGCGGGACTTCCACCTGCTCCGAAACGCCCGCTCCGGCGCTCGCGCCGTCCAGCAAAATCCGGCTCACCGGCACATTGGGCAGGCCCGCGTTGCTTTCGTAAGTCGTGATGTCCGAAGCGGCGTAATCGTCCAGTTCAAACAGGCCGACCGTTTGCCCTGCGCCCGTCAACGAAGTTCCAGGAACATAAGCCGCGCGAAAATCGTTGCCCCAATAAAGGCCGGCGGGGGACGAGCCGGACATCGGCCGCGCGTGGCTCCGAGCGGCCTTAATGTGGCTTAGCGGATGCGGCAGCACAAAATTGTCCAGCCCCGTAATGTCAAGAATTGGCGTGGCGAGGTCCAGCGAAGGTTCGGTGTCCGGGGCGAAGAAAGCTCGCGATTCCGCGGGGTGTTGATACCGCCGCAGATGGACGTGAAACGCCTTTTCGATTTCCGCCGCCGATCCGGTCGCGGCCAGCATGGTGCGATTTCCCACAGCCCGCGAAATCGCCAATCCGCTTCCCTTGGCGAATGCGATCACGGATTGATAATCCCCGGCCGTCGGGCTGAATTGTTCCGCGAACTGCGCCGGTGTCAAATACTTGTGATAGGACGGGCTGGCGGGATTATAAAGATCGCGCAGGAGGTTGGTCAGCGCCTGCTGATTGCGCAGCGGCAGGCCGATGAGCACTTGCATGTTTGCGGCCGCATCCAAATCGCCAAGCGCCTTCAACCGGGAAACGGCCGCCGGGACGTGCCCATGAAGAAATTGCCGCTCCGTCTTCGCCGCCACGGGCAGGGAAAACGCGATAAAACCGAGCGCCAGCCAGCTTAATGGGCGCAATTTAACTGGTATTGACACTTGCATAATAGAACTCGATGCGCGGCACTTCGCATACCGCTCGGGGGGGGCGCGATTCGCGAACTTACAAACTCCTTGGGGTCACTGTATGGCAGGCGGGCAAGTTGTCAAACGGCCCGGCGGAAGAACGGCCCTGTCGTGGCTCGCCAGCGCCCGCGGCGCTTTTGAGGTTTCAATTTAAAACCTCAAATTTGATGCGCTCGATCGGCCCCGGGCAGCTTTAGGGCCGGGTGTTACAGGCGTGGATCATAGCCGGACTCGCGGGAAGGTGAAGTTCTCGACAAGATCGCTCACGCGGCCAGCGGTTCAACTTTGCGTTCGATAATCCGTTTGTTTTCGCAGCGGGCTTGGCGCAAGTCGTAATCAGATTGCAGGCCCGCCCACATTTCGGCGCTGGCGCCGAAATAGCGTGCCAGCCGCCTGCCGTGTCGCAAGCGCTGTGCTTGAGAAATCGGATTCGGGTTCAGATTCGGGCCGTTTTTGTGCGGAATCTGTGCGGTAAACACTGGTTTCAACCGCTTCCGAGGGAAAAATTGGTGCGCTTAGCAGGACTTGAACCTGCACGGCTTTCGCCACTACCACCTCAAAGTAGCGTGTCTGCCAATTCCACCATAAGCGCGAACCTTGGTTCGAGATATATGGCCCAATTGGCTCGGAAACGCAAGCGCGAGATTCCTGAATGTTGTCAAACCTAATGAATTTTTAAAAATTTTTCTTGCGCTGGCGGCGCGGAACTGGCAGGTTTTCCCCGTCAAAGTCCTTGGTAGTCTGCGGGATTCCCCAGGGGAAAAATGGGCCTCGAGGGTAAATAGCAGAGCGTTTAAAACAGAGCGGCGCCACGCATCGAGCGCTGTGGCGTTTGCTGTCAACAAGGGAAAGAGAGGGTGTGCGCTATGCCAATATTGGATGTTAAGAAGCCGTTTGGGGCCTCGGTCAGGTCTTGGCGGGGAAGGCTGGGCATTTCACAGCAGGAATTGGCGGGACGTTCGGGCCTGCACCGAACCTATATTTGCGACGTGGAACGGGGCGCGCGTAATGTTTCGCTGGAAAGCATCGAAAAACTCGCGCGCGCGCTGGAGGTCACCACGGCCGCGCTTTTCTCCTATGAGTCCGCTCCCGGCCAGGCATCCGCCTCCGGGGCGCGCTGGTCGGAGGAGCGGCTGGTGGACATTCTCTACGTGGAGGACAATCCGCACGACGCGGAGATCGCCCTGCGCGCGCTGGAGGGCATCACCAATTCCGTGCAAGTGGCGGGCGACGGCCAGGCCGCGCTGGATTACCTCTTTTGCGAGGGCCAATTCGCCGCGCGCCAGCCGAGCCATCGTCCGCAACTTATCCTGCTGGATTTGCGCCTGCCGAAAATGGACGGCTTGGAAGTATTGCGGCGCATCAAGAGCGATGCCCGCACTGCGACGATCCCTGTGGTCGTGCTGACGGGTTCCGCGCAGGACCGCGATGTCCAGACAAGCGAACGGCTGGGGGCGGCGGCCTACATCGTCAAGCCGGTGGATGTGGTGAATCTGACCCATGTCGCGCCGGCATTGCGGTTTCAGTGGGCGTTGCTGAAGCTGGCGGAGGCGCCTGTGAATTGATATTGACAGCAGGGGCGGTTTGGCTGGAGCCTCGCCATGCCCATATAAGGTGTTTGCAATCAATAAGATGGGGCTTTAGAGCCACTTGCGGCGGATGAGCCACATTTTGACCAATTGCGTGAGCACCACGTAGCAGAGCAGCGTCAATAACAGAATCGGCCAATACAATCCCGGCAGGGGCACAAAACCCAGCATCGGCGCCAGGGGCGAATAGGGCAGCCAGGCCGCGATGGCCATGATGACCGCGGTGGTGATCGTCAGCGGCAGGCTGGCGTTGGCCTGAATGAACGGAATTTTTCTCGTGCGAATAACGTGGATGATCAGCGTTTGCGTCATGAGCGATTCCACGAACCAGCCGGTGTGGAACAGAGCGGCCGGGTAAGTGTGATCGATATCGACGACGTGGGCAAAGCGTTCCGCCACGTCTGGCGGGGGCGCCAGATTCGGCATGTTGCAC
The DNA here is from genome assembly GCA_036501625.1 of Verrucomicrobiia bacterium. Taxonomy (GTDB): domain Bacteria; phylum Verrucomicrobiota; class Verrucomicrobiia; order Limisphaerales; family Palsa-1400; genus Palsa-1400. Next base: position 19,487 of record DASXZY010000078.1, read on the forward strand.
TTGAAGAGCAGCCACATCACGGCAAAAGTCGTGTAATCAAAAATCGAACTGACAGGCCCGATGAAAAGAATGAATCGCGTGATTTCTCCCATGTCCCACGGCAGCGGTTTGGCGATCAAATCCGGGCCGACGTTATCGGTTGGGATGGGCACCTGGGAAAAATCGTAAAGAAGATTATTGGCCAAAATCTGGATGGGCAGGATCGGTGCGAAGGGAAATTTGTAGCTCGCGCCCAGCATGCTGAACATGTTGCCGAAGTTGGAACTGGCTCCCATGCGAACGTATTTGAGAATGTTGACAAACACTTTGCGCCCTTCCAAAACGCCCTCCTCCAAAACCATCAGGCTCTTCTCCAGCAAAATCATGTCCGCCGATTCCTTGGCGATATCGACCGCGTTGTCCACCGAGATGCCGACATCGGCCGCGCGCAGGGCGGGGGCGTCATTGATGCCGTCGCCCATGAACCCGACGACGTGCTTGTTGTGGCGCAGGGCCTCGATGACCCGCTGCTTGTGGGAAGGAGAGAGGCGCGCGAAGACGTGCGTTTGTTCGACCTCCGCCCGAAGCTGCTCGTCGCTCATGTTTTCGACGGCGTGGCCGAGCAGAACGCGCCCGGTTTCCAGGCCGACTTCCTGGCAGACTTTGCGCGTGACCAAATCGTTGTCGCCCGTCAGGACTTTGACGACGATGCCGTGGCCTTGCAACGCGGCGATGGCCGTGCGGGCAGTTTCCTTGGGCGGGTCGAGGAAGGCGATGTAGCCCTTGAGAATGAGATCGCATTCGTCGGCCTTGGAGTAGGCGTTGCGCTTGTCCATGGTGCGGGCTGCCACGGCCAGCACGCGAAATCCGTCGGAGCTTAGATCGTTGTATTCCTGGATAAGGTCCCCGATCAGGATCGGCTCCATCGGAATGCACTCGCCATCGCATTCAAATTTGCTGCAACGGCTGAAGACCGCTTCGGGCGCGCCTTTGGTCAGCATCAGGTATTCGCCTTCAGGCGTTTCGACGATGACCGACATCATCCGGCGCGAAAAGTCGAACGGGATTTCGTCCACCTTGCGGTACTTGTCCATGGGGAGCGCGGCCCCCGCGTCAGGATGTTCGAGCACGGCCCGATCGAGCACATTTTTCAGCCCTGTCTGGAAATGGCTGATTAAATAGGCGTCTTGCAGCACCGGTTCGCTCTTGTTTTTGAAGACGTCGCAATGAATTTCCAGGATGACATGATCCATGGTCAGTGTGCCGGTTTTATCGGTGCAGAGCACGTCCATGGCCCCGAAGTTCTGGATGGAATTGAGCCGCTTGACGATGACCTTTTTGCGCGACATCGACATGGCGCCTTTGGAAAGGCAGACCGAGACGATCATCGGCAGCATCTCCGGCGTCAAACCGACCGCGACCGCCAGCGCCAGGAAGAACGCCTCGCCCCATTTATGCTTGGTCAGGCCGTTGATGAGAAAAACCATCGGCACCATGACGGCCATGAATTGCAGCATGAGCCAGGTGAATCGTTTGATGCCCTTATCAAAACTCGTTTCGACGGCCTGGGTGCTCATGCTCTTGGCGATCGTGCCAAGATAGGTTTGCGCTCCCGTCTCGACGACCAGGGCTTGGGCCGTGCCGCTTTCCACGCTGGTGCCGAGGAAGCAGAGGTTGGCGCATTCCAGCGGCGCAATATTATCGCGCGTCTCCCGTGTGTCGAACTTCTCCACCGGCAACGATTCCCCGGTCAGCGTCGCCTGGATGATAAAGAGGTCCTTGGAACTCAGCACCCTGACGTCGGCGGGCACCATGTCCCCGGCGGAAAGTTTAACCAGGTCGCCGGCCACCAATTGGCCGAGGGCCACTTCAAGCGTCTTGCCTCCGCGAATGACGGTGGCGGTGACGCGGATCATGGCCTTGAGTTTGGCCGCGGCCGCATCGGCGCGGGACTCCTGGACGAAGCGCAAAGCGACGCCCAGGATGACCATGACCATCATAATCCAGCCGCCGGCAATGTTCGCGTTGGAGCTTTGCGGATCGGCATCCTTGGACGTGGAAAAAGTCAAGGCTGACACGAACTTGTCAACAACAGTGCGATGAACGTCCGGGTCCGTGGCCGTGTAAAAAGTGATGATGGCCAGAATGGAGAGCAGGATGACCAGCGGATTGCGAATGGCGTGCCACAAACGGCCGATCCAGTCCGAGCGCTTCTCACGCGAAACTTCGTTGGGGCCGAACTGATTCAGGCGCTCCTCCGCCTCCGCGTCGCTTAAGCCTTCCAGCGAGCTTCCCAGCAGCTTGAGGGCATCGGCCGTCTCCATCCGCGCGGCCTCGGTCAAGCGCGTGGCGGGCTTGCGTTTCGATGGCGGCCCGCTGGCCGCGGATTTGTCCGCAGTCGTCATGATGTTTCGCAGGATATTCGCGCGGCAGTCCGGGCTGGCCGCGCGCCAACCGGAGCAAGCCTAAAATGGAACCGGCAAAGAGCAACCCCCTTTTCAAAGAAAAATTTCTGAAACAATTTTCCCGCCTGCCGTGTTATTGAGCCACATAGAGAATGGATTTTGGCAATGGAGAAATTGGAACAGTTTTGCATCGGACGGCTTGGCAGCACTAGGATGCGCCGCCGACGGTCGCTGACCGGCCATGACAGACGCCAAACAATTCGAAGCGTTGGTGCGAGACTGCCAAGATATGGTATATAGCACCGCCATGCGCCTTGTGGCCAGCGAGGCCGAAGCGGAAGACATTTCCCAGGAAGTGTTTCTGCGGGCGTTCGAGCGTTTTGAAACCTTGAAAGGCGACCCGCGCGCGGCTGGCTGGCTTAAGACCGTCGCTATCAATTTGAGCTTGAACCATTTGTCCCGCTACCGCGCGCGCTGGAGCTTTTTTTCGGAGCTGTTCCATCGGGACGCTGCCGGCGGCGAATCGGAAATCGAATATGCCGCGATGGATGACGTTGAGGCGGATATGGCCGTCTCAGAACGCCGAACCATGGTGGAGCAGGCCCTGCGGCAATTGCCCTCCAGCCAGCGCGTGCCGCTGGCGCTCTTTTATCTGGAAGGCATGAAATACGAGGAAATTGCCGCCAAGCTCGGCGTCTCCCTCGGCAAGGTAAAGACGAATATTTTTCGCGGCCGGGCCGCGTTGCGCAAAAGACTGGAACCGCGCTGGCGCCAGGAGTGGAGGGCGGGCGCGTGAAATGGGAAACCGAGATTGGCCGGATTCTGCGAAGCCTGCCGGATTTGCCCGCGCCCGCCGGATTTTTGGAACGCACGCTGGCCGCGGTGGAACGCCCCGCGGCTCAAGGCATCCAGCCTTGGGCCAAATGGCCGGCCGGATGGCGCATCGCGTTCGTCTTGCTTGCGCTGGCCGGAGTGGCGGGCGCCGCGATTGGGTGGAAGACGGTTGAACCGGGCTTGCTGGCCTCGGCGGGACATTGGCTGGCGCCGTGGAAATCCCGCGCGGCCTCCGGCTGGAACGTCCTCACCGGCTTGGGGAGTGCGGCGGCCGCGGCCGCGCGGCAATTGGGGACGGGATTCATGCTGGCCTGTCTCGCCGCCCCGGTCGCGGCGTGCGCCGTCTGCGCCGGTTTCGGCACAATTTTCGTCCGCTTCGCCATGGCGAGGCCAAGAAGGAATTAACTATGAACATTATGATAAAAATGCGCCTGCTGGCGCTCGCGATGGCGGGTTGGGCCGCGCTGGCTTCGGGACAATCAACCGATACGAACGCCGACGATTCCAAACACGGCGAGTATCACGCCAATCTGGTGTCATTTGGCCGCGATGTAGAATTGAAGGCGGGAGATTCCGCCGGCCAGGTCGTGGTCATTGGCGCCTCGGCCATAATCCACGGCACGGTGCGCGACCAGGTGGTGGTGGTGGGCGGCAACTTGACGCTCGACGGCCACGTAGGAAACCAGGTGGTTGTCGTGCTGGGCAACACGCATATCGAAGAGGCGGCGGAGATTGGCGCGCAGTTGGTGTGCGTGGGAGGAGACAACGAGATTGCCAAAGGCGCCCGCATGCACGGGCCGGTGGTCGATTTCGGCGCCGCGTCGGGATTCCCAAAGTCCATGCGGCTATACTGGCTGCGCGACTGGATCACGGAGTGCCTGCTCAAATTGCGGCCGCTGTCATTCAAGATCGGCTGGCTTTGGTGGGTGGCGAGTTTCTTTGTTTTCATTTATTTCCTGATCGCGGCCCTGTTTCCGACTCCCGTGCGCGCCTGCGCCGCCCAGATTTCAGCCCGGCCCGCCACGACGCTGGCCGCCGGAGTCATGGCCAAACTGGCCATCCCGCTTCTTTGCCTGCTCCTGCCGATCACGCTGGTCGGCATATTGGTTGTTCCGTTTCTTCTTGTTGGAGCGGCCTTGACAATCCTTGTCGGCAAAGCGGCCGTGCTGGAAGCGATCGGGGGGAAAATCGGCGGAGGCGCGGGCTTGACGGCGGAGGCGCGGCCGCTGGCGGCGTTCTTGATCGGCGCCATGCTGCTGGGAATATTATACGTGACACCAGTCATTGGATTTTTGGCGTTATTCGTTTTTAGCTGCTGGGCCTTGGGGGCGGGCGTCATGGCCATGATCGCGGCCTGGCGGGCCAGCCGCCCGCCACCCCCGGCGGAATTGCCCGCCGCGCCCGCGCCGCCCCCCGCCTTCCCGCCCGGGCCTGCGGGCGCGCTCACGCCACCGCGAGCGCTGGCCTATCCGAGGGCCGGTTTCTGGGAGAGAATGGTGGCCGGTTTTCTTGACCTGGTGCTGATCGCGCTCTCCAGTTCACTGGTCGGCCCTTTTGCGACGGTGGTGGCGATTGCCTATTTCGCGGGAATGTGGGCGTGGAAAGGGACCACCGTCGGCGGGATGGTGCTGAATCTGCAAGTAGTGCGCCAGGACGGCCAGGCGCTGACATTTCTGACGGCCTTTGTCCGCATCCTGGCGGCCCTTTTTTCCGCGTGCGTGCTCTTCCTGGGTTTCTTCTGGATCGGCTGGGACGCCGAGAAACAAAGCTGGCACGACAAAATCGCTGGCACGGTCGTCGTGCGCTTGCCGAGGGCGGTTTCGCTGGTGTGCTGTTAAATCAGCAAATTAGCGCGCGTATTGGCGGATTTGCTCCTGCCACCAGCGGGATAGCGTGCCGCTGGGGCGCAGCCAGGCCTGGCGATGCAGCCACGGCATCACTTCGGCGTCGCTCAAGATGAGCAGTTTCTCCGCGCGCCCCAATTTCTCCGGCCCCTCCGCCAGCAGTTTCTCGCTCAAGGCGCGGACTTCCGGCTTGCCGGCGCCCAAATCGGCTAGCGCCTGCGCGTAAGCGGGATTGCGCCCCTTCTCCCGCAATAACGAAACATGCACGGCATTGACGTAAGGGTCCAAGACGGCGTCGGCCAGCCAAGAATCCGCCGGGCGCGGCGCGGCCTGGCCTGATTGCTCCAAGGCCGCCATGCGCGTGCGCAACGCGGCCAATTCTGGCGGCGGCGCGGTCTCTTCCGGCGTGACAAAAAGCCCCAGGCGGCGCGCCTTCTCGCCGAGGCTCACCCGGCTGGTCAGCACGCTCACAGGAATGCTCAGGACGATCCCCGCCACGACCGGCGAAAACCACCAAAACGCCGGATGACCCAGCCGCCAAATTGCCATGCCCCATATCAATCCGACGGCGGTTTGAATCCAATGCTGCCGGATGGCCTGGGTCCACGCGAGGCCATCGGCCGTGCGCTTTTGCGGCCCCCAATGAACGCCAAAGAGGAGCAGGGAGGCGGCCACGAATTGCGAGTGCCACAGCATTTGCAAGGGAGCGTGCAGCGCGGAAAAAGCCGTCTCCGAGATGGCGCCCACTGTGGCGTGCGCCAGGCCTCCGAAGGCCCGGCGGCGCGGCGGGTCCAGCGCCAAATCGATCAGCGCCAAAACTTTTGGCAGAAACAGCATGACCATGCAGATGGCGAAAATCAGGAAAGCGTGCTGGGTGGCGTTGACCTTCAGGAAAGGCGTCAATGGGCTGACAGTTATTCTTGACAATCCGGTGTGCCCCTCGTACCAAAGCATCCAGTTGAATGTCAATAAGAAAAAAAGCCAGAGCGGGCTGGCCAGATAACCCATGATGCCCATGGCCAGGTGCAGCCGGCTGACGCCGCGCAAGCCGCGCGCGCCCACGACCATGCCGTGCTGCATGTTGCCCTGGCACCAGCGGCGGTCGCGTTGCGCGTTTTCGATCATCGTTTGCGGCGCTTCTTCGTAGCTGCCCTCCAGGTCGTAGGCCAGCCAGATTTCCCAGTTGGCTTTGGCCAGCAGGGCCGCCTCGACGAAATCGTGGCTGAGAATCTGCCCGCCGAACGGCTTTGCCCCGGGCAATTGCGGCAAGTCGCAATGCTGCATGAACGGCTCCGTGCGAATAATCGCGTTGTGCCCCCAATAATTGCCAAAGGCCTGCGCCCAGAAATTCAATCCGGTGATGAAAATCGGCGCGTACAGGCGGTTGGAAAATTGCTGGATGCGCCCGAAAAGCGATTCAGCGTTCGCAAGGGCCGGAACGGTTTGAATCAATCCGGCCTGCGGATGCGCCTCCATCAATTTGACCAGATCGACGAGCGTCTGGCCGCTCATGACGCTGTCGGCATCGAACACGACGAAATAGCGGTAACGCCCGCCCCACGTGCTCAGGAAATCCCGGATGTTCCCGCTCTTCTTGCCTTCGTTAAGCACACGCCGCCGGTAGTAAATCCGCCCCAGCGCGTCCAACTCGCGCACCAGGTCAAACCAGCGCCGCTCTTCCTCGACCCATTTGTCCGGCTCGGAGGAGTCGCTGAGAATGTAGAAATCGAACTGGCGCAAAAGGCCGGTCTTTTGCAACGACTGGTAGGTGGCGCGCAACCCTTCGCAGACGCGAAGCACTTGTTCGTTGTAGATGGGAAACACCAGCGCGGTGCTGACGCCCTCGATGCTTTGCCCGCGATATTCTTTCAGGCGGGTAATGCGCCGGTCGCCCGTCAAACGCAGCGCGAAGCCAAAGACTCCGTGCAGGCACCCGATGGAAATGAGCAGCACCAGCACGGTGAACAGCCCCAGCAAAACAAATGCCGAGAGCGACCATCCCGTCCGGTCCAGCAAATCGGCGAACAGCCACGAAATCAACCCCGTCAACAAGAGCGCCAGCGAGTAAAATATAAATACGCGGCGCCCGCGGCGAACGCGCGGCGGCGCGATTTCGGGCTGGCCCTGGCCCGCGGCGGAATCACTGGCTGGCGCGGCGGAGGTCATGGCTCAATGGTGAGTCAAATAAAACAGCAAAATCAGGAGCATTCCAAAGAGCAGCCAGATGCCCGCGATCTTGAAGTAGGGCAGGCGGCCGATTTGGGTCAGAGTGGCGATTGGGCCAAGGTCCAGCTGGCGCGGCGTCATTTTGGCCAGTTGAAAATCCGGCCCGGCCCGCAGGTACATTTCGCGCATCTTGACGGCGAATTCAGACGGCCACGGGCCCGGGCGGAGGAATTGATCCTGCCACTGGCCGGGCATGTCAGTCAAAAGCAGGGCCAGGCGCCCGCGGGTCGAGAGCATTTCAGCCCCGGCCGGCGGGGCTTGCAAAACCTGGGCGAACCATTCGTTGACAAAATGGTCCATTTCCTGAACGGCCAATTCGGTGGCGGAAAGCTGGGCTTCGCCGGCGGAACGCCGCATGGCCCGCTCCAGCACGCGGGCGACCAACTGGCCCAGCAGGACTTTGTTGCGCACGCGCAGGGCGTGAAAATAGCTCTCCACTTTGGAGTAGGCCGCGTTCCATTCCTCCAGCGGGCGGCCGGCCATGGTGCCCGGGGCGCTGCCTGGCGGAACGGCGCTCAAGGCGGGCTCCAGCGATAGCTCCAGGTTTCGCTGGGCAGCCCGTCGCTGCGTTTCAGCGTGCAGGAAAGATCGACCGGGTCGTGGTTGCCGGCATTGGGCAGCATGTCCACAAACACGCGCCACGTTTTGTCCGTGGCATTGCGGAACACCTGCACGAGCGAGATCGTGGCGTTGGTTCCGCAATGGGCCGCCGCCTTCGGCTCCTGTGAATCGCCCTTCAACACCGGCAGATCGAAGTCAATTACAAATTGGCGCTGCCTTTGGTCCCGCGGATAAAGGCCGACCATCGTCGATACGACGAGATTGGAAGATTGGGCGATGTCCGTCTCGCGCGTCCAATACAGCGTGTAGCCGAACCGGAACGGCTGCAGCGGCGCCGGTTTGACCGCCGGGTCCCAATAGGCGACCACGTTGTCCAGCCCCTCGTACTGCGTGCTCAACTCAACCACGTGGACGCGGCCCTCGCCCCAATTATCCTTGGGCGCCACCCACACGCTGGGCGCCTTTTCGTAATCGTGAAACATGTCCTGGTAAGCGTTGAAGTCGCGGTTGCGCTGCATCAAGCCGAATCCGCGAATGTTGCTGGCGGGATAAGTTTGGTGGCGCATGGCGGAGCCGTTGACCAGGGGGCGCCAAACGTGTTCGCCGCTGTCCAATTGCATCAGCAGGCCGTCGCTGTCGTGAACTTCCGGGCGGTAATCGTCGAACTTGCGTTCGGAATTCTGGCCGTACCAGTACATGCTGGTCAGCGGGGCCAGGCCCATGGCGGCCAGTTTCTTGCGCTTGGGATCGGCGGCCAGGATGTCCTCCGGCGTGCGGAAATAAATCACCGATTCCACGCGGGCGGCCGTCGTCGCGCCGGGAGTGATGATAAACTCGTAGGCGCCGGCGCAGCTTACGCTGTCAAGTATCGCATAGAGCAGCAAATCGCGCTCCTCCGGCTGCGGTTTGCCCAGCCACCAATCAGTGAAAATGGGAAATTCCTCCGGCCGGTCCGGCTCCCCGCAATCCAGCGCCAGCCCCCGCGCCGACAATCCATAAACCTGCCCCTGGCCAAGCAGGCGGAAGTAGCTCGCGCCTTGGAACGAGCCGACTTCATCCCAGCGATTCGGGTCTTCCAGGGCGGAGGCTCCATTGAGGAAATTGCTCCATTGCAAGTTGATGCGAAAGCCGGCGTAACCGGTGTTGGCCGGGATGTCCGACGGCAGATGGAGCGTGCCGTAATCAAAAAAATCCGGCACGAACCGCACCGGCTGGACGTGGGTGGAGGAGAATTCGTTCAGATGCACTGGTTCCTGGTAAATATAGCCCAGGTGGAAGAACTCGACCCGGAAGGGCAGCCCTTCCTGTTTCCACAGCGCCTGGTCGGGGCGGAACCGGATTTGGCGATAGTCATCGTAAGTCAGCTTGGTCAGGAAATCGGGCAAATCGGCCCGCGGCGAACGGAACGGTTTGCGGGCGCGCTGCTCGGCCTTTTTGGCGACGTAATCGAGAGTAACATGCACCGCTTCCAGCCTTGGAAGAGCGAAGGCTGGACGAACTGCCCAAAGGACCAGCGTTAGAATGAGAATCCGCATCATCCCGTCAGAAAGGATATGTAGCAGACCCCCGCCAGTTTGCAAGCGGGTGTAAAACCCCAGAAGCGGGCTTTTGACCAATCAGCCCCGCGCTAAAAAGCGCTGGCTTTGCTTGAAGCGGACCTTATTGCGGCAATGATTCTCAAGTAATATGGAAGTTTTTTCTTTGCTGGCTGATAGCGCCGATGCTATCATAAACCGAAAGCATGAACGAAAGAATCGTTCTGGGCAGAAGCCGCACTATCCTTCTTCTTTGCCTGGAGCGTTGGCGCCGGCCGCTAATGGGCCAAAAACTCTTTAACGAACATGAAGATGTTTTGGCGCGAGAGGAACTGTTTGAGCATTCGCCGCTTTCGAAACGTGAGCGGAGCGAATTGCTTGACGCGTTTCTCGCGGTTTGCGAATGGGTGGAGGTGTTTTTTCTCTGGCGTCCCAACCTGCCGGACGAAGGGACAATCACGTGATTGAACTGGCTGTTGCTGGGTCAGCGGGCGCCCTCATAACCCAGAATGTCCGGCATTTTCGAAGAGGAGAGCTCCGCTTCCCTCAACTGCGAATTGAATCACCCGCGGAGTTCATGCAACGATGGAGAAGAACACATGGCCACGATGACAATTAGAATGCCTGACAATAAGCACGAACGGTTGCGGTTGCTCGCTGAGCGCCAGGGCATCAGCTTAAACAAATTGGTTGAGGAGTGGGCCAGCATGGCGCTTGCGCAATTCGACGCGGAAATCCGCTTCGAGGCCCGTGCCGCGCGCGGCCATCCGAAGCGAGGGATCGCTCTCCTGGAAAAGCTGGACGCGGCCTTTGCCAAAAAGGGCGCCCGGCACAAAGGCGGCTGAAGGCGCGCTTTTTGGCGCTTTGGCAAAAACGGCTTGCGCGAGGCGCGGAGTCACAGCAAGTTGCGGCGTATGGCGAGCAAGTTGCATACTCTGTTGTTCGTTTTTCTGGCGATTGTCCGCGGTCCGGCGGTCTTTGCGCAAACCGCGGCCGCCAACGAGATCAATTCCGCCGCCGGCGCGGCTGTCAAACAACTTCTTGAGAGCGGCGACGCTTCCCGGTTTGCGCTCGAAATCGTGGCCGGCGCCAATGACCTGGCCGAGCAGCGCCTTTCCAACACCGTCACGCACGTCACCCGCCCGTGGCCGTTTACACCGGAATCCGTCGAGGATGAACGTAAAAAAGTGGCCGCGAAAGCGCGGCTTTTTCTTGGCCTGGCCGGACGGCTGGGCGTGGATGCATCGCGGATTACTTTTCGCGTCAAACGAGTGCAAGTGGCAAGCCCGCCCGCCGGAGCGGCCGTTCCGCCGGAGGTTGGCGTGCTGCCTTACGCGCCGAAAATCAAGGTTGTCTTGCAAGGCGATTCAACCATTGAGCGGCTGGCGGGCGAATATGTCGTCGAATTGGATGGGGCCGTAGAATTTTCCAAGGGGTGGCGCATTTACGAGGGCATCCGCTGGGCTCATGTTCCAGAGGGACTCGCGGGCCTGATTGGGCATTGATGGCGATTGAGCAGTTGTCAACCTGGCGGTTCCTTTGTACTTTGGCCCCTGTTTTCAATGCCACCTGTCTGGCAGCAGCATTACAATCCGCTTGGTTCTCTGGCGCTGTCCACTCTGGTGGCGGCCGCGCCGGTCGTCGCGCTGCTTTCCTCCATCGCACTGTTTGGGGTGCGGATTCACCGGGCGGCCCTTGGCGCGCTGGCGTTGGCGCTGGTCATCGCGGCGGGGGTGTATGGCATGCCGGCCCGCGCGGCGGGGGCGTCGGCGCTGCTCGGCGCTGCTTACGGATTATTTCCCATCGGCTGGATCATTCTCAACCTGATGTTTCTCTATGACTTGACGGTCAGCAAAGGACTGTTTGCCGTCTTGCGCGGCAGCCTGGCCAATCTGGCCCCGGACCCGCGCGTGCAAGTCATTCTGATCGCCTTTTCCTTCGGCGCGTTCTTTGAAGGGGTGGCCGGGTTCGGGACGCCTGTGGCCATCACCAGCGCGATTCTGATCCAACTGGGATTTCGCCCGCTGATGGCTTGTGGGTTGTCGCTCATCGCCAATACGGCCCCAGTGGCGTTCGGCGCGTTGGGCACGCCGGTCATTGCGTTAAGCACGGTCACGGGCCTCGATATCCTCAAGCTCTCCGCCATGATCGGCAAACAACTGCCGCCGTTTTCGCTGATCCTTCCATTTTGGGTCGTGTGGGCGATGGCCGGATTTCGCGGAATGCTGGAAGTCTGGCCCGCCGCCCTGGTTGCAGGCGCGTTTTTCGCTGTGCCGCAATACCTCGTTTCCAACTTCCACGGCCCCTGGCTGGCGGACATTGCCGCCTCGCTTTGCTCCATCGCGGCCACGCTCGTGCTGCTGAGGTTCTGGCGGGTCAAAACGCTGTGGAAATTGGAGGATGCGCCCGCCGCGGAGGCCGGGCCGGCTTATTCGCGCGGCGATTTGGCGCGGGCCTGGGCGCCCTGGTTATTATTGACGGTTTTTATTTTCGTCTGGGGGCTGCCGCCGGTGCGGCAATTTCTCAATCACGTTTCCGCCGGGGACCGCTGCCAATGGCCCATGCCCGGCCTGCATTTGCGCGTGGCGCGCGGGCCGGAAGTGGCGCTGCCAGGCGCGCTGCCGGAGAAGGCGATATATTCTTTCGAATGGCTTTCGGCCACGGGCACCGGAATTCTGCTCGCCGCCTTATGCGCGGGAATTTTAATGGGCCACCGCCCCGGCGGGATGCTGGCCATTTACGGGAAGACCGCCGCGCGCCTGCGATTTTCATTGTTGACCATCGCGGCGATGCTCGCCCTTGGCTACGTTACACGCTATTCCGGGATCGATGCGACGATGGGGCTGGCCCTGGCGCGGACGGGCCGGCTTTATCCGTTCTTCGGCTCGCTGCTGGGCTGGCTGGGGGTCGCGTTGACCGGTTCCGACACCGCCTCCAACGTGCTGTTTGGCTCGCTGCAAACCATGACCGCGCGGAAACTGGGTATTAATCCAGTCTTGATGGCGGCCGCGAACAGCTCCGGCGGCGTGATGGGAAAGATGCTGGACGCCCAAAGCATCGTCGTGGCCAGCACGGCGACGAATTGGTACGGGCACGAATCCAAAATCCTGCGCTGCGTTTTCTTTCACAGCCTGGCTCTGGCGGCGCTGGCGGGCCTGCTGGTGTATTGCCAGGCGCAATGACCGATTGAGTTCCGCGCGCCCGCCCCGTAACATGCCGGCATCGAACTCAACATCAGACAAGCGGCGGCGGCGGACGCGGAGATTCTGGCGCGGTTCAACGTGGAGTTGGCCAGGGAATCCGAGAACCTCGCCTTGGAACCGGCGCGGGTGCGCGCGGGCGTGGAAGCGTTGCTGCGCGACCCGGCCAAAGGAACCTATTTCGTGGCCGAAGCGGGCGGCGAGGTGGTCGGGCAATTGTTGATCACGCATGAATGGAGCGATTGGCGCAATGGTGATTTCTGGTGGCTGCAAAGCGTCTATGTGCGGCCTGACTCGCGCCGGCGCGGCGTTTTTCAGGCGCTGTTCGCCCATGTGCTGGCGAAAGCCAAAGAGCGGACGGACGTCGCCGGCGTGCGGCTTTACGTGGAACAGAGCAACGCGCCCGCCCTCAAGACTTACGAGCGCCTGGGCTTCGAGGAAACCCATTATCGGGTCATGGAACGACTTGTTCCATAAAGGAGCACGGTTTTTAATTTGTCGCTCGCGGTGAAAACGGCCACGATGCGGCTCATGCCAACATCGCCAGAGGCTCCGCTGGCCTACAGAAGGCTGTTGCAACGCGCGCGGGAAATTGCGCTGGCCTCCAGCACGGGCAGCGCGCTGACGTGGGACCAGGAGACATACATGCCTGCCAAGGCCCTGCCGTATCGGGCCGAACAATTAGCGTGGCTGACCGGCCATGCCCACCGCCAGTTTGTCGCCAAACAGGTTGGCCAATGGATTTCGGAATGTGAACAGCTCGGTTTCGCGCCCGATTCCGATGAGGCTGGCAACCTTCGCGAGTGGCGCCGCCAATACAATCGCGCCACCAAAGTTCCCGCGCGGCTGGTGGAAAAATTGGAGCGCGTCCGCGCCCACGCGCGCGAAGCCTGGCGGCAGGCCCGCCAGCAATCCGACTTCGCCCAGTTCCATCCGCATTTTGACAAGATTCTCGCCCTCAACCGGCAAATGGCCGATTGCTGGGGCTACGAGCAATCCGCCTACGACGCCTTGGCGGAAGGCTACGAACCGGGCGTGACCGCCGCGCAATTGCGCCAGCTTTTTTCGGAATTGCGCCCGGCCATCGCCTCCGTTTTGGCGCCGGCTCAAGCCCGGTCCGCCGCCGTGCCCGCGGACTTGCTGCGGGGCCATTATCCTGTGCCCGCGCAGCAGGCCTTCAATCGCAAAGTGGCCGAAGCCGTTGGATTTGATTTTGAGGCGGGGCGCATTGACACCACGGCCCATCCCTTTTGCTCCACGCTCGGCGCGGGCGATTGCCGCCTGACCACCCGTTACAACGAAGCGGATTTCGCGCAATCGCTCTACGGCGTGCTGCACGAAGCCGGGCACGGCATGTATGAGCAAGGGTTGCCGCATGAGGATTTCGGCACGCCCAATGGCTCCGCCGTTTCCCTGGCCATTCACGAATCGCAGTCGCGCCTGTGGGAAAACCACGTCGGGCGCGGGGCCGCGTTTTGGGAACATTGGCATTCCGCGGCGTGCGAACATTTTCCGGGACTGAAAAAATTCCCGGCCGCCCAAGTCAGCGCCGCCGTCAACCGCGTGTCCCCTTCTTTCATCCGCGTCGAAGCGGACCAGGTGACGTACGACCTGCACATCATTTTGCGGTTTGAAATCGAGGTTAATTTGGTTGATGGCGCCTTGAAAACGAAGGACGTGCCGGGTTATTGGAACGAACAATTCCAGAAAATGTTCGGCCTCAAAGTGACCAGGGATTCCGAGGGCTGCCTGCAAGACATCCATTGGGCCATCGGCCTGATCGGCTATTTTCCGACCTACACGCTGGGCAATCTCAACGCCGCCCAACTCATGCGCCGAGCCGCCGCTGAGGTCCCGGATTTTTCCAGCCATCTCGCGGACGGCGATTACAAACCGCTGCGAACATGGTTGCGGGAAAAAATCCACCGCCAAGGCTCGCGCCACAACCCGCGCGAGCTCATCCGCCTCGCCACCGGCGAACCGACTGGCATCCGGGACCACATTGAATATTTGCGGGGAAAATTCGCGAGCTGAGGGCAGTTTCGTTTCCCAATTAAGGACCCCTCTCGCCTTGTTATTGCTTTCCCCGCCGCTGCCAGTATAGTCTGCCTCTCATTGAGCGGACTATGAACCCAGCCATTGAAACCACGAATCTGACGAGGGACTTTGGGACGTTCCGCGCGGTCAACCAACTTAACCTTCGGGTCGAAGCGGGCCGCTTCTACGGCTTCCTGGGGCCCAACGGAGCGGGCAAATCCACCACCATCAAAATGCTGACCGGCCTGCTCGCCCCCAGCGGCGGCGCCATCCGCATCCTGGGCGAAGACATGGGCGACCCGCGCCGCGCCCTCGAGATCAAGCGCCGCATCGGCGTGGTGCCGGAAAATCTGGCGCTCTTTGACAACCTGACCGCGCGCGAACACCTGACCTTCATCGGCCGCATGTACCTTCTGCCTTTGGAGACCATCCGCGCGCGCTGCGACGAATTGCTGGCCATCATGGACCTGGCGCGCGATGAAAAGAAGCTCACGCTCGAATTTTCCCACGGCATGAAAAAGAAACTGGCCCTGGCCGCCGCCTTGATTCCCAATCCCGACCTGCTATTCCTGGATGAGCCGTTCGAGGGCGTCGATGCAGTGGCTTCCCGAACTTTGCGCGACACCCTCAAGCAATGCGTCGGGCGCGGCGCCACTGTTTTCTTGACTTCCCACGTCCTGGAAATTGTCGAGAAACTGTGCAGCGACGTGGGAATCATCGCGAACGGGAAGCTTGCGCATCAGGGCACGATGGAAGAGTTGCGCGGCGGGGGTTCGCTCGAAGACAAATTCCTGGCCCTCGTCGGAACCGAGGGGCAGGAGGCGCAGAAATTAAGCTGGCTGGAAGCCTGAGATGATTTGAAATGAACTGGCCGCAACTCAAAACCATTCTATGGCTGCGCTCGCGTCTGATGCGCAACCAATGGGCGCGCAGCAAGGGCATCGGCGCGGCCATCGCGGCCATCATCGCTGTGGCCGTTGCCATTATGGGCGCGACGAGCTTTGCCGGGACGCTGGTCATCGGAATGTATGGGCTGGCCAAGGTTAGCCCGCTTGTTTTGTGGGTGGTGTGGACGGGCGTGGCCGGGATGTTCATGTTTATGTGGTTGATGGGCCTAATGATGGAACTGCAACGCTCCGAAAGCATCGACCTCCAGCGCCTGATGCATTTGCCGGTCGCGCTCGGCCAGATATTTATCATCAATTATTTGGCGTCCCATCTGGCCACGAGCATTATCGTTTTTGTTCCTGCCATGATGGGCCTTGCGTTGGGCCTGGCCATTTCGCGCGGGCCTTCGATGCTGCTGCTGGCGCCGCTGGCGCTGGGCATGGTCTGCATGGTCTCGGCCTGGACTTATTGCCTGCGCGGCTGGCTGGCCAACCTGATGAACAATCCCCGCCGCCGCCGCACGGTGATCATGGTTATCATGATGACCTTCATCCTGTTTTCGCAGCTTCCCAACCTTTATTTCAACGTCTTCCAAAGATTCGACCGTCCGCCGCCCGGCGCGCGCGCCGGGCAAAAACATCCCAATGCGGACCGGCTCACGATGCAAGCCAGCCAAGTCATTGCCGTGGAGGAATTCATTCCGCCCCTCTGGCTGTCCGCGGGCGCCAAAGGGCTGGCGGAAGGAAACGCGCTGCCGGCCCTGTGCGGCGTGTTCGGCCTTTTTGCCATTGGCGGGCTGGGTCTGTGGCGCGCCTACGTCGGCACGGTGCGATTTTATCGCGGCGGCTCCAGCGGAAAAGCCGGGGTGGAAGCCCCGCCGGAACGGGCGCGCGCCGCCATTCTTGGCGCGGTCGCGGTCAAAGGCGCCGCTCGTTTCGTGGAGTTTCGTGTGCCGGGCGTGCCTGAACAGGCCGGGGCGATGGCCGTGGCCACCTTGCGTTCGCAGTTGCGCGCGCCGGAAGTGAAAATCGCGTGGGGCACCTCCATCCTCGTGCCGCTGATTGTGGGCGGCTCGGTCCTGTTCCGCCACGAACTGAAAATTTCCGAAGACGCCAAACCCTTCATCGCCACTGGCGCGGCGGTGTTCGCTGTCTTCATGCTCGTGCAATTCTTCGCCAACCAATTTGGCTTTGACCGGGACGGCTTTCGCGCCCTGGTTCTTTCGCCCATGGACCGGCGGTTTATTTTGCTGGGCAAAAACCTTGCCTGCATTCCTGTGGGAGTGATTCTGGGCGGATTGCTGATGGGCATGCTGGCCATTCGGCTTGCGCTGTCCCCGCTGGACGTGCTGGCGGGCATGCTTCAACTTGCCTCCTTGCTTCTGATGGCCGGGATGGCTGGCAATTTGCTCTCGATTCTCGTCCCTTACCGCATTCAGCCGGGCACAATGAAGCCAACCAAAATGCCGGGCCTGGCCATGCTGACGTTAATGGCCTGTCATCTGTTGTTTCCCGTCGCGATGGCGCCCGCGTTCGTGCCGGCCCTGGCGGAACTGCTATGGCACAAGTCGGGATGGGCAGGGGCGGGGGCCGTGAATTTGCTGCTGTCGCTCGTCTTGGCTGGAGCCGCGGCACTGGCTTACTGGCAGGCGCTTGGCCCGCTGGGCCGGTTGCTGCAACGCCGCGAAACGAAAATCCTCGGCATCATCAGCGTCGAGGTCGAATAGGGGAACTCGACCGCTGTCAATACATTGTTCGGAGCGGCGCGGCCTTTTCCGTGCGCGCTTCCCGTTCGCCAGTGGCCCGGATTTTACGGGCGGTGGCACGTTCGATCCAATCCGGCACTTTGGACAAATCCGGCCCGTGTTTCAGGGGGATGGCCATGATCGTGGCCTGCCATTCGTGCGGCAAAATTGTTCCTAGCGGGTGATGTTTGCAGCAAGTATCGCCGACATGGGCGGAAACAAAAGTCGTGTGTTCCGCGATTTCGAGAAACTCCGATCGGATGCTGTGTTTGACGCACAGTGGGATAATGTACCATTTCATGTCACCCGCGGAGTCCTTCTGCACATGAGCGCCGAGGACGGGCTTGGCCAGGCACCTGGCTTCCGCGCAGTGATCGGGAACGGGCTGCCCGCAAATCTTCACCCAATGATCCAGCCAGCTACCGCACTTGCAACTGCTTTGTCTTCTTCCGTTGACGTTTTTCGCTTTCATTTGGTCTCATTGATTGATTGGTTCTAATCACGCAACTCCACCATCTGCAAATTTCGTGCCAGCATTTCCCTGCCTTGGAACAAGGCAGGCCTCCGGCCGGGGCAGCCAAAATTTGTCCCGCCGATGGACATGTCAACGCGGGATTGTGTCCTAAATACAGTGGAAAAATAGGGTTCACAGCCGAACCCGCGTTCTCACGTTTATTTAAGCTCGCAAGTCTTTTATAATCAGTGAAATGCGCGATTTCTGACAAAAGTCTAAAATCAGGCGCGAAACCTGCTATGCAAAATAGCGATTGAGTAACTCTGAATACGAGACAAACGCCAAGAACCCGGCAAAAGAACGAGCCGCGACAATCTTTCGCGCTCTAAACGAAACGACCTATAAGCAGACCGACCGCATGTTTGCGTGGCTGATCGCCTTTGAGTGGCTGGCCGCGATGGCGGCAGCCTCGCTCATCTCCCCGCGGGTCCTGCCCTCGGACCGCCCGATGCAATTGGTCGGCACGGCCATGGCTCTGGCGGGCATGGTTTACTTGTTTCCGCTGTTCCTGGCGCTGCGTTATCCAGGGCGCTCTCTCACGCGCCATGTCATCGCGGCCGGCCAGATGCTGACGCCCTCCCTTTTCATTTATCTGACAGGCGGAGGATTCGAGACGCACTTTTTCATTTTTGGCGCGCTGGCCTCGCTTGCGTCCTACCGGGACGTGTGGATTCTGGCGTCCGCCACGCTGGTGGTCGCGGGCGACCATGTGCTGGGCCAATGGGTGCGCTCAGTCGTCGATGGCGCCCATTCCGCGCCGTGGGGCTGGGTTCAATTCACGGGCTGGGTGTTGTTTGAAGACACGCTTTTGTCACTGTGGATTTGGGAGAGCCTTCGCCTGGTTGAGCGGATCGCGCTGCATCAGGCCGGCCAGCAGATTCTGCACGAGACCATTGAAAGCGAGGTCAACGAACACTTGGAAGCGCTTCACCAGGAAAACACCAAGTACAAACAAAGCCAGGCCCTCCTGCAACAAAGCGAAGCCAAGTTCCGCACCCTGGGAGAATCCTCCCCGGATAGCATTTTTCTGGCGGACAGCATTGGCCAATGGGTTTATTGCAATTCTCCCTGGGCCAAGATGACCGGCCTGAGCGTCTCCGACAGCCTCGGCCACGGCTGGATTCGCACCCTGCACCCGGACGACAAGGAAAAGATTTTGCAGCAATGGGACCAAACGTTGCGCGAACGCAAGGACCTCTCGCTGGAGTTTCGGCTCGTTACCGCCGCCGGCGAAGTCCGCTGGGTCGCCTGCCGCACCGCTCCCATCCAATACGATGCCGGCAACACCGGCGAAACCGGCGGCTACGCCGGCTCCATCAAGGACATCAGTTCCTACAAAGAATCCGAGGACGCCTTGCGGCGCGCCAAGACAGAGGCCGAGGCCGCCGTCAAAGCCAAAGGCGAATTCCTGGCCAAGATGAGCCATGAAATCCGCACCCCCATGAACGGCGTCCTGGGCATGACCAACCTCCTGGCCGACACCGAGATGAGTTCCCAGCAGCGTGAATACACTGAAACGATTCGCCGCAGCGCGGAGTCCCTCCTGCTGTTGATTAACGACGTGCTCGATTTCTCCAAAGTCGAAGCGCGCAAGCTGATTTTCGAGACCATCGATTTCAATTTGCAGGAAACCATCGAAGGTTCGCTCGAATTGCTGGCCGAAACCGCCCAAGCCAAGAACATCGAATTGGCCGGATTTGTTTTGGCCGACGTTCCCACGCAATTGCGCGGCGATCCCGGCCGTTTGCGCCAGGTCTTTGTCAATTTGGTCAGCAACGCCGTCAAATTTACCGAATACGGGGAAGTCGTGGTCTCGGTCGCCAACATGTCCGAAACCGAAACGCAAGTGGACCTGCGTTTTGAAGTGCGCGACACCGGCATCGGCATTTCGCAGGACGTCCAGCCGCGCTTGTTCCAGGTTTTCAGCCAGGCCGACAGCTCGACCACGCGCCGTTACGGCGGCACCGGCCTGGGGCTGGCCATTTCCAAGCAATTGATCGAATTGATGGGAGGGCAAATTGGTTTTACGAGCGTGCCGGGGCAGGGATCGACTTTTTGGTTTACGGCCCGCTTCGAGAAGCAGGCCATGCATGTCAAAGCGGCCGCCGAACCGGCCAACCTCAGCAATCTGCACGTCCTGATCGTCGATGACAACCAGACCAGCCGCCGCATCCTGGAGGACCAGATGCAGGGCTGGGGCATCCGTGCCTCGTGCGCTTCGGGCGCGCAGGAAGCCCTGGAGGTTTTGCAGGACGCCTCCCTGCCGCGCGTCGATGTCGTCGTGCTGGACATGCACATGCCTGGCATGAACGGAATCGCCCTGGCCGAAGTCATCAAGGCCGACCCGCGCCTGGCCCGCGCGCGCATCATTATTTTGACATCGTTGGGCCATTTGCTTGACGACACGCAATTGGAGCGCATCGGCATCGAGGCCTGTCTCGTCAAGCCAGTCAAGCAAGGCCGCTTATACGAATGTTTGACAGGTGCGCGCAACCTGCCCAAAAAGCCCGCCCAAAACGCGCCTTCTTCACCCGCCGCCGCGCCGGCCCCGGCCAAGCCGCTGCGAGTGCTCCTGGCAGAGGACAATATCATCAACCAGAAAGTGGCCGTGGCCCAATTGCGCAAGCTCGGCTTCACTCCTGATGTCGTTGGCAACGGGATGGAAGCCGTCGAAGCCACGGTGCGCCACCATTACGACGTGATCCTGATGGATTGCCAGATGCCGCAAATGGACGGCTACGAAGCTACGCGAAACATCCGCGCGCGCGAGGAATCCGAAGGCGGCAAACCCGTCTATATCATCGCCATGACCGCCAACGCCATGCAGGGGGACCGCGAAAAATGCCTGGAGGCGCGGATGAATGATTACCTTTCCAAGCCTGTCAAAGACACGGATTTGAAGGCGGCGCTCGTCCGCTCTCAAATCGCGCCCGTTGATCCCGCCGAGGAAGAGGCGGCCAGGGAGTCGCTCATGACCGCGACCATTGGCGGCGAGTTGGTGCTGGACGTCGAGAGGCTGGAGGCGGCCGCCAACGATGATCCCGTCATGGTGCAGGAATTGGTGGACCTTTACTTCGCCCAGGCCAAGGATTTGATGAACGGCCTGCGCGCCGCCATCAATTCGAGTTCCGCCAAGGATGTCGATCATTTCGCCCACAAACTTGTCGGCGCCAGCCTGGCGTGCGGCATGTCCGCCATGGTGCCGCCGCTGCGCGAATTGGAAAAGCGCGGCAAGGAAGGCAACTTGGGGGATTCAGACGAATTATTTGAGCGCGCCAACCGGCATCTGGAATGGACCCGCAACAAAGTTGGGACCTACATCCGCCAATACCAACATCAATGAATACTGCTGCTGCTGCTGCCCTCGAGAACCCCGCCGCCAGGCCCCTGGTGGACTTGGACCAACTCAATTCCGCCTGCGACGGCGACACCCAATTGATGCGGGACCTGATTGACCTTTACATGGGCCAGGCCGATCAAATCATCGCCGGCCTCGGCCCCGCCATCGAAGCGGGCGACGTCGCGGAGGTCGATCATCTTTCCCACAAACTGGCCGGCTCCAGCCTGGCCTGCGGGATGTCCGCCCTGGTGCCGGCGCTCCGGCAACTGGAACACAACGCCAAGGCCGGCCACCTCAACGGCGCGCCTCATTGGTTCGCGCAGGCCTGCGCGCAATTGCAGGCCGTCCGGCGCTTCATGCGGGACTATCTCCAACAACAACACTCAGGCTAACAGCGCAAGGATGAAAAAAATTCTGATTATCGAGGACGAATTGGTCGTCCGCTCGATCTACCGCCGCAAATTCGAAATGTCCGGCTACAAGGTCGAAACGGCCGAGGAGGGGCCGGCCGCGCTGAAGATGCTGCCGGATTTCCAGCCCGATTTGATCCAGGTGGACATCATGCTGCCGGGCATGGATGGCGTGGAAGTCATCCGCAAAATTCGGGCCATGCCTGCGTTCAGCAATGTGCCGATTTTAGTCTTGTCAAGTTTCTACCGCCCGGACCTGGCCAAAGAGGCCTGGAAAGCGGGCGCCTCCAAGTGCGTATCCAAGATGGATTGCACGCCCGTGCTCGCTCTCGATCTGGTCGAGCAGTTGCTCAGCGGCGAGGACACCCGGTTTACTCCCAAATACGGCACCATTCCGCTGCCCAAAGGCGCCCTGGCCGATCTCCCCTCCAAAACGAACGCTGTCAAACAGCCGGCTTCAGCCATGGAAGCGCCGCCGCCCTGGCCCCAGGAGCCAAGGGAGCTTCCCGCGCCGCCCAAGCTGAAGATTGATTTAAACCTGCCGCCTTCCAATGGCGCCATTCCCAGCCGGCCGACGTTCGCGCAGGAAAATTCGGGCGGCGCCAATGGCGCGCCCAAGAATTATTCGGCGCAGTGGCCGGCGGGGGGCCGGATAAGCCTCAAGTCCGCCCAGATGGAGCGTTTGTCCGATCCCGGCCATCAGCCGCTGGCCGCCGCTGCCGCGCCGCCGCCATCGGAGCCGGAGGCAAGCGAACCGCCGCCCGCGGCCGGGCCGGATTTCCGCCTCGAAATCCGCCAGGATTTTCTCAAACGCGTTCCGCAGATTCAGTCGGAATTGCGCGAACGGGTTGGGGCCTTGATCCGCAGCAAGAGCACGACCGAGCAATTAAAGCTGTTGAAGGATTTGGAAGGCTCCATTTCTTCGCTGGCCAGCCTGGCGGGCATCACCGGCTTCAGCCGCGTCTCCCATCTTTCCGGCTCGCTCGACGCCCTCATCAAGGACCTCAACCGCAAGCCCAGCCAGATGACCGCCTCCGTGTTGCGCACCATCGCCCATGCCATGGATTGCCTCAACGCGCTCTTTCGGGATTTGTCCCACGTCCCGCGGGACGTGCCGCCCTCGATGTTGATCCTGGTCGTCGATGACGAGCCAATTTCGCGCCGCACCATTTCGGTCGCGTTGAGCAAAGCCAATCTGCGCTGCATCTCGCTGGAGGATTCGCAAATGGCCTTGACGGTGCTTAAGGAAAACCCGTTCGACTTAATTTTTCTTGACGCGGAAATGCCTGGCTTGAACGGCTTCGAGCTTTGCACCCAATTGCG
This sequence comes from Verrucomicrobiia bacterium, assembly GCA_036501625.1. Taxonomy (GTDB): domain Bacteria; phylum Verrucomicrobiota; class Verrucomicrobiia; order Limisphaerales; family Palsa-1400; genus Palsa-1400. The sequence goes on from DASXZY010000078.1 coordinate 42,327, forward strand.
CAAGCTTCCCACCAACAAGAACACACCGGTCATTTTCGTGACAAGCCTGACGAAATTTGAAACCCGCGCCCAATCCTCTCTTTCCGGCGGCAACGATCTTATTGCGAAGCCATTCCTGATGATGGAACTGGCCGTCAAGGCGCTGACCTATCTGCTCAAGCCGCCCGTTACCAAAGCTTCGTCTTAATCATTATCTTAATCTCTTCTTCGATTAACATTAGCGAGTTGGAGTCAGAGCAGGGCGAAGAAAGAGGTTTGCCCTCCGCCCGATTTATCCCAATATTGTGGCATGATTGATCTTGCGGCCAGGGGACAGGGGACGGAATCGGATTTTGTCACGCGCATTCCTCTGCCCCCGCAGCGGCTGGATGCTCTTTCGCGCGACATCCTCCAGCTTAAAAAGGAGATGAACGCCATCATCCTGGCCCACAATTACCAGGTGCCGGAAATCCAGGACGTGGCCGATTATGTCGGCGATTCGCTCGGCCTTTCCCAGCAGGCGGCCAAAACGAAGGCGGAAGTCATCGTCTTTTGCGGAGTCCATTTTATGGCCGAGACGGCCAAAATTCTCAACCCCGGCAAGACTGTTCTGCTGCCGGACAAAGACGCTGGCTGCTCGCTGGAAGCCAGTTGCCCCGCGCCCAAGCTGGCCGCCTTTCAGGCCGTGAACCCCAATTTTTACACCATCGCCTATATCAATTGCAGCGCGGAAGTCAAAGCCCTCAGCGATGTGATTTGCACCAGCGGCAACGCCGTCAAGATCGTCAACGCCAGCCCCAAAGAACGCGATTTGCTTTTCGTCCCGGATGAAAACCTGGGCGCATGGGTCATGGAACAAACGGGCCGCAAGATGACGCTGTGGGAGGGCAATTGCTACGCGCACGTTGAGTTTACGCATGCCGGGATCACGCGCATCCGCCGCGAGTTTCCCGACGCCCCGCTGGTCGCGCACCCCGAATGCACCAAGGCCGTCCGCCTGCTCGCCGACGAAATTTGCTCCACCGAAAAGATGGTGGCTTTTTGCCGGAGCAACCCCGGCCCCGTGTTTCTCATCGCGACCGAAGCCGGCATGATTCACCGCCTCAACAAGGAATGCCCGGGCAAACGGTTCATCCCCGTGCCGGTGGAAAACTGCCGCTGCAACGAGTGCAAATTCATGAAGATGAATACGCTGGAAAAACTTTACGATTGCATGGCCAGCCGCGGCCCCAGCGTCGAGTTGAGTCCCGCTCTCATTGAGCGCGCGCGCCGGCCGATTGAGCGGATGCTGGAAATCTCCTCCCAGCCGCTCGCCAACGCCGGTTGAACAGGCTCACGCCTGGGGAAACATTGACATTACTGCCCATTCCGCCCGCAGCCTTTGCAGGAGGCGCGCGTCCGCGGCGGGGAAATCGTAATCCGCCAATTGCTCCGCCCCGATCCAAGCCAGGTCATGGCATAGAATGGCCTGGGCTTCATGCCGCAGCCAGCGGCAGCGGAAAAATTTCAGATGCACGGAGCGGTCGGGATAATCATGAGTCAACTCCTCCACCACCTCGTGCGTTTGCACTTCGATGCCCAATTCCTCCGCCAGTTCGCGCCGGAGGCATTCCTCGCAAGTCTCGCCCGGTTCGCGTTTGCCGCCGGGGAATTCCCACAACCCGCCCAAATGCGCTTCAGGCAGCCGCCGGGTGATGAGCATCTTTCCATCACGAAAAACCAGGCCCGCCGCCACTTCAATCGGAGCCGGGCCTCCGCCACTCATGAGTGTCCCCGCCCGATGCTCTTGTAGAGGAAGCCCATCCGTTCCATTTCCTCAGCATCAAATAGGTTTCGCCCATCGAAAATAATGGGATGCGCCAAATTCTTGCGCACGCGCTCCAAATCCAACTTTTTGAACTGCGGCCATTCCGTGGCGATGATCAAAGCGTCGCAGCCTTCCGATACGTCGTCCATGTCCGCCACGTATTCGGCATCGGGCAGGACTTGGCGGGCTTTCTGCATCGCTTCGGGATCATGCACGCGCAGGCGCGCTCCTTCTTTTTGCAGCCGGTGGCACAAGTCGATGGCCGGGGACATCCGCACGTCGTCGGTATTTTGTTTGAAGGCCAGCCCCAGCACGCCCAGGGTTTTGCCTTTGACGACCCAGAGCGTGTCCGAAATCTTTTTGACAAACCGATCCATTTGCTCCGCGTTGATCTTCTGCACTTCCTTGAGCAGTCCGAAATTGTAGCCCATCGACTCCGAAATCCGAATGAACGCGCTCAAATCCTTTGGAAAGCAACTGCCTCCGAAACCCAGCGACGCATCCAAAAACCTCCGCCCAATCCGCGCGTCCATCCCCATTCCTTCGGCCACTTTCTGCACATTGGCCCCGGAAAGTTCGCACAACACGGACACCGCGTTGATGTAGGAAATCTTCAGCGCCAAAAATGAATTGGCCGCGTGCTTGATCAATTCCGCCGAATTGATGTCCGTCACGATGACCGGCGCATTGAACGGCGCGTAAATCTCTCTCATGGCCGGCACCGGGCGCTGCGAGGCCGCTCCGATCACGACGCGGTCCGGCTTCATAAAATCATCCACCGCGAAGCCCTCGCGCAGAAACTCCGGGTTGCTCACCACGTCGAAATCCACCTTGGCCTTGCAATAGCGCTTGATCGTCTCGGCCACTTTCTCGCCCGTTTTGACCGGAACCGTGCTTTTATCAACTACAATTTTGTAGGCTTTCATCGCCCCGGCGATCTCGCGCGATACCCCCTCGATAAAGCTCAAATCCACCGAGCCATCCGGCAGGGCAGGGGTTGGCACGGCGATGAAGATGACCTCCGATTGCTCCACTCCTTCTTGGGTGCTGTCAGTAAACCGGAGGCGCCCGGCGCGGACGTTGTGTTCGACAAGCTCTTGCAGCCCCGGCTCGTAAATCGGCATCCCGCCGCTTTGCAGCAGCTTGATTTTCTCGCTGTCCTTATCGACGCAGATGACGTCGTGCCCGCCTTCGGCGAAACAAGTCCCCGTGACAAGCCCCACGTAACCTGTGCCAACCAGCGTCAGCTTCATTCAAGGCTTGCCAGTTTTGTTGGTCGAGATTCCCTGGAAATTCATCAGCCCGGAGGCGTTGTTGGCGGGCGCGGCCTTGGGAGCGGACGCGGGCGCGGGGCCGGAGGCTTGCGGGCGGACGGTCGGGTTGACCGTTTCTGGAATGGATAATCCAGCCGGTCCGGGCGCGGCCGCGGCGCTGTTCAGCACTTTCAACAATTCAGGGTGCTTGGCCACCAGCAGCGCTGCCCGTTCCTGCGCTTCTGACGCCCACGGGTCATACGGATTTTGCCGCAACATGCGCGCAAGTTCGGCGTAATAGCTCAAGGCTTCCTGGGGTTTGTTGTCATCCTCATACAGCCGGGCCAGCGTCAGCTTGGCGGGCGAGACAATGTTCGCTTCAGTCGGATACGCCAGGACGATCTCGTGGTACTTGGAAATGGCATCGGCCGTCTTTCCTTCGCCTTCCAGGCAGGCCGCCAATCCGACTTTCGCTTGGGCAATCAGGCCGGAATCGGGGTAAGTGCTGAGAAATTCAGCGAACTGCTGGGAAGCTTCGGGATATTGCCCCGCCACGAACATGTCTTCGGCCGCCATCAGCCGGGCGTGTTCGCCGCTGGGCGTGTTCGGATAATCCTTGGCCACCGCCAGCAAGGGCCCCGTCGGCGTCGCGCCTCCGGCCACCGCGCGCTGGGTGGGAACGGCGAAAAACTGCTGGTTGGCGTCGGTTTCATCCTGGGCCTTTTTCCACGACACAACGGCCCACGCCAGCCCCGCCACCGCCACCACGACCGCTCCGATCGTAAGCTGCTTGCGATGGGCGTGCGCCCATTCCATTATCTTTATGTACGAATCTGTAGATTCGGTCGATTGCGTTGTTTCTGCTTCCATAAATGGACGGACATTCTCCCCATCTTCGCCCAAACGGCAAGAGAAATTGTCCGATTTCCTCTTTCGGCGGCTTCTATATTATAAAGGAACATGGACGACGATGCCACATGGTTGCGCGAATATGCCGAGAATGGCTCGGATCGGGCCTTTTCCGCCTTGGTCCAGCGCTATTTTAATCTCGTTTACTCCGCCGCGCTGCGCCTTGGCCAGGGAGACGCTGCCCTGGCCCAGGACGTCGCCCAAAGCGTCTTCACCGATTTCGCCTGCAAGGCCAGGTCGCTTCCGCGCGATGTTCTTCTGGGCGGCTGGCTTTACAAGCACACCTGTTTCGCCGCGGCCAGCGCAATCCGAAAAGAGCGCCGGAGGCAGGCGCGTGAAAGGCAGGCATTCGAGATGAATACGGACACCGGCGAATCAGATACCGTTTGGACGAAGGTTGCCCCCCTGATGGATCACGCCTTGGGCCGCCTGGGCGACAGCGACCGCCACGCCGTCGTGCTGCGTTTCTTTGAGCAAAGGTCATTCAAATCCGTCGGCGGCGCGTTAGGCATCAGCGAAGAAGCGGCGCGCAAGCGGGTGGACCGCGCGCTGGACAAACTGCGCGTCTTCTTCGGCCAGCGCGGATTAAGTTTTTCTGCCGCCGTGCTCACCGCCGCGCTGGATGCCCATGCCGGCGCCAGCGCCCCTGCCGGAATGGCCTCAGCCGTCGCGAGCGCCGCGCTGGCCCATGCTGCTCATGGCGGCGGGGCCGGCCTTTCTTTATTTATGGCTATGACAAAAACACATCTGACATTGGCCGCTGCCGTGGCGGGCCTGGCGACGGCCGTCGTCCTCCAATCACAATCAAACACGCGCCTTCAGCGGCAAAACGCCGACTTGCGCCACCAAGCCGCGCAATTGGACCAGCTTCGCGCGGACAACGAACGGCTGGCCGCCCGGCCCGCCGCGCCGCAGTTGGGCCAAGAGCAATTCCGTGAATTGCTGCGCCTTCGCGGCGAGGCTGGAACGTTGAAAGGCCAGCTCACCGCCGCCAAAAAAGCCCTCGCGGCTGCTGCCGCGAACTCTCCCCGCGAATCGGCCCCGCCTTCCGCCTCCGAGAGCCAGGATGGCCCCGCGCAGCAAGCCGCCGTCGCCAAAATATCCTACGCCAAGCAATGGATGCTGGCTTTTATCCTGTATGCTGGAGATCACCAGTCCGCGTGCCCGACCAATTTCGAGCAAGCCGCCCTTTACTGGCCCAAAGACGCGTCGGAAACCAGCCTCACAACCAACCAATTTAAGGTCTTCTATCCCGGCGCCTTCAATGAGATCACCAATCCCTCGGGAACGATCATCGTCGGCGAAACCGAGCCTGTTCAGGGGCCATACGGTGGCTGGTTCAAAACCTACGGTTTCGCGGACGGTCATTCCGAAATGCACAAGGAAGCCGACGGCAATTTCGCGCCATGGGAAAACCTGCACACGCAAATTCCGTCCGAAAAGTGATTTTTGTAAGTTGCACAAAATAAACAGCTTACAAAAAAGACATCCGAAAAATCAGCCGTTTTTGCAGAAAAACAGAGGGGCCAGCCAAAAAAAATGACCCTTTGCGCAAACGTTTTCTCAATTCTCTGCGCTCTGGAGGTTTGCAAGCCGCTATTCCGCAGCAACTTCCACAGGCGCGGCTCGTTCAAAAAAAATCATGTCAAAAACCCACTGTAGGTTTTCGTGTTTTTGACATTTCTGGCACAATTGCCGCGTGAACATAAAAAATTGTTCAGAAGAGAAAGACGCCCGCCGCCGCCATCGGCAGGATCAGGCCGCCGCCGCGCTCCGCCAAAACAGGGCAGAACAAGCCTGCACAAGCCATTTTCGAGAAAAACAAACCTCGGCAACGGCGCCCGATGCCTTCAAGGCGCCACCGAGGCGGCGTCCCAGCCTCCACCCTAAATCCAGCCAGATTGCACCAAGTTACGCCTGATTACGGTTAGACAACCTATTTCCTAAATATTCCACCCCCAAAAACCATGCTTTTTAACGTTATCGGTCTCGGAGAAATCCTCTGGGACATCCTGCCTGATGGCCGACAGCTCGGTGGCGCACCGGCCAATTTCGCGTTTCACGCCCGTGGCTTGGGCGCCCGCAGCCGGGTCATCTCGCGCGTCGGCCCCGATGACCTTGGCCGCGAAATCCTGCAACGCCTCCAAGTTCTCGGTTTGTCCACCCAGGAAATTCAAATCGATCCCTCCGCTCCGACCGGCACAGTCACCGTGGAACTTTCTCTCGATGGCCAGCCGCGCTACACCATCCATGAAAACGTGGCTTGGGACTGCCTGGCCGTGACCGATTCCGCGCTGGCCGCCGCCGCCGAAGCGGACGCCGTCTCGTTTGGCACGCTGGCCCAGCGATGCGGCGTGTCGCGCCATGCGATTCAGTCGCTTCTGGCCGCAATCCGCCCCGGCGCGTTGCGCATCCTGGACCTCAACCTGCGCCAGCATTATTTCTCCAGGGAGGTCATCGAAACGTCGCTCGGTTTGGCCAATCTCCTCAAATTCAACGATGCCGAACTGCCCGTGCTGGCGGAGTTGCTGGGTTTGCGTGGCGGCGCGCGCGAACAAATCGAGCAATTGGCGGCGAAATACGCCTTGCGCTGCGTATGTTTGACACGGGGCGCGCATGGCAGCCTGCTCCACAGCGGCGGCCAATGGTCCGACGATCCCAGCCGGCCTGTCGCTGTCAAAGATACAATCGGCGCGGGCGACGCCTTCACCGCCGCGCTGGCCTTGGGCCTGCTGGAAGGCCGTTCACTTGACTCCATAAACCTCCGCGCCAATCAGGTTGCCCGCTATGTCTGTTCCCAGGAGGGCGCCACGCCGCTGCTGCCGGATTTCCCCTGGGAATAGCAAGCCTCCGGCATTTGCCTGCCGCCCGCGCGGAGCGCTGCCAAAGCTATGACCGCGCCGCAAAATGCTACCAAGGTGGGCGGCGTTTCGGCGCCCGGCCATGAGCGCGTTTGCTATTCCGAAAACGAAATAATCCCCCGCAAATTGTCATTCATATCATTCCGCGATAATTTTAAGGTTCAGGCGTTGACTTCATCGCCCTGCTGTCGTAACAAAGCGGCGATGACAAATCTGCAAGATTTAACGACGAATCAACTAAAGCGTATTATTGCCATCAAAGAGCAAATTGAAACGCTTCAAAATGAACTGGCTTCCGTGACTGGCAATGGCGGTCATGCCACCGGCAAACGGCGCCTTTCCGCCGCTGGGCGGGCCGCGATTATCGCGGGCGCCAAAGCCAGGTGGTCCCGCGCTCGCGGAGGCAAAGCGGCAGCTCCGAAAGCGGCCAAGAAGGGCGACCGGCGCAGCAGCCCGGCTGTCCGGGCCAAGCTTGCCGCCGCCGCCAAGGCCCGATGGGCCAGGGCGAAGGCCTCAGGCCAGAATAAACTGTAAGCTTTCGGCGCCAGCCGAATTCTTTACGCGCCGACGCACAAAGTGCGGGCGGGTCTCCCTGTTCTAGGCGCGTCCAAAATGGAGAGTCATGAGAGTTGCCAGACTATTTTGCCGGCTGTCAGGATGGGGTGTCCTTTTTGCTTTTTGGTGCGGCGCGGTTGCGGCCCAGGAGATCAATCCTTACCCGCGGGCCGTCATCAATGCCAGCAAGCTGATCGAGTGGACGTTCCAAGCGGACACCGCCGGATGGACGGCGGCGCATGATTGCTCCATCGCCGTCGCCGGCGGAGTTCTGCGCATTGAAAGCAGCGGCAATGATCCCTACCTTTTTGGCCCGTCCATTCACATCGAAGGGCCGGCCGCCGCGCTGGTCCGCCTCAAATGCGCCATCGGCGGCAACGCGCAAATTTTCTGGGCCACTGCCGCCGCGCCCGATTTCAACGAAGAGAATAGCACGCATTTCCATCTTATTCATGACAGCCAGTGGCACGATTACATCGTTGAACTGGCTCCCGGCGGCACGATGACGCGATTGCGCCTGGACCCCGCGGAAGCGCCGGGCCTCATCGAAGTTTCATCCTTTCAAGTCATCCAGCAGACGCGGCATCCGCTGGAAATCCAATCCGTCCGCACCGATGGCGGCAGGATCACCGTCAAGTTGAAGAATTACGCCCCCCAGCCGCTCGCGTTTGGGATGGCGGGCCACGCTTTCAGTTTGGGCGCGGATGCCACTGGAGAATTTTCCATAACCGTGCCGGGCAACACGCCATTCCGCACTGAAGACCTGGCCCTTCAGACGCGGGGCCTGCCCATCCTTCACCGGATGGTTTCTCTAATTGACCCTGACGTCGAAACCGATTGGGCGAATCTCACCTCGGACAGCCTGGCCGTTGAGGCCGCTCGCGACGGTTCGGGCGCCCGCATTAAACTGGGCGGCCGCGTGGTGGCCGTTTTGGCTCCGCTAATTAGCATCGACGGCGCGCTTCCCAAAATGACGCTGACCGACAGCGGCGGCGTTCTGCTCTGGCGCGGCGAGGGCCTTTCAGCCTCGCTTTCCCTCCGCGGCAGCGAGATTGCGTTCAAGATTGAAAGCGAGCGCGCGTGCGAAGGCCCCGTGCTTCGCGCCTTCGGCCCGCTCGAGCAAGGGCTTTTTCCGGGATTGGAGTACTTGGCCAAGGGCGAGCATTCGTCATCAACTCTGGATATTGAAACCGATGAGCACATCCGCTTCGCGCCCGACCCAATGAAAGTGACCATGCCGCTGATGGCCTTCGTGACAGACCGCGCGACGGCCGCCCTCGCGTGGCAGGACATGTCCTTGCAGCCGGTCTTCGCGACGCCCAATTTTATGGACGGCCCCGATGGCCATCGCGCTTCGCTGCGCGGGAAAAAAATCGAAGGCACGGTCCTCATCCGCCCGCCCGCGCCCATTGAGGACGCGATCTTGTGGGCCGTGCAACGAAGAGGCTTGCCGCCGCTGCCCGCCGCGCCGCGCTCGCGCCAGGATGAGTTCGACCTGTGCTTGAAAACGTTAAGCGGCCCGCCGCTCAAGACCGCCGATGGCTGGGGCCATTGCGCCGAAGCATCCTGGGCGCGCGAACCGTATGCCGACCAGGCCTCGACCGTGTGGCGATTGACGGGGCAGGCGCCATCGCTGCCGCGTTTGGTTCCCGGCGGCGCGCACATTGTCAACGATTCGATTTATTTCGTGACCGGCCGCGCCCATGAATGGCTGGAAATGCGCTCGGCTGCCGCGCGCGGGATCATGGCCGCGCAAAAGCCCGACGGCTCGTTTCGTTACGAGGGCAAATTACGACGGGGCCACTTTGAAGATACCGCCAGCGGCTATTGCGCGGCCAGCGCCTTCCAATTGTTGGACTTCGCCCGCTTTACCGGCGATGCCGCCGCGCTCCAGGCCGGCCTGAAGGCGCTGGAATTCATGAAACATTTCCACGACCCGCGCGGCGCGCAAACTTGGGAAGTCCCGCTGCACACGCCGGACATCCTGGCCTCCGCCTATCTCGTGCATGCCTGCGTGCGCGGCTATCAGTTGACAGGCCAGCGTGACTATCTTGAACGCGCCCGCGCCTGGGCTATCAGCGGCCTGCCGTTTGTCTACCAATGGGGCAACGAGCCGGTCATGTCCTACGCGACGATCGCCGTTTTCGGCGCGACCGGCTGGCGCGCTCCCGATTGGATGGGCCTCCCCGTGCAATGGTGCGGTTACGATTACGCTTACGCGCTGGCCATGCTCGCGCCGCTGGATCAAACGCTGGATTGGAAGAAAATCGCCTCTGGGATTGACATCACGGCCGAGCAAATGCAATTCCCCAGCGGCCCATTCGCGGGATGCGAACCGGACTCGTTCATCCTCGCTTCCCAGCATCGCAATGGCCCGGCCATCAATCCCTGCGCGCTGGTCAGCCTCCATTTGGCGCTGGAAGGCAAAGTGGATTCCCTGGCGGTCGCCATCGCCGGCGGCCATCGCGTCGCGGCCCCATTTCCGGTGGAGATCGCGGACAACGAGGCTCGCGTCGAGGCGCGGGCGGGCGTGCATTACCAAGTCTTGATCGATGGCGCGCGCGCGGTGGACGTGGTCTCGCGCGGCACGGACATGATTCCCCTGGATGCCGCCAAATGATTTTTGCATTTACCTTTTCGCGCTGAATCCGCAATGATTCCCTCAACATGGCTTTCAAAAATATAACTCCTCCGTCCGGCGGGAAAATTTCCATCTCACAGGGCAAACTGGTCGTGCCCGATCATCCCATCATCCCTTTTATTCGCGGCGACGGCACCGGTCCTGACATCTGGGCTGCCAGCGAGCGGGTCTTTGACGCGGCCGTTGAAAAGGCTTACGGCGGCAAACGAAAAATCGCCTGGTTCGAGGTCTTTGCCGGCGAGGCGGCATTCAAAAAGTTCAACTCGTGGCTGCCCGAGGAAACGATTGAAGCCTTCAAGGAATATCTCGTCGGAATCAAAGGCCCGCTTACCACGCCCGTCGGCGGAGGCATCCGTTCCCTCAACGTGGAATTGCGCCAGCAGCTCGACCTCTACGTCTGCCTCCGGCCGGTGCAGTACTTTCAGGGCGTTCCCTCTCCAGTCAAACACCCGGAAAAGGTGGACATGGTTATTTTCCGGGAGAACACGGAGGATATTTACGCCGGCATTGAGTTCGCCGCCGGCACGCCTGAAGCTCATAAAATGCTTGACTTCCTGGCCCGCGAATTTCCGAAACCGTTCAGCAAAATTCGCTTCGGCACGGAGGAAAAGGCCCGCCAATTTTGGGCGGCGGTCGGCGCCAAGGATTTTCCCACCGACGTGCGCGTGGGCGTTGGCGTCAAGCCTGTCAGTTATAGCGGCTCCGTGCGGCTGATTCACAGCGCTCTCGCCTATGCCGTCAAGTTTAAGCGCAAAAGCGTCACCCTCGTGCATAAGGGCAACATCATGAAATTCACCGAGGGCGCTTTCCGCGACTGGGGCTACCAGACGGCGCGGGAGCATTTCGGCGCGGTCGAAATTGACGGCGGCCCGTGGTGCAAAATTCCCGAAGGCAAACCCGGCGCCGGCCTGGTCATCAAGGATTCCATCGCCGACATCGCCTTGCAACAAGTCCTTACGCGGCCGGAAGATTTCGACGTCATTGCCACGCTGAATCTCAATGGCGACTATTTGAGCGACGCATTGGCGGCGCAGGTTGGCGGCATTGGCATCGCCCCCGGCGGCAATATCAATTACATCACCGGCCACGCCATCTTCGAGGCCACCCACGGCACCGCTCCCAAATACGCCAATAAGGACCGCGTCAATCCGGGCAGTGTCGTATTAAGCGGCGAAATGATGCTCCGGCATCTGGGCTGGGTGGAGGCGGCTGATTTGATCCTCAAGGGCCTCAATGCGGCCATCGCCACCAAAAAAGTCACCTACGACTTCGCCCGCCTCATGTCCGGGGCGGCCGAAGTCAAATGTTCCGAATTCGGCAGCAATATCATCGCGCACTTATGATCGCGCGGAGCTTTCCGCGATTGAACCTTATGAATCCACATTACAACATTATGAAAACATTTCGTGCCGGCCCTTTGTTGCTGCTCGGTTTTCTGTGCGCCTTTCTCCAAGGGCGGGCCGATGCCGCTGAAAATCCATTTGACGGTGATTGGGCGCTGACGATTCCCGGCAACCACGCCGGATGGCTTGGCGTCGAAACGGAAGGGGACCAGGTTAACGCGCAAATGCTATGGGGCTGGGGCAGCGTCTTCAAATTGGATGGCGCGAAGCTCGAAGGAGACAAACTCGTTTTGACAAGATTGCACGAAACCGGAAGCAAGAAGGCCCCGGCCAAAGTCACGGAAACCATCACCGTCACCCGCGATGGCGATTCGCTCCAGCTTGTCTCCGTCCAGCCCAAGGCCAAAGGCGGCGGCGAAGACCGCGCCGAATTTACCGGCAAACGTCTTCCGCCGATGCCTCCCGCGCCGGATTTGAGCGCTGTAAAATTCGGCGGCCCAATCCGATTGTTCAACGGCCAGAATCTCGACGGCTGGCGCCCGGTCGAAACCGGCGCCGTCAACGGCTGGGGTGTGGCCGATGGAATCCTCTTTAACAAGGCGGACAAGGAAGAGGGCGGCAAGAGTTACGCCAATCTTCGGACCGACGCGGAATTTGAGGATTTCATGCTCCACGCCGAAACGCGCCTGTCCAAAGACGGCAACAGCGGCATCTATTTGCGCGGCATTTACGAAGTGCAGGTTTATGATAGTTACGGCAAACCGCTGGACTCGCACAACATGGGCGCGATTTACAGCCGGATCAAGCCAGCCGCCAGCGCCGAAAAGCCCGCTGGCGAATGGCAGACATTGGACATTACCTGCGTGGATCGCCATGCCACGGTCGTGCTCAACGGCGTCAAAATCATCGACAACCAGCCTATTCTCGGGCCGACGGGCGGCGCCCTTTGGCCGGAAGTGGACAAACCCGGCCCAATTTATCTGCAAGGCGACCATACGGGCATTGAATATCGGAACATCTCTTTGCGTCCAGTTATCCGCTGACGCGTGCAGCGCCCAGATCGGGTTCGGTCGAAAATAGGGAAAAATAAGAAATTCGGGAAAAATAAAAAAAGCCCTTGACGCTTTGGCTGTAATTATGTAATTTCTGTAGTGACAGAAATAATTGAAATATGAGTCCGCTCAGTCCAGTCCAGCAAAAGTTCATCCTCCATTGGGGCGAAATGGGCGCCCGCTGGGGCATTAACCGGACGGTCGCTCAGATTCACGCGCTTCTTTACCTCGCGCCCGCCCCGCTTCACGCCGAGGCCATCGCGGAGACCCTCGGTGTGGCCCGCTCCAATGTCAGCAACAGCCTCAAGGAGTTGCAAGGCTGGCGCATCGTCAGATTGGTCCATGTCATGGGTGACAAACGAGATCATTTCGAATCCATGCAGGATGTGTGGGAGATGTTCCGCATCGTGCTTGATGAGCGAAAACGCCGGGAAATCGATCCCACGCTGGCCTTGCTGAAGGATTGCATCCAGGAGGCGGACAAGGACAAGGGCGCGGACAAGCACACGATTCAGCGGCTGCGCGCGCTGCAGGACTTTTTCCAAAAGACGACCCAGTGGTACACGCAAATCAGCCGGCTGCCGTCCGGGGCCCTGTCCAAATTTGTCGCCGCTGGCGACAAGGTGCTAAAGGCGCTGGGACTGGGCTGAAAATTTTTTAAGCTTATAATTCTGTGAATGCGGAAATGACAGAAATTATGAAAAACTATGGATGGCTCGAAATGTGGGCTTTGGCCGCCCTGCTGTTTTTCTGCGCCAAATGGCTCACGCTCGTCCCATTGCGAGGCGCGGCCGCTCTTCCGTCCCGGAGCCGCTTGGCGGGCTACGCCTTCCTCTGGCCCGGACTGGATGCGAACGCCTTTTGCGGATCTGCCCGCGCCTTGCGGCCGCCGGCGCGCGAATGGGTTTGGGCGGCAGCGAAAACGGCCTTCGGCGCGGGCCTCATCTGGCTGGGCGCGCCTTTGTTTTTCCCGGCGAATCCGCTTGCGGCTGCCTGGGTGGCAATGGCCGGCATTGTCTTTCTGCTGCATTTCGGAGTGTTTGGGCTGATCTCGCTCGGCTGGCGCGCCGCCGGAGTCAACGCCGCGCCCATCATGCGCTCGCCCATGGCCGCGACCTCGCTGGGCCGCTTCTGGGGCGCGTGTTGGAACAGGGCTTTCAGTGATTTGATGCATGCGCATTTCTTCGCCCCGTGGGCCAGGCGAATCGGCGCGCGCAACGCGATGCTCGGAGTTTTTCTCGTGTCGGGACTGGCGCACGAATTGGTCATTTCCGTCCCCGCGCGCGGTGGCTATGGCTGGCCGACATTCTACTTTACGCTGCAAGCGGCCGGTTCTTGCCTGGAACGGGGGCGGCTGGGCCGGTGGCTCGGATTGGGCCGCGGTTTCCGGGGCTGGCTGTTCACCTTGATCGCCGCAGCCGGGCCGGCGTATTGGCTGTTTCATCCCATTTTCATCCGCCGCGTCATTTTGCCGATGCTCCATGCCATCGGCGCAACCTGAAAGGACAACATATGAATACATCCTCACTCATCCTCCTTCTGCGAATCGCCGGCGTGCTGCATCTGGGGTTGATTGCCGCCGGCGCGCTGATGCCGCGGGCCGTGCATTTGCGCGAACACCTCAAAACGCTCCCTCCGTTCATCCGGCGGTTGTTTTGGGTGTACTACATATTTATTGGATTATGCCTGGTGAGCTTCGGCTCGCTTTCCGTCGGATTCGCGGTCGCGCTGGCCTCCGGCGCTCCGCTGGCGCGGGCTGTATGCGCGTTCTTGTCGGTCTTTTGGACCGTGCGTTTGATAGCCGCGGTGTTCGTTTTTGACGTTCGCCCGTATTTGACAGGCAAGTATTTGCGCTTGGGCTGGCACGCAACAAATCTGGCCTTTATGTATCTGCCAGCCGCCTACGCGCTGGCCGCCTGGAAAGGAGGCACGCCATGAAAATCGCGATCACGGGCGGAACGGGTTTTGTCGGGCGTTCCATCGCGCGGGAATTGCTCGGCGCCGGCCATGAAGTCGTTTTGATCGCGCGCGGGCTCGATCAAACCTGCCCGTCCATTCGGCAGCAGCCCGGCGTTCGGTTCATAGCCGCGGGCCTGAATGACACGGATAAGCTGGCTTCGGCGCTGGCCGGTTGCGATGCGGTGGCGCACTGCGCGGGCATCAACCGGGAGCTGGGCGCGCAAACCTACCCAAACGTTCATATTGACGGAACGCGGCATTTGGTGGAAGCCGCGCGGCGGGCCGGAGTGCGAAAGATCGCGATGATCAGCTTTCTGCGCGCGCGCCCTCACGGAGGCGCGGCTTATCACGCCTCCAAGTGGGCGGCGGAAGAAATCGTCCGCGGCTCCGGCCTGAATTACACGATCTTCAAATGCGGAGTCATCTATGGCAAGGGCGATCATATGCTTGACCGTCTCAGCCATGCGTTCCACACCTTTCCGTTGTTTGCATTTGTGGGATTCAAAGACAAGCCCATCCGGCCCCTGGCGGTGGAGGACATCGCGCGCCTGGTGAAGGCCTCTCTGGCCAATGGCGCGCTCTCCGGCCGGACCGCAGCGGCGATGGGGCCTGAAACATTGACCTTGCGCGGCGCCGTCCGGCGCGTGGCGCGCGTGACGGGCCGGCATCCGTTGATGTTTCCGATGCCCGTGTGGTTTCATTTCGCGCTGGGCTGGCTGGCCGAGAAAGTGATGGCGACGCCGCTGGTTTCAGTTTCGCAAGTGAGGATGCTAAGCGAGGGATTGGCCGAGTCCAACCCGCCCTGCGAAGAGCTTGCTCCAGACTTGGCGCCGAGCATCCCATTCAGCGAGGAGCAAATCCGCCAGGGCCTGCCCGCGCCCGGCTCATTCACATGGCGGGACCTGCGATGGTTCCGCGCTTCCGCGAAGAGCGCCCATCATTCCCGCGCCTTTTTTCAACTGCCGTAAACGAATGAACATTTTTGGTTTTATAATTTGGGCTTTGGCCTTTAGCCTTCTCCCGTGTGCCTTGCGCATTGTACAGTTGACACCAGGGGCCGGCAAAATGTTTTGCGGCGCCTGCATGAGGGATAACGCTCTCGTGACGGCGTTGCGCCAGCAGGGGCATTCCGCGGTGATGGCCCCGATGTACCTGCCGCTGACCCTGGATGAGGACGATCAAACAGTTGACACGCCCGTCTTTTTCAGCGGCATCAACGTCTTCCTGGAGCAGGAATCGGCCCTCTTCCGCAAGTCTCCTGATTGGCTGCGCCGGCTGCTGGCCGCGCCGCCGCTGCTCAAAATGGCCGCAGGCGTGGCGGGCAAGACGCGGGCGTCGGAACTTGGCGAATTGACCATTTCCATGCTGCGCGGCGAAGATGGCAACCAGGCGCGCGAACTGGACGATTTAATCCGGTGGCTGCGCCAGGAGAAGCCCGGCGTGGTCTGCCTTTCCAATGCATTATTGACAGGCCTCGCGCGCCGCATCCGGGCGGAGCTGCGCGTGCCGGTCGTCTGTTCGCTGCAAGGGGAGGACTATTTTCTTGACGGATTGGCCGAGCCGCACCGCCAGGCCGCCTGGCAAACGGCGGCGGAACGGGCGGCGGATGTGGATTTGTTCGTTTCGCCCAGCGCTTACTTTGGCCGGCTCATGGGGGAGCGGCTCAAAATTCCTCCTGCCCGGATGAAGGTGCTCTTCAACGGCATCAACCTCAGCGGCTATGAAGCCGAGGCTCCGCCAGTCGCGCGCGGGGCGCCGCCGGTGCTCGGTTACTTCGCCCGGATGTGCCGGGAAAAGGGCGTGGACCAATTGGCGGGCGCCTTTATTCGGCTGAAGAAGCGGCCCGGTTTGAGCGCCTTGAAGCTGCGCATCGGCGGCAGTTGCGGGCCGGCCGATCAGCCCATCGTGGATGAGATGCGGCGCGCCCTGGCCGCGCACGGGGTTTTGGCGGATGCCGAATTTTGCCCAAACATCACCCGCGAAGCCAAAGTGGATTTCCTGCGTTCCTTGACAGTGTTCTCCGTGCCCGCGCGGCATCCGGAGGCGTTCGGACTTTACTTGATAGAGGCGATGGCGGCGGGGGCGCCGGTCGTGCAGCCGGATCATGGGGGATTTCCTGAATTGATCGCGGCCACGGGAGGGGGCCGCCTGTATCCGGCACGGGACGAGGAAGCTTTTGTTGACAAATTGGAGGCGCTGCTGCTCGCGCCCGAGCAGGCTCAGGCGCTGGGCCAGGCCGGCCGCCGGGCCGTGCATGAGCAGTTCAAAGTGGAAACAATGGCCGGTGAATTCGCCCGCCTATGCGAGGAGGCCGCCCGGAATTTTAACCGCGCCTCCTGACTTAAACTGATGGGCGCCTTTTCTTCGCCTTTGCGGTCATCACCCTATTCGGTCGAAAGCATTCAGTGCGAGAATGGTTTCGATGCGAAAGTATTTTTGGCAGTTGCTTTTGCTGCTTTTGCCAGTGGGAATGGCGCGAGGCAGCGTGAGCGTGTTGACTTATCATAATGACAACGCGCGCACCGGCCAAAATCTGGACGAGACAATTCTGACTCCGGCCAACGTCAATACGAATACTTTCGGCAAGCTGTTCACCTGCGCGGTCGATGGCGATGTGTACGCGCAGCCGCTTTATGTTCCCAGTCTGTCGATAATCGGCGCTGGAGTCCGCAATGTGGTCTTTGTCTGCACGGAGCATAACTCCGTTTATGCCTTCGATGCCGACACCAACGGTGGCCCGTCCGGCGGGCTGCTGTGGCAGGTCAATCTCGGTCCGTCGGCGGCGACTCCGACGCCGGATTTTGGCAACCGCTATGGCGGCTTTACGCAGATCACTCCGGAGGTGGGCATCACTGGCACGCCCGTCATCAATCTGGCGGCATCCGCTCTTTATGTTGACGCCTTTACCCATGAGGGAACGAACTACATCCATCGCGTTCACGCGCTGAACATTCACTCGGGCAAGGAACTTCCCGGAAGTCCCGTGGTTGTCAGCGCTGAAATGCCGGGAACGGGCGCGGGCAGCGGCAATGGCGTCTTGCCGTTCGAATCGGAACAGCAACTCCAGCGATGCGCGTTGACGCTCGCCTCGGGTTATCTGTACGTGTCCTATTGCGGCTATGCGGATTCGGACCCGTACCACGGCTGGATTCTCGGTTTCAATGCGGCCAATCTCAAGCCTGCCGCCAACCGGATTTTCAACACCACCCCGAACAGCGACGTCACGGATTTTGGCCCTTACGCGGGCCAGGCGGGCATTTGGATGGGCGGCGGCGGGCCGGCAGTGGACGCCGCCGGAGATTTATATTTTACAACAGGCAACGGGAGCTTCGACGCTTACAACGGCGCGGGCGGAACGGAGTACGGGGACAGTTACGTAAAGCTTTCCACCGCGCGCGGGCTGGCCGTGGCCGATTACTTCACGCCTTATGACCAGGCTGATTACGCGGCCAACGACATCGACGCCGGCTCCGGCGGAGTGCTCCTGGTTCCGACACAGCCTGGTCCGTTGCCGCGCATCATGGTGAGCGCGGGCAAACCGGAAGTGCTTTACGTTATTGACAGGGACGCGTTCACTGTCGCGAGCAACCATTACAATGCTGGCGGGAGCTCGGACGCGGTCGTGCAATCCATAGAATTGAATGGCGGCAATTTCAGCACGCCATCCTATTTCAATGGCAAGGTCTATCTGACGCCCGCCAATAACGCGGCGGCGGCGTTCGCGATCTCCAACGGAATGCTCGCTTTGCCGGCCAGTTCAATTGGCTCCCGCGTATATCCATTTCCTGGCGCGACGGCCAGCATCTCCGCCAATGGGACCAGCGGCGGAATCGCCTGGATGGTCGAGCGGCCCGATCCAACCGATCCGGCAATCCTCGTCGCGGACGACGCGGAAAACGTGGCCAACGAAATATACAACAGCAGCCAGGCAGGCGTGCGCGACCAACTTTCCGCGGGCGTCAAATATGCGGTGCCAACTGTCGCCAATGGAAAGGTCTTCGTCGGCAGCCACTTGGCCCTGTCGGTCTTTGGATTGTTAGGTTTGACGCCCTCCGGAGCGCCGGCCCCCGGCAATTACAGCGGGCTTTTCTACGGTTCCGGCGGCGTGGTGATGGGGCAATCTGGTTTGGTGTCGATAACCGTGGGCGCCAAAGGCCATTACACGGCCCGCCTGCAAACGCCCTCGGGCATTTGGAATTTCACCGGGCAATTTTATGGCCCCGGCATTGCCAATAATAGTTTGACTGTTCTAGGCCAGAGTCCTCTCCAGATCCAATTGCAGTACGCCGGTCCGGGCCAATTGGCGGGCACGGTTGGCAACGCCGCGTGGTCGGCCGGCATCATCGCGAATCAATCCGTGTTCAACGCGCGCACGAATCCTTCGCCGTTCGCGGGGGCCTACACGCTCGCGATAAATGGTCCTGGCAATGGCGATTCACTGGAGCCGCAGGGCAATGGATATGGCGCCGTGACAATCACCACAGCGGGGCAATTGTCGTTCCACGGAATGCTGGCCGATGGCACGCCGGTGAGTCAAATTTCGGCCATCGGCGCCAACGGATTGTGGCCATTTTATGCGCCTTTGTATGCCGGTCGCGGCGAGATTTTGGGTTGGGTGAACTTTGCGAACAATGGGCAGGCCGACCTTTCCGGAGGTCTCGTGTGGACTAAAGAACCGGCCGCCAGGGCCGCGAGCTACCCGGCTGGATTTGAGTTCGCTCCTGTATTGCAAGGCTCTCATTTTACCGCGGGCACGGTGAAGGCCCCGCTCCTTGACTTCAACGCCGGCACGGTGATTTTGAATGGGGTGTGTCTTCCCGGCTCTCTCACCGATTATTTTACAGTCGGCGCGAATCAAAGGCTGATTGGAACCAACCGGCTGGCCATCAGTTTTTCCCCGGCAACCGGGCTGTTCACTGGCGCCGCCCCGAACCCGTTTGGCGCGCGTCCGCTTGTCTTCAGCGGAATGTTCATGTCCAGGCAAAACTTTGGCCGCGGTTATTTTGTCAACTCGAATTTGAGCGGCACAGTTTTCTTCGGCCCTCGCTAGCCGAATTTTCCCTCGTCAATCAGCGCGGCGGAAATTATCGTGCTTCATGGCTTACGAATTCAAAGTGACGCGCCGGGTGGAATTTTCGGAGACGGACATGGCTGGCATCATGCACTACTCGAATTTTTTCCGGTTCATGGAAACCGCCGAGCACGCCTTTTTTCGTTCACTCGGATTTTCCATCATGACAGCCAACGTGGATCCGCCCGTCGGCTGGCCGCGCGTCCATGCCCATTGTGATTACAAAGCGCCGCTGCGATTTGAAGACGAGGTCGAAATCCATCTGCTGGTGCGCGAGAAAAAGAGCAAGGCTCTGAGCTATTTTTTCAAATTTGCCAAGCTCAATGAGACGCCGCCGGCCGAGGTCGCGCGGGGCGGTTTGACCGTCGTGTGCGTCCGCCATGAAGGCGGCGCCATGACCGCGTGTTCCATTCCCCAGGCGCTGGCGGATAAAATCCAGGTGGCGCCAGGCGAGTTGTTGTTGTAGAGTGGGCGCTTCTGGATGCTTACGATTTCCGAGGTTAGCAAGGCCTACGGGCCGCAAATTTTGTTTGAAGACGTGTCGCTGCAAATCAACCGCGGCGAATGCGTTGGTTTGATCGGCCCAAACGGCGCCGGCAAATCGACTTTATTCTCCCTCATTCTTGGTCAAGAAGAACCGGACCAGGGCAGCATCACGCGGGAAAAGACCGTCGCGGTCGGCCACCTTCCGCAGGAATGCGCCCCGGCCGGCGATGGCACGGTGCTGGAGATGGCGATCGCCGGCCTCAACGCGCATGACCACGATTGGCACGGCTACGAACTGGAGCCAAAGGCCAAGCGCATATTGTCCGGCTTGAGTTTTCGCGAGAAGGATTTCAACCGTCCGCTGCGGGAGATGAGCGGCGGATGGGTCATGCGGGCGCACCTGGCCCGCCTGCTGACACGCGAGCCGGACGTGCTTATGCTTGACGAGCCTACGAATCATCTTGACTTGGAATCCTTGCAATGGCTGCAATCCTATCTGGCCAGTTATACCGGGGCGATCCTGATGATTTCGCACGACCGGAGTTTTCTCAACGGGCTGGCAACGCACATCGTGGAAATCCGCCAGCGCAAACTCGTGCGATACCGCGGCAATTACGATGCCAGCGTTGAATTGCGCGCGGCCGCCGAGGCCCAGTTGCTGGCCGCCTACAAAAACCAGCAACGCGAGATCGCGCACATGATGGAATTCGTGCAGCGGTTCCGCGCCAAGAACACCAAAGCCTCCCAGGCCCAGAGCAAGCTCAAGCAAATTGAGCGCATGGAAAAAATCGAGGCGCCCGTCGAGGACGGACGCAGGATTCATTTTCAATTTCCGCAGCCGCAGCGCGGCGGGTTGAAATCCATCACGCTCGAAGGCGTGCATCACGCCTACGGCGCCAACGTCATTTACCGCGGCATCGACTTCACGGCCGAGCGCGGGCAGCGCATCGTGCTGGCCGGTCCCAACGGCGCGGGAAAATCGACTTTGCTCAAACTTCTGGCCGCCGCGCTGCCATTGCAGGGGGGCGAGCGGCAATTGGGGCACAACGTCAAGAGCGGTTACTACTCCCAATACCGGGTGGAGATGCTCCAGGCGGAACGGACGGTGCTGGAGGAAGCGCTTGACACGCCGCAACGGATCACGGAGGAGTCCGTCCGCACGCTGCTGGGGTGTTTTCTCTTTCGCGGCGACGACGTGTTCAAAAAAGTTTCCGTATTGAGCGGCGGGGAAAAGAGCCGGCTGGCCCTGGTGAAGCTGCTGCTGGATCCGCCCAATTTATTATTGATGGACGAGCCGACCACGCACCTGGACATGCAGGCGATCGAGGCGCTGATTGGGGCGTTGAAGCAATTTTCCGGGACGCTCATTTTCATCAGCCACGACGTGTATTTCATCCGCGAGTTGAGCACGCATGTCGTGAGAGTGGAGGACGGGCGGCTGGCGCATTATCCCGGCGGCTGGCAATACTATCTTGACAAGACCGCCGCGCCGCAGGCGCGCCAGGCCGCTCCGCCGGCGGCGCTTCCCGAGGCTGGGCCGAAATCCAAGAGCAAGGAGCAAAAGCGGACTGAAGCGGAAGCGCGGCAGGCCCGTTACAAAGAGCGCAAGGAACGCGAGTCCACCGTGGCTTCGCTGGAGGCGCAGATTCAACAAGCGGAGGCTCGACAAAAAGAATTGACAGCCGAGCTGGAAAATCCGGCCAGTTACGAAAAGCCCGGCGGCGCGATGGAACTGAACCGCGAATGGGTGGAACTCGAGGCCCGCATGAAGCAGCTCTCCGCACAATGGGAACACGCCGCCCTGAAATTGGAGGAAACCAAATTGGCAGCGGCGGGGGCGTGAGTCAGGCCGCGTGCGCTTCCCAAACCAGGCGCAATCCCTCCAGTGTCAACTGTGGTTCCACGGCGGTGATTTCTGGGAGCTTCGATGACATGAGCCGCGCGTAACCGCCCGTGGCCACGACCGGCAGCCTGCGGCGGCCCATGGCCCGCTTCAAT
The DNA here is from genome assembly GCA_036501625.1 of Verrucomicrobiia bacterium. Classification (GTDB taxonomy): domain Bacteria; phylum Verrucomicrobiota; class Verrucomicrobiia; order Limisphaerales; family Palsa-1400; genus Palsa-1400. Next base: position 64,241 of record DASXZY010000078.1, read on the forward strand.
TCCGCCAGCAATTCCCGGATCAATCCTCGATAGCCTTTGACCGCGCCGATCAACATCGCCTGCCGGGTGTTCTTGCCCACCACGGCGGAGGTTTCCCGGATGCGGATGCGCGGCAGCAGCGCCGTCTTTTCGTGCAGGTAATCGGTCATCGCGTTGAGGCCGGGCGCGATGATGCCGCCGACATAATTGCCCGCGCTGTCAACCACATCAAAGGTGACGGCCGTGCCAAAATCCACGGCCACGGCGGGCGCGCCGAAGTGATGTTTGAGCGCCACGGCATTGGCCAAACGGTCCGCGCCGATGGTGCGCGGTTTGGGATAATCAATGCCCACGCCGCGCACGGTGCGGGCGTTCAATTCCATGCAGGCAATCCCAAACTCAGCCCGCAGGAATTCCACCGCCAGCGGCGTCGCCGCCGGGACGACGCTGCAAAGAATGGCGCCCGTGAGCTTCTCGTGCTTCAAGAACCGGGCGGCGGCCCGCTGCGATGCGCCGCCGCGCCAAGGCGCTGTCAACACATCCGCCTGGCGCACGACTCGCCGCGCGCTGGCCAGGCCCAGGTGCGTATGGGTGTTGCCAATGTCAAGCAAAGCAATCATCGGCCCTAGGATGGGGATTGAAGCCGGGATTTGAAATCCAAAAAAGCACGCATCCTCCGGCAATTATGATACGTTGTGGCCGTGCGAAGCGGATTTTCCAGCGGCATTTTGGCGGGCTGCGCGGACCCCCAGCGGGCGGCCGCGGCCCTGGAAGTATTGCGCGCGCCCGAGGCGGCGCCGGCCCCGCGGAAGCTTTCCGCCGAGCAGGCGCGCATCCTGGCCGCGCTGTTAAGCGGTTCGCAGCGGGCGCTGGAGTTGCTGGCCGCGCATCCCGGCTGGCTGGGGCCGTTGCTGGCGCCCGGCGCCCTGGCGCACCCGCGCCGCGAAGAAGGAATGCGGCATGAGCTTGAGTCAAGCATCGGGGAGGCGGACGAAGCGGCCGCGTTCAGCAGTCTCCGGCAATTTAAACAGCGTGAAATGTTGCGCATCGCGGCCCGCGACCTGGCCCGGTTGAGCCATGCCGCGGAAATCACCCGCGAGATTTCCGATGTCGCTGACATATGCCTGGATTCGGTTTGCCGCCTTTGCGACAAGCGGCTGCGCGCCCGCCTGGGCCAGCCGTGGCATTTGGACGCGGATGGGAAGTGGCGTCAAACCGAATTTTGCGTCATTGGGCTGGGCAAATTGGGCGGCCAGGAGTTGAACTACAGCTCCGACGTGGATGTCATGTTTGTCTATGACGAAGAGGGCGCGGTGTTCAAGGCTCCGCCGCGCCGGAATGAAACCGAGGGCGGGCGGCTGGCCAGTCATTTGTACTTTACACGGCTCGCGGAGGAGATGATCGCCGAGATCTCGAAGCTCGCTCCGGAGGGCGCGCTGTATCGGATCGATCTGCGGCTCCGGCCGGAAGGCAAGCTCGGCCCGCTGGCGCGCTCGCTGGCCAGCTTCGAGAATTTCTACGCGCAATGGGGCCAGACCTGGGAGCGCATGATGCTCATCAAAGCCCGCCCGGTGGCCGGGTCGGCGCGCCTGGGGGCGGAGTTCCTGGAGATGACGCAGAGCTTCCGCTACCCGCGCTATTTGAACCCGCGGACGCTGCGCGAGGTGGCTGCTGTCAAGACTAGGATTGAAAGCGAGATCGTCAAGGAAGGCGAACTGGAGCGCAACGTCAAACTTGGCCGCGGCGGCATCCGCGAGATCGAGTTTGTCGCGCAGGCCCTCCAGATTCTGCACGCGGGGAAGCTGCCTTTTTTGGAGGGCGCCACCACGCTGCCGGTGTTGCAGCGGCTGGCGCGCTACTCGCTGCTCACCACTGGAGAAGCCGGCGATCTTCAAGCCGCCTACGTTTTTCTGCGCGATGTCGAGCATCGCTTGCAGATGGAAGCCGGGCGCCAGACGCATACGATTCCGGACGACCGCCGCGCGTGCCAGCGGCTGGCGCGCCTGATGGGTTTCGACACACTCGCCAAATTCGAGACGGCGCGCCGGCGGCACAGCAGGCGGGTGCGCGAAATCTACGATCACATTTTGCCAAGCGAAGAAGCGCCCGCATCCTCCCTTCCGCCGGACATGGAAGCCGCCGCCGATGAATGGAAGAAATTGCTGGCCAGCCGCGGCTTTCGCGAAACCGAGCGCGCCATGAAGATGCTCCGCCTGTTTCTCAACGGGCCGGATTACGCGCACGTTTCGCCGCGCACGCAGGAATTGGCGTGGGAATTGTGGCCCCGCTTCCTGGCGTTGTGCCCGCATGGCGCGGCCAAACCCGATCGGACGCTGTCCGACCCCGACCGCGTGCTGGTGCGGCTGGACAGTTTTGTTGACGCTTACGGAGCGCGGGCGATGCTCTACGAAATGTGGACGCAAAACCCGTCGCTGTTCGAGGTGTTGCTGCTGCTTTTCGACCGCTCCGAATTCCTGGCCGAGCAAGCCATCCGCGCGCCCGGCCTGGTCGACGAGCTGGAATCCAGCGGCCGCCTGAACCGCGCCAAGAGCGCCGAAGAAACGCTGGCCGATTTGCGCCACGGCGCGGGTGACGCCGACCAGCGCCTGTGGCTGCGCCGCTACCATCAGGCGGAGTTGATGCGCATCGGTTTGCGGGACATTTTGGGGCTGTCGGACGCCGCTCAAAATGTGTTCGAGATGTCGTGCCTGGCGGACGCCTGCCTCCAATACGCTTTGGAGGCGCTGATGCGCGCGCATAAACTCAAGCGCGCGCCCTTCGGCGTCATTGGCCTGGGCAAACTCGGCGGGCGGGAGATCAGTTATGGATCGGACCTGGACATCATGTTCGTGACGGACGCGCGCGCGGGCGAACTGCCGCGGTTGCAACCGCTGGCGGCCGAGCTGATGGAGATGCTTTCGGCCCGGACCGAGGATGGCGTGGTTTTTCGAGTTGACGCGCGCTTGCGGCCGGACGGGGAAAAGGGTTTGCTTGTCAACACGCTGGAGGCATGCGAAAAATATTACCGGCGCCGGGCGGGATTGTGGGAAATCCAGGCGCTGACGCGCGTGCGTCCCGCAGCCGGAGACATGGAGGTTGGCGCGCGCTTTCAAGCGATGGCGGCCGCGCTGACGAATTTCTCCGCCGCGCCGGACGTGGCGGCTTTCACGCCTGGATGGCTCGGCGAAATCATCCGAATGCGGGAGCGCATCGAGAAGGAGCGGACGCCGGCGGGCAAGGATTCGCTGGCCATCAAGACGGGAGCGGGCGGCCTGATGGACGCGGAGTTTTTGGCGCAGGCGCTTTGCCTGGGGCGCGGCTGGCAGGAGGCCAATACGGGCCATGCGTTGCGGCGCGCGGCCGAGGCGGGGGTCTGGCCGGCGGGGGAGGCGGACGCGTTGTTGACAAATTACGGGCAACTGCGCCGAATTGAGGGCATTCTCCGCCGCTGGAGTTTTGAGGGCGAGACGCTGCTGCCCGCCGATGAGCCGGCGCAACACCGGGTGGCAGTGCGCTGCGGATTCGCCGGCGCGGGCGATCTCCTGCGCGCCGCCGCCAAGATGCGCGCGGCCTTGCGCGCGGCCTGGCCGCGGGTAAGTTGAAGGAACGATGCCAATATACGAATACGAATTGTGCGAAGGCGATTGCGCCGTGTGCGGCGGCAAGTTCACGCTGCGCCGGCCGCTCAGCGCCGCGCCGCTGAAGGCGTGCCCGGCCTGCAAGCGCCCCGTGCGGAAAATCATCTCAACGTTCAATTCGCCTGTCAAACTAAAGCCGGTCTCGTTTTCCGACGCCAAGAAGGCGGGCTTCACCGTTCTCAAGCGCCTTGGCAAGGGCGAGTACGAAAAGCAGTGAGCGCCTTGACCGGCGCGGCGGGCGGAGTACACTTTATTCATGGCATTGACACCATCCACCATGTTGCCGCTGGGGACGCCCGCGCCGGATTTCCGGCTGCCGGACACCAGCGGAAAAATGACCTCGCTCGGCGACTTTAAATCCGCCCCGGCCCTGGCCGTGTTTTTCATTTGCAACCACTGCCCCTACGTCAAACATATTCAGGCGGGCCTGGCGCAATTCGCGCGCGATTACCAGGCCCGGGGCGCGGCCATCGCAGCCATCAGTTCCAACGATGTGAAGAATTACCCGCAGGACAGCCCGGCCAGGATGGCGGAGGAGGCGGCGGCGGCCGGATACACATTTCCATATTTGTATGACGAATCCCAGGCCGCGGCCAAAGCTTACCAGGCGGCCTGCACGCCGGATATTTTTTTGTTTGACGCAGGCCGGAAGCTCGTTTACCGCGGACAATTCGACGGCAGCCGCCCCGGCAACGGCGTGCCGGTGACAGGGAAGGATTTGCGCGCGGCCATGGACGCCGTGCTGGCCCGCAAGCCGGTCCCGGAGCGGCAAACGCCGGGCGCGGGCTGCAATATCAAATGGAAAACCTAACACGGGTTCTGTCAAGTATTATTTTTTGAGAAACCACGAGGCGATGAGGGAGGCGGCCCCGGTCGCGCCGGAGGGAAGGAACACGGCCAGGTAGGTTGGGTCTTGAAAGGCGTGAGCGTAGGCGCCGCGATGCTCTTCCTGAATGGCGCGCTGGACCGCTCTCAAGCGTTTCAGATAAGCCGCTCTCGGCCTCGCGGGCGTGCCATAGTTTTTTGCCTTGGAATTTGCGACTTCGGCGATGGAATCGGCCAGCTCGTCGAGCGCGGCCTGCCGCACCTTGTCGGCGGCGCGCCGCACAATCCACCAGCAGGCGCCCGCGACCAGAAAATTGACCGCGTAGCAGACAATCAAAACGGGGGGCCAGGGCCAGTTGTCAAGATAACGGCTTCGCGAGATCGCCAGAATCAGGAGGATCACGATGGGACCGAGCATCAGCGTTCCAACCTCCTTGGTCTGGTAGGCCGCGAAATCGACATCGAGAAAACCGTCCAGAAAACAGGCATCCACGCCAAACTTTTCCTCGGTCTCCCGCAGGAGGCGGTCCGGCCAGCGGGTGGGGAAACGGCTGATGCAATTGAGGAACCGGCTCGTCAGGACCGTGCCGTCAAGAACATAGAACAGCGCGAATAAAAACGTGAAAAAAGCGGTTATGACGCAAAATATGTCAAACCCGCGCGAGTCCGCCCCTCTGATAAAAACCTGGCGCGGAATGTCACCCAGGCAGGCCATTAGCAAGCCAAGCGACACGGCGTACAGGATCACGCCCCCGAGGATTCGCCAAATGCGAATTCTGAAACGGCCCGCGCGCAGGTAACTTCGGAATAGCGCGAACGCATTGATGCATGCTCTGTCCTGGCCGCCGTCCTTGCTTGCGACAAAAGGCGGCAGCCAGGGGAGGCCGAACACTATTTTCTGTTCCCGCTCGAAGTCTGCCGCGGCTTGGGGCACATAGCCGGGTTGTTTATCGTCGGGCTGCCCGGATTTTTTGCAGAGATCAAGAGCATCCTCCTCGATGAATTTATTTTTTTGGCCCTCATCTAATTTGGAGTTCCACCGCCGCCGGCACTTGTCCCAAAAGGAATTCCAATCGCCTGTCGCCGGTTCTTTTTCGCGAAAGTACTTCTCCCAAAGTTTTCGCCGATGCGTCCGCCGGCTCCACATGGCGATCCAAAAGAAAATCCCGCCCGCGAGAATGTCGAAAAACCGGATCCACTCCGAGGTCCAGATGCTGACGCCGCCGTGGAAATCCCATGGCTCCTGGCCGGGCAGAGAGGCGATGGACTTGGTCCAAGCCGCAAAACCCCAGCAGGCAAGCCCGATGACTGCCGCCATCGCTGCCGCGATGCCCAAGGCCCAAAATGAGAATTGCTTTTCCTGCTCGTCAAACTTGGCCCTTTCAATGCGGCCAGTTGAGTCAGATGGAATTTTGGGAGCGTTCGGTTCGCGAAAGCCGGCCGTCGCATTGGCCTTCAGGATCACGGCCAGGACGCATAGGAACAACAAGAAAAGAAAAGATGCCAAAGGAAAGCCAGAGTCACCGGAGGGGGCAACCGAGTCGAGGGGGACCGGCCCCGACCGCCCAATTTTATACAACCCTCCGCTCATGTGAGCAGGATCATTGACTTGGAGCGGGTCGCCGGTTTGCACCAGGGAGTTGCAAGCGCGGAATACGGCCGCCTGGTAAACATCACGGAAGGGAGGAAACTGCTGCATCAACGGAGGGGAATTGAACTCCGGATTCGGGTCCAGCGGATAAGCCGACGCGACCAGGAGGTTGCGCGTATAAACCAATTCGCTGGCCGTCCAGAGAGGCGCGTCGAGGTCGGTCGTGAAAAAAACGGCGTCCGGCAAGTCGTCCCGCAACTCGCGCAAGAGAGTGAGCTTGTCATAAGCATCGCTGCCCGTCAGGCCGACGGCGAGGATGCGGCTTTTTTTCTGCTGGCGCAGCCATTTGTCCTTCGTTTTCAGGAATTCGCCCAGCCGGACGATATAATCCAATTGGGCATTGCCATCGGCTTTGAAGCCCCGGTGCTGCTGTTGCAAGAGCGGCTGAAGCGCGGCTTCGGGCGAATCTGCCACATCACGCGCTTTTTCCTGGCTGGAATCGCTCGAGGTTCTCTCCTTGGCCGCTTTCGAGCCGTCCAGGCCGCGCAGGTAGGCAAATTGCCAGATATCATTCTGGCTCGCGCAAACACCGGAATTTGTGCGGGTCAGAGCGTCAATCCATTCGTCGGCCAACTCGCGTCCGTAGTAGGTGTCCTGCTCGGCCAGCAGGACCACCACGTTGCTTTGGCCATCTGTTGAATCGACCCGGTTCGCAAGCTCCTGGGCGAGAAGATCGGCCAGGGTCTGATCCGGGGTAATCCAATTGGCGAACACATCTTTTTCAAATATGGACTCAAACCTTTCAACCAGCTTAGGTCCATAAAGGTCCTCATTCGTCGGGTCCACGGAGGTGGTGGCTTCGGGAGAAAGAATGTGGAAGCGGTTCAATTTTGCCGCGGTTTTGAGATACTGGAAGCACTCTTCCTGGCTGCCGCCGTTGAATTCGGCCAAGGAACGAAGGGTGTCCGAAGAGCGGGGGCCGATGAGGTTAAACGAAATATTGATAGTGGCATCTTTGCTGGCGAGGGCCGGGATATTGGTCAGGAGCGACCCTAATTCAAGCATCGGATTGGGTGAAAAATCATACTCGTTCAACCAGAGCACGCAGAATTGGATGCCGGTTTCATTGACAAACCATTCGTAAGCGAACTTGCTGTCCCGCGCTTCCTCCGGGCAGAAGAGCCGCACGGAGTTGGTGAAAATGTGGATGCGGTCTTCCGGCCCGGCCTCGGCAGTGGAGAGGGCCAATTCCACGGCGTAACGGGTGCGCAAGCGGACCTCCTTGTCCTCCGCGTAGGACGAACCCTCCAGCATGACGCCCAGGATTTTGACGGCGCTGCCGGGCTTCGACACGCGGTCGTTGATGCCCTTCCATGGTTGCTGGACTTCCGGAGGGGCTGGATTCTCTGGCTGAAGGTTTTGACGAGCAGCGCCGATTTCCGACTTCGGCGCTTTGGCGGAAGCCGCCTTGTTGGTCGCGGATTCGAAAGGTTCAAACGGGTCCTGCCAAAGCCGGGACTCAACTTTATGGACGTCGGCGGTGTCGGGAATATGCGAGGCTTCAAGGGGAGCCGGGCGCGGGCTTTCAAGGTTTCCACGAATGAGCGCGAAGCCGAACCCCAACGTGGCCATGAGAATCGTCACGTTGGTGAAGTTCACGATGGGGGTTTTCTCGTTCATTTTAGAATCCCGCGCCTGTTATAAACCTGATTGACGGCGTGAGTAAAACAAACAGCCAGCCCGCTGTCAACGCGAAAACGCCGGGCGGGCGGACGGGCGCGGGCGCGCGAACGCGCGTACACGGGGCGGCATTTTTCATCGAAAACGCCGTGTTTTGCCTTGTTCAACCTTGTTTTGCCGTTGATGGCCTTGATCTGCGTGATTTTTTCTTAAATATTTTTAAAATATTCTGCCGAAAAGACCGAAAGAACACGCGCCGGAGCGCGAACATGGGTGCACGGTACCATGTTTTGATGGTAATGCAATAGAGAAAATTCAAGCGCATCAAGGGCGGGCCTGCCGGAAGATTCTTTGTCACCTTTAGGATGGTTTTGCGGACTTAATAGCATTATGACAAACAATACTGTGTTCGAAAATCAAACCGACGATGCGGCCCTGGTCGCGGAATGCCTCGAAGGCAATCGCGACGCTTTCGGTTCCATCGTGCGGCGCTACCAGGCGCTCATCTGCGCCCTCACCTACAACGCCACCGGCCGCCTGAGCGAAAGCGAGGACCTGGCCCAGGAAACTTTCCTGACCGCGTGGCGGCAATTGGCGGGTTTGCGGGAGCCGGCGAAATTGCGCCCGTGGCTCTGCCGCATCGCCCGGAACCTCAGTTGCGACGCCCTCAAGCGGCAGGGCCGGGAACCTGTGGAGGCCGCCGAGACGCTCGAAGCCACGACCGATTTCCGCGCGTGCGAGCCGACTCCGTGCGAGGGAACGATGACGAAGGAGGAGGAGGCCATTTTGTGGCGGTCGCTGGAACGCTTGCCGGGCGTTTGCCGCGAGCCGCTTATCCTTTTTTATCGCGAACACCGTTCGATTGCCGATGTGGCCGCCGCGCTGGATTTGAGCGAAGACGCCGTTAAACAACGCCTTTCGCGCGGGCGCAAATTGCTGGCGGAACAGGTGCTCGCCTATGTCGAAGGCGCGCTGGAGCGGACCGGCCCAAGCCCGGTTTTCGCGCAAGGAGTCATGCTGGCGCTGCCCGCCATGAGTGTCTCCACCACGACGGCCTCCGTGGCCGGCAGCGCGGTCAAGAGCGGGGCCGGCGTCAAGGCCGCAACCGGAGGACTTTTGGCCGTCATTTGGTCCATGCTGCTGGTTGTCTTTGGCAATTACGCCGGCTACCGAGCCGGGCTGGCGCTGGCGGAATCGGACGGGGAGAAGCGCGTGATCAGGCGTTTTTACGCGGGGCTATTGGTTGCGGTCGCAGGCGCGTCGGTGGCGTTCTCATTGCTGGTCTGGTGGCAAGGGGGGCTGGCGGCTGGGCGCCGCGAAGGATTTGCCGCCGCCATGCTGGTCTTCACGTCTCTTGGTGTGGCCGTGTTTTTCGGCCTGTCATTTTGGTTCTGGCGCGCGAATCGTGCTTCCGCGGCCCGCACGGCGAACCAGCCGAAGACTGCCGCGGCACCCGCCTGGGAATACCGCAGCCGCGCGAGCTTTCTGGGCTTGCCGCTGGTTCACATCCGCGTTGGCGGCTCGAATAAGGCCGTCCGCGCCTGGTTTGCCGCGGGCGGATGCGCTGTCGGAGGGCTGTTTGCGTTCGGCGGATTGGCCATTGCGCCGGTAAGCATCGGGGGCCTCGCGCTTGGGTTGATGTCATGGGGCGGCACCAGCGCCGGATTGCTGGCGCTCGGCGGATTGGCCGTCGGCGTGTGGAGCCTCGGCGGGCTGGCCGTGGGTTGGAATGCCTGCGGCGCCTGCGCCGTGGCTTGGAAAGCCGCGGGCGGCGAGGCGGCGCTCGCGCATGATTTCGCGTTTGGGAAGCTCATCCAGGCCGCCCATGCTGGCGATGCGGCGGCCCAATCGTATGTCGATTCAAGCCAGTTTTTCCAATGCGCGGACTGGTTCATGCGCCATTCCGCCTGGCTCAATTTGATCTGGGTCGCGCCGCTGGCCCTATGGTGGTTGGGCGCGGCTCGCGCGCGGCGGCGCGGCGTGATGGCCATTGCTCTGGCCCTTTTCCTGGGCGGCATTGGGAGCGGGTTTGCGCAGGACGCGCCCAAGGCCGCCAAGGCGGCGCCTGTTATCGAGAAAGTTTTGTAAAATGGCCGCGCCAGCCTCCAACCAACGCCCCAATTATGGCATCGACGCGCCGGATGTGGTGCGTCGCTTTGTGATGATTGGGGTTGCGTGTTTGGCCTTGGCGGCGGGGCTGAAGTTTTCTCGATTTTCCTGGCGCGAAACTGCGACCTGGCCCGCCGCGAGCATAGGCGTGTGTTTCTTTTTGGAGGCTCTGGTTATGTTGTGGGGAAGCAAATCGGGCAAATTGCGTTTGCGAGATAAATTGATCGCGGCCATTCCGTGGCGCGGGGATGAGCAGGTGCTCGACGTGGGCTGCGGGCACGGGTTGATGCTCATTGGAGCGGCCAAGCAATTGCGCGCCGGGCGGGCCATCGGCTTGGACCTGTGGCAGAAGCATGTGCGGGAATACGCGAAGACGCTGGGGCAGGCGGGGCTTTCGGGCATTAAAATCTCCGCGCCGAACTTTCTGTTTGTGATTCCCTCGCTTACGTTGACGGCGAATAAGATAGTTGGAAACAGGGCTGGTTGATTTATGATCGCCCGCGATGACCAATGAGAAATCAAGATTGCCGTGGTGGCCGTTTCTGGCGGCGGATGTCCTATTGCTGGGAGTGGCCGGATTCATTTGGAGCCAGGGGCACCGGCCGCTGCTGTGGTGGGAGGCGTTCCTTTTAATCGCGTGCGCGGGATCGGCCGCGTGGTGCTTCCTGTTCCCTTTTCTGCGCCGCAGCGAGGATGAACAAAGCCTGGCCCAGGCGCGGCTCCTTTCCAACGCGCTGGAGCAAATCCAGAAGATCGACCAGTTAGCCGCGCAAGTCTCGGGAGCAGCCAGCCAGTGGAAGGAGTTCCAGGCACACGCGAATCAGGCGGACGGCTCAGCCAAATCCCTGGCTGGAACCATCGCCGCCGAGTCCAAGGCATTCGCGGAACTTCTGCAAAAAGCCAGCGACGCCGAGAAAACCCATTTGCGGACGGAAACGGAAAAGCTGCGCCGGGCTGAAATGGATTGGCTGCAAGTCGTCATTCATATTTTGGATCACGCGGCCGCGCTTCAGCAAGCCGCCCGCCATTCCGGGCAGCCGGCCCTGGTGGAGCAAGTGGGCCAGTTCCAAAGCAATTGCCGCGAGGCGGCCCGGCGCGTCGGCTTGACGGCGGTCGCGGGGCGCGAAGGGGAGCCGTTCGATCCGAACCAGCACCAGGTGGCGCGGAAAACAGCGCCGGACGGAAACGCGGTCGTTGGGGAAACGCTGGTCCCGGGCTATACGTTCCAGGGACAATTGGTGCGGCGGCCGCTCGTGGCTATAAAAGAGCCGGCGGGCGCGCCGGTCGAAGCGTAAAAAATCTAGCTCACTGGGATGAGCGAGACGCGCTCTCCCATGTCGTTGCGGGTGATGCCTTGCGCATGGGGGTCCAGGCTCAAGACGCCATCCACAAGAAAAGCGTATCGATGATGGCCATGCTTCAGGTCGATGGTCAGCAGCCACGACCGGTCAGGCATGTGTTTCATGGGATGCGCTCCTGGGTCCCACTCGTTAAAATCTCCGACGAGGCTGACGGTTGCAGCCTGGGTGGCGCGACAAATGAAATTGATGGCCCGAAGGGGCTTCAGATAACCACGCGAAATCATATTCTAAACGGACTACACTCCATATCCCATTATTGGGGCCGTCCGTTTCTACGTCAAGTGGTTCTGCAAGATCGTGAAGGCGGCCCGGCGCACTTCGTCTGAGCGGGTCTTCAACTCGCGGTAAAGTTCGGGCCAATCGCTTCGGAATTGGTTGCGCTCACGCCAGACGGATTGCAGCACGCGCTCGGTGCGCTCGACTTGTTGCAGGGCGGGGGCCAGGGGTTCGCGGCCTTCCGGCAAATCGGAAATGTTTCCGACCGCAAAGCGGCTCATGCGTTTTTTGTTGAACACGGCCTGCAGCAGCATGACCAGCGTCTGTTCATACGGATACCACCGATGCATCAGGGCCTCCCGCAAAAACCCGTGCCGCACCGCGAAAAATTCTGAGCGCGGCCGCTCGGTGAATTGCCGGATTTCCTGGGCCTCGGTTGGAAACCATGTGTAGAGCAGGGCGAAGGTTCCGTAAGTATCAATAAGGCGCTTGGAATTGGCATGGCCGAAGCAAACTTCGCCGACGCAAAAGTCCTGGTTCAATTCCTGGATGATTTCCGGCAAGTCATGCAGGCCGCTCAGGACCTCCTGGCCGGAGGCGGCGCCGTAATTGAAATCGCCGGGGATGAGCCAATAGACATCGTTTTCCCCGCCGCGCTCGAAGGCCGCGCCGAGGCCGTCGTACCACATTTGGCAGGTGTCAACGCACCATGCGTCAATAATATCGGAGTGGCGGGCGACCGTGTTATTTCGGAAATCGAGGAACGCGCCGTGGCCTTCATTGCTGTAATAGGTTTTGCGGTCCATGACCGTCAGCGGCCGCGCGTAGGTCTTTTTCTGTTCCGCCAGGCGGGCGGCCAATCCATAAAGCCCATCCAGGTCCGCGTAGTCTCCCGGCTGTTTGAAAGGGTAGATGATGATGGGATGGATGAGGCCGGCTGCGGCTTCCCTGGTGCTCGTTCCGCGCGCGGTTTTCGCGGTCTTTTTCATAGGCATTGAGGCGATGCCCAAATGATAGCCGCGCGGCCCGCCGCGGGCAATGGAAAAATATCCGTGAAATCCATCCAATACGTGGTTTACTCCAAGGGCATGACGAATTCGCCCGCGCCAACCCAGCAGCAACGGGAAGCCATCGCCGCCCGGGGCAATGTCCTGGTCGTCGCGGGAGCCGGCGCGGGCAAGACGCGCACACTGGTGGAACGCTGCCTGGCCTGGCTGCTGGATGAAAACAACGAGGGCAGCGTGGATGAGATTCTGATGGTCACATTCACCCAGGCGGCGGCCGCGGAAATGCGCCGGCGCCTCCGGGAAGGGCTTGAATCCGCCGCGAACTCTTCGCCGCGGCTGGCGGAGCAACTGGCTTTGCTGGAAACGGCCCACATTTGCACGCTCCACAGCTTTTGCCTTGAACTGGCGCGGCAGCATTTCTACGAGCTGGGCCTGGACCCGCAATTGAAAATCCTGTCCAACGAAGAATCTCGCGCGCTCACGCGGCGGACTTTGGACGGCGTGCTGGAGGCGGTTTATAATTCCAGCGAGACGGCGGAGCTGGCCATCCAAAAACTCATCCAGGCCACCGGCGGCGACCGCGACCAGCCTGTGCGCGATTTGATCGAGCGCCTGCATCGCTACGCCCAAAGCTTGCGCGATCCGGCGGGGTGGTTCGCCGCGCAGGAAGCCTGTTTCCGAAGTCCCCAGCCGGAGCAATGGCGCGCGTGGCTGATGGCGGAGCTGAACGCCTGGCGCGCCGCGTGGGTGGCGCGATTGCAACGGCATTTGCCGGGGCAAAATGCGGCCCGTTGCGCGGCGGTTTTGGAAGGCTTGCGCGGCGGCGCGGAGCGGGCGGAGTTCGCGGCGGCTTTGGCGGAGATCGGGGAGATCGACAAGTCATGGCCGACTCCGAAAGCCCGCTGGCGCGAGCCAATCGCGGACATTTTTGAAGAGGCGGATTTTTTGCATTCCGTCTGCGCGCTTTCGGGCGAGGAGGACCCGCTGGCCGAAGATTGGGACTGGACGCGCCCGCCCATGCTCGCGCTGCTGGACGCCGCGCGGCGTTTCGGCGAGGCCTTCGCGGCGGCCAAGCGCAATGCCGGCAGCATGGATTTTCAGGACTTGGAGCAATTCGCGCTGCGCCTGCTTTGGGACGGGCCGAGTCCGAGCGGGATCGCGCGGCAATGGCGGCGGAAATTGCGCCTGATTTTCGTCGATGAATTTCAGGACATCAATGGGGCGCAGGAGGCCATCATTCAAGCCGTGGCCAGCGAGGGCGGCGAAGCGAATCTATTTTTGGTGGGCGACGTCAAGCAAAGCATTTACCGCTTTCGCCAAACGGATCCGCGCATTTTCGCGGCCTTTAAAACGCGATGGGAGGCGGGCGGGCCTTCCGGGCGGGTGCTGGCGCTTTCAGACAATTTTCGCAGCCACGAATGCATCCTTGCTTTCGTCAACGCGGTCTTCACGCCGCTGATGCGCGCGAGCGTTGGCGGGGCCGATTATGACGAGGCGGCGCGCCTGCGTTTTGGCGGCCGCGAACACCGGCCATCACAATGTTCATCTCCGTCGAGTCCCGCGCCGGTGGAATTGTTGCTGCGGCGCATCGGCGAGAACGCCGGCGACGATGATGAGAATGCCTCCGACGCCGAAAAGGAAGCGCGCTTCGCCGGCCGGCGCCTGCTCGAACTGCACAGCGCCTCAACGCCTTGGAGCGACATGGTCATTCTGTTGCGCGCGCCGAGAGCGAAGGTTTCCGCCTACGCCAAGGAATTCAGCCGGCTGTGCATTCCGCTGGCGGCAGCGCGCGGGGGATTTTATGACAGCGCGGAAGCGCGCGACTTGCTCGGCATGTTGCAATTGCTGGACAACCCACTGCAGGATGTGCCGCTGCTCGGCGTGTTGCGCTCGCCGCTGGTCGGAATGACCGATGCCGAGCTGGCCGCGATGCGCGTGGCGCGGCCGCGCGGGCTGTTTTGGCACGCGCTCTCGGATTCGACGAACGCCAAAGCGAGGCGGTTTTTGGAACGTTACGCGAACTGGCGGCGGCAGACGCGGGAGGAGGCCGTTTCGCAATGCCTGGAAAATATTATCGACTCCACCCATTACGAGGATTGGCTCCAAACCCAGAGCCGCGCCGGGCAGCGGCGGGCGAACGTGGAACGCCTGCTGCAACTGGCGCGGCAATTCGACGCCAGCCGCGGCGAAAGCCTCGCGCGGTTTCTCCATTTTGTGGAAGCGCAGCAGGAGGGCGAGGAGGATTCCGATCCGGCCCCGGCGCAGGCTGGCGCGGTTCGCTTGATGAGCATCCACCAGAGCAAAGGGCTGGAATTTCCGGTGGTCGTGGTGGCGGACCTGGGGAAGAGGTTCCATGCGGGAGAGGCGCGCGATAGCATTATCCTTGATGAAGAGTACGGGCTTTGTCCGCGCGTGCGCCGGCCGGAATCCGCGCAAACCTGGCCGAGTCTTCCGCATTGGCTGGCCCGGCGGCGGCAAAAAAAGGAGTCGCTCGGCGAAGAAATGCGGCTGCTGTATGTGGCCATGACTCGCGCGAAGCATCGGCTGATTCTGGCGGGCGCCGCTTCGCGCAAGAGCATCGAGGAGAAGTGGCCCCGGCGCGCCTTGGCAGGCGCGGGGCCGGCGGAAATTCTGGCCAGCAACAGCTTTTTGGATTGGCTGGGAAGCTGGCCGCCCGGCGCCGCCAATCTGTCCGCTTCGGGCCGAAACGAGTTCTTCACCTGGACTGTGCTGGATGAAGATCACCCCTGGCTTGCGCCGCATGTGGAGCAAGCCAGCCTTGCCGCCAGCCGGGACGCCGAGGCGGACTTGCCGCCCGAAACCCGCGAGCGGCTGGACTGGAAGTATATGTTGGATGGCGACACCCGCGCCGCCGCCAAGGCTTCGGTTTCGGATTTGCGCCGCGCGATGGTGGAGCAGGAGGAGGAGGTGCGGCTGTTCCGGGGCGGCCCGTCATCGCGCGTGGCGGAAGGGGCTTTGACGGCGGCCGAGATTGGCCTGGCGCACCACGCTTTTTTGGAGCATCTGGCGCTGGAGCGGGCCGGGTCTCTGGAGGGTTTGAGCGCCGAGGCGGAGCGAATGCGCGCCGAGAACCTTCTTTCCGCTGAAGAATGCGCCGGCCTGAACCTCGAGGCGCTGGCCGCGTTTTGGCAATCCGAGCCGGGACGCCAATTATTGGAACAGCGGCCGGCTTTGCGGCGGGAATTGGCGTTCACCGTGCGATTGGAGGCGGCGGAACTTGCGCGCCTCGGCGCGGCGGAATTCGCGCGCGCGGGGGCCGAGGAATTTATTGTTGTCCAGGGAGTCATTGACCTGGCCGCGATTCTGCCCGGACAAATTTGGCTGCTGGATTTTAAGACGGACCATTTTCCGGAGGCGGAATTGAAGGAGAAGATCAGGATTTACCGGCCGCAGATTGAACTGTACGCGGCGGCCTTGAGCCGGATTTATAGGCGGCCGGTCACGCGCCGCTGGCTGCATTTCCTGGCTCGCCGCCATACGGAAAATGTTTGACAGGTCGGGTTAGGTGATTCGCGGAGGCACGCCGTCTTTGGGCGTCTTGGACAGAACGGCCATGCTCGTTGACATGGCCCACAAAGTGGAGCCGGCAAAAAGAACCATGCCCGCCAGAGGCCAGTGCACGTAATGCCACGTTTCCCCCATTTGTTGGAACGGGTCGCCTGTCGGTGATTGCAGCGCGCCGAGGCCTCCTGACAAGACCATCTTGATCATCGGGATGCTCGCGGCCATGGTGAAGATCAAGGAGCCAAACGCGGCGGCCAATTGCGCGTAGCCGACGGCGCGGCCCGCGGCGAGCGAACCGGAGCCAGGCAAGGCCAGGTTGGCCGTGAAGCAAGCCCAGGCTTCCGAACGGGTCAACGGCCGGCGGGAGCGAAGTTTCAACGAACCCTTCATGACGGTCTAACTCTGCAATCTCACGCAAAATGGATATTCCGCAAGATGCCAAATAAAAGCAACGACCCGGCCAGCAGCCAGGCAAAGACGGGCCGCGTGATGAGGCCGGGCCACTGCCGGCCTGTCAAGACGAACACGATCTCGCGCAAGCCCAGCCATATCACCACCGGCAAAAGCAGGGGCACAAAGGGATTCAAGCGCCAGGCGGCAGCGAACCGGCCGTGGGAAAGCTGGTGGAGCGCGCGCAGGCCGCCGCAACCAGGGCATTGCAATCCAGTCAGTTCATGCAGTTGACAAACCGGATAAAAACCCGCGGTGGATGGATCGAACAGGAACAGCACCGCCACCGCCCCGATGGCGGCCAGCATCCCGGCCGCGAGGGCGGCGACGCGCCAGCGGGAAAATGCTTGCGGCGCACTCACGAAATCAGTGCGGCAATTGGCTCTGAAGGTTCTGCAACGCATCGGGATTCAGAAAGAAAAAGATGTCCGTCGCGCCCCAAATAAGAATGGCCACGATGCCCAGGACAATTCCGAGAATGGCGAAGCCGCGCCCAGTCAAGGCCGGCTGGCTTTTCATTTGCGACAGCGCCACCGCGCCCAGCACGATGCCCAGCGGCGCGAACACAAACCATCCGCAGCAGCAGAGAATGGAAACGATGCCGGTGACCATCGACCACACCGCCATTTGGGACGCGCGCGGTTGAACCGGCAGCGGAGCGATCGGAACGGCCGCGGGAATCAGAACAGGCGCGGGAGCGGCGGGGAAAAGGCCGGCAAATTCGGGAAGTTCCGACATCAATCTCCAATCGGTTCCCTCGGCGGGGGCCACTTTGGTCTGGCCGTTGACGCGCCCTTCGGTGACCCACTGGCGCAACTGCTCGGCGCTGACGGGTCCATACTCCTTGAGGTCCGCTCCGATGATCTTATACATCATGGCAGAATGCCTAACTTGTCCTTTCAGTCAAGAGCCGTTAGCAATGAGGGCTTGCAGTTTGGCCCACGCGCGGCCGGAATCAATAACCTCGGCGGCCAGCTCCCATCCGTCCGCCAGAGACTTGCATTTTTCCGCGACGAAGAGAGCGGCGGCCGCGTTCAAAAGGGTGGCGTCGCGCCGGGGGCCGCGATCGAGGCCGCGCAGCAATTGCCGGATAATTTCCGCGTTGGTCTCGCGGTTGCCGCCGGCCAAGTCGGCCAGCGTGGCGGGTTGAATGGGGAAATTCTCCGGCAGCAGAGTTGACACAGCCAGTCCGCGCGGCTGGTAAAATTCCGCGACGGTGTTTTCGCCGAGGGTGGACAATTCATCCAGGCATCCGTTCGGGACCGAGCCGCAGACGACCATGGCGCGGCGCAAGCCCAGCGATTGCAACACAGTGGCCAGGGGCAGGCAGAGGCCCGGCCGCGGTATGCCCGCCAATTGCAGACTCGGCCGCGCGGGATTGAGCAGCGGGCCGAGATAGTTGAAAATGGTCTTCTGGCCGCGCTCGCCGCAGTACCGGCGCACGGGCGAAATCTTCTTGAAGACCGGATGATAATTGGGCGCGAAAAAGAAGGCGAAACCGTGCTCCTTCAACGAGCGCGCGGCCTGCTCTGGCGTCAAGTCGATCTTGACGCCGAGCGCCTCCAGCACGTCGGCGCTGCCTGTCTGCGAGGTGGCGGCGCGGTTGCCGTGCTTGGCCATGGGCACGCCGGCGGCGGCGGCAATCAGCGCGACGGTGGTCGAAATGTTGAATGTGTTCAGGTGGTCTCCGCCGGTGCCGCAGACGTCGAGGATTTGCCGCGCGCGGGTTTCGGCGTCAATGGGCGGCTCGATGGCCAGGCGTCCCAGTTCGCGCGCGAAGCCGGCGATTTCCTCCGCTGTTTCGCCCTTGCGCGCGAGCGCGGCAAGAAACTCGGCCTTGGTTTCGAGGCTGGCATCCTCGCCGGACAGTTCCGCGACGGCATTGCGGATTTCCAGCGCGGTCAGCGATTGGCCGCTGTCAAGTTGTTTGGTCAGGGAGATGAGCATCATTCTCTTTGTCTTAATCCTGCCATCCAAAGATTAAGATTAGGATTGCGATTAGGATTAAGATTAAGATGGCGGAATGGCGATCCAAAAATGGAAGTATTGACTATTGAATCGGAGGCCGAGTTCAAGCGCGCGGTCGCGCGCGCGGCGGAATTGCTGCGCGCGGGAGAACTGGTGGCGCTGCCGACTGAAACCGTCTATGGCCTGGCCGCCAACGCTTTCGATGCGGAAGCGGTGCGGCGCATCTACACGGCCAAAGGCAGGCCATCCGACAATCCGATTATCGTTCATGTGGCGAGCGCGGCCATGGCGCGCCGATGCGCGGCAGAGTGGCCGGCGGCGGCGGACAAATTGGCGGCGGCCTTTTGGCCCGGCCCCTTGACATTGGTGTTGCCGCGCTCGGAGGAGATTCCGGACGAAGTCTCGGCGGGGGGCGGGACGGTGGGGGTGCGCTGGCCGAGCCATCCGCTGATGCAGGCGGTCATCCACGCTTGCGGCTTTCCGCTGGCGGCGCCCAGCGCCAACCGCTCCAATGAAATCTCGCCCACCGCCGCCGCGCACGTGCGCAAAAGCCTTGGCGCGAGAATCCCTCTTATTATTGACGGAGGGCCTTGCCAGGTGGGCCTGGAATCCTCGGTGCTCGACCTGGCCTCGGCGCGGCCGCGTTTGCTGCGGCCGGGCATGATTGGGTGTCAAACATTGGAGGCTGTTCTCGGCCTGGGCGCGATTGAAAACGGCGGCGCGGGCGATGAGGTTGCGCGCAGCCCGGGCTTGCGGCCCCGCCACTACTCGCCCAAGGCCAGGCTGGCGGTGCTGCGCTGGAGCAGCGAGGCGGACCTGGCCCGCCAGGCGGCCGCCTTCGGCTTTGCCCGCGAAAAAATTCATATTGTCAGCTATCATTGCATTCCGCTGCGCGAGCCGTTCGGGCGCGTGGCGGTCATTCCGCCCGACGCGGAGGCTTTCGCGCGGGCGCTCTATGCCGAGCTGCATCGCTGCGACGAAGAAGGCGCGGAGTTGATCATCGTGGAATCGCCTCCGGCCGGGGATGAATGGCGCGCGATCTCGGACCGCCTGCAACGCGCCTCTCACGTTTAAGGCTGCTGCTGGCTCTTGATGTCATCCGGCGTCGGAGGCGCTTTGATCATGCCGCCGGTCTTCTTAAAAAATTCGTAGGCTGACAGCAACAGAATCGACACCAGCAAGCCCACGAGAACGAATTGCCACATGCGGATTCGCTTGGTCTGCTTGCGCCGGCGGCGGTGCCGTTTTCTTCGCCGGTAGCGAATCTCGCCCGCCTGCGCCGCTGGAGTTGCCGTGCTCGAGGCGGCCGGCCCTTCGGCGGATTCGCGCAAGACTTGGGAGCGGGCCGGGCCGGCGGATGCGGCGGACCTGGGCGCCGGGGCGGGCTTGGCCGCGTGCGGGAACGGACCGGAGTCTTCCCAAGCGGCAGGCAGCCGGGCAAAATCGCTTCTCTGATGCGGGCGGTCCTGCCCGACCGGCACCTGCAATGACCATGCCGATTGCGACCGGATTTCGCGCACGGATTCCCGATATTCGTCAATTCCATCCGGCGGGACGGCGTCGGCCAAAGTGGAAAGGGTCGTGGTGATGGTCCAATTGCCGGCCAGCGTTTTGCGCAGGCGGGTAAAGTGGAGCCAGGGGTTCTCGATGGTGCGCTGCTGGACGATGGCTGGCGGCAGGGCCACGCAATAAACCTCCAGGATATGCACCATGTGGCACGGGTGCGGCAGCGCGTAGGGAGTGTTGCGCGGCCCCGAAATGGGCAGCGGCAGCAAAGTGGCGACGGCTTCCGCCGATACTTCCATGTTGTACCAGCTCGCCTTGGCATCTTCCTTGAGAAAGTTTTGAATCTCGAAAACCTCGGCCAGGAAGAATTCATTGTCGGTGCGGTTATCGCGAAATTCCAATTGTCCTATTCGCTTGACATCGATGAATCTGTCCACGCACATTTGCAAACGCTGGCGGGCGATGGCTTCGGGGCCCTGGCGCTCGAACTCCCGCCGCAATTCTTCGGCGTGCGTGCCGCGGGCGGCAATGACGATGCCAAAAATGGATGACGTGCCGGAGGTATCCAGCAGGACGGCTTCCTTGATGCGATAGACGTTGGATTCGGGCGCGGCTTCGGGCGCGCCGATCAAATCCGCGCCGGCGGCGGCCACCGGCAGGCCGACGCCGAAATCGCCAACGACGCGGTTGAGCGAGCCGCCGCCCTGGCCTTTGGCAGTGGCATCGACCCAGCGGATTTCGCCGCGGGCCTTGTATTCGACGACCAGATGATTGAAAAGGGAGGGCATCGGGAGGAGGCCGGCCAGAGACTTGCGAAAATTGGTGTTGACCAAGACCAGGCGCGCCTCAAGCCCGAGCCGCCGCAAGAGTGTCATCAACAGGACCGAAAGGTCTTTGCCGTCTCCATACCGGCGGCGCGCGACGACATCCGGGGCGGTGGGCGGCCGGCCGTCCAATTCTTCATCCAGCGCCAGATGGCGGTATTCATCCTGGACAAAATGGATGGCTTTTTCAGTCTGCTGCCAGATGCTGCCCTGCCAGCCGGCCGCTTCCGGGATGACGGCAGCCAGGTCCTCCACCGGCTTGTCCGCGTCCCAAGCGGCGGCGAAGGCGGACGCGACGGTTTCCCAATCCGGGCAATCGGAGACTTGGATCCACGGGAAGGGAATATGCCAGGGCGGGGTGTTTTGTTCGGCGCGCAATCCGGGAAAATTCTCGCGCGTCCAGACCCATTGCACTTCGCCGCCGCGCTCGGTTTCGACCGGCTCGAAATCGGGCAGGGAGGCTTCCCATTCCAGCGGGCGGGAGTCGTTAAACTTGACAGAAAAGTAAAATTTTCCCAGCGGCGCGCCCTCCGGAAGCGTGAAGAAACATCCGCAGTATTCGGACATCAAAAGCGGCCGGTCCTCGATTGTGTAGCACAAATCCAACACGTCGCCGGGCCGCACGTCTTCCAGCAAGAGCATCACGGTCAGCCGGTGCGGTGAAGCGAAGCCGCCGGCCTCCTGCTGGACGCAGCGGAGGTTGTCCAGAACGGTGCGGTCAACGACATTGGCGCCGCGATGGATTTTGAGCCAGTGCAGGGTGAAGGTCTGGGTGCGCGGCTCAAAGGGAATGCGGCCCTGGGCTTCATTTTGGACGGCCTGAATTGTCTCCAGCCGGGTGGCCGCATGGACGAAGGCCTGGCGTTTTTCGGCGTGCAACTGCATGCTCGAAAACAAATAGGTCACGTGGCCAGTTTGTTTCGGCTTAAAGTCCATCCGAAACGAACATGGCACAACCCAATCCGGCAAAGTCCCGATATGAATGCGTTTTTTGGCGGCATCCAGGGGATTCTCCGGTTGCGGCACGACGCCTTCGGCGAGCATCAAACACTTGGTATCAGCTAATTCCGCTGAGTTCAAACGTAAATTACAAAGAATTTGGGTTTTTATTTATACGGAGCAAGCGCGGGCGCCACTCCGAAAGGGAGCAACCCGGCGCGACGCACGGATGCGGGCGGCCATTTCTCTTGAAAATGCCGCAATCTGCCTTGTTAAACCTTGTTTTCCCTATTGTTGCTTTGTTCTGGTTGAGTTTTTTCCAGTATTTTTCTGTAAAAAAATCCTGCCTAAAGACTGAAAGAACACACGCCGAAGCGCGACATGGCCCATATAATACCATTATTTGATGGTAATGCAATAGATAAAATTTAAGCCGTGATAAGGCGTGACGGGCGAAGGTTTTGGGCGCAGTGTGATGCCTTATATAATATGGGTATTCGCCGCCAGCCAGCCAACTTGGCTCCTTCGGGCATGAAGGAGGGGCGGGCTGTCACGACGGCGTTTACGCTCATTGAACTGCTGGTGGTTATCGCGATCATTGCCATTTTGGCGGCGCTTTTGCTGCCGGCGCTTGCGCGCTCCAAGGAAGAGGCAAAACGCACCCAATGCGCCAGCAATCAACATCAGATTTCCCTGGCCTGGATCATGTATGCGGATGATTCGAGCGATTGGTACCCGTGGATGCGCGGCTGGGCGGCGGCGGGAGGGCAGCGGGGCATTTACAACCTGGATAGTTTTGTCGGCGATTCTTTTGGCGTGAGCACGCTGCCCGCGCTGAGGCCGCTCAATAAATATGTCAACAATGTCATGACCTGGCAATGCCCGGCCGACAAGGGCGATGTCAATTACGGGGCGAACAATTGTTTCGTCCAATATGGAAACAGCTATTGCCCGGAACATGTCTTTGACGTGTGGCGCGTGCAGCACATTACGGCGGACACGGACCCCAGTTGGGACAATTCAGGAGCGGTGCCGATCAAAGGCCGGCAGATGACGCCCAGCCCCGTGACGAAAATCATTCAGGGAGATTGGGAATGGGAGAATCAGAGTTACAACATCAGCACCAACAACGGGGCCTGGTGGCACAACTACAAGGGCCAGCGCAAATTCAACATGCTTTTTGGCGATGGGCATGTGGTGTTCTACACCTTTCCGACGAACACGCCGCAGTTCCAAAACGCGCACGCGGACCCATCTTTTATTTATTGGTAGGGCGGCCCGACCATGACCGAAAGCCCCGTGAGTTTGCCTTGGAATGGCTCTTTCGCTTTTTGTTTGTATTTCGCCACGGCCGCTCCGTCGTCGAAGCCCACGCACATGCTTTCCTTGGGCTGGCCGGACACGAGGCCGGGCGCGGCGCCGGTGGCGGAGATTTTTCCATCGACAGCCAGCGTCATGGAGCCGTTTGAAAGCAATTGCGCGTCCAGCTTGAAATCCCGGCCGGGCCGCTCGGCCGCTTTGACGGTGAACAGCTTGCCGTTTTCGCGCACGGAGAACGCGGGCAGGCCGTCCGCCAGATAAAGCGCGTAGCCGACTTTGGATCCGCCTTGGGCGACGATGACGGCGTTATCGGATTCCGGTTTGACCTCGCAAACGATGCGCAGCGATTTGCCCGCGATTTGCGGCGCTTCTTCGGATTCAATGACATCCCCGACGTGAAGTTCGTCCGCCGGTTGATAGGCGGTTGGTTCCGGCGGTTGCTGGCCGCGCAGCCAAAGGCCCGTCGGATGAGCGACGCGCCCGGGCGGGCGGACGCCAGGGCCATCGACTTTGCCGACGCCCAAATCGCCGTCCATTTCGCGCAAATAGCTTTCCAGGCGCCGCACGACTTCGGGATTCTCAGCGGCCGCGTCGGATCGTTCGCCGATGTCTTTGTCCAGATTATACAGGCGCGGTGTGAATGGCTTGTTCAAATTCGGCGCGATGTCGGTGTAGGGGCCGATGCCTTCGTATTGGGTGGCGATGGCCAGTTTCCAGGGGCCGGAGCGGACGGCCTGGATGGATTTGCTGGCGATGTAGAAAAAGGCCTCGTGCGGCGACTCGGTGGTTAGGCCGAGCAACAGCGGGGAGATGTCGCGGCCATCAATCTTGCGCTCAGGCGGCACGGCGCCGCCCGCGAGGTGGACGAAGGTTGGGAGCAGGTCGATGTTGGCGGCGACGGCGTCGCAGACCTGGCCGGCGGGAACATGGCCGGGCCACCAGGCGAGAGTAGGTTCGCGTTCGCCGCCTTCAAACGTGCCGCCTTTGCCGCCGCGCAAAGGGCCTGCGTTGCCGGCGTTGGTGCCTTTGGCCAGCCAGGGGCCGTTGTCGCTGCTGAAGACGATGAGCGTGCGGTCATCCAGTCCCAATTCATGCACGGTGGACATGACGCGGCCGACGCACCAATCGATTTCCTCCACCCAATCCCCGTAAAGCCCGTTGGCGGATTTGCCCCTGAATTTATGGCCAGGGTGGAGCGGGACATGGACGGCCGTGTGGGGGAGATAGAGGAAAAAGGGGCGGTTTTTGTTCTCGCGAATGAATTTGACAGCTTCATCGGTGTAGAGCGCGGTCAATTTATCCTGATCTTTCGGGCGGAGCGCCTCGATGACTTCGCCATCGCGCACCAGAGGGAGCGGCGGTGTGTGCTTGCTCCATTTGTCGGTATTTTTGCCCGGAACCTCGCCGCCCATGTCGTTGGAATAAGGCAGGCCCAGGTAATGATCGAAACCGTGGTGGGTTGGCAGAAACGGCGGGGCGTCGCCCACGTGCCATTTGCCGATGGCGATGGTGGCGTAACCGAGTGATTTCAAAAGCGAACCGATGGTGGCCTCATCGGAACTTATTCCGATGGGGCTGCGTGGAAAAAGAACATCGGGCAGCGAAACGCGCTTGGCGTAGCAGCCGGTCAGAACTTGCGCGCGGGACGGCGTGCAGAGCGGAGCGCCATAAAAGCTGGTCAGCTTCATCCCCTCGCGGGCCATGCGGTCGAGATTGGGCGTGCGATTTTTGGCCGAACCGAACGGGCCGATGTCGCCATAGCCCATGTCATCGGCGAGGATGAAAATGAAGTTGGGCTTGGCCGGCAGGGAGTCCGCGAACATATTGAGCGGCGCGGCCGCGGCGAGCAGGAGCAGCAGAAAGGTTCTCATGGTCTCAATTGGACGATGTTACGGGCAATCATCACTCAAATTATCGAGACCTTCGTGATCAATGATGAACGAAATGGCGTTGGTTCCATTGGAGCGGGTGATTTTCATCAGAAAAATGGAGTCGAAGTCCTTGCCGGGCCACTTTGGCACCTGGTTTGGGTCGCCTCCGTAGGCCTTGACCATTTCCTTGGCGAAATCATCGAGCAGCCCATGCTCCCAGGCGACGAAAACAAGGGAGTTTTGATAGGCGGGTTTCGCCAGCTCATCCTCGAGGCCTTTGATTTCCTTGTAGCCGAATGCCGTATTGACAGGCAGGC
The DNA here is from genome assembly GCA_036501625.1 of Verrucomicrobiia bacterium. GTDB lineage: Bacteria > Verrucomicrobiota > Verrucomicrobiia > Limisphaerales > Palsa-1400 > Palsa-1400. The sequence goes on from DASXZY010000078.1 coordinate 89,367, forward strand.
CGCACTGGATGGCGGTCGGCTCGATGGTCATAAGCGGGCGGATGTAATTGTAATTGCCCTTGCCATCGGCTTTTTGCGCGGGGTTGGGGGCGAAGACAAATTGCGGCTTGCCGTATTTGCCGAGCAAAACCTTGGGCAGGGCCAGGGCGCGGTTAAGGCCGCGGCACGCAAGCTGCCCCAAGCCGCCGGGCGGTTTTTCGCCGTGGCGGATGCAGACGAGAGTTTCCACCGCCGGCTCCTGGGCGCGGGCGAAGGCGGACCAGCCGAGGAAAAGAATGCTCAACAAAGTTTTCATATGCTGGCGGAGATTACACGGGCCGCGGGCGGAAGTCCATGACGGGACTGGACAGGGCGGGGCTTGATTTGGGGCGGAGGTTTTGGCTATCTCAACGGCGCGATGTCTGCCGTTAAATTCTGCCTGGCTCTGGCTGGAGGGTTGTTCCTCTCGTTTTGCGTTTGGGGGGCGCCGCCGGAAGTCGATGCGGCCGCGGAATTGCCGCGTTTCCCTGCCGTCGAAGCCAGCAACGCTGTCAACACACTGCGGCTGCGGGAGGGATTCCATGCCGAATTAGTGGCGGCCGAGCCTTTGATTCAAAGTCCGGTGGCGGCTTGTTTTGATGAGAACGGGCGCATGTTCGTGGCGGAAATGATCGGCTACTCCGAGCGATTCAATGAAAGCGTGGACCGCATCGTCATGCTCGAAGACACCAACGGCGATGGTGTCTATGACAAGGCGACGGTTTTTGCCGATGGGCTATTGTGGCCGACGGGATTGATTTGGGCCAACGGCGGGCTTTATGCGGCCACGACGCCGAACCTTTATTTCTTTGAAGATACGACCGGCAGCGGCAAGGCGAACGTCAAGAAGATCATTTATTCCGGCTTCGGTTTTGGCGGGGCGCGCAAGGTTCGGGACATGCGGGACATCAATGTGCAGGGCGTGGTCAACTCGCTCGAGTGGGGCTTGGACAACAAGATTCACGGCGCGACGGGGCCGAACGGCGGCATGGTCACGAACCTGGCCGTTCCCTCGGAGCCACCGCTTGACCTGGACGGGCGCAATTTCGCCTTCGACCCGCGCACGCTGTGGCTGGAGGCGGAGGAGGGCGGCGGGCAGTACGGGATGAGTTTCGATTCGCGCGGGCGCAAGTTCACTTGCTCCAATTCCGACCACATTGACGCGTTCATGTACGAGTCGCGCTACGGCGGGCGCAATCCGTGGTTCGCCATGCCGCCGGCCATGGTGTCCATCGCGGCGGACGGCGCGGCCGGGGAAGTTTTCCGCATCAGCCCGGAAGAGCCGTGGCGCGTGCTGCGGACGCAATGGCGCGTGGCGGGATTGGCCAGCGGGCCGGTCGAGGGCGGGGGGCGGTCATCGGGATATTTCACGGGAGCTTCGGGGCTGACGATTTATCGCGGGAACGCTTTTCCGCCGGAATTTTTGGACAACAGTTTTGTGGGCGAGGTGGCTTTCAATTTAGTTCATCGCGATGTCATCACGGAACACGATGGGCAATTGGCGGCGAATCGCGCACTTGATGAGACAAACCGCGAATTCCTGGCGTCCACGGACACTTGGTTCCGCCCCGTTGATTTCGCCAACGCGCCGGATGGCACGCTTTACGTCATCGATATGCACCGGGAGATTATCGAGCATCCGTGGTCGCTGCCGGAGCAGTTGAAGAAACACCTGGATTTGAACAGCGGCAATGATCGCGGGCGCATTTTCCGCATCGCTCCCGACGGATTCAAGGAGCCGCCGCCGCCGCGCCTGGGGACGGCCACAACGCGGGAATTGGTCGCGCTGCTTGATCATCCGAACGGCTGGCATCGCGACACCGCGCAGCGATTGCTTTGGGAACGGCAGGATAAATCGGCCATCGGGCCTCTTTGGCAGATGTTGACCAATGGCTCGCGGTTTGGGCGTCTTCACGCGCTGCACGCGCTGGACGGGTTGGGCGCGCTCAAGAATAAACAAATCCCGATGGGGAACGATCCGGATTGGACGGTTCGCGCACATGAGCTCGCGCTGCAGAATATCCTGCCGCGCGTCCAGGCGGCCGCGTCTGATCCTTCGCCTGAAGTGCGGCGGCAGCTTGCATTCAATGTGGGCAATGGCCGCGGCCTGCCCATGTATTATCTCGCCAGTGTCCTGAAGAAAGACCCTGACGATCCGTGGTTGCGGATGGCGGCGATGAGTTCGTTGCGGGTGGGCGGCGGCAAGCTTTTTGAGATGTTGTCGTCGGATTCCGAATTCCGGGCGCGGCCATCCGGCCAGGAATTTCTGCGCGAGTTGGTGGAACTGATCGGCGCGCAAAATGATTCGCCCGGCGTGTCGAATGTTTTTCGCTTCATCGCTTCGAATAACAATCTCGCTGTGTCATTCGCGCTGGCAGGCTCGCTCGGCAACGGCCTGAAGCGCGCCGGCAAATCGCTCGCGGGCGGCCAATTGGATGCGCTGTTTGATCGAGCGCGGGCAGCGGCGGCCGACGGTTCGCCGCCGGAGGCATTGCGGGTGAGCGCGATTGAATTGTTAGGCTCGACTGATTACGAGCAATCCGGCGCGGGCTTGCTGGCGTTGCTGAACAGCAATCAGCCGGCAGCGGTTCAATTGGCCGCCGCGGGCACGCTGGCGAAATTTTCCGCGACGAACGTGGGTCCCGAACTGGCGCGGCGGCTGCCGGATTATGTTCCGGCGGTGCGCACGGATGTCATTGAAACCTTGCTTGCGCGGCCCGGCCGGGCGATGGCGTTGCTGGCGGCGATTGAGGCGGGGACGCTGCCCATGCATGAATTGACCACGGCGCAAATTACATTCCTGCGCTCCCATCGCGACGCGGGCGTGAAGGCGGCCGCGCGGCGAATTCTTGGGCCGCCGGCTGGCGCGAATCTTCAGCAGGTGATTGCCCGGTATCTGCCCGCGCTGGCGCTCAAGGGAACGGCGGCGCATGGCCG
>DASXZY010000079.1:0-401540 GCA_036501625.1 Verrucomicrobiia bacterium
AGTGACCGGCTATTTGACACCCTTCAACGTGTATTTCCCAGCCGTTACGAACGACACCGGCGGCGTGGCGGTGGACGGGACGTCCCCGGCCAACCAGATCAATCTGGCGGCCACCAACCAGCCCATTTCGGGATGGGTTCCTGGGGCGGCGCTGTGGCTGGTTTGGGAAATGGCCGACGCCGCGGGCAAGGCGCAGGGCTTGGCCATCGACAATTTGAGCTTCGCGGCCACGGCTTTGGGCACGCCGACCAACACGCCGGCATTGAGCGCGCAAGGTTTGGCGGGCGGCGCGCTGGTGATCGCGTGGCCAGCGCCGTCGCCCGGCTATCAACTCTATTCCACGACTAATCTGGTGCCGCCGATTTTGTGGAGCCTGGTGACCAACCCAGCCATTCAGAGCAACGGAACCAATTATCTGAGCATCCCGCCCACCAACGGCGCCGCGCAATTCTTCAAGCTCATCGCGCCTTAGGACGGTTGTCAAATGAACTCGAAAATTTTTGGTTGAGAGTCGGGTGGAAAGAAGTAATGTGCAATATATGAGCGATACGGCGAATTTGAATCAACTTGACCAGCTTAAACATTTTACGCGCGTCGTCGCCGACACCGGCGATTTCGGGCAAATCAAGGCCTACACGCCCGAGGACGCAACCACCAATCCGACGCTGATCCTCAAGGCGGCCATGAAGCCGGATTACCAAGGCTTGGTGGACCAAGCTGTTCGTGACAATAAGAATAAAAACGCCTCGGTCGAGGAAACCATGCGGGCGCTGCTGGTCCTGTTTGGCCTTGAGATTTTAAAAATTGTTCCGGGGCGGGTTTCCACGGAAACGAGCGCCAAGCGCGCGTTTGACACGGAGGCGCTGATCGCGGAAGGGCATTCGTTCATTGACCGTTACGCCAAAGCTGGCATTGGCCGCGAGCGCGTGCTGATCAAGCTGGCGACGACGTGGGAGGGCATCGAGGCCGCGCGCGTCCTGCAAAAGGAGGGCATCAACTGCAATATGACGCTGCTCTTTTCCATGGCCCAGGCTGCGGCGGCGGCGGATGCGGGCGCGAAATTGATTTCACCGTTCGTCGGCCGTATTCTTGACTGGTACAAAAAGGCCAACAAGCGCGAATACGCTCCCGCGGAAGACCCCGGCGTGCAATCCGTGCGCGAGATTTACGCGTATTACAAGACTTTTGGCTATGCGACCGAGGTTATGGGCGCCAGTTTCAGGAGCAAAGGCGAGGCGCTGGAATTGGCGGGGTGTGATTTGCTGACCATCAGCCCGGAACTGCTGGGCGAAATGAAGAACAGCACGGATCCGGTGGAGCGCAAACTTTCTCCCAAGACGTCCGCCGATTCGAAATTGACCCGTTTGAAAGTCGATGAAAAGACGTTCCGCTGGATGCTGAACGAAAACGCCATGGCCACAGAAAAACTGGCTGAAGGCATTCGCAGTTTCGCGGCGGACGCGGTCAAGCTTGAGGAAACGCTGTCCAAGAAAATGGGCTAAGTTCCGGTTACATTTTCGTGCGGTAGAAAATTTTCCGGGGCAACAGGCGGACGATGGTTAGAATCACCCACCACCACGCGGGCGCGTAGGCAACTGGTTTTCCGTTCTTGATGGCTTTCCATGAGATGGCGCCGACTTTTTCGGCGGAACTGAAGAGCGGGCCTTTTGGGATGCCGGCGGTCATCGGGGTGTCGGTCAAGCCGGGCTTGATGGTGGTGACGTGGATGGCGGGATTCCTGGCAAGGCGGTGGCGCATTCCTTCCAGTAATGTTTCGAGGCCGGCTTTGGACGAGCCGTAAACAAAGTTCGAGGCCCGCCCCCGGTCCGCCGCGACCGACCCGATGACGGCCAGCGAGCCGCCTCCTTGCTGCTCCAGCATTCGCGCGCACGCCGTGGCGATGACGGCCGCGCTGATGAAGTTCACCTGAAGCGTTCGCGCCATCGCGGCGGGGTCGTTCAAGAGGGGTTCCTGCTCCGGCAGCTCGCCGTGGGCCACCAGAAACAGGTCAATTTTTCCCGGCATGGCGGCGCGGAGCAGCGGCTCCCATGCGATGGCGGCATCGGCCGGGTCAGCGCATTGAAACGAGGCGTTAAGGCCGCGGGCTGTCAAATCGTTTTTTACGCTTTGCAGGCGCTGTTCGTTGCGGCCCAGAAGCAGCGCTCGCACCGAGCGCTCGCGAGCGGCGGCATGGAGGATCGATTGCGCGATGGCGGAGGTGCCTCCGAAGACCACCGCGTTCAAGGGCGGTTTGGCCGCGCCGGGCGTTGTGTCATTTGTGTTCATATTAAAATTCAGGCGCGACGCGCTTCCAAAAATCCGAGCAGAACGCGCGGTCCACTTGCGGCAGAAAATCGTTCAGGCCCGGGTAGCCCCTGCGAAAATCTTCGCCGGACATGCGGCTGTCTTTGGCCGGATAAAGCCGGCCGCCGGCCGCGCGAACAATGGCGTCGAGCCGGTTAAAAAGGGCCAGAGTTGATCTGCCGCGATTTGGAAAATCAAGGGCCAGGGTGATGCCGGGTTTGGGAAAGGAAAGCATTCCGGGCGAAACGCGAGGCCCGAATGTCTTGAGCACGGCCAGGAACGAGGCTTCGCCCGAGGCGGAAATTTCACGGGCCATTTCCACCAGCGGCTGCGCGCCGGCCGATTCGGGCGTGACGGATTGATATTGGAAAAATCCGCGCCGCCCGTAAATCCGGCTCCAGCCATTGAGGGCGTCAAGAGGATAAAAGAACGGCTCGTAGTGCTGGATCAGTTTCCGGCCGGAGCGGGGAACGCGATGGAAATAGAGGGCGTTGAAGGCGCGGACGCTCCACATATTGAGCGTGCAATTGGGCATCGTGATCGGGACGCCCAGGCGCGGCGGGGCATGAACTTTTCGAGGATTCTGGCCAGCCGGGCTGCCGGCCGTGAAATTTCCGCGGATGTAAATGCCGCGCGCGAAGTTTTTTCCCTGCGCCGCGGCGTCAAACCACGCCACCGTATGCTCCCACTTTTGGGACGAGTCGGCGGACAGGGCCATGAATTCGTTGACACCGGTGAACGGAATCAATTCGACGTTCAACCAGGCCGAAGGCACGCGTGCCAACTGAATTTCCGCCCAGAGGATGACGCCCGTCAGGCCCAAACCTCCGATGGTCGCGGCAAAAAGGCGCTCGTTTTGGGCGGGGCCGCATTCCCATCGCGTGCCGTCGGAGCGCAAGACGCAGAATCGGCGGACGTGGCAGCCGATGGCGCCCGCGGCGTGATGGTTTTTGCCGTGAATGTCGTTGGCAATGGCGCCCGCCAGCGTGATGAACCGGGTTCCGGGGGAGGTCGGGAGAAACCATCCTGCCGGCACGGCGACTTCCAAAATTTCGGAGAGCGAGACGCCCGCCTCGGCGCGAAGCACGCCGGTTTCGCGGTCGAATTGAATCAGTTTGTTGAGGCCGCGCGTGCGGATCATGACGCCGCCGGAGAGGAGGCAGCTATCGCCGTAAGAGCGGCCAAGCCCATAAGCGAGCCGTTTATCCTGCGCGGGCAACGGGGCGGCCTGGTCCAGCCAAGACCAATCGGCGCACGGGGATCGCACGGCCTGGACGCGGCCCCAGGATTGGAACTCATCCACTCTCATCAGAAATGCCCCAGCATCGCCGCGATGAAAACCAGGCCTCCCAGAGCCGCCACAATCCATGTGACAGGGTCTTTGATGGCGAAGTCCACCGGGTCTTCATGCAGGCTGCGCCGTCCGGCCAGGAGCCATACGCGGATCAGCCAGTAGAGAAGCAGGGGACACAGGAGCCAAAAAATCCAGTTCTGATTGTAAAGCCGGCGGAAGGTGTCGCTGTTCACGTACAAGCCAAGCACCAGCACGGCCAGGCAGCCGCAATTAACGCCAAAGGCGGCGATCATAGGATGATCCTCGCGGCGGTAGCCTCTGGAGATATTGGCGGGGCGGGTTTCCGAGAGTTCGGTTAATTCCACGTATCGCTTGGCGGCGGCCAGGCTGAGGAAGAGGAACATCGCGAAGGCGATCAGCCAGGGGGAGAGTTCGACCGGAGCCAGGACCGCGCCGGCGACGATGCGAAAGACGTAAAATCCAGACAGGAAAAGGATGTCCAAAACCGGTATTCGCTTGAGAGAAAACGAGTAGGCGCTTGTGGCCGCGAGATAGCCCAGCAGCAGTTCGGCCGCTTTCCAACCCTGCGGCAGGCAGCATGCGAAGGCCAGGACCAGGAGCAGGGGAATGCACATGACGGCATTGGCGATGGGAAGATCGCCGGCGGCGACGGGCCTCCGCCATTTGTCTTTGTGCCGCCGGTCGGATTCGAGATCGGCCAGATCGTTAATGAGATAGACCGCCGAAGCTCCGAAACAAAGCGCGGCAAAAAACGAGGCCAGCAGCCACCAGACTCGATCCTGGCGCCAGAGATGGGCGGTCAACAGGGGGAGAAAGACTAAAATATTCTTGACCCAATGCTGCGGCCGCAATGCCCGCGCGAGCGCGCCCCAGCGTCCGCCCGCGGCGCCCAGCGTGATGGCGGAGCCTCGTTGCGCGACCCATCGTTTGGCGGCCGGGACAGGGTTGACCGCGTAAACCTGCCGCGCCGCCTCCCATACAGGGATGTCCGCCGCGGAGTCTCCCGCATAATCATAACCTCCGCGCCCGAATCGTTTGACCAGCAATTCGGCTTTGACCGGCCCTTTGATATTGCGCGCGCCGTCGCTGCCGATGATCTCGTCAAACAACTTCAAGTGCGCTCCGATCGCATCGGCCATAAGCTGGTCGGAGGCGGTGACAAGTATTATTTTGCGCCCGGCCGATTTCTCCTGGGAAATCAGGGAGATAACCGCCTCGTTGTAAGGCAACGATTCTGCCGGAAGCGGGGCGGCCAGGCCGAGCTGCCTTTTAATCCAGGCCCGTCCCCGGTAGCAGCCCAGTATCATGCCGATCAGGCGGGAGGGATGGCGAAAAAGGATGCGGACGGCGGCTTCCCAAAGGCAATCGGTCTTGACGAGGGTGCCGTCGAGGTCCACGCAAAGGGGGACCTCCCTGCCGGCGGCCGGCGGGTTGGAGGGAGACTCCGGAACCAAGGATTGAGCATCTTTAGCAACCATGTCGCGAACAGCGGTTTAATGCAAGCAGAGGCGCGGGGGGAAGTCGAGCGGCAAAAGAGTGGAAACCTGCTTCAGGGTGGGCGCAGTGGACACCAAGCCAAGGAGTTTAGCCCCACAGGCGCTCAGGATAATCGCCTTTTGCCACGAGGCGGTGGATGCTCTCGACTACGTGCGGGCGGTCTTCGCGGTAGGTGACGCCAAACCATGGATCGTCCGTGCGCAATAACTTGACGCGCGCCTGGCCGGTGGCGACCAATTCGTTGACAGTCGTCGGAAGATAGCACTCGGCTTTTTCGTCCTGGATGCGCTTTTCGAGAAAGGCGGCGAACTGCGCGCGCAAGGCCGGGAAGACGGCTGGCGTGAATCCCCAGAAATTCATCGACACTGGCTCCTCACCGGTCAGCCTGGTCACGCGGCCGTCCGGGGCGGTATTCTTCGCGGCGGCGCCGTCGCGTTCGATGCGCGTCAACTCCACCACAGACCGCAGATAGCCGTCCGGGCCGGCTTCGCATACGCCGCGGGCGACGCTGCCGAAATCCGAAAGCGTGTTGCGCAAAACGAATCCGGCCATCGCGCAATCCGGGCTGCCGGAGGACAAATGCCGAGCCATGAGCCGCAACGCTTGCGCACCGTAGAAATCATCGGCGTTGATCGCGGCGAAGGGTTCCTGGATGGCGCTTTGGCCGGCCAAAACCGCTTGCGTCGTGCCCCAGGGCTTCGTTCGCGCGGGGGGAGGGGAGAAGCCCGGCGGCAAATCGTTCAGTTCTTGGAACGCGTAATGCACCGGCAGCCGCTTCTCAAACCGCTGGCCGATGATCTCCCGAAAGGATTGCTCAAGGTCGCGACGGATGACGAAAACGAGCTTGCCAAAACCGGCGCGCAGGGCGTCATAGATGGAATAGTCAATAATGGTTTCGCCGCCCGGGCCGACGGGATCGATCTGTTTGAGGCCTCCGTAACGGCTGCCCATGCCGGCGGCCAAAACAAGCAATGAAGGTTTGATCATTTGAAATGTGGCCCATGTTGGCCCGGCCCGCCCGGAATAATCAATTCACAATTCCCGGAAACCGAGTATATTTTTCAGCATGGAAAGTTCAGCGGCCATAACGCGTTCACCGCCCAAAGGCCCGGCAAGGCCGGCGGCGATGCACGACAAGCAGAGCGAGCGCGACGACCGCAAATTGCGGATCGACAAGGTCGGCGTGCGCGGATTGCGCTTCCCCATTCAAATTCTTGACAAAGAGCGGACTTCGCAAAACACCATCGCCACCATCGGGATGTTCGTGGACCTGCCGCACGAGTTCAAGGGCACCCACATGAGCCGTTTTATCGAAGTGCTAAATTCCCACGGGAATATTGTTCACGTGAACAATATCACGGAAATCCTTTTCGCCATGCAGGCGAAATTGAAGTCGGCTGTGGCGCACCTGGAGATGGAGTTTCCCTATTTCATGGTCAAGAAGGCGCCGGTTTCCGGCCTGGAGAGCGTCATGGATTACACGGCGCGGTTCGACGCCACCGCGAACGGCAAAGAGATCGATTTTGTATTGACTGTCAAGGCGGGGGTCACGACGCTGTGCCCGTGCTCCAAGGCCATCAGCCGCCACGGCGCGCACAATCAGCGGGGCCTGGTCACGGTGCAGTTGCGTTCGCGCGAACCCATTTGGATCGAGGATGTGATCGCGCTGGTGGAAAGCTCGGCCAGTTCGGAATTGTATTCGCTGTTGAAGCGGAGCGATGAAAAGGCGGTGACGGAACGGGCCTACGAGAATCCTGTTTTCGTGGAGGACTTGGTGCGAAATGTGGCGCTCAAGCTCAACGCCCGCCCGGATGTGACCTGGTATAAAGCCGAGGCGGAGAACTTTGAGAGCATCCACAATCACAATGCCTACGCGTCGATTGAAAAAGGATGAAAATAATCCGAAAATACCTGTTGCGGATTTCCGATTCTTTGGTACAGTCCCCCACCCTTGAAGCGAGGGAAAGTTAGGAACATTTGTGAATAAGAACGAAGAGACCATTAAGAAGAACGCCGCTCCGGGCGGCAAGTCCGTCAAAAAGGCGCGCCCAGCCACAGCCGCATCGATTTTGGGTGATACGGCTTCGGCCTCGGGCGTCAATGGACGGCCTAAAATCAAGCCTCAGTGGGCCAAGTTTTACAATCATCTGCTGGAATTGCGCGAACGGCTCGTCAATCAGATGAGCGGCCTGGCCAAGGAATCCGCCGAGGAGATGTCCAATTACAGTTTGCACATGGCCGATTCGGGCACGGATAATTTCGACCGCGACTTCGCCCTGAGCTTGCTTTCCTCCGATCAGGACGCAATTTATGAGATCGAGGAAGCCCTCAAACGCATTGAGAAGGGCACCTACGGCGTCTGCGAATTGACGGCCAAACCAATTCCTTTGCCCCGGCTGGAGGCCATCCCGTGGACGCGCTTCACCGTTGAGGCGCAAAGCCAGTTGGAGAAGGACGGGGCCTTGCGGCAGCGCCGTTTGGGCCAATTGGGGACAGTCGATACCACCGGCGGAGTGGATGCGGACGAAGACGAAGAGGCGGAGGAAAAACCCGCCAAGGAGAAAGAATAATATGGCTCGCGAAATCATCACCATCGAATGCACTGAAGCGCGCAAGGAAGGCAAATCGCCCTCCCGCTACACCACGACGCGAAACAAAAAACTCAAGACCGAGAAGCTGGAGATCCGCAAATACAACCCGGCGTTGCGCCGGCACACGCTTCATCGCGAAATCAAGTAACACCAATTTATGCCACGCAAAACACACCCGGAAAAACCGGCCGGCCGCGGGGGGCGCGGCAAGGGATCGGCGATGGAAGTCCGCACTCCGCGGCCCAAGCCGAAAATTGATTTTACCTTCGAGGCGCTGGACTACAAAAACGTCACACTGCTCAAGCAGTTTGTGACGGACCAGGGCCGCATCCTGCCGCGCAAATACACCGGGCTGCCGGCGCATTATCAGCGGCAATTGAACCGCTCCATCAAGCGGGCGCGGCAGATGCTGCTGATGAAGTAAGCAGCCGGCCGAAGACCGCGCGCTCCAATTGCGCGGCGTGGGCTTCAAGCGTCGTATCGGTCCAGATCACGCAATCTGACTGGGCTATTTTCTTTTCCACCGGCCATTGCGCCGCCACGCGCTGGCGGATTTGGGCGTCCGTCCATCCGCGCTGCCTCAATCTGGCCCACTGCGAAGCCTCCGTGCAGGCAACGCAAAGCACGGCGTCGAATCGCGGCGCGGCCCCTGTTTCAAAGAGCAGGGGAATCAGGACGGCTCCCGCTTCCACTCCCTTCGCGCGCCAGCGTTCGGTTTCGGCTTCCCAAGTGGCGCGAATGCGGGGGTGAAGAATGGCTTCCAAATCGGCGCGCGCGCCGTCATCGGCAAAGACCAATTGGGCTAATTCAGCGCGGTTCAACTGGCCATCCGCCTGCATGACCTTTGGGCCAAATCGCCGTAAGATTTCCGCGAGAGCTGGCTGGCTTGGCTCGGTTAATTGGCGCGCGATTAGGTCAGTGTCCACTACCGCGAGGCCGCGCTGCTGGAGCAGTTGGCCGGCCGTTGATTTTCCCATGCCGACGCCGCCCGTGACGCCGAAAAGCTTCACTGCGGACCGTGGATGACGCGGTAGAACCGCAACACGTTGCTCTGCGAATCGGTGTAGCTGAATGACGAACTGCCCAGCGGCGGTGTGTTGGTGAAGATGGAGGTCCAGTTCAACAAGTCGGGCGATGCCTGGATGACATAGTTTTGACTCGGCTGGCCAAGGACGGTCAACTGCACGCCGGAAGGGCTGTTGGTGGCTTGCAGGAAAATGCCCGCGTTCAGCACCGTCACGGAATTGGCCGCGGTGGCCTGCGGCGGGTAAAGGTCGGTTGTGCCGGCCGCAGTGGCTGTGGCTGTGTTGACAATCGTGCCGGCGGCTCCGGTGATGACGCGGATGGTCACGACGGCAGTGGCGTTCGCGCTCATGGCGCCCAAGTTGCAAGTGACGGTATTTCCGCTGGCCGAGACGGCGCCTTGAGAGGCGGAGCCACCCGAAAAGACGACGCTGCCGGGGAGCGTATCCGTGAGAACAACGTCACCCGCGGCATCGGGTCCCAGGTTGGTCACGGTGATTTGGCAGCTGAGAAAATTGCCGCCAAAGACGGGATTCGGCGCGCTGACCATGCTGGCCGCCAGCAATGCCGCCGGGTTGACCGAATCGACAGCCGATACCGCAAGACTCCATCCGCCCGCGATCATGCCGCCGTTGCCGGGTGTGTCGTCATAGACGTAAAGCGACCAAGGCCCGTTCGGGTTCGTCCCGTCGAAAATGGCCAGATTGGAGGAGGTGGAGGCAGGCGCGACATTCGGGAGAGTGTCGATCGGCGCGTAATCCGTCGGGAGATAGGTCCCGCTCACCAGTTGGCTGGCGGACAGAATCTGTGTGGCCGCGTCATCGAAGGTTAGATTGACGTTCGTTGCATTAAAGCCGCCTCCAGCGTGGCCCATGAGCATCAAGCCCAGGCCTGCCGGGTTGGCGACGAGCACATTGACATCATGCGGGAACGAATGGGCGAAATTGTTGAGCGTGACGGTCACTTTGCTCACCAGCAGGTTGCCGCCTTGTGAATTGGTCAGGCCGGAAACGACGATTTGCGCCGGATACGGATTGGCTGTTCCGAACGACGGAATGACGATTCCCCCGGCGGCCGAAAAACTGGTGGTGGCTGGCGGCAGGAATGGCGCGAACGAAATGACGCCCAGGGAATTGGCGCCGTCCGTCAGAGCCAACGTGGCCGTGGCAGTTCCGGTAATGCTAAAGGTGAAAGATTCGGTCGCCGTGCCTCCCGGGGCAATGGCGCCGTAAGCCCGGGCGACGAGACCAGAGGGGACGACATTGTTTGTGGAGAGCAGGGTCGCGACCAGGTTCACGGTCGGGGCGAAACCTTCATTGGTGACGGTGAATGCGACCGTCACTGGCACGTTGGGGCTGATGGCGCCGGCGGCGGAAGGCGTGAGCAGCGCGTCGCTCAACGGAGCGATGATCGGCGCCGGGATGGCAACAGCCAGCACGCTGGTGGCGGAATTGGTGTCGGAGAAATTGTTGACAGTCCAAACGTTGGTGAAGACACCCGCGTTCAGGGGCGTGGCAGTGAGGGTCGCGGAGGCAACCTCGCCAACTGGCAGCGTGCCGGAAAACGAACACGCCAGCGTGTTATTGTTGACGGCGAAGGAGCCTTGCGTAGTGGCAACGCTGCCGACCGTCAAGCCGTTGAGCGAGAAAGAGCCTGATGTCGCGATGGAATTGCTCGGGCCAAGGTTGGTCACGGACAGGGTGTAAATCAGGCTTTGGCCGGCGACGGCAGGATTATTATTGACAGAGATTCCGGCCGCCAAATCGGCCACGGGGACAGTCACGTTGACAACCGAACTGGCTGAATTGGCCCCGACGGTGAAGGTCGAGACCGGCAAACCGGCGGAAATGAAGTTGGTTTGCGAGCCACTGCCGCTGCCCATGTCGATGTTCGTGATGATCACGCCCGCGCCTGGATTCAATGTCCCCAGGTTAAAGAGATAAACATTAGCCGGCCCTGGCTGGGTGTAATTTCCAGAGGCGGAAACGAAAGCCAGCCCGGCGGGCAGCGTATTGGTCAGGTAAGCGCTGACGGCTGAAGACCCGTTATTGGTCACGCTGAACAAGTATGTGACGAGGTTGCCTTCGACGATTTTGTTGGTGGAGACAGCCATCGTTGCCTGGAGGCTGTTGGTCTGATTGACAGGAACGACTGTGGTGATGGTGATGGTCCAGCCATTGCTGATGGCGCCGAAGTCGCCGTCGGAATCGTCATGCGCGTACAAAGCCCAAGCGCCGTTGGCGGCCAGGCCATTGAAGCTGGCCAAATTGGTGCTGTAAGGGCCGGTGAGCGCGTTGGTGGCGCCGGGCGGGAACACGGCGTTGGTAAAGATGTCCGTTGGATTGTAATCGGCCGGCCTGAATGTGCCGGAAATGAGATTTCCCTCGTTCGTTAACGCGGTCGGGGCGGTCGAATCGAAGGTGAGGTCCACATTGCTGGCGGGCAGGGTGGCAAGAGCCGCGGCGGCGTCCATCAAAACGGTGTTGGCGGCCGGGCTTACCAGCAGCAGGCCGATGTCGTTCGGGAATGTGTGGTTCAGGTTCGAAACGGTGACGGTGACTTTGGAAACGAATCCGGTCACGTTGGAAACCTGGATGGTGGACGGATACGGCGCGGCGGGGCCGGCGGCGCGCTGGAGCAGATTGGTGGCGGGAATGGAAATGACGTTGGTGTTCGAGAACGTTTGCACTTGCGGCAGAAGGAAGTCGAAGGCGACCGTGCCCAAATTCGCTGAGCCATCCTGCAAGGTGAGGGTCGCCACGACCATGCCGCCGTTAGTGCCGGACGCCAGGAAATTGAAACTCTGGCCGACCGGCGCGGCTCCGGGCATCAGCGCTCCGTAATTCTGGCCGCCGCTTGGCAGCGAGACGCCGCCCGACGATTGAAGCGAGGCCACGAGGTTGGTTGTGCCGAGATTGCCGGTGTTCTGCAAGAAAAGCTGGACCCCGACAGTCTGATTCGGATTGATGGCCCCGTTGTTCACTGAACCGCTTTGGGAAACCAAAACGGCGCTGACCGGGACGATGGAAATCGTCGGTGTTTCAACGAGGTTGCTGACGGTGACGACGTTATTATTAGTGGAAGCGTCGCCGGGCTGGCCGAAGACGGACAGCGTTGACAGAAGGGGGATGGGCCGGCCGCCGGGTTGAATGACGGGCGCTTTGAGCACGTTGTTAAATGACAGGCTGGAGCCGCTGGCCATGGTTCCGATGTTCCAGGTGATGACGCCGTTGGTCACGACAACGCCAGCCACGCTGCTGGAGACAAACGTGGACGCATTGAGACCAGTCCCGCCGGGCAAGGTCTGGGTGAAAACGACGCTGGTGGCGGCGCTAGGCCCGTTATTTACAACTGTGCCCGTGTAAGTGTAATTGGCGCCCGAAACGACGGTGGCCGGCTTGACCGACGCCGATACGCCCAAGTCGGCGGAAGGCCCGACCGTGACGGTAAAGCTGGTGGTGTTATTGAGCAAATTGGGATCGGTCTGGAAGAGGCCCAGCCCGACTGAGGCGGTATCGGTGACATTACCCGTGCCTGTGGGGCTGACGGTAACTGTCACGATAGCGTTGCTGCCCGGGGCCAAAGCGCCCAGGGAAAACAGCGTGCCGGGCAGGAAAACGGAACCTTGGCTGACGCTGGAAGAAATATACGTCGCGTTGGCTGGCAATACATTGGTCAGCGTCACTCCCGCGGCCACAAACGGGCCGTTGTTGGTTACGACGATGGTGAAGGTTTCCAGGTTGCCTTGCAAAATCGTGGGCGGGAACGCGGCCATGCTGACCGACAAATCAGAGGTCGGGAGGCTCACCACTGTTGAGGCAGAGGCGGAGTTGTTGTTAGGATTGGCGTCGGTGCCGGTCGATCCCACCGTCGCGGTGCTGACGGCCAGGCCGGGCAGGGTGGGGCTGGCCACAATGGAGATGGTGGCGGTGCCATAGACGGGCACTGAACCCATCGCAATTTGCAGCGTGCTGCCAGGCGTGACTTGCGCCGGATAATTGCTGCTCGTGACAAAACTAAAGCCTGGCGGGAGGGTCTGCGAGATTACCACCGCGCCGGCCGAGCTTGGGCCGGCGTTGGAAACCGTCAGGTTATAGACCACGTTGCTAAAGACCAAGGTCGGATTGGGAGTAACCGACATCGTGAGCGAAAGGTCTGAGCCGGGGCATTGGCCGCCGCCATCCTCGCAAACGTAAGGCTCGATATTCAGGCTCCAGCAATTGAGCGCGGACGGGTCGCCTGTAAACTCCTCCACGGCGTTCAACTGCCAGGTGCCGTTAAGATTGGTGCCGGAACACGGCAGCAAAGTCGAAAGCGGTGTCAGAGGCTGAAAGATTCCCACAAAGGGCGCTGAGCCCGCGCTGATTGAGAACACGGCATCGTCGTCAAATGTGGTTTCGCTGTCCTGGCTGCAAGCTGTTCCGTAATTCGCACCGATGCCGCCATTGGGAAACGCGGTCAGCGGAATCGTTGTCCCGTTGGGGCTGATCAACTGGAGGCTTAACCCCTCGTCAAATTCCACTGTGGCATAGACCGATACCGTGAATTTGGCGGCGGACTGCAAATTTGAAACGACGACCGATGAGAAAATTCCGTTGAAATTGCCTTGGGGAATATTGTTTGACACGGAATTGGCAAAGCTGATCGGCGGCCCCACCACGCCCGTCGGAAGCGTAATAAAGTTTGTTTGGGTCACTTGATCGCATTTCATGACCAGCGCCAAATTGATGGGCGTGCCGCAAATAAACGAAGGCTCGGTGCTGATGGTGAAGGGCGTGGTCGAGGAGGCAGCGGAGCCGGATGGCAAATTTGGATAATTGGCCGTGGATTGCGCGACAATGGCGCCGAGGGTGGTCGAATACAGGAAGCCCTGGACGCCGGTGGCGGTGGCAATGCCGATGTTGGTGATGATAAAGTTTAAATCATTGCATTCGTCAAAGTCGATGATGCCGTTGCCGTTGCCGCCTGAGACCGTATTGGTCGCGACCAGCAAAACAGGCTCGTGGATGGGCGGCACCAAGGCATTGATAAGGTTCGTGCCAATGGGGGATCCCCAGCCGACGCAGAGGTCGTAACCGGGCTTGGCGAAAAATTGAGTCGGGTAGGTAAAGTTAGTGTTATTGCCCGAAACCACGTCATGCATCATGGCGTGATATTGCGGGCCTTTGCAGATGGCATAAATCGCCGGGCAGACAAAACCGACCGGTTGATAGCCAAAGTTGTGGCCTTGTTCGTTGATCAAGGCGGTGTAGGCCGTCCACAACGGCGCCGCGCAACTCGTCCCACCGAAGGATCCGCCCTGTCCCTGGTCGTAAACAACCCAAATGTTATCCCCGGGCATGGCCACGTCGGGAAAATTCCGAAATGTCGGGGACCCGCCGTTGCCAGTCATGTCGATTCCCTGCTGCCAGGTCGGTATCGGATAAACCGAGCTAGAGCCGCCGGTGCTGGCGGAAAATCCCGTCCCTGCGATGAACCAGCTCCAGACGATGTCGGACTCCCACGAACCGAGCGGGCCGCTGGTGGTCAAAGTTGTCGCTCCCACCTGGGTGATGTAAGGATCGTCCGAGGACGGAACAATATTGTTCCCAAGGGTGGTGCCGTCATCGCCGGAAGCGTCATAAAACGTTTGGCCCTGCGCGGCGTATTGCTTGTAAATGCCATCTTCGAAAGCGTCCGGGTTTGGCACGAACCAGCCCCACGAACAACTGATTTGGTTGGCCGTGTCATCGGTCGCGATCCGGTTCAAAACGCCGTCTTGCGAGAATCCTTCGTAAACGAGAATTTGATCGATGCCCGGCGCCATCGAGGCCACCATTTCAATGTCCAATGAAACCTCTCCGTCCCCGCCAAGGCTTTCGGGGTTTCCAGGAAATCCGCCGACTAAGACATTGGTAATCGGCACATTGGGCAGGTTTGCCACCGCTTCATATTGGAGAATGTCCTGGGTAAAGTAACCGTCCAGTTCAAAGATGGCCACTTTTTGCCCTTGTCCAGTCAATCCAAGCCCTGGCACATAGGCCGCCCTAAAATCACCGCCCAAAAAAGTGCCTCCAGGCCCGGAACCGGTTCCTTTGGCGACTCCGCCTCCGTTTGGCACCGGCCCGTGGACGTTTTTGGTGAACGGCTTCATGTAATTATCCAACCCGTTGACCCGCAGAATGGGCACGCTCAAATCCACGGACGGATCGGTGTCGGGAGCGTAAAAGGTGCGGTTCTCCTTGGGATGGTTGTATTTTAACAGATGGACGTGAAAGGCGCTTTCGATGTCCGGCACGGCGGCTTCGACTTCCAAGAGGGTGCGGTTGGGGTGAGTCTCGGTGATATTCAGATGATGAGCCGCCGCGAAATCGGTGAGCGCCTTGTAATCAGCGGGCAGGGGGCCGAATTTGTCCGCGAACTCCGCCGGTTTCAGATACTTGTGGTAATTGGGGCTGGCCGGATCGTAAAGCTGCTGCAACAAAGTATCCAGGTCCGGGCCGTTTCTGAGCGGAAGGCCGATGGACAGGCGCAACCGGTTCGTAGCTTCCAGATGGCCGATGGATTTCAGCGCCGACACGCCCGGCGGGACATGCCCCGGCAACGACTGGAGGCCAGCCGCGCGAAGGCTGGAAGGCAGGAGCAGAGCTGCGGCCGCGCATGCCGCAAGTCTGGCTCCAAGGCTCGATTTTGAATTGAATTGTTTCATGGTGAGGACTTTTGGGTGAGGCGGTTACGGATTCATGCGCAGGCGGAAGTAGTGGTAGCCGTTGCTCCCAGGGAGTGTGAACGTGTACACACCGTTCACGATGGGCGGCGTGGGCATATTAACCCATGAAGCGGATGATCCCGGTTCAGGGAGGCTGACGGCCCCTTGCAGGGTGTAATTGGCCGCCGCCGTGCTCCACGTAATCTGGTAAGTGTTGCCCGTGCGGGACACGTTTATCATCGGCTGGTATGGTGAATCAACTTCCACCTTGACCTGCGCGACGTTGTTGGCCTTGAACGGGTCATACACGCCCAAAGTGATCGAGCCAAATGGCGACAAGTTGCCGGCCACGGCGGAGACCAAGTCGATGCCCGGCGCGGTCGCGGTGGTGGCAAAGGTCATGGCCATGTCAGCCCCGTTGGTCAGATCATTGATGATCCACGTGTAATCCAGAGTGCCATCGAGGTTGGCCGTCACGGACACCGATTCAAACGCATTGGACAACCCTTGCGATTTTGGCGCGAAGCCGAAGGGCAGGGAGAGCGTGTTGGTCACGCCTCCCGCATCGGACGGGCCGTTGTTGGTAATCACCGCGGTGAAATCGACTTCGCTGCCGACCACGACCGGGCTTGGGCCGCCGGAGAGGCTGGTGGCCACGTCGGCGCTGGGCAAGCCGGCCAGGGAGACGTTGGTGATGATATTATTGGTATTGGGGTCTGGCTGCTGAGCCAGAGCTGCCACAATGTTGGTGATGAAGCCGACATTGGTCGGCGTGACAAACACGGAGAAGGCCGTTCCCGTGTTGGTGGGCATCGCCGGCAAATTCAGCGTGAGCGCGCCATTGGCCGCAACCCCGCCAAAGTTATTGCTGAGATAGGCCGTGCCCGGCGGCAGGTAATCGGTGATGACGATGTTGGTCGCCGACGAGGGGCCGAAGTTGGTCACAGTCACCAAATACTGCAACAAGTTGCCGATGGTAGGCGTTTCTCTCGTGTTGACTGTTACCTCCAAGTCAGAATCATTTTCGACCGGCACGCCGGTGCTGATGTTGAGAATCCAGCCGTTGCTGATGTAGCCGAAATCCAGCGATTCATCTGAAATGGCCCAGAGCGACCAATTGCCGTTGGGACTGGAGCCGAGGAAGGCGCTGTTAAGATTGGCCCGGTAGGGATACGGATTCTTGGGCACTTGCACCGGCACCGTTTCATTCGTTGGAACCGCCGGCAACACTTGCATGGCCAGGACGTTGGTCGTGGGCCTGAACGTTCCCGCAGTCAACTTGCCGTTCAAGGGCAGGGAGGAGGCGGCTGTCTGGTCAAATGTCAGCGTCACGGGCGGCCCGTAATTGATGCCACTGACAGAGCCAACTCCAAAATTGCTGCCCGTATGGGACATCAGGATGGAATTGGAGCCGTTCGGGCCTTCGAGGATGGCATCCACGTCGCTGGGGAAGCTATCGCCGAAATTGGAGAACGTCACCGACGCCTTGGTAATCAACCCTGGAACGCCCGACACGTTGATAAGCGAAGGATAGCCGAAGCCGGGGGCGATCGAATTGGTGGCCGGGGTTGGGGAAATCGAGTTTTCCGGCAGGAAGATCGTGGCCGAGTTGGTGAACGAGATCGTGTTGCCGCCGATGGTAAAGCCGAAGTCGACCGTGCCAAGATTGGGGTTCGCATCGTCCTTGAGCAGGAGCGTCGCGATGATGTTCTGGCCGTTGGAGCCTTGAGCGTTGAAGGTGAACGGCCTTGAAACGGTCGGGCCATTCTGGATGAGCGTGCCGTAATTCACGGTCGGGTTAAAGTTGGCAATGCCATTGGAAGTGACGCCGTTGCTCAACACGAGCGTGGCCATCAGATTCTGGGCGTCGCCTCCGGCGATGTCGCGCAAACCGAACAGGACCGTGATGATGTCGTTGGAATAAACCACGCCGGTGGCCCCTTGGACACTGCCAGAGACGAAGGCCGTGCCAGATTTGACCACAAAGGCGCCGTTGCATTCCTGGATGTCGAGCAGGGCGGTGCTGGGATTGAGCAATTGCACGCCCGCCACATTGGTGGGGGTGGGCGCGCTGTAAGTCAAATTCAATTGCACCGTGTGATCGGGGCCGATGATGTGATTGTTAATAGGCGTGACGTAAATGTTCTGCTGCGTCTGGCCGGGCGCGAAGGTCAGGAAGCCGTTGGTGGAATCGTAATTGATGCCCGGAACGGCGGACCCGCCAGGCACCGTCGCGTAGTTAACGACGACCGTGCTGTTGGTCAAGCCTGTCAACTCAACGGGAATGATCGCTGAGGTGGCGCATTCGCTGACCGTGAAAGTCGGGCTGCCAAACGCCAGGCCGACATAGACGTTGGTGATGGTGACAGCGGCGGTGGCGGGCTGAACCACGTAAGAATTGGTGGTCGGATTCGACAGCACCAAAGTAAATGTCTTGTTGCTCTCCACGAGATTCGGATTGGGAATCGCAATGGTAATGTTGGTCGTCGCCTGGCCATTCAAAAAGTTCAGCACTTCATTGGTGGGGATGAAGTCCACACCGGCGATGGCTGTATTGGTGGCAGTGTCAATGGTCGAGAAACTCACTGAGAGAGGCCCGGTATTGGCATTGAAACGGTTGATCGTGACAACCAGGTTGGTCCCATTTTCGCCGATGGCATAGGCATTGGTGGCGAAGGCAAACCCGCTCACGTCGCTGATGATGCCCACCGTGGCCACGCCCGGCACGCCGATCTGCGTTCCGGCGCTCGGATTTTGCAGCAACACTTGGAAGGAGATGACGGGGTTGACATTGGCCGTTTGCAGAATGGCCACAGGAATGGTCTCCTTGGAAACTCCGGGCTGGAAGGTCAAGACGCCATTGGTGGGCTGATAATCGACGCCCGGAACTGCAAAGCCGTTGGTCTCCGAAGCGCCGGGCGGCGTATAAGTCGTGTAAGAAACCGTATTGACTCCGTTGGTCGGCCCGGTCCGCAATATGGTGAGATTGATGTAGGGCGTGCTGCCTTCGGTGATAAAGTAACTCGAATTGTCAAAACTGAACGAGGCGAGATCGCTGACGATCGTCAGCACAGCCTGAGTCGGGCTGCTCAGGATTGGAGGCTGCGGAGAACCGGCAGGATTGGAAAGATTGATGTCAATCGTGCGGTTGGCTCCGGCGTTGGTCGATTGGAGAATTGGGATATTGGCCGTGGCAGTGTTTTGATATGTTTGGAACGTCAGGTTCGTGCTGACCGGCAGGTAATCCTGGAAGGGAACGGCTGTGCCGCCGGATGTCGTCAACTGCACGGTCACCGTTTCATTGTTGCCGTTGGTGCGCACGACCGTGATGACCGCGTTGGTTACGCCTTCAACGATTGAGTAATTAGTCTGCGAGAAAGTCAGAAAACCGGGGCCGGTCTGATTAGGCTCAATCGTCAACAGGGACGAACTGGGCGGGGAAACAATCGCATTGGTCGCGTTCTCCAATTCCAAATCGACAGTCGTGTCCTGATACGTCGTGAGCGAATTGAGGATTGTGACCAGCAAGTAGTTGGTGACAACTCCCGGATTAAACGTGAGGAGGTTGGTCGTGGGCGTATAATTGACGCCGGGGATCGCTGTGCCGTTGGTGCCGGTGTAAGCCAGAACAGTCACGGTCGAATTGGTATTGCCAACGCGAATGACTGGAATCGCTTCCAGGCCCTCGGACGATACCTGGTTAAAGCCTGTGGACTGGAACTCCACGCCGGCATTTTCGTTCGTGATAATGAGGGTCGCGGTGATTTGCGGCCCGATGTCCTCGAAATTGGCAGGCGGGTTGGTTAACTCAAGGCTGACCAGCAAGTCGGGGCCGATGGCCGCATTGGCGGAAATGGGCACCGAGGCGATCTGGAACGTCTCGCCCACCGGGAAGGTCACGGTCGTGGTGGTCGGGGTGTAGTCAACGCCAGGCACCGCCTCGTTGGGAATCGACGTGTTGTTGGAGGTTGCAAAGACCGCGCTGACGGACGGCGATCCAAAAGTGCCGCCGATGCGCTGAATGCCGATCAAGGCGTTGGTCGAATTGGTCGAGCTTTGCTGGATGCCGTAAATCTGCTGGCTGAATTGGATTGAGCCATTGCCCGCATTGGCCCCGCCGTAGAGGCGCACGAAATTATTCTCCGACGTATTGTTGAATGAGGTGAACGAGCCGCCCAAATTGATCTCGGCATTCGTTTGGATCAGGATCGTGTCCACGTAGCCGTTGGCGCCGAATCCGAAGTTGATGCTTGGGTCCACCGTGCCGTTCGGGTTGAGGCGGGTGATGCCGTTGCGCGTGACGCCGCTGGCTTGGGAGAACGTGCCGCCGACCAAGATGCGAAGCTGGTCGTCGAGCACCACGGCCTGCACCGTGTTGTCGCATCCCACGCCAACATTGAAATTGGTATCCGTGGCGCCGTCGGGGTTGAGGCGGGCGATGTAATTGTAATTGCCGCCGTTGACGGTCGTGAACAACCCGCCGATGAGAATCCGCCCGTCCGGTTGCACAGTCAGGGCGCGGATGGAGCCGTTGATGTCGGAGGTGATTCCGTCAAAGGCTGCGAAATTGGTGTTGATCGTTCCGTCCAGATTCAATTCGACCAGGTGATGATGGTTCTGGTTGGCGAACTGGGTAAAGTCGCCACCGACCAATATTTGATTATTGGGAGTGACGGCGATGGCGTGGACGACCGCGTTGCTGCCGCCGGCGCCGGAACCGACATTAAAGGTGGAGTCAATCGTGCCAGAAGCGGTGACGCGGGCGATGCCGCCAACGGCGGTTCCGTTGTAATTGGCAAAAGCGCCGCCAATCACGTAAGTCAGCGTGTTGCTGGACGAGGCCGTGGGCAGAATCATGTTGGTGATGCAATAAATCGTGCCATCCGCGCCGGCTCCCGGATTGAAGGAGGCATCCAATATGCCGTTGAGGTTCAGGCGGGCGATATGCGGGCTGTTGACCTGGTTGACCGTGGCGAAGTCGCCCACAATCATGATATTGCCATCAAGTTGCCCGGAAGCAGGCGGCTGGCTGAGCACTTGCCACACGGTGTTGTCAGGCCCTGTCAAGTTGAATAGGAATCCGGTGTCATAACTGCCGTCCGCCACCATTCGGCCAACGTGATTAAAGGGATAGCCGTTGTAATAAGTGAACGAGCCTCCCGCCAGGATGCTGGCATCGGGCTGCAAGGCCAGGGAATTCACGACTGCGTTGAAACCCACGCCATTGTCGGTCGTCATGTCCACAGACCCGGCCGAATTGAGGTGCAACTGCGGGTCCAGGATGGTCAGGATCGCTGTCTTTGGAAATTGGCCGGCGATGTTCGTGGGGCTGGCATTAAAGATTTGCAACCCGACCAAGCGGTCGGAGAGGCTCGTTTCGCTGGTCTGATAAACGGGCACCGTAAAGCTCGCGCTGGTCACGCCGGGGCCGAACGTAAGCTGGCCGTTGGTGAAGCCATAATTGGAGCCGACCATGGCTGATTGGAACGGCAGGTCAACATTGGTCAGGCCGAAGGTCGTGAAATTGACCGTCTCGCTTCCGACGATGCTGCCCAGGCCGGAGCGCGTCACGGTGATGAGCGCCTGGCCCGAATTCTGGAACACTGTGAAGTTGTGGCTCAGGAAATTGAGGGAACCGTTGGTATCCGTGTCAACAATCGTGAGGACGGCGTTGCTAGGCCCGGTCAGCAATTGGGGAGTTGGAACGCCGCCCACTTTCGGCTGAAATAGGGACAGGTTGACCGTCTTTGGCCCGTCCACGCTTCCGTCCTGCAAGGTCTGCACGGTGATCGTTCGGGGCGAGATATCAGAGCTGCCCCAGGATAGCAGATTTGTAACGCCCTGGTAATTGACGCCGTTGATGGCGGAGCCATCGCTGGTGCCAGCCATGACGGTGACTTGCCCCAAGGCGGCTCCGGTGCGGTTGACCGTAATGGTCGCGAGGCCTGGTTTCAGCACGCTGTAAGCGGGCGCGCTAAAGGACAAATTGCCCGGCTGGAAGTGATCGTCGATGATCGTGACGGTGGCCACGGTGGGCAGGACATTGGGATTGAGCACCGCGCCGGCGGTCGCCGACGAAAGATAGAGATAGAAAAACTTGTTCGTCTGCTGCGTGCTATAATCGCGAATGGGGACGGTGAACGTGACCTTGGTCCGGCTGCCAAAGCTTTCCTGGGTCGTTATCCACTGATAATCAGCGCCCGCGCCGTTAATGGCAGTCCCATTGGAGGAGACGACCGTAACGCTGGGGCTGCCATTGTCGCCATTGGTGCGCAAGATCGTAATGGTGACCGTCCCGGCGCTTTCGAGCACGTTGTAATTAGTCTGGTTGAAACCGAGGGTGCCGGTCGGGAAATTCGCATTGATGATGTCCAGTTGCGAAGACGATTGGCCCAAGGCAGGCCCAAACGGCATGGGCACGCCGCCCAGCGTGGTCAAGCCTGAGCCGGTGAGGTTCAGCATGTTCAGGTTGGCGTAAAGCACAGCCGCCGCCGCGGGATCATTGTGGATGGAAAGGAAAAGCGATGACGCCCCGCCATCGCTGGCGGTCTGAATGTTATTATTAAACCCATATTCGCCGTCGGTCTCGCGCCAGCCATAATTGGTTGCGCCCGCGCCAGAAAGGTCCCACACGTCGTGGTAATAAGATACGGCAGTGGAAACCGGCAGGCCGAAGTCAGCAGCCGTAGCCGAACTTGAACTGGGGGGCAGGGTGTTGGTGGCGAGGTTGAGCCTTGCCGGGCCAAGGCTTCCGTTGACACGATCCAAAGTAACGTAAAGTTGCTGTCCGGTGTCGTTAACCGAGTACGGATTTTGCGTCATTGTCATGTTGCCTGGGCAATTGTTGAGGCCGCCGGCGTTTGGCTCGAGCAGTTGGAGGGTCCCGTAAGCGCCAGGGGTCGCTGGGCCGATGACTCGGGCCAGATTCTGATGAGAATGAACATCCACGCGGGTGAACCCGCCGCCGACACGCCAGAAATTTCCGCCGATAACCACGTTGCCGTCGGGTTGCAGGCCCATCGCCAGGACTTGGTTCCGTTGATTGCCGGCGGTATTGCCGTCGTTTGGATTGAAGGCGTTGGTGTTGTAATAATGGTTGATAATGCCGGCATATTGATTATAGGCCGTGTCCATAAAGCTGGTGTCCAGCCAGCCGCCTTGGCCCACTTGGGTTCCCTGGCCGCCCAGGATGCGTGCCAAGCCAACTCTCCGGTTGCCGTTGTAAGTCGTAAACTGTCCGCCGACAAGAATGTTGCCATCGGGTTGCAATGACAGGGAATAAACGATGTCGTCAAAGCCGGTGCCGGGCAAGAAAGAGGTGTCCAAGACACCGCCGGGAGTCAGGCGCGCGATGGAGCCGCGGCTGATCAAATTGAAGTTCTGGAACGCTCCGCCCAGGATGATCGAGTTGTCCGGTTGCACGGCCAAAGCCATGACATCGGCATCCGCGCCAAATCCAGGATTAAACGAAAGGTCCAGGTTTCCATTGGTCAGCAGGCGCGCGATGTGGTTCCAATTGGTGCCGTTGACTGTCACAAAGTCGCCGCCCAAGATGACATTTCCCAAGTTATCCACGGCCACCGCAAAAACGCTTCGGTCGGTGCCATTGGTCACGCTGACGCCTGAGCTGGGCAGGAAGGTGGGGTCCAGCGTGCCATTCGGCAGCAACCGCGCGATGTGGTTGCAATTGGTTTTGTTAAAGGAATCAAAATCGCCGCCGACGAGTATGTTCCCGCTGGCGTCGATGGCCAGCGCGTTGACGTTGTTGTCGAAGCCGTAGCCGGTGGCAAAACTGGTGTCAAGGACGCCATTGGGCAACAACCGGGCAATGTGAAAGGCGTTGGTGGCGTTGACGGCGTTGAAATCGCCGCCGATAATAATCCGTCCGCTGCCATCGATGGCAAGGGCGTTGACGAAGCCGTTCGGGCCGGTGCCCAGGCCGGCGGTAAAGGTATTGTCCAACAAGCCGTTCGGAAGGATGCGGGCGACGTAATCGATCAACGCGCTGTTGTAAGAGTTGAAGTCGCCGCCGATGACCGCCCGGCCGATGGAATCAATCGCCACCGCCGTCACGGACGAGTCGGCTCCTGGATATAGATTGCCCGGGGGCACGGAATCAGATTGGCCATCGACATTGTAAGTCCGGTCCACCGCGCCGCCTGGCTGCACGCCGCTGCTGGCGATATTGTCGAAGTTAATCGTCAGCCGGGCCGTGCTGACAGGGCCAAGGATCGCGGGCGGCTGGCCGCCAATGTCAGTGCTGAAATCGCCCGCCGTTTGGTAGAGTTGAAGTTCAATGTCGGAGTCAAATTCAACCGCGCCATTCTCGACAATCGGGATGATAATTTCGTCCGGGTCAATAACGTCGGCATTAAAGGTCAGCACGCCGTCAATGCCCGTCCAGGTTCCTCCCACTGGAAGCGTGAAGTCATAATCTGCCTGCCCATTCGCGGGAATCGCGTAATCCGAGTCTGCCACGGTGGCGAATTTATTGTCATCGATCACGGTTTGATTGGGGCGGGTGGAATCCATGGTATAATGGACCGTGTAGTCGCCCGTGGCCGGAGCCTCGTCACGATACGACCGTTGCACAAAGATGACTGCGTTGCCGCAGTTTTTATTGCAGCGATATGTATATCGCTCGAAGTTGATCGCTGAATATATAATCGGCGCGTTGCTGTAGAGCACCTCCGGATTGCCATAGAAGTTGAGGATGTTGATGGTGGCATTGGTCTGGCCGATGGTCGGCGGGATAATATCCGGGTCCTCCAGCGGGTCCAAAACGGCGTTGGTCAAAGTCACCGTGACCGCGGCGTTCAATCCGTTATAGAAATAATCAAGGTTGTTGATGGCTTCGAACAAGTCCTCGGGACCGGGGGTTGGATAATCGATGACCGCGATCTGTCTTGGGCGTTCGCCGAATCCGGTGCCTATGGTATTGAGGATGGGGTAAACTTGAACATAAACATCCTGGCTCATTTGATAATCGTCAAATGTCAGGGTCTGGTTAAGCGGCGCAACCTGCTGCCCGGCGAAAGCAGATGGCACCACGGCTAGCACATTGGACTGGTAACAGAATATATTGGTCTGGGTTACCGTGATGCTGCCGTCGGTGTTGAGATTCGTGGCCTGAAGGGTTAGACTTCGCGTCGGTGGAAAGCCTTGGATCGGCTGCGGCCCGATCGAGCCGAGCGGGCAGGGGAAATTCGTGAGCCAATTGGTTACATTGAGCTGGGCAAAGGAAAGCAGCGGAGTCAGCGTAGGCCCGATTTGGAAGGGCTGCAAAGCCCCGCCGCCGTTGGTTGGCCCGATCGCGAAATTGGTCTCGGCAAATTGCTCATCGCCATCCGCGGGCAATCCTTGCAGAACGCCATCCTCAAGATTGGTAAACCAGTTCACCCAGGCGATATTGGTCAGGAATGTATTGGTATAACTGACTTCGGTGGTCGAATTTAAGGGGAATTTGGCGTAATTCGTCGTAAAGATGTTGGTGCCGATGTAATTGGTGGTGTAAAAATTGGTGTAGGAGCTTTCGCCAATGACCACCGTTACTTCGCAGCGGCCAGTGTAGCCACCGGTGCGCGTGACGGTGATGCGGGCGTTAGGGGTGCCTTGGGCGAAGCCAAAAAGGCTGGGCGTGATGCTTCCGCTGCTGTCCGGCAGCCAGTTTTCCAAGCTGCTCATCAGATAGTTGGAGACGGAAAATCCAAAGCCGCCCGCCGTCAGGCTGGGCGCCCAGTTCAAAATGGGCGTGCCCTGGCCGAGATTGTCGAACACGTTCGTCACGCTGCCGACCTGAATCAGATAGAGCGTTCCTTCCGCGGCGTTGAAGTCCACCCGGCTGGTATTGCCGCCGCTGGGATCAAGTTCATTGCCCGTCACCAGAGTCAGGTTCGTATAGGCCAGGCCGCCTGTGGCCAATTTAAGCCGGTAAATACCCAGCATCGTGTCCAAGGTCAAACCGTCCGGGTCCACGCTGCCGCGCGTGTTGAAATCCATCGTGGTCGTAATGGGAGCGGTCCAGGAATACCAGATAGTCGATGAGGGACTGACTCCCGAGGCCGGGTCAGGTTCGCCGGCTTCAACGGTCGCTTGAATGTTGGTGCCTTGCACGGTGCCGCTAAGGCCCGCGATGCCTTGGGCGCCGGCCAAATTATCATTCGGGGGGGCGGGTTGCGCGCAGCTTTCCAACGCGCTAAAGACACAAAAGGACGCCGCAGCCGCGACAGCCCAAAAAAGACGGGCTGCCTGCCGGGTTTTACTCAATTTCACTGTAAACATAATATCTAACTTGGTTTCTCTCTCTCTCTTAACTCTGTCTTAACTCTGTCTTAACTCTGTGGTCCCCGCCTATTGGCCCCCTAACAGTACCGCTCCGCTCTCGTCGGCGCCCAGGAAAAATCCGCGCGCGCTGTTTGCGTTCTGCAACACCACGCCCCGCATGGTTACCCTTTTATGAGTGTCCGGGTTTGTGAATGATCCCGTGAAAGCTCCTATGGCGGCATTGATGGTCAGGGTCGCGTTCGTTGCGGTAAAGCCAGTGACGCCCTGAATCTTGACTGGAATGGTCAACGGGGCCGACAAGTCCCCGCCACTTAGCATAATCGCCGGGCCGCTGAGAGGCAGCGCATCGGCGCCTCTGGCTGGCGCAACCCATGTTGAGCCGGTTAACTGGAGAATGTTGTTGAATCCGTTCGGATACAGCGATCCGGTGAAGGGCGGTTTGACCCAACTGATATTCGTTCCGCTCAGGCCATTGTCACTTCCGCCAAAAACGTTGCTGACGGTGACCCAGCCGAGAACGGAATCCTTCTTGGTCGCGGAATAGATGTAAAGCGGCCATTGTCCGTATTGGTTTACTGGCGCCGCAGTCGTGAAGGTCGCGCCATCGGCCAGTTGCCCGGTAAGGGTCAGGACGCCGAGCTTGCTGACGCTGCCCGCGCCGAAACTGTCGCCGCCCGCGTTCGTAGTGTCGGTTCCCGCATCCCAAGGCAGGGACATCGTGTAGGCGCCGGCCAGCGGCGACGGGTTTTTGACTGTCCAAACCGGCGCCAGGTCCGCCGCCAAGGCAGCATCCCACGAGCCTCCGTTGACGTCGCCCGTGATGTCGCCGCTCAGATTGGTCACATCCAATTGCAAATTGACAGTCAGCGTGCCAACGCGGCTCTTGGCCGCAAATTGGGCCATGCCGGAGCCGGTGAATTGCGAACTAAACGTGTAGGTATTCGGCCCCATCACCAATTTGCCCGAAAAGCTGCCCGTCTTGGACATCGTCAAACTCACGGAGCCTGAACTGTCCGGATCGATGCCGTTAGTCTCGAAGAACAGCCCATTGTATTGCCCCAGCAATTCGGGGAATGGCGTGGGAATGAAATTGGCCGTAACCACCGTGTTGCTGACAAATACGAACGTAAGCACGTTGGAATAGGAAGTGATCACATTGCCGAGAATGGCCGTGTTCCAACTGTCGAAGACCCAGCCGGTGGCCGGCACGGCGGTCAGTGTGTAGCTGTTGCCCAAGGCCAATTGGCTTTGGGTGGGAATGCCCTGAATAGAGCCATTCCCATTGTGGGCGACAGTCAGGACATTGTAACTCAGATTTCCGCCGGCCACATTCGTCAGCAGCAATTGGGTGAGGTTCGTCCCCGGAGTGCAGTCGCACGAAAAGCTGTAGATGCCGTTAATCTCCGGGCTGTTGCACGGGATGATATCCAGCGGGTTATTTGGGTTGTTCAACAGGTAAGGGTAAGGCCCCGGCAGGTTGGCCTGGCCGGTCAGATAATCGTAATTGACGAAAGGAGGCCAGAACGCGATCTCGGTACTGTTGGCCACGGCGGCATTCATCAGGCAGTAAAGGCCGCTGCCGGCCGGCAGGTAGGGCACGACGTAGGTGCTGTTCGGGCCGACAAAATTGGTCGCCCAAACCAGGTTGGGATAGACTTCATGCAACTTCTCCGGGTCCACGTTGGAATCGGCGAAATAAATGGTAAAGTTCGGGTCGATGGAAAAGCCGGTCCGATAATTGGTGGAGTAATTGGTCAGTTCCAGGTAATCCACATACATGGCGTTCCGGACGCCAGCGGCGCTGAAGTGCAGGATCGAGTTCGACGACTGGCGGTCCAGAATCAGTTGCCCGATGACCGCGTTGTCCGTGAATCCCCGCGCGATGTTGTTGCTCCAATCCGTGCCGGCCCACACGTGGGTGACGAACTGATTCTGGCCGGCAGCAATGGTGTGGATGGAGGTGCCAAACAAGTCCCCGATGGCAGGTTTGATCGGCAAATTGAACCCATCGGTCACCGTAAAGTGGTTGATGATGACGCTGTTGGTGTTGGTCGTGGGGATGCCGGAAACTCCGTCCGTCAACTCGGCAGTGGCTTCAAGCGTCAAAAAGGCTGGCTGACCGAGGCCGGCATTGATGACGGAATTGGTGATTTGAATGGTCACGGCAGAAAGATCGACGCTGCCGCCGGCGTTGAGCATGTTGACTGTATTGGTCAGGGCCAGGCCCATGTAAAGATTGCTGGCTTCGATCAGGATGGAGCCGTTGTTCTCAGTCGAAATGCTGCCGTCGTTTTCAAAGATTTGCGACTGAAGAAGCGGCGCGGTCGAAATCATGCTGCCAAAGTTGGTGATGGTGTTGACGGTGTAAGTCCGGCCGCCAGGAGCGATGGGGCCATTGTTCACGTTGTAGCCGACGTCAAGCATGTTGTCGGCGACCAGGACGCCGCCAGGGGCGACGAACAGATTCTTGAGTTGCGGCGTGGTGGCGGGCACGAAATCCTTCGAGTTCTGGGCGAAACTGACTGTGGATGCGATGGTCAGATTGGTGGTGTTGAAGACAGCTTGATTAATCACGTTCAAGTTATCCTGCAAGACAACCGAACTCTTGCCCGTCAAAGTCAGGTTGCGCACAACCGGCGTGAACGAGCCGAACAAGTTTTGATCCACGACCAGCACATGAAAATGCCATTGGTTGGTGCCGCCGAAAAACGGATCGTTGGTCGCCGTATTCTGCCACGTGGCGCCCATCGCGTAGATATCGCCGCGAAGACGCTGAAAATTGGTGGGAAAGATGTTGGAGATCGTCAAAAGGCCGTTGCTGACGCCGATGTTCGCGTTGGCTTCACCCCAGTCAACCGCCGCGGTGCCGCTTCCAATCAGGTTGGTCACATTGAGGATGACCATGCCGTTGGCCCGGAAACGGGCCTGGGTCATGTCCAGGTTGTTAGCGGTAATCTGAATGCGCCCGGGATCGTTGGTTGGATCAAGCAGGCTTACGTTTAAGTCGCCCTCCGTGAGCGGGTTGATGTCGAAAATGTTTGTGTCCAGCGAACTGAACGAACCGTTGAGGGCCGAAGGATTGCGGCCTATTTGCGCGCCGTAAAGGGCATTGTTAACAGGCACCTTATTATTGTTATATACTCCGGGTTGAAAGATCGCCTCCGGGACATAGTTGCCATCGTTAAACGGCACAATTTCGTCAACGAACCAGTCGATTGGAGTGACGGTGGTCAGTTCATAAGCGTTGGGCCGGAAGTAGGGGCCAAAGGCGCTAACATCCGGGGACTCGGCCATGTTGGGCAAAACAGCCCCATCATCAATAAGATAAATGGCGTTGGTGACGGTCGTGCTCGTGATCACGTCAAAAACAGGCTCGGCAAATTGCACGACAGCCTCCTCCGCGTTGCCGTCTTCAGGCGTGGTTGTGCTCGCGTACTCGAGGAATTCCGCAGGGCCGAAGGCCACAGTGGCCGTGATGTTCGTGGGGAGATTGGTGTTCACGAACACGAGATTATAATAAACGTTGGTGCCTATCGCATAAAGAATAGCCGAAGCGGCGAATTCCGCGTTTCCATTGGCAGGCACGCCGAAGATGGCGTTGTTGCCGCGCGCGCCGCCCGAATAATTGGCGGGAAGGCTGTAGGGCAGGCCGCCTGCAAAATCTTGCACATTTTCGGTGAGCCCATTGGTGATGGCCCAGAAGAGGTCGTAAACCCCAAGAGACGGCACATGATAAAATGGCCCATTGACAACATTCTCAAAGCCTTCCTGTCCCTGAATTCCTGTCAAATCGGTATCGGCATTGGTCAGCCCATCTGTGTCCAAAAAGCCGGCAGCGATCGCGGCAAATCGGTTCGTCACGTTTTTGCCCGCCAGGTTCACCACACCGTCATCGCCGACTTGGATAGTTCCCTGATTGATGATGTTGGTCGCCATGACTGTAACTTGGGAAGGAACAGGCTGGGCCAACGCGGGAACGATGAAGAAAGCAGTGGAACCGGGCACGCCGACCAACCCTTCGGCGGCGACAGCCGGAAAATCAACGCCCTGCACCCGGCCCATGTTCAGAAAGGAATTGGCGCTGTGCCGGGTCGTGGAAGTCGCAGTGTCAAAACGGAAGCCCGGAAGGGCCAGCATAAGTCCGCTGGCGGCATTGGTATAATTGAGCGTATCCTTCGTCGAGAAGGGAAGGGGATTGAATCCATTGAGCGCGAGCGTGCCGGTCGAATTGCTTGTGTTGAAGCTGGTCACCGCGTCAATCTCAATTTGACCCGCGTTGTAAAAACTATAAGCATCCACCGTTGGCGTGTTTGTGAGGAAGCCGTAGTTGTAGAACTCCGGCGTTATCGGCGCCGTCTTGCCCGCGAAGGCAGCCTGGCACAGTCCCAAACCGAGAAAAGCCGTTGCAATAAATCGTTTCATATTCGATGGATCATCATTACTGGCCAGCGCCCGCTCCCGCTCCGCCACCCGCGCCCGTTCCGGTCGTCGTATTCGTGGATGTCGTCACCACAGGAGCCCATGGGCTAATTGGGAGCGGCGCGCCACCCTGCAAAACCTCTGCTTCCAACGCCGCGAGACTGCTTCCTTGAGGATATACAATAGGGGTATTCGTCGAACCGTCAAATGTCCCCCAGTTGAATACTGGATATGCAAAATAATTAAGGGAATCCAGAAAGAATGGATCGTAATTGTAATAGATCGGGCCAACGTTGTTGAGCGTAATAAGCTCATTGGCAGCGATGGTGCTGGGCGTGACCCCGCCGCCCGGAGAGGCGTAGGTGGTTGGTATGATAGTGCCGGACCTTGCGAAGTCGGAAAGCATCAACGGAGGGCCTGCGCCGACCAGAAACGCCGCCGTGAAAAGCACATCCGGCTGCGTAATGGTGCGCGATACTTTTACCTGAGTCAGCTTGGAATTGGTGACAAAGGGCATTGAGTAAGTATAGGTGATCGGAGTGAAGCCGGGATTGAGGAGGGAATCGAAGGCGACTTTGATGAATGTGATCTTGCCCGCGCCGCCAATCAACCCGTCAAAATTGCTGATGCCCGTGATCGCATTGGTGCCGACAGGCATCCATGAACTGGTGAAGGTCGAGACGACCGAGTTGCTGTCCAGGCTCTGAAAGGCATAATGCGCGGGATTGTAGAGATATTTCAACCCGCCCACGTCGTCCCTGGTCATGCCAAGGTAATAGGCGCCAAATTGAAGCCCGCCGCCGGTGGCCACGGAAGTGTAGCGCGGCGCACCGGTGTCCGCGGGGAATTCGATGGCGTCACCGACGTTCACGGCTTGAGCGCAACCGTCCCAAATGAAAAAGTCGATCAGCCGGCCATTGACATAAGCGGTCGGATCGTAGGTGATGGGGTCATAATTGCGGTCAACCGTAAAATACTCATAGGCGCATGCGGGAGTGGCATACTTGGCGCGGCCAGCCAAGTCCCAAACGTGGGTTTCCCCCATCAAGCCCATATGCTCGGCCATCAGAAAGAGAACCGTTGATTTAATGTCGAGCAACTCCAGCGCCTGGGCGGTGTAATTGACCTGTTCGTTGCCATCGGTCAGGTAGTTGGCCAAATTGGCCCTTGAGTAACTGGGCAAAGCGTTGAGAACGGCCATGGCCGAATCCACCGCGGCGACGCCTTTTGTGCCAAAGTATTGCAGGAAAGTGTCGTCATAACCGTAAGTCACGATGGGAGTGGTCAACCGGGACCCCTCGCCAAAGTTCTTCGGCGCGCCTGGCTCGTGATCGTCCGCGCCTGGCTCGACAAAATGGTAGTAGTAGCGGATGGCGCCAGCCGGACTGCTGTAATCCAAATCGGGCGTTTGCCAGGCCTCGACCGGCCCCCACAAGGTGAACGCGCCGGCCTGTTGCGCCGCCGCCAATCCAAGAAGCACGCCCGCGCATTTAATGTGTTTTAGCAGCATAAGGCTTACTGTGTTGTGTTCAAAGTGTAGGCTTGGCCGTAAAGGTCAAAACCGGACGGTCCTATCCCGCTGGCTCCAGCGAAACTGGACCAGACCACCAGAAAATTATTGATTCCGTTCCAAGCCACGGCTGGGTGAAGCTGCTGGCTGATGGTGGTGGTATTGATCTGCATCTCGCTGCCCGCCGCGGAGGTGCCCCCTTGCAAGAAGCGCCCGAAAACGCCCTCGCGCGATCCATCCTGGCCCATGCTCGTCCAAACCACCAAATCCCCGGAGGGGCCGGCCGCGATCTTGGGCCGATATTGATCGCCGAACAAAAAGGTGTTGATCCGAAAATCCGCAACCTGCGGCATGCCGGATGGGCCGAACGCGCGACCCCAAACATCCCAGCCGTTGGTGGACACGGCCAAGTCTTTCTGCGCCCACACGACGGTGAATCCGCCGTCATTGAGCGGCGCGACATCGGGTGTGTCGCAGTAATTGGTGCCGGAATTGACCGGAATTTCCTCGGTTACAGGCACGCCAGCCGCCGTAAAGATGCGCGCATAGACATCGACACTGTTATAATATCGCTCCTGTTCGGAAACCCAGACGATGACAAAGTTCCCGTTGGGGAGGACGGCCACGGCGGGCTTGCGTTGGTTATACTGCGAGAATTGGTTGACTTGAAATTCCTTGGCCGGGGAGGCAACACCCTTGGCGGAAAGTTTGCGCGCGAAAACCCCCCACAGGCTGCCATCCTCGCCGAGGCTGGACCAAGTGATGATCGCGCTGCCATCGGGCAGGGCGGCCACGGCGGGGTCGGCCTGCTGGTCCTTGGTGTAAGTATTGACACGGGTGTCGATGGTGTAAAAGTTGGTGCCGTAGGCAGTCTTGCCCTTGGCCGTCCCGGTGGCCAGGCGGGCGTAAATGCCTGGAACGCCGCCGACGGCGCTCTGCCAGACAAAAACGATATTGCCGTTGGCCAGGAGCTGAACTCTCGGATTAATCTGGTTGCCGGTGGTGGTTTTATCGACGCAAAAGGGATGGCCTCCAACAAAGAGGCTGCTATTCAAGATCGAGCCGCCGATGCCGGAGCCATTCTTGTCGATCACATTGTCCTGCCAGGCAATCACGCCGGCTGAAGGCAAGAGGGAAATGCTGGGCCAAACCTGATCGCCCGCGAGGCTGGCCAGGATGCTGGTCTCGCCTCCTTGCGGAACCAGCGGATTCTGGGCGAATGCTGCCAACGAGCCGGCCAAAAAACACCCCCAGCCGAAAGTTCTAAATGCGCGAAACATTGCGGATATATCGTTCATTTTTTTAACACAATGGCCGGCCGATGTCCAAGCAAACTTTGTTCGCGTAGAGGCGTTTTGCAGTTGAGGTTTGAGGCTCATGGATGGTTCCAGTAATTTTATCCGACACCCGCCGTTTCAGTGAAAAGTTCGCCCTCGGATTGATGGGCCTGCTCCAGTTCGCGAAGAAGGGTTTTGAATCCCCAGCCGGCATAAAGTTGGCGCAGGGCGGAGATGTCAATGGGCTTGCGGACGAGGTCCTCCAACGAAACTTCACTTGTCATCTCACTTTTTAATCTTACTAATTGCTGGTTCCGGCGAAGCAGCCCCTCCGATGCCTGCAAACTGGCTCGCAGGCGATTTTGGCTGACTTCCTCGATTCGCTGGTAGATGGAATCAATGGAACCAAACTGACGCAGCAATTCACTAGCAGTTTTTGGGCCAATCCCCGCCACCCCTGTGATGTTATCCACCGAGTCCCCAATAAGGCTCAACCAGTCCACAATTTGCGTGGGTTTCACGCTTGTCTTGGCCATGACCTCTTCCGCTCCCCAAAGTGCATCCGTTTTGTCGCCCGGATTGAGCAGCCGGACATCGGGCGAAACCAACTGCATGAAATCCTTGTCTGAACTGGCAATGATCACTTCAAATCCTGCCGCGACCGCCTGATGCGTGATGGCGGCGATGCCGTCATCAGCCTCACGCCCCTCTTCGGTGAGAGAAGCGACGCCGCCGGCGCGGAGCCAGGAAATGATTTGGTCAAGCTGCAGCGCCAAGTTGGCCGGCATTTCGGGCCGTTGGGCCTTGTATTCCGGATGAAGCGCCGTTCGTTCCTCGTGCAAACCGCCATCCCAGACCACAATCAAGTGGGTGGGTTTCACCCTGGCTTCCATTTTGACCAGCATCCGAATGAAACCGTAAATGGCGTTGGTGGCCGAACCATCCGGCGCGGAGAGCGAACGGATGGCAAAGAACGCCCGGTAGGCAAAAGCATGGCCATCGACAATCAGCAATCGCGGCCGGGCCGGAGCTTCGGATGTTGGGCTGCTTTGCATGTCGCAGGCGGCATCGTTGTTCCTTGGCCGGAGCCTCATGGCGCGGCGGCGGAAACCGGCGCCGCCGAGGGCGGCGGGGCCAATTGCGGCGGAACTCCCCTGACGCGATACGGCATGTCTTCATCCGTATGCACGCGGTTGCCGGCGGGATCGATCATGTTGGCGGTGACAAAAATCAGCAGGTTCTCCTTGGTGCTGTCGGAGGACTGGCTCTGGAACAGCTTGCCGAAGAAGGGCAGGTCTCCCAGCATGGGCACCTTGTCATGGACTTTGGTGATAGTCTCGGAAATCAATCCGCCCAACACCACTGTCTGGCCGTCCCAGACATCGCAGGTGGTGGCCACTTCGCGGATGCGGAAGTGCGGCAGCGGCAACTGGGCCGTGATGGGCACGCCGATGGTGCCGCCAGCCGCGCCTTCAGCTTGCGGCACGAACTGGCCGGGGTTGTCGTAACCGATGAATTCGAGGTAGGTCGGCAGCAGCGCCATTTCAATGGAAAAGCCGTCGGCGGAAACAGTCGGGATGACATCCAGGGCAGGCCCCGTCGGCACAAAGGACGTGGTGTAGTTGACGGACGGAGCAGCCACGCCGGTGCCGCCAGTCAGTCCCACCGCCGCGCCGGTTGTTTCGGAAACTTCCGCCTGGGTGACGATGTAAATCAAGTCCTGGGCGGCCAAATGCGCCTGGCGTCCGCTTTCGGTCGTCACTTTTGGCGCGGCCAGCAAGTCGGATCCGGTCCTTTGTTCGATGGCGCTGATGGCGACGCGGAATTGCGGATCAGTCATGATGCCGCTGAGAGTGCCAAGGGTGGGGAGCGCGGTTTCGGCGGAGCCGACTACATTGCGCAAGCCCGAAGTAAGATCATTGTCCGTTGGCGCAGCCGCCACCGCGCCCGGCCCCGGTGTAAAGGTGGAGGAGCCTGCGGTCTGTGATCCCGGCCCCGGGAAGATGCCGCTGGGATTGGCGGCTGTGCCCTGGCCTTGAAAGGAGGGAGCCGTGCCGCCCTGCAAACCGATGGAGCCTTTGTTGAGCAGCGTATTGCCCAAGAACCATTGGAAACCAAGCCCCTTGGCATCCTCTTGAGTCAAGTCGGCGAATTTGGCTTCGATCGTCACTTGCGGCGGCGTCTGGTTGAGCACTTCTATCGCTTGGCGAATGATGTCCAAATCAGACAAGGTGGCGCGCACTAATAGCTCGCCCAACCGGTCATTGAAAAAGATCATCTTAGGGGGTGTCAGATCGACACCTGCCAGAGTAAAGTACTGGCGAACCATTTGATGGGCGTCCAAAGTGGAATTGGTTTTCGTCACATAATCCAAACCGATTTGGCGTCCGCCCGCGCCTTGTTGAGCTCCGCCGCCACCGGCGCCGCCTTGCGAAACTGGAGCCAGAAGGACTTGGGGAATTGTGGCGCCGCCGCCGCCGCCGCCGCCGGCGCCACCGGCGCCGCCGCCGCCTTGTCCGCCGCCGCCACCGGCGCCGCCGCCGCCACCACCGCCGCCCGCGCCGCTTCCGGTCGCGCCGGATTGGCTGAGGGGAACGTTCAATTGAATCGCGGTGACGTTTTCAAGACCTTGAACGAATGTGTTGGGATTGACATGGAATGTCTCGTTGTACAACGCCTGCGTTTCCACGGGCTTGGGAGAGAAGACCACGGCGTAATTCTCAATGGTATAACGAATCGGTTTGTCGGACACTTTGGTAATCGCGTCCAGGACATCTGCCAGAGTCAGCTTGAGGAGGGGAGGGGAAATTTTAATGGTGGCCTCAGTTCCGATATCGATCGTTTGGGCGGGCACCGCGGCTGGAACGGCGCCGGTATTGTCGGCGGGCAGCAAACCGGAGGCCTGTTCGGTCGTGGAATTGATGATGAAATTGATGCCGAGCTGGTCCGGGTCGCGCTTGATCGTTTCCTCGCGCAACTTCAACAAGACTTCCTTCAAAGGCAGCCCTTCGTTGGGATACTCGACTCTGTCAAACATAATTGCGTCGAGCTTGGAAAGGATGCGCTGGCGTCCTGGGGAGGTGTAAACCAGGTTCGTGTTATACATTGAATTGGGCACGGGCAGTTCTTTCCGTTTCTCGGATTTGATCCAGGAGGCCTCAA
The DNA here is from genome assembly GCA_036501625.1 of Verrucomicrobiia bacterium. Lineage (GTDB taxonomy): Bacteria > Verrucomicrobiota > Verrucomicrobiia > Limisphaerales > Palsa-1400 > Palsa-1400. The sequence continues at coordinate 36,071 of DASXZY010000079.1, forward strand.
CCTCTCCGATGCCGCTTTTGTTCGATTGCTCCCGCTTCCGGGCGTCATCCATGTAGCGAGCTTCCTTGATTAGGTCCAAATAATAGGGGGCCGTGCGATTGGAGGGGTCATCTTTGATGACCTGGTCGAGAATGGCCTCCGCGTCAGCATACTTGCCCATTTCATACAGAAATTTGCCGTTTTGCACGCGGGTGGCGATATCGATCTTTTGCCGTTCCATTGATGGCAGGCGGGCCAGGACATCCGGGCTGGGAACCTTGCCCAATTGCTCGGCTTGGCGCTGGGCGATGACGGCTTTGAGCTTGCGCAAGTCTTCGTTGTTGGGATCGTATTTCAAGGCCGCGTCCACTTCGGAATTCGCGGCGGCTATATTGCCGGCGGCCAGCGCCTCGCGGGCGAGGGTGGAGCGCACGGCGTCCAATCCGGCGACCGCCTCCCTTTTTTCGACATCCACAGCGGGGTTGCCAACTTGGGTGTACGGGATTTGAGCTACGGCCTCCTGGTAAAGCTTGGAGGCATCGATCAAATCGTGCCTCTTGACAGCTTCGCGCGCATCCATGAGCTTCATGTGCAAACGGATGGTCGCCTCCTGCCGGCGCACCGCTTCGTCATTGGCGATTTCGACCGGATTCTCAACCGGAGTTGTTTGTGCGTGCAGCGACATGGCGAGAAGGAAAGCCAATCGCAGACTTATTTTGGCGGCTGATGTCATGGTATCTTATCTTTGTGTTAAAATAATTGTCCCCCTTTTTTAGGGAGACTTCGTCCACTTAATCTCTGTCGTGTGTGTCGTGCGCAAGGACTTGACTCTAATAGCATCGTTTGTGATTTCAACAATATTATATGGCTCGCCATCCAGGGTGATGTTGTCCTTGACCTTTTCCTTGGTCATCGTTTTCGACTCTGGGGGGTATTTGAGATCAGCCAGGTAACTTTGCACCTGCACCAAAGGTTTGTTCGCGGAAACCCATAGGTTGGATTCGCCGGTGTCGGTCATCTCCAAATTGATCTCCGTGGGGTCGTTCGTGGGGCCTTTTACGCCGCGAACGATGAAGGGAAACGATTTGCTCCTTTCATCCATGCGCGGATAAACCACTTTGGGGCGGCTGTTGTTATTCGTTTGATTCGGGTCCACATCCTTCTGGATTCCCATGACGTAAATGGAGCCTTCATCGGTGCGGATATAATTGATGACCCGGGCCAGCGGAATGATCTTGGTCACCACCAGCGCATCCGGGCCGCTCTTGAGGATTTTCAGCAACCTTCCGTTTGGTTCGCGCTTCCAGGTTACCGGGTTGAACAAATTGTGTTCGCCTGACAGCAGCACCGCGGGCGCATTGGTGATCTGGGCCAAAGCGATCTGGTCGGTTGAAAGGTCCAAGGGCGGCGGCGGAGTCGAGCGGGGCGGGGGATCGGTGCTGACGCTAACGCCCGTTGTTTCGCTGACTTTTTCAGTGGCAGATTTCATCCATAGAACCGCGCCGGCCAAGGCCAGCAGGACCACGCATAAAATCATCTTTTCGTAATGTTTCTTGAGAAAATCCATCAATGCTCCGCCAGTCGTGGTTTAGCCCCAGGCGCGGTCGCAGGCTCCGCCAGCGGTTTGAGTTTTATTATGTCAATATACAAAGTTACGTACAATGGCCTTTCCGTCAGGATGGTCACTGGTCCGGACGGAACCTCCGGCGTGGGTGACATTTCCGGCTGCCTTGGCACAAATTGGCGTTCCCTCCGGAATTCTCCTCCGCCTCTCCCGGAACGGCCGTCGCGGCCACCCGGCTCCCGGCCAAATCCCGGCGACATGAACGGCGGCCGGTAGATCGGCATTTGCAGCGCCGGCGCGGCGGCGGGGGCGAGGGATTGCATCAATTGGGTCATATCCGGCAGCGGGGCGGTGGACTTGGCGACGTAAGGGACCTTGACGACGAAACAGTTGCTGGAGGCGGCGATCCCGGCCAACACATCCGCGATCTCCTTGCTGAACGCGCGAAACTCAACCTGGTAGGGCGTCACGACGCCGTACTGGTTGGTCGATACGGTGAATTGGGTGTAATCATCGCCGCCGATGTCGTTTGGCGAGACGTTGGGCCGCCTGACTTTTTCCAAAAAGTTTACTTTGGCATGATAAAGAATGCCTAAAATTGTTTTGATCTGCTGCAATTCCTCCATCCACGGGTCGATGCACTCGGTTGGGAAACTGAGCTTTTCCTTTTGCTGAGAGAATCCGAAGGCGTAATCGGGATAAATGTTCACGCCGGCATTAGTCGCATCCAAGCCAAATTGGGCGATGCTTTTTTGCAGGAACTCCTTGAACTCGCGATCGTCCACTTTGAGGGGCGGCGGAAACGGAACGAACGATTTTCGGAAGTCCTCCAGGAACACCCGCACCCGCTCGGAATCGTCCTGGGCCGCCTTGATGTTCTCCTTGGTGGGGTAGGGCTTCTTGTCTTTCAACTGCTTGTAGCTGCTCTCTTTGCTCTCAAAATCGGAGCTTAGCTTGGCGTTGTTATTCAACGTGGCCCAGAGCATATAGCCGCAGTAACCGCTCACGCCCAGTCCGGCCGCCATGATGATGACGAAGTATAGATTTCGTTTGATCCAGGGCATGTTTTAGAGTCGGAAATGCTTCTTGAGGTTGACGGTGACCTTGAAGGTAAACGTGTTGGTGTCGTCGTCCGTCATAATGTCGCCCAAGCTCACCGGCTCGGCAAAACTCGGGCTATTGGTCAGACATTGGCGGAGCGAAAACGCCAGGCCGGAATTGGCCTCCAGCCCGCGGTTGATGCCCCGGATGGTCAACTCGATATTCGTTACTTCAACGGCGCCTCCAGGCAGGATCGGCGCGGCCTGAGTGACGGGCCGCGGCTGTTGCCCGCCCATTCTCGATTCACCACGGCCGCCACCGCCGCGATAATCGCCGCGGCCCCTCCTGCCGAACCCGCCCTCCCCGCCGCCGGAAAATCCGCCCGGACCGCTGGCGGCTGACATGCCCGGGGAATATCCGGGAGGCATGACCGGCGAAAATGTTTCCACCCACACGCCTTCGTCGGTGTTGGTGCCGCCATTGTCGGGCGTGGTCAAGGCCAGCTTTTCCTCCGCTTCAGTCTGAATCATCACCTGGCGCAAATCCTTGAAAATCACGATCCAATAGAAACGATTGTCGGCCAGGCCTTTCATGTCGTCAGCCTGCTTTTTCAGGGCGTCCCGCGCGGCCAGCGCCGAATTCAAGTTCTGGCTTTCCCTGGTTAAAGCCGCCAGCGGCTGATCGAATTTGGAGGCTTCCCGCTCCCAAACTGCTCCAATCTTTCTCTCCGCCAGATAAATGAAGAAGATGACCGCCGCCAAGCTGAAAACCGCCGCAATAAGGTACGGCTTCTTTTGCCCGAATTCCTGCCTTTGCAGCGAAGTCTTGGGCATCAAGTTCAACTCGACCGGGCAGTGGGCCAGGTCTCTCAAGCCCAGACCGACCACTTCTCCGTAAGAGTGGGCGTATTTGGATAGCTCATCCAAATCCAGCGACGGATCGATTTCGATATTGCGGAACGGGTTGAAATACTCCACCGGCACGTTGAGTTTTTCCGCGAAAAACTGCGCCGTGTAAGGCATGATGGATGCGCCGCCGGAAAGGAACAGCCGTTGCGGAGCCGAGCCGCCCTGCTGGCCGCGGAAAAATTGGATCGTTTGATTGACTTGAATGTGCAGCCGCGTCATCACCTGCCGCGCGATCTTGGCGATGGCGGCCGCCTGCGGGTCTTCCGGCTCTTCGTAAGCGCCGCCCAAGCTGACGGAACCCTTTTCCTGCTTGATGCCTTCCGCTTCCAAAAACTTCAGCTTGGCCTCGTTGGCGAAATCCTGAGTGATGGAGTTGGCTCCGATATTGATGCTGCGCGAATAGACCTTGCCCTTTTCAAAGAAAAGCAAATTGCTGGTTTTGGCTCCGATGTCCAGCAGCATGGTGCAGCCTTCCAAGTCCCCGTAATTGTAGCGGAAAGCGTTGCACAACGCGGCGGGCGAGGCATCGACCAATTTCATTTTCAGCCCGGCGCCTTCGGCCACGCGAAAAAGACCTTCGACAATTTCCGACTTTACGGCCACCAGCAGGACTTCCAGTTCGCTGGTGGCGGAGGTGCCGAGGATTTGATAATCCCATACCACTTCGTCGAGCGGGAAGGGGACGTTCTGCTGCGCCTCGTAGCGGATGATTTGGGTGACCTTGGAAGTATCGACTGGCGGCAGTTTGACAAACTTGGAAAAAACATGGAAGCCGGGCGCGCAAGCGTTGACCTGCTTGGCTGAGTAAGATTTTTCCCCCAGCAATTCGGTCAGCGCTTTTCGAATGGCAGGCTCGCGCGCGGCTTCCTGCGAGCCTTCGAGTCCCAACGCTTTAATCCCGTATTGTTTGAGACGCAATCCGCCGGCCTCGTTCTGCTCGAACTCAGCCAGCTTTAAGCTTCCTGCCCCAAAATCAACTGCCAGGAATGATTTCGAGTTTAGCATTGAACGTAGTTGCTCCGCCCGCGATTAAATTGCTCTGTTTGCTTCCAAATCATTTTGTAAAAAGTGCGTGCTAGATACTGCAAATCCATAAATCGGTCAATTGTTTTGATAAAAAAAGTCTCGTTAGCTTACTGCGTGCCAGCGTCTTGTCCGCGTTCGGGCCGCGCCTGTCTGACAATGAAATATTTCGCGCAGCCGTTTTCCGGCGCGGTTTTGGGCCTCTTTTTTATCAGCATTCTCACGCATTATGCGTGAATTTGCCGCACCCTGATAGTCATTTTCACTCATACCCGGCTGCGGAAATATTCGATAGTCTTGACAATCCCTTCCGCCAGCGGCACCCGCGGTTCCCAGCCCAAAAGCGCCTTCGCCCGGCTGATGTCCGGGCGGCGCTGGCGCGGGTCATCCTGCGGCAGGGGCCGGAAGGAAATCTTGCTGCGCGAACCGGTAATGCGGATGATTTCACGAGCAAATTCAAGCATGGTCCATTCCGTCGGATTGCCGATGTTGACCGGCTCGTTCCCATCGCTCATCATCAGGCGGTAAACCCCTTCAATCAGATCCGAGCAGAAACAAAAGCTGCGCGTCTGGTTGCCTTCGCCAAAAACCGTCAACGGCTTGCCCAGCAGCGCCTGGCCAATGAAGGCCGGCACGACCCGGCCGTCGCGCAATCTCATGCGGGGGCCGTAGGTGTTGAAGATGCGCACGATTTTGGTGTCGATGTTGTGCTGCCGATGATACGCCATGACCAGCGCCTCGGCGAATCTTTTTGATTCGTCGTAGCAGCCGCGCGGGCCAATCGTATTGACATTTCCCCAGTAATCTTCGGCCTGCGGATGCACGAGCGGGTCCCCGTAAATTTCAGAAGTCGATGCCAGCAGAAAGCGCGCGCCTTTTTGCTTGGCCAGCCCAAGGGCCTTGTGCGTCCCCAGCGAGCCTACCTTCAGGGTCTGGATCGGCAGCTCCAAATAATCGACCGGGCTGGCTGGCGAGGCGAAGTGCCACACGTAATCCACCGGCTCGTCCAGGAACAAAAACTCCGTCACGTCCTGCTTGATGAACTGGAAGCCGGGATGGCCGGCCAGGTGTTTGATATTCTCCACGCTGCCGGTGGCAAGGTTGTCCAGCGCCACGACGCTGTGCCCGCGTTCGAGCAAATAATCCACCAAATGAGACCCTACAAATCCCGCGCCGCCCGTGACGACGGACCGGGGCTGGACTTTTTTGAGAGCGCGTTTCCTTGCCATACACAAAAACTAAATCGATCAGCGCGCTCCCTTTCCGAGGAGCACGACCCAAACTGTACGCCAGAGGATTTTGATGTCCAGCAGCAAAGACCAATTATCAATGTAAGCCAGGTCCATGCGCACCCAATCCCGAAAGTCGCTCACGTTGTTGCGCCCGGAAACCTGCCACGTGCAGGTCAAGCCCGGACGCACGCTCAGCCGGCGGCGATGCGCGACGTCATCGAAGCGCCGGACCTCATCCACCGGCAGCGGACGCGGTCCAACCAAGCTCATTTCAAACCGGAGCACGTTGATCAATTGCGGAAATTCATCGATGCTGGATTTGCGGAGGAACTTCCCGACTTTGGTCACGCGCGGATCGTTGGTCACCTTGAAAACCGGCCCCGACATCTCGTTCAGGCGTTCCAGTTCCTGCTTCAGCTGCTCGGCATTGCTCACCATCGAGCGAAACTTGTACATGACAAATGGCTTCCCGTTCAATCCCGCCCGTTCCTGCCGGAACAGCACCGGTCCGCGCGAGGTCAGCCGTATCGCGATGGCCGCTGTCAGCATCACCGGCGACAACACCACCAGCGCGGCAACCGCCCCGGCGAAATCAATGACCTGCTTGATCAGCCTGGCCCAGGACGTTTCCGTCCCGCAACGAAACACCAGCACCGGGCGCTCGTAAAAACGGTCGAGGCTGGTCTCGGAGATTTGCGTCTGGAAAAAATCGGCCAGCAGCCAGATTTCGATCCCTTCCAATTCGCAGGCGCGCACGACTTTCTCCACGCGGTCGAAAAATGTATGGCGGGCCGCGATGACGACCGCGTTGATGGAATGCTCGTGTATGAAGGCCACCAAATCCTCCACCGGTTTTGTATCCAGATCGAACTGCCCCGCGACTTCCAGTTCCTGGTCCCGCCGCTTCTCGATCTCGGCCCGCAGCTTCCGCGTGTCCTCAACCGCGCCGACCAAAACGATGCGCCGGATCAGCCGCGCCTGGGCCATTTTGGTGCGGAAGACGATGTGCATCGCTTCCTCCTTCAGGAGCATCAAGCCGAAGCTGCAAAAGCCGAACAGCACAAAGACCGCGCGCGCATAGTCCTTGTCCTTCTTGACCATCACTTCAATCACGATGATCCCCACCGCGGTGATTGAGCAGGAGCGGGCCAACTGCAGGACCATTTGTGAGACGGGCGAAAAAAGCTGCCGCTCGTAAAATCCCTGCCATTCCAGCACCAGGGGAGAAATGACGATCGCCATCAACATCAGCCAGAAATAATCCGGGAAAGGCCCGATGGTGTCCACGCGTCCAGGCCACAGCAGCGCCCAACAATACCGGATGCCCCACGCCAGCCAAAAGCCTAGCGCGCACACAACCCCATCGACAACCTGATTTACCTGGACTCGGAATTGACGGTCACGGAGCAACATATCAACTTGCAAGGCGAATGCGCCAGCGGCAGCAGCAGGTCGTTTTCAACGGGCAAAAGCATCGGGCTTATCGCTCGGCTACGGACGCCGGGCCTCCGGCCTCCTCCGCCACGATTTGAAACTCTGGGACCGACTGCCGGATAAACGATTCCAGCCGCCGGCAGGTGGACTGTTCCTGGCCCGGATAACAGACCGACAAATACGAAATATACGCCCAGCGTTCCAGCACGCCTTTTTCCACCATCGACTTCGCCAGCGACCACATCCGGCTCCCCTGATCCGAAGTCACTTTGTCTGAGCAGACAAACCAATAAACATAAATGCCCCGGACTTCAATGACGCCGCCGGTCTTCGTTCTCGCCTTGCGCGTCGCCGTCAATTTCAGCGCCGGCACCAAGTACGGATGCGGATTCTCCATCAGGAACGAGACTTGTTCGGTCTTGTCAATATGCCAGCCCTGCGCATCCAGGCAATACTGGGGCTGGTGAATGCTCGTCCGGTCAGTGCCCATCAGAACGACGCTGTTTGCCACATTAAATTTTTCGTCCGCGTAGAGCTTGCGGCCGAACGTCGTGTCTTTGGGCAATTGCGCCACTTCCGCCGTGGTCACCGGCATGTTGCTCCCTTTGAGGCCCGCGACCGTGTCGGGCAGGAGCACGCATTGCTGCGCCACTAACTGGTGGCCTTCATCAAACAACTGCCCCGCCCCGACCTTGACGCCCGGGTCCCCCAGGCGCATGTGCCGGTGAACCTTCACCAGGAAATCGCCTGTCGCCGCCATCATCCCGAAAGCAGCCGCCAGAACCAACCACTTGCTTTTGCTCATGTTTGGGAAGGTTTCTCTTTGAGGGCCGACGCCACGGCCATCAGCAAGCCAAGCGCGACCAGATACGACACGTATCCAAACCAATCATGAACCCATTCCCCTTTGGCCTGCCCATAATGCTTCCCAACCAGCACCACCACTGACAGGCGCAATGTATTGCAGGCAATCACCACCGGCACCGTCGATGCCAGCATTAGCGCGCGCCTCCAAATGGAACGCATTGACAAAATCGCAAAGACCGACGTAATCGCCAGCAGCGCCACAAAACTGCGGATGCCGCTGCACGCCGCTACAACGTCGTATTGATAGACTCCGTTCGGATCGAGCAACTCCGTCCCTTGCTGGATGACGTGAATCCCCAGGAGGCCGTGGCAAACTCCGCGCGTGAGTGTCACCGAAATCATGCGCATTGGCAGCGTGATTCGGTCCGTATAAATTCCCAGCGGCATGCAAAAACCGAACAGGAACAGCGGAAACGTGCTCGACCACATCGTGCCCAGTCCCCAGACCAGCCCGACCAGCCCGTACATGCCCAAAAAGAACGCAACCATCGAAATGCGCGGCTGCTGCGCCAAGAAGCCCAACACGTGAATCATCAGTGCCAAACCGATGATGACGAGAGCCGGCCACCAAACTCCCTGGATGGTCGCGGCCAGTTCCTTGCGCTTGATCCACAACAAAATCGCCACTACAAATGGAATCAGTTTTCCGTGCTCGCAATCCATGGCCGGCATGTTCCAGGCATTGTAGAGCCACTCGAACAAAGAGGGCTGGCTGGTGCCAAAATTGAAGGAACTGATCCCGACAAATTGAAATAACACGCACCATCCAGCCAGCAGCGCCAGGAAGAGCGCTTTGTCCGGCACGCGCGCCCAATACTCCCCGAACTCCGACCACCACGACGTTCGCGTCGCGGCTGGCGTCTCCGCCAATGCCCGGTTTCCGACAGTTTCCATTGCGCGCACATTATATAGGCCCCCCGCGAGAGCGCAATCAAAACCGCGAGGAAACCATACGCAACTCCATATTGACACCATCCGGCCCCTTATGTACTTTGCGCGCGCATTGAGTGATTATGAGCTCTTTCCTGAACCAACACGTTCTGGTGCTCAACCGCCTATGGCAGGCGGTCAACGTCTGCACGGCCCGCCGCGCGCTGACGCTCCTCTTTGAAGGCCACGCCCACGTCGTTTTGAACGACGACGCTGGCGATTTCCAAACGTTCAGCTTCAGCCAATGGCGCGACCTCTCCGACGCGCAACCGCACCCGGAAACCATCGCCACCGTTTCCTTTAAAATCCGCGTCCCGCGCGTCATTTTGCTCGTGATGTTTGACAGGATGCCCAAGAAGGAAGTCAAATTCACCCGGCACAACATCTTCGAGCGCGACCGCAACACCTGCCAATACTGCGGCCACGTTTACGACCGCAAGGACTTAAACCTCGACCACGTCACGCCCCGCGATCGCGGCGGCCCGACGACTTGGGAGAACATCGTGTGCTCGTGCATCCGCTGCAACACACAAAAAGCCAATCGCACCCCGCAGGAAGCCGGCATGCACCTCGTGCGCAAGCCCAAGCGCCCCAAATGGCGCCCCTTCGTGCAAGTCAACGTTGGTGTCCACCACGACAGTTGGAAACACTTCCTCGATCTGGCCTACTGGAACGTAGAACTAGGCGAAGACGTGGCGTAAGGTTTTTGAAGGCAAAGCGGGCAGAACGCCGCCAGGCGCGAATTTGACCTCCGATCCGAACCCAAGCCATTTATTTCCTTAACGCCGCCGTGGCTTCGGCCTAATTATGCTTTGGGTTCGTCGAGGATTTCCAACCTGATCGGACGTATTCCGCGTCGGCATCCCAATTATTAGCATGTTCCGGATAGGTGCTGCTCCACTCCCCGCGCAATTCCTTTTCAAGTTCAGAATCCCATTTCTGATATTTTTTGCCATAGTGCGAGTTGGCTCCATAACCGTAGCGATAAGCCGACTCCGCCTCTTCGTAGGAAGGCTGGCCCCGGGGCGGAATGGCCTCCTTTCCGGCCGCTTGTTTGACGGTGTCTTTGACATTTTGATTGGTGTCGGGCTCATTCGCTCCCACGTCATGTTTTGTCTGGTCCCAATCGCGTTTAAAGGCAGCCTTGGTCCGCTCCCAGGTTGAATCGTTTTCTTTTGTCCACCACGTAGGATTTTTATATTGGCTCATTTTTGCTCCTATTCGTCCGCATTTAATTTGTTGCTGGCATGAAGGCATTCCTTCGTGGAAGCCCAAAGCCATCTTGATAAAAATGTAATTCAAAAATGCCTGCCTCTCCGGTGGGTCTAGTGCCAGCGGGGAATGCCTGAGCGGCTCCTCATCCATTGCCGAACCTGCGAGCTTAATTGCGAAGGTGGATGTTCTGGCTGGGCTGCTTTCTCACCGCATAATGTGCGGCAATTAAGCTCCATATTCGCCGCATCAATGAGAGGGCTGTTGTACTCGGGGCGGCCCCGTGCCATCAAGTGAAATCCAACCTCGGCTCGTGCCAGGCATGGTTGCTTAGGGCCAGCAGGTCGTCGGAAGCAACGGGGCCCCAAGTGCCGGCGGCGTAAAATTCACGGTTGCTCAAGGGCTTTTCGCCCCATTCGGCGCGGATGGAATCGACGATGTGCCAGGCCGCTTCAACTTCATCGCGGCGGATGAAAAGCGTCGCGTCCCCGGCCAGCGCGTCCAGCAAAAGGCGTTCGTAAGCCTCCGGCGTGTAGGCGCCGTATTCGGCGTTGTAGCTGAAATTCATCCGCACCGGGCGCACGCGCACGTCCATGCCCGGCGCCTTGCCGTTGAAGTGCAAGTGGATTCCTTCCTGCGGTTGCAAACGCAGCGACAGCGCGTTGGACTCCAGCGTTTCCCCGCATTGCGCGGCGAACAGCACGCTCGGCGTCGGGCGAAACTGGATGCGCGCTTCGCTCACGCTTTGCGGCAGATACTTGCCCGTGCGCAGATAAAACGGCACGCCCGACCAGCGCCAGTTGTCAATAAATAATTTCAGCGCAACGTAAGTCTCCACGTTCGAGTCCGGCTTGACCTTCGGCTCCTGCCGGTATCCCGGAGCCGGCTGGCCCTGAGCCATCCCGGCAAAGTATTGCCCGCGCACCACTTGCCGCGCCACGTCCTGCCGCGTGAGCGCGCGGATCGACTTCAGCAATTTGACTTTCTCATCGCGAATGGCTTCCGATTCCAGCGAAACCGGCGGTTCCATGGCCGTCAACGCCATGACTTGCAGCATGTGGTTTTGCACCATGTCCCGCAGCGCGCCCGCCTCCTCGTAATAGCCGCCGCGCGCGCCCACCCCCAGTTTTTCGCTGACCGTGATCTGCACGTGGTCGATGGAATTGCGATTCCACAATTGCTCGAAAATTGAATTTGAAAACCGGAACATTAAAATGTTCTGCACCGTTTCCTTGCCCAAATAATGATCGATGCGATAAACCTGCCGCTCCTCGGCGTGGCGCGTCATGTCATCATTCAACGCCCGCGCGGAGGCGAGGTCGTGCCCGAAAGGTTTTTCCACCACCAGCCGCTGCCAGCCCCGGCTGCTTTGGCCGCGTTGCAGCAAATGCGCCGCCTGCAATTGCCCGATGACTTCTCCGAACTGGCTCGGTTGCGTGGCCAGGTAAAAAAGCAGATTGCGCCGCAATGCCGAAGCGCCAAACGACGCCAGCAACTTTTCAAGTTTCTGGTAGGCGGCCGCGTCGGTCATGTCGCCCACGCAATAATGCAAATTGGCCGCAAAAGATTTCCAGACTTCCTCATCCACGGGCTTGGAGCGCGAGAACTTTTCCATCGCCTCGCGCAATTCGGCACGCCAGGCGTCATCGGTCTTTTCGCGCCGCGCGAAACCGATGATGCGAAAGCTCGGCGGCATCAGTTTGTCTTTGCAGAGATGGTAAAGGGCAGGGATAAGTTTGCGCGCCGTCAAATCGCCGCTGGCGCCGAAAATGACAATGCTGCACGGCTCGGTCAGCCGTTTTTGCGCGCCGATTTGGCAGATGTTGTGTTCGGGTGGACTGTCAGTTGTTGTCATAAATGCCTTAGTTCGCCTGGCCGCCAAAACGACAGTGCCCATGCCGCCCGCCGCCGTCAACGCCAACTTTTCCTTTCGCTGGCAGCGGCGCGCATTTACAAATTCCGCATGGCGAACTCTCCATTCAGCCCGGCCGCCCCGGCGCTCCTGGCGGATATGTACCAATTAACGATGGCCTGCGGCTATTGGAAGGCCGGCCTGGCAGGGCGAGAAGCGGTCTTTCATCTTTTCTTCCGCGAGCATCCGTTTCACGGCGGCTTCACGATTGCCTGCGGCCTCGGCGATTGCGTCAAGTATATGCGCGATTTTCGGTTTGATGGGGACGGCCTCGCGTATCTGGCCGGATTGCGCGGCTCCGACGGCCGGCCTTTGTTCGCGAGCGAATTCCTGGAACACTTGCGCGATCTTCGCCTGAACCTGGACCTGGACGCAGTGCCCGAAGGCTCGGCCGTCTTTCCGCACGAGCCGCTCTTGCGCGTCCGCGGCCCGATGCTTCAGGCGCAGATTGTCGAAACCGCTTTGCTGAACATCGTCAATTTCCAATCCTTGATCGCCACCAAGGCCGCGCGAATCTGCCTGGCCGCCCAAGGCGATGACGTGGTGGAATTCGGCCTGCGCCGCGCGCAAGGCGTGGCCGGCGCCCTGACGGCCAGCCGGGCGGCTTTCATCGGCGGATGCGCCGCGACCTCCAATCTCCTGGCCGGCCAGCTTTTCGGAATCCCGGTGCGCGGCACTCACGCCCATAGCTGGGTCATGTCCTTTGACAGCGAACTGGCCGCCTTCAACGCCTCCGCCGACGCCATGCCGAACAATGCCTTTTTCCTGGTGGATACTTACAACACTCTGGAAGGAGTTCGCCACGCCGTCGAAGCCGGCCGGCGGCTGGCCAAGGCGGGCCATCGTTTCGGCGGCATCCGGCTTGACTCCGGCGACCTCGCTTATCTGAGCATCGAGGCGCGCAAAATCCTCGATGCCGGAGGTTTTCCCGATGCGAAAATTATAGCCAGCAACGATCTCGACGAACATCTCATCGCCAGCCTCAAGCAGCAAGGCGCCGCCATTGATGCCTGGGGCGTTGGCACCAAATTGGTCACCGCCTACGATCAACCCGCCCTGGGCGGCGTTTACAAACTAAGCGCGTTGCAAGACGCCGGCGGCGCATGGCAGCGCAAAATCAAAATCTCCGAGCAAGCCGCCAAGGCCACCAATCCTGGCATCCTCCAAGTGCGCCGTTTTGAAGATGGCGCCGAGTTCATCGCCGACGCGATTTTCGACGAACTCAGCCCCGCGCCGGGCCAATTCACAATCGTTGACCCGCTCGACGTCACCCGCCGCAAGCATGTGCCGGCGGGTGCGAAGTGGCACGACTTGCTGGCGCCCGTTTTGCGGCGGGGCGAGCCGGTGGAGGATCAGCCCGCGCTCGAAGCCATCCGCCAGCGTGTGAAAGACCAGCTCGCGCGGCTGCATCCCGGCATCAAGCGCTTCGAACATCCGCACCAATATCCCGCCGGCCTCGAACTGGGCCTGCACGATTTGAAAACGCAAATGATCCTCGCGGCCAAGGGGTAGTCCTTGTTTCCTAAATCAGCGCAAGCACTTTTTTCGGATTTTTTGCTGCCTTTGATTATCGCATATCCTCCTTGATTTCATTGGTGGTTTGTCACTTTTTCAGCCTCGATATTCCTCGCGGAGGATTGGCTCCGTTTTGCCATTTTTTGCTCCAAAAAAGCAAAACGGTATCAGATGCGGTATCAGATTTCCCTCCGTTTTCGGAGTCAAAAAAGTGGTGCTCCCGCTCGGAATTGAACCGGGATCGGCCGATTAGGAATCGGCAGCTCTATCCATTTGAGCTACGGGAGCAGCCAGAAGCCGAACCAACGGTAACAACACGAGTAAAAACTTACAAGCCAATCGAGTTAATTTGATTTGGCGTTTTGTGCGAAAATGCCCAATGATCTGAGCCAAATGAACGGCTCCGAAGGAATGGCACTCTCAACCAGCCCGTTAGCAACGGGCGGTGCCGGGGTGTACTTCGAGCAACATGTGGGGGCAGCTTTTCTCGCGTTGTTGCTGGTTCGGGGAATTCCCCCGATTTTGCCCAATTGTCAATTGCGCGAAGTTCATTTCCAAACGAGGCACCGGGGCTGGAATACGGACGATCTTTTACTCGTGGGGATTGGGGCTGGTGAGAAGCAAGTCCAATTTGCCGCTCAAATCAAAAGGTCGTTCAAGGTCAGTCGAAATGATGAGGATTTTCAGAAAACTATCGGGGCGGCGTGGCTTGATTATGTGGCGAAGGATTTGTTTAACCCCCAAACGGACGCCTTTGGAATCATCACCCTGAGGGGCACGGACACATTGCTTAACCATTTTGCCACGTTGCTGGACTGCGCACGATTCAGTGCAGACGCCGTGGATTTCAAATCACGTTTGGAAACTCCGGGCTTCGTAAACAAAAAGACTCGTCAATATTCTGACGAAGTTCGAGCGGCCGTTGAGGTGGCAGCAGGCATTCCTGTAACCGATGAGGCATTCGTCGGTTTTCTCCGTCGGTTGCACCTGTTGACTTTTGATCTAAATACATCGACTTCCCAAACCGAGGCGTGGGTCAAAACGCTATTGGCGCATACCGCCGTTGGCCCGGACAAAACTGGATCGGCGTCGGTGAGCTGGCACGAACTGCTTGCGTTGACCGGCGCTGGGGAGCCGCAAGCCGTGACCTTTACCCATGAGACGCTGCCGGAATCCTTACGCCAGCGACATTCGCCAGTGACAAGTCAGGACCATCACTGGCTAAAGGTTTTGGAGGAGCACTCGCAACCAATTCAACGAAGCGCTCGCGCCCTCGTCGGTGGAAAACTATATTTGCCTCGAAAGTCGCTTGTTGCGGAGATTCTCGCGGAACTGGAGGAGCACAGAGTCATCGTGGTTACCGGCCCAGCGGGTTCTGGTAAATCCGTAATCGCGGGGGACACATTTGCATCCCTGGTTCGTGACATGCCTGGTTTTGCGTTTCGTGCGGAGGAGTTTGCAAAAGCTCATTTGGACGAGACGCTTCACGCCGCGCAAGTTCCGCTGACGGCGGCTCGGCTTTCGGCGTTTCTGGCACTAGAACCCCGCAAGCTATTCTGGGTCGAAAGTTTGGAACGGTTGCTCGAAAGAACAGATCGGGCCGCCTTGATGGACCTGCTGAATTTGGTCCAGAGCGATGAGAGTTGCCGCCTCATCATAACGTGCCGCGATTACTCGGTAAACCTTGTCTGCAGCTCATTGCTAGAGCAAGCTGGCCTTGCGCATCGGGTTGTCAGCGTTCCTCTGCTCTCGGATGACGAACTTTCGCTGGTATGGCAGGAATTTCCGCAACTTGAGGTAGTTGGACGCACTCCATCCTTGCGCGAGTTACTTCGCAATCCCTACATCCTAGACAAGGCATCACGTATGCAATGGCGGTCGGGGGCGACAGTTCCAGAGAATGAGCGATGTTTTCGCCTGAAGGTCTGGCAGGAAATCATCCGGGAGGATGACAGAACGGACGAAGCGATGCCGCGTCGCCGGGGAGAGGTTTTTGTCGAGGTTGCCTTACGTCGTGCGCGTGCTTTGAGCGCATACGCGAACTGTTCAGATGTGGATCGACATGCTCTCCAACGATTGCACCAAAGCGGATTGATCGAATTTTCTCCCGAATCTGATTCTCTCGCCGCTCCCGCTCACGACGTCCTTGAGGATTGGGCATTGTTGTACTGGCTGAACGAATTGTACCTCCGAAATAAAACGACTCCCCAGGAATTTTTTGTCGCGATGGGCAGTCATCCTGCTTTGCGGCGAGGATATCGGAGGTGGCTGGAGGAATTGTTGGAATGTCTGCCAGTTGAAGCGGATAGCTGGATTGCCAGCATCATCGAAAACAAGGGGTTGTCTCCACAATCAAGGGACGACACGATTGTGGTCGTCCTCTTGTCGAGGAACTCGAAGGATTTTTTAGAACGAAACGAAGGCTTACTCTTGGCCGAGGAGGGAAACCTCCTCCGACGTGTTATCCATCTGCTCCGCGTGGCTTGTAAGGCCCCAACAGGCGTCCCTTTAGGGAAATACCAATGGTTACAGTACCTGCCTAAGTATCCGGTCTGGGACGTGGTGTTGCAGATCGCTCATCGGAACCTGGATAAAATTGGGAACAACCATTTTAGCCTTCTCCTTGGAATGCTAGAGGACTGGTGTGCCGGCGTTGGTTGGTTGGAGCCATATCCTCCCGGGGCTGGGGAAGCGGCAGAAATAGCCTTCGCGTTGCTACCGCTAACTGAAGATTGGCGATTCTCGGCCGTGGATGGAACAAAGCGATTGCTAAAAGTGATCGCCCGAATTCCAAAAGGCGCACCGGCTCATTTCGAGACACTATTGCGGCGCGGCATCACCCATGACCGGAGGAATAGAAGGGTAAATGATTTTGCTGAGATAATCCTCGAACATTTGGAAGGCGGACCCGCCTGCCGGGACTTTCCTGATTTGGTGATTGAACTCGCGGAATCGCAATGGGGCATTACGCCAGGACAGGAGAGGGAACATAATTTTGGCGACCATTTTGATGTCGAGGTTGCCTTTGGGCTACCTGAAACACTCTCTTTCGACTTTTTTCCACCGAGCGCGTATCACGGGCCATTTAACTTCCTGCTCACACAGCATCCTCAGAAGGGGATGGATTTCATTCTCCGGCTGGTCAACCACGCCGTCGCGTCCTACGGAAATCCAAAAGTTTTTCATCGATATATCGAGCTGCCGACAAAAATATCTTTTGAATTGCCAGACGGTTCGAGCCATGAACAATGGTGTAATCCCAGGCTGTGGCTTATGTATCGTGCGGCCAGCGTCGGCCCCAAGTTATTGGAATGCGCCCTGATGGCGTTGGAGCGATGGTTGTTGGACCTTTGCGAAACGGACGTACGCGCCGCGGAAGCCTGGATGACGCAATTGCTAACCAAAAGCAATAACGTCGCCGTCACCGCAGTGGTTGCCAGTGCTGCTATTGCCTTTCCGCGAGCGGCGGGATTGGCCGGGCTGTCTTTGCTGACTTGCCCTGATTTTATCGAACTGGAACGGGTACGCATGAGCCAAGGGGGTATGCCCACAGGTCTTTTCGGTGATTTGCCCGACCAGAACGTTGAGGACGCGATTTTCAAGCGCGAACGAAAAGAGTCGGATGCTTTGGAACATCGCCGGTTTGATCTTGAGAATCTGGCCATCCAACTCCAAACAGGCCCCCACCGGGAGCGCGTCTGGAAAATCCTTGATAGTTATCGCGGCGAACTGCCGCCTTTGGAGCAACAAACGGATGAGCAGAAGTTGTGGCGACTTGCCCTTCACAGGATGGACATCCGCAAATGGGAGCGAAAGGGCACGACTGCGGATGGAAAGGAAATCATAGGTTCCAAAACTCCAGAAGCCGATATCCAGACTCTCATTGCTAAACACGCGCCGGAACAGGAAGCCTTCACCGAGCGAATTGCATTGCTCGGATGGGGTATGGCCATCTTTCAGCACAACGACGACGCCAATGCTGATCGGGAGGAGTGGGCGGCACGGTTAGTTCAGGCAAAAAAAGTTTATGCACAACGTAACGCTGATGACCCATCATCTGATCGGATTCAAGGCCGTCTCGGCGCGGCCGGACCGGCTTACGTGGCGGCTGTTGTGATTCGCGACAGGTGGGAGGAACTCAGTGATGAGGATCGTGACTGGTGCGCCCAAGTAGTGGCGGGTTCGGTCACGCAGGACGCTGATTCAACGGACCAATTTTTTATCGCAGGACGAAATGCGATGGAGGCGTCGAGACCGGCAGCGTTTATTGTCGCTGCACTTTTTGGTCGGGGATTAACGCCTGCGCGCGAGACGGAATTGCTCAATGCGCTCGCGCTGGCACTGACGCACGCGTCAGAAGAGGCGACGGAAATGGCCTTCATGGGAGTTGGAGCTTTTCTTTGGAAGAGTGATAAATCGTTGGCATCGACGTGCGTCAGTGCGGTAGTTCATCAAGGCAAGGCCGGTGCGGAAAGTGAGGCGAATGAAAATGCCAAACCGTTCGCCCAGGGAGTGGACCGAGACACCATTGAGAGCGATCGAACAGCAATGATTCGCGATTTCATCCGAAATCGGGAACAGTTGCCGGCAGAATCGTTTACAGAACTCAATCTCTCAAGCTGGACTGGACGGAGAGCCCTTCGCGACTTACTGCCTATTTTTGGACCATGCAAGGAACAGATTGCCAGGCGATTCTTCAAACTGGTTTCCTCCTTTTTAGCATCCTCTTGGAAACAGGAGGGCGATGGACAGGAGGGTGCTGGACGGCACCACGAACTTGAGCACCGTTGCGCGCAACGATTAACCGGTTTCGTTCTCACCCTTCCCGCCCAAGTTGCGTTGGACATTGTGACTCCCGTCCTTGATCTGGTAGCAGAAAATCCAAAAGAGGTAGGAGGCTTTGTCGAACTGTTGATTGGGGTTGAGGACCGCGTGGGAAGCGGTGCGCCCTTCTGGACGTTGTGGCAGCAAGTGGCTGATCGAGTGGTGAGCGCCCCTTGGCTGGGTTCGCTCCGTGAGCGTTCCTACAACGAAGTCGCTTTAATCCATGCGCTGTTTCTGGGCGTTTCGTGGAAGGAAGGCGTTCACCACTGGCAAAGATTAAACGGGGAGGCTTCGCGACTGGATGGTTTGTTCAAAGTCCTGCCACCAAGCGCACAGGCACTGAACGAGTATTGCCGATTTCTGTACAGCGTTGGCCAAAGTTCCCTACCACAAACATTTTTATTGATTGCGGACAAATTAAAAAAAGCGCCAACGGGACTGGTGCTGCTGATTCCGGAGGTGGTATTCTTTTTGGAAATCGTCATGCGCCGCTGGGTGTACAGCCAGATTGGAAAACTGAAGGCGAACCCTGGGCTAATGGAAGCCGTTTTGGTGATACTGGATGCTTTGGTTGACGCAGGTTCGTCTCATGCATACCGAATGCGGGACGATTTCGTTTCGCCGAATGACAATTCTGGCCAGCCGTAAGCTGAATTCCGAACTGCGTCGGGCAAAAGGTAAAGGTAAAGGTAAAGCGTGAGACGTCATGCTGGTACATTCGGATTTCCCGATTCAAGTGTTTCTGAATTCTTTCGCGTTAGTTGTTGAATTTCAATCCCATCAATTAATCCTTCAGATTTGGAAAATTGAGGCCGAGGGATGATTCTAATGCAATTCACGGCCAGGCGCTCCAAACCGCTGCACAAGGGTTCCAGATTCTTCCCGGTGACTGTGACGAGACAGTCTTGAAATTGGATTTGGAGGGCATCATCGCCGGAATTCTGTACCAGCTTGGCGTGCTGGAAATAGCCGTAGGGGAACAAGTGAATCTCGCCCGGCTTTTCCACACGCAGGCAATGGGCACTGGAATCCGTGCTCCAGCAGCTCACATCCTTTGTCCGCGAGCCTGTTGGTGTTTCACTGTCTGATCGAAGTTTTGTTTCCATGATGCGTTTCTTTCATTTTGTTGTGGCGTCTCCCCGCGACGGCTTTGAATCAATCGTTCGATGTAATTGCGAACCGCCGGCGCCAGACCCCGATGCTTCGGCGCGTACCGTTCGACGAGTTCAATCGCAAGTTCCCTGTTCCCCGAGCGGGCGACATTCTCCTGCAATCGCGACTTGTCCTGAGTGAAAATCCTGACGCCTCTCGTTCCGCGCGAAATCGTGACGAGCCATTGCTGATTGTTCGTTGCGGCCTTGACGGCGGAATCCGAGAACAAGACGTGTTCGACGGTTTTGCCCTGAGACCCGTAGGAAGTGACGGCATAGCCGCGAACGAACTGGCGATATTCCGGCGGCAGGACTCGCCCGTCCTGAAGGTGGATTCGTCCGTCAAGGGCCAGACTTTTGACCGAGACGAGTTCGCCGTTGACCAACGGCTTTCCATCGCGGGCTTCCGCGTTGGCCTTGAGTTGCAACCTGTCTCCCGGCGTGAGCTCCATTTCAACAGGCCGACAAATCGTGAGCCGGTCCAAATGCTTGAATCCAATTTTCTGAACTTGCCTCTCTGTTTCAATCAGAAGATGAGCTTCGGTTGCCTTCAAGAGCTTCCCTTGTTCCCCCATTTTGAAATCACCCGCATCGCGGTTGAACACAATGACTGTTTTGGCTGGATAAAACCACTGATCGCGTTTTTGGGCGTCCGTCAGATCAATCCGCTCATGGGCTAGGACGGTCGCATCCTCTTTTCCAATCAAGCCAGCTTTCCGTAATCCGATGCGGATTCTTTCGTTGATTTCGTGAATTTCCGCCCAGGTTTGCGACACGACCACTACCGCTCTCTTGTTTTTTGCTAGTTCCACGTACCCCGCCACCAACGCCTCACGTTGCTCATCCACCGTTCGGCATTCGGCAATTGCGCCAAGCTGGTCCAGACGGTCAAACGATTCGGCGTAGTGGCCGGTCTGTGCTTTCCGAACCGCAGCCCGCTATTGTTTGATTCGCTTCCGCTCGAATTTCGTTTCGCCGAGTTTGGGATTCTGCCGTCGAATCTTGGTCAATCGCGCTGCCTCAAGCCCCGAATACTTTTCGATGGCCCGTAGAGCGTCGGACGCCTCAACCGCTCCATGCTGGCGGGTGTCGCCCGATAGAATCACCCGCCCGCCGTGTTGATGGACGAAAGTTAATAATTCGTGCATTTGTTTGCCACCAATTTGTCCGGCCTCGTCTACGATCACGACGGTGCCGGTAATTATTCGGCGCTTGGTCAGGAATTCAGAGACGGTTTGGGTCTCACCGAAACTCGATTTCAAATCCAATGCTTGCTGACGTTGGGGCGCGACCACCTGAATGACGTGCCCATCCGCGCAATGCGGGCTGAACCCGCTGCCTGATTCCCTCACTTCTTTGATGAGCGCTGCAAATTGATCGGGTTCAGGGAGTCGCAGTTCTTTGCGGCGGACGCGTGCCCTTTTCACTTCCTTCATCCTCGCCGGATTGTCGTAACGAGCGCCCGTATCGACCGCGATGTCAAACACCCTCCGCAAAATCGAAAGAGTCCCGTTGGTGGTCGTTGCGCCGTACCGGTTGCCGAACTCAGCCCTCCAGCGGAGGCAATCCTGTTTGGTGATGCGTTTGATGTCCAAAGTTTCCAGTCCCTTCCACGTCTTCAGAAGGGCATCAGCACACCGTTGGTTGTACTCCTTCGAGCGTTCTTTAATTTCGGTGCTAATTTTTTGCTGTTCTTGAAAAAGGGCCAGAGCGTCGGCGAAAATCATTTTCCCGATGATCTTGGTTTTGGTTGCGCCGACCGCTTTGTGCTCAGTGTCCAGCACATCAGCCAGACGCAGCTTGGCGATGGAAAGCACATTGGTGTCGAGGGATTTTCGAATAAGCTTGCCGCGCACTTTAGCACGCGCAAAATAAATGCCTGATGGCTCGTAACGGACGAGATTAGCAACTGGAGCCTTCGTCCAAAGGCTCTCGGATTCGGAATTTTGCGTTTTCATGGAAACAGTATCAGATGGCGGTATCAGATGGGGTGTAATGAAATCATTACAACTTGCAAATCCCCTGTGTTTACGGGGCCATTCCGCTACTCACCATGAAGAAAGGTAGGCTGTTTCCTAATTTTAATCTCTTTCGGGGGCGATTAAGACCGGGAGCAAGATTCATGGCCCGAATCAAATACTTCTAGCCACGCCGCCGGAAAAACGACACCATCCAAGCTCCAGCATATAAACAATGGCTTGTGGCAAATTCAGAGCGAGTTCGAACTGGCCCGCCGTGCTCGCAATCATGCTATGGTTGACACTGGCGGCGCTGGCGCGTCAATCAGCGCCGCCCGAAACCTCGTTCGCGGGCGTCGCGGCGGCTGCGTCCGATTCCATTCCTCCGGCCGAGTTCCAGGCGCGGCTGGAGCGGGGCAGGGAACTTTATGTTCACAATTGCTTTGCCTGCCATCAATTCAACGGCCAAGGCGTGCCTGGCGTTTTTCCTCCGCTGGCCAAGTCGGATATTATCGCCGCCGACCTCGCGCGCGGCATTAAAGCCGTGGTGGCGGGATTGTCGGGAGAAATCGTGGTGCTGGGGAAAAAGTTCAACGGCTCCATGCCGCCCCTCATTCTTAACGACGAAGAAGTCGGCGAAGTTTTCACATACGTTTTGAACAATTGGGGCAACGACGGCGGCGTGATTTCTTCCAACCAGGTCCGGGACGTCCGCTCTCGCACCGCTTCCCCGACCTTCGAGAAACTGCAGGAGTCCAGCGCCTATCCACCGCTGCCCAGTCCGCCGGAGGGCTTCACCTTGCGCGAGGTCGTCCGCCTCACCGAGCGCGGCGTCCGCCTCGCCAGTGACGGGCAAGGCAGGGTGCTTTACGTTCTCACGGCGGACGGCAATGTGTTTCGCGTGGAAACCGCTTCAGGCGCCATGCGGCAAGTGCTGTGGGGAAACAAGTATTTGATCACGCACGGCAAAGACGTCGGCGGACTGACCTTTGCCACCGTCGGCATGGCGATGGACAAACAGAAACGCCTTTATATCTGCGGCAACCAGCAGGACATCTCCACGCCACCCGTGCAAAACCGCGTCACGATTTATCGAACCACCGCCGTTGCCGATGGCGGCCCGATCGGTCCCAAACCGTGGTTCTGGACCAATTATCCCGGCAGCCCGGCCTACATCCACGGCGCGGAAAATATCGCGTTCGGCCCCGACGGTTTTCTCTACGTCGGCAACGGCGCGCGCACCGATGGCGGCCAGACCGGCACGGACTCAACTTGGTATGGCGGCGGCGAAACGCCCATCACCGCCTGCATCTGGCGGCTCGATCCCGCTGTGGAAAATCCGACGCTCGAAATTTTCGCGCGCGGCGTCCGCAACGCCTACGGCTTCTGCTGGGATGACAAAGGCGAAATGCTCGCCACCGAAAATGGCCCGGACGCCGACGCGCCGGAGGAACTCAATTTGATCGAACGCGGCAAGCATTACGGTTTTCCCTATACCTTCGCGGATTGGAAAAGCAGGAAAGCCTATCCCCACACGCCGGACGCACCGCCGGGCCTCGAATTCACCTTGCCCATTCCCAACATCGGTCCAGACGCCGGATTCGATGGCAAGCCCATGTACACCTTCGATCCGCACTCCTCGCCGGCGGGGATCGTGTATTTAGGCAGCGATTTTCCGGAAGGTTTTCGCGGAACATTTTTGCTGGCGCGCTTCGGGAATTTCATTCGCTCGGTCAAAGAAAGCTGCGGTTACGACCTGCTCCAGGCGAAACTGCGCCGCAATGCCGAAGGAGGGTGCGAAGCGGAAATCCACACCATCCTCGCGCCGCTGGGCCGCCCGCTGGACGTCCACTTGAGCGGCCCCGGCAGAGTATATATTTGCGAATACACGCGGGCCACCAACAGCTTCGGCTCCATGTCCCTGCCCGGGAGAATTCTGGAATTGGCCGTCAAACCAAAATAACTAAACTGTTCCACAGCAACAGCTTGTAAAAAGTCGCTTCCAAAAACCGCGCGATTTTGCGGAAAAACAGGGGGTCGCGCCAAAGAAAATGCAGCTTTCGCAAACGTGTTTTCCGATTTCTCTTGAATTCTTAAGTAGCAAGTTATTCTCCCGCAATGACATCCACAACGTCCATGCCGTCTCCAAAAATCATGCCAAAAACACTACGGTAGGTTTTTTGATCTTTGGCGTTTCTGGCAAAATTCCCGCGTGAACACAAAATATTGTTCAAGAACTGAAGGAGCGCTCAATGTCCGGAGGAGCGATCCCTGCGGGTCCCATTATTCCACGGAAACGGGGGAATTGAGCCGCGAAAAGGCAAAAGACTCGAAATTCACGTGGCAAACGGTCCTGGATAATTTTGTGAATTCGAGCTTTTTCGCGGCCTATCTCTTGTTCAGGGCGTTGTGGCGCTCCGCCTCCACTTTGGGGTTTAAGGCGAGGCCAGTCGCGGCATGTTGCGGTCAATTACGGTGGATTGCGATATTTTCGGCAAAAATGCCTGCCGAATGGACCGCACTGCCTTGGGGCCTCGCGGCGCTCCGCCCCAGCAGCCAAAACACAGCGAAACAAGGCGGCACAAGGTGCGACAAGCCATTTTCGAAAAAAACCGCCGGCGGGACGGGCGAACGCCGCAAGCCCCCGATTATTGCAAAATGTCGCTCCGGCCGCCAATTGCATTGGGATTGCAGCTAAATACGGTTGGATGCGCCTATTAAAGCCACGTTCAGAATAAAATCAATCCGCCCGCCCCGCCGCGGCCCCGCGTTTTTCCCCGCGAGAGCTTGCAACAGCGGGCCGGGCGGCTAAGTTGTTCACGACAAGAATGAAAGAAACGTCCGAGATGCCCAATGTTTGGAACCTGCCGTTTATCGAGCAGCTTTATGCCGATTACACGCGCGACCCCGGTTCCGTCCCGCCCGAATGGCGCGGCTACTTTGAGGGCCTCAAAAATGGCGATGGCGATGCGGCCATCTCCGGCCGTTTGGGGCCATCCTTCCATCCGCCCAGCCTTTTTCGCGCGCGCTCCAGCGCCCCTTTGGAAACGGAAGGGTTCGATGAAGCCAAAATTTCCGCGCTGCAACACCGCGTCTATCGCCTCGTGCGCCATTACCGTGTGCGCGGCCATACCATCGCGGCCATTGACCCGCTCGGTTTTCCCCGTCCCGTGCCGCATGAGCTGGAACTGGATTTCTTCGGCTTTGCCGAGGCCGATATGGACCGGCCCGTCCATTGCGAGAGCCTGCAATCCAATCGCACCTTCACCATCCGCCAGATTCTCCAGCAATTGCGCGACACCTACTGCCGCTCCATCGGCGTGCAGTTCATGCACATTGATAATTTTGGCATCCGCCGCTGGCTTCAGGATAGAATGGAAAGCACCCGCAACCGCCTGGAACTGACGCGCGGCGAGCAAATCCGCATTTTCACGCGCCTGACCGATGCCGTCACGTTCGAGGAATTCATCCGCAAAAAATTCGTGGGCGCGAAAAGTTTTTCGCTCGAAGGCTGCGAGAGCCTCATTCCGCTGCTGGACCTGGCCATCGAAAAAGCGGCGGAGCAGGGGATCAAGGAAATCGTCCTGGGGATGGCCCATCGCGGGCGCTTGAATGTGCTGGCCAATGTCCTCGGCAAAAGCGCGCGCCAGATTTTCCGCGAATTCGCCGACGACTTGAAATTTTTCCGCGGCCACGGCGATGTCAAATATCATTTGGGTTACAGCAACGACCGCATGGCTTCGGCCGGCCCGATTCATCTCTCCCTCTGCTTTAATCCGAGCCATCTGGAATACGTCAATCCCGTCGTGCTCGGCCGGGTGCGAGCCAAGCAGGACCGTTTCAAAGAAGCGCAGGGCGGGGCCGGGCTGGATGGCGAAGCCGGCCCGTGCATGGCTCTGCTCATTCACGGCGACGCCAGTTTTGCCGGCGAAGGCGTGGTGCAGGAGGCTTTGAACCTGAGCCAATTGCCCGGTTACGGCGTGGGCGGGACGGTGCATGTGATTGTCAATAATCAGATCGGTTTCACCACCCCGCCTTCCCAGGCGCGCTCCTGCGTTTACGCGACCGACGTCGCGCGCATGTTGCAAATCCCCATTTTCCACGTCAATGGCGAGAACCCGGAGGCGGTGGCGCAAGTCGTCCGCCTGGCCATGGATTTCCGGCAGAAATTCCGCCGCGACGTTGTTATTGACATGTTCGGCTACCGCCGCCTTGGCCACAACGAAGGCGACGAACCGTCCTTCACCCAGCCCGTTTTGTACAAGGCCATCGCGCGCCGCAAATCCGTCCGCGAAGGCTACTTGGACCATTTGCTGGGCCTGGGCGGGTTGACGCGCGGGGAGGCGGACGAAATTGCCCGCCGCCGCCATGAAGCTTTGGAGCGCGAATTGACGCAGGCGCAAAACGAGGCCTTCCTTCCGCCCGCGGAAAAAGCCCGCGGCGTCTGGTCCCGCGGCCAATACACCGGCGGCCTGGAAACGGAGGCTGGCGAAACGGCGACGGGTGTCGATGCGAAGCGATTGTCCGAATTGCTGCTCAAACAGACACAACTGCCGGAGAGTTTTCATCCGCATCCAAAGATCAAAAAGATTTTGGAATCCCGCCAGCAAATGGCGGCCGGCGCGGAACCTCTGGATTGGGCGGCCGGTGAAGCGCTGGCTTTTGCCACCCTGAGCGCCGAGGGCTTTCGGCTGCGGTTGAGCGGACAGGATTGCGGGCGCGGCACCTTCAGCCAGCGGCACGCGATCCTTTACGATTACGAAGACGGCCAACCTTGCGTGCCGTTGCGCAATTTGGGCGGCAGCCAGGGGCCGGTCGATATTATCAACAGCCCTCTATCCGAAGCGGGCGTGCTGGGTTTCGACTATGGCTACAGTCTCGATTGTCCGGATGGCTTGATTTGCTGGGAGGCGCAGTTTGGCGATTTCGTCAACGCGGCCCAGGTTATTATTGACCAATTCATCGCCGGGGCTGAGGACAAATGGGCCAGGTTGAGCGGCATTGTTTTGCTGCTGCCGCACGGGTTTGAAGGGCAGGGGCCGGAGCATTCCAGCGCGCGTTTGGAGCGCTTCCTCAATTTGGGGGCCGAGGACAACATCCAGGTCGTCTGCCCGAGCACGCCCGCCCAGTATTTTCATTGCCTGCGCCGGCAGGTTGTCCGCTCCTGGCGCAAACCGCTGGTCGTGATGACGCCCAAAAGCCTCTTGCGCGACCCCGCCGCCGTCTCGCCGCTGGCTGATTGCGCGCAGGGAGTCTTCCAGCGGGTGCTGCCGGAGACGGCGCTCAAGCCGGAGAAGGTCCGCCGCGTTTTGTTGTGCGCGGGGAAAATTTATTACGAATTGCTCGCCCACCGCCAGGCCCTCAAGCGCGAGGATGTGGCCATCGTGCGCCTGGAGCAGCTCTATCCGCTGCCGGGCCGCCTGCTCCAAGCGGCCTTGGAGCCGTACGCGGAGGGCACGCCGGTGACGTGGGTGCAGGAGGAGCCGGAAAACATGGGCGCGTGGCGTTACCTGCGCGTCCATTTTGGCGAGTCGATTAACGGCCGGCATCCTTTTTCCGGATTGCGACGCCCGCCCTCTCCAAGCCCGGCGACCGGTTCGGCCCGCATTCACAAACGCGAGCAGAAGTTCCTGATCGCGCAGGCATTCGCGGAGGCCGGATGATGAATTTCTTAACGATTAAGAGCAGGATTTTAAAATGGCGCTTGAATTAAAAGTTCCCTCGGTCGGTGAATCGATCACTGAAGTCGAAATCGGCCAGTGGCTCAAGGCTGAAGGCGATTCCGTCAACAAAGACGAAAATGTCGTCGCACTCGAATCGGAGAAGGCGACCGTTGAACTGCCGTCCCCGGCCTCCGGCACGTTGAGCCGCATTGTCAAGCGCAAGGGCGACAAGGCGCAGGTCGGCGAGGTCATCGCGTATTTGGAACCGGCCCAAAAATCCAAGGACGACACCCGCGTGACGCGCAAATCGGAAAAAGCCCAGCCCGCGTCCGGGCCAGCTCCCGCGCAGGCCGCTGCTCCGGCGCCCGCGACCGCGGCGCCGCCGCCAGCCCCGGCTCCCAAAGCAGCGCCACCCGCGCCCGCGGCGCCCGCCCTCGTTTCCGCTCCGGCCCCCAAAACGCAGGCTGCCGCGCCGCCCTCCGCCCCAGAGGGATTCATGACGGAAATCATCAGCAAACAGCCTGGTTCCCGCACGCCCCTGGCTCCCGGCCGCGAGGAGGAAGTCGTGCGCATGACGCCGCTCCGCCGCACCGTCGCGCGCCGCCTGGTCGAGGCGCAGCACAGCATGGCCGTGCTGACCACCTTCAACGAAATCGATCTTTCCGCCGTCATGGCCTTGCGCCATCAGCACCAGGAAAGCTTTACGGCCAAGCACGGCGTCAAGCTTGGCTTCATGTCCTTTTTCGTCAAAGCCGCCATCGAGGCCCTCAAGGCCATCCCGCAATTGAACGCCTCCGTTTCTGGCGAGGACGTTGTATATCATAATTATTTTGACATCGGCGTGGCCATCGGCTCCGGCAAGGGCCTCGCCGTGCCCGTCCTGCGCAATGCCGAGCAGCTTAGTTTTGCCGAAGTGGAGAAGGCCGTCGCGGATTTCTCCGCCCGCGCCAAGGAGAACAAGCTCAAGCCCGATGAATTGCAGGGCGGCACCTTCACCATTACCAACGGGGGCGTCTATGGCTCGCTCCTTTCCACTCCCATCGTCAATCCGCCCCAGAGCGGCATCCTGGGCATGCACGCGATTCAGCAGCGCCCCGTCGCGCTGGACGGCCAGGTCGTGATCCGCCCGATGATGTACGTCGCGCTCAGTTACGACCACCGCCTGGTCGATGGGCGCGAAGCTGTCGTGTTCCTCGTGCGTGTCAAAGACATGATCGAAAACCCCGCCCGCATTTTGCTGGAGATTTGAGGGAGGCTAGGCCATCAGCTTGGCGACCGGCTCGCCCGCGATGTCTGTCAAACGAAAGTCGCGCCCCTGGAAGCGGTAGGTCAGCTTGGTGTGGTCGAACCCCAGCAACCGCAGGATGGTCGCGTTGAGGTCATGGACATGCACTTTGTCCCGCGTCGCGTTGAAGCCAAAATCATCCGACTCGCCCAGGGTGATGCCCGGCTTGACGCCGCCGCCGGCCAGCCAGACTGTAAAACAATTGGGATGATGATCGCGCCCGTCGTCGCCGCCCTGCACCATCGGCGTGCGCCCGAACTCGCCGCCCCAAATGACCAGCGTGTCCTCCAGCATCCCGCGCTGCTTGAGGTCTTTGATGAGCGCGGCGCAAGCCTGGTCAGTGTTCTCGCAATTCTTGCGCAAGTCATGCTTGAGGTTCCCGTGCTGGTCCCACGCTTCGTGAAACAGTTCCACAAACCGCACGCCGCGCTCGGCCAGCCGCCGCGCCAGCAGGCAATTGAGCGCGAAGGAAGGCTTGCCCGGCTCGACCCCGTACATGTCAAGTATGTGTTTCGGCTCCTTCGCGAGGTCCATCAATTCCGGCCCGCTCGTCTGCATCCGGCAGGCCATCTCGTAGGAGGAAATGCGCGTCGAGATTTCCGGGTCGTTCTCCTCTTCCAAATGCATGCGGTCCAACTCGCGCACCGCCGACAGCGTGTCCTGCTGGATATGCTCGTCCACCCCTCTGGGATTGGACAAGTAAAGTATGGGATCGCCCTGGCTGCGAAACATGACGCCGTTATAAACCGTCGGCAAAAAGCCCGAACCCCAATTGGACGCGCCGCCGCTCGGACCCTTGGCCCCGGAACTGAAGACCACGAACCCCGGCAGATTGCGCGATTCGGAACCGAGTCCGTAAAGCGTCCACGCCCCGACGCTGGGCCGGCCGAACAGCGGCGAGCCGGTGTGCATCATGATTTGCGCGGGCGCGTGATTAAACGAATCCGTGTGCATCGACTTGACAATGGCCACGTCATCGGCGACCTCGGCCAGGTGCGGCAGGAGTTCGGAAAGTTCCGCGCCGGACCGGCCGTGCCGCGCGAATTTGAACTTCGGCCCCAGCAGGGTTGAATTGGGATTGATGAAAGCGGCGCGGTAGCCGTTGAGCAATTCAGCCGGCGGCAGCGTGCCGTTGAATTTTGCCAGTTGGGGCTTGTAGTCAAACAAATCCAAATGACTCGGCGCGCCGGCCATGAACAGGTAAATCACGCGTTTAGCCCGAGGCGGGAAGGGCGGCGCTTTGGGCGCCAGCGGATCGCGCGCGGCGGCGGCGTTCGCGTTCTCCCCGGCCAGCATGTTCAGCGCGATCGCGCCCAGCCCCACGGCGCAATCCTTCAAAAACCAGCGCCGCGAAACGGCCAGCGGATCGGCGTGTCTATATAAGTGCGATTGA
This sequence comes from Verrucomicrobiia bacterium, assembly GCA_036501625.1. Lineage (GTDB taxonomy): Bacteria > Verrucomicrobiota > Verrucomicrobiia > Limisphaerales > Palsa-1400 > Palsa-1400. The sequence continues at coordinate 65,962 of DASXZY010000079.1, forward strand.
CAGTTCATGATGCGTTACTCACGGGTGATCGTTTCGTCCAGGTTCAGCAGAACCCGCGCGACGACGGTGTAGGCTGCCAGTTCTGTGGGCGAGGCCCCCTTGGGCGGCGCGTTCCCGGCGTCCTCATGGCCGAGCGCCGCCGTGTCCACCCAGCCTTCGCCGACGTAGCTTTTTTCGCGCCGCAACAAATCAGCCAGCGCCTTGATCTCGCGCGGCTCCGGACCGCGCGCGAGGCAGCAGCGGAATCCGTAACGGATGTGCTCAGCGTCGCTGGCGCCATGTTCCAGGCAGCGGCGCGCGAGCGCCTGCGCGCACTCGACGAAGACCGGTTCGTTCAGCGAAACCAGCGCCTGCAACGGCGTGTTGGAGCGCATCCGCCGCACGCACGAGCCGTCGCCCACGGGCGCGTCGAACGTTTGCAGCATCGGATACGGCACCGAGCGGAAACGGAAGGTGTAAAGCGCGCGCCGATAGCGTTCCGGGCCATTTTCGTCGGGCCAGATTTTCGGCCCGTAACTGGCCGGGATCTGGAACAGGAAATTGGGCGCTGGCGGCGTGACGGGCGGCCCGCCGACCTCGGCGTCCAGCAATCCGGAGGCATCCAAGGCGATGTCGCGCACAATTTCCGCGTCAACACGAAAGCGCGCGCCGCGCGCGAGGAGATGGTTTTTGGGATCGCGCAGGACCAGGGCCGGCGTCGCGCGCGAGGACTGCCGGTAGGTGGCGCTTTCCACGATCAGCCGCTGGATATGTTTGACATCCCACGGCGGCGCGAGCGAACTCTCTCCGGGCGCCAGCACGGCCGGCCGCATGAATTCAACCGCCAGCCAATCCAGCAGCTTCGGATGCGACGGGTCCGGCGCGCGCGTGCCAAAATCTTCCGGCGTCTCCAGCAGGCCGCCGCCAAAATAAGCCTGCCACAAGCGATTGGCGAACACGCGCGCGGTCGTAGGCGAGCGCGGATCGGCCAGCCATCGCGCGAAGGTCAGCCGGCTGCCGTCCGCGCCAGCGGGCAGGGGATGCAGAATCTTCGGCACGCCCGGCTCGACGGCTTTTTCCAGCTTGAGCCAATCGCCCTTGGTCAAAATGTGCGTCACGCGCCTCTCGTCGCCGGGCCCGCTGTTGTGGCGCGCGCGCAAAACCAGGGACGGCGTGCCTTCGGGGTATTTGCGCCAGAGAGCCTCGATTTTATCATTGACGCTCTTGAATGCCGGCACGGTCGTGCGCCAATACGAGAACACCGCCGTGATTTGCGCCGGCGTGCGGCTGGCCGCCGGCGTTTGAACGATCTCCCGCACATCCGCCGGCAAAGGATCCGCGACCGCGTTGGTGGCGCCGGAGACGCTTATGCGAAAGCGGCCCAGGTTATGGTTTTCGTTGTCGTCCGAATTCCAGCCGCCGTGGTTCAATTCCAGCCTGAACGTCAGTTTGACTGCGTTCGTGAAGGCCAGCGGCTTGTCCGGGATGAAGACGGCCTTGCGCGATTGGTTGCGCCGCCCCGGCCCCGCGTCGATGCCCCACGCCGTGTCATCCTTGCCATCGATGGCGTATTCGACCGGGCCATAGACCCGCTTCTTGCCAGAATTGTCATTGAACTCCGCCTCCAAATCCTTTTCGCGATTGGAAAAATCGGCGGTCGCCCTGGCAAATTTCACATTGACCTCCGGCCCGCTGGCGGGTTTGGCCGTCACCTTGAATTCAGTCAGGGCCGACATGCCTTTGATGGAACGGCCCGGCCCGCCGCAAGGCAGTTCCGGGTCGGTCAATTGTTCCAGCCGGAACGCGCCGATGACCGGGACGGCGCTGGTGGCCGTGAATTCGGAAGTCCATTTTGTCGGCGCGTAGCCGCCCGCGCGAATGGAATCGTCAGAGTAATAGTAGAATCGTTCGCCATTGTCGCCGGCGTTCTCGCATCGCAACGGCGTCCACTGCGGCTGATCGTTCCGCGTCGAATCCTCCCAGGCCGCCATGCGGGCCGGCCAATCGGCATTGGTGCGTTGCAGCTCCATTTCCAGGCTTCGCATTTGCGCGGCCAAAGAATCGCGCTGCTTTTGTTCCTCCGGCGCATAGACCACGATGGAGGACTCGTGATCGTTGTTCAAATAGGCGAACATCCGATAATATTCTTCGCGGCTGATGGGGTCAAACTTGTGGTCGTGGCATTGGGCGCACTGCACCGTCAAACCCAGGATGCTTTTGCCGATGGCATCCATTCGGTCAACAATTTCTTCACTCCGGAATTGCTCCGGGTCCGCGCCGCCTTCCTCGTTCAACATCGAATTGCGCAAAAACCCCGTCGCCACCAAATCGTCCTGCGTCGGATTGGGCAATTCGTCGCCCGCCACTTGCTTGATGACAAACTGGTCGTAGGGCAGGTCGTCGTTGAAGGCGCGCACGACCCAATCTCGATACGGCCAGATGAATCGCGGCTTGTCCTTCTCAAATCCGTCGGAATCCGCGTAACGGGCGGCGTCAAGCCAAAGGCGGCCCCAGCGTTCGCCGTAATGGGGCGAGGCCAGGAGGCGCTCCACTTGCCGCGTGTAAGCGCCGGGGCGTTTGTCCGCCAGGAAGGCGTCGATCTCGTCAATGCTCGGCGGCAGGCCAATCAGGTCCAGGCTCAGGCGCCGCAGCAGAATCGTCTTCTCCGCTTCCGGGGACGGCGCCAATTTTTCCGTCTTCAGTTTTGACAGCACGAAGGCGTCAATCGGCGTCGCGGCCCATGCTGAGGCCGCTGGCACGGCCGGCCTCGCGGGCGCCGTGAATGCCCAATGCGGCGGCTTGGCTTGCGCGGCAGCGGCCAGCGCAACCGCCAGGGCCGCATGTAAAAAAAGCTTCATCGCGATTGAGATGTTAGACGCCGCCCGCATCCCCGGCTTTCAAAGAAATTTTCGCTCATGTTCCAGCGGCGGGAAGCTGCTCCAGCTTCGCGCCTTCGCGCCGCAAGATCACCGCCTCGACGCGCGGGACGTACATTTGCGTCTCGGCCGGCAGATGACCGGCGATGTCATCGTAGCTGCGCGTTTTGTAGCGGGTCAACAATTTCCCAACCGTGCCTTCGCCGGAATTGTACGCGGCCATGGCCAGGCGCCAGTTGTGGAAATGGTGGAACAGGTATTTGAAATACTGGGCGGAGGCGGCCGCGCTCGGTTCGGGCTGATAGCGCTGGTCGCGCGGCCACAGGGAGAGGCCAAACCGTTTCGCGGTGTCGGGCATGAGCTGGAATAATCCCGCCGCTCCCGCCGGGCTTTCCGCGCGGCGGTCAAAGGATGATTCCACTTCGGCCACCCAAACCAATTCTGGAGGAACTTTCTGCGCCGTGAAAATGGGCTTCAGTTCTGTCACGTATTCCTTGGCGGAGGCCGGCCAGGGGCGGAGCGCGACTTTTTTGATCCATATCTCCCGCTCCACCTGCGGCGGCGGGTTGGCGCGCGGCGGCGGCGGGCGGTTTGTTTCCACGGCGGGCGGCGGAATGGAAAGGCGGAATTCGTCGGCGACATCCAGATAATCCATTTGCGACGAGAGCCAGGCCGCCAGCGGTTTGGTGTCTTCGTTGCTCTCCAGCCACGGCAGCACGGCGCGGGCGGTTTGCTTCAACCCGGCCAGGTCCACCACGTATTCGCCCTGAAAACGGCGCTGGATTTCCGCGTAGAATTGCTGCGCGGCCTTGTCATCGACTTGTGGCAGTGCATTGAGAACGTTGCTGTCAAGATTATCCCTGGCCCACTGCTGCGCGTCCCGTGCCACATCCGGCAGCGTAAGCGGCTGGGCCTGCGCGCGCGCCAGCGCCGCGAAAACCAGGACAGGAGCGGCCAGCCAGCGGGAAAAAAAGCGTGTGAGCATGACGGGGCCGGCGTTCAGAAATGACTCAGCAGAAAGTTCTCCAAAAACCGCTGCGTCTCTTCCCGGTGCAAATCGGCGCTGACCGCTTTGGGCGTCAGCTCTTTGAATTCCGCGCGCGGAATTTCCCGTGCCAGGGTCACGCCGTATTCGAGCGGGTGGATGGCATCGTGGTCGTTGGCCAGCACCAGCGCGGGCGCTTCAATGGCGCGCCACTTGCGCCGGTCGGGGCTGGGCGTGTCAAGAGGGATTTTCTCCAGTCGCACCGCCGCCTCCTCCGCGCGGGGATGAAGAAATTGCCCGGCCAGCGATTGCGCGCTCGAGGGCGAACTGGCCAGCATCCGCCGGTAGAGTTCAGTTTGTTTGAACAACTCCAGCCCTTTTTCCGCGCCATGCTGGCGCAGCAAGCCGGCGATCATCGTGAAAACAGCCATGTTGTCCTTGCGCGGCACATCCAGCCAGGCGGGGCGATGCAACACCAGCCCGAGCAGCCGGTCAGGATAGCGCAATGCGAAATTCAGCGCCACGGCCGCGCCCATCGAGATGCCTCCGACAACCGCCCGGTTGATGCGCAGGTGATCCATCAACGCCAGCAGGTCGTCGGCGAACGTTGCCAGGGTGATCTTTTCGGGCGGCCCGACCGGCCGCGTCCCCCCGTGCGCGCGGCAATCAAAACCGATCAGGCGGATGCCCCCCGGCGGACGAAACAGCCCAAACGGTTGCGCCACGTCGGCGCCCAATCCGTGCTGAAAGAAAAAAGGCACGCCAAAGCCGTCGGTCTGAAAATGAAAATTGATTCCGTCATGCTCGAAATAGTCTGGCGCGGGCGTCGAAAACCGCGGCTGGGATTCTTTCAATGCCTCGCGCAAAAAGGCGGCGCCGGCGGGAACTTCTTCCTCGGACAGGCCATGCATAATCAGCGGCCCCTTGTAACCGGCGGCCTGAAAAAGTCCCAGCACCTGGGGCCAATTGAGCGCGCCGGATCCGGGAGTGAAAGGCGCGATTTTATGGCCATCCCGAATATCCTTGGCGTGGGCCAGCGCGATGTCCGGCCCCAGCAACTCAAAGGCTTCCTCCAGGATGCCATTCGCGTTCGCGATTTCTCCCGGGCGGATTAAATTGGCCGGGTCCATGACGATTCGAAGCATCGGCGATCTCATTTCGTCCAGCAGGCGGCGGGCTTTTTGGGCGGAGTCAACAACGTTGCCCAGTTCCGGCTCGATGCCCAGGCAAATATCATGCTGCTCGGCAATCTTGAGCGCCTGCTCGATGGACGCCAGCAAATCCCGCCAGGCCTCGCCACTGCCATTGTCCGGGTGGGCCTGCCACATGTCGTGCGAGTTCCGCGTGCCCGTGCAAAGCGTGATGATCGGCGCCGCCAGGACGGAGCAACTGTCCGCGAGTTCGCCGAGCCGCCGCAAACCTTCGCTGCGCTGGGCCGGGTCCGGATGGATCATGTTGAACGTGCCTGAAACCGCGGCCAGCGAAAGATTGCGCTTCCGCAATCCGGCCGCGATCAGGCTCGCCAGGCCGGGTTCGATTTTCGCGGGCAGCGCGGGCAGCCCGGCGCACACGAAATTGAATTGGACGCAATCCAAACCGCTCGCCGCGACCGCGTCCAGCGTGGCGGCCAGATTAGGCCGCACGAAGGTCTTGGCGAAAATTCCCAAATGCATGTCCTGAATAAATAATCTGCCCCGCCCACTTCCGCCAGAGGGATTTTTGCGGTCAAAACGAACTTGCCGAACTTTCGCCGCGCGGCCATACTCTTGCGTTCGCGGCTGGCAGCGGCCAATCAAGAACCTCACAATGCGCGCGCGCGAGATAAATGGAATTTCCCGCAGGCGGTTTGCGGGCGGGATGGCGGCCATCCTCGGCAGCCTGGCAGTGCGGCCCACTCCGATCCTGGGCCAGGCGATCGGGCCGGCGGCCATCGCGGCGGCGGGGCGCGTGCCGATTGAGGAATACGACCGGTTCGCCAAACTTTGCTTCAACGAGAATTCGTACGGGCCGCCAAAATCCGTCCTGGACGCAATGGCGGGTGCGCTCAAATTTGCCAATCGCTACATGTCGCCGAATGGGGGCATCCTGGATGCGATCGCGTCGCATCATGGCGTGGGGATTGAGCACGTTTTGCTGGGCGCGGGATCGAGCGAGATTCTGGATATTGTCGGAACCACGTTTCTGGGCGAGGGCAAGAAGGTCGTGGGAGTGGAACCGACGTTCAGCGAGGTGTATCAGCACGCCACGGGGCTGAAGGCCGATGCAATCCGCCTGCCGCTGGGCGCCAATTTTCGCCAAAACATCCCGGCCATGATCAAGGCCGTCAAAGACAACCATCCCAACGTTGGCTTTGTTTATCTTTGCAATCCGAATAATCCCACCGGCGTCATTGTAACGAAGGACGAAGTCAAACAATTGCTCGACGGCCTGCCGCCGGAAGTTCCGGCGCTGATTGACGAAGCCTATTATCATTTTGTCGAAGACCCCGCCTACGCGACGTCCGTGCCCTGGGCGCTGGAAGGCCGGCCCGTGATCGTCACACGGACATTTTCCAAAATCGCGGCCATGGCGGGCATGCGTTTGGGCTACGCGATCGCGCCGGAGAGCCTCATCCAAAGAATGGCGCCTTATATTGACAACATGAATGTCAACGTTGTGGCGAAATGGGGCGGGGCCGCCGCCTTGGCGGACAAAGCCGCGCTCGAAACCATGCGCCGGAACATTATTCAGACGCGCAAAAGGACCACCGCCGCGCTGGAGGCATTGGGCTATGCGGTGATACCGTCGGAGGCGAATTTTTTCATGGTCAACATTCGGCGCGAGGTTCGCTCCGTGTTGCGCGAGTTCCGCCAGGAAGGAGTTCTGGCAGGGCGGCCGTTTCCTCCGATGGATGAGTATCTGCGTGTGAGCGTCGGCACGGATGCGGAGATGGATCGGTTCCTGGCCGCATTCAAGGTGATTATGAAAGCCTGACCAATCCAAACGCCATGTCTGCAACACGAAGAAAATTCATTGCCACCGTCGCGGCTGCGGGCGTTGCGGCGTCCATGCCGGAGCTTGCCCGCGCTTACGATTCCCTCAGCGCGCCCGCCAAGCCTTTGCAAATTTTAATTCTGGGCGGAACCGGTTTTCTCGGCCCGGCCTGCACGCTGTCCGCCCAGGCGCGCGGGCACAAAATCACGCAGTTCACGAGCGGGCGGACGGAGGAACTTCGCCACTCGGTCGGGCGGCCGTCGGCGGTGCCGGAAGGGGTGGAGCAGCTTTACGGCAATCGCGACCCGGACAAAACGGCGGCCGACCGGAAAGGCGAAGGCCATCCTGACGCACCCAAAGATCCGGCCAGCCCCAAGGGCCTTTCCCAGCTTGTTGGCCGAAAATGGGATGCGGTGATTGACACGAGCGGATACTTCCCGCGCATGGTCAAAGCTTCAGCGGAACTTCTCGCGCCCAACGTCCGCCAGTATCTTTTCATTTCCACCATCTCCGTTTATAAAGATTTCGCCACGCCCAACTTCGACGAATCCGCCCCGCTGGCCGCGCTGGCTGATCCCAGGACCGAGGAAATGGGAAAGGACTCCGCCAACTACGGAGGCGCGAAGGTGTTGTGCGAGAAGGCGGCCGAAGAGGCGATGCCGGGCCGCGCCACCATTTTGCGCCCCGGTTTCATGGTTGGGCCGCGCGACGTGTCGGGACGATTTTTATACTGGCCGGTGCGCGCTTCGATGGGCGGCACGATGATCGTTCCCGGCGCCCCGTCCGACCCGATCCAATTGATCGATGTGCGCGACGTGTCGGACTGGATTGTCCATTGCCTCGAACAATCCGTTGTCGGCGTTTACAATGTGACCGGCCCGGCCAAACCGCTTTCGATGGAAGGCATGGTCAAAGGCGTCCGAACAGGAACGGATTCGAAAGTGGAATTCGTCTGGGTCGATAATGATTTTCTTGAGAGCCGCGGGGCAGGGGATGGCCGGTTTCCGCTCTACAGTCCGCCGGCCGGAGAGGCGGCGGGACTTCATCGCTGCAATTGCGCGCGGGCCCTGGCAAAGGGATTGACGTTTCGCTCCGTGCCTGAAACGGCGCGAGCGTGCCTGGAATGGTATCAATCACTTCCGCCGGGCGCCCAGCAAGGCGTCGCGCCGCAATTCGCCAAGGTTGCGAACAAAGAGCCGTGGCTCGAAACTGAGCGGCATCTCATCGAGGCTTGGAACCAGCGCGCCGCCAAATGAAATCGCCACCGGCGAAAAAGCGCGCGTTCATCGCCTTGCTGCGCGGAATCAACGTCTCCGGCCGCAACATGATTCCCATGATCGAGTTGCGCGCCCTCTGCGCCAAACTCAAGTGGGGCGACGTCCAGACCTATATCCAAAGCGGCAACGTCATCTTCACGGCGGACTCGTCAGCGGCCATGTTGGAAACGGAGCTTGAGCGGGGCATCGAGAAGCGCTTCGGTTTTCCCATTCCGGTCATTGTGCGGGCGGCGGTTGATTGGCCCGTTTACATGGAAGGCAACCCTTTTCCGGAAGTGACCGAAGCGGAGGGCAACCGCCTTTATTTGGTCTTGTCGAAAGCGCCGCCCAAACCCGATGCCGCCAAGGCGCTGCAAGAGCGCGCCGCGCATGGCGAGCACGTTCGCCAAGTCGGCGGAGCTGTGTGGATTCGCTTTTGCGCCAGCGCGGCCGATTCAAAACTATCCCCGGCCCTGCTCGACCGTTTGACCGGCTCCACCGCCACGGCGCGCAATTGGCGCACCGTGCTCAAACTCCACCAGATGTCCGGCCAGGCCGCGCGGTGAATCGCGGTTACTGATTTTGCAGAATGTAAAATTCCCGCGGGTTGCTTGGGTTGACTACGTTGGCGGAAAAGGCGGCGTCGCCGCTGCTGTCAAACGAGCCAGAGAAGACGGATGTCCACTGCGCTGGAGGCACCGTCAAATCGGCGCTTTGCAATACGTTGAACCCGCCATTGGCGGGTCCGCCAGTCGCAGTAATGGTCAGCAACGCGCCGTTGACGGCGACGCTCGTGATCTTGGGCGATGGCGGAGCCAGGGTCGCGGTAATGTCGCGAACTTGAAAGAGATTGACTTGCGGATCGGGATCGGCGCCGGTGGAATAGCCGTTCAAGATCAACGTTTGCGCGCCCGTGTCGTCCGCTACGAAGGTGCCTGTGATGTATTGGCCGGGGCCAAAGCCGTCGGAGCCATAACTCACGCGCGCGGAAACGTTCGATCCGCCGGTGATCGTTTCCGAGCGGGCCTCGCCGATGTTGCGCGCGTCATTGACCCAGAATTGAACCTGGTAAGTGTCGCCGGGAGTCATGCCGGCCCAGAAAAAGGTGGCCGGGGCGCGGCCTTCATTGGAGAAGCGGCCGGATTGAAGAAGGAAATTGTAATCGGAATCGGCGGTGTTGGGCGAATTAAAGCCGTTGTACCCATTGTCCAAAGTCGCGCCGGCGGCGAACGCGGGCAAGTCGGAGAAACCCTCGAATGTCACGCCGTTGACCGGATCATTCGTGGCGGCGCCATCCTGCGGCGCCCATGAACCAAAATAAGTTCCCAGAGTGCTGACATCCGAGGCGCCGGAGATCGTGACGGGAGCGCTCCAAGTCACGTTGGGCTGAGTATTCGTCGTGACGTCGCGGATTTGGAGAAGGTTGATTTGCGGATCTGGACTTGACCCGTTTGAAAATGGGGTCAGCGTCAACGTTTGTGATTGCGAGTTGTCCGCCACAAAAGTGCCGATGATGAACTGGCCGGGGCCGAAGCCATCGGAGCCGTAACTTAAGGACTGCGACGCGATGCCTCCACCGCTGATGGTTTCGGAACGGGCCTGGCCAATGTTACGGCCGTCATTGACCCAGAATTCAACCAAATACGTGCGGCCGGCCGTCATCTCGTTCCAGCCAAATGTCACGGTGACGTTGCCTTCATCGGAGAAGCGTCCGTATTGAAGGAGAGTGTTATAATTGGTGTCGGAAGTATTGGGATTGCCGAAGCCGTTGTAGCCGTCGTCCAGCAATGACGAGGAATTGAGGCCGGGGAGGTCGGAGAAACCCTGGAATGTCACGCCGTTGACCGGATCACCATTGGCGGAGCCGTCCTGGGGCGCCCAAGTGCCAAAGTAATACCCATTAGTCACAACATCGGAGGCGCCGGAAATGGTGACAGGCGCCTGCCACGAGACGGCGGGCTGCGCTTGAGAAACGGCGGCCGCCAGGCTCGCAGCGGCGGCGAGAAGAAAGGCTCTTTTGATCGTGTCGTATTTAATCATAATTTTTGCAGGTTTGATTTTTTATTCACCTTTGGAGGAAAATTGGCCTTCCTTGTCCTTGAACAGCAGGTTGAAGGTCGTCAGCGAACCGTAGCAGCGCGTGATGTATTGCTGCATCTCGAATTTTTCGGCGTCGCTCAATTTCTCGTGCGCGTTAATCTTTTGCTCCAGGACGCGCAGATTGTTTCTGACCATGACGATCTTGTGAAAGAAAACATCCAGCGGGGTCTCTTTGCTTTGCAGTGCGGCATCGGAAGGGCGCAGGATCAGCGTTCCATTGTGCCAGCGCGCCGCCAATTGCTGCGGCTCCGAATCGTCGCGCTCCAGCCCGAGTTCCCGCACCATGGTGGACACCACTTCGGAGATGAGCGCGTTGAGCGGGACGGTCATGCCCGTCAATTCGGCCTGGGCATCGGCCACTTTCAAATCCGAATGTTCGGGAGCAATGGTGCGAAGGCCGGAATCAAAACGGACGTCCGCCAGATGTTCGGAAACGCTCTTGACGGTTCCCACTCCGTAATCGGGATGATGAACCTTCATCCCCACATGCATCGATTCGAGTCGCATGGCGAGATTCTGGCCTGAACGCGGGAATCAGGCCATCAAAAACCACATTTCGGACGGCGGCCTACTTCAACTCGGCGTCGTAGAATTCCTTCCAGTCGTCCAGGTTGTTTAGATTGACGGCGTCGCGGCACGCGCGGGAGTCATCCGGGATGCCATTGGCGGACAGGATGGACTTCCGGGTCTGGTCGTCGTGGATGTAACCGCGAATGGCGCTGTTGAGATTGTCGATGGAGAGTTTGTCCAATTTGGCGCCCGGCTGTTTGGTAATCCAGGTTTCAAACTGGGGATAAGTCGGCCGAGTGTCCTTGATGAAAGCGGTTACCGCCTCCTTGTTGAGGCTGAGAGCGTCAAGCACCATTTGGTCGTAACCTTTGCCGCAGCCGGGATAGCCGGGCGCGAGTTTGCCGCGGCTTTCGAGGGAGACTTTGAGCCAAAAACGGGGCAAATGCAGCACGCCGAGCGGTCCAGCGACGGCGGAACTAATAAGCGGAACAGTTGTGTTCATATTTTTCCTTCGTGTTTAATCTACCCGCGCAGCTTAAAAACCCGGCTGGCCCTCAGCAAGCGCAATTTGCAAAAAATAAAATGCCCGCCGAATTGGCTCGCCCCATCCGGCCAGATCATGGCAAAATTGACGCTGTATGACTCAATCTAATTGGAGGTTGGATTTCTTTCGTGCAATCGCACTCCCGTGCATGCTGGCAGCAGCTTTGCTGTTCGGCACGCGCGCGGGATTGGCCGAACCGGCGCGGACTCTTCGCGGGCATGTGCCGGATGCCGTGGGCCGTTTGAAAGCGGTGTCTGATATTGAAGGCGGCACGAATCTTCAATTGGCCGTTGGACTCTCCTTGCGGAATAAACCGGCCTTGACGAATTTGCTCAAGGAGCTCTACAACCCGGCCAGTCCCAATTTTCATCATTACTTGTCCGTCGATCAATTCACCGAGCAATTCGGGCCATCCACGGAGGATTATCAGAAGGTCACCGATTATTTGCGGTCGCAGGGGCTGAAGGTCACCGCCACTCATCCCAATCGCATGTTGGTCGATGTCGCAGGCGCGGCCGCGAATGTCCAAAAGGCTTTCCATGTTCACTTGCGCGTTTTTAAACATCCGACGGAGAAACGGAATTTCTTCGCGCCGGACACCGAGCCGTGGGTTGATGGGACCGTGCCCGTGTTGGATGTGATGGGGCTGGACAATTACATTGTGCCGCATCCGCTGGACTTGAAAAGAAAGACCGGCAGCCCGATTGCCGCGAACGTGACCAACTACGCCGAAATCGGTTCCGGCCCCGGCGGCACTTTCATCGGAAAAGATTTTCGCACAGCTTACGTGCCGGGTGTGACCAACACCGGGACAGGCCAGTATATCGGGCTGGTTGAGTTTGGCCCATATTACCTGAACGACATCCCCACCTACGAAGCCCAGGCCGGGCTGCCAACCACGATTGCCGTGTCCAACATCTTTCTGAACGGCGTAACCGAGCCGCCGACGCCCGGCCTCGACGCCGGCGAGCAGGCCTTGGATATCGAAATGTCCATCTCCATGGCCCCGGGGGCGACGGTGCTTTATTACGGCGGCGAATCAGTGGATACCATCTACAGCAAAATTGCCACGGACAACTTGGCCAAACAAATCAGTTGTTCGTTTGGTTTCGGCATCGACAGCACCACCGAGCAGCTTTACCAGGAGTTCGTCGCGCAGGGGCAGAATTTCTTCCAGGCATCCGGCGATAGCGGCGCGGAAGTCGGCGCCCTCAATCCGCCCGCGTGCGAACCTTACATCACGCTGGTCGGCGGGACCGCGTTGTACACCGTCACGCCGGGCGGGGCATGGCAGCAGGAGCTGGCCTGGGTCGGCAGCGGCGGCGGCGTGAGCACGTTCTACGCGATCCCGGATTACCAGCAAGGCATCAATATGACGCCCATCTTTGGTTCAAGCACGATGCGCAATTTCCCCGACGTGGCCATGATGGCCGACACGGTCATTTTCATCGCGGCCAACAATGGAACGGGCGGCGTCGGCGGCACCAGTTGTTCCTCGCCGCAATATGCCGGGTTCTACGCGCTGGCCAATCAGCAGGCCGCCTCGCTTGGCCAGCCGCCGCTGGGCTTTTTCAATCCGGCTCTTTATGCCATCGGCAAATCGGCCAATTACACCAAGTGTTTCCACGACATCACCAGCGGCAACACCGTCAATGGCTCCAGCGGAGCTAACCGGTTTATCTCGGCTGTTGGATACGACCTTTGCACCGGCTGGGGCAGTCCCAATGGCAGCAATCTGATCAACGCTTTGACCGGCGCCGGTTCAAACACTTTCTTTCTCTACGGCAGTCCCGCCGCGGTCAATCTGGTCGCCGGCGGCGGCGCGGGCGGGGTGTGGATCACCGAACAGGCCATGAACGGCGTGCTCGTTCCCGTCACTCTTTCGGTCAGCAATCTTCCCGCGGGCGTAACGGGAACGTTCGGTTCAACGGCGACCAATGGCGCCATTCTGACGTTGTCGGCGGATAACACGGCTGTTGCGGGCGCTTACACCGCCACCGTTTACGGAACATCCACCAGCGCCACGCAAACAACCGTTGTGACGATTGTCATCCAGAACCAAACGCCGGGAACGACGCAGGTCGGCCTGGCCTTCAATTATGCCGCCATCTACAACGACGGCGTTAATTTTAGCGGTGGCGCTGATGGCGGCGGCCGCGCGTATTCCGGCAATTTGATCGGAACCGGGTTGAGTTGGAACGGGTGCCAATTCACGCGCGGCGCCGCCAACACGCTGGACACTGTCCAATGCCAGGGGCAGGCGGTGACGCTCCCGCATGGCCAGTATTCTTCACTGCAATTGCTGGCGGCGGCCGTCAATGGCAATCAAGCTTCTCAGCGCTTCACTGTCGTGTACACCGATGGCACTTCCAACACGTTCACTCAAAGCCTGAGTGATTGGACCAGCCCTCAGAATTATGCCGGGGAGGCCGCTGTCCTTGCGACGCCCTATCGCAACGTCAGCGGCGGCCGTGATGTGCTCACGCGGGTGTATGTGTATGGCTATTCCTTCGGCCTCAACAATACCAAGACCGTGGCCAGCATCAGGCTGCCGCATAATAACAATGTCCTGATTTTAGCGATGACTCTTGCGAACGACTTCACGCTTTACGGCGCGCCCGCCTCCATCGTCCTGACAGCCGGCGGAAAGGCCGCGACATATCTCATGGCCGGGCCGGTTGGCGCCTTCAGTGGTTCCGTCAATTTAACCGTATCGGGCCTGCCGACTGGTGTCACCGCGTCCTTCAATCCGAGCGCCTCCTCAACGGGCAGCATCCTGACGCTGACGTCCGTCTCCGCCGCGCTGCCTTCCAGCACGAACATCGCCATTGCCGGGACCCTCAGCGGCTTGGTCCACAACGTCAATGTCAATTTGTCCGTCGTCGCGCCCGTTCCGGGATCCACGCTGGTCAGTCTTGGGAGCCTCTTTAGCGTGGCGGGGACTTACAGCGACGGTTCCACTTTCGGTTCCACCGGCGGCCTGGATGGGGCGGGGGACGCCTACTCGGCCAACTTGCTCACGACCGCGCCGAATTGGGATGGCGTCGTGTTCAATCTCGGAACCGCGAGCGGGCTTAACGCCGTTCCGTGTTCCGGCCAGACCATCCCGCTGCCTGTTAGCCAATACACGGGCTTGGTTTTCCTGGGAGCGGCCGTCAACGCCAGCCAGCCAAGCCAAACCTTTCAGGTCAATTACACCGACGGCAGTTCCAGCACGTTCACGCAAAGCATAAGTGTTTGGACGGCTGCGCAAAATTACGCGGGCGAGTCGGTCGCCGTCAGCGGCGGCTATGCCAATACCAGCGCCGGATCGCGCAACCCATCCATGCCGGTCAATCTCTATGGCTACGCCCTGCCTCTCAACGACACCCGGACCCTGGCCAGCGTCACGCTGCCCAACAATACCAACGTATTAATCCTGGCCATGGAAGCGGCCAATGTCCCGACCCCCGTTTCATTGGCGCCGTACTTCAACGATACCGGCATCTATACCGACGGAACCTCTTTTGGCGGCGCCTCCGGCTTGGGCAACGGCGCTTATTCTTATTCGGCGAACGCGCTTGGCTCGACGGTCATTTGGGACAGCGTGCAGTTCAATCTGGGGCCGCCCAATACCCGCAACGTAATCGAATGCGCCAGCCAGACCATTGCGCTGCCGACCAATCATTACACCTCCATGCTGATTCTGGCTTCCGGCGCCAACGCCAACCAAGTTTCCCAATCATTCCTCCTCACTTACACCGACGGCACCAGCACAACCATCTCGCAAAGCATCAGCTACTGGGTCAGTCCAACCGCCTATGCCAGCCAATTCATCGCCGACACGATGACCTACCGGCTGCAGCAGGGAAGCGTCAGTTCGGCCAGCATCTATGTTTACGGGTATCTGATTCCAGTCAACAATACCAAGTCCGTCCAGAGCCTTAAACTTCCTTCCAACGCGAACGTGGACATCCTCGCCCTTTCGATGGCCAACACGCCGCTGCCGGTTTCTCTCCAGGCATCTTACAATCGCGCCGGCCTTTTTAACAACGGCACGGCTTTCTCGACGAGCGGATTCGATAACGATGGCAACTCCCTTTCCGCCACGCTCCTCGGTTCGATGACAAGCTGGCACAATTCGACCTTTGAGTATGGGCTGCCCAACGTGAACAACGTCGTCAGCGGCGCCGGGCAGGTCGTCACTCTTCCGCCGTGCCAGGCTTCATCCATGCTCGTGCTGGCGGCTTCCGTCAACGGCTCCCAAGCCGGCCAAGGATTCAAGGTCACTTATACCAATGGCGCCACCAGCTCTTTCTCGCAAAACATGAGTGATTGGGCCTCCCCGCAATCCTATGCAGGTGAAAGCACCGTGGTCACCATGCCCTACCGGCTTTCCACCAGCGGATCGCAAGAGGGGCCGACTGTGTATCTCTTTGGCTACACATTCCCGCTGGCCAGCGGCAACGTTGTCCAGAGCCTCACGCTTCCCAACAATGGCAATATGGAAGTGGTGGCGGTCACCTTGTCCAACTTCACCGCGGCCGTGCCTGAGCGCCCGATCATCGCGCCCTCCAGTGAGCCGCAAAGCGTGGCCGTGACCAACGGCAGTCCCGCCACCTTTGCCGTGACCGCCATCGGCACTCCCATCCTCACCTATCAATGGCAAAAGAACGGAGTCACGCTTCCCAACGGCGGCAACGTCACCGGCGCCACTGCCAATTCGATGACCCTGACCACCGTCTCGACCAACGATGCCGCCAGTTACACGGTCGTCGTTAGCAATCCCTTCGGCTCGATCATCAGCAGCATCGCCACGCTGACGATCGTTACCGGGCCGTCCATCACCAATCAGCCGTTGCCCTTGACGGTGACTAACGGCAGTCCGGCCGTCTTCACTGTCGGCGCCACTGGGACGCCGCCGCTGTTCTGCCAATGGCAGGTCAACTCAACCAATTTGTCCGACGGCGGCATCATCGCGGGATCCACGTCGGCCACCTTGACCTTGCTAGACGCGGACGCCACCAACGCGGGCCTTTACGATGTTGTAATTACCAATGCCTATGGCAGCGTGACCAGCAGTCCGGTGGCGTTGAGCCTGGCCTTTCTGCTTCAATCCGCCGCGCAAAATGGCAACACCGTCACGTTCGCCTGGCCAACCACGCCGGGAGATACGTATCAGGTGCAATACACGACCGACCTCTCTTCCACCAACTGGATCAATTTAGGGCCGCCCTTCGTGGCGTCGGGTTTGATTACCGGCGGCAGCGACGACGTCGGCCCGGACCCGCAGCGTTTTTACCGCATCGTCCAGCAGTAGAAGGCAGCCGGCCAGCGTCAACGTAACTGTCAGGCTGTGAGTGGGATTTACGGATTTCTACCCATTAAGGAATCCGGGCGCGCTCCGATATACTGATGCGTGGAATCATTGCAGAACAGCGCCGGAAACGGCCACGGCCAGGAGAGCGTTCGCATCCTGCACTTGGAAGACTCGGCGGCAGATGCCTTGTTGGTCCAAAGTATTCTGGAACAGGAGAGGCTTCCTTGCGCCATCACTCTGACCAAAGACCGGCACGCCTTCCAAACTTCCTTGGCGGCGCAAAAATTCGGCCTCATTCTGTGCGATCACGGCATCCCCGGCTATGACGGCTTCGCCGCGCTTCGACTCGCGCGGGAGCTTCAACCGGAAACGCCCGTCATCATGTTCTCCGGTTCGCTTGATGATGCCCAAGCCGTTGAGAGCCTAAAATGCGGCGCTGTCGATTACCTTCTCAAACAACGCCTGGCCCGGCTCGTCCCGGCCATCCGCCGCGCCTTGGACGATGCCGCCGAGCGGGCGGAAAAGAAGAAACTCGAGGCGGTTTTTCTCAGGGCGCAGCGCATGGACAGCATCGGAGCCCTGGCCGGGGGCATCGCGCACGATTTGAACAATGTCCTGACTCCCGTTTTGATGAGTGTGGAACTCCTCAAAGACTGCCCGGACGATGCGACGCGGCAAAAATTCCTGGACATCATCGCTTCCAGCACTCGGCGCGCCACGGGGATGGTCAAACAAATTCTCGGCTTCGCGCGCGGCCACGGCGGAACCGGGCCGGTTTTCGCGGGCCATCTTCTCCGGGAAATGGCAAAAATCGTGCAGGAGACTTTTCCCAAGTCCATCTCCATTTCGGCAAGGACGGGCGGCCAGGAACTTTAGCTGATCAATGGCGACTCCACCGAGTTGCATCAGGTGCTCCTTAATCTTTGCGTCAACGCGCGCGACGCCATGCCGTCCGGGGGCAAATTGACGCTGTCGGCCCAAAACATAAAGTTTGGCCCGGAGGAATCCGCATTGCCCAAGGCCGTGCCTGGCCCTTACGTAATGCTCTCGGTGGCGGACACCGGCAGCGGCATCCCACATGAAGTGCTTCCCCGTATTTTCGAGCCGTTCTTCACGACCAAGCTGCCGGATAAAGGCACCGGCCTCGGCCTCTCCACGGTGGCGACCATCGTCAAAAATCGCGGCGGCTGCATCGACGTCCAAACCGAAATGGGAAAGGGGACGGAATTCCGGGTCTACGTTCCCGCCATCGAAACAGCCGCCCAGGCCGCCAAGATCGAGCCGGCCCAGGAACTTCCTGCCGGCCGCGGCGAATTGATTTTGGTCATCGAGGATGAGGAAGCCGTCCGCGAACTGACCAAGACAACCTTGGAGAACTACGGCTACCGCGTCATCACCGCGCAAAACGGCGTGCAAGGCATATCGCGCTTTGAGGAGCGCATGGACGAGGTTGACGCGTTGATTTCCGACACCGACCTGCCTTTCATGGACGGCTTGGCGGCGGTCAATGCCATCAAAGGAATGAAGCCCGGCCTGCCGGTGATCATTACGAGCGGCTCCAAACAGGACACCGAACGGCGGCGGCGCCTGGACATCTGGCAATTGACGAATTTGGGAAAACCATTCAGCGCGGAGCAGTTGCTCATCACGCTCGCCACCGTGCTGCAAAAGCCGGCCCTGTCCAGTCCCGCGGCGGGCGCGCCTAATTGGTCAGCAAATCCAGCAGGCTCAATCCCTTGGCCGCGAGTTCCCAGTGGCTGCCTTGGCGCGTGACCAGGCGGCGGCAGGGATTTTTGGTGTACTCAGCTTCGTTGACGGATAGCAGTTGATACTTGGCTGGCGTTTTGAACCGCGCCGCATCGCGCGGAATCAATTCGAACGGCAGCCCATTGTAGTCCAGTGCGATTTCGTAGCCCCCAATCCTTTCTCCCTTGGCCAGCGCGCCCTGTTTGACCAGCATCGGATATCGGCGCACCCACGGAAAATCAGCCTGCCTCACCAGCACGCGGCAAAGCGCCGGGCGCTGCTCGATCCAATGGAGCAAATCAAATCGCCCTCCTTCTTCGTGTTCAGCCAGCACGACCAGGCGCGGGTCAATGCCAACCAGATTCTCGCCGTTGTACAAACCGTGGTCATTGTGTTCGGCGGGGAAATGGCGTTTGTACCAGGAATTGAAATGGTCGCTGTAAAATAGATTCAACTCGAAATGAACGTGGGCGCGCTCCTTGGTGATGCGCTCCCGCGTGTTGCTCGTGCGGCCCATGACGGCGATTTGCTGGCCGGACCGCACCGCCAGGCCTTTCCGCATCCCGGAAACAACCGCCGAAAGATGGGCGTAGAGCGAGTAAATCTCCATCCCATCAATCCGGTGCATCAAAACAATGTAGCGGCCATAGTTGGACAACGACGGTTTATTGTTGATGTAGGCGACAACGCCATCCGCCGTGGCCACGACGGGGTCGATGGGTTCGCCGGCGCGATTGCGTTCGAGGCATTTAATATCCAGTCCCTCGTGCATTTGCCAGCCATCGGAGCGGACGCAGCCGAACGTGCCGGAAACCCAGGTCTTGCCGGTCGTCGGCACAAAGTAACGATCCTGGCCGTTTTGCTCAAAGATGGCCCGGTTGGCTGTGGGCAGTAAGAACGGCTGCGCCGGCGCGGAACAGGCGCACAGAAGCAGGAGACAAAACGCAAATCTGAAATGGCCCCTCGCGTCCGCCGAGTGGAGACGGGAGGCGGCCTTCATTGACCCTTGTCTTCGAGCATCTTGTTGTAGGTGATGACGTTCTTGAGTCCGCGAACGATTCGAGCCGTCTCGTCGCGCGTGGCATCCGGGCTGAACCGAAAAATGCCGCCCGGCAAACGCTGCCGAATCAGGACCGCCGCCAGCCACGCCGAGGTGCGCGCCTTGCCGGATGTCTCCAACTCCGGTTGCTCGCTTGGGATGGTTTCCTGAAGTTGCTCTTCCTCTGCCAGGCTGGCCGCTTTCTTTCTTCTCTCTTTGGCCGCCTTGTATCCCTTGGCGGGAAATTGGGAAAAGACGATGATGTGCTTGTTCTTGTTGCCTGTGGTCAGCATGTCAAGCATCAGCGCGCCATGTTCGTTGAAATGCAGCTCAATGAAATAGCCGCCATCAGGTCCAGGCCCGTTCAGCATATCCACCGAGAGCAGGTCGTCTTCTTTGAGAAACGGCGCCCGGTCGATGGTGTAGGGGAACCGCTGCCGCGTGACCAGCACCGTGCCGGTGCCGGCCTGATCGCCCGGATTTCCCTCCAGGTAAAGGCGCATGGTGGATTGCTCTCCATCGGCATAGGCCTTGGTCTTGCGATACGTGCTGCAGCCGGCCAACAGCAAAAGACAGCACAAATAGCTATTGAACTTGTGAAAGCAACTCTTCATATTCCTTTTGACGGACAACTGAAGTAGAACAAACTAAAGAAATATGGGCAAGCAATTTAACAAAGGCCTGAAACGCAAACGCCGCACCGCTTATCTCAAACGCAAAAAAGCCGCGCCCAAGAAAAAGCCCGCGCCAGCCGCTCCCGCGGCCTGAGCGCGGCGCCATTTAAAATAGGGCGGGGCGGCGCAACTTTTCCGGTTTGAAGGGTTTGTAAAAGGGTTGTATTGTCGGTTGTTTAGTTCGCATTATGGCCCAATTTCAATACAAGGCGCGGCGCCGCGATGGCCAAACGGTCACCGGCGTGCTCGAAGTTTCTGACCGCGGCGCCGCGTTGATGCAAATCGAACGGCTCGGGTTGTTCCCGCTGGCGGTCGAATCCCCCAAGGGCGCCGCCGCCGCTGCCGCCGCCAATGCCGGCAAACCGGGCATCAGCTCCGGCTCGTGGACGGAGTTCCTGCCGCCGAGCATCCGCCCCTATTTTGTCCGGCAGCGCACACCGAAATTGCAGGAACTGGCCACCTTTACCAACCAATTGGCCAATTTGCTCAAGGCCGGCATGCCATTGACGATCGCCCTCAACAGCATGATCCACCTGGAAACCAAGGGCATTCCCCCGGCCGTCAGCCGCCAGCTCAAGGAAGACGTGACCGAAGGCAAAGGCCTTTCCGAAGCGATGGCCAAGCAGCCGGTTATTTTTTCCAGCCTCTATATCAACATGGTCAAAGCCGGCGAGCAAAGCGGCGCGCTCGTGGAAGTGCTCCGCCGCATGGGCGACCATTACGAACGGTTCGCCGAGGTCACGGCCAAGTTCAAATCGGCCATGATCTACCCGCTTTTCGTCTGCTGCGTCGGCATTGCCATTTGCATTTTCTTCATGACGGTCATGCTGCCGAGCTTCATGAAATTGTTCCAGGGTTTGAACGTGCCGCTGCCGCTGATGACCCGCATGCTCATCGGTTTCAACGGCTTTTTCATGCGCTGGTGGTGGGTCATCGCGCTGATCGTCGTCGGCATCATTATTTTCGTGAATCGTTTCCGCGCCAGCCCGGCCGGTCGGCGCGCGATTGACCGCTGGCAAATTACCGCGCCGGTCTTCGGCAAGGTCATGCGTTTGCACATTTTCGGGCAATTCTCGCGCACGCTTTCGACACTGCTGCAAAACGGCGTGCCGGTCCTGACCGCGCTGGAAATCACCGAGCAAATCATTTCCAACAGCATCGTGCGCGAAGCCATTGTCCGCACGCGCCAGGATGTGACCGATGGCAAATCGCTGGCCCACCCGCTGGCCAGCAGCAAAATCTTTCCGCAATTGATGGTCGATCTGATTAAAATCGGCGAGGACACCGGCGACGTGCCGGGAACGCTGGGCAACCTGGCCACCACTTACGAAACGGAGTTGCAAATCGCGCTCAAGGTGATGACCAACATGATCGAGCCGGTCATTATTTGCGTGATGGCCATGGGCGTCGGCTTTTTGCTGGTGGCCGTGCTCGGGGCGTTGTTCAGCATTACGTCCAGCATCCAGGCGAGATGAAGATGAGAACGGCATCATCGGGAGGGTTCACGCTCATCGAGATTATGATGGTCGTGGCCATCCTTGGATTGACGCTGACCATGAGCATTCCGTCCTTCAATCACATGATGCACCGGGAGGGCCTGCGCAAAACGGAACGGGACATGGTCGAGGCCTGCCAGGCGGCCCGCCGCGCCGCCATCTTGGGCAATTCGGATGTCTATCTCATTATCCGCCCCCAGGACCACACCTTCAACGTGCCGGGCGCCTTTGACGCGGTCACCATCCCGGCTGATGTCAGCATTGATGTCCTGGGCATCAACTTTAATTCCCTCGAAACGGCCGACGAAGCGCGCGTCAAATTCACCGGCAAGGGCACCAGCGACGAATTCATGATCCTGCTCCACGGGCCGGACGGCGCGTATGTGACGATTTATCTGGATTGCGTCACCGCGCTGGTGCGGGTCGAAAACCGCGCGTTCGATCCCTACAAACGAGAGTGAACCTGAAATTCAATTCCCATCCGGCGGCCCGGGACGCGCGCCGGAGCGAAATCGCCTTCACGCTGATTGAAGTGATGATTGCGACCGCGATTTTTTTCATGGCTATGTTCGCCATCCTGGGCGTGTTGAGCGCCGGCGTGCATGCCGCAACCCTGTTGCGCACGAACGGGCCGACCGCCGGCATGGTGGCCACCTATTTTTCCGTCAGCAATAAAATCGAGGAAGGCAGCCTGACCGGCGACTTCGACGACATCGCCGGCTACCAGGGTTATAAATGGGTCAGCGACGCCACCGAGATTACGAATGGCCTGATGAGAATGGATTTTGTGGTGGTCGATCCGCACGGCGTCCTGTGCTCGTCGTTAAAGGACGTCATTTTCTACAAGCCGGACTCCGGCGGCAATCGCATGGGGCTGCAACCCCCGCGTCAATGATGAAAATGCGCCCTGCCATTCCGCGAGACCAGACAGCCTTTACGCTGCTGGAAGTCCTCGTCTCGATCACCGTTTTCACTTTCGTCATGATTAGCATTTTGGGCTGCTGGAAGTGCATCGTCTCCGGCAAGGTCATCGCCGAGGACGCCGCTGCCGCCGCGCAACGCGCGCGCGTTGGAATGAGAACAGTCGAGGACGCGCTCACCTGCGGCGAGCTGGACTCTCGCAACCTCAATTTCTACGGATTTGTCACGGATACCACCGGCAAATTCGCGTACTTGAGCCTGGCCGCCCGGCTGCCCCTCGATTTCCCAGGCTCCGGGCTGTTCGGCGACAACGTCATGCGCCGGGTCACGTTCGACGTTGAAAAAGATTCCGAAGGCAGCCAGAACCTGGTCATGAACCAAATCCCCCTCTTGGCGGTCGTGAACGAACAAAACCCGCCTTATCCCATCACCTTGGCGCGGGATGTGAGCGTATTCATGCTGGAATTTTGGTCGGAGAAGGACCAGGACTGGATTGTCTCCTGGGAACCGACCAACGCGCTTCCAAAAATGATCCGCGTCACTCTGGGTTGCGGTCACTCGGCCGGCAATTCCGACGTGCCCTATAATCTCATTTGCCGGGTGGTTCCGATGCCGGGGGCTCATCAATGAAAATTCGCGCCGCCAATTCATCGCGCCGCGCGGGCTTCGCGCTCATCCTGGTGATGATCACGATCATCGCTTTGACCTCTTTGGTGGCTTCGTTCGCCATTTCCATGAATACCGAAGTCCGCTTGGCGCGCAATTCCGATTACGACCAGGAAATGGAATGGATGGGCCGCAGCGGCATTGAAATGGCGCGTTACGCCCTGGCCAACAAATCGCCGGAGCAGCGGGGCATGGATGCCTTGAACCAATATTGGGCGGGCGGCACGTCCATGGGCAGCAACGACATTTCCTCCATCGTCAATCTCAAAAACCAGCCCCTGGGCAACGGCGCAGTTTCCGTCAATGTCGTCGATATGGAGCGCAAATGGAGCATCAACATGGTCGCCAATCCCGCGGCCCCCCAAAGGGACGTTCTGCAAAACGCCCTCAACCTGGTGGGCGTAACCGACACCGGGGTGGCTTCGACCATCGTGGATTCCATCCTGGATTGGGCCAATCCGAATACGTCTTCCGGCACGGGTTCCGGCTTCAGCGGGGCCAAAGATGAATATTATGGGCATCTTAATCCGCCCTATTTTTGCAAGGACGGCCAGTTCGACGATTTGTCCGAGTTGCTGCTGATTCGCGGAGTTACGCCCGAAATGTATTTTGGCATTAATTCGAGCAATCACGCTGTCTCCCCCTATCAACAGCATGGCGGCGGCGCGTTTGGCCAGCCCTCTGGCAACGGCCATCTCGGCATGCGCGGCAACAACGACGAGCCAGTTTATCAAATCGGCCTGACGAACCTGTTTTCCCCCATGGGCGGCAAGCTCAACATTAATACCGCCAGCGCCACCGCGCTGCGATTAATTCCCGGCATGGATGAAAACACCGCCGCCCACATCATCCAGCAGCGCGCCGGCCCGGATGGCGTCGAAGGCAATGATGACGACGCCCCTTTCCAAAATATCGGCGAGATCAACGGCGGCTTGCCGGGCGGAGGCGGACTCGGCAGGCCGCCCGCCAATATCCCCGGCGCGCCTCCCGCCGGAATCGCCGCGCAAGGATTGGCCGCGTATATCGATGTCCGCAGTTATGTATTTGACGTTCAGGTCACAGCGGAGATTAACGGCTACAAGAAGGTCTATCATGGCATTGTCAGCCGCGCCGGCCCCAGTGGGCAACAGACCAGATGTGTCAAATTCTATTGGGAATAACAAGCTCGCATGGCGAAGGAATTTGAACTGCCGGTCAAGGAAGGGGACATGGCCCCCATGTTTTCGGGACGAACCGCGGACGGCGTGGCCATTGCCCTGTCAGAATTGCGCGGCCAGAACGTGGCGCTCTACTTTTACCCGCGCGACAATACGCCCGGCTGCACGATTGAAGCCTGCCAATTTCGCGACCAATTCGAGGATTTCAAAAAGCGCGGCATCGTCGTGCTGGGGGTGAGCGCCGATTCCCCCGCCTCGCACGGAAAATTTGCCGAGAGATTCCGGCTCCCGTTCCCGTTGCTGGCCGATGAAGACAAGGCCATCGCCAAGGCGTATGGCGCGTGGGGCGAAAAAAGTTTTCTCGGGCGCGCGTTCATGGGGATGCGCCGCATCACGTTCCTGATCGGGCCGGATGGGCGGATTCGCAAAATCTGGCGTCAAGTGAAACCCCGCACCCATCCCGCCGAAGTGCTGGCAGCCTGTTAACCATATGTATGGAACGCTTAAAAAACAATTGACAGCCCAGTTGGAGGAACTCCGCGCGCAGGGTCTTTACAAGGGCGAACGCGTCATCACCACGCCGCAATCTGCCCATGTGCGGGTCAACGCGGGCGCATCGGTGCTCAATCTGTGCGCCAATAATTACCTTGGCCTGGCTTCGCATCCCGCCATTCTGGCGGCCGCCGCGAAAGGGCTGGAAGAATGGGGTTACGGCATGGCCTCGGTGCGTTTTATCTGCGGCACGCAAAAGCCCCACCGCGACCTTGAGCGCAAGTTGAGCGAGTTTCTCGGCGCCGAGGACACGATTCTTTACAGTTCATGTTTCGACGCCAACGGCGGTTTGTTCGAAACGCTCCTCGGCGAGCAGGACGCCATCATTTCCGACGAGTTAAACCACGCGAGCATCATCGACGGCGTCCGCCTCTGCAAAGCCCAGCGGCATCGTTATAAAAACAACGACATGGCGGATCTCGAAGCAAAACTGCGCGATGCCAAATCCGCGCGGTTGCGCATGATCGCCACCGACGGCGTTTTTTCGATGGACGGTTACATCGCGAATTTGCCCGCCATTTGCGATTTGGCGGAGAAGCACGACGCATTGGTCATGGTGGATGATTCCCACGCGGCCGGCTTCATGGGCCGTCACGGAAAGGGCACGCCAGAACACCATCACGTGATGGGGCGCGTGGACATCATTACCGGCACACTGGGCAAGGCGCTCGGAGGGGCCAGCGGCGGTTATACCAGCGGACGGGCGGAAATTATCGAGTACCTGCGCCAGCGTTCGCGCCCGTATTTATTTTCCAACACGCTCGCTCCGAGCGTCGTGGCCGGCTCGCTCAAGGCCCTGGAGTTGATCACCGGCTCGACCCAATTGCGGGACAAGCTGGAAGAGAACACCAAATATTTTCGCGCGGAAATGAGCAAAGTCGGTTGCCACATTCTGCCGGGCGAACATCCGATTGTGCCGGTCATTTTGGGCGAGGCCGCGCTGGCGGGGCGCGTGGCGGAAGCTATGCTGGCCAAGGGCGTTTACGTCGTTGGTTTTTCGTATCCGGTCGTGCCGCAGGGCAAGGCCCGCATCCGCGCGCAGATTTCGGCGGGGCATTCGCGGGAAGATTTGGACTTCGCCATCCGCTGTTTCCGCGAAGTCAAAGACGAACTCAAACTGCAGTAGTTCATCTCGTTTGGAAGTCATTCTCCGCCGCCAGCCGCGGCCGGCCCAAGATATTCCGGTAATGCGGCCGGACAATCGGGCCTTCCCGCCGGCTCACTAGGCACGTGAACGCGGCTTCATCCTCCCCCGCCGCATGGCCTGCTCGTCGGTCACCCGGAACATGGAGGTCCATTGGCTTGGCTTTCCCATATTTTCCGCATGAATTGATAAATAGTTCACCAAACCTTCCGCCGTCTTAGAAGGTGAAACGCCCAGCCGGCAGTTTTCCACGAACTCCGGCCTTGGATTTCGCTTGTTTCTTCTGCCGCGCCCGGAGGCCGCCGGCTGTTCCAACAGGGCGCGCGTCGATTTTCAATTTTCGTTTGCGCATGGGACTCGTTTAATCGTAATGCGTTCAAGAATGTGAATTCCACGAACAAAATCAAAGTTTCGTTGACAAGTCGATTTTCCATGGCAAAGTCGGGGCGATTCGCGGCGACGCCAGCTTTTATGAACACACTCATATTATTGGAAGACGACAAGGAGCACACGCGCAACACCAAGGAGGGTGAGATTAAAAATCCGGAGGGGATTACCAGCCTCGACCATATCACCAGCAATTTGAAGTTTTTTGATCACGCGGCCCTCAAAGCGCTGGGAGACCCCGCGGCGGCTTTTGGCGTTGCCTATTTTAGTTTCATCATCCGCAAGATTATCGACTTTGGCGAAAAGGCGCTCGCTAACGAGGACAAAAAGCCGCCCGCTCAACAAAAGGATGTCGTCCCGTTCCAAATCATCGCCGAGTTCCATCAAACCAATCAAAAGCTCGCGGAAGAAATTACCAAAGCCTTCCAGGAACTTCCCAAAAGCAAGGAATGGCAGGACCTGCCCGCAAAACACAATCGGGAATTGCGCGTTTACCGGGTTTGGCTCCTGTCGTGCGAAAGCGCGGGCGGCCGGGCCCAGAACGCGAAGCTTTCTCCCAAGTATTCCAAGCAGGCCGCCGACATGTGCGATGCCGCGCTGCTGGGTTGCATCCGGCGCCTGGTCGCGCCGCCTTCCAATCCGCCCCAATGCTGGTATCCTTACGTCTATGCTTTCTCAACGGGCGATATTGTCAAAGGCAGCCTGTCGTTGAACCCCAACCATGTGACGTTCAAGCTCACGCCGGACTGGGAAGTTGACAAGGATGGCAATATCGTTCCAACTCACGGCGGCAACCCGGATAAGACAGACCCCTCCGGCGGAACCGTCTATCGCTACGACATCGCGGGCGGATCAAAAAGCCCGGCGCCGTGCGGCCAGAAGAACGCGGTCATCATGACGGGTCCCATGGGCCCGGCCGCGGAGATCGACATTCTGAACAACCCATTCCATGACTGACTCACTCGCCCGTCCTGTGATCCATCAATAGCGACTGGCGCTGCTGGAATTCCCGCACCTGCGCCTGGTCGTTCAACTGCATCGCCCGTTGCGTGGCTTTGTCCTCCCACGTGATCGCCTGGAAAAAATCCCCGCCCGCCGCGTAACTGCGCGCCAGCGTATCCATGTAGCGGGCATTTTGGCCGCTGGTGGCGTCGCACGCGCGCGTGGCTAATTGCACGGCCATTTTGGCGGTGCGAACCTCAGTGTTGGTGGCCGTCGCGTAGAGCAACGCCAGATTATTCAGCGCGGCCGGATCGTTCGGCGCGAGCGCCAGCACTTTTTCATAATGGTCGATGGCCTCGGCGTATTTTCCAAGATGATCTTCCGCCAGGGCCAATTGAAATTGGGCCGCGCCCGCATTCGCGTCTTCCGAAACCGAGCGGAGCAGGGGAGCCTCGGCCTCAGCGCCGCGGCCCAGTTCGTTGAGCAATTGCCCGTAAGCGGACCAGAACACGGGCGAATCGAACTTGTCCTGGATGGCGGCGTTGAAATGCTCCAACGCCTGGCTCGAAAAGCCCTCGGCCTCTGTCGCGGCGGTTGTGGCGTCCTGCGTTTTGCCGGCATTTTCAGCCGTGCGCCGGCGGACTTCGGCAGCGGCGCGCATTTGCACCAAGGCGCCAGCCAGATCGCAGTTGAGGAGGCCGGAGTGCGGATTGTGTTCGAGGGCCGCCCGCAAAACGCGCGCGGATTCTTCGAGATTGCCCTGGGCCGCCAGGGCCAGGCCCCAATCGTTCGCGGCGGCGGCCAACTCTGGCTCCAGCTTCAGAGCTTCAGCAAATTCAATAAAGGCTTCCGCCGGATTATTTTGTTTGAGCAAAGCCTGGCCGAGAGCGTGGCGTCCGGCGGCGGTATTCGTCGTTTGCAAAGCCAGGCGATACTCCGCCACGGCCTGGTCGGGATGCTTGTTGGCGAGCGCCTCGTCCCCGGCTTTGATATGGCTCAAATAATCATTTTGAGCGCGCACCATGCGCCGGAGATTCCCGGCTTGGACCGAGCGCGCGTGACTGGCTTTTTGGGCCCATTCACCGGCCAGGTAGGCCGCGCCGGTCACGAGGAAAGCGGCGAGCAAGAACCATTGCAAGGGCTTGCTGGGCGGGACGTCGGGGAGCGGCTTATTGGCGAAATCCGCCGTGCGTCGCGAGGGTCTTTCTCCGCCCCTTGTGTTCGGATCATCAGCCATAGTTGCTCTGTTCATCATATTGAGACGCCGCCAAAATTCAATGCGCAAGCGCGCACTATCTGTATTCGGTAATTCTCCCTCTTTTCTTAATCTTAATCTCTTTCGCGCGAAGTTTATGATTGCGGGCAGGATTAAGAACCCCCTTGCCACGCCATTCGAACTCTGGCACCGTTTCGCCCGTTCAAGTCTCATGCCGCAACCAGAAAGTTTTGCCAAATGCGCCTGCCAGCACTGCGGCGGCCATATTGAGTTTCCCCTTCGAGGCGCGGGCCAGAAAATTTGCTGTCCGCATTGCGATAAGCCGACGCTCCTCAATCCCAGCCAGAATGCGCGCGTGGAAATCGGCGGAGCGGCTGCGCGGAAGCGAATCTTCAACACCCTGGCGGTCGCGGCGGCGGTGGCGCTGGTTGCGGGTGGCGGCGCGTACTATTATTTTGGTTTTAGTCAACAACAGAACACAGCCGCCACCCAAAGTCATCCCAGCCAAACCTCCAATGCCGTTCCCGTCCCGCCGCCCAAGCCCCAGCCTCCTCCCGATCCGTGGCACGGGCTGATGCCGGGCAAAGTCGCGCTCGAAAAAGCCGGCGACGGCGATTTGGTCGTCGCCGTCGGCGCCATTACCAACGACACCAAGCGCCAGCGTTTTGGCGTCACGGTCCAGCTCGATGTCTTGGACGGCAAGCATCGCAAAATCGGCTCCGCCACCGATTACACCGAGGTAATCGAGCCGGGCAAGGAATGGAAATTCCGGGCCATGGTCACGGACAAAGCCGCCAAGGCGGCCAAGCTTGTCAACATCAAGGAGCAATAGGCGCAACCAGGCGGAAGAATAATCTTCCAGTCGAGTTTGAAATCGTCACGCTTTCCACGCCGGCATTGGTGGACACTGTCAATGTGCTGGCGACCCAATTTCCTGTCGCCAACTTTGCATTTTGCTGCAATGTAAAGCCTGGCGTCGCGGGCCATGACACGATGACCGTGTTGTTTGAATGTGTGACAGACAGCGCGGGCGCGTTGGGCGTTTGCACGGCGGACACCATGCCCCAAAAGCCGCCGGTCAAGGTAAATAAGCCGTTGGAGAGCGTCCCGCTCGCGTCGTGCTGGCCAAGAGTTCCGTTCAGCAAAAAGCCCCCATTGGAACTCGTGCCGCCGCCGCCGGCGATTTTATACCACGGAAGCGAATAAGGCTGCGCCTGAGCGCCCGGCGTCAACAAGGCTAGCAATCCGGCAAACAGCAGTAACTTTTTTATGGCGATCATA
This sequence comes from Verrucomicrobiia bacterium, assembly GCA_036501625.1. GTDB lineage: Bacteria > Verrucomicrobiota > Verrucomicrobiia > Limisphaerales > Palsa-1400 > Palsa-1400. Next base: position 95,705 of record DASXZY010000079.1, read on the forward strand.
AATTTAGTGTTTCCCAATCGTGGCGGCTCCATCGTTGACATTGATGTCCATTGCTTTCTTGATCGTCATGGTTTCTGAACTGGTGCCGGCTGTTTTAATAATGATTGTTCCTCCATAAGTCACGGCACTGACCCCCTGCGCGAGTGTTTTGTATGGCTTCGCATAGGTTCCGGCGCTGATCTGCCCCTGGTAATGGAAATCCACAAAGACAGGGCCTGTGAAATCCATGAGCGTGTTGATGAGATTCGTTCCGGCACATGAGCCCCATCCTGTGCAAAGGTCATAGCCGGCCGCGGCAGTATACAAACCGTCACTGCTCGTTCCTGCCTTGGTGTCGTTCCAGGAGTTATTGCCCGCGGTAATATCGTGGAAGCAGGCGGAGTAAGCGGAGCTTTGGGCGATATTGTAAATGGCGGGCAAAAGAAAGCCCACAGGCGGTTTTCCATCGTCGGCCGCCTGTTCGTTCATCAGGGCGGCGATGCCTGCCCAAAGGGGAGCCGAGATGCTGGTGCCGACATATCCGCCAACCTGTCCGGTCTCGACATACTTGCCGCTCGAATTGGTGCCCGTAACGACGCCCTCAATGTCTCGAGCCACCAGCGCGACATCGGGCACGTTTCTGAACTGAGTGGAGCCGTGATTCAAAGCCATGCTGACCGGTTGCTGGTAGTCTGGGATCGGCACGTCCGTCAGAATGCCGCCGGCGGTGGCAAAGTAGGCATAGTTGGTTCCGGGAACGTCATGCCACACATTTTCGGCAATCCACTTGGCGCCGTTGTTGGTCATGAATAATTCCGTTCCTCCCACCGCGACCATGTAAACCAGCGACCCGGCTGTGTTCCCGTCCATGCCATTTTGATAAGCTCCGTTGTCGCCAAGCGCGTAAAAAAATGATTGCCCCTGCAGCGCAAGCTCCAGAAGTCCCTGCACAATATCCGTGTCATTCTCGATGCCCCATGAGCAACTGATTTGGCTGGGGAGCAATTCCCCCTGCGTTGGCGAAGCCATTTCGTTAATGATGGTCGCGTCGTTGCCGGAGCCGTTCGGCTCCTCATAGACATTGATCGCGGCCAAATTGGGCGCCATCGCCACGGCGCTCTGGATGTCAACACAAACTTCGTCATTGCCGGAGCCGGGGGCGAGCGAATTAAGAATGTTGTACAGCGGCACCGCGTTCCGCCCGGCCAGCGATTCATACTTCGTGATGTCGCCCGGCGTGTAACCGTCGAGTTCAAACAAGCCCAGCGCCTGGCCGGCGCCTTTGAGCGTCGTTCCCGGCACATACGCGTGCCGGTAATCGCTCCCGACATAAAGGCCGTTGACGCCGGACCCGTCTTGCGCGTGCGGTCCTGCCGTTTTATCGAGCGGAACCGAATGGCCTTGCGGCCGCGGGATGAGGTAATTATCCATGCCCTGGATATAAAGGACCGACAGCCCCGATGTGACCGTGGGATCCGTGTCCGGGGCAAAGAATTGCCGTTTCTCGGCGGGATGTTGATACCAGCCCAGGTGAACTTGAAACGCATTCTCAATATCCGCCACAGTCCCCACGACATTTACCAGCGCGCGGTTGCCGAATTCACGCTTAATTGTCAAATGATTCGATCGCGCGAACGCCTTGACCTTTTCATAATCCTCTGCGGTTGGCCCGAATTGCTCCGCGAACTGCACGGGTGTCAGATACTGGTGGAATTTTGCGCCGCGCGCGTCGTAAACGTCGTGCAGCAGGTTTGTCATCGCCGGGCGGTTGCGCAGCGGCAGGCCAATCGCAAGTTCCAACCGGTTCGTTCCTGGGAGGCGGCTCAACACCTGTCTTCGCGCTTCCAGTGGAGCATGCGACTTGATGGCGAGTCTGTCGGCAGCGTGCGTTTTCGCCGCAAACACCGCCAGGCCTAAAAGGAGCGTATGGCTCGTGAGTTTCATGGGCGGCCTTCGTTTTTGGTTATTGGAGAGTGACGAGCACCAGCACCATGCCCTTGCCTTCGCTCAAGCTGGTCATCGCTTTGCCCAGAATCGCCCCCTGGGCGCGGACGTGATCGGTCACTTTCATCGCGCGGCCCGGTTCGCTGGAAGTCGTCAGCATATCGCCGGGATGAATGGCGCCGTTGGAAGCATCGGCCTGGACATAGACACGTCCGGACAGCGCCACGTTGTGGCCGCCCGCCAGCAATCCCTGCTGCTGCATTTGGATGCCGGGGTGGACGCCATTGGCGCCGCTGAGCACCCCCGCGACGTGAGAATCGTAAGCCTGGCCGCTGACCTTCAACTGCCCTGGATGATCTTCGTCGATGATCATGACCGTGCCTTCGACCGCTTGCGGCCCATTTTCAGTGATGGCAAATGGCTCCGCCAAATCCGAACCGCCGGTGATGGTGAGAGTTCCGCAAGTAACGTTGCCATTGAAGATGCCCGAAGGGGCAATAATCGCGCCGCCGCAGAGAAGGCCGGTTCCGGCGATCATCGGCCCCGTTGAGGAAACAACCTCCCCCGACACGCCTCCACTGCATCCAAAGTCGCCATTGTTCGTGATGCCGTCGCAACTGACCAATCCCACCAGGAAAGTCTTGGTCTGGCCGCTGCCAATGCGAATTACGTCAGATTCGCTGGAGGCGCCTGCGTTGGCGATATAGACATTGTTGGAGCCGGTAACGAGGCTGTGGCCCGCGTAATAGCCGACGCCGATGTTGCCGTCGCCGGCGGTCATTAGCTGAAAGGCATAAGTGCCGATGGCTGTGTTCGCGCTGCCGGTCGTGATGGCTTGGAAATCCGACACGCCCATGGCAACGTTATCCACACCGGTCGTATCCGCCTGAAGCGCCTGGTAGCCAGAGGCAGTGTTGTTGTAGCCGGAAGTCAGATTGAGAAGAACGCTGCCGCCCGTTCCAGTATTGCCGCCGCCCGTGATTGTGTATCCTCCTCCCAAAGCGGAAGCCCCGACGGCCGTATTGCCCTGGGCCGTGCTATTCCCATCCAACGCCGCGTAGCCGACGGCGGTGTTGTTGGCGCCAGATGTATTGTTCGCCAAGGCGGAAGTGCCAATGCCAGTATTGTAAGAGGCTGTCGTTTGCTCCAGCGCCAGCGCGCCGACCGCCGTATTGCCGGTGCCAGTGACATTCCCCGTCAGGGCCACCCAGCCAACGGCCGTATTTTCGCCGCCGGTTGTGTTTGCCATGAGCGAGTCGAACCCGACCGCCGTATTCCCGCCGGTGCCAAAGAAACCGCCTCCGGTGTTGTCGTTCATGAGCGCTTGGTAGCCAATGGCGACTTCCGCGTTGTCGTTAGGGGTGTTTTTGAGGGCGAAGGCGCCCACCGCGACGTTGTAAAGCCCGTTTGTGTTGGCGTAGAGCGCACTAAATCCAACGCCCACGTTGGCGCCGCCTGTTCTATTGGAGAACTCCGCGCTTAGGCCGACAGCGGTATTGCTGCTGCCAGTGGTGTTCAATTCCATGGCGGTTGCGCCATAGGCGGTGTTAAAGAAGCCGGTTGTATTGTTAAAGAGCGCGTCCGGGCCGGTGCCTGTATTTTCGTAGCCGGTCGTATTGTTGAGAAGCGCTCCGGAGCCTAAGGCCGTGATGTAAGAGCCGGGGGCGCCTATATTGCCCGCATTGGGTCCTGCAAAAAAGTCACCCTTGTTATCCGCGTAGATGAGCGAATTGTTTCCCTGGTTAATGCCGCCCGGGTCCGGCACCGACAGGTTGCCGCTGACGGTCAGATTGTTCAACGTCACACCGCTTTCGGTGTTGGTGAGCACGCCGGCCGGCAATTGCGACGCCGTTATGGAGCCAAGCACATTTTCCGCTGTGATGGAATACGGCGTGGGCGTCAACTGCTGGCGCGGGCTTAACGTCGTGAAAGAGCCGTTGCCGTTGGTGCGCACTTTAACCTGCATCCAATAAGTCGTGCCGTCGTACTGGGAGCCGAAATCCACAATCGTCATAAACGCGCCATTGGTCACCCCCAGATTGGGAGCGCCGGCGGTGCTGCCAATCTGGCTGCCGCTGGTCGCGACGTTGAATAATTGAAATTGAAAGTCATAAATGCCATTCGCGGGATTGCCGGCGCTTTCCAGATACCCCTGGTATGTAAAGGCCGTGCCCTGCGCGTAGGCCGAGGAATAATGGGAGTTCACGATTTGGGGCGCCAGCACAGCGAGCGCCGCGATGGCATGGTTTAGCTTGCTTTTCATAGTTTCCACAATGATTGTTCAGAACTTCGCGCCCGTCATCCATGCGAGCGCATCGGTTCTGCCTATCTAAGAAGAAACGAGCAGGGCGGATTACAACTTATCCGCAAAATCAACCCGGCTGGACTTCCGCGAGGACGACTTCGATGCCCCGTTCCCGCAAGGCCCTCACCAGATCATCTGGCGCGCCCTGGTCGGTGACAATCGTGTGAACGCGCTCCAATCCGCATAGCGCGGAGACCGAGCGACGCCCCAGCTTCGTGCTGTCAAAGCAAAAAATCACCCGTTGAGCCGCGCGGATCATGGCCAGTTGAATTTCAACAAGAAGCCCGTGGGAATTGGTGATGCCATCCAGCGTGATTCCGCCGGCGCTCATCACCGCCGTGTCCGCGTGGATTTTGGAAAACGCCTCTGCCGCCAACGGCCCCACCAGCACGCCCAGGCGGGGGTAAATAACGCCGCCGGAAAGTATCAATTCGATGCGGTTATTGGGCGCGAATAAATTGGCCACCGGCAAGGAATTGGTAATGATCTGCGGCGTCCTGGCTTCGAGGTGCTTGGCCACGTGATAAGCCGTGGTGCCCGCATCAATGATGATGGTTTGGTTGGGCCGGATAAGCTCCGCGCAAGCCCTGCCAATGGCTTCCTTTTCCTTGAGTTGGTGCGTATCCCGCGCGCTGAACGCGAACTCGTCCGAGTGCGGGTTAACAAGGCGCGCCCCGCCATGCATGCGGCGGAAAAGCCCGGTCGCCTCCAGTGCCGTGATGTCCCGCCGTACGGTCGAAATGGACGCGCTAACTTCCCGCGCCAATTCCTCCAGCGAGGCGAATTCCCCCCGCATAAGGTAGTCCTGGATACGTTTTTGACGCATTTCCGGCTGCATTTGATAGATTTTGGAAGATTCTGAAACATTTTGCAAGAAATATATTGACGAATATGGCGTTTTTTGCAAAATATACTGCAACAAGATGGTCGCCATTGCCAATAGTCCGCATCGGGCCGTGATTGAACACAACGTGCGAAAGGTTGTGTATCAACGGCTTGGAAAGACCTTGCCGCGCCTCGCGACGGCCCCGAACCCGCTGGTCGTCAATGTCAGCGCCCGTCACTGCCATCTAACGCCGGACGCGGTGGAAGTCCTCTTCGGCAAAGGCCACACGCTGACCCCGTACAAATGGCTCTATCAGGAAGGCCAATTCGCTGCCAAAGAGACCGTCACACTCATCGGACCGCGCAGCCGGGTCATCTCGAACCTGCGCATTCTCGGGCCGTGCCGCAATTTCAACCAAGTGGAACTGGCCTACACCGATTCCATCGCGTTGGGCTTCGACATCCCGCTGCGGATTTCCGGCGACATCAAAGGGACGGCGGGCGGCATGTTAATGGGGCCGGAGGGGTTCCTGGAAATGCCGGAGGGAATCATCCGCGCCATGCGCCACGTTCATATGAACGCAACGGACGCGCAATTTTACGGCGTCGAAGCCGGCGGCCATATGCAATTGAAAATCGGCGGGCCATGCGGGCTGGCGCTCGACAAAATGCTGGTGCGCGTGGACCCCAGTTTCAAGCTGGAGGTTCATATTGACACGGACGAAGGCAACGCCTGCAATTTACAGCCCGACACCCCGTGCGAACTAATCTCATAAGCGAACAAATTCATAATCATCAACAACAGGAGAAAAGAAATGAGTCAAGAAGCGATAGGCATGATTGAAACCAAGGGCTACGTCGGCAGCGTCGAGGCCAGCGATGCCATGGTCAAGGCGGCCAACGTCACCTTGGTCAAGACGATTTCCATCGGCGGAGGTTTGATCACCGTCCTGGCCGCCGGCGACATCGGCAGCGTCAAGGCGGCCGTCGATGCCGGCTCCAAAGCCGCCGGAAAAGTCGGCGAACTTGTCGGCTCGCACATTTTGGCCCGGCCGCACGAAGACCTGATGAAAGTTTTCATTGGCGAAGCCGCGAAGAAGTAAACCCTCCACCATTTTATATCTATGGCACAACAAGCAATCGGCATGATCGAAACAAAGGGCCTCTGCGCGCTCCTGGAAGCGGCGGATTCCGCCCTCAAGGCTGCCAACGTCCAATTCGTCGGCTGGGAGAAAGTCGGCAGCGGATACGTGACCGCCTTTTTCCGCGGCGACGTCGCGGCCGTCAAAGCCGCCACTGACGCGGGTGCCGCCGCCGCCGCGCAAGTCGGCAGCGTCGTCGGCGTGCAAGTTATTCCGCGTCCGCACGAGGGGCTTTCCGGCCTCGGCAAGTGGCTGCAATAAATTGAGGATAAGCTCTAAGTTGCGCGGATGAAAATCCTCGTCGCCAACCTGGGATCGACCTCCCTGAAGTACCGCCTTTTCGATTTTTCCGGAGGCCAGGAACGTTTGTTGACACGGGGCGGCCAGGAGCGCGTGGCCGATCACGCGCAAGCCATCGAGTCGTGCCTCGGCGAGCTTCGCCAGGGCGGCTGGATTGCCAGTGAAAAGGACCTGGCGGCTGTTGGCTTCAAGACCATCATGGCCCGCGGCGTCAACGGCTGCGTCCGTCTTGATGAATCCGTCACGCGCGCGATGGAGGAATACAACGCCGTCGCTCCCGCGCACAATCCGCCTTATATCGCCGGCATCCGCCTTTTCGCCAAACGCATGCCCAGCGTGCCGCTGATCGGCTTATTTGAGACTGCTTTTTACCAATGGGCGCCGGAGTCGGCCATGCGCTACGCGGTGCCGGAATCCTGGCGCGAGGCGGGCGTCCGGCGCTGGGGGTTTCATGGCGCCAGCCATAAATTCATCGCCGAGCGCTCCGCGGAACTTCTCGGCCGCGAGGATGTGGCTCATCGGGTGCGTCAATTATATGTTGATGGCGGCCAGAGTCCCGTCCGCGAACCCGCCCTGCGCGTCGTCTCCTGCCATTTGGGCGGCAGTTCGTCGATCACGGGCATTCGCAACGGCGTGGCCGTCGGCACCAGCATGGGCCTCAGCCCGCAATCGGGACTGCCGCAGAACAATCGTGTCGGCGATCTCGACCCCTTCGCCGTGCCGTTCATGATGCGCACCGCCGGCTTGTCGCTCGACGAAGCGGAACGGGTGCTGTGCAAGGAAGGCGGCTTGAAAGGACTTTCCGGCGGCGACAATGACATGCGCGATGTCGAATCCAAAGCCGGGCTTGGGAACGCCGCCGCCAAACTCGCGCTCGATGTCTATGTCCATCACGTGCGCCATTGGATCGGCGCGTATTTGCTGGAACTCAATTCTCTTGACGCGCTCGTTTTCACGGCCGGCATTGGCGAGAACCGCTGCGGCGTGCGCGAGGCCGTCTGCCGCGATCTCAATCAGCTTGGCCTTATTCTTGACCCCAAACTCAATGCCCAAACCCAGGCCCGCGAAGCCGTCATCAGCGCGCCGGAATCGGCTGTCAAGATCATGATCATTCCAACGAACGAAGAACTTGTCGTCGCCCGCGAGGTGCGCCGCTATTTGCAATCCCATTAACCCATAACGAAAGAAAATTATGCCACATCAAGCCATTGGACTTCTGGAAACGCGCGGGCTGATCGCCCTTGTCGAGGGGACTGACGCCATGCTGAAGTCGGCCAATGTCGAATTGGCCGGCCCCATGATTCAAGTCGGCAACGCCCTCGTCACCGCCGTCGTGGTGGGCGACGTCGCCGCCGTCAAGGCCGCCACCGATGCCGGCGCGCAGGCCGTCAAAGCCAGCAAAGGCGAACTGGTCAGCGTGCATGTCATCGCCCGGCCCAATGCCGACGTCGATGCCGTTCTGCCGCGCAAACCGCAGGCCAAATAATTATGTTCCTGGCGCGAGTCGAAGGTGCCGTCGTGGCGACCAAGAAGGACGCGGCCATGAGCGGGCGCAAATTGCTCCTGCTCCGGCCCCAATTGGTCGATGAGAAGGACCCGTCGCGCTTCCGGCCCGGCTCCAACACGATCGTGGCCGTGGACAGCGTCGGCGCCGGGGCAGGGGAGATGGTGCTTTTCTGCCAGGGCAGTTCCGCCCGGCTGGCGCCCAATCTCAAAGAAGCGCCCGTCGATGCCGTCATCATCGGCATTGTTGACTCGGTCGATGTCCTCGGAAAACAAATTTACAACGCCAAGACTTAAGCAGCCTATGTCAGCCGCAATTAACGAACAGCTCATCCGTGAAGTGGTCGAGGAAGTGCTCGGCCGGCTCGGCCCGGCCAAGGCGCCCGCCAGGGCCGTCGAATCCAAGCCGGATTGCCAATGCCATCACAAACCAGCCTCTTCCACCGGCGGCGCGGCCTTCGGCGTTTTTCAAGAAGCTGGCCAGGCGTGCGAAGCGGCGGCGGCGGCCTTTGTCAAATTGCGCCAGGGCGGCGTGGCGGCCCGGCAGAAGGTTGTCAATATTGTCAAGACGATGGCGGACGCCAATGCCGCCGAGTGGGGCCGGATTGAATTGGAGGAAACGAAAATTGGCCGGCTCGATCATAAGATCGAAAAACTGCGCATCATCAAGGATGTCCCCGGCGTGGAATGGCTCCGGCCCGAAGGCCGCAGCGGCGATCACGGCATCACGCTGGAAGAATTCACTCCGTTCGGCGTCATTGGCGCGATCACGCCGTCCACTCATTCCATTCCGACTCTTAGCGGCAACATTGTCAACATGGTCGCGGCCGGCAACGCTGTCGTCTTCAACGCGCATCCCTCCGCCTCGCGTTGCGCCGCCATGGCCATCCGCGCCTACAACCAGGCCATCGCGCGAGAGACGGGCATCGAGAACCTTTGCTGCATCATCGAGCATCCCACCCTGGAATCGTTCAAGGCTTTGTGCGCGAATCAGCACATCCGCCTGCTGTGCGTGACCGGCGGCCCGGGCGTCGTCGCGGCCGCCATGCAATCAGGCAAGCGCGCCGTCTGCGCCGGCCCCGGCAATCCGCCTGTGCTCGTCGATGACACCGCCTGCATGAAGCGCGCCGCCCGCGCCATCATTCAAGGCGCCGCCTACGACAACAATTTGCTTTGCATCGGCGAGAAGGAAGTCTTCGCGCTTGATCGCATCGCCGACCAGCTCATGGGCGAGATGGAAAACAACGGAGCCGTGCGGCTCAATGCGGCCCAATTGGAGCGATTGACGAAAGCGGCCTTCACGTTCAAGGAAGGGCGCGGCGGCGGCTGCGCGGAGCCAGTCGTCAATAAGGATTTCATCGGCAAGGACCCCGCCGTCCTGGCCAAAGCCGCCGGCATCAGCGTCAACGATAAAACGCAGTTGCTTTTCGCGGAGACTGATGCGCGGCATCCGTTCGTCATCGAAGAGCAAATGATGCCGTTCCTGCCCATCGTCCGCGTGCCAAGCGTCGAAGCGGGCATCGCGGAGGCCGTGGAGGCGGAGCATAATTACAAACACACTGCCATCATTCATTCGCACGACGTGGAACACATCACCGCCATGGCGCGCGCCCTTGACACGACGCTGTTCATCAAAAACGGCCCTTGCATGGCCGGCCTTGGTCTTGGCGGCGAGGGTTATCTCAGCTTTTCTGTCGCCACGCCAACCGGCGAAGGCGTGACCAATCCGCGAACCTTCACGCGCGTCCGCCGGTGCGTGATGGTCGATAATCTCCGCATTTATTGACCTATGCTGCTGGCGCGCATCGAGGGCAACGTGGTCGCTGTCAAAAAGCATCCCAGCTTCGAGGGATGGCGGCTTCTGATTTGCCAGCCCATCGGCCAAACGGGCGAGCCGGAGGGGGCGCCGCAGGTGGCCATCGATTCCCACGGCGCGGCCCTGCACGAGCGGGTCATCATTTCCTCCGATGGCTCAGCCGCCCGCATCGCCGTCGGCGACCCAAAAAGTCCCGCGCGCTGGATGGTCATCGGCATCGTGGATGAGCACGGGCAAGGAGCCGCCGCGTGAGGCTCGGCACGGTCATCGGCACAGTCACGCTCGGCAAAATCGCGGGCGCTTTCCCCGGCGCGCGCTGGCTGGTCGTCAGCCCTTTGGCGCGCGAACAGTTCCAATCCGGCGCGAACGCGCCGGCCGTGAGCAAGGAGCCGAGCCTGGTCGTCTTCGACAATTTGGGCGCGGCCGCCGGCCAGACGATTGGCTTCATTGAGGGCCGCGAAGCCGCCATGCCGTTCGATCAGCCGGCGCCCATCGACGCCATCGCCGCCGCTCTTGTTGACAACATTTTTTATTCGCCATTCCAATGAGAACCATTATCAGCGCCAAGGAAGTTGAAGAATTGCTGCGCCAAGGCGGCGATCCCAAGTCGCTCCCGTCCGACGCCATCTTGACTCCGTCCGCGCGCGATCTGTTGCGCCAGTTCGAGAACAATGGCGCGCGTCCTGAACCCGCCAAATCCGCGCCGTCCGCCGCGTCCGGCTCATCCAAGCTGGAAGCCTTTTTCAATTCGCCGGAAATGCACGCGCTCAAATTGCAAATCTGCGACGTGGGCCGCCGCTTGTGGTCGCGCGCTTACGTCGATGGCAACGGCGGCAACATCGCCATCCGCGTGGGCGAGGGGATGGCCCTTTGCACGCCAACGCTCGTCTCCAAGGGATTCATGAAACCGGAGGACATGTGCCTTGTGGACCTGGACGGCAACCAATTGGCCGGCGCGAAAAAGCGCACGAGCGAAATCCTCATGCACCTGCAAATCATGAAACGCCAGGCGCGCGCGGTGGCCACGGTTCATTGCCATCCGCCCCATGCCACGGCCTTCGCGGTCGCGGGCGTGGAGCCGCCCACCTGCATGATTCCAGAAATCGAAGTGTTCATCGGCAAAGTTCCCATCGCGCCCTACCGCACGCCCGGCACGCCGGAAATGGGCAAGCTGGTGGCGGACTTGAGCGATCATCACAACACCATTTTGATGGCCAATCACGGCGTCGTTTCCTGGAGCCACGTCAGCGTCGAGGACGCCTACTTCAAAATGGAAATCATCGAGGCCTATTGCCGCACGGTCGTGGTGGCCGCGCAATTGGGCACGCCGCTGAAGACGTTTTCGCAGACGCACTTGCAGGACTTGCTGAAGATCAAACAAACCCTCGGCATTCCCGATCCGCGCATCGGCCTCAAGGAGTGTGAGTTGTGCAACAATGACGAATGGCGCCCCGGCGCCACGTGCGCCGTCCCTCCAAAAGAGGCCGGCGGCGCGGGGCCGGACCAGCAGGCCGAAGCCCTGGTGCAGGCCATCACCGATCAAATCATGTCAAAACTGCAACCGGGAGCGCCGTCGTGAAAGTGACCATCATTGGCGGCGGAGGCAGAGTCGGTTCCTGTGCCGCCTACGCCTTGCAATGCGGCGGGCTGGTGTCCGAAATGCAAATTCTCGACGCCAACCGCGACATGGCCGAAGGCGAGGCGCTCGACCTCATGCACGGCAGCGCGCTGGCCGGCGACCAGCGCATTTATGCCGGCGATTATGCCCGCGCGGCCGACAGCGATATTTTCCTCATCACCGCCGGCCTGCGCCGCAAACCAGATGAATCCCGCCTCGATCTCATCAATCGCAACGTGGAATTGTTCCTGGGCATCATCGATTCCATCAAGGCCGCCGGTTTGCGCAAGGAATCGCATATTTTCGTCGTGTCCAATCCGGTCGATATCCTCACGCAACTGGCTTTGCGCCGCACGGGCCTGCCTTGGCAGCAGGTTTACGGCCTCGGCACGATGCTTGACACGTCGCGCTTCAGTTCGCTCATCGCCCAGGAACTCAAACTGGCCCCATCGCAGGTCAAGGCGCTCGTGCTGGGCGAACATGGCGATTCGATGGTTCCGATCTGGTCCAGCGCGGCCGTCAATGGCCTTCCGCTCGCCGGTTTCCCCGAATGCACGCCCATGTTCCAAAACGCCGTCTTCGAGCGCGCCAAAGGAAGCGGCGCGGAAGTCATCAAGCGCAAGGGCGGCGCGGGTTGGGCCGTCGGCATGGCCATTCGCGACGTCGTCCACGCTGTGTTGCTTGACAAAAAGGCTCTCCTTCCCGTTTCTTCGCTGGCCCAGGGAGCTTATGACACGCGCGACGTTTGCTTCAGCGTCCCCTCCGTGGTTGGCCGGCGCGGCGTCGAGGCGCACGTCAATATCAAATTGTGGCCCAAGGAGTTGACCGCGCTGCAAGCCTCCGCCCGCGCACTCAGGGACACCCTGGCCAAAGTCGATGCCAAAGCGGCCCGATGAAGTCGCTCGACGCCAAGCTGGCCTCCATCAAGGCCAACCGTTCCAGCCGCGAGTTCATCATTGCCGACGCCAAGGATGCCGACATGGCCTTTGGCGCGCGCGCCCCCGGTCCGCGCGGTTATCTCTCGTCGCGCGGCGCCCATCCGGCGCGCTTCTCGCCGGAGGTTTGGAGCCGCGAGGAATTCGGCCACCGCAATCTGCCTGAGTTTTTGGACATCATCCGCGAAGTCACGCGCCAGGGGCTGATCGACATCATGCTCATGTCCGCCTATGTCAACGAACAATTGACCATCAAGGAGGGATTGTTCCGCGATTCGCCCATCACTCCCGCCGCGCGCGCCAACGACGCCACCGATGTCTGGGCCGTGCGCCACGGCTGTTACACAAGGGAACCCGCCCAGCCGTTTCGTTCCGCCAGCATCGACCACATCCAATGCGGCAAAATCGAGTGCGACCGCGAGGCGGAAATTCCCGGTGCCAACCTCGGCCTCTATTCCGTCACGTTTTTAAATCATCTTGACCAGGACCGCGCCACGCTGCTGGCCTTCAAGGAATTTCGCGAAGAAGCCGAGCGCAAAAAATTCCGTTACTTTCTGGAAGTCTTCGATCCCAACACGGCCAGCGGCGTGGCCCCGGCCCGCATGGGCGAATTTATCAACGACCAAATTCTGCGCAACCTGGCTGGCGTGACGGACGCGGGCCGGCCGGTGTTCCTGAAAATTGTTTACCACGGCCCGCGCGCGATGGAGGAATTGGCGCAGTACGATCCGAACCTGGTGGTGGGCGTTCTCGGCGGCAGCGCGGGCACGACCTTCGACGCCTTCAAACTTATCCACGACGCGCAAAAATACGGGGCGCGCGTGGCGCTCTATGGCCGCAAGATTAATCAGGCCGAGCACCAACTCGCGTTCATTGAAATGCTCCGGCTGATTACCGATGGCCGCATTTCCCCGGAAGAAGCCGTGCGCGCCTATCATGGCGTATTGCAGGGCAAAAACATCCAGCCCAGGCTCCCGCTGGAAAAGGATTTGGAATTGACCGACCTTTCCATGAGCTATGACGGGACCGCCGCCGCCCGTGCCATCGTGTCAATGGCAGGTTCCGCCGCAACGTGGCCGGTCTCCGCCTCCGGGAAGCCCGACTTCGATAAGATGACCAAAGAACACCGGCGCGCCTACGACCAGCATCGGCTCACGCGCAAATTCGGTTGACCGCTACTGCGCGCCTTGCGGCCGGCCATACACTTCGATCTCCGTGTATTCGTTCAAACGGGAATCGGTGCTGCCGTCGGAGTAAAGGCGCACGTAACGGGCGGGCGTGCCTTTGCCTTCAATCAATTTGCCTTCGTTCGATTCAAAATACTCCCGGTTCGTGCCAACGCCCAGTTTGTCCAGGTTTTTGTAATCGTTGTTAAAGAGCGTGCGGACGTTTTTCGTAAACTCCGCGTCGTCCGCCACCTGCGCCACGACTCCGTGATAGACCTTCGGCTGGTCGAACCCGTGCCACACCACGATGGCATAAATTTCCGCCGTCTTGCCCAAGTCGATCTGCACCCATTGCGGACCCTTGCGCACCAGCACGACGTTGTTGTCATCGGATTCCTTTTGGCCGTCGTTGATTTTGGCCATTTCATCAGCGGGCCGGCTCACGTCGCTGGTTGTGACGGGTTTATGCAGGGCCAGATTGACAACGCCCGGCGGAACCATCAAAGGCGGGCGCGGCTTGTCGCTTGGCTTTTCAACCATCGGATCAATCGGCGCGTCGGATGGCGTGCCAATGAATTTCGCCGTCGGCAAATTAATATTCAGCGGCTCGAGCTTTTCATCCCCAGCTTGGCTGGCGAACGCCAGCGCGAGAAACATCCCCGCCGCCGCGCAGCGAACCGTCCCTTTAAACGAATTGCAAATCATCTTCATGCCCTCATCAATAATCGACCCGCCGCCCGATGCCAAGAAAAACGGTTCAGCCGAGCGTGGGATTTTCCAGCCGCGCGATGCGTTCCTCAATCGGCGGATGCGAGGCGAACAAAGCCATAATGCCGCTCGTCTTGCCGGAAATTTTCAGATTCTGAAACGAAGCGCTCTGCGTCCCGGCGGCCATGTCCGCGCCGTGTTCGTGAACAGCTTGGAGCGCTCGGAGGGCTGAAAGCATATGATCGCGCCCGGCGAACCGCGCGCCGCCGGCATCGGCCCGGAATTCCCGCCAGCGCGAAAACCAATTGACCACGATCATCCCCAGAAACATGAAAACAGTCTGGAACAATTGCATCAGCATCCATTCCATGAACGGGTTGCCGCGCTCGTCGTCGCGGTCCGATCCGCGCGACAGCGCGATGGCCAGCACCCAGCCCAGGAACATGGCGAAAGCATTGACCACGCCCTGAATCAGCGTCATCGTGACCATGTCGCCATTGGCGATGTGCGCTGTTTCATGGCCCAGCACTCCCTCCAAATCAAACTGCCGCATCCGGCCCAGCAAGCCGGACGAAACCGCCACCAGCGCTCGCGAACGGCTCGGCCCCGTCGCGAAAGCGTTGATTTCCGGCGAATTATAAACGCCCACTTCCGGCATCGCGGGCAGGCCAGCCGTGCGAGCCAGGTGATGCACCGTTTGGACGAGATGCTGCAACTCAGGATCGGATGTATTCGGATCGATGACCTGGACGCCCATGGAAAATTTAGCCATCCAGCGCGAGATTGCCAGCGAGACAAACGCGCCGCCCATGCCCCAAATAAAGCAGTAGAGGAACAGGCGCTGGTACCCGCCAATGCGCGGGCCAAGCTGGCGAAAAATCAGGCTGGCAATGATGCCAATGGTGAGCATCACCAGCAAATTGACCGCGAAGAGCAACGCGACCCGTTTGGCGACTTGGAAAAATCTCATAACGTCGTTATCAGTTAACCATAAAGTGCGGCGTCTTGCAAAAATATCAACTTCGATGTGCCGCCACATTGCCTTTCCCATTATTTTGGTTAAGTTTTCCAAGCTATGTTCGAGTTGTCCGCTCCTTATCAGCCAGCCGGCGATCAGCCGCAGGCCATCGTCCGCCTGACGGAAGGGGTGCTGGCCGGGGCGCCGAGCCAGACGCTCGTCGGCGTGACCGGTTCGGGCAAGACCTTTACGGTGGCCAACGTCATCCAGAACGTCAGCAAACCCACCCTCGTCATTTCTCACAACAAAACGCTCGCCGCCCAGCTTTACGCCGAATTCAAAAGCTTTTTCCCCCGCAACGCCGTCGAGTATTTCGTCAGCTACTTCGATTATTACCAGCCAGAGGCTTACATCCCGCGCACCGACACTTTTATCGAAAAGGATTCCAGCATCAACGAGGAGATCGAGCGGCTGCGCCTTTCGACCATGAGTTCGCTCCTCACGCGCCGGGATGTCGTGGTAGTGGCCAGTGTCTCGTGCATTTACGGCATCGGCAGCAGGGAAAATTACGAGGCGCTCGTGCAGCAGGTTTTCGCCGGCCAGCAAATCACGCGCGACCAATTGCTCGGCCGCCTGGTCGATCTGCAATACTCCCGCAATGACATCGCCTTCGAGCGCGGGCAATTTCGCGTGCGCGGCGATGTCGTCGAATTGCGCCCTTCCTGGAGCGAGGACGGCCTGCGCATCGAGTTTTTTGGCGACGACATTGAGCGCCTCTCCCGCTTCGAGCCGCTGACTGGCGAAAAAACTGAGACCGTGGAGTCCATCGTTATTTTCCCGGCCAAACAATTCGTCACGCCGGAGCCGATGGTCAAGCGCGCCATTCTGGCCATCCGCGAGGAATTGGGCGAGCGCATCGCGTGGTTCGAGGGGCGCGGCAAATTGATCGAAGCCCAGCGCGTCAAAATGCGCACCGAATACGATTTGGAGATGATGGAGGAAATGGGCTTTTGTTCCGGCATTGAAAATTATTCGCGCCATCTGGCCGGGCGCCCGCCTGGTTCGCGCCCTGGCACGCTGCTGGATTTTTTCCCAAAGGATTTTCTGCTGGTGATCGATGAATCACACGCCACCGTCCCGCAAATCGGCGGCATGTACGCGGGCGACCGTTCGCGCAAGTCGGTGCTGGTCGAGCACGGATTCCGTTTGCCCAGCGCCATGGATAATCGGCCGCTCGATTTCCAGGAATTTCAATCGTTGCAAGGTCAAACCATCTACGTCAGCGCCACGCCGCAGGAGCAGGAAATCAAATGGTCGGAGGGCAGGGTGGTGGAGCAAATCGTGCGCCCGACCGGCCTGGTGGACCCCAAAGTCACGCTCAAGCCGCTGGCTGGCCAGATCGACGATTTGCTGGAGGAAATCCGCAAGCGCTCCGCCCGCAAAGAGCGCACTCTGGTCACGACGCTGACCAAAAAATCGGCCGAGGAATTGACCGATTACCTGCGCGAACTGGGCGTCCAGGTTCGCTATCTCCACAGCGAGATCGACGCCATTGAGCGGGTCGAGGTCTTGCGCGCCCTGCGCAAAGGGGAATTTGACGTGCTGGTCGGGATTAACCTTTTGCGCGAGGGCCTGGACCTGCCGGAGGTTTCGCTGGTGGCGATCCTGGACGCCGACAAGGAAGGCTACCTGCGCAGCGCGACCAGCCTCATTCAGACGGCTGGACGCGCCGCGCGCCACCTCAACGGCGAAGTTATTCTTTACGCGGACGTGAGGACGCGCAGCATCGAGAAATTCCTGGCCGTCTCGTCCTACCGCCGCGAGCGCCAGCTTGCCTACAACCGCGAGCACAATATCACTCCCCGCAGCGTGAGCCGCGCTGTCGAGGACAGCCTGGCGGTCTATCAAAATACGCGCAAGGCGGCCGACATGGTGCTGCGCGAGGCTGGCGGAAACTTCGATTTGACCGAAACGTTGCGCAGCCTCCAGGGGGATATGCTCGAAGCCTCCGACAATCTGGAGTTCGAGAAAGCCGCGCTCCTGCGGGACCAGATTCGCGAATTGAAAAGCAGCTTTGGCGAAGGCGGCGCGCCCGCGGCTTCGGCAGGTCCGGTCAATTATAAGAAATCCGGGCGCGGAAAGAGGCGGACAGGCCGCCCTTGATTGGCCCTGTCACCGCTGCAAACAATGTTTGACATCCGCCAGAGCCGCCGTCTTTTCTTCGCGCGTAGCCAGATTCTTTAGCCTGGCTTCCCATCCGCCTTGCGCCGCCGGGACGAGCTTGATCGTGTAGCGCGCCTTCAATTCCATCGCGCGTTTGAATTGTTTGTCTGGCTTGGCCGGTCCCAGCGCGTACTCGACCGCGCACCCGCCGTCCCGCAGCGATTGCGCCAGGGCAAGCGTGGCTTCCCGCGTCGCCTCGTCTTCGATCAGGCAGCAGGCGTCGATGCCCGCGTCGAAGGCCGGCAGCAAACCCCGCTCCTTGAGCAGTTCAAGCAATACGACGTCGCCCATGCCAAAACCGAGCGCCGGCAAATCCACTTTGCCGCCGGAGATGAGTTTGATCAAATTGTCATAGCGCCCGCCGCCCGCGATCGCGCGCAATTCCCCCTTCGTGTCGAACGCCTCAAACACCACGCCCGTATAATAAGCCAGCCCGCGAATCACGTGATAATCCACTTTGACAAATCCGCCGAGGCCGCGCGCCTTCAGATTCTTGACAACCGCGTCCAGCTCGGCCGTCGGCTCATTGCTTGACACCAGATCGAGAATCTCCTGGGCTTTGGCCATGCCGAGCGCGTGCAATTGCGCCAGCGTGTGCTCAGGACCGGCCCGCTCCAGTTTGTCGATGGCCTGGTAGAATTCATATTCCTTGCTTTTGTCGCCGCCATGTTTGCTGAAGCAATCCTGCCAAAAATTCCGGCTGCTCAGGCGGATCACAAAGTCATTCTCCGTCAGCCCGCACGCGCGCAATGTGTCAATCAAAAGGGCCGCCAATTCCGCGTCGGCTGCCGGCCCGGTTTCGCCGATAAGGTCCGCGTTGAATTGAAAATGCTCGCGCAGGCGTCCCTTCTGCTGGCGTTCGTAACGGAAAAGTTGCGGAACGGCGAACCACTTGATTGGCTTCTTGTAACTGCGCTCATGCGCCGCCACCATGCGCGCGAGGGTCGGGGTCATCTCCGGTCGCAGCGAAATTTTGCGCTGGCCCTTGTCCTCAAAATTATAAAGCTGGCCGACAATCTCCGCGCCGCTCTTGAGCGTGTACAATTCCAGCGGTTCGAGCGGCGGCCCGTCATATTCGCGAAAGCCGTAGCGGCGGGCCGTCTCGCGCCACCGGTCGAAAATGTGGCGGCGCGCATCGGCGCTCCAGACATCGGAGTGCGGCAGCGGTTCGGGATAAAAGTCACGGAATCCGGGCAATCGTTCCATAATGGAGCCGACAGAAAGGCACAACTCGTCCCAAAAGTGAATCAAATTCCGCGCAAGGGCCTGGGGCGGGGAGAGGGATGCGCCGCATGGTTCGTTCAGATATTGCTTCTTGCATTACCATCAAAGCATGGTATAGTATGCAGATGTCGCGCTTCGGCGCATGTTCTTTTTGGGCATTTTGCACGATTTGCGCGCAAAATTTTTGGGGAAACTCACTGAGATCAAGGCGATTAAGGTCAATACATACAAAACAAGGTAAATTGCGTTATTTTCGAGAGGAAATTCAGGGCGCTGCGCTTCTGCGGCATTCCTCTTTGTGAATGCAGCGACTTTTGGCTCTGGCGGCTCTGCGCGAGCAAGTTTAGGTTTCTTCGGACCCCGGAGCTGTGGAAAAACTCTGGGATCAATGCAATTGAAGGCATAACACGGCTAATTACGGTGGATTGCGGTATTTTACGCGTAAAACGGGCGCCTGCGCCCGCAACCGCCTCGGTCTGCCCTTTAACCGTGAGTGCCCGCGCATTCCTGGGCCAGCGCGGCCTGCAAGCCCGGATTGGGTTCTTGCGGCGGCTCTGCCTTTCCTCTACAACGATGCGAGACGCGACGTGTTGAGCAATGCATCCATCTGGAACTCGATAAAACGGTCAAAGCAATTGACTTTGATCGCAGGCCCCTGTGTGATTGAAAGCGATGCGCTTTGCCGCGAAGTTGCCGCGTCGCTGCGCAAAACCTGCCGCCGCCTTGGCGTCAATTATATCTTCAAAGCCAGTTTCGACAAAGCCAACCGCTCCTCGGGCCGCACTTTTCGCGGCCCGGGCCTTGAAGCCGGCCTGGAGGCGCTCGCCAAAATCCGGCGCGACTTTGAAACGCCGGTGCTGACGGATGTCCACACCGAGGAACAGGTGCGGTTGGCGGCAGAGGCGGTCGATGTCCTGCAAATTCCCGCTTTCCTATGCCGGCAAACGGACTTGATCGCCGCGGCCGTGCGCACCGGGAAAATCGTCAACGTGAAAAAGGGCCAGTTTCTCTCCCCGGCGGACATGGGGCAGGTTGTCAAGAAGGCGGCGGAGGCGGGCGGGCAAAAGCTGCTCGTCACCGAGCGCGGCACGACCTTCGGCTACAATAATCTGGTGGCTGACATGCGCTCCATCCCCATCATGCGCCAGTTTGGTTTTCCTGTCATTTTCGATGCCACGCATTCTGTGCAATTGCCCGGCGCCGGCGGCGACCGTTCCAGCGGCCAGCGCGAGATGGCGCCGGCGCTGGCCCGTTGCGCGGTGGCGGCGGGAGCCGATGGATTGTTCATCGAGACGCATCCCAATCCCGACGAAGCCCTGAGCGACGGGCCAAACATGATTCGGCTCGAAAACATGGCGCGGCTTTTGGAGGGCCTCGTCGAATTGCGCGCGCTGGCGTTGCGCTGGCCGAAGCTGGCATGAAGACGGTCCTTGCTCTTTGCCTCGTGCTGCTCCTGGCTGGTTGCCGGAAATCTGAGACGCCTCGGACGCCTGTTGTCCCGGCGGCGGTCACAAATTCAGAAGCCGCTTCCGAGGGCGGCGCGGTTCCGGCCCGGCCGGGCTACTATGTGCCGCCCGATCTTAAGACGAAGTTTATGCTTTACAACAAAAGCCAGATGCTGGAAGTCCTCGTCAGCGGGGACAACCACACCAATCTGGCCGAGCATGACGATCTGCTTTCGCCCTTCCAGATGAAATCATTTCACAACGGCCAGGTCAACGATGTGCAGTTGATCGGCCAGGCGCCAGAATGCCACGTGGACACGGCTGATCACCGCGCCTGGGATGCCGGGCCGGTCGTGCTGTTCACGCCCACAAGCAATGTCTGGGTGCGCGGCGAAGGGTTTCTTTTTGTCGAGACAAACCATCAGCTTATCGTCTCCAACAAAGTGGAGACGCGGGTGCTCAGGTCACTGCTTGCCACCACCGGGCCGGGGAGCGCCCGCACCAACGCGGCTGCCGCGAATGGGCAGATTCTGAAAATTTTTTCCGACTGGTGTGTGTTTGACTACGAATCCAATTTCGCGCGCTACTTCGGGCACGTTCACGTCGTTGATGTCCAGTTGGATGTGAAATCGCAACGGCTCTCCATTCAGATGACCACCAACAGCGCCATCCAAACCATCCTGGCCGAGGACGATGTCGTCCTGACGACGACCAACAATGGATGGGCAGCCGGCCCGCGGGCCTATTACTATGTGACCAACGGCAGCCAAATGACGGAAATGACCGGCGGCGCGGTCTGGCACAACGGCGGCCAAAAGGCGCAGGCGGAAACATTTCTGTATGACAACAACCGCCATTTTCTGACGGCCAATCGCGCCGTGCATGTTTGGTGGCCCAACGCTGCCGCGCGGCCCGGCGCTCCGCCCAATGCCGGCCAAGGCGGAATCCGGGAGTTGTCGGCTGACTTCGCGACGCTTCAATGGCCGCCCACCAATGGGCCGGTCGAAGCGATGCACGCGGCGGGCAGGGTGCTGATTGTCAATCATGGCGGGCAGAACGCCGGCGAGAGCCGGGCTGCCGGCGACATGGCCGATTACACGCGGGCGAGCGGTTTGTTCGTCTTGAGCGGCAACCCGAAATGGTGGAACGACAAGATGGAAATCCGCGGCCAAACACTCACCGCCGAAGCCAGCAACCAGGTCTATCACGCCCGCAACGGCGCGGACCTGAAGCTCAAAGTCGGCGGCGCCGCGCACTCCGACGAATGGCTGGACATCGCCTCCGAGCAGCTTGATTACCATACGAATCTGGCTCTGTTCACGGGCCGCGTCAAAGCAAGGCTGCTGGACGGCGGCGTCCTGCGCGACACGCTCACGTCGGATAAATTGGATGTTGAAATGTTCAGCAACGAAGTCAAAACAGCCGTGGCGCGCGGCCATGTCCAGGGCGAGACGGCGCCGGACACCGCCGGCCGCGTCAAGACCCTCGCCTGCGACACGCTGACCGCGCGCCGCGATCCGGTTAAAAAGCTGTTGACAGAAATTTTGGCGGAGAATCACGTTGCGCTTCAGCAATTCGCGGCCAATCCGTCCGAGCCTCACAACGAACTGACGGCCAAAACCGTGACAGCCTATTTTTCCTCCGTTCTCTCCAATCGCCTCGAACGCGCCGTGGCCGAGCGCGGCGTCGTGATCGATCAGGTCAAATCCAACCGGACCATTCATGCCACGGGGGAGCGCGGCGTTTACACGGCGGCGCAGGACCAGTGCGTGCTCACCGGAGCGCCAGCGATCCGCTCGGATCGCAATCTTTTGACCGGCGCGGATTCCGTAATGTGGCAGACCAGGACCAATCGCTTTCAAGCCTATGGCCCTTACACGATCGCTCCCATCAAAACCCCGGCCAATAGCGCCGCGCGCAATCCATGAACGAGCCTGAACGAGAGCCAGAGCCCATTTTGCAGGAAACCGTCCCCGCTATGGCCGCTGGCGTGGCGGGCCGCCTGCTGGTGACGGACGGCCTTGTCAAGCAATATAACGAGCGGCGCGTGGTCAACGGCGTTTCCATTCACGTCGATGCGGGCGAGATCGCCGGTTTGCTGGGGCCCAATGGAGCTGGAAAAACGACCACATTCAACATCGTCGTCGGCCTCGTCAAGCCGGACGAGGGGCAAGTTCAATTTAGGGGCCAAAACATCACGGCCCTGCCCATGCACAAGAGGGCGCGCCTGGGCATTGGCTATTTGACACAAGAACCGTCCGTTTTCCGCAAGCTGACTGTCGAGCAGAATATTCTGGCCATCCTGGAAACCTGCGAAATCGGGGCGAAGGAGCGGGAATTGCGGCTCAAGTCATTGCTCAACGAATTGGACCTCGCCCGGCTGGCCAAAAGCAAGGCCTACACGCTCAGCGGCGGCGAGAAGCGGCGCCTGGAGATCACCCGCGCGCTCGTGACCAGCCCGAAACTTCTTCTTCTTGACGAACCTTTCAGCGGCATTGATCCCATTGCCAAGTACGAGGTGCAAAAGATCATCCGCCGCCTCAAAGACCGCGGCCTGGGCATTCTCATTACCGATCACGACGCGCGGGAGACGCTCAAATTGGTGGACCGGGCCTACCTGATCCACCACGGCAAAGTCGTTTACGAAGGTTCCGGCCCGGCGATGCCCTCCGACCCGAAGGCACGCGACATTTATCTCGGGCCGGAGTTCAACCTTTAAGTTGCATGATCTTAGAACGGAATCCTCGCGGAGACGATGAAGTTATGGTTATAGACCGGACGATCGGTCAGGGCGACCTGGCAGCCGAGGCCGATGGTCAGGCCAACCCGATTCCAAATCGGCAGCCGCCCGATTATGAAGCTCGGCGTCAGGAACACTTGGTTTTTGCCTTCCCGCGCGCCGTCCGGCCAATAAGTATAGTTGACATCCAAATCCGGCCACAAGACCTTGATCAACTGGTATTGGAAAGACGTATTGAAGAGGACCGGCGTGCCCGCGCCTCCTCGCCCGGCGCCGTCGTCGGGGATGGCGACTCCGACAGTGCCTTGAACGTCAAAATCGCCCCATCCCTTGCCGCCCGCCAGCGTGGGCGTGACTGTATAATGGCCGGTCGTATTGTCGTGGCTTCCGGTCGGCGCCTGCAATCCCAGGAACCCGGTCAGGATGTAATTCCCGCTGTCTTCATTGGCGGAGAGAATGCGATACTTGACAAGAAAACTTTCATCCGCGAAACCGTCCTGCTCGCTGCCCCTGTTTCGGGTTTGCCAGGCTGGAATGCCGAGGATGACTTCGATGTTTTCGGCGGGGATCAATTCCAATCCTTTTGCCGGAGCCGTAGTTGTCGAGGCGCGTGCCCGAAGCGGTTGTCTCAAAGGACTGGTCGTAACGCAACTCCTCTTCCAATCGCGGCGTGACGGTCGTGATTGGAGTGATCCAGTGCGGCTGCCCGGACTGGATTTTGCTGGCGCGGGCGAACCATCCGCCGAGGGCGCCGTCGGGCGCGGGATTGAGTTGACTGTTGGCGTCCTGGGCCATGGCGGAGCCGGCCAGAGTGATGGCGAGAAGCATTCCGCCCAGGCACGGGCATTGAATTGAGGCATTGAATTTTTGTTTGTGATTCATGGATTGATATATTTAGAGAAATATAACGCCGCGCAAGACTAATTTCTTTGCGCCCATTGCCAAGAGGGGAAGATGCCGTTATGCTGCCCACCCTGCCGGCGCCGGGCGCTGGCCATAATGTTGATTGTACAAAAATTCGGGGGAACATCGGTCGCCAATCCGGAGCGGATTAAAAACGTCGCCGCCCGGGTGGCGCGCTATCATGCCAAGGGCAGCCAGATCGTCGTGGTCGTATCCGCGATGAGCGGGGTGACCGACAATTTGATTAAAATGGCGAGGGAGCTTATCCAACTGCCCGACGAGCGGGAAATGGACATGCTCCTGGCCACCGGCGAGCAAACAACCATCGCGCTGACGGCCATCGCGCTGCAGGCGCTGGAGGTGCCAGCTGTATCTTTGACAGGGGCTCAGGCCGGCATCGTGACCGACGGCGTGCATACCAAGGCCAAGATCAAGAACATCACGCCGCGGAAAGTCCACGCGCTTTTGAACGAAGGCAAGGTCGTTATTGTGGCGGGTTTTCAAGGACAGACGCCTGAAGGGCAGATCACGACGCTGGGGCGGGGCGGCTCCGACTTGACAGCCATCGCCCTGGCCGCGGCGCTCAAGGCGGATTTGTGCCAGATTTACACGGACGTCGATGGCGTCTATACGGCCGACCCGCGCGTGGCGCCGGGCGCGCGCAAACTGCCGGAAATTTCCTACGATGAAATGTTGGAATTGGCCGGGTTGGGAGCCAAGGTCATGCAATCGCGCTCGGTCGAGTTCGCCAAAAAATTTGGCGTGCCCTTTGAGGTCCGCTCCAGCCTTAACGACAACCCAGGAACCCTAGTGAAAGAAGAATCGCCCAGTATGGAAGGCGTCGTCATCCGCGGCGTCACACTCGATGAAAACCAGGCCAAAATCACGCTGGTGCAGGTGCCGGATCAGCCCGGCGTGGCGGCGCGAATTTTCAAAGCCATTGCCGACGCCAGCATCAACGTCGATATGATCGTGCAGAACATCAGCCACACGCCCAACGCGCCATCGACGGACCTTTCATTTACCGTGGACAAGCCGGATTTGTTAAAAGCGGCCAAGATTATCGACGACTTGAAACAATCCATCGGCGCGCGCGAAGTGATCGCGGACGAGAAGATTGGCAAATTGTCGATTGTCGGGGTGGGCATGAGGAGCCATCCGGGAGTGGCGGCCAGGATGTTTGAAACGCTGGCCGGCGCGGGAGTCAACATTCAGATGATTTCCACGAGCGAGATCAAGATTTCCGTGGTGGTTGACCTGGCCAAAGGCAAGGAGGCCGTGCGCTTGATACACAAGGCCTTTTTGGAAAATCAGGGTTGAGCCGGAGAGGCCGCGGCCAGGATTTTTTCCAACTCCGGATTTTTGTCATGCCCCAGGTCCACAGCTTTTTGGTAATGCCAGCGCGCGAGCGCCAGCGAGGGCGGCTTCTCCGCGGCATAGACCCAAGCCAGCCCGTAATGTGCGTCGGCATAATCGGGATGGATTTCCAGCGCCTTGCGGAAGGCGGTTTCAGCGGCATAGCGCAACCCCTTGGCGGCCAGGGCATTGCCGAGGTAATACTGGGTGCCGTCGTTGGTGGGGCAATACTTGGCGGAGAGGCTCAAGGCATCGACCGCGTCATCGACCCTCTGCTGGCGCAGCCGCAAAATGCCCATGGTGTAAAGGCTGGCCGGGTCCTCCTTGTCAAGAGCAAGGGAGCGGGCCAGGGTTTTCTCGCACGCGGGCAATTCGCCCTCGGCAAGCTGCGCGCTGGCCAAATGGGCGAGCACGAAGACATTGTTTTCGTCTTGACGGAGGATTTCCTCGTACTTCGCGCCGGCTTTGGCGTATTGATGCTCCATGGTGTCGCGGTCGGCTTCGGCCATGAGCGCGCCGGCGCCCGTCGGCAAATCCTTCATGGAATGGACGACGTGGCTGGCCGCCGGAGCAGGGGCGGGCAGGTGCGCCGTGACAGGAGTTTTGGTTTCCTTCATCATCGCCAATTCATCTGGCGTGTAAGGCACGGCGTGGGCTTCCAAAACGGACAGGCGGGCGCGCAGTTCGTTGACAGCCGCGTCACGGTGCGCTTCCGCGTCCGCCGAATCCTTCGTACGGGCTGCGAGCTCGGCTTTCAATCGGTCCCGTTCAGCGGCCAGTGCTTTGTTGGCGTCGGCCAGCCGGCTGTCCTGTTCCGGAGCGGGCTTGGCGGCTTTGGCTTGGTCGAGAGCGACGGAGAGCAAATCCTTTTCCTTTTGCAACGCGAGAATCTTCTCCTGCGCCTTGGCCAGTTCGATGGGGCTTACGGCGGCGGGTTGGACGGAGAGAGCCTCCTTGAGTTTGTTCTGCAACTCGCCATTGGCGGCTGTCAACGAACTGATTTGCTGCCGCAGCGCGGCGGCGTCGGCCGCGGTCGGAGCGGGGGCCGCTGGCACGGCGGTTTGAACAGGCGCCGCGGGAGGCGGTGTTTGGGCGGCCGGGAGCGACTTTGCCAAAGCCTGCAATTGATCGGCCAGGTAATCGAGGCGGAAGCTGACAATGGCGGTGTTCCACGCCGGGTTCTCGTTCTTGAGGGCGGTCAGGGACGCTTGAGCGTCAAGATATTTATCGGCGGCCGCCTTGGATTGGCCGTTCTGCCTCATCGTATCCGCTTGCAGGATTTCGTTGTAGATATCCAGATACCGGTCGTCCGGCCCCGCCGCGCGGGCGGGCCAAGTCAATACTAATAACGACGCGAGCAAAACAAGCCATCTCATATTCGGCAAATACTAACGGCCCGCGGAACGGTTTGGCAATCCATTCCTTGCGGCGCGATACGGTCAGGGTTTCACGATTCGGAAGTAACGCGACTTTTGCGTATTGACAGGGACAGCGTCGGTGTAGGCCGACTCGCTGGAGGTGGCGGTGATGTTGGTCGCGACAGTCCAGTTGGCCAGATTGCTTGACACCTGGATTTGATAGGTCGTTCCGGGAACGGAACTGAAATACATGCTGAAGCCGCTCGCGGGCGAGGTGATGCTTGCGCCCAGGAAAAGCGGCTGGAAGCCCGCCCCGGCATTGGTGAGGGTGGCCGTGATCGAATACCGGATGGCAATGCCGTTGGTGGAGGCATTGGGCACCGCGACGTACCAGATGTTGCTGGTCGTGAGCAGGCCGGAGTTGGGCATGTTGGTGAAAGTAGGCCCCTCGGGCACGGGTATGATGGAAACAAACTGATTATTGGCGCCTGGATTGAAACTGCCAATGTAGAAATCCTCCGGCGTCGGGAATGCGTCTTCGCCAACGAGGAGTTGCAGGGCGCCATTGGTGGATGCGGGCGTGAGGTTCGTGACCGTGAATTGCAGGCCGTTATAAATGGAGCTTGGGAGCGTGAACGAATACAGCACATTGGTCGGGAACCCTTCGGGCGCGGGCGCCCGGTTGATGAAGGTGTAGCTGTTCGACCCGGTGGGGAACTGGTTCAAGTTAATAATGTCCATGGCGCCAGGCGTGGCGTTGGGGCCGTTGGTCATGTAAGTCGCCAGGATGGTGTAGCCGACGGTGTTGGTGCCGGGATTATAGACGGCCAGATACCAAGTGGACGGCGTGAGAGGCAAAATGTCGTTCGTATTGACAACAGGCAGCGGGATGGGCAGCGAATTCGTGCTGATGGCGATGAACTGATCGTTGGTTGCCTGATTCACGCCGGTCAGGCTCTCGTAATCGAAACTCAACGGATCGGGCACCGGGAAGCCATCGCGCGCGTAGAGGTTGGCAATGCCGTTGGTCGGGGCGATTAGCTGGAAGGTGGCAAAGACCGCATTGGTCGGAATGAGGAACGAATAGAACGCCGGCCCGTTGGTGCCGATGTTCGTGGTCAGCGGAATTTCATTGGTCAACGGGATGATGTTGTCATTGGTGCCAACATCGAAATTGACCTTGATGGTGAAGGTTTCGTTCGTGTTTCCGAGCGGCTGCACACCCAGGAAGTAGCGCTGGCCAGGGATGAGCGGCGGAGGATTGCCCTGGGTGCTGATGACGTCGTAATTGGAACCGCTGGGGCCGGCCAGAATGGAAAGCAGCTTCACATCGCCCGGCAACGATCCGGCAGGCAGTGCGTTCTGGTTAAAGTAAAGATTCATCGGGCCGCTGGCATTGAACAAAATGTTGGTCGCGAAATTGGCGGTCCGCGGCACATCGACGCCGAAGTAAACAATGCCATTGGTGGCGGCCTGATTATAGGCCACGCCGTTTTGCAGATTAATCAGATTGACGTTGGTGGAGGACGTAGTCATTTGCAACGTCCAGCTCAGCAGCGCGCCATTGTCCGGCAGCGCGGAATCCGTGCGCGAATCCCAAACGCTCAACGTCCAGCAGCCTTGCGGATTCTGGCCGATCAAGGGCGTTAGCGGCTCCTCCGGCAGATAGAAATTATTGTAATTGGTGTAGGAGAGCTGGATCAGGGAAACGTCATCCAGCAGCACGCCCAGCGGATTGCCGAGCAATTCGATGGTGGTTTGATTGCTGGTGGCGACGAAACTGTTGGTATAAAGCTGCCAGCCCGGCTCGGCGAAACTGGGGATGATAATGTTGTTGGTGGAAATCCCGTCAAAGACAACCTGGAAGTTGGGATAAAGCGAATTGGTGCTGTACTTGCCAAGGGTTCCGGCCTGGAAGATGGCATGGATTTCCGCCGGAGTCAGCGCGCGCTGCCACAAGTCCAATTCATCGATATCGCCTTTAAATGGGATGGTGCCATCCGACGGGTCTCCCACGGCCGGAAAGACGCAGATGCTCTGGCCGGCCCTGAACGGGACGGCATTGGAAACATACGCGATGCCAACAGTCGTCTGCGAGGAATCCAAGGCGCCGTCAATATAAATGGCCAAGTTCGTTCCGTCGCGCAAGAACGCGGCATGATGGTAACGCCCGTCATTGACCGTCCCGCGGCTGACGAATTGGCCCAAGCCAAAGGTATTGTCGCCTGTCACTTCGAAACTAAGCTGGCCCGGTTGGGCGTTCTGGGCGTAAAGGAGCGGCCCGCCAACCCGTATGTTTAACTGGTTGACATCGTCGTTGCAGTCGGGCCGCTTTTCCAACACGCCCTGCAAACCGCCTTCGCTTTGAGGCATCTTAATCCAAAAATCAATCGTGAAATCGTTGGTGCCAACATTGGCCGTGTTGGTGCCGAAATCGACTTCGTTGCCGTGGTCATTATTGTTCGCGTTGACGCCATTGCCGCTGAAGGTGAACGCCCGGTCCACCTCGCCGACATCAAAAGTGACATCGTTATAGGGAATCGTGGCCGTGTTCGTGCCGGCGAGATCGATGACATTGGCATCGGCGGGCCACCAATCGGACAGGCCGGGGCTGCGGGCGTAGTAAACCAGTTCATAGGCGGCGCCTGGCACGGTGGTGAAGGTTTGCGAGAGGCGGCCCGAAGCGAGCGCGAGATAATTGCTGCTGAGATAATTGGGGCCAAGGGCATTGGTGCTGACGATGTTGGTGCCATCGCCGGTTACTTTGAGGTCTGTGGCCACGCTTACTTCGTTGAAATACTGATTGGTCACCAGGATGTATTTTTGAGTGATAATTGGCCCTGGCGCCAGGATGTTGGAAATGATCGTATTGGTGACCAGCAGATTCGTCTCAAGAAACCATCCGTCCACATATTGGCCGTTTGTATAGACGCCGGCGGCATTGGAGGATATGACGCCGCCGTTGGTTGTGAAGAGTTCGAGGTTCGTGAAGTAATCGAAGTTGCCGGCGTAATTGGTGATGCGCGGCACGACGACGGGAAACGCGTAGGGCGGCGGCGCGAATTTGATCGGCTCCTCGGTCAGGTTGGTATCCTCGGTAAACGTGGTGTAGATGGTATTGGTCGTAAACGTGTTGGTGGTGGCGCTGTCAATGACAGTCAAGCCGAGGTTGGTGGCTAGCAGGCCGCCGCGATTCTCGAACAAGACAATGCTGGTGCCCTGGGGACTCGTCAACTGCAACGTTAGATCATCCAGGTTCGGATCGGTCAAGCGCACGCCGACGTTCAAATCGACTACTTGCTGGCCGTTGGAAATGCAAATTTGCGAGGCGTTGGTCGTGGCGTCGGTGGGCAGGGAAATCGGCGTATTGTTTGTAAAGGTTTGCACCAGATTGGGAATCTGGTTCAGGCCAAAGGTGATGCTGATGTCAAAGGTGTCGCAATTGCCGGCCTGGCCGTAATTATAAATGCCAAAGAACCAGAAGCCGCCCGTCAACGGAGGCTTATTAGTGAGGGTGTAAGAGAGAAAACCGCCAGGAGGGGTGATGGGCGCGTTGCTAAAGCTGTTGAACCCTACGTCGTCCGTGTTATCGACGAAAATTCCAAACGGATCGCTGCCGGCGATTTCGGAGACAGAGATGATCATGTTGGTGGCGTCATTGGGCACATCCACGAAATCGAAAAACCAAGTCTGGCCGCAAATCGTTTCCACGAAAGCTGATCCGATGGGCTGCGGATACGCGGTCAGGGTGACGGAAAGGACCTGGCCGGCTTGCAAAATGGCGTTGTCTGATTCCGTGAGAGTCCACATTCCCGCCCCAGTCGTCGTGATGTAGTCTTTAAGAGTGCCGGGGCCGTCGGAATTGATCGCGCCGGGAATGGTGCCGTCGTTCAAATCGTTGTAAATGTTCGTAAAGCCGCCGGGGAGGCCGGAGAAATTGTTGAGCACGGCCTGCGTTCCGTTGTGCTCCAGCACGCCGTAATAATCGCTGGGGTTGTCCGCCTGAACTTGCAAGTTCGCTGTTAATTTTTGGAGCAGCAGTTGCGGGTGCAGCCGGTTTGGCTGCAAAAAGATGTGCAGGATCGCGGGCGGTCCCGACAAGGCGTCGGGTATGGGCACTGGGCCGGCGCTGGCGCTCACGCTGCCGTCTGGATTCTGCGAACTGAACGGGGCTTGCTGGGCGACCGCGTAAATTCCAAAGTCCGCCGCCTGCTGGTCTTCCGACTTGACGCCAATATAGTACACCTCGCCGGATTGCGAATTGGTATCAATGACCACTTCATCGCCACCGCGCGTGACCGAAATGTCATTGGTGGTCAATTGCGCGAAGGCAGCCGAGGAGAGATTGGTAAAGTCGGAATCGGTTGAGACATAGAGGTCAAGGTCCGCTCCGTTGGTGCGCGGGGAAATCTGGGTGGCCAGGTCCGGCGGCATGAAGGTCGTGACCATGAAGTTGGTGGCGATGATGTTAGTGCCAAACGGATTGTTGGAACCGAAATACTGGTTGTTAGTGAAGACAAAGAAATGCCATTGCAGCGCATTGCCGTTGGTGTTGATGGCAATGCCCGCGTTCGTGTAGAGAGGGCCGTTGGCGTAAAGGTTTGGCTCATTTGCGCCCACGCGCTCGTGCAAATAATTTGAGCCGCTAAGAATGGGAGTGATCTGCACGTAATTGCTCTGAGCGAAGGCCAACAGCGAGTTGAGTGAGTTGCTGGAGTATAACAACGTCGCCCCAGCCGCATTCGTTTTCCCGATAAAGCTTTGCAAATTGGCCAGCGGCGCGAAAGTGGGCGTGTTGCTCGAGACGGTCAGGCCGCCAGATGTCAGCGCCGGATCATCGCTCGAAACGACCAGGGCGTAATCCTGCACGATCAAATTGGTCATGGTGGTGACCGCATTCACATTGACCCGCATGCCCAAAACGGACACTGAAAGCGGGAACTTGAAGGGCGTGAAGGCTCCGTTGATGTAAACGTTCTGCACGTTGTTAATCGAGTCCGGCGCGTCGCCCGTATTGGCTTCGGTGAAAATGTCCCCGGTCAGGAAATCGTTGCCGAGCCAGATGTTGGAGCCGCTGGCATCGGTGACAAGGAGATTTAAGTTATTGACAAGAGCGACGCCGGCGGCGGGGTCGCCGGGCGGGTCAGTCCAGATCAGGCTGACGCGGACGGGGAAATTGGTGGCGTTGGGGTCGGAGGAATTGATCGTGAATGTCTGCGATTGGCCGGTGGCCAGGGCGTCGTTGGTCGATTGATCGGTCAAAAGCATCGAGGCTTGGCCGTTGGTCAAAGAAAGGGGCAGGGAATTGGTCAGGTTGGGAAGGCCCCAGCCTTGTTCGTTCGGCCCGAAGGCCTGCGGGTTGTAATCGTACTGCTGCTGAACGCTGCGGGAGCCATTGATCAACATGGCCTTGAGGAGGGCCGGGCTGGGATTGGTCACGCCCAATTGCGGGTGCGATTGCAGGAATTCCTGCATCAACGCCAACATGCCCGACACGGCGGCCGCTGACATGCTGGTGCCATATTGGTACACGTACCACGGTTTCAACTGGCTGTTGAGATTGCTGATGACATTGAAATAGCCGTTTTGATTGGTGATGGGCACGCCGAGGTCGTTGGTCTCCACCAAGTAAATCGTCAGGTCATACGCGACCGGCTGAATCTGTTTCCCCTGGGTTGTCACGCCAAAATACCATTGCCCGACGCTCAACTGGTTGGAGAGGAGCAGGATATTGTCCGTGCTGTATAAAGTCGCGGGCGGAGTCTTGGGGTCCGCCAAAATGTCCAGGTTCGGAAACGGCTGGGGCGAATCTGGATTGGGAGTGATGACCGCCGCGACCAACTCCGTATCCGCTGGAACGGCCAGCGAATAGATATTGGTTGCCCCCGGAAGGACGGATTGGCTGGGGTAGGGGAACGTGGTGATTTCGGTTGCGTTGCTGGGGTCTTGGTAATTGGTAGCCCGGCACGAGATGGTGAAAACACCGGGAGCCACAACATCCGGCTTGAAGCGGCCGAATTCTCCCTCGGAGCCTGCGCCGACGTTGCCGGCGCCGGAGAACCAGGCCACATACTGGTCGTTATCCGTCCACGGGAAAAAGATGTCGTTGGTGGAGGAGCCGTCAAACGTGACTTCGTTGGTGATAAAGCGAGCCTCGTCGATCGAGCCGACGGTGATGACATTCTTGGCCGTGGCGGGGGAAAGAATCGAACCGGGCGTGCCGCCTTCGCCGAAATTATCGCCATTGCCCTCGCCGCCGGCAGCGAAGACGAAGAGCATCGGCTGCTCGCCGGTGGCGTTGGGCTGGGCGTCGCGAGTGGCCTGGTCGAAGCTGGCCGCGTGCATATCGTAGATGGCGCTTTCCTCGTAGCCCCAACTGTTGTTGGAAATCAGATTGGTCGGCCCCATGTGGACAGAGGCGTTGGTCTGCAGGTATTGATCGGATACGAGCGAGGCGCCGATGGCAAAAGCGTCGTTGATGGTCGTGCCGGTGGCGAGGCCGAGGGATTGGACGAATAGAAACGCATTGGTGGCCTTGCCCTGGAAACCGGCCCCAATGGTGGTTTCGCCGGGGACGATGTTAGAAACAGCGCCCGACATGCTGCCGTTGCCCGCGATGCTTCCCGCGACGTGCGTTCCGTGGCCGTCATTGTCATAAGGCACATTGGGAAAACCGACCAAGCGAACTCCGTTGGAGCCTTTGAAATCGGGATGGTTGGTATCGACGCCGGTGTCGTTTAACGCGACGGTCACTCCCGCGCCCGTCAAATTCAAGTAGTTGGGAGTGATGTAAAGGGAATTGGTGGAAATGCCCATCATCGGACGCGCGAGGTCGTTGAGTGTGCGGCGCGGGGAGTAACGCTCGATCTCCTGGGCGAGGGGCAATTGGGCCACGGCTACCAGTTTATCGGGCGGCACCATGACGGATAGCGTCGTTCCGAAAGGCCCGTTGTCTTCCCCCATCAATTGCGCGCCCAGCCCGCGCAAGGCGGCCAGGGTGGCGTCGCGCTGGCCGGGGAAGGCGGTTACGTTGAGGGCCTCGGAGAGCGGTTGATCATTGTCCACCGCCGCGGGCATGAGGGCGGCCGCCAGTTTGAAATAAGGCTCGTTGGGAATCACGGCCTGGAATTCGGCGTCGCTGGCCATTTGCCGGGCTTGATCGGGGGTGGCGCGAACGAGGGCGGCGTTATTGGGAATGTAGCTGACAAATTCAACGCCATCCTGTTTGAGGCGGTCGCGGAAGCGCTGGTCCAGCGGCGCGTCGGATTGCACAATATAGCTGCCGGGGGCTCCCTGGGCCATGAGGTGCGGCGGGATGTTCAATTTCAACGGGCGATCGGTATCGATCAACGCGTTGCGAAGAAGAATGGCGTGGCTGCTGCGGAGCAAATCCTTCTCCGACGCTGAGGTGTTGCTGACGCGGTAGGATTTCGCCTTCTTGGGCTTGCGAGCTTCGGCGACCTTGGTTGGCGCGGGAGCGGGCGGATGGGCCACAGGGGCGGGTTGCGCGGCTGGGACAGGGGCGGTGTTGCGGGAGGCGCTGATATGCTCGGCGTGGCGCCAGACAAAGTATGAGGCCGCGAAAAGCAGCAGGCTGGCCAGCCACCACATTGTGGACCTAGAGCGCATTGTAATCTCCTCCTATCATAACGAACGATGTGTTGGAACGTAACCGATAGCCGGCGTTTTCGCAATTTTTCATGGCGCGCAATTTAATTCCCGGAGCCGGATACAATATTGAAACTGTCCACGACCATCTTGAGGCCGTTGGTATGCACGACGTGGCATACGGTGCGGGTGAGGACTTCGCCGGTGATTTCGTAATTGGTGTAAATGCCGGTGTTGGGGCCGGCGCCTGTGTAGGGGTTCAGGCCCTTGAGCGACTGGCCCCATGAAAAAATGACAAATTGCGGCTCGCCCACCTTCAACAGAGAAAGCGTCTGCTGGGGAATGCGCTCGACGACTTCGTCGGAGCAGATGGTTGCGGGGTTGGTGAGGAACGGGCTGTTAACGGTCAGCGCGGGCGCTCCGAGGATGTCGCCGACTCTCTGGAAAATGCCGTTGGGATGGAGTGGAAGACCGTTGGCGTTGGTCATGCCGCGCCAGGCGTTGATGCTGCCGAAGGCGGAGTTGACATTCACCAGATCGAAAACGTTGGTGGGCTGAATAGCGACGCCATTGGTGGGACTGGAGGGAGCGATGACGCCGGCAAACAATGCGGCCCAGGCGGCGTCATTGGTTTGGTTGACAGAGAGCAGCCCGCGGGCGGCGTTGTCATTGGGCGCTGTTGTGAAAAGGTCTACGAGGGACCAATCGTTGGTCGGATAGGTTTCGGGAGCGCGTTCGCTTTGCGTCACCCAAGGCGAAGCCCTCAATACAGACCACAATGCAGGCGCTGAATTTGATGGGTTATCCGACTTGAAATAAACCGATTGCCAAGGCGTGCCGCGGTGGACGCGCCCCAACCGGCCGACGCTGGGGAATTTGCCGGTTGGAAAATCCCAATCGTTGGCGCCGCACACCATGGGATCGATGAGGAGCATGTTGTCTTTCGCGGAATTCGGGGCGGCGCCGTTGGTAGTCCACGGGCCGTAGCTCGCCGTGTTGATCGTTCCAATTTTGCCAGTGAATGGCGGAAACGGCAGGATTTCAGAAGCAGGCAGGCTTACAACCTGGTCATCGTTCAGGGCAGACGTAATATCGTTAGTCAAATCGAATATTGTATAGTGAACCATCGGGTCGTTGGCGACGTAATTGACGTCCTGGTAAATAAAACAGCCAGGCTCGAACGGGTCTCCAAACGCGGCGGCGGATGTGCTTGTGCCTGGCCCCGTGTTGGTGCCGGCCAGGTTGTTTTGGAAAACGACATTTGTCGCCGCGCCGGTCGCGATCTGATTCAACAAACCTGGCAAGCCGGCAAGGGGAATGCCGGGAAGGGTCGCCCAAGGATTGCTATTGCGCGACCCGGACATGCCAATGGCCCCGCCCTGGTATTTGTTGGAGGCGAGCAATTCAAGGTTGGTGGAGCTTCCAAATGGGCCGAGGTTTACGAAATCGAGCAGCGGGCCTTCGAAGTTGGGGCCGGTGGCGGGCGAGCCGGTGACGAGGCCATCGCACAGAGCGTAAACCAAACGATTGGTGACACTCAGGGTCCAATTATAGGCCGGCCACGCCGTTTGATTGGTATCGGCCCCGCGGAATTGGTTGAACCAGTTTCCATTGGTAAAAGCGATAAGCTGATTATTGGCCGGCGAATAGTAACAGGGGCCAACCGTCGTCAGATTTGTCTGAAGAAAGGTGATGAAACCATTTGAATCGGTGAGCGGGTTGCGGCCGGGCACGCCCCATGCTTTCCAAGCAAAGGGATTCAAGGCAGAACCGGTAGGGGCGCCAACAACAACGTTGGCGAGATTGGTGGTGTAAACGAAATTGAAATTGTTGCTCAGTTGCACCGTCACGTAATTGGAGATGTAAACACTGGTCCCGGCCGCGCCCGTGAAATTGGTCGGGTAAGGGTTCCAGCCGTCCAAGGCGAAGTTGTTGGAAACCCAGAAGCAATAGAATTGGTTGGTGTATTGCGGGGGCCTGTTGGTATCCGGCCCATTCGCGCCCCCAAACCTCGCGAAGAGTGTTTTCCGTTCGAACAGCACGCTGTTTTGATAACTGTACTGGTAAAATTGCGGCAGGCCCTTGTCCGTGGCCACGATCCACGGGATGCCCCAAATATTGATCAAACCGCCGAGATTGGTCCCGCCTGTGGCGGCCATCGCCGTGTAGGCGGCGGGAAGGTCGTAGAAGGGCCGGCTCATGAAAGAGTCCACCGCGCGGATGGTCACAGGCTGGTAGCCGATGATGTTAATGCCGGCATTGGTGGTTCCGGGATTAACCAAGCCAAACACCGGGCGAAAGATGGACGGGCGCCGGTAGGACGGCGCGGTCGTATTGGCAGAAGCGTAGTTTGATGTGACGGTGGCATCGTAGATGTTCGCGGCCAGTTGCAACATGCGATGGACGGCGGGGTTGTAAAGGACGCCGGGCGAGTTGGTGCGGAAGATGGGAATGTTGGTGACGCCAAATTGCGCGTAGGTGATGTTGTAGAGACTGCTGGCGGGGAAATAATTGGAGTAGG
This sequence comes from Verrucomicrobiia bacterium, assembly GCA_036501625.1. GTDB lineage: Bacteria > Verrucomicrobiota > Verrucomicrobiia > Limisphaerales > Palsa-1400 > Palsa-1400. The sequence goes on from DASXZY010000079.1 coordinate 132,282, forward strand.
CAAACGTCTGCGAGCGCAGGAGGAGTTCGGCGGCATTGGTGAAAAAGCCGATGGGCGTCCAGGGAGTCATGTTGGTGGGCATGGGCGCGTAGGGGGCGTTGGAGGCATTGATCTGGGCGGTGTTGTCGTAATTGATGTTGACCTTGGTGCGCAGGGCCAGATTGGCCTGCTGAGCGCCCAGCAAGTAAGCGGGGTTGAAAGCCTGGCCCGATCGGTAATAGAGGCTGTTGGTCCAGAAATCACGATTGACCCACACGCCGTATTCCGGGCTGGAACCCATCCCCATGCTGGAGATGAGCCGCTGGAAAGTGTAGCGATCAAAGGAATTGGTGCGCTCGGAAGCCAGGGCCATGCGCTCGGTGAAATTGGCGGAAGTCTTTTTGGAATCGAACAAATCCTGCACATCGAAGAACAGGTTGGTTTGGTAACTGCCCGGCCAGGGCAGCGTTGCGTATTTGAGCAGCGACAGGGAACCGTTGTTGAAGTAATCGAAAGGCGCGCCCAAAGGAGCGTCCTGGCAGAGCATATCGATGCTGTTGTTATAGTAATCCGTGTAGGTCAGCGAATAGTAACTGCTCAGGCCCCCCAGGAAATATGGCGGAGCGTAGCGGTAATGGAGGATGGCTTCGGCATCGTCAAACGCGTTTCCGGTGTTGATCGGATTGCCGCCGGAGTTCGTGCTCGGCGGAACGTAATTATACGATGATTGGGAGGTGGGATAACCGGGATAGGTATTGTTGTTGTTCTCGTAAGCCCAGGGGCTGAGGTCGTCAAGGTAGCCGGCCAGATTCAATTCCCATGAGCCAATTCCCTGGTCGCGCGCGAAGCCGTCGTTTTCGTTCCCCAGAACGCTGGTGTTCTGCAAGATTGGATTTTGAAGGGAAGGCCCTTTGAGGAAGTTGTGGATATAATTGATGTCCAGTTCCTTGCCAACCGGCAAAATCATGTAGGCATAGCGGCCGATAAACGGGTTGCCGCTGGAATGGGGGAACAACGGGTTCCTCAGCACGCCGATGAATTCCGGTTCGCCGTTCATGAATCCGTAGGAACCGGCATAAAGCCCATTATCGTTCACCAACGGCTGATAGCCATTGGTTTCAAAACGCCCGTTCCGGTTGACGTCGACCCAGAAGCGAAAATCGTAATTGGTGGGAGGGAAATGGTTTCGATTAATATCCACAAAAACCGGAGGTTCGGGATCGTATTGCAGGTTGGCGATGTTCTGCGCCCAATTCAGCGCGAAGTTGCCGCCCATCAACGGGGATCCGTTGGTGAAGCTGTTGTAATCGACATCAACCGGATCGTTGCTGCCTTCGTTGGCGGTAAAGCCGTTTGGGTTGCGGTAAGAGGTGGAAACGCCATAATCGTAATCAAGCGGGTCGCCGTGGGCGGACATCTGCGCCAGAATCTCCGCTTGCGCGCGGGCCAGGCCGGCATCGCTCATGCCGCGGGCCGTGCCTGAATCCAGGCTGGTCGTGACGGCCGCCTGGTTGCGGCGGGACATGTAGAGAAACGTGATGGCCAAAAACGTAATGACCGAAAGCATCAACAGCGTGATGACCAGCGCGATGCCGCGGGCGCCGCGGCGGCGGCGGGCGGTTTCGTGTGTAATGTAGAAATTTGAGTTCATCGTGCGGCGGCGGGAATGGTGATGCGCTGGCGGAATACTTCCATCTGCGGCGCGGCGTTGCTGCTGAGGAAATTGTTAAGCGGGACCGTGTTGCCGGGAAAGACAAGGCTGCGCGCCCGCGCGAGCGCGTCCGGCTCTAAAATGGCCATCTCAAGTTCCACGCTGCAGGGGAGGGCGTTGGAGACGAACAATTCTGAACTTGAGATCGGCAGGCCCCCGATTGGGTAGGCCACGTAACCGTAGGTTTGCCAATTGGGATAGTTCGTATTGCCGTACTGGTCGTACGCGGAAATTTGCAGGTCAACGACTCCATCGGCAACCTTATGCCAGTAATTGGAATTGAAATTGGTATTGGCGATGTTGGCGAAGAAGACCGAGAAAAGGTCGTTCGTAAAAACGGGCGCCAGGCTGGTGATATTGGTTTCGTAGCGATACAATGAGCCAGCCGCAACGCCGGGAAAATTGCTGACGGCATAACCGACACCGAGCCAGGTGGTGTTGGTGTGTTCTAGGATGAAGACCTCGTTGAGTTCGTTGGTGCGGATGGGCAGGCCGTTCAGGAAGTTGGTCACCGGCAGGGGAAAGTTCGGCAGGTCCCAGTAGAAATTATAATTGGGATTGATAAAGTAGCCGGCGGGGGCGCCTCCGACAATAACCGGCCAATTGGTGTTTTGGGCGTCGGCCATTTGCTGCAAGTCCCCGGCCATCATATCCATGATCGCGCGGCCGGAGTCGGTGATGGTGTTTTGCTTGATGCCGAGTCGGAAGGCTTTCTGCGTCTGGATGAACACGGCGGTCAACCCCAGCACGATGAACGAAAGCATGGCGGTGGACACGAGCATTTCCAGAATAGTAAGGCCATCCCGGCGGCGGTTCCGCGGAGATGGCGTTGGAATGAGGGTGCGCGTGTTCACAAGCCAGTGGGGTAAGAATTGGTAAACGTGGATGGTTGGAAATACCAGCCGGGCATGCCGTTGGTCAGGTTTGGAACGGCGACCATTTGCGAGCCGATGAGGGTGCGGTAGGTCTGGTGGCTTGGCCCGACGTTGCCATTCTGCAATACCGGCCAATTGAAATGCACCCGCACGTCAAACAGATTATATTGCATGGTGCCGGTGCCCATCGCGATGTAGGGCGGCGGGTAAAGGGCGCCATTGGTCCCAATGGCGGCCGCCTCCAGCCAGCGGTTGTAATAGATATTGGACAGGTTGGTGTCGAGATTGGGGATGTTCCAATTCGTTGTCGGCATATTCGCCGCAAACGGATTGAAAGGCGTGATCATCACTTCCATATTGTAGGTGAAAGCCATGAAGCTGTTCAATGCGCTGTTCGCCCCACCTTGCTGCTCGGTGGCCGGCCCGCTCAAGGCCCGCACGGTCGCGGTCACATTGAAATTGTTGTTCGAGAAAAACGGCGAGCGGTAATTATTCTGAGGGGTGGTCAGCAACCCGATGATTTCCGCGCCGCTATAAAACGAGTTAAAAACAATGTTGGAGGTGTTGGTGCCATTATTGTAATAGGCAAACTTGATGGACTGCACGTAATTGGTCAGGAAATCCAGCCCTTGGGCCGAGGGGGCCAGCGCGTCGCCGCTGGTGACAGAGGCGCCGTTGCGGATGGCATCCATGAAGTAAGAGGCATCCTGGTTGATGGTGGTGTATTCGCGGCTTTTGGCCTGCGAGCTCATGCCCGTGGGCAGAATGCCAATAATGGCCACCAGGGCGAAACCGATCACACCGATCGCGATAGCAATCTCGATCATGGTGAAGGCCAGTTCGCCCTGGCGGCGCATTTCCTTGGCGTCTGCTGCCTGAATTGTCGGAAAAATTCTCATTGCAATTGATTCCTGAAGACGGTTGGGCGGCCTGTCATCCAATCAATCTGAATCAAGTTCGCGTTGTTCGTGTCGTTGCCGGGCGGGGTCTCGACGAGATTGGCTGCCGCGAAGAGCGGCGCGCCGTTGGTGTCGGTCGGATAGAATATGCTGCCGCGGGCCAGGACGATGTACTGGTTGACGAATGTCGTCGCGAGTCCCCCCTGGGGCGAAAACGCGATGCAGGGCATGGACATATTCGTATTCGGGTAATAAATGGAAGGGAAGGGCACAGCCTGCCTTGCCCACGGCTGAATCAGATTCGTATTGACGGTTCCGCTCAAAGTATTGGTGGTGTAAATATAGACATTCGTGAACAAATTCGTGAATTGAATCGGCGAGATGAAAACGCCCTCGGGCAGCCGCCTCCAATCCGTGATGTAGCGCGGGTAATGCTGCCCCGGTTGGTCGCCCACGGAGGAAAGGGTCACAATCGCGTAGGAACCATATTGTTGCGAGAGCATATTTGTGCCTTGGCGGGTGTGGAAAAGAAACTCGTTGGTGGCCCAAAAATCAGGCATGTCAAACACCATGTAAACCGTCGTGCGGTAGGCCATGGCCCGCTGCCGGGCCATCGCGACATCGTCCAGCACTTGACGCGTGGCCGCGATCATTGAGTTGGCTTGGCCGAATCCCCGAACGTGCGGCAGCGCCAGCGTGGCCACAATGCCAATGATGGCAATGACCATCATCAATTCCAGCAGCGTGAACGCGCTCCGTCCGCGGAACGGGCGGCGGGACCCCGCGCGTGGCGGCTCTGCCACAATGGTGCGGCAGGAATGGCGTTCCCGGCTGAGGACGCGCCCATCCTCGCGGCGGCAAATCGGCAGCCGGATCAGCGGAGGCTCATCAAGCCACCGCACTGGAAGCGGGCGCGGACGCAATTGGCTCGGGGTGTTCATAAGCTCGTTAGAAGTTGTTGCCGTTGGTCTTCAAGATCATCCGGCCGCTCTTGCTGCCGATGGAATATTCCGCCCACAAGTCGTAGCTGGTTATGTTATGCCGGTTGGTGGTGGAGGAATCATAATGCCAGAAATTGGCGACTCGGACATTGGTGAACTCAGTCGGAACCAGCAGACCGCAAATGGGCGGAGTCACCGTGGCATCATAATTAGTATATTCCTTGGGCAGCGGCCCGGGCAGGAAGAAGTTATTTGGCTCGGAAGGATCGCAGTTGGCAACGCCGCCCCGGTTAAAATTTTTGGCGAATTCCGAACCCAGGAGCGGGGTATTGATGTCGGGAGAATTGAACACGAGCATTCGCTGTTTGGAGCCTGGCACGTTGGTGACACCCATCAACTCGTACATGAGCTGATTGGTGGCGGCCATCCCGTCATAGACCGCGAGATCGGCCGTGTTGGAAATCAACCCGCCATTGTCCGGCGGATAGAAATTCAGCTTGGCCTTGTAGTTTTCAATCAAGTTGACCAGGCGCTCCTTCTCGCCATCAACGGCCACGATCTTTTTCTTTTGCGAAGCGGATTGCGCCATCGTGACGATCATCGCCGCGATGATGGACATAATCGTGATGACCGTCAGCATCTCGATCAGCGTGAAGGCCGCAAGGGATCGGTCATGATGGAATTGATTTTTCATGGCGCAATTATAGATGGGCCGAACGCGCTCCCATTTTGTGGTTGTGCTCCCGCATTTCCTGCTCCATGCGTTCGCTGAGCCACTGTTTGATCATACTTTGGTAATTGAGATAACGCGAGCGGGCCAGGCGCTTGATGCGCGCCAGCATTCGCGGGTCGATCCGCAGAGTGATGGTCGTCGAATCGGCGGCCTCGGCGCTCACGGTGGCGGAGGATTCCATCAGCCGGACTTCAATCCGATTATCGACCCAGTAAGCGGCCTCGGCCTCTTCACGGTCGAACAGGGGAACTTCATCCCAACTGGAAATGGCATTCATATTTAATAGTTACTGCGCCAGCGCCCGCTCCATTTTGCGTTGATAAAAAAAGCGCTCTTCCGGCTCAAACGGACGGGCGAATATGACGCGGGCTTGCTTGCCATTGGTGCGATAGACAGTGAAAATCCCCGAGCCATCCGCCGAGCAGCCGAGATTGAAAAATCTGGCTTGAACCGCGAACCGTGGTGAATCCGGCAACAACCTTACCGCGAACGGGTCTTCGAACGACTCCTCGATCGACAGCACAGTCAGCGAGCGATCAAGGTTAAACGGCGGATTGTTCCAATCAAACTCCATAATATGCCACGCAATTGGCCATGCTTTGTATCTACAATGTATTTACCAGCGTCATTACATTGTATTTACAGCACCGGGTTAGGGCCGTCAAGGACTTTTTTAGCGTGTTTTAGAGATGGGTCCAGAATCTATGAGCAGAGGGCTGGAGAAGGCAAAAATAAACCAGTAAAGCCCATATATCAAGCACTTACAAAAGATGGAATCCCGATGTTTGGGAGCGTTTCGGCATTTGCGACATTTTTGGGGTGTTTCCCTCTAGGAAGTCCTATTTGCGACAATTTTATTCCGCAACTTTTCAGCCAGTGTCCAGAATCAAGACAGTGGGGTTTTCGAACCGATTCGCGTGGCGCAAGATAGTTTGACAGAGCCGCCCGTCAATGCCGTTTCAGCAACCTCGTTTCATCGCCCCGGAAATGCCATTTAAAATCGCGTTCCAGACCAATTCAAGCCAGCAAAAAGCCCGTGGCGGCGAACCACGGGCTTGGCGGGAAGCTGTCCGCCGTTCAATTGACCGATGCGCTGTGACCGAAACCTCGCCGCAGCGCGCGCCTTGCGCGGTCGATGTACAATCGCCGCTGGCGCGGCATTGCTGCGACAAGCGCGGCCCGGACGCCGATCTGCCGTTCAGCCTCGCGCTTCGCGGCTCTCAGCCCGAACAGCATAAACATTTGCAAGGTTACGCCCTGGCAATCGGCCAAGGCCCGCATCTCTTCGGCTTCCCCGCGCCCAATATTGACGCGCCGCCAGTTGGTTGACTTCTGGCGCGCCGAGAGGCGCCGTCCGCCATTCCCCGCGCTCCCGTGGCGCAGGCGGTTCATCGCGCACCCCCTTCGCGCATCACGGCCAGCATTTGGTCGGAGAATTCCACCAAGCCGGCATCCTTGGGGCCGTTTAACCCGGCGTAATCGGGACAGCGGAAGACATTCCGGGCCGCCCCGCAAATGTCATGCCCGCCGCGCAACCGTTTTACGAATGTCATCTTGCGTCCGTGCAAGCGGACTTCCTGCCCAGGCTTCAATGTGGTTGCTTTCATGTGCCTCCTTAACCTTGGTAGTTCTTAAGACGGCAGAACGCCTGATGCGCCTCCACTATCCCCCCAACCGCGCCCGCCAGCTTGGCCGCGTCCGGGCAATCCTCCAGCAGAGACCAAATATGTCCTTGCGCGATGCGGCGGAAAACCGTTTCCAAGGTGGGGCTTGGCAACTCGCCCGCGCCATCGCTGAGCATCGCCGCCAGCCGCCGCTCCGCTTCCTTCAATTCCCGGCCTTCCCAATCCGCATGGCATTCATGGCAATTTCCCAAATTCACCAAAACGGTGATCCCCTCGTTGAGCTTCCGCACGGCCCGGCGTTCCGGCCCAAGACCGGGATGAAACGCTATGCACTGATAGAGAGCATCCAGTGTGCTCGTATCTTCGTAGGACAGCTTGAGCGCCGCCTCATACTCGGATGTAATCAGGCCCCGCGCCGTTTCAATATCGAACGGCGGTTTGACCGGGCCGAATGGTTGGAATAGAATGAACTCCTTTTCCGGCGGCGTTAAGAACGCGGCCGTCGCCTCGATGATTGTCCGGGCCGCCTCGCCGATGATTTTTGCCGCGCCCTCGGCGGTCGTGGCGCTCTCGCAGCCCTCCGGTTGCGGTTGATTATTGACTCCCGCGCCGGTATTTTTGGCGCGGCCTTGCGTGTTTTTTTTCATAACTGGATTCTGATACGTGGGGCTTGCTCCTGGCGGTGTTCGATGCACCGCCAGGGGCGTTTTGTTTGGCTTCCTCTGCCAGGACCCACGCAAGCATTTGAAGCGTGACTTCACCGTTAGGAGCGAAGCGGCCAGAAAGCCATTGGCTTACGCTGACATGGGAAACGCCAAGGTATTTGGCCAGTTCTGTCTTTTTCCCGCGCGCGGAAGATGCCCGTTTTACACGGGAAAGAAGGGCTTTCAGATTGCCGCCAGCTCTAATAGTCACGCAAACAATGTAGTGAAAGCACTACATCTTGTCGATGGATATTTTCAACTTTTTTTGGGCGGATGTTTGGAAACGATCTTCTTGACGGTTTCACGCCGCGATTGGTTACGCTGTAATTCGTCCAGTGTTGCAATTAGAAGATTTGAAAATGCCGAATTCACGCCGTCAACAGCGGAAAGAACCGCTGGCGGCGCTCCCGCTTTCGGCAGCACGGAAATAATGTCCCCAATGATACGGCCCAGTTCCACGATCTTGTGATGCAATATAAGAAGGCCGGGCGGTCCGGTGGATTTGATAATCGCGTCCACCGCCTGGCTGAAAAGCATCCGTGGTTGAAGGACCGATTGGAAAGCAGCATCCTCGAATGGAACGGAGAGGGACATCGGCCCCTGGCCGATCCCAAGCCATACTGGATTCAGGAAGTAACGCTTCGAGATGGCGGAAAAAACCTCATATCTGATCGGCGCACGGCCTGACTCGTAGCTCGCCAAGCGCTCGCTTCCGACACCGATCTCCAAAGCGAATGCGGTCCGCGAAATCCGCAATGACTCGCGGAACTCCCGAAGGCGCATGCCGATCTCCGCTTCGGGCCGTTCTTTTTTTTCATTCATCACTGTCATCTTTTACCACCACACAAAAATAATTCAAATTATTACTTGAAAGAATTACAGAATTATATAATTTACGTATCCAGATGCAAAAAACATCGCGCAAAGAACGGGTTAACAACCGGCGAGTGCCCATGACTGCGGTGTCGCGCATTCTCGGCGTAAGTCGTCCGCACTTGAGCAATGTTATCCACGGAAACATGAAGTCGCCCGATCTTTTAGCTCGATACAACGCCCTGATACGCAAACGGGAAGATGCGCAGGCCGCCCTCCAAACTTTGACCGATCTGGCCCATCGCCCGGCAGAAAATTCACCCCATGACCACCGAAATCAATAATCTTTGCGACAAAACCAAGCAGCTTATCCAATTGTCGGAAGAAACGTTCGATCTGGAAGCCCGCGAGAGGGCGGCCAGGGAGCAATTTTTACTCGCCGCCGCCGAAGGCCCTATTGGTGACGGCGCGGCGGGCCGGAAAGTTTCGGAGGCCCGCTCCATGCTTGACACAATTGAAGCCCGGCGCGCGCATCTGAAAAAGCGGATGGCCCCCGCGCTCGAACAATTGCGCCAGGCACTCCGCGACGCGGACGACACTTGGACCGCCATCGTCCGCGCGAGAGCGCGGGATATATCGGAAAAATGGGTGACCGTTAACGCCCGATTCTACTCCGGCGGCAAGGAAGGCGCGCGCGACGCGCTGATGGGGGCGAACATTCCGGGAGTCCACGATCTTCATCTTTTCACCTGGCCGGGCGAGACCTCCATCACCGAGCAATCCGCCATCGCCGTCGTCTCACACTTTGTCCGCCACCTGAAAAAGCACGCCGGGAATTTCAACCTGGACGTTTCCACGTTTAAATAAACCGCCACCACGCGCAACCACCCAGAAACTATGCCATTCCCCACAATCGGTTCCAATGATGCGGCGCTTGGCGGCAAACCGTTGCCGCAGCCCCAGGCCACTCCGTTTACCGAGCCGGAAATCGTCAAAACGCCCGACGCTGAGAAAATCATCACCGTCGAAGTGATCGCGCAAGTTTGTATTGACGGCGAGAGGCTACAAGAGGGGGAAATGGTGCAAATAAGCGTCAAACAATGGAGGGCGCTATCCCGGCATTTTCGATGGATTTCCGGCCCGCAAGAACACGCCCCGGCCTTGGTCGAGTTTCAGGACGCCAAAGTCATCACCGTCGAAGTCATTTCGGAAGTCTGCATCGAAGGAAACCGCGTTAAGCCGGGCGCAAAGCTCCAAATCAGCATCCGCCTGTGGCGGGCGCTGAGTCCTAATTTCAAGTTCATCGACGGGCCGAAACATCACGCGCCGGAGGGTTGGACGCCCGCCGCTTCCTAAACCCAAACACGCCATGCCCCTGCAAGCCAAAATGCTCCGCCGGCAAATCTCCACCGGCAAACCAAGTTCGTTGGATGAAATAAACGGGACCGCTGTTTATACGATTACTTCCGCGAGCATAGATTCTTATCACGAAGTGGTCGATCCACGGGGCATGGATGACAGCCGGTTTGAAAAAAACGCACCGCTTCTCGACAGTCACAACTCGTCAAGCGTAGGGAATGTCTTGGGCACAGTTAAGGATTGCAGGTTAGTGGGCCGTTCTATTGTGGCCACATTCAAATTTGCCATCGATGTCCCGGAAAACGACTTGGCCAGGAAAGCCTGGGCGATGATGAAGTCGGGATATTTGCCCGCGTGCTCGATAGGTTTCATTCCTACCAAGATTTGCCGTCCGGGCGATACTGACTGGCGGGAATATTGCCAAGAACTCGGCTTGGGAGGTTACACAGGCACCATCCTTTGCATATATCAGCAATGGCAACTTACCGAGGTGTCTCTCTGCGCCGTTCCCGCCAATCCAGATGCCGTGGTGAAAGATGCGGACCATCTCCGCTGGCCCGCTCTTCGCTCCGCCCTAAAATCGTCCGCCCCGCAACCCGCACCCTCCGAACCCATGAGCAAAAAATCTTTTATTGACACTTTCACCGGCCTGACCGCGCCCTCGGTCAAGCAAGCCGCCGACAATCTTGAATCCGCCCGGCGCGGCCAGAGCGAAGCCGGGCTTTACCGCGCCAGCGCCCTGATGCGCCTTGCGATGGCCCGCGAGCGCCGTGTCAGTGTGCATGAAATGGCCGATCAAATCCTTGCCGATGGCCTGATTCGTGAATACCTGGACGTGTTGCCCCGGTTTGTTTGCGGAGTTGGCTGCCACGGCAAAAACTACGATCTTGTGCGCAAGTCGCTCACCCCCGGCGCCGGTCTGGGCGGCGGACTTCTCCCGATAGATGTATCGAAATCCATTTTCGACTTGGTTGGCATAAATGGCGTTTACCGTCACCTGGGCGTGGTTGAAATGACCTCGATGGAAACCAAGATCGGGCAGGCGACCGCCAACTCTGCCGCCATTTGGATTACTCCAACCTCGATGGGCGCGGCCATTCCAGCCGACACGTCTTTGACCGGAACCAGTCTCACGCCGGAGGCAAATACCATTGCCATCCTTTTGCGGGTTTCACGGGAACTGCTTCAAGATGAGAAGGCCAATCTATCCTTCTATTTGCTCACCCGGTTCGCGGAAGGGATTGCGGCCGCCTTCGATTTCGCGTCGCTTCAAGGCACCGGCGCCAATGATCAGGTTTCCGGTTCGCAAACGGGCATTTGGAACGATAATACCATCGCCACCGCAACCGCCGCCCAGGGCAATAATGCCATCGGGCAACTGGCCCGCGCGGATTTTCTGGCCGCCGTGGCCGCCGTCTCCCCCGCCGCCCTGCAGCGCGAATGCAAATGGTTCATTTCGTCTTCGTTCATCGCTCCCCTGATGGCATTGGTTGACACGCAGGGCCGCGAATATTTGTTGAAGACACCCGCTGAAACCGGCGATGGCACATGGCGCCTGGTTGGCTTTGAGGTTGTTTGGGCCGCGCAGGCGCCCGCCGTGAATCAGCCTGGCAGCATCATCGCGGCCTTTGGGCACGGGCCAAGTTATCAAGTCGGCATCCGCACGGAGTTGGAAGTGATGCTGCGCGATTCAACCAGCGGATTTCAGTCCAACGAACAATCTTTCCGCGCCTTGGGCCGTGGATTCTGCCAGACCCGCGCCGCATCCGGGCTGGCCAAGCTCGCGCTGGCCCCGGCGTAATTTTGTGACGCCCGCCGCTCAACAATTACTTGACAGAAAGGGCGCCCGGCCCGCCCCTCCGGCTTCTGGTAATTCACCGGACGGGGCGCGGGCGGCCCGCCCCGCCGCGCTGGCCGCGTTTGGCCATTGGATGCGGGTCCGTGCCGCCGCTGAATACCTGGCCGTGTCAGAAAATCAAATCGCCGCGTTCCGTGACAGCGGCGAGCTTGAGTTTATCAATATCGGCTCAAAGTCCCGCCCCCGCTGGCGCGTCGCCGCGGAGTCGCTCGCGGCCTTCGAGCGCAAGCGGAACATTCAGCCCCGCGCATGAACGCCAATCCCAAACCTAAAAAACGGAACCTGGCCGAATACCCCGCCCGGCTGCGCCCGGCCCAGGTAGCCGAATACCTGGAATGCTCGGAAGATTTGGTGCTGCAACTCATCAAAACCGCCGCGCTGGCCGCCGTCAACATCTCGGCAACCGGCGCAAGCCGAAAGGCGTATCGCGTCAGCCGCGAGGCGGTGGCGCAATTTGAAAAGGAGCGCAAAAGCTGATGCGCCCTCTGATTTTACATTGCTTTGAATCGCGCCGCGCGCTGTCGGCAGGCAGCGCAAAGGAGAACGCCATTCAAGCCAAGCCGGGACGGCGAACTAAGCGGGACGCCGCCCCCGGCCCTTTTTTCCACCAAAGGCCGCCCGGATGATATGAATCATCCCGCTGCCAGACCCTGCCGCCTCCGCGCCACCGCGCGGCCCTTGCCATTGGGACCGCGCAAGCCCGGCCCAAAAATAGGATTCCGCGCCAAACCCGCGGAACCGCAAAAAGAGACTCTTTTCCGCTGGATGGCCGTCGAAAACCTTATCCGCATGATGGCCTGCGAACAAAACCGCCCCCGCGCGGGACGCGCCACGATGCCCCAGGCCGTTTTGAGGGTATCAAGACCCGCGCCGCGCCCATCCGGCTCAATGGATGCGGCGCCGGCCGCAGTTTCAATCAGGTTTAAAAATCCGTCCAACCGCGTTTTGGGAGGGTTTGGGGAATGATTGCCGCCGATGCCATCCAAACGCCGCCTTGGCAGCCCATTATTCCGCTTCACCGCGCGTCGCCGGAGAAAATCGCCAAGGCGTCCAAGCTGCAAGCGGTCTTGATGCCATTTCTTCAATCCTGCCATGATGAACGCTTCAGCCAGGCGGAATGGGAGCAATCCGCCATCGCCCGCTACCGCGGGATTTTTGGACGCGAAATCAGCGGACGGCAAATCCGCTATCTTTTCAAACGCACGATGGACCGCGACCGCCGCGCCGGCAACTGGCCCCGTTTGGAGATATTCCTTGATGATGACATTGGGCGCGCGGCCCATCGCCGCCCGGAACCATCCTTCGATCATTCGGAACTGGCCGTCCGCATCCGCTTCAAAAACGCCGACAAGCCAACTCCCATCGAGCGCCAAAACGTGATGGAATTGAGCTTTCGTCATTTTTCTGAATTGGCCGCCCAGTGCCCAGGCCGGCGCAGGGAAATTAAAAAATCCCTCTTGCGCTATCTCCGCTTCAACGCGGCCGGCCTGGCCAAAAGTCCCAAAGCGCTCAAACGCAATTGGGAGCGCAAGTTTGCTGAATGGACGGATGGGGGATGCGTCCCCAGCGCCATTCAGGACCATCGCGCGGCCCGCAGCGGAAACTTCAACCTGCTTGACCTTGAAGCCGATTTGAAACTCATTGTCAACGAAGCCTGGCATCACGATGGCAAAATCTCCCTCGCCTATCGCAAATTGCGCCGCGCCGGCAAACTCAGCAAGGCATTCATGGACCGCTACACGCTGAACGTCCGCAGCGACAAGTCCTATGTGGCCAAATCCATCCGGGCGGAAATAAACCGATACTTGACGGGAACCCTGGAACATCGTCGCGGCCCGCGCGCCGTCCGCGACGCCTCGCCTCACATTGCCCGGTCTCACGATCATTATAATCCGGGCGATTACAGCGCGGCGGATGATGTCAAGTTCAATTCCTACTTTTGGTATATCGGCCCTGACGGCCGGCCCGCCGTGACTTGCGGCGAATGCCTCGTTTGGTTTGACTGCCGCTCTCTTTATCCGCTTGGCTACATTCACACGCCCGGCCATTACAACGGCGAGACCATCCGGCGCGGGATGCTCCATATCCACGACCGGCACGGCCTGCCGCACAAGGGCTTCATTTACGAGCGCGGCATCTGGGAATCGCGGCTGATTTTGGGCGAACGCCGCAACGGCTTTCTTGGGTGGGATGAATATGAAATGAACCTGCGCGAGCGCGGCCTGGCCATCGAAATTCAAAACGTCACCACCCCCGGCGCCAAATTGATCGAGCTTGTCTTCAACCTCTTGCAGCAGGACATGCGCAACCTGCCCGGCTTCGTCGGCTTTAATGAGCGGAGCTACAATCAGGAAAAAATGCAAAAGCTCATCGGGCAGGTCCGGCGCGGCGCCGTCGATCCTCGCGGCAAATTCCTTTCGCAAGAGCAAATCTGCCGGGCCTTTGACGCGGCCTTTGAAAGCTATATGCACGAGCCGCAAAACGGCGAACTGCTCAAAGGCCTATCTCCCGCTGAAATGTACGCCGGGCACAAGCCTTTGCGCAAACTCTCCGACGATCAGCGTTTCCTTCTGGCCAGCCATCGCCAGCGCGTGAAAGTGGAATGCGACGGCATTAATCTCACCATTCGTGGAAAGAAGAGGGGTTTTCACAGCGCGGAACTGGCCCGGCTTTACCTCGGCAGCTATGTGCATGCCTGGTATAACGTCGAAACCCCGGACTTGCTCACCGTCACTGATTTGGACATGAAAAACCCGATCACCATCCGCCGCGAGGTTATTCCCGCTTTCAACGCCAGCAAGGAAGAACTGTCGGGAGCGCACCGCGCCCGCAACGGATTTATGAAGGAAGCCAGGCTTCGCGTTGACAACATTCGCCACCCCGTCCGCAACAGCATCACGGATGACACCGTTCTTGACAGCGATGCCCGCGCGGTCGGCCTGCACATTCGCCGGCAAACGGAGCAATTCCGCATCGAGGAAAACGAGCACGCCCGGCTGGAGGGCCGCGCGCGCCGCGCCGCTGAAGACATCGGCTTGCCCGCGCCGGAGGAAATGCGCAACCCGGCCCGTTTCGAGCGCGGCGCGGAAATCTGGAAGGAAGCGGCCCAGGATGAGGCCGCCGAAGGCGCGGCCGGCCCATCCGCCGCCCACAAATCGCCCGTCAAGGAATACGTTCTTGACTCCAATCCTTCCGCGTCCGCGCCCAAGCCAACGGCCAATCTCTATTGGCTCTTGTGGACCAGGGTTGAAAAAATCAAACCCGGCCTCAGCCGCCACGCGCTCACCCGCCGCGCCTTGCAATGCCACGGCCCGAATCCTTCGCCACACGAAATGACGCCGGCGCAACTCGCCAAAATGATTGATGTCTTCTCAGCCATCTTGCGGGACGCCAAGAAACCTGCTTATGATTGACTCAACCGAGGTCATCCGCCCCGAAATCTACGCCGCCAAGCTGGCCGCGCTCAAAAATCTTCGGGCGGCCAAATTCAGCGCCGCCCTTGCCAAGCGTCCGCGCCTTATCGAGCTTGGCTGGTGGCTGCAATCCCTTTCCATGCTCCCCGCGGGCTTCCGCCTCTTGGGACAGGAAGCGCTGCGGGAATATCCTGATCGAATCGGCACGCCTCAGATGCACCGCATTGGCAAAACCGACGCGCCTTACACCGGAGATGAAGCCCGCGCCATCATGGAAGACGTGCCCGGCGGCCACCGCCCCGACACATGGACACAAGAGGAATCCGCGCCAGCGCTCGAATTCGAAGACATCGCCGCAGGCGGTGAGGGTTTTGGCCCGCCCTGTCTTGATGGCCCCGGCGCCGCGCGCGTCCCCACGCTTGAATACGTTGCGCGCCAAAACCATGCGTATTTTTTTGCTTTTTGCCGGCGAGCGGCGCAATCAGAACTGCCGTGGTTGCTCGAATCCTTTTGCGCCAAACCCGACGAAACGCTTTCAGACCCGTTTTGGTTTCACGGCCTGGCGGATGCCTTGTTGGACATGATGGATGCGCACGCCGCCCGCGCCGGGCAGGGCATCGCCATGACCCGGACGGCCCGCGTGATTTTCAGCGCCCTTCAATTCGCGTGGGACGAAAAAGCAATGGTCAAGATTATAGGGGACAGCCGCTTTGGCAAAACCGAGTCCGTCAAAGCCTGGTGCGCCATGAACCAAGGCAAGGCGCGCATGGTCAAGACCCCGCCCACTTGTTGCGAGCGGAGTTTTCTTGACGCCATCGCCGATGCTCTCGGACTCGCGCGCGGCCTTGAAGTCACGACCGCCAAACTCCGCGCCAGCATCGAATATGTCCTGCGCCACTGCGGGTTGCTCTTTGTGTTTGACGAATCCGCCTGGCTCATTCCATCCCGTTACACCAACAAGACGACGCCCGTCCGCTTGAACTACATCCGCAGCCAGATTCTTGACAACGGCTGCCCGGTCGCTTTGATTGAAACCCCTCAATACACGGCGGGCGCGGCCGTGCGTTTCGAGAAAACAACCGGCTTCAACATGACCCAGTGGAACGGGCGCATCATGCGCAAAGTCACTCTTCCAGTTGATCTGCCCGAAGAAGACCTTTTCGCCGTCGCTGGAATCCATTTCCCCGGCTTCCCGCGATCTTGCGTCAAGAGGATTGTTTCGACCGCCCTCACCAGCGGAGATTTTCTTTTCGCCGTCGAAAAAATCGCGAAAAACGCCCGGGCCGTCGCCCGCGAGGATGGCCGGTCTGAAGTTCTGGAATCTGACATCCTGTCCGGCATCCGCCTGGCCGGGTTCCCCGTTCCGCGCGTGGACGCTGCGCCATCGCCGGCCCCAGACCGGATGGAAGCCCCGCCAGCGCGCCGGCCGGCGCAACGCCGTCAATCGCGCCGCGCCATCGCCCCGGCCGCCGCCGAGCCTGGAGAAACCGCCCCCGCGCTTGAAGGGCCATCGCGGGTGGGGAA
Organism: Verrucomicrobiia bacterium; assembly: GCA_036501625.1. GTDB lineage: Bacteria > Verrucomicrobiota > Verrucomicrobiia > Limisphaerales > Palsa-1400 > Palsa-1400. The sequence continues at coordinate 148,716 of DASXZY010000079.1, forward strand.
AACACCAATCCGAGAAACGCTCCCAACCCTCCAAAACGCCTAAACCTTTATGCCAGATTTTGAAGTTCGCATCAAAACGCCCGTGGAACTGGAAGGGGCCAAGCAGTTAGCTGAATATCTTGAACGGGCCAGAGGCAAGGCCATTGCTTTGGGGCAATCCACCGAAGAACTTGACGGTAAACTTAAAACTGTCAATTCCGCCATTGCGGGCGCGGGCGAGGCGGCTAAAAAAGGAGCCGAGGGCACAGGCGAATTCCTCGAAGGGCATCACGGGATACACGCTATGGGCCACGCCCTTAACGAAGCGATGCCTGGCCTGATGCAATTCACCCGATTCTTGACAAGTGGGTTTACGACCGCCATTGGCGCGGCGGTCCTGGCCTTTGGTTATTTGACGCAAAAGGCCGAGGAATTTTCAAAACTGCTTGATTCGCTTGATACCGGGGCCGGTGCCAGGGGTGAATGGGCGGAAAAATTGGCCGATAACATCCGTGACGCCGCCGTGGAGGAATCGGTGTTTAACGAACGAATGCGCGAAACGATTGGCCGCCAGGAGGCGCTTTCCGAATCTACTGACCGGCTTATAGCCGCGCAAAAGCAACAGGCCGCCGACAGCAAATCCGTAGGGGACGCGCAAAAAGAATTGGACTTGGCCCGGCTCGCCCTCGCGGAAAAACTTGGGGAAGTCACCCCGGACCAAGCCGTGAAGATTCGACTTGAGATCGACGATGCGGCGTTCAAGCGGCAACTGGAATCGGAGAAGGCTGCGGTGCAGGCGGAGCTTGCCGCCCGCCAGCAAGAGTTCAAAGCCAACGAAAACCGCGCCCCGGAATTGGGTGGCGCAATGGACCGCGCGGGAGCCGCCGCCTTGGCGGCCGGGAATGCGAGGGATAAAAACGCCGCCAAGCTGGCTCAGGATAAACAGGATTTGGAGCAACTCCAGGAGGCGCAAAAAAAGATGAATGAAGGCATCGGCTTGGGAGACTTCATGCCGCGATGGCTGGAAAAGTTCGCGCAACAAGGGTCGCCTATGGACATCCTAAAATCCGGCCCGGACCAAATCGCGGCCATGATCGCCCAGAAGCAGCGGGCGGTAAGCCAGGAGGATGGTAAAGGCACGGCCTTGGCGACCGCCGCCGCTCTCGCCAAAGAACAGGCCGAAAAAGCGAAATCGGATTATGAGGACGCCGCCAAGCTTTCGGACGAAATTCTTAAGACGGTCAATAAATTAAAGGCCGATCTCGCCGCCGCCACCGCCAAAAATGGCGCATTGGAGAATATCCATCAGCAAACCGGCGCCGTCGCCGCCGCTAGCGCCGATGCCCCCAATGAAATCGCGCGGAGAGATGCGCTTTTACGCCGGTCCATGATGCCTGATCGCGGCGCGGGAGAAACTGCGGCCGAACAAAGCCAATTCAACGACTTGTCCGCGCAAGCCGCCGAGGCTATCAAAAACGCCAATTTAAATCTTAACCACGGGGGCGTTGGGGCTACTGGACAAACCTCTGCGCGTCAATTGGCCGGCCTGGTGCGGACGCTTTTGGAATTCATCAAGGGGCACCCGGCCCTGCAATCCTCCGCCCGTGACGACATGCAATCCGAAATCGACGCCCTCAGACGCGACCTGCGAAATTCCATTGCGAGCCAAAACCTAAACCGATGAAGATCATGAGAAATTGGATTTTAGTTACACTTGACTTGCCCGGTCATGGAGTGGGGCTTGGAATGGCATCGGATTGGGGAAACGTCTTTAAGAAATCCATCTGTCGCGCCCTGGCGTGCAAGGGAGTATTGTTCGAGGCGGATGCCCCCTTGCCGCATTGCGCGGCCAGCCCTTGGGACGGCCCTGCGGTTGCGGTTTTTGAAACCCGCGTCATTGCGACATTTCCAGTTACTGATTTGCGGATGGCGCTAGAAACGATCCGCGACGAATTGCAAACTTTGTGCCTTGGATCGATTTCCAAAATTTCATGGATGGACCTATCCGAAGAAGTTTGGCGATGTTGGTTTCCGTCTGCGTCTAAGGGTTCGGTTATCCAGAGCGAAAACATCTGCCGGCAATTGGTGGTGATGATGAGAGGGATGCTCGCAATATGACACCTGCCGTCAAACATCGCCCCGCATCCGAAACACCATTAAAAGGCCCGTTTACGCCCCTCGAAACGGCGATTAAAACACACTTTCCAAGACTCGCATCGCATATAAAACAGCGTTCTTTCAGCGACTAAAGTCTTGTTGACATTTAAAAACTTGAAACCCGCGAAATGCGGGCGTTGCCGTTTATACCCATTAGGAAGTTAGGAAGCCCAAACCGCGACAAATTATCGACTAATTACCAGTTTTTATTTCCAGCACAGTAATGGAATATGCCGGGAAGGTGCGGGTGAAGTCCGCGGCCAGCCCCTCGATGGTTTCCGTGACGGGGATGATCTTCTTGGGGTCGTTGATGGAATTGGTGTCGTCCGGGCTGGCGGCTTTTAACGTGGTCGATTTTCCTTTGGCGGCGATTTTTGAGACGCCGCTCAGGGCAATCCGCACGGGTTGCGCCTCACCGCGGCTGTTGACGATCTTCAGATAGATCAGGCCGTTGTGGCTGTCGCGCGTCGCGTCGAAGAACAGCGCGGGCACGTCCTCGGCGGGCGGAGGCTGGGAATCGGCGCCGTTTCTGCGGCGGTTGGCGGGCGGCTGCCAATGAAAGGCCGGGATATTCTCCGAACTCGTGTCAAGTATTTCATCGCCATGATGCGTGCTGAACATTTTCTGCGCGTAGTAGGCTGGCGAACCGTAGCTGTTCAACGCGTCATAACCGATCAAGTCCGTTTTCCATTGCATCGCGCCGGGGCTGACATTGACGAAGAGCGGCGCGTAGCAGGACATGACGACGAGGTCGGAATTACGTTCCATGCCGGTCATCCACGCGGCGTCTCCAAGCGCGCCCGCCATGTTGGGAGTCGGCGAACCGACGCGCGTAGCCCATTCGCCGCAAAATATTTTGGTGTGATTGGTGCGGCTGTATTTGTCGTAGTCGTGCGCGTGCGATTCCATTTGCTCCTGCGAACGGTAATAGTGCTCGTCCTGCAAATCCGGCGCGCGGCTGTGGATGCGGTCGGTCGCGATGATTTGCAGCGAAGGATATTTGGCTTTGATGGCATCGTAGAATTGCGCGAACCGGCCATCGTAACTGCGGGACCTGTCAAAGAAATCTTCGTTGCCGATTTCCACATAGCGCAAGGGAAACGGCGCCGGGTGCCCGTCCTTGGCGCGGCGCGCGCCCCAAGTGGTGCTGGCATCGCCGGTGACGTATTCGATTTCGTCAAGACCGTCCTGAACGTAAGGCTGCAAATCGGGGCCCGGCTCGACGTGTTGCTGGCGCATGGAATAGCCGGCATAAATGGCCAGCACGGGCTGCATCTTGAGGTCTTCACACCAGTCCAAAAATTCCAGCAGGCCAAGACCGTCGGTGGACCAGTAACCCCAGCCGTCATCGCGATGGCCGGGCCGCCGCGCGGGATCGCCGATGGCGTTCTTCCAGTTGAAGCGAGTCTCAATGGTGTTGCCTTCCAAATAATTTCCGCCGGGGAAGCGCAGGAATTTCGGATTCAGGCCGCCGAGCAATTCCATGATGTCGGGCCGGTTGCCGTTGGGCCGGTCATGAAATGTTGGCGGGAAGAGCGAAACTTGCTGCAACCAGATTGTGCCGGGCACCGTGGTGGTGATGGCGAATGTGTTGTCTTTGGATGGTTGCGCGTTTTTGGTCTTCAAGGTGACTTCGTATTTTTTCCACTCCGTCGTGAGGCCGGAAATCCCGGCCTTGGCCAGCGCCGTTTTGCCGTCGGGGCCGAGAATCGCCGCCGTGATCGGGCCGTGAAAACCTTCCGCCGCCCTGGCGTAAAACGACGCGCGATATTTCGTGCGAGGCCGCGCGGGAATTCCCCAGTAACCGGCATTGGCCACGCCAGCCGGCGCGGCAGGCGACGCTTGCGACGCATCCACTTTCAAGCTCAGATTTAGCGCGCCGTTGAGCGGCGTGCCGGTGTCCAGCGTGATGGCGGCGCCGCCCGCGGCCGTCCAAAATTTCGGCTCGGTGGCGCTGGACTTGAACGAGCGATTGCGGATGAGTTCGCCATAAAGCCCGCCTTCGTAGGAATAGTTGATCTCTTCGGTCATAAGGCCAAAAAGAGCGGGGCTGGCCATGGCTGTGACTTTGCCGGCGTCGATGCGCAAGACGGGAGCGGGCGCGGGTTGCGCGTGCAAAAAATTTGTGCCCGCGCAAACCAACGCGAGGCCGGCGGAAACTGAAACATGGCTGATGAATCGGTGCATGGGTCAAATGATAGGGAACGGGAAATCGACCGCGCAATGATTAATTGCGGGGGCGCCCGCGGGCGGGCGGGGCGGCCGAAATTCTCATAAAAATAACGCAATCCACCGTAATTGACCGTGTTTGATCGCGATTGGGCATGACTAACCCCAATCTTTTTGCGGCGCGCGAGGGCGCAGGGCCGCGAAGCCAGGCAATAATAAGCGGGGTTTGCGGCGCCCGCCGGTCCCGGAGTCCGCGCAAAAGAACGAGGCGCAAGTATTTTGGTGGTGTTCACGGGACCAGCTTTAAATTAGAAGGCACCTTGTGCCGCCTTGTTTTCCCGCGTTTTGGCGCGCGATTCGGGCGGACATGGCCCGTTGCGTTGCGTCCGCGGGGGCTTCGGCAGCTCCGCGCGAGCATCATTTCGCGCAGAGCGGCCAACGGGCGCAGAGGCTCTTTGCGCTGGCATTTATAGGAGTCCCTTTCGCGTTCCCCTGAAATGATATAAAAACAAGTTGCCATGTTCACGCGCCCATTGTGACAGAAACGCCAACAAGCAGAAAACCTACGGTAGGTATTTAAGCATGATTTTTTGGAGGAGGGCGCCGCGCCAGATGCGATTGTGGCATAACGAGTACCGAATTTGAAATTCGTGAAAAAGTGAAAAATCGTTTGCGAAAGCTGCATTTTCTTTCGCCGAAACCCCTGTTTTTCTGCAAAAACGGCCGATTTTTCGGAGGCTGTTTTCGCAAGTACCTGTAGTTGTGGCAGTTAAAGAATAGGTCTTCGCGCGCAAAAACCCTGAATGGAGTTCTTTTTTGTGCCTTTTAAGCGCCTTTGCGGCCACCAAGAATCGAGATTGACATAGGCAGGTTTGGGATGGTTCCATGCGCGCCATGGCATTACACACTCCCAAATTTATCTTGGCCGCATCAATGGCGCTGACGCTGGGCGGCACCTTGGCGGCGGCGGATTGGCCGCAGTTTCGCGGGCCGAATCATGACGGTTCCACGCCGGAGGAAATTCTCACGACCTGGCCGGCTGCCGGCCTGCGGCAAGTCTGGAAGGAGCCGATGAAAGATGGCTTCAGCGGCATCGTGCTGGGCGGCGGCAAGGCTTTTACGCTGGAGACGCGCGAATTCGATGGCGCATCCCAGGAAGCCTGCGTGGCGCGGGACGCGCAAACGGGCAGCGAAGTGTGGGCTCAGCCTTTGGGACCTTCCCATTACGACGGCGGCGGCGACAGCGGAACCGCCGACAACAAAGGCGGAGATGGCCCGCGCTCCACGCCAACTTACGATGACGGCAAAGTCTATACGTATTCCTCGCGGATGGCGCTCAAGAGCATGGACGCCGCCACCGGAAAACAAGTTTGGGCCAGCGACATCCTGAAAGAACACGACGGCCATAACATCCATTGGGAAAGCGCCGCGTCGCCCTTGCTTGATGGCGGATTAGTCTTCGTCGCGGGAGGCGGAACGAACCAGGCCCTGCTCGCCTTCGATAAAAACGACGGCCACGTGGTCTGGAAAGGCCAGGACGATAAGATGACCCAATCGACGCCGGTGGCGGCCGACATTTTGGGAACGCGCCAGATCATTTTCTTCACGCAGCGCGGCCTGGTTTCCGTGGCGCCTTCGACGGGCGCCGTCCTTTGGCGGTTTCCATTCAAGTTCGCGGTCGCGACGGCGATTTCGCCCGTCGTGTGCGGGGACGTGGTGTATTGCTCGGCGGCTTACAATGTCGGCACGGCTGCCTGCAAAATTACACATCACGGAGACGCCTGGGCCGCCGAGCAAGTTTGGTCGCAGCCGGGGAAGGCGCTGCAAAATCATTGGAGCACGCCCGTTTACAGCCAGGGCTACGTCTATGGAATTTCCGGCCAGGCGAAATTTGGCTCGGCGCCGCTGGTCTGCGTCAATATCGCCAATGGCGAAGTCGTGTGGTCCCATCCGGGATTCGGCCCCGGCGGATGCACGCTGGTTCACGGAAACGTGCTGGTCTTGAGCGACGCGGGCGACCTTGTGCTGGTCAAAGCCTCGCCGGAGAGCTACCAGGAAGTGGCGCGCGACCATGTGCTGGCGGGCAAATGCTGGAATTGCGCCAGCGTGTCTGGCGGCCGAATTTATGCCCGCAGCACGCGCGAGGGAGTGAGCCTGGACGCCTCCTTGCGATGAGCGGCCACCCGGCCGATGGCGCCAAAATTCTGGTGGCGCGCGGCGGGGCCTTGGGGGATTTCATATTGACTCTGCCGGTATTGGCGGCGCTGCGAACGCGTTTCCCGAACCATCCTTTGGAAATCCTCGGCTATGAGCAGCCGGCGTCGCTGGCATTGGCGGGTGGATTGGCGAATCGCGTTCGCGCGATTGAATCGCCGGAGTTCACGGGATTTTTCGCGCGGGATGGTTCATGGCCGGAAAGGGCGGGGGAATACTTCGCGGGATTTGGGTTGATCATTTCCTACCTGTTCGATCCTGAAAAAATCTTTCAATCGAATGTGGCGCGTTGCACGGCGGCGCAATTCGTGGCAGGGCCGCATCGGCCGGATGAATCGGGCCGGGAACACGCCACCGCGGCGTTGTTGCGTCCGCTGGAAATTCTTGGTTTGACAGGATGCGATGCGCGCCCGCGCTTGATTTTGGGCGGCGCCGCCGGGCTGAGGCCGGGGGAACGGCTGGCCATTCATCCGGGCAGCGGAAGCCCGCGCAAAAATTGGCCGGAATCGAAATGGGCTGAGTTCCTCGATCGGCTGGCGGCGGAGACCGCGTGGAATTTTCTACTGATCGGCGGCGAAGCGGAAGGTTTGCGATGCGAACGATTGGCCGCCGCGCTCCCCGCGCGCCGAGTGCGGCTGGCGTGCAATCTTCCGCTGGGGGATTTGGCCCGCGTGATGCGTTCCTGCGCGGCGTTTGTTGGGCACGATTCCGGCGTGACGCATCTGGCGGCCGCTTTGGATTTGCCGGGACTGGCGCTGTGGGGATTGTCGAACGCCTCGGTTTGGCGTCCGATGAGCGATCGCATCCAGCTTCTGCGGGACGAACGCGGACTGGATGCGCTGGCCGTGGAAGCCGTGTTCGGAGCCATCGCGCAAATTTCCGCGGGAGTCCATTGACGCGCGGCGCGTGATTTGGCATAGTAAAGTTCAGTAACGATTTCATTGAGCCTCCAAGCTGGCGCATCTCCAAATAGCGCGGCACGCAGCATCTTTTCAGCAAAACGGGCCGGAGGCTTCACGCTGATTGAACTTTTGGTGGTGATTGCGATCATCGCCATTTTGGCGGCGCTGCTGCTGCCCTCCCTGGCCAAGGCTAAAAACAGCGCGCAGCAATCCAATTGTTTGAGCAATCAAAAGCAATTGACCCTTTGCTGGCTCATGTACGCGAGCGACAACAAGGAATTTCTTGTCAATAATTTTAGCGACGGCAACGCGGACTGCGGCGCCAAGGCGTGGGTTTCCTCCGGCGCCCAATTGGGCGTCGGCGCCTGGAGCGGCAACGCGCGCGAACCGCTGCCCTACGACACCAATCTGTCGGCCATCACGCACGGCCCGCTTTGGCCTTACAACGGCAGCGCAGGCATTTATCATTGCCCGGCGGACCAATCCACCGCCGACCATCCCAACAACGTCGTGCCGCGCGCGCGGAGTTATTCCATGAGCATCGGCATGAATTGGCAGGACGAAAGCGCGACGGTCCAAGCCACCAACGGCACGTTCGTGCGGGCCACCGCCATTATTTTGCCAAACACGGCCCAGGCCTCGGTCTTCATCGATGAAGCGGCCAACAGCATCGACAATAATGTCCTGGGGATCAATTCTCCTATGCTTGACGCATCGGGCAAGGTGCTGCTGCCCAATCCCAGCACGACTGGTTTTTGGAACCTGCCCGCCAGCCGCCATAACAATGGCTGCGATCTGTCCTTCGCGGACGGCCACGCCGAACATTGGGCCTGGAAGGGGCCTTACATTTTCCAGGCCAACGCTCTCGCGGACACTGAAGAAGCCGGCAGCACGATTGGCCCCGGCGAAGGCAACTCGGCGGCGTTTTGCCCGGCCAATGACCCTGACAATGATAAGCTCGAATTGACAGTGCCCGTGTTCCAATAATTTCAAAAACACTCAATACCCATGAAACTCATTCAAAACACCCGGCAGATTCGCAACTTCGCGCTGGCCTTGCTCCTCAGCGCCTCGGTTCATCAAGCGGCGGCGCAAAGTTATTCCTTGAGCCCTCTGTGGGCCGATGCCAACGGGATCGGCCACTTGGCTAATAACAATCAGAATCGCGGCATCGCTTACCATGCGCAGTCCAACCTCGTCTTCGTCTCGACACGCGCTGCCGCCACCACCGGTTCGATTGATGTTTTTAACGCCGCGACCGGCGCTCTGTTGAGCAACGGCGTTGCCGGAGCCAACCTGGGCGTCGATCAAGTGGGCGTGGCCGATGACGGGGTTCTTTATGGCGCGCCGCTTCAGACGGCGGTTTCCGCCTCGGCTCCATTTGCACTCTACAGTTGGACGAATTGGAATAACGCGCCCTATCTGGCCTACCAGTCAACAAACGCGGCCGATCCGCTGATCGCGCTATCCGCCGCCAAACGGGTGGGCGACAGCCTGGCCGTCACCGGGGCGGGCGTCAATACTCTGATTCTGGCGGCGGTCGCGGCAACCTGCACGAATTTTGTTTTGCTGCATACGCAGGACGGCGTCAATTTCGCCTCGACCCTGGTCAGCGTGGCCGGGTTGCCAACGACGGCGGGGAGCATCCTTGGCATTTGCTTTTACACTAACAACTCGTTTTTGGTGCAGCCCGGTTCGGGCGCCGCGAACCGCAACGTGTATCTCGTTTCATTCCCCGCCAACTTCGCCAGCCAGAGCAATGTGACAGGAACGATTATCGGCAGCGCGCCGGCGTTGAGCGCCGGGGCGGATGAATTTCTGAGCTATTCCGCGGTGGGCAAATGCTGGCCTCCGTGGAGACGATGCCATCGGGCGCCCCTTGCGCGGCGGATATATTTAGCACGACCAATTTCCCCGCCGTAGCCGCGCCGCTGGCCGCGATCAACTTCGCCACGGCCAACCCCAATGGCAACGCGACCGGCGGTGCGGCTCTTGGCGGCCCCGGAAAAACCAACGTTCTTTACGTGCTGCAATCCGACAACGGAGTGATTGCGTATCAAATCAATTTCACGGCGGGAGCGCTGCCGCCGAGCGTGGGCGCGCCAGCCGGCGGCATTACCAATGCGTATCCTCCGCAAACGCTGTCCGTCGCGGTCATGGGCACGGCGCCATTTCATTACCAGTGGTATGAAATCTCCGGCGGGACGGCCAATGCCATCGCCGGCGCGAATACCAACACCTACACCGCCACAGCGCCCGGCACGAATACGTATTTTGTCGTGGTCACCAATGCGGCCGTTTCGGGCAACGTGGTCACCAGTTCAATTGCCGGCTTGTCGCTCTTGGCGCCCGTTACCAACGCTTCCGTCAGCGAGTTGTGGACGGCCAGCATCGGCGCCTACGGTTTTCTGGCCAATGACAACGACGCGCGCGGCATCGCCTACGACAGCAATCTGAACGTGGTGGTGGTGGCCAGCACGACAGGCGGCCCGAGCCTGAACCTTTTGAATGGCGACACCGGCGCGAGCATCGGCTCGCTGAGCGCCGCGGGAATGCCGAACAACAACCAATTTGTTATTGACCAGGTTGGCATCGCCGATGACGGCATTGTTTATGGCGGTTGCCTCGACGTGGGCACAGCCTCGTCGCAATTCTATTCGCTGACCCAGTGGCCGGCCGCCACCAATAACGCCGCGGGCGTCCAGGTCTATAGTTCGAGCGATCCGGGCAGCGGTTCCGGCGACCGTTGGGGGGACACGATGGCCGTGCGCGGCGCGGGCGCGACCACGCAAATTTTGCTAGGCTCCAAGTCGGTCAACGTCGCGCTGTTTACCGAGGCAGGCGGATTTTCGCCAATCCTGATGACGATTTCCGGCGTGCCGGCGGGCTTCACGGGCAACGGCATTGCCTTCGGCGCGAGCAACACATTTTGGGCCAAGGCTTTTGGCGGGAATTTATATGAGATTGCCTTCGATCCGGTGGCCTTGACGAACGCCGTTCTTCTTAACTACAGCACTTCCGGCCAGATTCCTTCCCGCTTGAGCGGCCTCGGCGTGGACCCGGCCAATAATATCCTGGCGGGCGTGAACCTGCTGGATGTCAACAATGATCTCCAGTTGTATGAGCTGACCGGCACGGCCAATCCGCCCGTGCTTTTTGAACAGGCGTTTTTCCCGTCGTTCAACGCCAATGGAAACGACAATGCCGCCATTGCCATGAAATTTCCGCGCGTTTACGGCCTGGATGTGAATAATGGGATTGTCGCGTTGCGTTACGGCGCTCCGGTCGCGACCGTCCCGGCCTTCAGCAGCGAGCCGGTGGGGGCCAGCATTTACACGGCCGATTCGTCATTCGCGTTCAGCGCCGGAGTTTCCGGCTCCCTTCCGATCTTTTATCAATGGCAATTGAACGGCACGAACATTCCCAACGCCACCAACAGCACTTACACGCCTGGCGCTCTTGCCGCCAATTCTTCCGGCTCGTATGATGTCATCGTTGAAAACGCCGGGGGCGCGCTCACCAGCAGCCCGCCGGCGGTCTTGACGGTTTTCGCGCCGGTCACGCGCACCAATGTTTCGCAACTCTGGAGCGTGGCGGCGGGCGCGGCGAATTATCCTTATCTTGACACGACCAGTTACAACGCGCGCGGCCTGGCCTATGACACCAATACGGCGAGCGTGCTGGTCTGCGGCGTCGGCTCTTCGAGCAGCGCGAATCTGGGCATCTTCGCGCTGGACGCGGACACGGGAACCAACAAGTTTGCGCTTGACACGATCGCGCTCCCGTCGGCCAACACGCTTTTCACCCTCGATCAGGCGGGAGCGGCCAATGATGGAGTGATTTACGCTGGCAATTGCGTGGCGGCGGGATCGGGCGCGAGCTTCGCCATTTATTCGTGGTCGAGCGCCGATCCCAGCGTGCTGCCCAATTTCGCATTCAGCCCCGCTGATCCGGGCAACGGCTCCGGCGACCGCTGGGGCGACACCATGGCTGTGCGCGGAGCCGGAACGGACACGCAAATTCTGCTGGGCACATACGCCGGCTTTGACGGCGGCCCGGCCACCAACGCCGCGTTGTTGACAACGACCGACGGGGCCACGTTCACTTCCACTCTCCTGACGGTGACCAGCGAGTCAAATAACTCGTGGCCAGGGCCATGAGCAGCGTGACGAGCACGCCTCGCCAGAAGCCGCGCCAGGGGGTGGAGGCCCAGCGATCGAGCAGAGGCGCCACGCCGGCCAGGGCCAGGCAGGGCGCGATAAAATTGTTGACGCCGGCGTAGGCGATCATCGGGTTTTGGCCCGTTTCAATGAACACGCGCAGCCATCGCGCCTTTTTGAAAACGTCCATGGCGATGGAGAGCGAAATTAGCAGGCAGTGTGTCAAACCGCAGGTGACAAAATAATAGCTGATGGTCGCTCTGTCTTTTTTGATGCCGCCCTCGTACGGCTCCAACACCAAGCCCAACACCAGCCAATAGGCGCCCCACAAAAAGAGCCGTTTGTAAAGCCGCTCGGCCGGCGACGCGGCGTTTTTCACCAGCGGCCAGCCCGCGAAGAGCATCGCGAATAGCGCCAGCGGCGTGCCCGGCAGCCAGCGCGATTTCAGCCCGGCCAGCGCCACTGGAATAAACGCCAACATATAGGCCGCCAAGGCCGCGTTCCGGCCCGCGCTCCATGATGGCGCGGCGGCCTCCGATTGGAGCCGCAGCCATTCATCCAGCAGTTCGCCGGCGATGGTCCCCGGCAGGACGATGCACAGATATTGCAGAAAGTACAGCCTGTAAATCCACAGCGCGGGAGTGAAATCCCACCAGGACGAGGTCCATCCGCCCAGCGGCGCGGGCATATTTGACAGGCGAATGGCGAGGACGATGCCAATGACGCCAAGCCGCGCCGCGGGGCGGCCGCGCGTGACCAGCCAGATCAATCCGCCGAACACCGCCATGTTTGTCAATACCACGATAATGATGTCGCTCCGCTCAACGCTGAAGCCGCGTCCGCCGGGATACCGCGCCAGGGCCAGGAACCCCGCCGCGGCCGCCCAACCCGCCGCGCGAACGGCCCATTGCAGCGATGGCTTCCATGTCCGGGGCAGGCGCGAGAGAATCGGGAAAAGAATCGCAAATCCGGCGAGGCCAGCGATCCATGTGCCGGCGGCGGGATTGTCGCTCAGAACGCCCGGACGGATGTCCATGACGAATAGCGCGAAAAAGCCAAGGAGAAAGCCCCGCTTGAGAATCGACCCGGCCAGCGCCCATTCCGAGACGCCAGCCCGCAGGCGGCGCCCCATCGCCAATGGAAAAGCCGCGCCCATCGAAAAAAGAAACACCGGAAAGACCAGGTCCACCCACGTGATCCCCGGATTGGGAATGAATTGATGGAGCGGAGGCGGCACTTGCGCGTGATACATCCACGGGGGCAGGGCGATGTCGCCGAATGGAAGTTCGCTTGACAGCAGCATCGCCAGGATCGCGATGCCGCGCAACGCATCCAAAGCCTGTGCCCGCGATTCGTCTTTCTTGGTCATGCCCGTGTAGCTATCCATTCGCGATTTCTTGACAAAAGAAGCCGGCGATGCTTCCGCGTCGAGGCAAAACTTCGCAGACAACTTCCAACGATGCGGATGGCATTGTTATTTTCACCAGGAGTCGTTGCTGGTTCCACTATCTATTCTTGATCTGATGCTCGAATTCTACCTGCGCAATCCTGCGGCGCGCGGGGAAATTGTGACCTGATCGTTCCAGGCGCGGTTCTCGCATATTCCGCAAGGCGAAGAGAGGGTTGAACCACAGATGCCCGCCTGATGCCTGTGCCTGCCAAGCATCACCGGTTTCATTTGCCGAAGAACTGATTCAGGTCTGGCGTGAGGATGGCGTGATCGACAAAGGTGAATGTTCCGCGCTCGCGGGCTTCGTGCGCCGCGTCAATCAAGCCGGTCATGGCCGCGCGGTAAAATGATGCCGCGAAGCTGATGCGCTTGACACCAGCTCCGGCAAGCTCCGCGACGCTAAACGATTTGCCCCGGGCGCTTGCGGCGAAGTTGACCGGCTTGGACACTGCGGCGCAGACGGCGCGCACGGACGCAAGATCGGGCAATCCGGGCGCGAAGAGCACGTCCGCGCCCGCCTTTTCGTAGGCAACCAGGCGTTTGATCGTGTCATTCAAATCTGGATTGCCGCGGAGGAAATTCTCCGCCCGCGCAACGAATGTGAACGGAAACGGCAAAGCGCGAGCCACTTCAACGGCGGCCTGGACGCGCTCCACCGCGAGCGAGAAATCGTAAATAGGCTTGTCACGATCAGCGCGGGCGTCCTCAATGGAACCGCCGACCAACCCAGCTTCGGCTGCCATCCGGATCGTTTCGCCGGCAGTTTCGGGGGCGTCGCCAAATCCGTGTTCCAAATCCGCCGCCACCGGCAAATCCGCGGCCTCGACGATTGTTCGCGCGTGCGCGAGCGCCTCTTCCCGGGTCAATTGGCCATCGCGGCGGCCGAGAACGTTGGCGGCGGCGGCGCTGGATGTGGTGAACGCCTCGAAACCCAGGCCAGCCAGGATGCGCGCGGAGCCTGCATCCCAGGGATTTGGAATCAGAAAAACCTCGGGCCGGCGATGCAATTGCTGAAGTTGAAGACCTTTTTGATTTTGTGACGTGCTCATTCTTTGGTGAACGCAAGGCCGCTGGCCAGGCTTTTAGCGGCGCGTCCGCATTAGTCGAACTCCAAATGCTATGAGTGCGGCGCCACACACCCTTTCGAGCCAGGCGGCGGCGCGCGAACCGCGAATTGTTTGAATGCCGCGGGAAGCAAAAAACGCGTAGGAGGTTAAGACGGCGGCGTCCACCACGATAGTCGCAACCCCAAGAACGCCCAGTTGCGGTGCGGCCGGGCCGCGGGGATCGATAAACTGCGGCAGGAGCGCGGAAACAAACAGCAGCGCTTTCGGATTCGTGACCTGAACCAGAAGCCCGTGAAAGAATACATTTCGGCCTTTGACGCTCGCGTTTGACAGTTGCGTCATTGGCCGGGCGGAATGAAGGAATGTTGAAATAATTATCCGGCTGCCAAGATACAGCAGATATAGCGCACCCGCGCAACGAAGAATTGCAAACGCTTGAGTCGCGCTGGAGAGCAAAGCGCCCAAGCCAAACGCGCTGCAAAAAAAGAAAAGGCTGTTGCCAGCTTGGATTCCCAGTATTCCAAGAAGGCTTTGGCGAAAGCCGGAACGCATCGATGCCGCCATCGAAAACAACACAGCCGGCCCGGGACTTAGAGCCACCAGCGTCCACGTGGCCAAATAAAGAAAAAATGTCTTTGTGTTCATCGGTCCCATCACGGCCTGCGCGCAACTAAGGCGAGAATTGGCCGGGCGGCAGCTTTTTCGCGCCGCGTCTTCCGTGATGGCCGCCATGGGCTGGCTTCTTCTCCAACCGGCGAGCGGGAACAGCCAATTTGAAATCCACCTGTTTCTTGAAGGTGTCCACCTTGGCCACTTGCACCGTCACGCGGTCGCCGACGCGCAGGACGTGGCGGGTGCGCCGGCCGGTCAATTGCCTCCGGATCGAGTCAAACACATAAAAGTCATCGACCACGGAGGACAGATGCACCAGCCCGCTCATGCCCAGCGCGGACACATCGACAAAAAAGCCGAAATTGCGCAGGTCAACAATCAGCGCCTGATACGTCTCCGATTGGCCGCTCTTGAGCTGCTGGCGGAGGTAGGCGAACATCTTGACATCCTTGCTGTCACGCTCCGCATCGGATGCATTGCGCTCGGTTTCTGAAAGGTGCAGGGCCATCGATTTGAGCGCGCCGAGCGCGGGCTTCTCCTTGTCAAATAAAGCGCGATGCACCTCCAAATCCGCGTAGCGCCGGATCGGCGAAGTGAAATGCGTGTACTTGGCCTTGCACAAGCCGTAATGGCCCAGCGGCTCGACGGCGTAACGGGCGCGCATGAGCGATTTTAGAAATCCAATTTTCAGGGCCGGGCCAATGGGCAGGCCGTCCAGGCGCCGGAGCAATTTCTGCACTTCCGGCCGGTGGCTCAGCTGGCCGCAGGGGACATGGTGGCTCAACACTTCCTGGCGGTATTCCTCCAGGCGCATCTCGGCGGGCGGCTCGTGGACGCGATAGAGGGCAGGGCGGCGCAAGGCCATCAGGCGCGCGGCGGCGGCTTCGTTGGCCAGCAGCATGAACTCCTCGACCAACTGGTGCGAGACGTCGTTTTCGATTCGTTCGATGCGCAACACGCGCCCGCGGGCGTCAAGGCGAATTTTTGTTTCCGGAAAATCCAGCGCGAGCGAACCGGCCCGGAACCGCGCCGCGCGAATCCGTTGCGCCAAAGCGTTCGCCTGATGGAGCATTTGTTCAATAGGATCGCCGCCGGGCGGCCGCTGCAAGACGGCCAGCGCCTCCTTGTAAGTGAACCGCTGGCGGGAACGAATGACCGACGAATAGAATTTGGCATCCAAGGGCCGCCCTTCATGTGACAGCGTAAATTCGGCGCATTTGGCCAGCCGGTCCACGCCCGGCTTGAGCGAGCAAATTTCGTTGCTCAACGCTTCCGGCAGCATCGGGATGACCCGGTCCACCAAGTAGGCGGAATTGCCGCGCCGCCGCGCTTCCTCGTCGAGCGCGCCTCCCGGGCGGACGTAATGCGAGACATCCGCAATGTGGACCCACAGTTTCCATTGTTTGGCGCCATCGGCCCGCAGAAAAATCGCATCGTCAAAATCCTTGGCGTCGTCCGGGTCGATGGTGATGACTTGGTGGCCGCGGCAATCCACGCGCTCGGCGATCTCCTCGGGCAGCGGCTCGCCGCGCGGACGCGGCCGGGCCAGGGCGGCCGCCTCCTGCAACATTTTTTTCGGAAAGTGCAGGGGCAGGTTGTAGTGGCGCAGCACCGAAAGCATATCGACCCCTTCCGCATCGGGCGGGCCGAGCACTTCAATGATCTCGCCTTCGGGATTGGTGTGGCGCGATTCCCAGGCGCGCAATTCCACCACGACCTTGTCACCGATGGCGGCGGGGCGGCCGGTGTCGCGCGCGGGGGGGACGTAAATATCGTGCGGGATGCGCGGGTCGTCGGGAATGACAAATAGAAATTGCTGGCTGCGCTGCAACGTGCCCACGACCGTGGCGCGGGCGCGTTCGAGGATGCGCACGACACGGCCCGTCGATTCAGCGGCCCCGCGAGTGACGTCGCGGCGGACCAGCACGCGGTCGCCATGAAAGGCGGTTCCGGTGGCGCTTTCCGGAACAACGATTTCACTTTGCTCGGAATCGTCCGGGTCCAGAAAGCCTTTGCCCTGGCGGTTGACGCGCAGGCGGCCGGGCACGAGGTCGGCCTCCCGCGATTGGATATAGCGGTTGCCCTTGGTGCGAATGATATGCCCCTTCTGCTCCAGGGCGCGCAACGCTTGTTGGAATTCCTGTTGCTGGTTTGGACGCAAGCCGGCGGCCTGCATCAATTCCGGGACATTGGAAGGAGCGTAATCGGCGCGCGCCAATAGACGCAGAATCAATTCTTCCATGAAAAAGTATTATGCAATTTTCTCCGCGAGAGCCGCCGCGGGTTCGCGCCCGGCCATAAGAAAGTCGAGATAAGAGCACAGGCGCGCCTTCATTTCGCCGCGGGGGACGATGGCGTCGATCAGCCCGTGTTCGCCCAGGAATTCCGCCGTTTGAAAACCGGGAGGCAATTCGGATTGGGTCGTGCTTTCAATAACGCGCGGCCCGGCAAAACCGATCATCGCACCCGGCTCGGCCACGATCAAATCGCCGACAGCGGCGAAACTGGCCATGACCCCAGCCATGGTCGGATTGGTCAGGACGCTGATGTAAGGAAGCCTGGCTTTGGCGTGGAAGGCCAGCGCGCCGCAGGTTTTGGCCATTTGCAGGAGGCTGAACATGCCTTCATACATGCGCGCGCCGCCGCTGGTGGACACGATGATCACCGGCAATTCCTTGTCCGTGGCCGCCTCGATCAACCGTGTTAATCTCTCGCCGACTACCGAGCCCATCGAGCCGCCAAGAAAACGGAAATCCATGACGCCCAGGGCCACGCGGTATTTGCCCATGCGGCCGATGCCCGTGCAAACGGCTTCCTTGAGATTGGCGGTTTTCCGGTAATGTTCCAGTTTGTTGGCATAAGACGATGCGCCGGTGAAGTTCAGAACATCCACGCTTTCCATCGCGGCGTCGTTTTCCTCAAACGAACAAGTCTCGACCAGGGCGTGAATGCGCTCGCGGGCGCCGATAGGCAAGTGATACTGGCACTTCGGGCACACCTTCAAATTTTCGTCCAGGGTTTTGTCGTAGATCATGGAGCCGCATTGTTTGCACTTGGTCCAGAGGCCTTCCGGGATGTCGCGCTTGCGCGAGGGCGCGGCGCCGATTTTGGGTTTCTTGAGGAAACTCGTCTGCGGCTCCTGTGGAGGAGGCGTCACAGCCGGTTCAACTGTTTCCAGGCCAAGCGTCTTTTTTGTAAATGAAGTCGTTGCCATTTTAGCGCCTCGTCGTTTCATTTTGCATGTCTGCTTTCAATTTGGCTGGTTGTTGCGATTAAATCCCGCGGGCCGCCGTCCATACGCACACGTCACTGGCGCCGGCCTTTCGCAAGGTCCGCGCGCAGGCGCTGGTTGTCGCGCCCGTTGTCATGACATCATCCACCAAAATAACTTTCTGTCCATCCAATTTCTGGCCCGGCGCGAACGCGCCGCTGACATTGGCCGCCCGCCGCGGACGGCTGAGTTTGGTCTGCGTTTCGGTAAATTGGACGCGCCGCACCGCTTTTGTGTTCACCGGCAGCCCCAGCGAGCGTCCCAAGCAGCGGGCGAGCCGTTCCGCCTGGTTGAACTCGCGCTGGCGCAACTTAAGCGGATGCAACGGCACAGGCACGATCAAATCCCAACCCTGGCCGGCCAGGGCGGGCTGGGCCGCGCGCTGGAGCAAATCCGCCAAAAATGGCTCGAACCAAAGCGCCCGCTGGTATTTGTAGCGATGGATGACTTCGAGCATCATCGCGTTGGCGCGGACGGCCGAGCGCGCGAATGAGAATCCAAATTCCAGTTCCGCGCAATTTCCACAGCGAAATTCGCCTTTGATGTCGCCATCGTAAGGCAGCCCGCAGCGGTCGCAAAAGGGCGGCGTCACGAACCGCACGCCGCTCCAGCAGGCGCCGCCGACATAGCCCTCGCGCGCTCCGGCGCGTTCATCGCGGCATATTTGACAGACGGGCGGGTAAACAAAATTGAGCGCGGCATCGAGCGCCGATTTGAGCAAGTCCCAGCCCGCAATACAGCTTTGAGCCATTAACTCTGGCATGGCGCCGGCAGGATGGGGCGCCGCCGCTGGCCGCGCAAGCCGGGAAAATTGGCGGCAGCGGAATAAAATTCCATTTTGCCGTGACAACGGGCCGGAAATGATTACATTTACACCTCTTGGACGACCCTATCGTCTAGCGGTTAGGACACTGCCCTTTCACGGCGGTAGCAGGGGTTCGATTCCCCTTAGGGTCGCCACTCCACCAAAGTTCCTCTCAAATGTGGGATGGCAAGCATCCTGCTTATACACAATCACTATGATTAAAGTTGAGCAGTTATTGCCGTTAAAAGACCGTTTCGCCAGGAAACCGCTGACCTTTGGAGAGTTTGTTGCCGGTGTTTACCAAACCTGTGGCAAGCGCAAAGCCAAAGGAATCGTCCAACTCGCCGTCGCGGTGAATTTGGTCGAGTTTCGCGGCGCCGATCGGTTCGTCATTTCCTGATCCTGCCAGGTCCGCAAACGGGCCATGCGAGATTCTAATGACAGCCGTTGGGGCGTCGTAACGGGACAGAAGCTGGCGGGCTTTTTCGCTGGAATCGCCGTGTTTGGCGTGCTGGTTTGGCAGTCCGAGCCAGGATTTGTCCGCTTTCTGGATGACGCCAATCTGTTGTTCCACGAGGCGGGACATCCGTTCGTCGGGCTTTTCAGCCAGCGCCTTGAAACTTATGGCGGCACAATGGGGCAACTGGTGTTTCCAGTGGCGCTGGCGGTTTCGTTCTGGCGCAAACGCGAGGCGATTTCGTTCGCGGCCTCGGTCATCTGGTTTTTCGAGAATTGGCTGAACATCGCGCGCTACATGGCGGACGCCCGCGCGCAGGTGCTGCCGCTGGTCGGCGGCGGCGACCACGATTGGGCGCGGATTTTTGGGCGCTGGCACGTCACAGCTCATGACACTCAAATCGCCGCTTTCGTGCGGACAACCGGCTGGCTCGGCATGGGCGCCGCGTGCGTGTGGGTCGTGTGGTTGTGGTGGGCGAGCCGGGAGCAGCCTGCGCCGGCCAGCGAAGTTGAGCTTGCCAACAGGTCCTAATCCCAGCGAACGATCGGCAAACTGTCATAGGACAGTATGACACTTCTTCCCGGCTTGCGTTTTACAGGGACGCGAGAAATTCTTTGACAACCGGAGGCGTGGATTTCGCGCGCCATGCCAAGTACAAATCCGCCACCGGCGGGTCCGCCAGCGAGCGGAATATTATGCCGGGGTGGGGGAGCGCCTTCAAAGATTCCGGCAGCAACGCCACGCCGCAGTTTCCAGCAACCAACCCCAATATCGCATGGCCGCGTTCTACCATTTGCAGAATTTTCGGACGAAATCCCGCGCGGGCGCACGCTTCGGCGACATCGCGGGAAGCGCCGGGGAAAGTCTCGGCTGAAATGCCGAGAAAGAAATCGCCGGCCAGGCTTGAAAGCTGGACAGCCTGCTGGCTGGCGGCGCGATGCGTCTTCGGCAGGGCCGCCACGAACTCGCACGAGCCGACTTTCCGTTTGCTCAAGCCCGCGCAATTCGCTTCGTGCGCGAATCCGATAAACCCGGCATCAAGGCGGCCTTCAACAATGGCGCGGGCTTGCTCCATTGGCGCGAGGTCGAAGAGGTGAATGGCCGTGGCGGGAAAACGACCGCGAAAACGCTCCAGAACGGGTGGCGCCAGGGAATGGAACAAACCCCAAATATATCCAAGATTGAGTTGACTCCGTTCCGCCCCATCGGTTTTGCGCGCAACGCGAATGGCCTCCTCGCTTTGCCGCAAAAGAGCTTGCGCCTCCGCGAGGAACGCCCGGCTCGGCTTTGTCAACTGCACGCCGCGGCGGCCGCGGTCGGGCAGGGTCACGCCCAACTCATCCTCAAGCTGGCGGATTTGGCGGCTCAAGGCGGGCTGGGCCACGCGCAACCTCTGTGCCGCGCGGGTGAAGTTCAATTCTTCCGCCACGGCGGCGAAATAGCGCAGATGACGCAGTTCCATGAAATCATTATGCCGCCAAGGCATCGTCACGGGAACAAAGAAGTATTGGCCGGAATCGCGGCGAGGGCGCATGATGTCAAACATGAAGACGGAACCGGAAATGGATTGGAGCCAGCTCTTCGCCAGCCGAACCGCGCTCATGACGCCCAGCGCCCTGCGCGAGTTGCTGAAGGTCACTTCGCGCGCGGAAGTCATTTCCTTCGCGGGCGGATTGCCGGCGGCGGAATTGTTCCCCGTGCCGCGATTCAAATCGGCGCTGGCGGCGGTGCTCGATCAACACGGCGGGAAATCGTTGCAGTATTCCATCACCGAAGGATTGCCGGAGCTTCGCGATTGGATTGCGCTGCGTTTTTCCACCCCGCGCCTGCGGATCGCGCATGAAAACGTCCTGATCACCAGCGGCGCGCAACAGGCGCTCAGCCTGCTGGGGCGCATCCTCTTCGAGAAAGGCGACCGCGTGATCGTGGAAAATCCGACTTACCTGGCTCTGCTCTCGGCCTGGCGCCCGACCGGGGTGGAATTCATGCCGGCCCTATGCGACGCGCGCGGACTGCGTGTGGAGAAATGCCGGCCGCTGATGAAGCGCAAGCCCAAGGCGATTTACTGCGTGCCCAATTTTCAAAATCCGCTCGGCGCCACAATGTCGCTGCCGCGCCGGAAGAAATTGGCCGCCTTGGCGCGCGCGCATTCGATGGCGATCATCGAGGATAATCCTTACGGCGAATTGCGCTACAGCGGGCGCGCGCTGCCGAATTTATTGGAACTGGACGCGCCGGAACGCCCCGGTTCCGACTTCAGCAGCCGGGTGATTTACGCCGGGACATTCTCGAAGGTGCTGGCCCCAGGATTGCGCGTGGGCTGGGTCATTGCCTCGAAGCCGGTCATCGAAAAACTGGCGCTGGCCAAGCAGGCGGCCGACTTGCAGACGAGCACGCTGAACCAATATCTGGCGCTGGAATTGGTCAGGCAGGGTTTCCTGGAAGATTTCATTCCGGTGCTGCGCCGGCATTACGGCCAAAGGCGCGACGCCATGCTGGAGGCCCTGGACCGATATTTTCCCAAAAGCGCGCGTTGGACGAAGCCGGATGGCGGAGTTTTCCTGTGGGTCACATTGCCGCCCGGCGCCGACTCCGGGCATTTGCTCGAAGCGGCCTTAAACGAAGGCGTGGCGTTCGTGCCGGGCGGCGAGTTTCATCTAAACGGCGAAGGCAAAAACACCATGCGCTTAAATTTTTCAAACATGCCCCCGGCGCGGATTGAGGAGGGCATCAAAAAACTGGGCGGGTTGCTGCGCCGTGGAGTCAATTCGATTTCCTGATATTAATTCAATCTTGTCAAATGAATGAAACCTGCCTGAAGGCATCCATTTTTGTCGTTTTAGCGTGGGCGGCGTGCTTTTCGATGGTGGCCGGCGAGAGCGTGAAGCCCGACGCGGTTGCAAATCGATTGCCAACTCCCGCGAGAAAGAACATGCCCTCCATGGTCGAAGCGGACGGGAAGTTGCGCTTCAAGTATGGCGGCGAATTCATGGTGTTGCCGCGCGGATTGCAGCCTTCGCTGTTGCGCACAGCTTCCGGCGCGTTTGTGGCGCAAGCGCAAGCGCCGGAAAAGACGTTTCCGAGTTCGCGCATCGTTTATTTCAGCGCGATGGAAACTAGGATTTCGCGCGACGACGGCCGGACTTGGGTGAAGATTCCACTGAAGCCTGGGGAGAACGGATTGAATATGGAGGGTGGCGCGGTGCAATTGCGCGACGGAACCATCCTTGCGCTTGACACTTACGTCACGCCCGGTTCCCGTCCCGGCGAGGGGATTGGGCAGATTTATACATCGACCAACGACTGGCGCACCCTCGACGGCCCGCGCGACGCGATCTTCGATCTGCCGGGCGCAAATTTTTACGGCTCCAAAGATGACGGCGGACGCGCCCACAATGCCCAGCGCGCTCATCGCCGCATCATTGAACTGCCGAACGGCGATTTGATGACCACCCTTTACGGGTGGATGCAAGGCGACGACACTCCATGCACGTACGCGCCGAGCATGAGAAAAACTCGCGTGATGTTCGTGCGCTCCAAAGACCAGGGCCGCCATTGGAAATTGGCCGCCAGCGTCTCGGCGGACCCGGCCGTTGGCACGGAAGGATTAGGCGAACCGGTTTTGAATCGTGTGAGTCAAACATCCGGTCCGGCGCGATTGCTTTGCCTGATGCGAACCGGGCGGGAATTATACGAAACGACTTCCGATGACGGCGGCACGATGTGGACGACTCCTCATCCGCGCGTGTTCGCGGGGCTTGATGTTTACCGGACGGAATTGTGGGCGGACATGTTTCGCAACTTCAAAGGCGCGAAAGGAAAGCTGCTGGATGAAAACAACCCGGATGAATTGCGGGCCGCGGTTGTGGATCCGGACCTGATCCAGTTGCGCGGCGGCATCCTCGTGGCTTCCTTCGGCATCCGCGTTCCGCAAAAAGCCTGCTGGCTGCATCCCGAACATCCGTGGAACGGCGGCTACCTTGCAATCAGCCAGGATCATGGCAAGACGTGGCCGAATGTGGTCCGCCTGACCTCCGGCGTGCTGACCACGCATTACACGGCCATTGAAGAAACGCTGACCGACAACCGAATTCTCGTTCTCTACGACCTCGGCGGCTGGAGCAAAGGCATGCCCCGCGACGTCTGGGGAAGATTTCTCGAAGTGAGGCCGGCGGATTCACCTCGGTGATGCAATTGCGGCGAAGATTTCGGAAGCGGGTTATCGCGGAATATTTTGGATCTCAAGGATAAGGGGATGATCGCTGAGGGTGAGGGGGACGGAGTCGGCGCCGTTGAGGGTTCGCGTGGGGGAAATTCCAGTGGTGGGGTCGTAGATGTTCAATTTCGGCGTGGGGGAGTCGAGTTTTATGGTGACGTCTGAATTGCCTTTGGCTCGCTCGCCCCAGACGACTAGCTCGAAGGTGTGGTTGTCTTTTTGCAGGAGCAAGTCATGCACGGTTGGCGGCTCGTCGGGGATGGAATAGTCGAGCGAACCGGGCGCCGGGGATGCGTCACCGGCCAGGATGGCGGAGAGATTGTGGAGGCAGGTCGCGGAGGGCTTTGGCGAGTAATCTGTAAAGAAAAAACCCCAGAAGCCCTGGACCGGGTCGTCGTGCAGCATGTAGATGAATGTATAACGCCAGCCGCGCTTGAATGCGGCGAGATAGAGGTTCAGAAAAAGTTTGCCCTGCTCGACTTCGTAGATCGAATTTTCGCCGCGCGTGGGCCAGCCGGTTTCGGTGGTGACGCGCGGGAGTTTCGCAAGGTCATTGGTGGGATAGCCGTTGAAACCGTGCGACCACCAAGTATGGCCGTATTCGACATACATGCCGTCCCAGCGGCCATTCACCGCGGGGTCTTCCGCGTCCCAGGCGTTGTTGTCAACTATGCCCGAAAGATGGTCGCACACGTAATTATGCGTGTTGGCGTAATCACCGAAGGTTGTGCCGTCTGGCATGAGCGTGCCGGCGCCGGCGGGGATTTTAAGAAATTGCAGGCCGCAATTGTTGGGCTGCGAACCGCCGGCTTCGCTGGACGCGAAGACGGGAATGCCGGCCAGTTTTGGATCGGCTTTGACGGCTTGATATAAATCCGCCTGAAACTCGGCGACGGGCAGGGAATTGGAGGGTGAAGACTTGGCGCCCTTGTAAGTCACGCGAAAATTATTTGGCTCATTGGGGCCTTCGACAGCGAGCAGCGCGCCTTCAGCGGCCAACTCTTCATACTCGCGCAGGCTCGCGGCAATGTTTCCATTGACCGGCAGCAGGCTCACTTTCGCGCCCGACAATTTGTGGACGGCAATATACGCTTGCAGCGCGGCCTGGCTGGTTGTGCCGTCGTCGCGAATGTTGCGGATGCCAGCGCCTCGCAGGCAGGCGGCGACTTTCTCCGGGTTGTCCACGCCTTGCGCGATGTGCGTGCAGACGCCGATGGAACTGAGGAATTCCTCCGTGCTGGCAGCGGCGGTTTGCGCGGCGCCGCTGGGTGAAGCCGCCGTTAGCGCGGCGATCGCCGCCAATGTTGTCATGCCTAATTTATTCATGGGCGTGTCCGCATGTAGTGAAACAGATATTGCTGCGCGTAGCCGCTGTGCGCGCCAAAATGGCTTTGGCTGAAGCGCCGCAGCCGGGCCAGGTTCGCGCGGCGTTTGGGAAAATACAGTTGACGGAGCGCCCTGGCAATCCAGACATCGACTGGGAACGCCTTCTCAAATCCGTAAGCGAAAAGCAGCACGCAATCCGCGATTTTGACGCCCACGCCCGGCAGCGCCAGCAGGGCGGCGCGCGCGTCTTCGAGCGGCAATTCGCCGAGGCGGGCCAAATCCACTTCGCCAGCCGCGAGTTTGCGGGCGGCGCCGAGCAAATACGGGGCGCGGAAACCCATTTTGCACGCGCGCAATTCCGCTTCGGACACGGCAGCCAGCCGCTCCACCAGGGGAAAGGCCGCGACGGGATCGACACCGGCCGGCGGCGCCAGCGGCTGGCCAAAATTCCGGCACAACAAACCGACGATTTGTTCGATCTGTATGATTTGTTTGGTGGAGGAGCAAATGAAGGAGGCCAGGCATTCCCACGGCTCCTGCCGCAACAACCGCAAACCCCGGCAGGCCGCGGCCGCTTCGCGCATGGGCGCGTCATCGGGGAATTGCGCCAGAATTCGTTCCAGGTCCACGTCGATTTGCAGGTAGTGGCGCAGCCATTGCCAATCCGGCTGGCCCTCGGAAGATTCGGCGTGGATGCAATCGCCCTCCTGGCGCAAACGCACCCAGCGCGAGCCGATGACTCCTTCCCAGGCGCCGCCGGCGCGCCGCCAGCGGAAGGCCTGGCCGGAGGCGAGCGTGAGCGCCAGGTCGTAATTCTTGACAGCAAAGCTCGCGCGCGGAGGCGTCATATCAGCGCAAATGCAGGCATTGGATGAATTGGACCCGCCGGACAACCGCGCCGTCGAAAACGACATCGCGCACGCCCAGGTTGACGCACGAATCGAACTGCCGGAGAAGGTCGGGCGGGGCGGCGGGTTCAGGCGGCTGGCCGGGGACGTAAAGGTCCGGCTCTCCCCGCCACCAGCGGGCGAACCAATCCGGCTTGAGGGAAGGGGGGCTGATTTCGCGCGCGAAGAGGGCGTTTTGGCCTTTGCGGGAAAGGTAATTGGGCCAATAGAAAAATTGGTTGCGCGGATGCGCGCCCGCGCAGAAATAAACCATCGGCTCCGCGTTCACGAGGCGTTTGGCTTCCGGCATGTAGAAGGTCAGTTCCGAGGTGAAACCGTAATGTTCGCAAATGATGAAGGCGGGCCGGCCGTCCGCCGCCAATTCCTCGCGCGCCAGCCCAGTCATGCGGGCCATTTCCCGCCAGCCATGCACGCGGCGCAGCAGGTCCAGTTTGGGCGGCAGTTTGCGGTGCAAAAGTTTATTGACAAGATTGGGCGCGTGCAACATGACGACCAGGATCAGGCCGAAGGCCAGTCCCGCCGCCAGCACGGGCTGAAGAACGGCCGCGCCGGATTGCCAGCGTTTTGACCAATAAACGGCCATCAGGCAGAAAAGAGGAATGACGGACGGAGCGATCCAATTGGGCTGCACATGGCTGTGCCAGCTTAGAAAAAAGCAGCCGAAAAACAACGGCCCGCCCATGCTGAAAAGAAAAAGCTGGAACGGGTCCCTCCGGCCCTTGCGCCAAAACGCCAGCGCGGCCCACATCGCCGCCACGAAGAATAGCGGATGCAACGCGCCCGCTTCCTCCTCCAAAAATTGGAACACGTAGGTGCGCGTCCAGGCTTTGTCCAATTGGCCATCGGTCGCGATATGTTCCACCGTGATCCATTGGTGTTGCTGCATCCAAACAAGCACAGGCACGCAAAACAGCGCGGCGATTAGCAGCGCCAGATAGGGCCCCGGCTTCCGCAGATGACGCCGCGCCGGCGCCCACAAAAGGAAAAAAATGACCCAGCAAATGGGTTGCAGCATGTTGGTCCATTTGCTCAAGAAACCGAGTCCTGTCCAGAGGCCAACCCAAAGCCAGTCCCGCGTGCCGCCATCCGGCCGGCACGCGCGCCAGCCCGCAATCATGGCCGCGGTCCAAAACAGCACCGACAGCGGGTCGACTGTCATGACCGTCGCGCCCAACGCCAGCAGCGGCGTGACGGTCATCGCAAGGAACAACATGAAAGCCGGGCGCCCGCCAGCTTCCCGGGCCATCAGCCTCAGCACGAGCACGGCCATGATCGCGGCAATCACAGGCGAAAAAAACCGGACGCCAAATTCGTTGTCTCCCCACAGATGCGTTCCGAGCCATTGCGCGCAGGCGATCATCGGCGGCTTGCTGTAGTATGAAAGGGCCGGGTGTTTGGACCAAATCCATTGGTAGCTTTCGTCCTCGCTCAATTCGATGCCGCTCAGGCCCACATACGCCAGCCGCGCGAAGAACAGCAGCGCGATCAGCACATAGCCCAGACGCAGCCATGGTGTCGGGCGCGTGTCTTCCTCCGCGGCGCAAGTCGCGGGATTCAGCAGCGAAGGCAGGCGCTTGTGCCAGGAGTGAAACCATCGCGTCCCGATCCACGCCCAAACCGCGTCCGCCCCCCAAATGACGGCCGCGCTATAGCCCAAACCCAGCAAGGCCCCGGCCAGCACGTCGCTTGGGTAATGCACGCCATTATAAATTCTTGACAGGCCGACCATCACCGCCAGCGGCAACATGCAGAAAATCGAGCGCCGGTAATAGACCAGCAGAATGAGCGCGGCGCTAAACCAATTGGCCGCGTGGGATGACGGCATGCTGTAACTGCCGCCCATCCCGATTCGCAATTTGGCATTCGCGATGTTGTGAAACGGGCGCAACCGCTCCACGCCGTGTTTGATCGAATCGCACACGAGCCAATTGCCCAGGCAGAGAGCCAGGGCGAGCATCAGCACGCAAACGCGCCCGCGCGGCCCGCCTTTGACCAGAAGGCCCAGCGCGATCAGCACGAGGATGCAGGCCAGCCAGGGCGATTCGCTCATGAAACCCATCAATACGTCCAGAAAATGACAGCTCCAGGAGAGATTGATCCAACGGAACAGCCCGATATCGACGGATTGCAGCCAGCCGATCATGCGACGCGGTAAATGCGGACGCTAATAGACAATGAGAGAGCGGACGGGGAAGCCTTTGAGCTTGTCGCGGCCCGGCAGAAAACTCAATTCCAGCAGGAACGTGATTTCCAGGATTTCCGCGCCCAGGCGCTGGAGAAGCTTGGCGGCGGCCGCGGCTGTCCCGCCCGTGGCCAGCAGATCATCCACGAGCAGCACGCGGCTGCCGGGTTTGACGGCATCGACGTGGATGGCGACGGTATTCGAGCCGTATTCCAATTCGTAAGTTTGCTCGTAAGTTTGGAACGGCAGCTTGCCCTTTTTTCGAACGGGAACGAATCCGCACTGGAGTTTATAAGCGGCAGCGGCGGCGAAAATAAATCCGCGCGCGTCAATGCCCACTACGGCATCCACCGCGCCAGGCTGGACCCGGCTGGTCAGCAAATCAATGGAACTGGCGAAAAGCGCGCCGTCGGCCAGCACGGGAGTAATATCTTTGAACTGGATGCCGGGCTTGGGAAAATCTGGGACATTGCGAATGGCTTTGGCGATCCGCTCGACGGTTGCGTTCTCGTTTGTCATGGGGCCAGAGTACCGCGCCTGTTCAGCTTTTGACAGACTCAAGTTTCTGGATCATTTTGCGAAGCTTGTTCAGGGCGATGTTCTGAATCTGGCGCACCCGCTCGCGAGTCACGCCGAATTTGGCCCCGACCTCCTCCAAAGTTTTCTCGCTGCCGCCATCCAATCCGAAACGATATTGCAAAATGGTCGCCTCGCGCGGGTCCAGCGTCTTGACCATTTCCCGCAGCATCTTGGTAACCGTTTTTTGCTCCAACTGTTCGTAAGGCGTGTCGGCGCTTTCGTCCTGAACGACTTCGGCAAAATTATTGGAATCGTCGTCGCCGATGGGCGCGTCGAGCGAAGCCGGGCGGATGGCGGCCGTGCGCATTTGGGCGACGCGGCTGGGCGACATGTTCATTTCCTCGGCCAGCTCTTCGTCGGTCGGCTCGCGGCCAAAAACTTCCTGCAACTTCATGGCCGTGCGGCGCATTTTGGCGATCTTATCCACCAAATGGACCGGCAGCCGGATGGTCTTGGATTGATTGGCCAGCGCGCGCTTGATGGATTGCTTGATCCACCACGAACCGTACGTGGAGAGCTTGCCTCCCTTGGCGGGATCGAAACGTTCGACGGCTTTCATCAGGCCGATGTTGCCCTCGTTGATCAAATCGAGCAGGGGCAGGCCGAAATTCTCATAGTCATGCGCGATCTTGACCACCAGGCGAAGGTTGGCCTTGATCATTTGTTCGCGCGCCTTTTTGTCGCCCTTCTTGATGCGGGCGGCCAATTGCGTTTCCTCCGGGAGCGTCAACAATTTGACCTGCCCGATTTCGCGCAAGTAAAGTTTGATGGCGGTATCGCCGTCGTAAGGCGGGCGCTCTTTGTCGGTCAGCGGGACAAAAGTTTCTTCACGCGCGACTTCCGGGGCCGATGGCGCCGGAGTGAATTCCGTCAGGCGCGACGCGGCCCGTTTCCGCGGGCTTTGCGCGCGGCGATTCTTGGACGTCCGTGCGCCCGGTCTTTTTCCAAATTGAGCCTTCATTTTGGCTCGATGCTTTTTGCTGGCCATGTCAATCCAACCTTTGGTTCAAAGTCTTAAAAGTTTGGGCCGCGACGGCAAGCAAATAAAGCCGATTTTCAAAAAATCGCAAATGCCAGCTTGAGTTCCGGCGCATCGGATGGTGTTTTTGCGTTGCAATTCGGGCGGGGGGCATTGAAGATGCGGGCCGGTTTGGGTTCGCGGGAATCCCAAAGAATCTTTTACGTTATGATTACTGAAATCGCTTTCACAGGCATTCCGGTCACGGATATGGCGCGCGCGCGGCGCTTCTATGAGGAGCAATTGGGGTTTAAGCCGGCCATGATTTCCGGTGGCGGACTTTGGGTCGAATACGAGTTCGGCGCCGGAACCATCGGCATCGGCTCTTATGGCGATGTCTGGAAGCCGTCGGAGGAGGGAACTTGCGTCGCATTTGAAGCTGATGACCTGGACAAGGAAGTAGCACGGTTGAAATCCGTTGGGGTGAAGTTCGCCATGGAAATCACCGACACGCCCGTTTGCCGGCTGGCCATTTTCCGCGATCCCGATGGCAACAGGATTTTAATTCACAAGCGCAAGGCGCATTAACAGATTCATTCGCAATTTAGCCAGTCTTTACCATGTCCATTCTTGTCAAGCCCGATGCCAAAGTTTTGGTGCAGGGCATTACCGGTTCTTTCGGCGCCAAGCACACCCAGCTTTCACTTGATTACGGCACGCGCATCGTGGCCGGGGTGACACCCGGCAAGGGCGGCCAGGTCTTCGAGCACGGGAGCCACAGAATTCCCATATTTGACACCGTCGGCGAGGCGGCCCGCCAGACCGGCGCGGCGGTTTCCGCCATTTTCGTGCCGCCGCCTTTCGCGGGCGACGCCATCCTGGAGGCGGCCGAGGCCGGGCTGGAATTGGCGATCTGCATCACAGAAGGCATTCCTGTCAAAGACATGATCAAGGTCAAAGAGGCCATGCGGGGAAGCAAGACCCGGCTCATCGGGCCGAATTGCCCGGGCGTGGTCACGCCGGGGGACGGGCCGGATTCGAGTGGCGGCTGCCGCATCGGCATCGCGCCAGGTTACATTCACAAGAAGGGGAATATCGGCGTCGTTTCCCGCAGCGGCACACTGACTTACGAAGCCGTCTGGCAGCTAACCTGCCGAGGCGTGGGGCAATCGACGTGCGTAGGCATCGGCGGCGATCCGGTCAACGGAACTTCGCACTTGGACGTCATCAAAATGTTCAACGACGACCCCGAAACGCATGGCATCATCATGATTGGCGAGATCGGCGGCTCGGCCGAAGAAGAGGCGGCCGAATTCATTCATAAGCATGTCAAGAAACCCGTGGCCGGATTTATCGCGGGCGCGACCGCGCCTCCGGGGCGCCGCATGGGCCACGCGGGCGCGATTGTCAGCGGCGGCATGGGCACGGCGGCGGCCAAGATTGAAGCCTTTCGCCAGGCGGGCATCGGTGTCGCGGCGACGCCTTCGGAGATGGCCGCCACCCTGCTGAAGCTAATGGGCAAGTAGCGAGACCCACCTTCATGGAAGTGAAGGAGCCATCCGTCCGCCCGCCCCCGGCGAAGGCGTCCCAGCCTTGGTGGCGCGAAGGTTGGTTGTTCTGCCTCTGCCTGGCGGCCGCAACGGCACTGGCCTACCAGCCGGCCTGGCACGGGGACTTTCTTTGGGATGACAATGCTTACCTGACGGACAATCCCGCTGTTCACCAGGCGAGCGGATGGTGGCGGGTGTGGACACAAAAAACCGCCCGCGATTTCGTGCCGGCGGTGGAGGACAGCTTCTGGCTGGAATGGCGCTGCTGGGGGAATAACCCGCTCGGCTGCCATCTCGATAATCTTCTCCTGCACATCCTGGCGGCGCTGCTGATTTGGCGCATCCTGGCCCGGTTGAAAATCCCCGGCGCCCGCCTCGCGGCGGCGGTCTTCGCGCTGCATCCCGTCAACGTTGAGTCGGTCGCGTGGATCGCCGAACGGAAAAATACGCTGAGCATGTTTTTGTATTTGGGCGCCATGCTGTCATATCTAAGATTTGAGGATTCGAAAAAGCGGCGCTGGTACTGGGCGGGACTCGTTTTGTTCATCCTGGCCCTCGCCAGCAAGACGGCCATCGCCCCGCTCCCGGTGGCGCTGCTCGGGTTGGCCTGGTGGCGGCGCGGACGCGTTGAGAGCCGGGATTTATTCCGAAGCGCGCCGTTTTTCGCGGCGGCAGTTGGGGGCGGCCTGTTGGGAACTTGGATTCAGCGCGGCATGGGCGGCGGTATTGATGCGGCAACGTTGGGATCGCGCGTGGCTGGGGCCGGCCGCGCCTTTTGGTTTTATCTTGGCAAAATCGTCCTCCCCATCCACCTCGCGCCAGTTTACGCCCGCTGGCACATTGACTCAAGCCGGTGGGTTTCCTATCTCCCGGCGGCGGCCATTCCAATCGCGTTTGGTGTTGCATGGATTTACCGGAAACAATGGGGCCGGGCCGTCGTCGCGGCGCTAGGTTACTTCCTGGCGCTCCTCGCGCCCGCGTTGGGGTTGGTTGCGATTGGCTCGATGTTCTGGGTCGTGGCCGATCATTGGCAGTACTTTGCCATCATCGGCCCCATTGCTCTGGCTGCCGCATGTTTGACACGGTTTTTGCCCAAGCCCGGCATTTGGGCGGCGGGCGCTCTGATGCTGGCGGCGCTGAGCGCGCTCACGTGGAAACACTGCCGCGCCTTCCAAAATCCGGTTGCGCTATGGCAGGCGACGCTGGCCGAGGACCCGAATTCCTTCGCGGCCCGCGGCGCGATGGGCGCGATTCTCTTTCGCAACGGCCAAACGGGCGAGGCCATCACGGAATTGAAAACGGCCATCGCTCTTGAACCCGCGTATGCCAACTCGCACTACGACTTGGGCAACATCTATTTGCAAGCGGGCCAGGTTTCCGCCGCCGCCGCGGAGTATCAAAACGTCTTGCAGTATTCTCCGCATCATGTGCTGGCCATGAACAACCTGGCCTGGATTCTCGCCGCTTGCCCGGATGCCTCATTGCGCGATGGTCGCCGGGCCGTTGAACTGGCGCTGGCGGCGCGGTCATTGGCGGAGAATGAGGACTCGTCCACCGCCGGCACACTGGCGGCGGCTTATGCCGAAGCGGGTTCGTTTCCGCAAGCCGTCGCCGCCGCGCGCGAGGCGCTGGCCTTGGCGCAGGCAGCCCAGAACGGCGCGAAAATCGCCGGGCTTGAGGGCCAGCTTCAATGCTACGAGCGGGGCGCGCCGTTTCGCGATCAGAGGCTGGGCCGCACCCAATGACGGGGCTGTCACGGAAGCAGGACAACGCGATAGAATTGCTGGCCAAGGGCGCCGATGCTGACAGACGCGCTTAACGCGGCATTGGTGGCAGTGAGCACGCCGCCCACGCTGGCCCAGTTGGGAGATGCCAAATTGCCGGTGGATTGCACCTGGTATGATTGGCCCGGCGCCGCGCTCCAGGTGATGACGAGCGCGCCATTAGACAAGGCGGCGGATTGAAAAGCCGGCGGTTGAATCACGGTGAGCGTCGCGGCCTGGCTGGCGGCCGCCCCAAGGGCGTTGGTGACAACGACGGAATACGTCCCAGCATCGCCCGCATCAATACTATTGATAACAAGCACGCGCGACGCGGCCCCGGCCAGCGGGCGGCTATTTTTCAACCATTGGAAACCCAGCGGCGATGCGCCGAAAACGGACACGCTGAATTGCGCGCTCGCGCCGGCGGCGGCAATTTGGTTCGACGGCTGAACGGTGACGCGGGGGGCTGAAGTTATTGTCAAGCGAAACACGGAGCCTTTTCCAAGCGGCCCGCCTGCCGTGGTGGTTCCATAAAAATTGCCAGCGGCGTCCTGCACAAGCGCGGATTCAGGGTTCGCGCCATCATCGGAACCGTCAAAGGAGATGAGATTGGTGTAAGCACCGGCCGTCGTGATGCTGAAAACGGCGCCGTCATTATTCGGCCCGCCGCCATCAAGCGTGTCGCCATAAAACTGGCCGTCCTGCCCTTGAATCAATCCGGTGAATGGAAAAGCGCCATCGCCAAAAACATTCGGATTAAGTGTGTACAAAGTCGTCAGCGCTCCCGCGGTGGAAATCTTGAAAATGGTGCCGTAGAAAGTGAAGCCCTGCTTGGAATTCCGGCGCGTCGTCCCGTAAAGAGAGCCGTCAGTGGCCTGCATTAGCGCGCCGTCAGGGTTAAAGCCATCCGTGCCGCCTGTAAACGAATAGATATTTGTCAGCGCGCCGCCGGGAGTCATTCTGAACACGCCGCCGAAGCTGTGCGCGCCGCCCGCCGTGGTCATGCCATAAAAATTGCCATCACTGGCCAGCGCGAGCGCGCCGATCGGCTCATTGCCGTCCAGCCCGCCCGTAAACGAATAGACGACGCTCAGCGCCCCATTCGTCCCAACCTCAAAGATGTTGCCGGCGCCGGATTTCAAAGCGTTTTTGCTGGCGCCATAAAAATTGCCATTCGGCCCCTGCGCGAGCGCGGTGTAAGGATTCAGATTGTTTTGGTTGGTGAAAAAACAGAGGGTGGCCAGATCGCCGGCAGGGGACAATTCAAAGACCGTGCCGCCGTTTCCAACGCCGCCATTTTGGGCCGTGCCGTAAAAATTGCCATCCGCGCCCAAGGCCAGCGCGGCCTGGGGATTCGATCCGTTTGTCAAATTAAAGATGGCCAGCGTCCGAAATACTCCATTGCTGGCAATGCTAAAAACGACACCGCCGCCCGCGCCGCCCGCCTGGGTTGTTCCATAAAGGAGGCCGTTCGTGCCGAGGGCCAGGCCGTTGGGAGCGCCTCCATCCGGGCCTCCAGTGAACGCATAAAGCGAGGCGGCCGCGGTGCCCGCCAGGCTGGGCGGGTTAACGCGGAGAGTCGTGGAGGCCGCCGCCGTCCCCAGAGCGTTGCTGGCGATCACGGAAATGACGGCGTTGCTGATCTGCTTCAATCCAGCGAGTGTCAACAAACTGGACGCCGCCCCGGAGACGCCCGGGCCGTTGGACAAATTGATTTGGTTGCTTTGCCATTGGTAAGTGAGCGGCAAGTCGCCATCGGCGAACACTTGAAAGATGGCGGTTCCGCCGACTGAAGCCGTCTGGGGCGACGGCGGGACCAGGATTTGCGGGGCGGATTGAATGGCTTCCAAAGATGCGCCCGCGCTGACGGCGGTCGAGCCGGCCAGATTGCTGATGGTGGCGGAATAAGCGCCCTGGCTGGACAAACTGACATTGGAAATCGTCAGAACGCGCGTCGTGGAACCGGAAAGACTCCCGCCATCGACCAGGTTCGTTTTGTTTTCCCGCCATTGATAAAAGAGCGGCGGATTGCCCGTTGCGGCGACGCTGAAAATGGCCGTGCTCCCGAGAAAAACTTTTTGCGCCGCGGGCTGGCCGGTGATTTGCACGTTGGGAGCATTGAGGCTGAGGCGGAAAATGACGCCATCACCATCCGCGCCGCCGTTTGGAGTTGTGCCGTATAAATTGCCATCCGTTCCCTGCACCAGCGGCGCCTGGGGATTGGCGCCGTTGAAGCCATCGAAGGACACGATGGTGACTGGCGCGCCGCCAGGCGCCAGGCGGAAGACAGTCCCATCGCCATTGGCGCCGCCGTAGGCGGTTGTGCCGTAGAAATTGCCGTCCGCGGCCTGAATCAACTCAGCCGAGGGGTGCCCGCCATCAGTCCCGCCCGTGAAAGAGTAGTAGGTCCGCATGGCGAACGACGGCGAGGGAAGCATGGCAAAAATAGTTCCAAAGCCGGATGATCCTCCTTCATAAGTGGTGCCGTAAAGAGTGCCGTTGGCGTCTTGCGCAAGGCCGGCCTCGGGCAGATAACCGCCGTTGAGATGCGAAAATGTGAAGACGGTGGTCAAAATCCCGCCGGGGGTCATGTTGAAAATGGTGCCGTTGGCATTGGTTCCGCCGTTAAATGTAGTGCCGTAGAAACTGCCATCAGCCCCTTGCAGAAGTTTGTTTGGGTTGTAGCCGTTGTCGAAATCGAATGGGACCAACTGAACCAGCGCGCCAGCAGGCGACAAGCGAAAAATTTCGCCATCCTGGTCAATGCCGCCGCCAACGGTGGTTCCGTAAAAATTGCCGTCCGCGGCGAGGATCATGGTTGAATTGGGAAAGCCGCCATTGCCGCCATTAAAATTATAGATAGTGGACGCACTGCCGTTGGTCGTGATTTGGAAAAGCGTGCCCCAGCCGGACGGCCCGCCGGATTCGGCCGCGCCATAAAGGATGCCATTCGCGCCTTGCGTGAGTGTGGCAGCCGGGGCGAAGCCGCCGCCGCCGTCGGTGGTGAAGGAAAACAGCGTGGTCTCGCCGCCGGACGGCGTCATTTCAAAGACCGCGCCAAGACCGCTGGCTCCGCCATTTTGCGTTGTGCCGTAGAAATTGCCGTTGGTTTCCTGCATCAGCCCATTGGGATTGGCGCCGTCGTTTCCTCCAGTGAAGGAATACAGATTGAAAAACGTCACGCCCGGCGCGGTCACCGAAATGACCGTCAGCACCGCGCCGTCGCTGGGCGCGGAACCGAGCGAATCGCTGACGATGACGGAGTAAGTTCCAGCCGCGTCCGCTGAAACGTTATTGACAGTCAGTGTGGCGGACGTGGAACCCGCAATGCCGGGGCCGTCGGACAAATTGGCCGAGTTCTTCTGCCATTGATACGACAACGGCGCTTTGCCCACCGCCGCCACCGTGAAAACCGCGACCGCTCCGGGAAACGCCGTTTGATTTGCGGGCTGGCTGACGATGACTGGAAAGGCGGAATTGGTGAATACGTCCAGAATCAACGTCCGGCTTTGGGCGATGCCGTCATTAAGGTTTGTGAACCAAACGGCGGCGGTGTAGGTTCCCGGCGGGAAAGCATTGGCGTTCGTATTGACTGCCAATGACACCAACGCGGCCGGGCCATTTGACACCAGCATGCCGCTGGGCGGAGTCACATCCAGCCACGGAACTGTGCCGGCCGCCCAATCGGCCGGAGCGCCGCCAATATTTGTCAAAATAACGTTTTGCGACGCGGGAGTGAAGGGGCCGCCTGCCAATCCGCTCGCGGCCAGATTCCCGGGCGGAAAAATTTGGAGAGCGTCCGGCGGCGAAAGAAGGGCGTTGATTAAATTGATTCCCGCGGGCGAACCCCAGCCGGTGCAAAGATCATATCCCGGCGCCGCAAAAAAGCCATTCGCCTGTGCATTGTTCGTATTGTTGCCGGTGGTAATATCGTGGAAGGCGCCGCCGTAGCTGGCGGAACGGCCAATGGCATAGAGAGCCGGATTGATGAAACCGATGCGCGGCAGGGATCGGGCGGCGGCCTGTTGATTCGCAAGCGCGGCGAATCCAGCCCATAATGGCGCGGCCGCGCTGGTGCCGCCGCCAACGCCTCCCTGGCCATCCAGTGCGAACAGCCACACGGAACCACCCTGGCCCTGGATGGCGACATCCGGGATATTGCGAAATTTCGTGGATGCTTGATTGGCAGGCGTGCTCAAGCCGTCCTGCCAATAGGGAAGCGGGAAGAGCGTGCTGACGCCTCCGCCGCTGCCTGGCCATGTGGTTTCCGCGGACCACGGCCCTCCCGCGCCAGCAGTGGTCAGCGCCGTGCCGCCTACGACTGTCACGTTGGGATCGTCAGAGGGCGAAATAATCGAACCCAGATAAGCGCCGCCATCTCCGGAAGCCTGGAACATCGTTTGCCCTTGCGCGGCGAATTGTTCGTAAATCTGCTCCCGCGCCGGGTCCACGGCCGGGCCGAATCCCCACGAGCAGCTTAGCTGGGCGGCGAGATTGTCGGTGGCCATCCGGTCCAAAACGCCGTCGGGCGTCGAACCTTCATAAACAATCACTTGCGAGAGGCCCGGCGCCATGCAGATCGCCATGTCAATATCGAGCGTGACTTCGACCTGGTTCTGGCCGGGAGCCCCGGAAAACCCGTCAAGCAAAACATTCGTCAGGGCCACGGGGGACAGCTTGGCCAGGTTTTCATACTCAGCAATGTCCGAAGAATAATAGCCATCCAACTCGAACAGGCCCACCGATTGGCCCGTTCCCGTGAGCGTGACGCCCAGCGCGTAGGCATTCCGGAAATCGCGGCCCAGAAAAAGCGCCTCCGGCCCCGAGCCGGATACGTAGGCGGTGGCATTGGTGGCATCAAAGGCCGCCTTGAGGTCCATCGGCCGCGGCAAAATGAAATTGTCCAGCCCCACGACCGCTGCCAGCGGGACGGAAAGATCAAGGGACGGGTCCGTGTCCGGCGCGTAAAACGTGCGCTTCTCGGTTGGATGCTGATAGACGCCCATCCGCACGTGGAACGCCTTTTCAATATCGGGAATCGTTCCGCTGACATCCAGCAAGGCGCGGCTGGCATGAGCGCCGGTCACGGACAATCCGTGAGAAACGGCGAAACGAATGGTGTCCAGGTAATCCTGCTCGCTGGGGGCGAAGCGCTCGGCGAACTGGGCGGGTGTCAAGTATTTATGATAGCTGAGGCTGGCCGGGTCGTAGAGATCGCGCAGCAAGCCCGCCAGCGCCCCCTGATTGCGCAAGGGCAGCCCCAGCGCCAGGCTGAGATGATTTGAAGGAGCCAGGCGCGCCAGGGATTTCCATTGGCCCGCGGCCCAAGGTTTTTCGAGGTGAACCGTCTGCGGTTTGCTTTGAGCCAGGGCCGAAGCGGCTAGGATAAGCCACAATGATAGGATTGATTTCCACTTCGCGAATTGAACACTCACTTGATTGGCTGGACTATCGCCGATTTTCTCGCAACCGGCAAGGGCAATGTGCCGATTTTGCCTTTTCGGCACGCGTGCGTCACTTTACGATGGCCGCAGGACCATGATTCTTCGATTTGCATTCCTTTTGGCATCGGCCGGGCTGTGTTGCGGCGCTAACCTGGCGGCGGATGGCTTGAAATGCGAATACCGCCATAATCCCCTTGGCATTGATACGGCCGAACCGCGTTTGAGCTGGATTGTGGAATCCAACACGCGCGGCGAACGCCAGGCAGCGTTTCAAATCCTGGCCGCTTCAAGTCCCGGCGCGCTCGCGAAAGTTCGGGGCGACTTGTGGGACAGCGGCAAGGTCGCGTCAGGCGAGAACCTGGGCATCGCATTCGCGGGCAAAACTCTGGCCAGCGCGGAGCGGGTCTGGTGGAAAGTGCGCGTCTGGGACGGGGCAGGGGAGGCTTCCGCCTTTAGCGAGCCGGCGTGGTTTGAGACTGGCTTGCTCTCGCCCGCCGATTGGCAGGCGCGCTGGATTCAGCGCAAGTCCGCCGGGCCAACGCCCGAAGCGCGCGCCTTTGACGATCATCCGGCGCCGCTCCTGCGCAAGGAATTCGTGCTGTCGAAAAAAATTGCCTCCGCCCGCGCCTATGCCAGCGGCCTTGGCTGCTGCGAGCTTTATCTTAACGGCCATCGCGTGGGCGATCAGGTTCTCGATCCCGGCTGGACCAGTTATGGCAAACGCGTGCTGTACTCCGTTTATGACGTGACCGGCCTTGTCAAGAATGGAAGGAATGCCGCCGGCATCATGCTGGGCAACGGCTGGTTTAATCCGCTTCCGCTCGCGTTTTGGGGGCATCTGCAAATTGGCCAATCGCTTACCACGGGCGAGCCGCGCGCCATTGTGCAATTGGTCGTTCGATTCACCGATGGCACGGCGCAAACCATCTCCACCGACGAGTCCTGGCGCGCCGGCGACGGGCCGATTTTGCGCAACAACGTCTATCTGGGCGAATTTTACGACGCCCGCCGCGAACAGCCGGGCTGGGACACCGCCGGATTCGACGATTCCCATTGGGAACCCGCCGCACTCGCCAGAGGGCCGGAGCTTGGCCCTTTGCACGCGCAGGACGCGCCGCCCATCCGCGCCACCCGCACCCTTAAAGCTGTCAAATTAACGGAGCCAAAGCCCGGCGTTTTTATTTTTGACTTCGGGCGGAATTTCGCGGGCTGGGCGCGTTTGCGAGTGCGCGGCCCGGCGGGCGCGCGGGTCCGCCTGCGCTCCGGCGAGCTTCTTTACCCGGACGGTTCGCTCAACGGGATGACCTCCGTGGCCGGGCAAATCAAAGGCGGCGGCCCGCATTACGAATATGGCGGCGAAGGCCCGCCGAAGACGGCTTTTCAATTGGACCAATACATCCTGAAAGGGCAGGGGACCGAGACTTTCACGCCGCGTTTCACCTTCCACGGTTTTCGTTATGTGGAAGTAACCGGATACCCGGGCCGCCCCGAGTTGGACGCGTTGGAAGGGCTGGCTCTCAACGCGGACGTGGCCTCGGCCGGATCGTTTGAGTGTTCTGACGATTTGTTCAATCGCATTCAGGACATGGTGCGCTGGACGGAGCTGGCCAATCTTTTCAGCGTCCAATCCGACTGCCCGCATCGCGAAAAATTCGGCTACGGCGGCGACCTCGTCGCGTCCAGCGAAATGGCGATGTTGAATTTCGACATGGATCGTTTCTACGCCAAAGTCACGCAAGACTTCGCGGACGCCGCGCGTCCCAATGGCGGCTTCACCGAGACGGCGCCGTTCGCGGGCATTGCCGATCAGGGCCTGGGCGGCAAAGAGCCGCCCGTCGATCTTGGCGGAGGCGCGGGGCCGGTGGATTGGGGCCTGGCGCAACCGCTGCTGGTGTGGCAGTTGCGTCAATACTATGGCGATCAGCGCCCGCTCCAGGAGCAATACGAAAGCTCCAAGCGATGGATTCAACTCTTGGAATCCAAGGCCGCGGATAATCTTTTGGACAACGGCATCAGCGACCACGAGGGCCTCGCTCCCAAGCCCCGCGCGCTGACGGGCACGGCCGCTTATTATTTGAACGTCAAGCTCTTCGCCCAAATCGCGCGGGCTTCGGGCCATGATTCCGACGCGGATGCGGCCGCGCTTCAGGCGGAGCGCATCAAAGCCGCGTTCAACCGAAAATTCCTGGAACCAGGCACGGGACGCTACGATATTGCCTCGCAAGCCTGCGAAGCGGCCGCGCTTTACATGGGCCTGGCCCCGGCGGAAGAGGAGCCGCGCGCCCTCGATATTCTTGTCAAAGACATCATGGAAACCCATCAAGGCCACCTGACCACGGGCATCTTCGGCGCCAAATACATGCTCAACGCGCTGGGCGAATTCGGACGGCCGGATGTCGCGTGGCAAATCGTCCATCAGCGAACATTTCCCGGCTGGGGCTACATGCTTGACAATGGCGCCACGACGCTGTGGGAACACTGGGCCTTCAGCGACAATACCTACTCGCACGACCATCCCATGTTCGGTTCCGTCAGCGAATGGTTTTACAAAACGCTGGCCGGCATTGAACCCGCGCCGGAGGCGGTCGGTTTTGATCGGCTCATCATCCGTCCGCAGCCGGTGGGAGATTTGCGATGGGTCAAAGCCAGTTACGATTCCGTGCGCGGCAGGATCGTGAGCGAGTGGAGCAGGGAAGGGGGCCAATTCAAGCTGACCGTGCGGATTCCGGTTGGCTGCGCGGCCACAGTGTATCTTCCGGCACGAGACGCGGAGGGTATCGAAGAAGGCGGGGAGAAAATTGGCCGCGCGCCGGGCGTTCGCCTGCTGCGCATGGAGAAAGGCCGGGCAGTCCTGAGCGCCGCCTCCGGTGAATATCATTTTACATCCCATCTGCCGTGATATGCGGCAATGGAAATTGGCATTGATTATTGTCTTAGTGGTCGCGGCGGGCGAATCGGCCTGGAAACTTGAGATTGAATTCTCGCCCGAGTTCGAGAAACTGCCCGCGGCGCGGGGAAATCGAAAAACAGGTTCGAGGAATTTCTTGCCGCCCCGCGGAGGTTGAAATAATTTCAAAAACGGCCTTCGTGGCGGGCTTCCGCGGCGTGGCGCATTTTTGCTTCGATGTTCATGACGTTGAGGCGCCGTTGCGCGGCCAGGGCCTGGGGAGACTGCGGATATTGCCGCACCAGGCGCTCCATGACGGCCCGCGCGGCTTCCATGTTTTGCGGAAACTTGAGATGCCACGCCGCCATCAGGCCCAGCCATTCGCCGGCCTTGGCTTGCTTGACACCTGGCATCGAGAGCAATAATTGCAATTGTTCCACGCCCATTTCAACCTGCTCCAAATTCTCCGCCCAGAGCCTCGCCAATTCTTCGCGCGTGGCGATGTCATCCGGCTGGCTGTTCAAAATCTCGACGCATTGCTGGCTGCGGTCGAAGGCTTCCTGGCGCGACATCTCAGGACCGGCCTGGGCGCCGGGCGCGGCCAATCTCCCCAGGTGAATCTTCTTGACGTCTTGTTGCGCCTGCCATTCCTCGGGTGTAGCCGGGAGTTGGTTGATGCGCAGCCGCGCCATGTGATCGAGGTGCGATTTCGGATGTCGGCGGCAGATGCTCTCCAAAGCGGCGCGCGCGGCGTCCGGGTCCTGGGCCAGCTTGAGTTCCCAATCGGCCAGGCGATGGCAGGCGACCGCGAACTGCGAAGGACTCGTGCCGGGGTGCTCGCAGGTGTCGCGGATGACTTTTCGCGCGGCCGGCAGATCGCGGAATTGATCGGCGTAAAGGCCCGCGAGCATCATCCAGCCCTCGAAATCATCCTCGCACGATTCCAATTCCTCGATGACGGCCTGTTCGGCCTCCTCGTATTTATCGAATTGCATGGCGGCTATGGCCCGCGAATAGATGGGGCGTAAATTCTCTTCCGGCAGGAGTAACAGGACTTGCTGGAGAATGGGCAGAAGCCAAATCGTCCCAGCGAATCCGGCCATGCGCCAGCCGAAGGACCAAGTCATAAGTATGGCCACTGGCGCCAAGATGGCCGACCACACCAGTACGCAACGGCGCATTTGCCGGCGATCAGCCTCCTGCTCCCATATGATCGCCAGCAGCCAGCCGACGGTGAAAGCCGTCCAGTAGGTGGCGCTTACGAACAAACCGACGGTCGCGGCCCACTCCAATGAGACTCCTGGCATCACCAGAGGCGTCAGCGCGCTCCAAAAGCCGCCGTTGAACAGCATCCAGACCGCGAAGGGAGCCAGCACGCCTTTGCCCATCCACGCGATGAACCAGCGGCGCAACGGGAGATATTGCCGCCCTGGCAGCCGCCGCCCAAAATCCCACAGCACAAAACAGAAGCCGCCCAATCCCGCCAGTGTGACCGGAATATTCATTCAGGGAAACTAGCGGTCATCGCTTTAGGCGCCGTTGAGCATCAGGCGGCGGTGAACGTCCTCATCCCGCTGCTCGGAGCGCAAGCCGTGATTGGATGTCAATATGAAAATTGTGCGGCCGCGCAACCGGAGCGATTCAGTGACATTTTGACAATGATTGTCAAAAGCGCCGGCGGTATGCGGCGGATACAAATTCGTCAGAACAAGAATCTTCATGCGCGCTGGCCGGCAGCATAGCGGATTGCCGGCATTTAGCCAGCCTCAAGGCTTGACCGCCCGGTAGAATCGCTGCGCCTCGCTGGTGTCGGGATCGTTGAAAATCCACGTTCCATTTGTATCAATGTTTGTCACGAGCGGAGTCCAATGAATCAGGTCGGGGGAAGTTTCCAACGCATAAGTTTGGCCGGCGACTCCCTGCAAAGTTCCCGTGAAACCATTGGCAATCGAAAAGGCGGGCGTGTTCAAAGCCAGTTCGCCGGCGTTGGTCATCACGGTCACAGTGCCGTCCAAATTGGCGCAGATTAAATCGATATTACCGTCGTGATTGATGTCGGCCGCGGCCAGGGAAAAAGGGCCATCCGGGTCCTGCACCAGCGCGGCCAGGACGAACCCGCCCGAACCGTTGTTGGTGAGGACGCTCAGCGTATTGTCCCCGCTGTTGGCGGAAATCAAGTCGAGCAAGCCATCGCCGTTGACGTCGGCCGCGATGACCGATTGCGGCGCGCTGCCGACTTGCAGGACGGCGTAGTTTCCAAATTGGCCCGCGCCCTGATTGGTCAGCACAATGAGACGGTCAGAGGAGGAATCGGC
Source organism: Verrucomicrobiia bacterium (assembly GCA_036501625.1). Classification (GTDB taxonomy): domain Bacteria; phylum Verrucomicrobiota; class Verrucomicrobiia; order Limisphaerales; family Palsa-1400; genus Palsa-1400. The sequence goes on from DASXZY010000079.1 coordinate 192,087, forward strand.
CATGACCAAGTCGGGCAAACCGTCGCCGTTCAAATCAACAGAGGCGGCGGAAGCCGGATTGCCTCCGACAAGCGGGGCCGAAGCGGCAGCGAACCGTCCCAGGGTGTTGTTGGTGAACACCGAAGCCGAGCCGCCATAGTAATTCGCCGTGACAAAATCCTGTTTGCCGTCGCCGTTTACATCCGCCGCCAGAACGAACAAAGGCGTCCCGCTGGTGTTGTTGGTGGAACTGCCGGCAAAGAGACCCTTGCTCGTGTTGGTCAAAACCATGAGCGTTCCATCGATCGAATTGACGCAAGCCAAATCCGGCCGGCCATCGTGATTCAAATTCGCCACCGCAAGCCACGTGGGCGCGCTGCCCACGGTGTTGGTGGTTAGGCTTTTGAAATGACCGTGGCCTTGGTTGAGCAGCACGGTCATGGTGTCATCGAATTCATTGACGCAGACCAAATCGATGAAGCCATCCTGGGTGAGGTCGGACGCTATGACACAAGCCGGCCCATTGCCGACGGTTATGTTGGTGTTAAAGACGAACTGGCCGTGCCCCGTGTTGGTCAGAACTGTCAGCGTGTTGCCGCCGATGTTGGCGGTAATCAAATCCGGGGAGCCATCCTTGTTGACATCGGCCAGGACAACGCAATTGACCTCTGCGCCAATTTGAATGGGCGGCTGGCTTTGAGCGAAGGCCAGGGATTGTGACACAGCCTCGGCGGAGCCGGCCAGAACCAGCAGGGCCAGGAGAAATGGAACCGCGCGCGCGAATCTCATCTCAGCCTTCGGGCAGCGGCTGGCCTTTGGTTTCCGGCAAAAACGGCAGGGCCAGAAGAGCCAGCAAATAGATGAGGCTGACCCAGCAGCACGCGCTGCGGAAGGCCAGCATTTTCGCCTCCCGCGTCACCGCGCCCTGGGAAAGATGAAGTTGCAGCACTCCCAGCGTAAATGGCCCGCTCGCCGCCACGAAACGCCCGACGTTGTAACAGAAACCGACGCCCGTGCTCCGCAGCCGCAACGGAAATAATTCCGGCAGATAAATGGCAAACCCCGCGAATAGGGCCAATTGGAAAAATCCCATGCACGGAATGAAAACAAAGATTTGCCACGGCTCCGTCAAGTATCGAAACACCACGACCGTGCTAATATAAGCGCAGACGGCCGACAGCGCGAAAATCTTTTTCCTCCCAAACCGATGCGCCAGCGCCGTAAAAGCGAGCATCCCCAAAAAGGCGCCAAAATTCTGCACGATGCTGGTCACGCCGACCCACATCTGCTGGCGGCCCGGTATCTCGGCGGCCGCAACGTGCTGGGCATTCAGCGCCTTGAGAATGACGTAGTTGACCAGTTCCGGGCTGAAGAATCCGATGCCCCACAATCCCACCACACCCGCCACGCATAGCAACATTCCAAACAGAGCCGGCTTGCGCCAGCGCGCCTCGCCAAGGAGCGATTCGTAGGAACCGAATCGGGCGCCGGTAATCCTGCCTTCCTCCCGGGCTTTGACCCATTTTTCCGGCTCCTTCAATTTGAATTGAAACGCCACACAGATCAGCGGGGGAATGGCGCCGCAGAAGAACAGAAGCTTCCACGCCGGGCTGCTGTGCGGGTCCAGGGCCTGGCGATAGCCCAGAATGACCGCCGTCAATCCTGCAAAAATATTCCCGACAGCCGAGAGCGCCTGCAAAAGACCCAGCGCGTGCGGTCGCGCCAAGTCCGGCAGGGAATCCGCGCACAAGGCCACCGCCAATCCGAAAACGCCGCCCACACCCAATCCAGCCAGAAACCGATAAATGGCAAAATCAACCCGTCCCGTGGACAGCCCCGAAAGCCCCGTGCAAAGCCCGTAGAGCAAAACCGTCACCGCCAGCGCGCGGGCCCGCCCCACGCGGTCTCCCACCGCTCCGAAAATCAATCCGCCCGTGGCCCAGCCGACGACGAAGATGCTGGTCATGTAGCCGCCCCAGGCCTTGATGTCCTCGGGCGGGCTTCCCTTCGGCATGAGAGCCGTCAAGGCCGGCGTGCGGGCGATGACAAAAACCTGCTGCCCCAGGCAATCGAACAGCCAGGCCAGCGAGCCAAGAATGAAGACTTCTTTTTGGTAGCGGGTCAGCGGCCTCCACCACGAACCGCTGGCAGGGGCCGCGGCGGCGATTGGGGAACTGGCAGCCATTATCCGCGAGCCGGCTTCAGGCGCCCATCAGGCTTGTCATCCATGACGATTGTGCTTCCTCAAATGCGTTGCCGTCAGATTATTTTGGTCGCGTCGGCTTCCCATCCGGGGCGGTTGTGCCGTGTCAAGTATTGCGTGGCTTCGGGCGTGCCGGGCGATTCCATATGTTCCCCGTCCCATTTCATTTTCCGGCCAATGCCCACGCGCAGGGCCACGCATCCGAGCAGGATAATTTCCGTCAATTTGGAGGCGATGGCGAAATTGGAATAGGCCGGCGTGCCATCGCGCATCATGCGGAACCATTCCTCGTTGTGGCCGGGCGAGCGGGGGATTGTTTGCGGAACAACGCGCGCCGCTTCGTGCTTTTCCGTGGCTGAATAGCCATTTTCGCCTGAAAGCATGAGCATGGAATTGCCGCCGTAATCGTTGGGCGAAAAAAGTTTTCCCTTGCTGCCGGCCAGCAGGAAGCCGCTGTCGGGCAATTTGCCGTACATCTCGACCAATTCCTTCGTCAATTCGGGCGTGGGGCGCAGCGGAGGCGTCGATTTGTCGCTGGGATTGCCGTCGTACCACCAGAACTTCAAAGGCGGAAGCCCTTCGCGCTCTGGAAATTCAAACCGGATGCGCGACGTTTTTGGATACGTTTCGGCGTGCATGGTGGATGCTTCCTCGCATTCCACCACGCTGGGATAGCCCATCTTCAAAGCGCGAAACGGCATGTTGACCATGTGGCAGGCCATGTCGCCGAGGGCGCCGGTGCCGAAGTCTTCCCAGCCGCGCCACACGAAATCGTGATAGACCCCGTTCTTGAACGGGCGCATCGGCGCCGGGCCGATCCAGGCGTCCCAATTCAAATAATCCGGCACCGCGTCCTCGCCGGAAGGGCGGTCAAGGCCCTGCGGCCAAATCGGCCGATTGGACCAAACGTGCAACTCGGCCACATCCCCGATGACGCCGCCTTGCACGATCTCCACGGCGCGGCGCAAGCCATCATTGGCGCTGCCCTGGTTGCCCATTTGCGTGGCCACCTTTTTCGACGCGGCCAAATCGCGCAGCAATCGCGCCTCGGAAATCGTTTGCGTGAGGGGCTTCTGGCAATAGACATGTTTGCCGCGCGACATCGCCATCGCGCTGGCTACGCCGTGGCAATGATCGGGGATGGAAACGGTCACGGCGTCGATCGACTTTTCCATTTCGTCGAACATCTTTCGAAAGTCGTTGTAGATTTTCGCCTGCGGATATTTTTGCTGTTTGTCGTGCGCGTGCCGGGTGTCCACGTCGCAAAGCGCAACCAGATTTCCGCCGCAACGGGCGGTATCGTCGGTATCGCTGTCGCCTTTGCCTTTAACACCGATGCAGGCGACGTTGATTTTGTCATTGGCGCCGAGAACATTGCCCACATAGGGGAACGAGATCACGGCAGCGCCCGCCGCGCCGGCCCGGATAAACTGCCGTCGCGAAACGCGTCCGAGGCCGGATTTCCCCGCCCCGGATGGAGTAGATGTTTGCTTCATTTCGCCATAATGAGGCAAACCCCCGCCCAACGTCAATCTTCGCGTTCGCACGGGAATGCGGTTGCCGCGAGCCCCACTTATCTCAGGACACCACACATCATGCAAGCACCCCATTGGATGCGTTTGGCCTCATTAATTATCGTCCTTCCGATTGGCTCATTTATTTTCTCTCGTATTGATAGACAAAAGGAAAACGGCCAGTTAATGGTATTGACATATTCCGCGAGGCAGGCGAACGGCCGGCGGCAAAAGACAGTATTTCCGCCACGCGAATCGTGGCCCGGAATTGACGGTGTTGGACACGGCGAACGCCTGCTGCTGCCACTCCTCCGTTAATTTACCTTTTCCCCGCGCTGTTTCGCCGTTATGTTGTATTCGGACCGATTCGCATAATGGACGCCGCACATATAAGAAATTTTAGCATCATTGCCCATATTGATCATGGGAAGACAACGCTTTCTGACCGCCTGCTGCACCGCACGGGCACCGTCGCCACCCGCGAAATGGAGGAGCAATTGCTCGACTCCATGGACCTCGAACGCGAGCGCGGCATCACCATCAAGGCCCATCCGGTCACCATGCATTACACGGCTAAAAACGGCGAAGTGTATGAGCTGAACCTGATCGACACCCCCGGCCATGTCGATTTCTCCTACGAGGTCTCCCGCAGCTTGAGCGCGTGCGAAGGCGCGTTGCTGATTATTGATGCCGCCCAGGGGGTGGAGGCGCAAACGGTCGCCAATGTCCACCTGGCCACCAAACAAAATCTGCTCATCATCCCTGTCATCAATAAAATCGACCTGCCGCACGCCGATGTTCCCACGACCAAAATGCAAATGGAGGACATCCTGGCCATTCCCAGCGAAAACGCCATCCTGGCCAGCGCCAAGGAAGGCATCGGCATCGAGGAAATTTTGGAAGCGATTGTCGCGCGGATTCCGGCGCCCAAGCCAACCGGCGCGCCCAGCGTCCAGGCCCTCGGTTTTGATTCGTATTTTGACACCTACAAGGGCGTCGTCACGCACGTGCGCATCTTCAACGGAGAATTGCGCGCGGGCATGCACGTTCAATTGCTCCATTCCGGAAAAACGGTGGAGGTCAAGGAAGTGGGCAGCTTCAATCCCAAACCTTACACGCGCGAGAAATTGGAGTCGGGCGAAACCGGCTACATGACGGCCAATATCAAAAGCCCCAAAGACGTCAAAATGGGCGACACCATCACCGACGCGCGCAATCCCTCGCCGGTGCTGCCGGGATTCAAGGAAATCCATCCAATGGTTTTCAGCGGGCTGTATCCGATCAACACCGCCGACTACGAGCATCTCAAGGCCAATCTAGCCAAGCTGCAGCTCAACGATTCCGCCTTCGTATATCAGGCAGAAAGCTCCGTCGCGCTGGGCTTCGGATTTCGCTGCGGTTTCCTGGGTTTGCTGCATTTGGAAATCGTGCAGGAACGCCTCCGGCGCGAATACAACATGGACATCATCGCGACGTATCCCAGCGTCGTGTACAAAGTCGTCATGACCGACGGCGTGGTCAAGGAGATCGACAACCCGGCCTTCCTGCCCGAACCCAATTACATTGAGCGCGTCGAAGAGCCGATGGTGTTCGCCTTCGTCATTTGCCCCAACGAATACATCGGCGACATGATGGCCTTGCTGGCCGAGAAGCGCGGGGAAGTCGATCACACCGAGACGCTCGACGCGCGGCGGGTGATGCTGACGAGCACGCTGCCGCTGTCGGAAATTCTGATTGACTTCCATGACCGCATCAAGAGCATCACGCGCGGCTTCGGCTCGATGGATTACGAGCACGCCGGCTGCCAATCCTCGGACATGGTCAAGCTGGACATGCTGGTCAACAACGAATCGGTCGATGCCTTCTCCTGCATTGTTCATCGCTCCAAGGCCGAGCATCGCGGGCGAATTCTGGCGGCCAAGTTGAAGGAAGTCATTCCGCGCCAGCAATACCAGGTGGCCATCCAAGCCGCCATCGGCGGCAAAGTGATCGCGCGGGAAACCGTCAGCGCGATGCGCAAGGATGTGACAGCCAAATGTTACGGCGGCGACATCTCGCGCAAACGCAAGCTTTTGGAAAAACAAAAAGAAGGGAAAAAACGGATGAAGTCGTTCGGCTCAGTCAACATTCCGCAGGAAGCATTCATCGAAGTCCTCAAAGCCTGACCCACACATGAATCTACGATGGTTCTTTTCCAGCACCGTCCGCCTGGCCGCGGATATGCGCAAGCACGTCCAAAAACTGCTCAACGCCCAGCGGGACATCCTTTCACCCCAAGCCATCGCCGCCGTCCAAGCCGGCCTGGATGAGTTGAAAACGGTCATCTCCAGCGGGGCGGACAACGCCGCGTTGCGCGCGCAAATGGAGTCGCTCGAAAAAACGGCCTCCAAATGGATCAAGCCCTATCCCTATGCCGAATGGCGCGACAACGTGGAGGTTTTTCTGGTCGCCATTGTGGTCGCGATGGGCATTCGCACGTTTTTCCTTCAGCCTTTTAAAATTCCGACCGGTTCCATGCAGCCTACCCTGTTCGGCATCATCACACAGGATGCGCGATCAGACCCGGCCTTTGAAATGCCCAGCTTTTTTAAACGGGCTTGGGACGTGGCTGTTCACGGAACCATCTACCACGAATTTATCGCGCCGCAGGACGGCCAAATTGTGGGCCTGGACCCGATGCGCCAGGTCCTTCACTTCATCAACCGGCAGACGGTCTGGGTGCAATATTCTTCCGGCGAGCGGGCGCCATTAACGGTTTGGTTCGGCCCTGACGACCGCAACAACCAGTATCTGGCCGGCCTCTCGCGCCCGTATGAATTTCGCAAAGGCCAGCCCATCCTCCGATTCAAAGAAACGACGGGCGATCATCTTTTTGTGGACCGGTTCAGCTATAATTTCCGGCCGCCGAGCCGCGGTGAAATCATTGTTTTCAAAACGCAGGGCATCGAAGGCATCAAGGACCAGGATCAATTCTACATTAAACGCCTCATCGGCCTTGGCGGAGAAACCATCAGCATCGGCGAGGACCGGCACGTGCGCATCAACGGCCGGCGCCTTGACGTGAACTCATGCAAGCCCCACTTTGAGAACGTCTATGGATTCGATCCCAAAGTGGAGCCAAAAGACAGCCACTACAGCGGCCACATCTTGGAGCCTAACAGCTATCTCGGCACGCCCGCGGATTCCTACAAAGTGGAACCCGGCCATTACTTCGCCTGCGGCGATAACACCGCCAACAGTTCAGACTCGCGTTATTGGGGGGAGTTGCCGCAAAATAATGTCATCGGCAAGTCATTCTTTGTTTACTGGCCCATCACCGACCGCTTCGGCTGGGGCCAGCAATAAGAAAGGTAAGGCAGTATGAAAACGAGACTGTTTGGCATTGAAAGGCGGCGCAATTTGATGGCTAGTCTGGGTTGTCTGGCGATGGGTCTTTCGTTGCTATCCGCCCAGGCTCAAAACACCCTCGTGATCACGCCTCAAAACGCGGTCGCGATCCCGGGATCGACGGTCTCATTCGGAGTGACGACCGTTGCGTTTCCAGCGGTCACCTCCGGAACACTTCAACTCTGGCTGCGAGCTGACGCAGGTGCCGTGACCAATTCCGGAGGCTATCTGTCCGAGTGGGTTGATCAGTCATCGAACGCCAATAACGCTTTTCAAACGAATTCGTCCGAACAACCATTCGTCGAAAACCCGCCCGCCATCTTTGGCCTTCCCGCTGTGAGATTTAATGGCATCCAGGTTGATGGAGTCGGCGATTATCTTTCCGGCACCAACAATGTCGGACTTAGCGGCGACTTCACGTCGTTTCTCATGTACGAAATGGACAGTGATTCTCCTCCAGAACAGATGGCGGCTTTTTTCGGCGTGCCGGGTATCGAGGGCGAAGGGCGCGGCTACTGGATTCCATACGGCGACATGGCTTTTGTCTCCTGGTCCGATGACTACGATACGGGTTATAACATTCCGGCCGGCACCTACAGGATTTGGACGCAACGGTTTAATATGGGCGCGGGTTTGGCGCAGTTGTATGATGATACTACTTCGGGCACTCTCGAATTTGACGAAAACACCTCCCGTTTGGGACCGGTCGGCCCCGGATTTACAGTAGGCGGCATGAATCCAGACCAGCCCTCGGTTGTCAACGGCCGGAATTTCGGCGGCGACATCGCTGAGCTAATCATTTATAAAGGTGCGTTGACCGACCAGGATCGCACGGCGGTTATCAACTACCTTGAACAAAAGTATTACTATAATCTGCAATCTTTTGTCTCATTCCAATGGCAATTTGATGGCGTAAATATTGCAGGCCAAACGGCCTGCACTCTTACGCTGACAAACGTCTCCACTGCGATGTCCGGCACTTACACGGCGCTGGCTACGAATGCGTCGGGCCAGGGCGAAAGCGTCCAAGCCGTTCTTTATGTCGGCCTTCCCCCGGCAATCATCGCGCAACCCCAAAGTCAGAGTGTCGGCGCCGGTTCGAATGCCGTCTTTTCCGTGACGGCTTCTGGAACGGACCTGGCCTGCCAATGGTTTGACAATTCATCCCCGCTCGAAGGCCAAACAGGCGCCGCGCTGACGGTGTCAAACGTCACTCCGGCACAATTGGGAGAGTATCAAGTGTCTATCAGCAACGGCTTTGGCGCGATAACAAGCGTGCTGGCCTCCTTGAGTATTGTGACCCAGCCCAACATCGAAGCCGAACCGCAAGGCGAAAATGTCATTGAAGGAAACACCGCCTCGCTGACGGTCTCCGTGTCCGGCACGCAATCAGCATACGCCTTGCCGAACGTCACATCGGGCACTTTGGATCTTTGGCTGCGCGCCGATGCGGGCGTGCAAACCACGGGTTCGAATCAGGTTTCCGAATGGGATGATCAATCCGGCAATAACAACGATGCCGCCCAGACCAATAGCGCCCTGCTGCCAACGGTCGTCTATCCAGCGCCTCTGGCGGGGCTTCCAGCCATCCGATTCAATGGCCTTCAATCCCCCGGCCAGGGTGATTTTCTCCAATCTGACGCCAACCTGAGAATATCGAACGCCATGACCGCCTTCATGCTTTATGAAATGAACAGCGATTCGCCTTCGGAGCAAATGCCATTTTTGTTCGGGCAGCCCAACATCGACGGCGCTGCCCGCGGAGAATGGGTGCCAAACGGCCAAATGGCCCTTGCCACCTGGGCGGACGATTATTACACCGGTTTTGTCATCCCGACGAACACCTACCGTATTTGGACCGATGAATTCAATACGAACCTCAGTACTCTTCAGCTTTTTGACAACACGCCTTTTTCCTCAACAAATTTCACGTTCAACGCCGGGGGAGAATCGCCGCCGGCGGCCGGTTTTTATGTGGGAGGCATGAATCCGGCCGAGACGGCGGGCCGCGATTTTGGCGGTGACATCGCGGAAATCATTCTTTACCAGGGCGCGCTCTCCACTGCGGATCGCCTGGCAGTTGTCAATTATTTGAAACAGAAGTATCTTAACGTCAACGGCCCAGGCTTGTCGTATCAATGGTTCTTCAACGGAGCGGCCGTTGGGGGCGCGACCAATGCGGCCTTGGTCCTGACAAATGTCCAGCCGTCCAATGGCGGATCTTACACCGTAATCGCCAGCAATACTCTTGGGTCGGTTACAAGCTCAGTGGCGTCGGTGACAGTTTCAATTCCGCCTTCTTTCACCCTGCAGCCGCTGAGCCAGTCAAACGGCATTGGCAACAACATCACTCTGACAGGCGCCGCCAGCGGCACCTTGCCGTTGAGTTACCAATGGCAATTGAATAACGTAAATCTGCTCAACGCGACCAATGCGTCGCTTTCCATCACCAACATTCAAACCAAAAATGCCGGCACATACCGCCTCATTGCCACCAGCCCGTATGGCGCCGCCATCAGTTCCAATGCCGTTCTGTCAGTCGTAACCTCGGCTATCCAGGTAATCAATGTTTCCGCTTTTGGCGCGCAAACCGTGTCGGTGCCCATTGTATTGTTTTCTGGGAGCAATGAGAATTCCGTCAATTTCAGCCTCGATTACAGCAACGCCGTTCTCACCTATGCCGGGGCCTCCCTGGGCAGCAATGCGTCGGGCGCGTTTTTGTTTGTCAACACCTCCCAAACTGCCGTCGGTCATGTGGGGTTGGAAATCGAGTGGCTGGGCAGCGGCACGTTCGCGCTCGGTCCGCGGCAAATTGCCCTGGTTAATTTTACCATGGCGCCGATAACGAACGCATTGACGACGACACTTGCCTTCGGCTCCTCTCCAACTTCCGAACAAGTGCTCAATCAAAACCAAGCGATTTTGCCCGTCACATTCACGGCCGGGACCGTTGCAATCGCCAGCACACAATGGGAAGGCGACGTCACGCGCCGAACTAACGGCGATGGATTCCTTGAAATCAATGACTGGCTTCAGGAGGGCCGTTTTGTCAGCGGGTTGGACACGATCAGCAACGCGAATGAATTTCAGCGGGCGGACACCGCTCCGCGTGCGACTGGCGGCGACGGTCTGCTCACTGTGGCGGATTGGGTGCAGGTTGGCCGCTACGCGGACGGCACGGATCTTTTGCAACTCATTTCCGGCCCGTCACAGCCTGTGGGCAGTTTTACGAACGCGCCCTCAGCCACTCGCATAATTAGCCTGGCGCCCCTGGTTCAGAACGCGGCCAACTCGAGCGTTGCCGTCCAAATGACGGCCCAGGGCAATGAAAATGCCGCCGGCTTTAGCGTCGCCTTTGATCCGGCGAAGGTAACATTGACCGGAGCCGCCGCCGGAAGTGGCGCTGCGGGGGCCGCCGTGAATGTAAATACCAATCTGGCGGCGAATGGCTTGGTTGGCATCGCGATGGCCTTTCCTCCCGGCGCCACGTTCGCGCCCGGCACGTTGCAATTGGCTCAGTTAAATTTCTCCTCCGTAATGTATTCCAATACAGCCAGCCTGCAATTTGCCGGCGCCCCCGTGATTTGCCAGGTAGCCGATACCAATGCTGCGCCGCAGCCAGTCACTTTTGAAAATGGCGCCCTGGCGGCAGGCGGAGCATCTTGGCCGGAGCTGTCCGTGGCCTGGTCGGGAACCAATGTTGTTTTGTCATGGCCTTCCGCGGCTTCCGCATTGCAGCTTCAGTCCACATCAAGTCTTGACGCTCCTTGGAGCAACGTCCTCGCCGCGCCTGTCATGTCTGGCTCCAGTCTCGTCGTCACGTCCGCGATTTCAACCAACAGCGTCTTTTTCCGCCTCAAGCAATGAGGCCGCTCACCGGTTGGACGGCTCGATTTTTAGGACCGTGAACGAATTGGGTTGGAAGGTGTAATGGAAGTTCGGTTTAACTTTTTCTTCCGCGAGCGGGACGGGGGCGACTTTGCGGGGCTGGTCGAATGAGTTTTCGTCCGTGACGCGCTCGCTAGTCAGCATCTCGCCTTCGACATGCCAGGAGCCTCGCTCGAGGCCGGCGATATGAATCTCGGCGCGTGATGGCTGGGCGGTGGCGTTGACCACTTTCAGAACGATCCCGCCTGATTGATTGTCCCGCGCGGCAGAGGCGAAGAAATTAGTGGAACCGGGATCGCCCGTTATGGTTGGCAGCACTGCGTCCCCGCGGTTGCGGCTGAATAGTTTCTGAACGTAATAATCCGGCGTGCCGTAAATTTCGTGGTTGTTCACCCAGATCAAATTGGGCGTCCATTGCCAGGCATCGACATTGCCGAAGAGGGGAGCGTAGGAGGCCATGCGCACGACGGCCGCGTTGTGTTCCAAGCCGGTCATGTAGGCCGCCTCGGCCAGGGCGCATTCCAGGGTGTTGCGATTCTTGGGGCTGACCACGGCCACGTTTTGCGCGGCATACTCGCCCATGAAGATTTTGGGGCCATTGGGATCGTAATTGTCGTAGCGGTGCGTGTTGCTGAAAAACCATGAAGGATTGGCGTAACAATGCTGGTCCACAATGTCCGCGTGCAGATCGCAAAGTTTGGGCCAGAGAAATTGAAACCGCTCGTCGTCCGGAGAAGGCCCTGCGTCTGAGACAAGCATAATTTCCGGGTGAGCCTTTTTGAGCGCGGCGGCGAATTTCACGTAGCGCTCAATGTATTGCGGACCCCATTGCTCGTTGCCTACGCCCATCATGCCCAGGTGGAACGGCGCGGGGTGGCCCATCGCGGCTCGTTTCGCGCCCCAGGCGCTCGTCTCCGGCCCATTGGCAAATTCAACCAAGTCCAGCGCGTCTTGAATATACGGCTCCAGCGCGTCCACCGGGCAAAGTTCGCCGGAATTGAATTGGCAGGCCATGCCGCAATTGAGAATCGGCAGCGGCTGCGCCCCAATGTCCTCGCACAATTGGAAAAACTCGAAAAAGCCCAGGCCGAACGATTGAAAATAATCCGGCGTCGGGCGGTGGACGAATTCGTAATTCCAACGATTGACGAGCGTCGGTCGCTCCTCGACCGGGCCGATGGTTCGCTTCCATTGATAGCGGCGGTCCAACTGGCTCCCCTCGACGATGCACCCGCCGGGAAAACGCAAGAAGCCGGGTTTCATATCCGCCAGCATTTGCGCCATGTCCGCGCGCAGCCCGCCGGCGCGGTTTTTCCAGGTATGCACTGGAAACAGCGAAACCATGTCCAAATCCACCGTTCCTTTGCCATCCATCAGGACGTTGAGGCGCGCGTGCCAATCACTGGCTTTCGGATGCAGCGCTGCCGTGCGCCGCTTCCACGAGTTGTCAAAGCCCTGCAAACGCGCGGAGTCAAGAACAGAGCCGTCCTCCGCCACCAATTGCACTTCCAGGGCCGGCCCGCCATCCACGCCGCGAATTTCGGCGGAAAAATTGTAAGTTTCGCTTTGATTGACAGCCATGCCGCGAAAGCCCGCGTTGGAAATGCCGAAGAGGGCCGTGCCTTCCGAATGCGCGCGCAGATAATGGGGATTGGTTTCCGAGCAAGGCTCCTCCACGCGCACGGAAATCCCCCCCTTGGCCAGGCTGGGGCTGATTTTTATCCAGCCCATCATCGGGTCGGGAAATTCAAAGGACCGGTTCTTAACCATCTCCGCGTACAATCCGCCGTCGGCTCCAAAATTGATGTCCTCAAAAAACAGTCCCCACATCGCGGGATTGATGGCGGCGCCGGGACGCGCGGCGTCGATGTTGATGGTCGCGGCGCGCAAAGTCATCGCCGCGCCGAACAAGCAAAGCAGGGGAAGTTTGGATTTCATCGGGTCTTGAACCGTATAAGGGTTAGGGAATTCGCGGGAAACATCTGGGTCAATTCCGGCCCATCCACCGCGATGGTGCGCGAAACGGGCGCCACGCTGGGCGGTTCTCCCAATGTGTTCACGTCATCGCCGCTGGCGGAAGTCAGGACTGTTTCTTGCGCGGTTTTGGCCAGGCGCGAGACGCCTTCCAACGCAATCGAGGTTTGCTGCGGTTGCGATGCAACATTGACGACATCCAGCACAATTTCTCCGCCCTGGCGGCCCGCGACGGCGAAAAGTGTCGCGGCGGGTTTGCGCTCGGCTTCCTGGATCAATTTTCCATCGAGGCAGGCGCTGACGCGGCCCTGATGCAGCGCGATTTTAATGTCATACCAGCGCCCGGTTTCAATCGAGCCGGGCACGCGCGCTTCGGGCGCCGACCCCTGCAGGCCGTGTTCCGTGTTGACCCAGCCGCCAAGGTTCCACCAAGTCGTCTCGTCAATTTTCGGTGTTTCAAAAAGAATGAGAAACCCTTCCGAGCCGCCCAGTTTTCTGGCGCGCAGCGTCAGCGTGTAATCCTTCCACGACGGGTCGCCTGTGACCGCTCGAATATTCTCCTCGCCGCCGTTTTGCCGCAGCGCGCCATCCACAACCGACCAGTCGCCGCCTTCGGTTTTCCATCCGTCCAATCCCTTGGAAAAATCGCTTTGATATAAAACCTGCCCGTCGTCAGAAACCACGCGAATGTCCTTATACTCCGCCTGGGTTTTCCAGGTGCCCACGCCGATCATGCCGTGCGGATGAGGTTCGTCCACCGGCGCCTTGACCTCGGTCGGCAGAACCTCGTCCGGCCGATTCTGGCTGAACAGCGCCTGGGCGTAATAATTCGGCGTCAATAATACGCGTGTGTTGTCAAACCAAATTAAATCCGGCCGCCATTGGACGTGCCCCTCCCGCGCGAACAAGGGCGCGTAGGAAGCCATATCCACCACGTCGGCGTTGCGCAGGAGGCCAGTCATGTAAGCCGCCTCGGACAGGGCCGAGCGAAGGTCGTTGTGGCGATTCGGCTCATGGCCGGCGAATTCTCCGACAAATATCTTCGGCCCATGCCGGTCGTAGGCAGCGTAACGGTCGTTGTTTTCCAAAAGCCACCGCGGCGGCACGTAATAATGCTCATCCACTAAATCGGCGGGCGTGCCGTTGCGAAATTTGTCCCAGGCGAAATTCCAAAGCCGGTCCCCGACAAACGGCCCGCCAGAACTAATGATGCGAATGTTCGGATGCTTCGCCTTGATCGCGCGATAAAACACGTTGTAACGGTCGAAATATCCCTGCTCCCATTGCTCGTTGCCGACCGCCAAAAACTTCAGCCCGAACGGTTTCGGATGGCCCATCTTGGCGCGCTCGCTTCCCCAGCGGCTCGTTGCTGGCCCGTTGGCAAACTCGATCAAGTCCAACGCATCCTGCACCCACGGCCCAAGCTCGTCCATCGGCACCGGAATGCCCTGGCGCGCCTGGCAAGTCATCCCGCAGTTAATAACGGGGACCGGCGCCGCGCCAATGTCCTCGCAGAATTGGAAATATTCAAAAAAGCCCAGCCCATAACTCTGGTCGTAGTGCGGCGACTGGCCGTCCTGCCAAAGGTCCCAATTCTCTTTCCGTTCCGCCACGTCGCCGATCGTGCTCTTCCAGCGATACGCATTGGCGTAATCCTTTCCTTCCACAATGCAGCCGCCGGGAAAGCGCAGGAAACCCGGCTTCATGTCCGCCAGCGCCTGGGCTAAATCAGCCCGCAAGCCGTTGCGCCGCTCCCGGTAGGTTTTTTCCGGAAAGAGCGAAATCATGTCCAAGTCCACCGTGCCGCTTTTGGTTGACAGAACCGCCAGCCGCGCGTTGGTGACGGCGCCGGGGCTTGAGAGGACGGCTTCGTACTTTTTCCATTGCGGGCCGATTTTGCCGATGTCCGCCGAAGCGAGCACATGATCTTCACCGTCCTTCAGCAATACAATCAGCGCGGCCGCATCCCCGGATCGGCGGCGGGCGTAGATGGAAAAGAGATAGCGGCCGCCTTTGGAAAGCGCGAGGCCATCGAATCCGGAATTGGCCGCGCCGCAACCTTGCGCGCCCGGTTTCGAGACAAACAGGCGCAAGAAATGAGTATTGTTGACATTGAGCGGCTCCTCCGACTCCACGCTCATCCGCCCGCCCGCCCCCTCCGAGGCCTCCTCGCTCCAGGCGTAAAGATGCTCGCGGTTTTCAAAAGAGCGATTCTGAATCATCTCGGCGTAAAGGCCGCCGTCGCCCGCGTAATTGATGTCCTCGAAAAACAAACCGTGCAGGGTGGGCGGCACGGGCAGGCCGGCCGCGCTGGCCTGGACGGTGATGCGGGCCGGTTCAGCGCCGGCGGCGCGCGAGAGCAGGAGAGCCAGAAAAAAAGCAAGGCGTTTCATTAATTTTGCGCCCCGGCCGCGGGTTTGGACCGGAGAATTTTCAAGTAAGTCCGCGCGAGCTGGTTGCTTGGATCGCGGCGCAGCACTTCATCAAATTGGTCCAGCGCCTGTTGGTTGAGATGCTCGTTGGAAAGCGCGATGCCAAAATTCAAATGCGCCTCGACCAAATCCGGTTTCAGGCGCACGGCTTCGCCAAACTCGCTGGCCGCGCCGGGCGAGTCGCCGTCCTTGCCAAGCTCCAGGCCCATGCAGAAATGGGCCTCCGCGAAATCGGGTTGCAAACGAAGCGCTTCCGCGAAATGAGCCTTGGCATCCGCGCGCTGTCCCACTTTGACCTCCGCCAAACCGAGATTGACCTGCGTCTGCGGGTTCAGCGGATTGAGCCGGAGAGAATCGCTAAAATTCGTGACGGCGGCGTCATACCAGCCGCGGCCAAACGCGAATTTCCCCAGGGCATCAAACGACTCCGTGGTCCGCACGCGGTTTTTGAAGGCCTCCTGGAATTGCTCCTTGGCTTCCGCCTTTTTGCCCATTTTCTCAAGCGCATTGCCCAGGCCCATATGCGCCTGGCTCCAATACGGCTTGAGCCGCAGAACCTCCTCGAACTCTCGCGCCGCTTCCGCGCCGCGGCCCTGATGCTCGTAGATTTCACCCATGCTGGTCATTGCTTCCGCCGATTCAGGGCGCAGGCGCAAGGCCGTTTGGAAGGCGGCTAACGCATCATCATAGCGTTGGGCGGAAGCGAGTGCGACGCCCAAAGTCTGCCAGGCTTCGGGACTTTGCGGGAGCAATTTTGCCACATGCCCCAACGACTCGGCCGCTCCGGCGGGGTCTCCTGTCTGTTGCTGAAGATTGCCCAAATTCTCCTGGAGAATCCAATCGCCTGGCGCGGCCTCAGCGGCTGCTTTCGTTTGAATTTCGTCCGCGCGCAACGCTTCGGGAAGGCCGGCGGAGTCAAGGTGTTCGATTTGCTGAAGAAGGCGCTGATATTGCACGCGATTGTCGCATTCTTCCTTGAACGGCGCATCGCCCAGGCGGCCAAGAATTTCCATATCCGCCTTGCGCCGCATCAAATCATTCCAGCCCAGGCGGCGGGCGCAATCGACGGGCGTGGGCCACGCGGATTCCGCTCCGGCGGGCAAACTGCGCGCGATTCCTTCCGCGAACCCTCGCGCCAGCAGGTAATTGCCCTCAAAATTCAAATGGACATGTTCGTAGAGAAATTCCCCGCCCGCGATGCCGTGCGAACATTGCTTTGACAGCGCGGCCTCCGAATCAATCAATAGCGCGCCCTTGCTCTCGCGGCTGGCGGCAACGCGCCTGATGATGCTGTTGATGCGGCCATCCGCGCGAAAGCGCAGCGTGTCCTCGTCGCAAGCCAGGCCGAATTCCCGCGCGGCATCGGCGTCGCGGCCCAGCGCCATCGCGCATTGGCCTTCGCGATAATGCGTTTCCGCGAATGTGCCATCGATCTTTGCCGCCTGCTCAAAAGAATCCAGCGCCTCACCCGCCTTGCCCGCGTTTCCCTCCTGGACGCCCGCGTCCGAAAGAGTTTGCCACCGCGCCAGGTCATCGGCGGAAAGCCCCGGGCGATGGTCCGAGGCGAAAGGCCCGCAGTCCTTAAGATTGCGCGCCATCGTGCTGACCAGCACCCTGGCACCGTGCCCAAGGCCGGTGTCAATAATATCGCTTAAATTCTTCCCAAAACTGTCATAGACGGTCGCCATGCGCGGATCGTCCTGGCGGATGTGATTGTTCATGAACATGGCCATGCCGCCCCATTCGCTTTCGTTGAGCGGCCGGTTTTGCAAATGGCGGGCCAGATTGCCCAATTCCTGCCCGATGCGTGTGGCTTTGAAGGCGACGCCCGCGCGGATGACCTCCAAATTGGCCGCTTGCGCGCCGAAGACGGTGCCCGAACCAAATGGCCCCACCACTTCGTTGTTTCCCATATAGATGACCCAAAAATCGCCATCCCGCGCGGCGCAATCGCGGGCAATGGGCAGAATGACGTGCGAATTGATGGCGGTCATGGCCGTATTGACGACCTCAAAATGTTTGCCGGGAAAACGCCCTTCCAGCAGCGCCTGCAAAATCCGGCTCAGGCCAAACTCCGGCTGCGGGTCTCCGTAGGCGGCCGACTCGCCGAATACAAACACGCGGATCGTATCTGGAGGTTTAACTTTCGGGATGGCGAGCGGAAAAGGCGCCCGCGCCCGCTCCGGGCCGAAGAAGCGCCAGCCAAAGCGATCATTCTCCACCAAGCAATCCTTCCCGCCGATTTTCATAGGCAGGAAGAAGGACATCGGATATCCGGCCCCAGCCAGGCGCAGGACAGCTTCCAGCGCAGCCAGGCAGAGCAGGGGACCCAAGACCATCGCGGCAAGCCGGAAAAGCCAGCGGCGCGCGCGAGGCGGTGGCGCTGGTGGAGCGGGGGATGACCGTTTGGGGCGGCGGCGTTGCATTGGCTCAACCCCGTTAAATCTGTTGCCCGCCCGCGGAGCGCGCAAGAGGAAAAGGAAAATCTTCCAGGCACTTCAATAGTAAAAATACGGCGAACTGGAGGTGCGGTTGATCATCTGCTTGAAGGGCTTCCACTCGACGTGAGTGTCCAGCATCCCGACATTGGCCCCGGCGGGAATGTTCCCGCCCTCCACATGGCCGCTAATATGGCCCTTGAGCCTGCCATTAATCATGTAACCGCCGTCAACGTCGGTCCAGTTATACGTGACCATGGAAGAATACACGCCGAGATTGCCAGTGGAATTCAGCGTCGCGCAAGCCGTCAAGGGCCGCTTGGAAATCGCCCCAATTGGGACTCCGCCCGGCGCTTCGAAATAGCCCGGCGTGGAGGTGTCGGTTATTTTTTTGTTCGTATTGGTGACAAAGACGCCGGCATACGCGGCCGTTCCATAAAACGTCTGCGCGTAGCCCTGCACTCGGATCCCATCGCCAGGCTTCGCGCCGGGGTCCGGATAAGGAAGATTCCCCCAGCACCACAGGGACGGCTCGCCGCCGGGCACGGTGCCATAAGGAGTCGAACCGAACCAATCCTGCGGGCCGAACTTCGGCTCGGTCCCGGGGTCATACCAAGTGAGCGGCGTTGTCCCGTAACCGATCACCTGGTTGGCCAGAGCTCCGTCCATGTCCCAAGCCCAGACGCCATTCGTTCCATCGGGCAGAAACTCCCTGTTATCGCCGGCGTACATCGTCAAGGCAACCATCTGTTGTTTCTCATTGTTCATGCACTCCGTGTGAATGGCTTGCAGCTTCGCGCGCGCCAGAACCGGCAGCAAGATGGCCGCAAGGATGGCAATGATCGCGATGACTACCAGCAATTCAATCAGCGTGAACCCCGGCCCTTTTCGATGGAAACGAATTCTCATACTGCTTGCTAACTCCCACGCGCATTAATGTCTCAACTCGTAAAACAGCGTCGGGCCGCTTGTTGGGACAGTCACCTGGAACGTCTGGCCCACAAGCACCGGAGTCGCGCTGGATAACGTCCAGTTGGCATTGGCGCCTAGAGTGGGACTTGAATAGAGGGAGAACGCCGCCGCCGCCGCAGGCCATGAAATAACCAGGTTGCCTCCGGATTGCGTCACCGCCAAACTGGTGCGGGCGTTGGAGAGCAGCGCGGACGGCCCCAGCGCCTCGCTGGCCGCCACTTCAACCGGCGACAACGCGCCGTTGTAAATGCGGAACTCGTTCAAATTCAGGTCTTCGTGCGGATCGCCCGTGTAGAGGGAATGCCCAATGTAATTGGTCTCATCGTAAACAAAACTCATCGGCACCGTGACTCCGCGATTGATTCCCACCAAAACGCCATTGGTATAGAGGCTCTCCGTGCCGCCCGGCGGATCGTAAACCGAAGTGAGATGGATAATGGAGTTCGTGGCCGTGAAGTTTCCGGCGCCGGCAACACCCTGCTCGCCGGCAAAGCCGGGGTCCACACCGCTGATGGCGATGCGGCCGCCGACGGGCGCGCAGAAAATATAGTTCTCGCCGAGCCAGGGCAGGGCGGTGTTCGTGTCCGTATTGCCGAACCCATACAACATGCAGTTGACCGGAGCCGGGTCGGGGAACGAACACCACATATCAATGGTCACCGCGGGATAATTGCTCAGAATGCCCGAGGGCAACTGCACGAATTGGGGGACGCTGGCAGACAAATCAAGCTCGGTGCCCGTGAATGTGCCTCCGCCAGGCAAAGCGCCAGTCCAGCCGCCCACAGAGTCAGCAGCCGTGGCGCTGCCAGGCGCGTCATGGAAACTGTACCGGTTCACCAGCACGGGATTATGCACCACCGTGACCACTTGGCTGCTGATGAAGCCCTGATAGGTGGCCGTGACCGTTGCCTTGCCTTCGCCCACCGCGTGCAATTTGCCGTCGGTCGCTTGGAACACCACGTTGGAATTGCTGGATGTAAAGACGAACAACGGAGTCAGGCTGTTGCCCGTCACGTTGTAATTGTTCAAGTTGCCGTAATTGGCCAGCACCGGGCCAATGATGATGTCTCCCAATTGCATTGCCGGAATCGAAACCGTGATGCCTTGCAAGGCGCCCACCGTAACATTGGTGTTATTGGGGCCGAGTTGATCGGCCAAGGCGATTTGCTGGGGAGTCAGCGTTCCGTTGTAAACGCGAATTTCGTCAAACGCTGCCGGAACATAGGGGTCGCCCGTGCCGAACGGCCCGACGGCTGTCCAGAGCGAACGGCCAATGTAAATGAAATTGGTCGCGATGCTGCTGAGCGGCGCGAAATCATTGGTGACATAGCCGCTCAACACGCCGTTCGTATAGATGGCCAAATGCCCGGTCGGCACGTCCATCACAGTGGTGCAGTGAACCGCTTCATTGGCAAAATCGCCCAGCGCCGCGAATCCAGCGCCGCCAGCCGTGGTGAAATTGTCGATTTCATGTTGGGAATTGCCGTCGCGCACGACCGAATGCGCGTAGTTGGCGCCGGCGCCGGTCGAATTGCCGAATGCCCAGGCGTAGGTCCAATTTTGCAAAGTGCCAAAGGTCGCCCAGTAATCAACGGTCGCGGACTGAAAGCCGGAAATAATTCCGTCATTGGCGAACGAATTGGAGCTTAAATCCACGTAGCTGCCGGCCGTGCCATCCAGAACCACCGTCCCATTGGATTCCACGGCTGACCCCATCAGGCTGCCATTCAGCGTGCCGACTGAGTCCAGCACGATTCCGCCGGCGGGATCGCTGAAGCTGTAGCGATGGGCCAGGGTGGAAATTGGTTCAACGACCGTCACCGCGACTGAGTTGCTCTGGCCGCCATAAAATGCCTCGACCTGGGACGTGCCGGGCGCTTTGCCATGAATGCCGCCGAGGGCGTCAATGGTCAGGATGTTGGAATTGGCAGACGCATACGTGGCCAGAACCGTCACATCGACGGTATTGGTGATTCCTGATGCTGTGGCCAGGACCGTGGCTGGCTCCTGCCCGCCTTCCACCACTTGCGCCCCTGCCGTCACTGTGAGGCTCGTTATCGTGCCGGCATTGGTATTAAGAAGGGCGTCGCCGCTTTGGTAGCTGGCCGCCACTTCAAGGCCGTTCAGCGCGCCGGCCCAGATGCGGAATTCATCGAGATTGCCCACCATTTTCGCGTCGTTCCAATTGTCCCAGCCAATCTCGTTGTTCGCATCCCGCACTCCGGGCGTGATGGTGCTGGTGATGGGTATCTTGTTTTGCAGGGAGCCGTTGAAGTAAATGGCGATGTAACCGTGCGGCGGGTCAAATACCGCGGCTATGTACGAACCAACCGTGTTGGGCAGCAGGTTGGCAGCGGCATAGCAGTTTTCCCGAGTCATGTTCGCATTGTCGAAATCCGAGATCGCGGCATCCAAGTCCTGGCTGCCGTTGACATTGACGCAAAAGGAGATGCTGTAAGAATCCTGATTGTTGGCGTTCTGCGTCCCGAAATCAAAAAGGTTGCCCCACAGACCCTGTTCGCTCAGGTCCGGATAATCGCCCCAGGCTTCCACCGTCACCGCCTGGGAATTGGTAATAATCCCGGCAGGCAGGGTTACATAAGCGTTTCCATCCAATTGCAATTGGCCGTTCTGGATGGTCGCGTCTCCGAACAGCGTCCCATCGGCTCCCGCCACCACATCGGTCGCCACAGGCGTGCCGTTGGTGTAGCTGAAAAAGCTGTAACGGTGGTTGAGGGCCGCCTGGCCCATGGCCGCCAATTGCGCTGCCAGCAACGCCGCGCAACTCAACAAGACATGGGGACGATGAGTGAAGAGCATTTTATTCATTATAACCTAAATGCGCTTTTGGCCCCCGGAACCCGACACGAAATCTTTCGGCCCCTGTCCAATGGCAGGAGAATTGTCCCAAGAGCGTGTTTTAAAAATAGCTTGAGCCAGGGATTGCGGGCGCGGCGGGCAGGATGGCAAGGCGCGACGAGAGAGCATATTCGAGAGAAATCTGTGACCGGGAAGCAACGCCGCCAGCCGGCCCGCCGCGCCGCAAGACCGGCCAAATATTTTCAAAACACGCTCTAAAAGCTCACGAATCTTCCCACTTGGCCAATCGATGGGCCTCGATCGTATTCGCCGCCGCCATTCTATATCCGATAACAATCGCCGCCGCCAGCAAGACCGACGGAACGGCAACCCAATCCAGCATGACCTCTCGAAAACGGAATTCCCCAGAAGAGCCGTAACGGATGGTGTGGTTGCCGATGATCATCCGGCAAACCCGGCCGTGGATGGGCGTCGGGCGGTGTGGCAGGCACGCATAATAACCCAGCTCCGTACAAAACAAGACCGCGACGTACAGGCCAACCACGCCGAGGAGAAGCGCCAATATTGCTTTTCGGTCTTTCACAAGTGGCAGCGGAGCAACAACGCTCCGGGTTTTATGGGCCAAGAATGCAACTTTGCCGGCTCGGCGTCAAGCCTGCGGATTGGAAATCTGCCAGCCAGCACATCACGGCGCTTTCCCCAAATGGAAAAGGTTGTTGTCGAAGGTGTATTGATACGCCAGATAACATTGAAATCCAATCGGCCCATCGATTGCCCTCCCGGCGGAGAAAAGCAAATGATGGCTTTCATTGAAGTCATACACGACGCCCGCGTTGAATGCCGTGCCCGCATTGGGAAAATCCGCTTGATAGGCGGATTGATGATACACTTCGACCCCAACCAGCAGATTCGTTAGGACTTGTTTCTGCAACACGGCGCCGGCAAAGTTCCAATTGCCGCGTCCCCTCCACGAATTGATGCCATAGCCGCCGCCGCCATACGCCGTCCACGAACCCCAGCTTTTCTGGAGCCACAAGGGGACAAAGCCTTGCGCACGGCCGTTTCCCAGATTGTCCCGCTCGCTGCCGGATGGCGTTTCCAAGAGCGGAAAGATTCCCGCCTGCGGCCAGCCATTTGTTTCCTGCAAAAATCGAAATTTCACGCCCAGCTCGATGTCGCCGATTCCGTAATGAGATGTCCCCTGGGGCGGCGCGTCATAGGCCAGCGGGGCAATGACATGCAACTGCAAATTGGAAACCGCTCCGTAATTAAGTTCGAAATGCGGCGCCGTCCCCGACCAATCCCCATGCAGTTCCGAGTGCATGGAGGCCGTGTAAAATTCCCAATGCTGGTACTCGACCGGCTCCGGGTCATCAGTGATAAACGGCGGCCCGCCCCAGGCCGTGCCGGGCAGCCCCAGGCTCAATAGCGTCAGCGGAAGCAAAGTTCTCATCAATCGGTTCAATTCCGAATCCTAATCTTGAGGCAAATCGCAATCAACGAGAGAGATTAGAACCCATCTAATAAATGGGGGAAGGGCAGGCCGTAAACTCCGAATGCAATTGACTGCGCGGAGGGTAAATGGTAATAAACAGACATGAACAGGCGGGCTTCTTCGCCCCGATGTGCCAAGGCATTTACGCTGCTGGAATTGCTCATGGTCATCGCGATCATCGCGATACTCTTCGCCTTGCTGTTGCCGGCCCTCGGCCGCGCCAAAGGGCAGGGCAGCCGGGCCGCCTGCCTGAATAACCTCAAGCAAATCGCCAAAGGCGTGCAAATGTACGCTTCGGATTACAGCGACATTCTCTTCCCTGTCAACAATTCCTCCAACGACGTCCAAGTCAACTTCGCCTATTACGAATGGACCGCTTACGCGCCTTTGGTAAGAAGTTACGCCGGCTTGAAGGGCGCCCCTTCGCCGCGAGACAAACTTTTCGCCTGCCCGGCGGACACTTATTTCTATGGGACCGTGAACGGCGGTTCGACCCTGATCTATCAGGGCGAACATCTTCAAACCAATAACAACTATTCCAGCTACCCTTTCAACGCGGGAAACGCCGTGGTGAAGCCTCCCAGGGTCATATTCCCGAACATGTTCCCCGGCATCATGGGCCACAAATCAAGCTCCATCGGACTCCCATCCAAAACCGTGCTGGTTGCGGAATTCCCCGCCATGGATTCCTACTCCTGGCATCAACCTTCGCCTTCAGGGGATGAATATTACAACAACGCGCCCAACAACATCAGCTTCGCTGACGGCCACGCAAGTTATACCAAAATGTACTTCGGCTCCAACAACCCCTCGCAAACCCGCCAGCACCCCTTCGCCTTCAACCCCCCCGCCGGCTACGACTACAACTGGAGTGGAGATTGATTGCCACGCAAGAAAAGGAAGCGCACCACACACAGTCCCCCCAAAGTCCGCTCCATTCATTCATTGCCTTAACCGAAAAGACTCGCTGGAATTGGTCATCGGCGGCGGGTAAGGACTAGCCTCTGCAACTCGATTGCATCGAGTGATAGTTTGCGCTTGGCAGCGTTGGCCATTTGCGTAATTATCCAAAATTAAGATGCGCCAGCCCAATCAACTCAACCGGCGGTCCCTGTCGCTGCCCGCCTTCTATCCGGGCGGCAGCGGCGAACCCCGCGGGTTTGCGCGAATTCAAGAGGCGCCGGCGAGAGACAAATAGGGCAATCTATGTCGGTTCGAATTGCCCATATATCGGATCTTCACTTTAATAAGGTGGAGGGCCAGGTCGAGGGTCTTTTAATCGCCGAAATCGCCAGGACACGACCGGACTTTATCATTTGCACCGGCGACCTAGTCGATCAGCCATGGCCCTTGTGGGCTTCCGGCGCCATTAAATGGCTGGAAAAGCTGGAATCTGCCTGCAGGCTTCCGGGCAGCAGAGTTTTTGTCATCCCAGGGAACCACGATTATGGATTTTGGGGATCATTTGGAATTTCCTTCGTGACAGGTATTTGGTTTTTATGCATGACAAAGGGAAAGCGGTTGAATCGCGTGATGGAACTCAAGGAGCACGGCATCATCTTGGTGCCTATCGACTCGAATCCGATCGGGCTTGATTTTGCGCGCGGCCATGTCAGCAACTTTCAGGTTCGGCGTCTCAGGAAGCAGCTGGGGAAGATTGATCACGAATTCAGGCGCCGGGCGACCAAAATTGCGCTGTTGCACCATCATTGTTTGCCTGTTTTTAACGAGACCTCCAGCGATACATTTCTTCGGCTGACAAATTCTCAGGCCGTCATCGAATTCTTCGCCGACGAAAACATTGATCTCGTCCTCCACGGACACAAGCACCGGGCAACGCACTCGTGGATGTCCATTGGCGGCGTCACCGTCCAAAACAGAATCGTCGAGGTGCTTGGAGCCGGCACAGCGATGAAGCGCCGCGATTTCGAAGCCAGGGGTCATAATTTCAATCTGATCACGATCAGCAACTCCGGCTTTCGGTCAGTCAAACAATTCTTTGCGAATCCGCCTGGCAGTCCATTTATTGCCGCCGACGGTACTCAGGAGTTTCTGCGCCCAACGTGCGATCAATTGTACCAAAACCAAATCGCCCATCAGCTGTTTAGCGTCAGAAGTCTTCACTGGGAACTGAAAGTCACGCTCGAAGGAGACCGGATCAATGAAATGGTATATAATGGATTCCGGTCCAACGGCACTCCAGAACAAGTGGAATACGTCCCTCCCGAATACTTCGTCCGAAGGGGAAGCGTCATGACTCCCGTCCTGGACCGAGATCGAACCGGCCCTGGAATCGAGCTCGAGGTTATCGAGCGCGAGAACAAGCGGGTGAAATTTAAGGTCAAATTCGCGGCGCCGCCGCCACGCTCAAACGGAGTTAATTTCGTCATTCGCTCATGGGACCTTAATGCCGCCTCGCTCAATGAGGATGAATTCAGAAGGAAGTATCCGGGGGAATCGAGTCCCTTCGAGTGGGAAGAGAAGGAGATTAATTTTCCCATCGAGGATTTTTCGTGGCACCTCTCATTTCCAGAAAAATTTGGCGTGCGTGAAATTCGGTTTGAAGTCTATGAAGGCGGCTGCGGGAACCCCGATTTGGAGCTGACACGGCTCTTCCAATCGGGATTCATCTTTTCGCCGGTAAGCAATAGCGCGACGCTGTATCTCCACAAGCCGCCTGCGGGATATCGATATCGAATCTCGTGGCGCATTCCAGCGGATCCAGAAAATCCCCTTGTAGAATCGAGTTCGAAAACGGGGGATATCCCGCCTCAAGCCATGTGGGATTTGAGCCGGCTCAAAGATTTCCTCCTGGATCTTCGCAATGAAAAGCTGAACTCGCCGCCCGCGTCTGAGCGAATGCAGCGCGCCCAAGCCAAACTCCAGACCTTCCAAGATGCGGTTGCGAAGAAGGTGGCGCTCGACGCAAACATGGAGATCGCTGGTCTCCGGCTCGTCACCGGCGTCATGGTTTATGATACTCCTCGCGCCGGCGGAGCTCCTGACGTGAAAGCCGCGGACGGCCCGCCCACAGGAAAGCTTTTGATCGCCATCAGCACCAGCTCGGATCTCAATTCATGGCGGTTCGGGCTGGACTATGGTGATGGAAATGCCGGTCGAGCCTATAAACACAGCATTATCAGGGTGTGGCCAGCCCGCAAGTCGGACGGGAATGTTCCAGACTGGTACATTCCCGGCCCGGGACTAAAGCATACATTTCTCTGCTCGGTGCCGGTTGTCCATCCGCAATCCAAAAGAGTGATTATGGCAGTCGTGAACATCGGCTCATTCGATCAGCCGACAGGGGTGGCGTGCCGCTCACTCGATACGGAGGACAGCGCCCGTTGGCTCGTGGAGGCAGCCCTCTTTTACGTGTTGACGCCGCTATTGGAAGAGCTTAAAGTGATTGGGACGTAAATAAAAGAACGCGATATGTTTATTAATGTGATGCGGATTGATTTGGGGGCTGGCACAAGCGGGTATGCTTATGATGTCATCAGCCATCAGGCCGCGCGTGTCGGAGGCGCCGAGTCGAACGCCGCATTTCCTTCGCCACAGGAGCGCAAGGCATTGGAAGAAGAGAAATTTCAAGAATTGCAGCAAAAAGAAAAGCTAAACAGTGAAAATGCGGAGTCCGCCCGTTAGCTTTTTGCTTTGATTGGCAGAATTCATTAAGCCTGTTTTCCTTCGACTGCTCCGGCGGATTTGCCTTGATTCAGGCGGCAGACCCCAAACGAAATTCCGGCCGGATCCAGCAACACGGCCGTGCATCCATAGGCGAGCAGGCGGGGATTCGTCAATGGGTCGCCGCCCCAATACCGGGGCAAACCTCCCGATTTTTCGGCGGCCGGGCACGCAACCGTTTTTGTGATGAAATAATAACAATAATTATTGAATAACTGCGATAGTTGTGGCATCTATTGGCTGCTGTCTTGCGCTTTGGCGCAACGTTCTTTGACATTTCGAAGGCAAATCCGGGCAAAACGCGCAAAAACAAGGTGGCACAAGGTAATTCGGGAAACCAACTCGCAGCCCCCCTCCGCGAGTGGCGAACGCCGAGAGCTCCCGCTTATATTTATATATATCGCGGAGTCGCAGCGCCCCTCCGTCCCGAAAAGCCCAAAAGAGAGCGCCGGGGCATGGGGTCCGCGCCAAAAACACGCAAAAACAAGACAGCACAAGGCTTAACAAGCTAATCCAATGAAAACGGCCGGGTTCACCCGGCAATGCCATGCCGGGTTGGACAAGGGCAGGGGAGACACTCAGCCGAAGTCTTTGTTCACTTAGTTGCTTCTTGTTCAACTTTTCAGGCCGGCCAGACTTGCGAGCGCGAATGAAAACTTTTAACATCAAGCAAGCAAAGGCAACGAAGAACGGTCGGACGCGGCAAGTTGCAGTCGATTACGGTGGATTGCGATATTTTGAAAATAACGCCTCGCCATTGCCGCGTTAAGGCCCAGAAAGCCGGCTTGCAGTCATCCGTGGTTGCACGCCCTCCACCGTCACCGATTGCCCGGCGCGCCCTCCCGCCATGAAATAGCTGGCCACGATGGACGTCTTGCCCGGCCCAACTCCAGTCACGTTCCCAAAGGAATCGACCGCGGCCACATTCGTGTCAAGCGAACGAAAAACGATGCCATGATTGGTGATGGCTGTGAGATTGACAGCATCCGGGCGCCCGGTTTCCCAGCCCAGCAACGTGGCGGCGGTTGTTTGGCCGGCGCGGATTGGAGAGCTGGCATGGAGCCGTATGTTGGTGATGGCGTGGATGCCGGAGGCTTTGAGGCGCAGCTTGGCGGCTTTGGAGTAACTGGCGGAAGCGATGATTCCGCCGGGGCCGGCACAGTAATATTAAATGCGCCGCCGCCGGGTCAAACCCGACATGTCCCGTCATTCCGACGCTTCGCGCAACAGGATGCGCGCGAAGACGTTATCGAACCAAAAGCCTTCCTTCGCGCCGCCCTCGTCCAAGGGTTCTTTAAAGACGCCGTCGATGGCTTGCCGTGCGTTGTCCAATTCCTTGGCCGCTTCGTCCTTCTGGCCGCTGCGCGCGAGAGCCATCGCCAGCACAATCCGCGCGGTCGCAGCCCGGGGCGTGTTGGATTCCGGGTAGGACAGCGAACGCCGCGCCCATTCGATGCTCCTGCCGTAGTTGCCTTGGCGGCACTCCCAGAGCGCCAGAGAAATCGAGGCCCAGGCCGAGCGAAAAGCCGCGGAGGTTTCATGGCTGTCGGACGGCGCGAAGAACTGCGAGGCCATGCGGGCGAGGGGAGCCAAAGAGTCAATGATATTTGTATCCGCCGGTTCCAGCAGGCTGATTTTGATGAGACGTTCCGCCGCCACCGGAGCGGCGGTGGAACCGAAACGCGCCAGAGCCGTGCGCCGAAATTCATCGAAGTGATTGGTCTGGCCGCTTTCCACCAAACAGACTCCGCAGCCGAAAAGGTCCAGCGTGCCAACATCCCATCCATCCAATTGATTGCATTGCAGAAGCAAACGGTAGCGATTCGCCGCCAAAGCCCACCGGCCATGCGTCGCGTGCCAGACGCTCAAAGAACGCATCAGCGTTGCCGCCTCGAGGCTGGGTTCGAGCGGCGGCGCTTCGCTGGTCATGCGGTCGGCCTCGTCGTATTTGCCCTGGCTGACGAGCGCGGCGGCCTGGATGATTCGTTCCCGAGCCTCGGCCTGGTGCCGCAATTTGGCCTCATTGGAACGCGCCAATTCCGCCTCATGCGTCAGGCGGGACTGTTGCAATTCCGCTTCGACGGCCCGGCGTCGCGCGTCGCGCTCTTGCAGGAAAAGAAAGGTCGAGGCGCCCAGCCCCGCGACCAACGCCGCCGCCACCGCCGCCCCTGCTGTAAATACTACTTTGTTGCGGCGAACCATTTTTTGCAGGCGGTAAATCCGGCTGGGAGGGCGGGCGATAACCGGCTCATGTTGCAGGTGGCGCTGGATGTCCATGGCCAGTTCGTTGGCCGTTTCATAACGGCGCACCCGGTCTTTTTCCAGCGCCTTCATGACGATCCAATCCAGGTCGCCCCGCATGAGCGCGATCAGCCGCGGGGCCTCCACGTGGCGCCGCGCGGCCGTGACCGTCAAACGGTCGCCATCGAAAACAGTCAACAAATCGGACGGGCGCCGCGGCTCGTCCTCGCGCAAGGCGCGGCGCATTTCATCCACGCCCGATTCCAGGAGAATTTTGGGATCGAACGGAGTCTTTCCTGTCAACAATTCGTAAAGAAGCACGCCCAGGCTGTAAATGTCGCTCCGGGTGTCGATGTCCAGCCCGCCCGTGCCGGCCTGCTCCGGGCTGACGTAGGCGGGCGTGCCGATGAATTGATTCTGCATGGTCACGGCGGGCGTCTGGTCCGTCAGCGGCGCGGCCGTGGCCTTGGCGATTCCGAAATCAATGACCTTGGGCGCGGGCAGGCCGTCCTGCTGCGTGACCAGAATGTTCGACGGCTTGATGTCGCGATGGATGATTCCTTTTTGATGGGCGTGCTGAATCGCGTGGCAAATCTGAATAAAGAGCTCAAGGCGCGTCCGCGTGTTGAGCCGGTTTTCGTCGCAATAATCTGTGATGCGCCTGCCTCGCACCAATTCCATGACAAAGTAGGGGCGGCCGGTCTGGGTCGCGCCGGCGTCCAAAACTTTGGCAATATGGGGGTGGTCCATCATCGCCAGCGCCTGGCGTTCGGCATCGAATCGCGCGATGACCGCGCGCGTGTCCATGCCCAGTTTGATCACCTTCAGCGCGACCCTGCGGCGCATCGGTTTTTCCTGCTCGGCGAGATAAACGGCCCCGCAGCCGCCTTCGCCAATTTTTTCCAGGATTTTATATGGGCCAATTTGCGCCCCCGGACGTTCCTCCTCAAAACCTTGGGCAAGGTCGCGACCGCCCGAAGAATCCCGGTCATCGCCGGCTTTTCGCAAAGCCTCGCCGCATTCGGCGAACAGAGTTTCAGCCTGGTCATGGACGGAGAGCAGCCTCTGAACCCGTTCGCGCAAACCGGCATCATCCGCGCAGGCCCGCTCCAAAAAATCCTCGCGCGCGCCGGTGTCATCGAGTTTCCGGGCCTCGTCGAAAACCTCTTCTTCGCGTGAGAGGATGTCGTCCATGTTTGCGGCCGCCCCGGCGCTCAGTTGGCCTCGCGCATCCGCTGAAAAAGCCAGGCTTTGGCGAAGGCCCACTGGCGCTCGACGGTTCGTTCGGTGCAATCCATGGCTTTAGCCACTTCCAGGTTGGTCAATCCGCCAAAAAACTTCATGACAACGACTTTGGCCCGTTGCGGATTTTCGGTTTCCAAATGCTCCAGCGCTTCGTTGATCAGGAGAACTTTGTCATCGGGCGTCGCTTCCGCCAAAGCCAGGCCGTCGATGTCCAGGCGCATCCAGCCGCGGCCATGCTTGAGGCGGGATTTGCGCCGGGCGCGCTCAATAAGAATCCGGCGCATCGCTTCGGAAGCTTCGCCAAAGAAATGGCCTCGATTTTGCCAATGGCGGCCGCCTTTGCCGAAGATTCTCAGCCAGGCTTCATGAACCAGGGCCGTCGGCTGGAGTGTTTGGCCTTCGGATTCACTTGCCATGCGCGCCGCCGCCATCCGGCGAAGATCATTGTAAACCAGCGGCAGCAACTCCTCCGAATCACAGCCGTCGCCATGATGAGGGAGCAGCACGTGGGTAATATCGCTCATAGCTATGGTTCAATAATATGCGGCAGAACCAAAGGGATGTCGATGCACAAAATCGCTTAAAATCGCGGGAAGTCCCAGAAAATAGAGCCATACAAATTGCATATAACTCTGATTGTGCGAAATTGAATTGGGCTTGAATAGCGGCGATTAATGATGCCGGTTCCAAGCCAGACGACTTCCAATTGCCGTTTGTGAACTTATCTCACGAATCGGCCGCGAAGAGCCGGATTGGGATTGGATGGGTCGTATTGCAGGTTGCAGATAGTCTTCCTTTCGCGCATTCCGGTGTGCATGATGCTAGAACGGAAATAATTCGTCCGGCCTTGCACGACGGTGCGAACTAGGAATGGCGTCGAGTCAATATTGCAATGTTCCGCGTAGTAAACCACGGAAATCCGATACAGCCCGGCGGGCGCTTCGTTCATGGGCCAATAAATATTTTCCACTGCTTGCGAGTTGAACGGCTCGTGCGCGTTTTGATCGACGTCCAGTTCGCCGCCGGTGCTCATGGATCGGCGGTTGCTGAAAAAAATCTCCACGCCAGCCGGATCGATGCAATGAAGGTCCAGATCGTTGAAGTTTTGCCACGACAGCGAAATCTGGATGTCTCCGCCTTTGGCGCGCACTTCGCCCAAGCGCCGCGCGATGACCGCGGCCTCAGGCACGTTGGCGGCTGTGGCGACTCCGGGCGGCGTTTCCACCAAATCCGACGGTGGCGCGGCGATCATGGTGACGGGGCCATTCGTATTGAGCAGGTTGGTCGAGATGGCCGCGGCCGGCGGACGGTCATTGGAAGATACCAATCCGGGCAATCCGGGCGGCTGGGCAGGCAGCGCGGATGGGGCGTTGGTCCGGGCCGAATCCGATTGGTTGGAAGGTGCGCCGGAATCGGTCAGCGACGGCGAAGGCTGGCCTTCGTCCCCGCCCTGCTCCGTGCCGGGAAGCAAACCCAAAGTCGCCGCGCCGAAGATGTTCGTTTCCGCCCACGGGCCAAGGCCGCCGAAGAACCGCGGCCGGGTGTGCAACCGCCACAGCACCAGGATCAGCACGAGAATCGCCATGCAAATGACAGCGTCCTGCTTGAATCGGGACGGACGGCTCACGGTGAAGCCAGGTTGGCGGGCGGCGGCGGCACGAAGCGGTAGGCTCCGCGATTCTCGTCGGCAATCCGGCGCAAGGCCTCTTCGCCGTCGCGGCTGTAAAGATTCACCGTGTTGATGCGCGCGTTCGGCCCGGCGTTCGCGTCGCGCGTGTTATCGACAGCATCGCTCGGCAGCGTGCTGCCAGACAACAGCCAGGCCGCGTCCGGCGCGGGCGACAATGTCATGGCGCGCTGCATCGCTTTGGACGGGTCGGCTCCGGTGCGGTGGCCGACGGAAAAAAGCCAGTTGGTCATCGCGCGCACATTTTCCTGGGTGGCGGGAACGGGCCCAAGCGAAGGCATCCCTTCATAACCGCCGGTGTGAAAAAGCAGGACATAAAACAACTGGGCGGGCTGCATGGATCGGAGGGCTGAGACCAATTCCTGGCGGGCAAAAAACGATTTGCCATTGGTCATCATGTTCATCGAGTTGTCCAGGATGAACACAACGTTGGTGCCGGCTCGCGGGTCGAACCATGGCCGGGGCCCGGTGTCATTTCCCAGCATGTCGGCGGTGCGAGAGTCCGCCGGATTGTCCCGCGCCATGCTGGCCGCCTTGGCCTCCGCCAGAAGCCTGGACGTGCTGGCTTTGCTTGAAGGGTCCGCGCGCCACGGATCGTCGTAAATCGCTCCATTAAGATGCGTGTTTTGATCCGGCTGCATGTAAGTGGCGGGAGGCGGCGGCGATGACGCCTGCATCACCGGCGGTGAATTGCTGGCTGGGGACGGATTTTCAGCCGGCGGCGAAGACGGCGGAACTCCGTTTTGGGCGGCCTCGTTGGTGAAGGGGCCTGTAACAGCCGAATTTGAACTCGCCATCGCATTGGATTCAACGTTCTCCGGCGGCGGCGCCATGGCCGAATCCGCCGGCGCGTTGCTTGGGCTGCCGGGAATCTGGCTGGAAGGGGGCGGCGCGGAAATCGGCCGGCCTGTCACTCCATTGCTTGACACCGTGCGATGCCCAAGGCTGCCGAAAACGATTTCGTGCGCGGGCTGCACTGGCCGCAGAAACAGCCACACCAACAGCGCCAAAATCGCCAGCGCCATCGCGAAGATTACAATGTCCCTGAGTTTCACAATCCGTTGGTTTCTGCTTAATCCGCCTTTATGATAAAGTTAAGTTTAGCGCGATGAAATTTCCACTTAATTCTGCGGCAGAATCGGCTCGCCCTGAGTGCCAAGCTCCAGCCGTTCATCCATCGGCAGCGGCTGCCAGCCATACTGGAAGCTCATGCGTACGGCGGTTTCGCGCGCGGTCGTAAAAGCCGAAAACGAATCGTCGTAAGCGTAAAATACAAAATAGAAATTCGTTTTGCCGCTGGCCTTGAACGCCTGCACCATATCCGAGACCCCCTGCTCCGCTCCATCGCCCATGCCGGGACGCGGCTCCACAAACCGCCCCTGCCGCGTCAACGTCCGGTTATTCCGCAACGGCTGCCCGCGCCCATCGGTCGAAAGCACGTCCAGTGGAAAAAGTTTTCCGTAACGCATAATGACCAGCCACGGCTGCTTGCTGGTGCCGGAAATGCAAGGCAGCCGCATGAGATTGGTGGCGGGATGCAGATGCGGGTCTTGCAGGCGAAGGATCGTTTTCTGCAAGTCGATTTGCACGGCCGCGTTGGATGCGGTGATGGCCGCCAGAACGTTGGAGAGCTGGGCCGTTTCCGCTTCGTAAACAGCGGGCGCCGGCGCGGGAGTATCCTGCGCCAGCAGCGCCACCATCAGCGCGATGAAGACAACGGCCCCCAGCATGTTGCACATTGTGTCAAGCAACATCTCCAGGCTGTTCGCGTAAAATCCGCCGGCGTCTTTCATGGCGATGCCAATACGTACTGCATGTCTTCCTGCGCGGCGTCGTATCCGATGCTGAAGGCGCGGTTGGCCGCCAGCGGCTCAACGGCGCGGAATTGAAGCACGGCCGAGGGCCGGATATAAAATACCAGCCGGTCCCGCGCCGGGTCCCAACTGTCCAGCATGCGGTCGAAGTCCGCGTGGTCGGGCCGCGCCAGGAATTCCACCGCGTTGGTTTGCCCGGGCCGGCTGCATAATCCGTTCGTGGCCGAGAGGACGATCAGCACCGGCTGTTTGCCAGTCGGGTCCGCTTCGGGCACGACGAAGACGCGGTTGGTCAGGTTCGCCGCCTGCGCCTGGCGTTCGCGCAACGCGGCCAGATCGGCTTCCAATCTCGCGCGGGCCTGTTCGACCTCTTTGCGCATGGCGTCACGGCTTAGTTGGGCGGCAATCGGCGGCGGATTGTTTAAGTAAAGCGTCAGCATCAGGGTAATCAGCAGCAGCACGCCGGTCACGGTCGTGATCATGTCAAGAAAAGCCAGGAACGAAACCCGCCCGGTCGTGCGTCGCAGCTTGCTCGGCATTTATGCCTCCGGTTTGTCCGTCCTGGGCCGGGTGCGCAATTTGGAAACGACGTGCGCGTGGCAATAGTCGTTGCACTGGTCCAGGAAGTCGGTTTCCTTCTGCTGCACGAGATCGGACAAAAGATGCAGCAGCAGCGCGAAGGCCAGCCCGACCAGCGTCGTTTCGAACGCGGTCGATAACCCAGCCGTGACTTCTTTGAGGTGATCTTTGATTTGATTAAGATCGCTCGAAACGGAGAGAGCCAACGTAAACTTGCGAATCGCGGTGCTCAAACCCAGCACCGTGCCGACAAATCCCAGCACCGGAATGGCCCATATCATCGCGTGAATGATGGCGTAGCTGGAGGCAACCTGATTCTCGTCGTTGTCGCTTTGCGCTTTGAGAATAGTGGAGACGTCGCTCACGCCGCCGATGTTTTGCAGGTTGGAAAGCGCGCGGTCGATGCGGTTCAGCAGAATGAAATAGCGGGTGTCATCAACGAGGCTGCGCACGCGGTCCAGCACGGTCTTGGCCGTCGTTTCGTTGAGCACGAAATCGCGGTTCTGGGGAACGGCGGCCAGGTCGAGCGCCCGCCGTTGCAACCGCAATTTGGGAATCTTCACCAACGACACCACCACGCCCCAAAAGAAAAACAGCGTGGCCGGGCCGGTGGCGAACAGGTTGCCGGGGCGGACGAAGGCCGTGCCGATGGGCCTGAGGCGCGAATCGCTGTGATCGAGCATGAACATCAGCCCGATGAAGCACGCGGAAACTGCCGCGGCCGCCAGGAAGGTTAAAATTTTATTGACGCTGGTGAATCGGCCGCCCTTGAACAATCCCAGGCCGCACCGGTTTTCAATGTCCTCTTCTTCCCAGCTTAACGAAACCACCACCGGGCGGGAGCCGGTTGCGGGCGGGGCCGCGCCCGCCGGGGCCTGCCGCTTGGCTGAAGGGCGCCGGAACAACGGGCGGCTGCCGCTGGAGCTGGGAGTGGATTTTGGCGGAGTTGGAGCTGGTTCCATAAGTTAAGTCATTTCGCGGCCCTGGCCATCCCGGCGCACCACGACGGCTTCCACAATGGCCCAAATCCATGAAGCGATGATACCGAAGCTCATCACGGAAGTCGCCACGCTCAGGAGCAATTGGAGCATTCCCGTCATCCATTGCCGCGCGTAAAAATTGTGCGCGCCCGTAAATCCCAGGAACACCGCCAGCAACGCGAACACCAGGCGCGAACGCGGGCGGCCACCGCTGTCAATAATCTGGCTCGGCGCGATGACGGGCGCTGCCACCGCGGCAGGTTGCGCGACTTTGACGCGAAACGGCACGGCCGCGGCCGGAGCCGCCGGACTGGCCTGGGACGGTTCCGGCGTTTGCGCCCTTTGCCAGGCCGGAAAGAATTGCTCCAGGGTCATCCATTTATCCTGGTAGAAAATTTCGTGCCCCATGCCGATTTTATGATCATCAAGCATCTGATTGATTTCGGAGAGCGGATGCGGCCCGGTTTCGCGGCCGCGCCAGCGCAAGGGAAATTCCGGCGAGTCACTCATAAGGCGCCCTCGAAGAACGGCGGCAGAATCCGGCCGGCCAAGGCGGCGGGAAAGCCGGTGGCGCTCAGAGTTTGCGCCAGCAATTGGCGCCGGTCTCCGGAAAAAGCCAGGAGCGGAGAATATGGCAGCGGATCGGCCAGCGCCGCGTAGGAACCGCCGCGGGGGTCTTTGCGCAACAGTATCACGGCCGCGCCGTCGCGATTCCACCCGCACAATTCTGATGGCAGCCCCGCCAGCGCGCGCGGCGCCGGATGGCCGGCGTCATCCATAAAACCGGCGAAGACGAATCCGCGCGAACACGTTTCTCGCACCAATTGCTGCAAGAAACGAGCCTGCTTTTCCAGCGGAACGGCGGCGGCCTTCGCGAAAAATTCTTCCAGCGGCCGTTCCAGCCGGTCGCTCCGGTCCGGCACCAGCCAATCCCCGCTCTGGATGTCTTTGGCTCCAAGCTCCGTCAGCCCCTGGACGTATGCCGCCGCGTTGGGCGCCCACGTCAAACCCCACTCGCTGGGCCGCAGTCCCGCGACGGCCAGCAGCTTGAAAATGACGAACGCGCGAAAGACGGCGCTGGAGTTTGTGTCCTGGTTCAATTGGTCAATAATTTGCAGGATCGGTTTTTGGTAATTGCCCGTGTTCGCGTCGATCAATTGGCCCAGGCCGAGGCGCTCGTAACTGTCGCATTCCGAAAGGCGTTTCAACCACCGGACGTCGCTGTAATCCCAATCGCTGTAAGACGTATGAATGAAACGCAACCGGTCGCGGTACTTGGCGGGATCATCCACCATGCCAGCTTCGTTGCCGCTGTTGTCGGGCGCGATCTTGCCCTGCACAAAGACCGGATGGGAAACGCTCCCGTTGCCAGGCCGGTCCTTGGCCACCAATTCGTAAGCGTTAACGTCCGTCACGTTTTTGTCGTCGCGCAATTTGAAATACAGGTCCTTCTCCTGGCTGGTCGGCTGTTCCGGCATGAGGCTCGCGTTCCAGCCCGTCACGTTGGTCAGGGAATCCCAAGCCGCGCGGTCGTTGGGCAAGAGCAATTGGCCCAGCAACATTTCCTGGTCGATCCGCAAGCTGTCCACCCGCTCCGCGCTCGCCTTTTGCGCCGTGCTGGCCAGCGGGGAAAGCGCCAATTGATCCATACCCGCGAGATATTCCTCCAGCGATGAAGCGCGGCCCAGCGCGTCTTGCGACTGGTCCCATTTTTCAACGGTAGTTGACAAATCGCCGATCTTGTTGGTCAGCCGGCCAAACCGGTCCGCCATTTCCGCCGGCAACGGCGGCGGCGACGCCTCCAGCGCCGCGACATCTGGAGGCAGCATCGCTTGAAGTTGCGAAATCGCCGCGCGCACCGCCGCGGCGCCATTGCCGGCGTCGAGCGCGCCCGCGGCCTGCTCCGCCTTGTCCAACACACGGCCCAATTCGCCGTTGCGGAATGCCTTCCATTGCGCGTCCCACGCGCCGAGCGCGCCGGCCGCAGCGGATTTGTATTCCGGCGCGAGCTGGTTCAGCGCCTGCTCGCAACTGGCGCGGTCCGCTCCGGCTTGGGCCGGGTCGCCGCGAAAACCCGCCGCCGCAATTTGTTGCAATCCGGCCAGTTTCCGGTCGAAGTCCTGTTTCAATTCCTTCTCGCGCGCCACGAAATCTTTGGCCTGGCTGAGACTGTCGGCCATTTTCGGATTGGACTTCCATGACGCCGGCGCCCGGGACATCAAATTCTCGGTCTCGGAAACATTGCGCGCCGATGCCAATTGTTTGAAGCGCTGCTCGTAATTCTGCTGGCGCTGCCATCGCAAAACAAACGGCGTGGACGCGCCAATTGCGGCCAGGATAACCAACAAGACCGCCACGTTGAGAACGCGCCCGCGCGCCTTGGCGGCCCGCATTTGCGATTGCAGCCACTCGCGCCCTTGCTGGCATCGGTCCTCCAAACCGTCCGGCAGCGGTTTTCCAAATCGTCCGGCCTCCTCCTGTTTGGACGCCAGCGTTTCAAACATCGCCGCGGCGTCCGCCTTGTTCAACGTCGCGGCGGTATCGCGTCGGGCCGCAATGGAACCTGCCTCAAATTCCAGCGCCGAAACCGCGCGGCGAAAATCCTGCTCAGCCGTCCATGCGGCGCGCTGTTGGCCGGTCCATTCCTCCAAAGCCGTCCAGGTGTCAGCATCGGCGTCGGGCAGCCGAAGGTTGTAGCGGGTGGCGGTGGCGTGGATTTCTTCGACAGCCACTTCCGCCTCCTCCCAAAGCCCTTGCTGCCGGAGTTCTTCGGCCCGGCGAATCATCCGCTGGCAGCGGAAAATCTGCGCCTGCTGCCAGGCTGGGTGCGATGACGGCACCGGCAGGCCGGACGCTTCAAGCTGCTCCAGGGCCGCCTCGATGCTGGCGGGGTCGCCGGCCGTCACCAATTGCTTGAGGCTCTCGAGTTTGACTCGCAATAGCTTTTCTTCGAGGCGTTTCAATTCCTCCTTGGTGTTGGGATCGGAAGGGTTCAGGCGCGAAATCACCTTCAAAATTGAAAACGCGCGCGCGTCATCGTTCTCCATGACGGCCCGGCGGTAATCGCGGTAAAAGGGGTGATCGCTGGCAATGCCTTTGCCGTAAGTCTCGTTCAGCAACCGGATGTATTTGTCATAGAACGGCTCGCTCCAGGGCAGTTGGTGGCCCTGGCAGTGCGCGCGCCATTCCGCCGCCTGCCGAAAACTGAGCAGCGTGATGAGGTCCATCAGCGGCGGCGCTGTCTCGGCCAATTGCAGCGCCTGGAGAAACTGCCCCGCCTCGATCATGAGCGCGCATTGTTCCAGCCTGCGGTTGGCGGCGCGGCAAATCTCGGCGTAATCGTGCGCCAGCTTGGCCGTTTGCGTATCCGAGGACGGTTGCGCGGCCATCTCGGCGATCTTGCGCACCATCCGCTCGGTTTGCGTCAATGTCATCATGATCAAGAATACTCTACGGCCCCTCAAAACGAATCATTTTCACGGCCTCCCCGGCCCGCGCCGGATCGGCAATGCACAGCGCCACAAATCCCACCTGCTCCATTTCCGCCTGCCGCTTCCGCACGAGGTCCAGTCGGTCCCGCGTTTCCTCCAGTTCCTTGAGCGACCGCCATGTGCCAAAAAAATAATTCGTCGTTCCGCCCGCGCAAGCCACGGTCAGCATGGCCTGGTTTGCGGGCTGCGCGTCGGTCCAAATATTATATAGCTCCTGCAGCCGGCCGGCCACCGCCTCCGGTTGGCCGGAATCAAAGTCGTCGTGCCACTTCTTGATCCACGATTTCTTCGGCGCGGCCTCTCTCAACGCGGCGAGATAATCCAGAAAATGCTTGGCCGTGAGGTTGTTGGAGGCGTAAGCCGGGAAGCTCGCCAAATCGGCGTTCGTCTCCAGGAACGCTCCCAGCGGCGCGCCCAACGGCTTGGCCAGCGCGGCCTCTTTTTGCTCCAGGCCCTCGCCTTGCGCCTGCAAACGTTTGGCGATGCGGTCGAAATCCAATTCGCAGCCAAACAGCGGCGTCTCATTGGGAGGCCAGTCTTGGTAAAGGTAGCGCGAACCGCCCACACGCCCCTGGAGCCACGGCTGAAGCTGCCAATGGCCTGTCAATAAAGTAAAATTGGTCTTTAGGCACTCGCGCATCGCGCGGGCCAGCGAAGCGTCCACCTCCTGATGGTTGTCGAGCACGAATGTTCGCGCCAACCGCAGCGGATGCGGCGGATTCGTCTTATTGACAATGAGCAGCCGAAAGGGGTCTCCGCCGGCGGAGGCCGAAAATCCAAAGTGCATGGAAAAAGCATGGGGCGCGTTCGGCTTAAAGCTGGCGTGGCACCGCAACGGCGCGCTCGGGCTCGCGAGCCAGTTGGCATAATCGAACCGGCACTCCAGGCCGGGTGTTGAAGCGGCAAAACATTCGTTCGTTCGCGCCGCCACGTTCATCGGCGCGCCCGGCGGAGAATCCCAATGGTCCGCGGCGACTGTCAGATGAATATCGCCGGGCACAAGATCCAAATGGTCGTAACGGTGCAGCAGATTTTGCAAGCGGACGATGGAATCGATCGGCAGGGTGAAATCGCTCACGTTCGCGGCGGCCAAAATATAGGTCGGGCCATCCCCAACCAAGTCGTCCAATGACTTCGCATCCGCCGCGGCGGTGTCGTCCGCGGGAGCCTTCGGCGGCGGCTCGACGGCGGAAGACGATTTGGGTTCGGCCGGAGGAGGCTGCCTCCCCTGCTCCGCCGCCCGGTTTCCCGAATTGCTTTTGATTAAAGCCAGCACCACCAGCACGGCCGCGAAAATTCCCAAGCCCGCGAGCGTGGCCGAATTGATGTGGACGCGAAAGCCGGGCTGCCCGGCCGGCCTTTTCAAGCGAACATTTTCCACCATCGGCGGGGGCGAAGAAACGTCCCGGCCGCCAGCGTCGCGCCTCAGCCTGAGGGCTGGCCTCTGCTCCGGCGCGGGCGGGTCGTTTGCGGCCGGCAGAGCCGCTGGCGGCGGCGGCGGCGGCCTTGATGGCTCGCGAGCCTTCTTGACAAGGTCATTGGCGGGCAAGCGCACCGAGCGCAGCGCGAGCATCGGAGCCGAGCGCGTCAGCGCCTGGCGCCAGGCAGGCGTGTTTTCCTGGCAGGCCCGCCACTGAAAATCGTTCGGATTATCCTCCGCCTGCAGAAAACTTGTAAACGTGTGCCGCCACGGCCGCAATGGAAATTGCCCGTTCAAATTCAGCAATTGCAGCGTCTCGCAATACATTTGCAGAACCTGCTCTTCGCTTCCCGCCGGGCTTAGCAGATAACAGCCCCGCACGCATTCGCTTTCCAACAATCCGGCCGCCCTGCCCGCATCGCCCGTCAGGGCCGCCCAGGTCTGCGCGGGCAGCGAGTTTTTTCCCGCCGCGGCCAGGCTCGCCGCGTCCACCTCTCCCAGCAGCCGCGGCTCGCCTTGCCAGGAAGCCAGCCAGCCCGGCCAGCGCCGCAGAATGGATGCCGGCGATGGCAGGCGCGCCAATTCCTCCGCCTGGAAAATCAGGTGATGCGCCAGGTGATTGGTGCGCGCCGTGAAGTCCAAGCCGCAAGGCTGAATGCGTGTCAAGACGTAATATTTCGCGCCCCGCAAATCCAGCACACGGAAGGCGGAGATAACCGGATTGCGCCCGGCCGTGGCGGCTTCAGCCACGCGGAGATAATGATACGAACTGATTTGCTCCAGCCGCGGCACGAGCGCCTCCCGCAAATCGGAGTTGCGCGCCACCGTGCAAAATCCCGACTGCCCGGACAACAGCCCTCGCGGCGCGCTGGTATAGATCAGTTGCCAGGCCATGGGCGTTCATTGGCTCGGCACCAACGCGGGTTCCGCGCACGAAAGAAGCCACACGATCGGCGCCTCCACTTGAAACGGCCGCAATTGACGCGGGTCCGGCACGTAATCGCCCGGCCCCAGTTTCACCGGCGCGTGGCCGAACGAACTCACCGGAAAAAACAGCACTCGCCGGCTGATGGATTCGGCATTGGCCACAATGGGAGGGCAGACGCGTTTCATCAATTCGCGCACCAGGCCGGAGTTATGTTCCAACGCCTCCAAATCCAGCCGGCCATCGGCCATTGGCGGGCGCAGGCGATCGGCCCCCAGCAGGTGAATCCACGAATCGCATTTGCCGATGAGCATGGCCAGCGGCGTATCGATGCGATCGAGCAAATCCAGGTGCAGCAATTTGGCAATCCGCACTTTCATTTCTGAAAGGATGACTCCTTGCTGGTCCAGGGCCGGCTTTTCCATTTGCGGGTCCTCCCGGTCGGAAATGACGTGCCGGAAATCCGGGCTGTTAAACGGGTCAAATAAAAAAACAATCCCCGACGAACTCGCCACGTGCTGCGCCCCAGGCGATTCGGCCGAATCGCGCCCCGGCTGAAAATGCTCCCCGGCGTTGTCGTAAAAAATGAGCGCGCAACGCCGGGATTCGTCCTGGGTCGAAACGACGGAATAGACGAACGGCTTGGGCAGCGCGACCATGCGCCCAAAACGCGGCAGCCGCACATACATGCCCCCTTCCAATTGCGTCTTGGCCAGCCGCGCCCCTTCCGGAGATTGCGCTCCGAAAAGCGTCTGCCTCATTTCGTTGAGCAGCGCGTTGCCAGCCGGATCGGCATCCTGAATCACGACCCCAAAATTCTCATACAAGCTGGGCGGCAGCATCTTCATCAACACACTCAGATAGTAAGATTTGCCTGCGCTTTGGTCGCCCACGATGGAAATGATATGCTGCGGCATCTCGGTGAAACCCGGCGGCAGCGCGCGCCGGCAATGCGGACAGGCGATCTCCGTGCAGGGAAGCCCCAAGGCATCCAGCGCCTGGCCGCGGTCGTTAAAGCGCGTGGCCAGGAATCGTTGCGGCGCATCCTCGCCCAGCACCGGGTCGCCGCGCAGTGAATCATGCGTGGCCAGGTGCATGATCTCGCCCAAATCGAACTTGAGCCAGCAGACTGGGCACGTCAACAATCGCGGTTCCTGCTCGGTAATGGTTGACAGCGCCTCCGCCGACGGCTCGGACCGCGCGGCCGCCTCCAGCGACGCAGCCACTTCAAAAGCGTCCTGGAGAAAAAATCCTTTGGTCAATCCAGCCGGCTGCACCAGCGTCAGCGGATGCCGCTGCTGTTCTTTGGCGAACTTGCACAATTCTGCCAGGCCCATCGGGCCATCGACGCGCTGGCTGGCTGGGTCATGCAGCGTCCATTGCGTGCAATCGAGGCTCTTGACCCATTCCTCCATCTTGCGCCCGCCGCGCAAAGCCAGGAAATGCGCGCCCACTTTGACCGCGTAATCCCTGTCCGGCGCCAGCGGACAAAACTCAATCGGCTCGCCATCGACGAACAGCGCCAGCGCGGGGTCTTGTTTAATGAGGCACAAGCCGTGCCCTTTGACTTGATTGATGGAGCAATGCCGCTCCGCGACACCTTGCGAAGCCAGTTTCAAATCGACCCCCTCCCCTGCCCCGATTTCGAAGGGCAACTGCTCGACCTGGCGGGATTCGCCGGTCAGGCAATCCACCGCCATCCACTCCGCCTTGCGCAACACATCAAACACACGAAACGCCTTTTGACTTGCCACGACAAACTATATGCAGTCGCCCCGCCGGGCAAGGCAAAATCCCGGCAAAATCCCGGCAGCCATCCTTAAAATTCCCTGCTGGCCCGGGTGCTGTTCGCCATCCTGTGCGTCGCGCTGGGCGGCGTGACATTCACCCGCGCCGCCGAGGACCCTGAACCGGTGGTTGCGAACATTGGGCCTCAGCCCGCCTCCATCAATGCCGCTCCTGCCGCTCCCCTGCCACTGCCGAAGTCCAGCTCCGGCTATGCCCTGGAGTATGTCAAACAAACAAGCCTGCTCGACCAGCTTGCGCGGATGAAAACCAATGATTACGATGGGTTCATCCAGGCCCTGTCGATCACCTCGCCGGACGCCATTTTGAATTCGCTCCTCGCGCAGCAGTTGGACAATGAGATCAAGCTCGCCGCGCTGAGAGCAAGCCCA
Organism: Verrucomicrobiia bacterium; assembly: GCA_036501625.1. Lineage (GTDB taxonomy): Bacteria > Verrucomicrobiota > Verrucomicrobiia > Limisphaerales > Palsa-1400 > Palsa-1400. The sequence goes on from DASXZY010000079.1 coordinate 235,432, forward strand.
AGCAAAGAGACGCCGCAAATCCGGAAGGGGGCGGCCATCACCCGCGAAATCAAGCAAAAGATCAAACAGCGCGCCGATGGAATTCTGGCGGGAATGTCCATTCAGGCCAACGCTTTCAAGGCCGCCGCCGCCGAGGATCTTGGCAGGTACCAAATGCAATCCGTCGAACTAGTCAAGATTGTCGAAGAGTGGTCCCATCGGAGGGTGCTTGCGAAAGCCGATTATCTGGAATACAGCAACCTGCTGTCACATCTCCAAGGATTGCCCCGAAAGGAATTGACTGCGGCTTTGACGACAGCTTTTTCCCATCAGACGGACTCCAAAATGGCTGACGTTTCCGAGCGCCTCCAAGCGGCGAAGGCGAAAGTGGTGCAAGCCGAGTCCCAATACGGGCCGAATTCCCCGATCGTTAAAGCAGCCCAAAAGGAGCTTGAGAATGCGCGAAGCGCTTATGAAACGAAGATTGACGACGTGTTGGCCGGCATTCGAAGCCGGGTGAACGAAGACCAAGCGTATCTCGCTATCATTGACAAGGAACTTGGCGACGCGAAGGATCGCCTCAACATGGAACTGGAAAAGGAAAAATCCGCCCGCGGACTTTGACGGCCTGCCATTTCGCCATTGGCTCGGTCCAATTCAACTTGCCGCCTCTTGGAAAGGCGGGCGGAAGTTCCGATATTTTGGGCCGCGCGCCTGTCTTGGAGCCCCTGCATTGGCCGAACCCTTTTCCGCGAAATGGAAACCGGCCTCGTCCTCGAATCCTTCGGGCGCTTCCCGATTAACCAATTCGCGCAGTTTTGCGACAACGGCAGCCTTTCCCTGAATTAGTGTGTTCCGCATAAAATCACCTATCTGCGGACATTTAATCATACATCTCTATAATGTCAATAGAGATTATATGTTTTTGCGAATAATCCTCAACCAAGGCAACTTGGCCCTTCTATCAGGCATCCTCCACCAAGGGTGAATCGTAATGTTCCACGACCGGGAATGGTTCGTAGAAGTGATGCAACAGCTCGCGCCAACGCTGGTACTCAGGCGATTGCCTGAAACCAACAGTGTGCGCCTCCAACGTCTGCCACCTTACCAGCAAAATGTAACGATTTGGCTTCTCCAGGCTGCGGCGCAACTCATGCGAAATATAGCCCTGCCTCGATGCGATGATGGGCGACGCCTGCCGAAACGCCGCCTCAAAATCCTCACACGCGCCCCCGCCAATATCCAAAACGGCGACTTCAAGGATCATAGTTTTGGCCGGCGCCGCGCTTAGCGCGCGCCTGGCAATAGCCCGTAAACATTCAGCCCGTCTGAAAAAGTGGCGACGTAAACCTTTCCATTGGCCACAGTCGGCGGGACGAATTTCGCGAAATTGCCCACCGCATCGCGGTCGGGAACCTGATCGGAACTCCAAAGCTTCTTCTCCACGCGTTCGGCGTTGTAAGCTTGCAGAATGCCGGCGCCCACTTGGTGATTCGCATCGTCGGAGATCGTATGCGTGGCCCAAACAATCCCTGTCCCTGCTTTGGAGCCGTCCGCCGAGAGGGATAAAATTCCGCCCGGCATCCTGGCCCGGTCCTTGCCATCGGTTCGCGAAAACTCCGGCAGGACGAACTTTCCGGCGCGCGGATCAAACTTATACTGGCGCAGGCAATCTTCCTTGCACCAAATATAGGCGTATCCGGCATCAGGCCCTTTCCACCAAACGGGCGATCCAAACAAGCCCGCCGAGGCTCCCGCCCTGCTCACTTGAAAAGTCTGCACGCCATTATTGCCATCCCCGGCGCCGCCAAGCCCGCCCATTTGATCTCGATTAACCAGATAAACCCGCCCCTCCTTGGTGCCGGAAAATGCCAGATGCGTGCCGGGAATAAGCATCGGCCCGGAATTGCCAAAATCATTGTCCGTACTCTCCAGATCAAACCAATTATGCGGCGTGAACCAGCTTGCGAGCCGCATGGAGGCGCCGTCTGGCGTGAGTTTAAGCATACTCTCGCCACGGTTGATCGGGTCGCTCCGGTTGGCATCCGTTCCAACCGAGCCATTGCCGACAGTGATATATAGATTGCCATCGCCGTCCGCGGCAGGCCCCTGCCCGCTCATCCAGATGCCGCCGTTGTAACCGTCCGGAGTCGTATTGTAAATTGCGCGTTGCCGCAGCGTCTGGGCGTCATAGCCGATCAGCCATCCGTGATACGGACCCCAATCACAATGCGACGTCCACGCGATATAAACCACTCCCCTGACCAGCGCCAATCCCGCGCGCTGGTTTTGCCGCAAGTTGTCGAAGTGAATGACCCCTTGCGCGTTGCCGGCGCCATGCCCCGGATAATCCGCCGCGATGACAACCGGGCTGTGCGGCCTTTCCATGCCCGTGCGAAGGTCCAAGGCGTGGAATCGTTGGACAAAGTCTTTGCCATTTTCCTTGGTGCGCGCCAGAACGTAAACGGTTCCCGCCGCCGCATCGACGACGGGCGTGCTCACAATCCCGATATTGCCGCTGAAATCCTGATAATCGCCTCCGCAAGCGTCGGTCATGTCGGTAACGCGGGGCGGAACCGCATGCGGGCCGAGAAAATTGACCTTCCAGTACGGTTCGCCAGCCGATGGATTGTCCGCGTCGAACGCGTAAACCGAGTCGTTGACCGTGGCAACAATGACAATGTTGCGCGTGCCTTTGGCGCCCAGATTGACTTGAGCGGCAATCAACGGCTGGCCGTAAATCTGGTCATCCACCGCGCGTTTGAATACGAGGCCGAAATGCCCCGCGCTGACATTGCTCGTGTTGAGAATCGTTTCGCGCAAATTCGCGCCCGTTCGGCCCGCATCATTGTGCTGGGTAAGAACTGAAACGTCCCCGCGCACCGCGGATGCAATCCCAACAAATAAAACCGCGACAAACAAACGAATCATGCGCCGTGAACATAACCCCTCAGGCAACCCGCAGGTCAAGCCTCGGTTCTTTGCCTGGATTTTTGAAAAATATATCATGCTGCGCCGCAACCATTTGCAAGATAGCCGTTCGAAAATATGGCCGTTTTTGCAGAAAACCACGAGTCCAGTCGAAGAAAAATGCACATTTCGCAAACGGTTTTTCGTTTTTTTTGCGATTGCCAATTCGCAATGCACTGGCCACAAGCCACTTGCGGATTGAGGCATGTCACTGAAAAAATCGTGCCAAAAAGCCTACGGTAGGTTTTATGGTTATTGGCGTTTATGGCACAATTCGCGAATGAACATAATAAACTGTTCAGAAAAACGCCGGCGCGCCCAATGTCGGGAGGGCGATCCCTGCGGGTCCCATTATTTCACGGAAACGGGGGAATTGCGCCGCGAAAAGGAAAAAGACTCGAAATTCACGTGGCAAACGGTCCTGGATAATTTTGTGAATTCGAGCTTTTTCGCGGCCTATCTCTTGTTCAGGGCGTCGTGGCGCACCGCCTCCACTTTGGGGTTTAAGGCGAGGCCAGTCGCGGCATATTGCGGTCAATTACGGTGGTTTGCGATATTTTCGGCAAAAATGCCTGTCCAATGGACCGCACTGCGTGGGGGGCATCGTGGCGCTCCCGCCCCCGCAGCCAAAACACAGCGAAACAAGGCGGCACAAGGTGCGACAAGCCATTTTCGGAAAAAACCGCCGGCGGGATGGGCGAGCGTCGCAAGCCCCCGATCATTGCAAAATGTCGCTCCGGCCGCCAAATGCATCGGGATTGCAGCTAAATACGGTTGAATGCGCCTAAACACAGCGATTTCGAATAAAATATTCCATTTTATGACCGCATCCAAGCCGATCCCGGCGCCGCACCTCTCATTCGCGCCGCGACACATAATCGTAACAATAAATCTGTTTACGGGCGAAGGTTCAGCCGCTAAATAACTCCCTTTATGTTTTCTCTCCAAAGAATGCTCGGCCAGGAAGACAAGTTTTTCGATATGCTGGAGGCCAGCGCCCAGGAAGCCCGCGCCAGCGTCGAGGCCCTGGTCAAATTGATCGCCACTCCCAACCAGACCACCCTTTCCTATGAGTTCGTTCAATCGCGCCGCAAGGAGAAGGAATTGCGCGTCCAAATCAGCGAGGCGGTCTATACCACCTTCGTCACCGCGCTGGAGCGGGAAGACATCGAAAGCCTGGCCAACGCCCTCTACCGCATTCCCAAAACGGTGGAGAAATTTGGCGTGCGTTTGCTCCTGACCCCGCAACATGTGCAGGGCCTCGACTTTGCCACCCAAACCACTCTCCTGGCCCAAGCCACGGCTAATGTCGTCGATATGGTCAAAAGCATGCGCGGCGGCGTTAAGCTTGAGGAAATCCGCAGCCTTAACGACAAGATGCAATATCTGGAAGGCGAGGCGGACAAGGCCATCACCGAATTGCTGCGCGACCTTTTTTCGGGAAAGCACGACCCCGTCACCGTCATCGCGCGCAAGGACCTTTACGAATTGCTCGAAAAAATCATCGACCGCTGCCGTGATGTCGGCAACGTCATTTCCAATATCGCGCTCAAGAACTCCTGACACGCCATGACGCTCATCGTGACGGTCATCGTAGTCGCGCTGGCCTTTGAGTACATCAACGGCTTCCACGATACCGCCAACTCCATCGCCACTGTCGTCTCCACCAAAGTGCTGACTCCCCGCCAGGCCGTCGTCCTGGCGGCCGCGACCAATCTTTTCGGCGCGCTTCTGGGCACGGCGGTGGCCAAGACCATCACCGGCGGCCTGGTCGATGCCAATCTGGTTTCGATCAGCTCGAACATCATTGTCTGCACGCTGCTGGGGGCCATCGCCTGGAATCTTATCACGTGGTGGCATGGGCTGCCGTCCAGTTCCAGCCACGCCTTGATTGGCGGCCTGTGCGGCGCGGCTCTGGCGGCCGGCCATGATCATTGGAACGTCATCATTTGGTCGCAGCCCAGCGCTGTCCATTGGTATCTGGGCAAGGGCTTGTTGTGGAAAGTCATCGTGCCGATGTTTCTTTCGCCGCTGCTTGGCTTCATCGGCGGGTTCGTGCTCATGGCCCTGCTCTATCTGGGGCTGCATCGCAACAAGCCCTCGAAAATCAACGCGTTTTTCGGCGTCACCCAGATTTTCAGCGCGGGCGCGATGGGCATCATGCACGGCACCAATGACGCGCAAAAAACGATGGGCATCATTGCCCTCGCCCTGCTTTCCGCGACCAAGGCCGGCAACTTCGATCATCTGCCTGCCTGGCTTGGTTTTCTCCGCACGTCCACGCCGATAAAGGGCGACCTGGAAATCGCGGCCTGGATCAAAGTGCTGTGCGCGCTGACCATGGCCTCGGGCACGGCCGTCGGCGGCTGGCGCATCATCAAAACGATGGGCCACAAAATGGTCAAGCTGCACCCTATCAACGGCTTCGCCGCCGAAGCCAGCTCCGCCTCGGTCATCGGACTGGCTTCCATCCTGGGCATTCCGGTCTCAACCACGCACAACATTGCCGCATCCATCATGGGCGTCGGCTGCGCCAAGCGATTCAACGCCATCAAGTGGACGGTGGTTGAGCGCATGATGTGGGCCTGGGTGCTGACAATCCCTGCTGCTGGGGCGATTTCCTACGGCTTGGTGCGCCTGTTGCAAACATTCGGATGGATCAGTTAGCGTTGCCGGCCGAGGCGGGCCAGTTGCTTGCCTGTCAACAACCAATGCAGGCGGGCGCACTTGCCAAATACGAGCTTGCCGGCCGCCAGTTTGCACAGGCCGGCTTTTTTAAGCTCCAGCGCCATCGAGCCGCTTCCGGTGAGCAGGACCGAGGCCAGCTGGCTGAGATCAGGCTCGTGTCCAGTCAAGACGATGTTCCGGGCTGGCGCAAATTTCGTATTGACTTCATCGATCAGGTCGCGGGCGCTGCCTCCTGGCGCCAGGCCCTCCGTCCGGTGAACTTCGCGCCGCCCATAAACCTCCGCAACGATCTCGGCCGTCCGCCACGCGCGGGCATAAGCGCTGGAAAGGATGGTGTCGAACTCCACTTTCAAAACGCGCAGGCCGCGCGCAACGTCAAACATATTTTTCTCGCCCTCGCTCGTCAGCGGGCGTTCGCTGTCCGGGCGCCAGCGCGGGCCGCGCGGATGGGCTTTGCCGTGCCGCAGAAGGTACAGCGTTGTCATGTCAGCCGAACCTCCCAGTCACATAAGCCTCCGTTTGCGGGTTGGACGGGTTGGTGAAGAGTTTCTTGGTATGATCGAACTCAACCAGCTTGCCCAGGTAAAAAAAGGCCGTGAAATCCGAGATGCGCGAGGCCTGCTGCATGTTGTGAGTGACGATGACGATCGTCAGCCGCTTCTTCAAGTCAAGAATCAATTCCTCGATCTTGGAAGTCGCCAGCGGATCGAGGGCCGAGGCCGGCTCATCCATCAGCAGCACCTCCGGTTCCATGGCCAGGGCGCGCGCGATGCACAATCGCTGCTGCTGCCCGCCGGAGAGGCTCAGCGCGCTGGCGTGCAACCGGTCTTTGACTTCGTCCCACAGCGCCGCCATGCGCAGCGTTTGCTCAAGGCGCTGCCGCAGCACGCCTTTGTCCCGCACGCCGTTGAGCCGCAACCCGGCCGTGACGTTCTCGGCCACGGACATGGTCGGAAACGGATTGGATTTTTGAAAGACCAGGCCGATGCGCCGCCGCACCAGCGTCGCATCCATCGGCGGCGAATAGAGGTCCTGGCCGAACAGCGCCACCTGCCCCTGCACGCGCGCCCCCGGCACGAGGTCGTGCATGCGATTGAGCACGCGCAGAAAAGTGGACTTCCCGCAGCCGCTCGGCCCGATGATCGCGGTCACGGCCTTGGCCGGAATCTGAATCGAGACATCCGCCAGAACTTGATGCGACCGAAACCAGACCTGAAGATGCTGGATGTCAAAGGTCACACGCGGCCCGCCGGCGGAAACGCGCGGCGCGGCAGCGGCAGCAATCGCCGCCATTCCATTCTGCGGGCGGACGGCAGATTGAGCCTCATCGGTCATGGCGCATCATCCCCTCAACCGAACGGCCGTTCCAGTTTAAAAATGCGCGCGGAGCCAAGGCCCACATCGGCCGGCATCTCAGGGCGGGCTGAGGCGATAGAAACGGCCCGCGCTGTTTGTCAACAATGGTTCGCTGAAATGATACAGTCCGCCGGCCAGCGCCGCGGTTCCGAGCGGCAGCCATGCGGGACTGGCCAGATTGGCGCTGGCTTGCACCGCGACCTTGATGCCGGCCGTGCCCGTGATGTCGAATCCGAATTGGCCGCCGCTCGCCCCAAAGTCCGCGCTGCCGGTTTGAATCGCGGGGTTCCACAGCAGCGCAGCCAGGCCGCCGAATGGGGAACTCCAGCCCGCCGCGCCTGGCAAATAGTAGATGACCGTGCCGGTCCCCGTCTCAAACGAAGCCGGCTCAGTGGCCGGCGCGTTGCCCTCAAAAAAGAGGATGCCCAGGCCGGAGCATTCATGGAACGCATCCTCGTCGATATTGTTGACGCCGCTGGGAATTCGGATGTTGGCCAATCCGCACCCCGCGAAGGCGCTGGGACCGATGTTAATCACGCTGCCAGGAATAGCATAAATCCCGCCCGCGTTCAGTCCGGCCGGATATTGAATGAGCGTGGACTGGCTGGCGTCGAACAACACTCCGCCAACGCTTCCGTAAAACAAATTCGAGCTCGCGACCGTAATTCCGGCGAGGTTGGAGCAAATGCAAAAGGCGTTCGGCCCGATGCTCGTCACGCTGGCAGAAATGGCCACATTGGCCAGGCGCGTCCCGGAAAACGCGCCGCTTTCGATGCCGGCCACGCTGGCGGGAATGGTGACCTTGCCGAGGCCGGCGCCCGCGAACGCGTAGGCTCCGATATTGGTCACGCTGTCACCAATAACAATGGCCCGCAGGCTTGCGCAGGAGGCGAACATCTCCGTCCCAATCATCGGCACGCCGGCGCCAATGTGCGCGGTCTGCAAATTCGCGCATCCCTGGAACACGCTCTGACCGATGTTGGTCACGCTGCCCGGAATTCCAACGTGAACGAGGCTGGAACAGCCCAGGAAAGCGTCATCCGCCAAGCTGCCGATTCCGGCGGCCAATGTTATGTTTGTCAGATTCGCGCACGCCTGGAACGCCGCCTGTCCAACGCGGCCGACGCTCCCTGGAATCGCGAGGCTGCTCAAGCTGGAGCAATACGTGAACGCCAAATCTCCGATGTTGGTGACGCCGGCGGGAATCTGAATTCCTGCCAGATTGGTGCAGGCATGGAAGGCCCCGCTGGCGATGTTGATGAGGCTCGGCGGAAGAACGGCGTTCGTCAGTTGCGCGCATTGCGAGAACGCGAAGTCCTCAATGTTCTTGACTCCATTGGGAATGGCCGCGGCGGCCAGCGAGGAACCGGCGAAGGCGTTGGTCCCAATATCGGCCACCGCCAGCCCACCGATGGACGCGGGAATGGAGACAACCCCGCCAGGTCCGGCGTAGGCCAGGATGGTGAGAGTATTATCTGCATTGGTCGAGCAAGTGAACTGCGCGCGCGCCGCCGCCGCCGTCCACAGCATCAATGCCAGGAGTGCGAAGCATGGTTTTTTCATAATGGCTGATGATCGCCTTCATTCGATCATGCCATTTCCAGCCCCGCTCCGGCTATGGGGTAAAATCCGAACGGATATTTGACAATGTGACGATGCTAGCGATCCTGCAAACTGTTGACCCATTGGATCGCGTGCTGGAGCAGTTGGGTGGCGTCCTCCAGGCCGAGCTTCTCCTTGATGCGAGCGCGGTAAGACTCGACCGTTTTGATGCCCAGGTGCAGTTCCTCGGCGATCCGCTTGGTGCCGACTCCGCGGCCGATCATTTGAAAGACCTCCAGCTCGCGGTCGGTCAGCCGCTCGATGGGCGTCTTCACCTCGTCAGCGCGGCCGGCCACCATTTTGTTGACCATGCGCGAAGCCATCTTTTCGCTGATGTAAATTTGGCCGCTCAACACCTGGCGGACGGCCTGAAGGATTCGTTTGGTGGCCTCCTGTTTGGTGATGTATCCTTTCGCACCGGCCCGCAGGACGCGCTCAGCGTAGAGCGATTCGTCGTGCATGGAAAGAACCAGCACGGGCAAAGACGGCAGCCGCGCCTGCAAGTCTTTGACAAGCTCCAATCCGTGCGTGTGCTTGAGGGAAATGTCCGCCACCACGATGTCCGGAGTCGTCTCCTCAATTCTCTTGAGCGCGTCCTGTTTATCTTCAGCCTCGCCGCAAACGCACAGATCGGCCTCGCGCTGGATGAGCTGGCAAAGCCATTCCCTCACGAGGGGATGGTCGTCAACTAAGAAGACCTTCGCCCTCGCCTGACCGGACGTGTTGGTTATTGCCATGTGTGGTGTGTACCCAAATGGCCCGGGAAAGGAAACGAAAAACACGCCTTTTGGCCGGCAAACATTGATGTTCGGGCGGCCTTCGCGTATGTTCAACTGAGTCACGGCCGTGATGCATATTCTTGACTTAACCCTGCCCAGCGCCGCCGCCAATCTGGCGTGCGACGAAGCTTTGCTTGACGCCTGCGACGAGGGCGACGGGCCGGAAGTTTTGCGCTTCTGGGAACCGCGGGAATATTTCGCGGTTGCCGGCTACGCCAATGAACTGGCCCGGGAGCTAAACTTGCCCGCCTGCCACGAGGCCGGCCTGATCATTTATCGGCGCTGCTCCGGCGGCGGCGCGGTCTTGCAAGGCCCGGGCTGCTTGAACTATTCGCTCGTCCTCAAAATCGGCGGACCATTGGAAACCATCACCGGCGCCAACCGCCACATTATGGAGCGGCAGCGCGAGGCCTCGGCGGCGGTGCTGGACGGCGCGGTCGAAGTCAAGGGCTGCACGGACCTGGCCCGCAACGGGCTGAAGTTTTCCGGCAACGCGCAACGCCGCAAGCGCCGTGCCCTGCTCTTTCACGGAACGTTTCTCCTGCAATTCGACCTTGGTTTGATGGAACGATTCTTGACAATGCCCTCGCGCCAGCCGGACTATCGCGCGAGCCGGCCGCACCAGCGTTTTGTCATGAACATGGATGTCGCGGCCTCGGAACTCAAAGAGTCTTTGCGCGAGATTTGGAAAGCGCGCGAGCCTCTGCCAGAGGCGCCCGATTGCAAGAAGCTGGCCGCCGAAAAGTATAGCCGGGACGAATGGAATTTGAAATTCTAAGAGCCGTGCTCAAGGTCTTTTTATGCGTTCATTTGAAAGCCTGAACCAACGTGAAATCCTGGCCCTGGCCGTCGCGCTGGAAGAGGAAGACGCCCGCGTTTACGACGAGTTTGCCGACGGGCTTCGCGACCGCTTTCCAGAACAGGCGGAGAAATTCCGGCAGCTCAGCCACACCGAGGATGGCCATCGCCACCGCCTGCTGGAACTTTACCGCGAACGATTCGGCGACCACCTTCCCCCCATCCGGCGCGAAGACGTGAGGGGATTTGTCAAACGCAGGTCGCTATGGCAAAGGCGTCCGCTCGGTTTGAAGGCCGCGCAGAAGCAGGCCGAGTTGATGGAAATGGAAACGAAGCGGTTCTACGAAGTGGCGGCCCGCCGCGCGGAAGACGCGGGCATCCGCCAGTTGCTTGGGGACCTTGCTGAAGAGGAGCGCGGCCACGTGGATGCCGCCGGACAAATGTGCCAAGACGGCCTCAGCGGCGGCGACGCGGCTCGCGCGAAGAGAATGTTCGCGCTGCAAATCGTCCAGCCGGGATTGTCGGGATTGATGGACGGCTCTGTCTCAACTCTGGCGCCACTTTTTGCCGCCGCGCTTGCCACCCACAAAAGCCACTCGGCGTTCCTCGTTGGCTTGGCCGCGAGTCTTGGGGCGGGCATCAGCATGGGCTTCGCTGAGGCCTTGTCCGACGATGGCACATTAACCGGGCGCGGCCATCCCTGGAAGCGCGGCGTGGTTTGCGGCGGGATGACCGCGCTGGGCGGCTTGGGCCATACGTTTCCCTACCTGATCCCCAACGTGCAACTGGCCACGGAGATTGCGACCGGCGTGGTTTGCGTGGAGTTGGGCGTCATTTCCTGGGTGCGGCGCCGGTTTATGGACACCCCTTGGTCCACAGCCGTTCTGCAAGTCGGGCTGGGCGGATTGCTGGTGTTTCTGGTCGGCGTGCTGATCGGGAACTCGTAAATGTTCCGCTAATTCGTGCCCGCGTTTTTGAACCAGTTAGCGGACTGCGCGTATTGTTCGTAGGCCTTGTCCCCCAGCGTTTCGCGGACGGCCTTGTCCGTCTCGGCCTGCATGGCGTCCAGCGCGATCTGCATTTTGTCCGGCGGAATATCTTTGTTTGACAACAATTTCTGGCGCGCTTCCTCCACCGCCTGTTTCATGTCCGTAAGCGTGTCGGCGGCGTCCGAGCGCAAATCGTAGCGCTCGCTCAACAGAGTCAGGCTTTGGTAATCAGGATCCTGCGAGCGCTCAAATTGGCCAACTCGGTTCCCTGCGAGGGCGCTCTTAAAATCCGTCATCATCTGTGCTTCGTCGGCGGACTTGGCGGCGGCGGCGGCCGGGTCGCTTGGGTCTTGAAACTCGTAGGACTCGTCAATGGCCTTTTGCTTCTCATACAATCCGCGGAATTCCTCCTCGGTCGGGCTGAAGCCAACCAACTGCTGGCGCAACCAGTCGGCTGAGGACGAGGTGCTCAATTCGTACTGTTCCTTTTCCGCCGGGCTTAAAAGCTGGGACAATTGATCCTCGCGCCACTGATCAATCTGACGCAGTTGCTCCGCCTCTTCCGCCGACGGTTTTCCATCCGCCTCGCCGTAACGAACTTGTTCGCGTTTGCCCTCAAATTGATCCCGCAGCGACAGCACTTGCGCCCGTTTGTCATCGGACAGAAATGCCAGGCGATCATCGTCGTCATCCGTATCGACGAAATATTTGTTGAGTTCGCGTTCGTAATTGACGCCCAGCAACTCGCGCAACACGGCTGGAAGCTCCTTGTCAATCTGCGCCAACTGCTTGTCCCGCTCCTCGATTTGCGGCTGCTTCAATTTGCGCTTGTCATTGGTTTCCCAATACTTGAACGCGCGCCCATTGTGATAGTATTGACCGCGGCGCTGGGCGTAGAGCCGCATCACGTCGGTCAGGATGATGTCCTTGATCGTGCTTTCAGGGCAGCCGATGGAGCGCAAATTGGCAATGTATTGCCGGTAATCCGTGGATTCGAGCTGGCTCCAGCGAAAATCGTTGGTCTTGTAAACAATCTCCGTGCGCGTCCGCGTGGGCGTTCCGGGCGCCGCCGCGGCTTTGGCTTTCCACGCAGCCAATTCTATTTCGTCGGCCTTGCGGTCTTGCGCTGTCTGCCGGCCCCAATACTGGCGAAAGAAAGCAAACCCAGCCGCCAACGCCGCGACGTTCAGCAGCGCCAGAATGACGGCAAACCGCGATCTCATGCCCGCCAGCGTACGAGAGAATTCCCGCGCGGGCAAGACGACTATTTCTCCCGCTTCGCTCGCGGATGAAACTTCCGATGAATGTCCCGCAAGCGCGACGGCGTGACGTGGGTATAAATCTCCGTCGTGCTGATGCTGGCATGGCCGAGCAATTCCTGGATCACGCGCAAGTCCGCGCCATTCTCCAGCAAATGAGTCGCGAAACTGTGGCGCAGCGCGTGAGGCGTGACGTTGCGGCCGATGTCCGCCAGCCGAATGCGCCGCTTGATGCGCGCCCAAAGCGTCGAGGCCGCGAACGGCCTCCCGCGCTGGTTGAGAAATAAATGCGCCGTCGATTTTCGTGTCAACAATTTCGGACGGCCAGCCTCCAAATACCGCCGCACCGACTCCACCGCCTGGCGGCCCGCGGGCACGACGCGCTCTTTGTTCCCTTTGCCAATCACGGTCAGAAAGCCCGCCTCCAAATTCAGATGCTCCAGCCGCACCCCGCGCAACTCGGACACCCGCAGCCCGGAGGAATAAGCGAGTTCCAAAATGGCCTGTTCGCACAAAGCGGCGGGCGTGCCGCTCCGTTCCGGTTGGAGCAGGCGCTCGATCTCCGTGTTGGAAAGCGCTTTGGGCAGGCGCTGCCACCGGCGCGGCAGCGAGAGATTTTCGGCGGGATTCTGTGTGAGGAATTTTTCCGTCTCCGCGAACTTGCCAAAGGCGCGCAAGGCTGCCACTTGCAAGTAAAGGCTCTCGGAACTGAGCTTGCGCGCGGAATTTTCCGGCTGATTCTTCGCGGTTCGCGTCCGTTCAAAGTCCAGAAAAGCCATCAAGTCGGCCTGCCTGACTTGCGCCCAGTCGTTGAAACCGCGCGCTTCGGCCCACGCCACGAAGTTCAGCAGCAAGGCCGCGTAGGTTCTCTGCGTTTGCTCCGATTGCCCGCGCTCATGCCGCACATAGACGAGAAAATCATCGACCAAATTGCGCATGGCGTCGTCGTTTCCGTCATAACGTCCGCCCTGTCAAGCGCGCATAGGCATCAAGATACTTGCCGGTCGTGCGCTCAATGATGTCCGGCGGCAGAGCCGGCGCGGGCGGCTGTTTGTTCCACGCCAGAGTCTCCAGGTAATCGCGCACGTATTGCTTGTCAAAACTGGGCTGCCCGCGCCCGGCCTCGTATTGATCGGCCGGCCAGAAACGGGAGGAATCCGGCGTCAGCACTTCGTCGATCAAGACAAGCTTTCCATTAATCAAGCCGAACTCGAACTTCGTGTCGGCGATGATCAGCCCGCGTTCCAGCGCGTATTCGGCCGCGAAGGAATAAATCTTCAAGCTCAGGTCGCGCGCCTTTTCGGCAATGTCGCGGCCTGTGATTTCGCACGCTTCGGCAAAGGAAATGTTCTCATCGTGGCCGGTCTCGGCCTTGGTGGCGGGCGTGAAGAGCGGCTCCGGCAAACGCGAGGAATCGCGCAGGCCGGCCGGCAATTTGAGGCCGCAGACCGCGCCGGTTCTCTGGTAATCCTTCCAACCCGAACCGGACAGGTAGCCGCGCACCACGCATTCAATGGCCAGCGGTTGCGCCTTTTGGACCACCATGCTGCGGCGGGACAAAAGCGCGGAATGCCTTTGCAGTTCGGCCGGCAGCGGGTCGCCCGCATTGGAAGCGAGATGGTTGGGAACCAGCCGCTCCGTTTGCCCGAACCAAAAATAGGATATTTGTGTGAGCACTTCGCCTTTGCGCGGGATGCCGTTGGGCATGACGCAATCAAAAGCGGAGATGCGGTCGGTGGCGACGAACAAAAGCCGCCCGCCCAAATCGAATATTTCGCGGACCTTGCCGCTTTTGACTTTCTTGACGCCTGGAATTTCCAACGTCAGCACCGGATCATTTGACATGCCTTCAGACAATAGCGGCTGCGCGAAAAAAGTTCAAAAACAATTTGACGAGCAAGCCTTTCCGGGTTAGGCATAATGCCGTGATAAAGAATCTGAACCTGCGACTGTTGCTTGGCGCGCTGCTGCTTGATGGCTGCGTGGCGGTCGAGGTTTAATTTTCACTGACAAGAATTTTCAAACCCCATCGCCGGCAACGGCGGTGGGGTTTTTGGTCTTTATGGAACAACATGATGAAAGATAGACGAATCCTTATATTCGACACAACCTTGCGCGACGGCGAGCAATGCCCCGGCGCCTCCATGAACTTGCGCGAAAAGCTCGAGGTCGCCCGCCAACTGGCGCGCCTCCGTGTCGATATCATTGAGGCTGGCTTTCCAGTCATCAGCGACGGCGATTTCGCCGCCGTCCGCGCCATCGCCCGCGAGATCAAAGGGCCGGTCATCTGCGGACTGGCGCGCTGCGTGGCGAAGGACATCGACGCCGCCGGCGAAGCCATCAAACCCGCGGGCGCGCGCGGGCGCATCCACGTCTTTTTGGCCACGTCGAAAATCCATCGCGAGTTCAAACTGAACAAAGCACGGGATGAGATTCTCCGGCTGGCCGTCGAAGGCGTCAGGCGCGCCAAGTCGTTCGTCGATAATGTCGAGTTCTCGCCCGAGGATGGTTCGCGCACCGAGCCGGATTTTTTGGTGCAGGTGTGCCGCGCCGTTGTAGCGGCTGGCGCAACGACTGTCAACATACCGGACACCGTTGGCTGGGCCGTGCCCGGCCAATACGGGGCCTTGATCCAGCACTTGTGCGATTCCGTGCCCGAATTCCGCTCCGGCAAATCCATCATCAGCGTGCATTGCCACGATGACTTGGGCTTGGCGGTGGCCAATTCGCTCGCGGCCATCGGCCACGGCGCCCGCCAGGTCGAATGCACTGTCAACGGCATTGGGGAGCGCGCGGGCAACGCGGCCATGGAAGAAATCGTCATGGCCCTTAAAACGCGCAGCGATTGCTACGGCGGCGTGGATTGCAACGTCAATACTCGGGAGATTCTCAAAGCCTCCCGCCTCGTGTCCCGCATGAGCGGCCTCGTCGTCCAGCGGAGCAAAGCCATCGTCGGCGAGAATGCCTTCGCTCATTCCAGCGGCATCCATCAGGATGGCATTTTGAAGAAGCGCGAGACTTACGAAATTATGGACCCGCAGATCGTCGGGTGGGGCGGCACGGAATTGCCGTTGACCAAGCACAGCGGGCGAGCCGCGGTGGCAGCACGCCTCAAACATTTGGGCTTCAAAATGCGCGAGGGCGACGTTGCTGCCATTTTCAACCGGTTCAAGGAAATCGGCGACAAGAAGAAGTTCGTTTACGACGACGATCTCTCGGCGCTGGTCGAGGGCCAGATCACTGAGGTGCCGGAAACCTGGTCGCTGGATTACATCGCCGTGGCCAGCGGCAACCGCACTGTTCCGACCGCCGCCGTGCGCCTGCAAAAGATCGCCGCCAAGAAACCCGTTTCCGTCCAGGACGCGGGCATCGGCGATGGCCCGGTGGACGCGGCCTTGAAGGCTATCGACCGGCTGACCAGCACGCATGGCAAGTTGATGGATTACTCGTTGCGCGCCGTTTCGCAAGGCAAGGACGCGCTTGGCGAAGTGACCGTGAAGGTTGATTTCGGCGGCGGCGGTCTTATCACGGGCAAAGGCGCCAGCACCGACGTTATTGAGGCGAGCGCGCGCGCCTATCTGAATGCTGTCAATCGTTTCCTGTGCGAAAACAATGGCCGCGCCGCCAAAGCCGCGGAGGCGCCTTAAATCGCTCCTGACAACAGAGACTCAAGCAGGCTGAACACATCCGTGGAATCGATCTGCGGATGGCCCGGGCAACCGGGGACATCGCTGAGAAAGACCGGCTGTTCTTCAGGGCGGAGCGCCCGGCGTCCATGCGAGCCTTTGACCAGGCTGGCGTCAAGAGGAATGACATCCATCAACATTCGGAAGCCGAGTTTTTTTTGCAGAAGGCGCAAAAGAATTCGCCCTTTCACCAGCGGGATGTTCGGGTCCAGGAACAACTCCGCGGGGTCGTAGCCGGGCTTGCGATGGATGTCCACGCAGCGCGCGAAATCGGGCGCGAGCGCGCCGTCCTGCCAATAATAATATGTAAACCACGCGCGTTCGGACGCGACGGCCACCAGATCGCCCGCGCGCGGATGGTCCAAGCCGGCTTCCTTTTTTTCGGCCGCGCCCAAGACGCTTTCGACGCCAGGCTCGCGGAGGAGCAAGTCTCTCACGCGAGATTCAAGCGACCGGTCACTAAGATAGATGTGCGCCACCTGGTGGTCCGCGACCGCGAAGACCTTGCTCGCGCCGCAGTCCAATAATTCCAGGCCCAGTTCTTCCCGGATGGCTATCCATCCCTCGCGCCGGAAAAGGCGGTTCAAATGGACCGGCGTGTCCACGTCGGTAATCCCATACTCTGAGACCAAAACGATCCCCACGCCGCGCGATTGGAAAAAGGAGATGAGATCGCCCGCAATAGAGTCGATGCTTCGCAAGTCCGCCGCGATGGCCGGATTGCTCGGCCCAAGACGCTGCAAATTGTAGTCAAGATGAGGAAGATAAATCAGGTTCAAGGCGGGCGAGTATTTTTGCTCAATCCACTTCGCCGACGCGGCAATCCAGCGAGAGGAGCCCGCCCCCGCGGCAGGGCCCCAAAACGCCGGAAACGGGAACTCGCCCAAGTCCCGTTTGATCTCCGTCCGGATGGAGGCGGGGTGCGAATAGATGTCAAATATCTTCCGCCCGTCGGCCGGGTACGCCGGGCGCGGCGTGATCGAATAATCGGCGGCGGAGTGCATGTTGAACCACCAGAACAATTGCGCGCACGTGAAGCCCGGCTCGCGCGCCCGCATGTCCTCCCAGATTTTTGGGCCCGTCACGAGATGGTTCGATTGCTTCCAAAAATGCACCTCCGCCAGCTCGCGGTCGTACCATCCGTTGCCGACGATTCCGTGGCGGCTGGGAGTGGTTCCGGTCAAGTAATTGGATTGCGCAACGCAGGTGACCGCGGGAAAGGCCGGCACAATGCGGGCCTGCGCCCCCTGTTTCCGGAACCGCGTGATGTTCGGCATCTCCGGCCCGATCAGCGAGCCGGTCAATCCGACAATATTGATGACAGCCAAGCGGCGCGCCATCCGACTATTATCCCGGAAACGCGCCTGGTGTCAGTTCCGATTTTTGAATCGCTTCCCCTCCGGCATTGTCGGAGAATCGAGCGATGTTCGGAAAGTTGGCCAGAACGGTTGCGTTGATGGCGGCCCTGCTGATGAGCGGCGGGGCGGCGCTGGCCGCGCCGGCGGATGACCCGCGCGAGGTGCGGGATTTTCAGTTCGCGCTGAATCTGTTCCAGGATTCCCATTACCAGCTCGCGGAAACCAACTTCACGGACTTCCTGTCAAAATATACGAATTCCCCTCACCGGCCTGACGCGATTCTTTACATAGGCCGGGCGCGCCTGTATCAATCCAACTTCAACGGTTCCATCGACCTGCTGCAAAAAGCCATCGCGGACGCGGGCGCGCTGCGGCCAGACTATCTTTTTTGGACCGCCAAGGCGCGTTCAGCCGCGGGCGATTTGACAGGGGCGGAGCAAGGGTTTTCTATCGTGGCGAAGGAGTATGCGCTTTCCCCTGTGCGGCTGGAGTCCGCTTACGACCAGGCCGAGATTCGTTCCCGCCAAGGCGACTGGCCGGGCGCCGTCCGGCTGCTCCAGGAAACCAACAGCCCTTTCCAGGCTGCGGCCGCGGCGGATGGGAAAAGCCAGTTTGTCCCGCTGGGGTGGCTGCTTTTGGGCGAGGCTCTTTTACACGAGCAGCGGGCGGGTGACGGCGAGGCCGCCTTGCTCCATCTGCACCCGGCCGCGCTGAACCCGGACTTGCGCTGGCGCAGTCAATACTTGTCATGCCGGCTGCAATTAGCTGGCGGAAAAGCGGAAGCCGCCCTGGCCGCCAGCGCCAATTTGTCCAAGCTGGACGCCGATGCGAATTGCCAGGCGGCAAGCATCTTTCTGCAAGGCGAGATTCTGGAAAAGCTCGGACGTCCCACCGAAGCCCTGGCTGCCTATGCCAAAAATCTGTCCGACACCCAGACGCCGGACGCCCAGCGGCAAGCCCTGGCTCGTGTCATCGAGTTGACCGTCGAATTGAATCCCCCGGCCAAAGCGATTCCAGCGCTGGAAGCGATTATCGCGCCGCGGCTGCCGCAGGCTCCTGGCCAGGATTTGGCCCGGCTCACGATGGGCGAGTTGTACCTCAAGGCGGCCGCCAGCCCGCCCGGCTCCAACGCTCCGGCGGCGGACACCAACCTGCTCGCCGCCGCCCTGACCAATCTCAACAGCGTCCTCACCAATTATACCAACAGCCCTCTGCTGGCCAAGGCGCGGCTGGACCGGGGTTGGTGCGAATGGCTGTCAACGAACATTTTGGCCGCCCGGTCAGATTTCGAGGAAGCGGCCGCTCATTTGCCGCCCTCCCCGGACCAGGCCGTCGCGCGTTTCAAATTGGCCGACACGCAGTTCTTGCTCAAGGATTACGCCGGCGCGGCTGCCAATTATGCGCTCGTCCTCGACAAATCTCCGAACATGCCCGCCGTGACCAACTCGCTCTTTGACCTGGCACTGTATCAATTGGCCGAGTCGGACATCCAGCGCGGCGACATCGCGGGTGCGCGCGCGGCGGTGGACAAAATACTGCGCTGGTTTCCCGGCAGTTACTTCGGCGATCGCGGCTCGCTATTGATTGGCGGCGATTTGAATCGCAAGGACGACTACGCGCAGGCGCGAAAGGTTTTCACCGAGGTGTTTGACAGGACGCCGGATTCGCAATTGCGCTCCGAGGCCCAATACGCCGTCGCGCGAACTTATGAGGCCGAAGGCGATTGGGCCTCGGCCATCGAGCGCTACAAAACCTGGGCCTCCCTGCACGCGGCAAATCCGCTGTTTCCGGAGGTCGAGTTCCATCTGGCGCTCTCTTGCGGCAAGGCTGGCCGGACAAACGACGAACTGGCCATCATCACCAATTTCGCGGACCGCTTTCCCAGCAACGCGCTGGCGCCCTGGGCGCTCAACCGCGCGGCCGACTTCTCCTACAACCAGCAAGACTGGCGCGCGGCCGAAAAATATTACCAGCAACTGTTTAACAAATACCCGGATGCCGGGGAGGTCGCTTACCAAGCGCGCTTTTGGGCGGGCCGGGCAGCCCTCGCGCGCCAGGGAACTGAAGAGGCGACCGACTACTTCTTGAAGCTCGTTAATTTGACAAACGCGCCGCAGCCGCTGGTCGCGCGCGGCTACCTGGCGTTGGGCGATATTTTCTTCCAGCAATTCCAGGCCAGCCAGACTCTATCCAATTTGAACCAGGCCATCGCCGCGCTCGTTCCGTTCACCAACGGCGCTCCCACCAATGCCATCGCGGTTGAGGCTCTGGGCCGGTTGGGAGATTATTTCATGGCTTATCCCGGCAGCAACTCCTACGCGATCGCGCGCCAGATGTACGAAACCATTGTCAACTTCCCGCTCGGCAGCATCGGCGCGGCTGAGCGATGCCAGGCGGAGGTCGGTTTGGGCCTGCTGGCTGAGAAGGAAAAAAATCCCAAACTGGCCCTGGAGCATTACTGCAACGTTGTCGATAATAAATATGGCCCCGGCGGTTTCGATCCTTATTGGGTTGAGCGAGCCGGCGAATACGCGGCGCGCATCTGTGAGGACGGCCAGCATTGGACCGAAGCCGTAAAGATTTACGACCGCCTGCTGCAGGAAGCCCCGGCTTCGCGCCCGGTGCTGGAGAAAAAGCGAGCCGCCGCGCAGGCCCGCATCGTGACGGTCAAATAACGGCGCATCAAAAGGCCTCCCAATCCCCCAGGACTTGCTCGCGCATCCGACTGGCGGCTTTGAACAGCCACCTGGCCGGCTTGGCGCGCAGGTCGCGAAGAACGTCCGAAACCCGGCCGCTGCCAAGGTGAATATTGGCCGTCTCCCAGCCCATGCAATAGAGCAGGTGCAATTCGTCGCGCTCGCGCGGCAAATGGGCCAACTCCAGGCGGAAGCAATCGGGCGACAAACGGCGCGCGATCCAGCCGCCGCGGACTTTCCAGAACGGGTCGTGCATGCGGACGGCCTTGCGCGTGATTTCTTCCAGGCAGTTGGGGCCGGTGGATTTTCCCTCAGCGAAAACGCTCGCGGATGGCGCCCATGCCTTTGCCTCGCGGGAAATAGTTCCGCCGCGCCAATTGCCCAGGCCGGTAAAGCGCTCGCGTCCCAAGCTCCCCAATCCGGCGATGCGATGGCAGAAGCGAAGGGGGATTTTCGCGGGCGGCATGATGGATTGAATCGCCTCGATGACTTCCGCGCGGGGTCGTGTTTTCAGGGGAACCAGCAGGCGCAGTTTCTTCCAAAACCGTTGCGGAGCGATCAAGCGGTGCCGGGCCATGTCCCGCAACGCGGTGCTGCGGTCGGACAGCACAAACGGTTCGCCGCCCTTTTCCAGGCTTTCGGTATAGCCGCGCAAAATCTCTGCCGCGGCCCTCTTGGGCGAAACGTCCAATTCGCCGCACGCCAGAAATGCGCTTGTGGCCAGGCGGACTAGATCGTTGGTGTAGGGAAGCGGATAGGCTTCGTCGAAATCATTGACGCCCCAAACGAGGCGGCCGTCGGTGTCGCGCCAGGTGCCAAAATTCTCCACGTGCAAATCACCCACGGAAAGAACCGCGGGGCCGAGGCCGAATTTGGCGCAAGTTTCCGGCCAGACGGCGGCCCAGCGATAATAGGTAGCGCGCAAAAAAGGAAACGGGTTTTCCCGCATCCGCTGATGTTTGAGGCGCAGATCGGCGGGAAGGAGGCGGACGCGCCGGGCAAGCCAAACTTCGTATTGACTGGTTGCCTGGCGGATGTTCATGCTTATTCCAGATCAGCGAGCGACGCTTGCAACCGCGCGCGCTGCGCCTGCCAATCGGCCAGCCTCTGGCGGTGCTCCTGCAAGACTTCCGGCGGCGCTTTGCCCGAGAAATTGGGATTGGCCAGCTTGGCTTCCACCTTTTGTATTTCCGCTTCGACCTTTTGCAGTTCCCTGGCAAGGCGGGCTTTCTCCGCCTGCGCGTCCACCAGGCCCGCCAGGGGAACGAAAAGTTTGCCGCCGACGCCCGGATGGATGACCGGTTCGCCTTTGGCCGGTGTGTAGCTGGCGCGATGGGCGATCGGCTCCGCCCCGGCCAGCAATTCAATCACTCGCTTTTCTTCCGCATCGATGTCCTCCGCGGCTTGATAGACGAGATGGAGTTTCTTGTTGGCAGGGATTTTGTATTGCGCGCGGATGTTTCGTATTTCCGTGACCAGTTTTTGGCGGGCCGCGATCAACTCCACCGTTTCGTCGAAGAGGCCGTAGTGAGTTTTGAAATCATCGTCGAGAGGTTTGGGCCACGGAGCGAACATGATAGTGCGCCCGCCTTGCTCCGCCGGCATGTCCTTGGCATAACCCATGCCCTGCCACAATTCCTCCGTGATGAACGGCAGGAATGGATGAAACATCCGCACCGTGTGCGACAAAACAAAATCGATCACGGCCAGCGTGTTGGCGCGGCGCGCGGCGTTGGTTCCTTGCAGGACGGCCTTGGCGGCTTCGACATACCAATCGCAATACTCGCTCCAGAAGAAGCCGTGAAGCGTGGCGGCGGCGTCGCTGAATTTGTAATCGGCCAGCGTGGCGTCCATGTCGCGAATGGCAGCGTCAAGCCGGAGCAGAATCCAGCGGTCGTCGATGGAAAGCAGCCGCGGATCTATTTCACTTTGCGTTTCGCCGGCCTGAAGCTGGCGGAAGCGGCACGCATTCCAGAGCTTGTTGCAAAAATTGCGGCCCAACTCGACCTGCTGTTCATCGTAAAGAACGTCCTGGCCGAGAGGGGCGGAGCGCATCACGCCAAAGCGCAGGGCGTCGGCCCCATAGCTGGCAATGAGATCGAGCGGGTCGGGTGAATTGCGAAGGCTCTTGGACATCTTGCGCCCCTGCTTGTCGCGGATGATGCCTGTAAAATAAACATTTCGGAACGGCTCGCGGCCCATGAACTCGAACCCGGCCATAATCATGCGGGCGACCCAGAAGAAAATAATGTCGGGCCCGGTCACGAGGTCGGCCGTTGGATAAAATCGCTCCAGGGTGGCCGTGTGTTCGGGCCAGCCCATGGTGGCGAACGGCCAAAGCCAGGAACTAAACCAGGTGTCAAGCACGTCGGAGTCCTGCTGCCAGCCTTCGCCAGGAGATTCGATTTGACAGCGCGTTTCGCCATCTTTGTTCCAAACGGGCACGCGGTGGCCCCACCATAATTGGCGCGAGATGCACCAATCCCTGATATTGGCCATCCAATGCAAGTAAGTCTTGCTCCAGCGTTCGGGATGAAAACGGATTTGGCCCGTTTCGACGGCTGAAACCGCCTGAGCGGCGGCGGGGTAGCGCAAAAACCATTGCTCGCTCAAATACGGCTCGATGGGAACGCGAGTGCGTTCGCTGTATCCGACGCGATGAACATGCGGATCGATTTTCGGCACGAGCCCCATCGTTTCCAATTGTTCCACGACGGCCTTGCGCGCGCGCATGCGGTCCATGCCCTCGAAGCCCGCGCCCGCCGCCGCCGTCATCGCGCCGCCGGGGCCAATCACGACCGTCAGAGGCAAATGATGGCGCTGGGCCATTTCGTAATCGGCCGGGTCGTGCGCGGGAGTCACTTTGACGCAGCCCGTGCCGAATTTTGGATCGACCAATTCATCGACGATCACCGGAATTGGTTTGTTGACAATCGGAAGCATTACTTGCTTCCCGCGCAGAGCAGCGTAACGCGGGTCCTGCGGATGCACGGCCACGGCTTCGTCGCCGAGCATCGTTTCCGGGCGGGTCGTGGCCACCACGACAAAACCATCTTCGCCGATGAGCGGATACTTGAAATGCCAGAGCTTCCCCTGCTCTTCCACCATTTCCACTTCTTCATCGGAGAGCGCGGTGCGGGCAGCCGGGTCCCAATTGACCATGCGCTTGCCGCGATAGATCAAGCCTTTGTTGTAAAGCTCCACGAACACGCGCTGGACGCAACGGCTGTATTCCGGGTCCATGGTAAACCGCTCGCGCGTCCAATCGCACGAGGCGCCTAGTTTTTTAAGCTGTTGAATGATGATGCCGCCGTGCTTTTCCTTCCAGGCCCAGACTTTCTCCAGGAATTTTTCCCTGCCCAAATCTTCGCGGTGCTTCATTAAGCCTTCTTCGCGCAGCGACCGCTCAACCACTGCCTGGGTGGCAATGCCCGCGTGATCGGTGCCCGGCAGCCAAAGAACCTCGAAGCCCTTCATGCGGGCCAGCCGCGCCAGGATGTCCTGAATCGTGTTGTTTAGCACGTGCCCCAGAGTGAGCACCCCAGTGACGTTGGGCGGCGGAATGACAATCGAATATGGCGGCTTGCTTGAGCGGGGATCCGCCACGAAACATTGGTGTTCCTGCCAATATTGGCCCCATTTTTCTTCGACCAATTGCGGCTCGTACGCTTTGGGAATTTCAGGCATAAAAAAGACGCGACGCAATATCACCGGCTCTTCTGGCAGAGCCGGTATTCCATGGAATCGACCAGCGCCTGCAAACTGGCCTCGATGATGTTGCTGCTGACGCCGACGGTGCCCCATTCCTGGCGGCCATCGGTCGATTGGATGAGCACGCGCGTTTTGGCGGCCGTGCCGTCGCTGGAGTCGAGAATGCGAACCTTGTAGTCTGTCAAACGAATCGATTTGACCTGCGGATACACAGTCGCGAGAGCGGCGCGCAACGCGGAATCCAGCGCATTGACCGGACCGTCGCCCTCGGCCACGGTATGAGCCGATTTGCCGGCGACCTGCACCTTAACGGTCGCTTCGCACACGGAGGACTTGCCTTCGTAACGCATGGAGACGTGATACGCGCGCACTTCAATCGGCAGAGCCTGATGGCGGAGAATCTTGCGGATCAATACCGCCAGCGATCCGCCAGCCGCCTCAAATTCATAGCCCTGATGCTCCAGCGCCTTGACTCGCGACAGGATTTCGCGCAGTTCCGGCGCGTCGTTGGCCAGCTCCAGGCCCAATTCGTGCGCCTTCATGACGATGTTGCTGCGCCCGGCTAGGTCGCTGATAAGCACGTTGCGGGCGTTGCCGACGGCGGCGGGATCAATGTGCTCGTAACTGCGGAAAAGTTTCTGCACGGCGTTGACGTGCGTGCCGCCCTTGTGCGAAAAGGCGGCCGAACCGACCCACGGCTGGCGCGGATTGTGGCGCAAGTTGGCGATTTCATCCACGAATTGCGACAGGTCTTTAAGTTGCGCGAGCGATGAAGCCGGCACGCATGTTTTGCCGAGTTTCAACGCGACGTTGGGAATGACGCTGGTCAGGTTGCAATTGCCTGTGCGCTCGCCATAGCCGTTGACCGTGCCCTGGACATGCGACGCGCCGGCTTCGAGGGCGGCCAGCGCATTAGCCACGCCCAATCCGGCGTCGTCATGCGTGTGGATGCCCAGGCGCGGCTTGAGGGCGGCGCGGGCAGCCGCGCTTATTTGGGTGATTTCGACCGGGAGCGTGCCGCCGTTGGTGTCGCAGAGTGCGATCACATCGGCGCCCGCCTGTTCGGCCGCGCGGCAAGTGGCCAGGGCGTATTCGCGGTTGTCTTTGCACCCGTCGAAAAAGTGCTCGGCATCGTAGACAACAAATTTGCCCCGGTCCTTCAAAAGCCGGACGGTATCGCCGATCATGGCCAGATTTTCATCCGGCGAAGTGCGCAAAACCTTCTTGACATGCAGCAGCCACGATTTGCCGTAAATGGTTACGACGGGCGTTTCCGCTTCAAACAGCAGGCGCACCTGTTCGTCATCTTCGACCGCAACGTCCTTTCGGCGGGTTGAACCGAAGGCCGCCAGCCGGGCCTTTTTGAATTTCTTGTGCCGGGCCTCGTTGAAGAATTCGATGTCTTTGGGATTGGAGCCGGGCCATCCGCCTTCAATATAATGAACGCCGAAGGAATCGAGTTTTTCGGCAATGCGCAACTTGTCCTGGACGGAGAAGTTGATGCCTTCGCCCTGGCTGCCATCGCGCAGGGTGGTGTCATAGATTTCGATTTCCGGTTTCATAATCATCCCGCAAAAGCGGATGGAAAAAATACGGCAGCGTCTCAGCCGGGGCAAATTCTAAATGCGGGTGGCTTTTTGGCCAAAGGCGGCGCCCGCCAGGCAAATAGTTTATGCCTTGTGTCCGCGGCGCGGCGGAGGGAGAATTCAGGGAGTTCGAACAGGCATGGATACCAATGCAATTAGCGCCTTGTCGGAAGGCTCAGGGACTTTTTTCGGTTTTAGCGCCGGCGGGATAATCGCGTCGCTCATTTGGAGTTCCATTGGAGTTGGGTTTTCCATTTACGGCAAAAAGCAACGCTCGGCCGGCCCTTGGATCGGCGGGCTGGCCCTCGTGGGCATCTCGTGTTTGATCACCTCGGCGCTTTGGATGAGCGTCGCGGCCGTGGCGATCATCGCCGGAATTTGGTGGTATGCCCGGTATTCTAATTGACTGAGCAAGCTCAGTTGGCGCGGCCGCTTAGTATCTCAAGTCTCGGAGATAGACCAGGCTTTGCGGGATTTGCTCTTCGGATTCGGGAGATTCATCCTCAATGAAATACCATTTCACGCCGGCTTCGCGAGCGGCGGTCAAAATGGAAGGCAAATCAATGATGCCCTTGCCCAACGCTACGTCGTTCCTGACATCGGACGATCCCGTCAGCAGTTTCGTGGGGGTGCCTTTGCGCATGTCCTTCAAGTGCATCGCCTCCCAGCGCCAGGGATATTTCCGCAGCAAATGAACCGGGTCCTGGCCGGCGTGGACGATCCAGAAGATATCCATTTCGAATTTTACATTGCCGGGATCAGTTTCTTGCATCAAATGGTCAAACATCGTGCCGCCCTGGTAAGGCCCAAATTCGTAGCCGTGAGTATGATAAAAAAACTGCATGTGATGCTCGGCGGCCATTTTGCCGGCGCGATTAAAAACCTCGATGGCATGGCGGCAGGTGGCTTCATCAAATTTGTCCGCGTGCGGAATCCACGCGCAGCCGACATCGATCAATCCGAAGTCGCGCGCCTCCAGCAAGACTCCTTCCGGGTTGGTGTCCCATCGCTCAAACGGAAAATGCCCGCTCACGGCGTCAAGGCCATGGCCGCTCAATTTGGCTTTGAAAGCCTGGGGCGAAAGCCCGTAAGTGCCGGCCAATTCCACGTATTTGATTCCCCAGGAATGAACCTCGGCCAGCGTGCCGTCTGCGTCCTTGGCCATTTGGGCGCGGACGCTGTAAAGCTGGAGGCCCACGGCAGACCGAAACACGTGCGCGTGAAAGATGGCGCAGCCAGCCAGCAGCGCGGCGCCGGCGCAACAAATCATGCCCAAAGAGGAGCGAAGAAATTTTGGAGTTCTCATTTCCGGGCCATCATGTGCGAACAGCCCCGGTGTTGTCCAACTGTTATTCTGGCGCGCCCGCCAAGGCTTCTCTGGCGATCCATCCATAGACCGGCTCGGAGCCGCTGACTTTGACCGCCCCATAAAGAAACGTCATCGTTTGCGGGCTGGGCTTGCCCTTCTGCGGATGCCCGGGCGGGAAGTAAGTGGGCTGATGGAAAACTTTGGCGCCCGTAGCCGGATAGAATTCCAGGCCGTCGCTGGCCAAGAATGAATCTGTCCCCTGCCCTCCCAAGCCGAAGCCCGGCACGGAATAAATCAGGTTGACGGTCCCGCCTGGCCGGCGCAAGTAATGCGAAGGCACGGGGCCAGTCCCGACTTGGCGCACGATGCTCAACTCCCCGAATTGCGTCATATACATTTTCGGATTGCCGCCGCTGATGCGCCAACCCTTGGACTCGAGCGGCAGCGCGGGAGCTTTTGCTTTGCCAAGCCCGATGCGCTCCAGCAACATCTCTTTATCCACGACAGAATCCAGCGGCAGCCACGCGGAGACGGCGACCGCGCCCCCTCTCAAATCAGCCGGGTCCATGAGCTTCACGACCGCCGCCGGCGGAACGATGGAAACAGAAAAGGCATATACGCAAATTCGCCCGCTCAATACCTTGCTTGCTCCGAAGTTGAACATGCTGACGGGCATCCGCCGCCCATCCACTTCCAACGTGGCTGGCACCGTTCCCATCAAGACTCCCGCACCGTCATAAACTTCGGTTCCTGGCTGCAGTTCCCAGTCAAGCGGTTTATCCGCCCGCAACGGCTTGGAATTGATGACCCGGTTGGCGCGCGTAAATTGTTTTTCGGCAGGATCGGACGCGCGCTGTCCATTCAGTTCGCTGCCAAAACATTTTCGAAGCCCGATGGTAAACTCCCGGTCATCCTCGTATTGCTTTAGCGTCTTTGGATCGAGGATGAGTTGGCGGTCTTCTTCGACAGTCACCAGGCACTCCGCTGTTTCGTTCCGCGTTATCCGCGAATGGCCCGGTTTCAATCCGGCAACAAATCCATTTTGATACACTTCCGCGATGTCTGGCGCGGAGGATTTCCAGCCCGGGCCAGCGGCGCCAAGCTGCCGGGCCGTGCCAACCCGGAGTGTCAACGAATCGCCCCGGGCAAAGGCCGGCCCGCAAATTAGCCATGCCACCACGGCGGCGTTCATCATTTTCATGGGCATGTAAAATAGACGGATTCCTCCTTGGCGGCAATCGGCCATTTATTTGCGCTTGCCTCTTTGGAAACGGGACGCGAAATTCACACTTGAGATATGAATAAATCAACGATTTCTGTTGCCGTCACCGGAGCCGCCGGCGCCATCGGCTACTCCATTTTGTTCCGCATCGCTTCGGGAGAATTGTTTGGCCCGGACCAACCCGTCAGCCTAACCCTGGTCGATATTCCTGATGCTCTTCCCGCGCTGCAAGGCGTCATGATGGAATTGGCGGATTGCGCATCGCCTGCCCTTCACAAGCTCACAGCCACGGCCGATTTGAACGAAGGCTTCTCAGGAATCAATTGGGCGTTGCTGATTGGCAGCGTCTCCCGCAAACCCGGCATGGAGCGCAAAGATCTGCTCGCGATCAACGGCAAGATTTTCACCGGCCAGGGCCAGGCGTTGCAAAAGAACGCGGCCAAAGACGTGCGCGTCCTCGTCGTCGGCAACCCGTGCAATACCAATTGCCTCATCGCCCGCCACAACGCGCCGGACATCCCCGCCGAGCGCTGGTTCGCGATGACGCGCCTGGATGAAAATCGCGCCAAGGCGCAATTGGCCGCCAAGGCCGGCGTCGAGATCACGTCGGTTTCCAACCTGGCGGTCTGGGGCAATCACAGCCCGACCATGTTTCCAGATTTTTATCATGCCAAAATTGGCGGCCAACCCGCCACCACCGCGATCAAGGACGAGAATTGGCTCAAGACCGATTTCGTCACGACCGTCGCGCAACGCGGCACATCCGTCCTCAACGCCCGCAAAGCCGGCAGCGCCGCCAGCGCCGCCAACGCCGCCATCGACAGCGTTCACTCTGTCATCCGCCCCACCCCTGCCGGAGACTGGCACAGCGTCTGCGTCGTTTCCGATGGCAGCTATGGCATCGATGCCGGATTGATTTGTTCGTTCCCCGTCCGCAGCGACGGCCAAAAGCTCCATATCATCCCCGGCGTGGAACTGAACGAATTCGCGCGCGCGAAAGTCATGGCTTCGGTCAACGAGCTGAAGAGCGAGAAGGCGATGGCGGCGGAATTGGGATTGGTCAAATAATCATTCGCCGGTGTCAGCCAAAACGAGCGCGGTGACATGGCCGTCCATGAACACGACGTTCTTGCCGGAGGAGGCCGAGCGGGGATGCGCATCGTCGTAATCCAGGAATAGCGGCGTTGTGGCGGGCGGGAACATCAATTGAACCGCGCCGTTGGTTTGTTGCGTCGTCCCATCCGGCCCCTGGATGACAATCATAAAGTTCATGTTCTCCGAGCGGGTCTCGTCAATGCGATGGCCGTTCAATTCAATATTCCATTCGTAACTGGAACCTTCGTTGGCGAAGCGATTTAAAGTATCCGACGGGCATTTGAAAACGGGCGCGCTGTTCGTGCCGGAGGTTTTGCCCGCGTCCGGCGCAAGAACGTCGCAGATGCGCGGCAGCGGATGCGCCGGGTCCACGGGAGAGGTGGGCAGGAGTTCCGCGCGCGGGAGCAGATTATTATTGTCATCGGAGTAAAGGCGCGCCGCCGCGCCAAGCTGGCGAAGCTGGTTGATGCAGACGGCGTTGCTCCCCTGGTTTTTCGCGCGGCCCAAGGCCGGCAAAAGCAGCGACGCCAGAATGCCGATGATGGCGATGACAACGAGCAGTTCGACCATGGAAAAGGCGCTTTTTTTAGATAAATGGCTTCGGTTCATTTCGAGTCCTCCACATTTTGAATTTGGATTTTGCCGCCGCCGTGCTGGCGGGCGCGTTCGACTTGTGCTTCGGGAGAATCGCTGAGGTCGCGCAGGCGCTGCTGCCGGCGCGCATTGGTCATCTCGGCCGCGACATCGCCAATTTTCCCGGGTCCGCCGCCGCCGCCGTTGCGTGAGAAACGCATGCGCCGGCCGCCGCCGCCCATCGCGAAGGGCGCCCTGGCCAATTCATAGAACACACTGCTGCGCGCATGCACCGCCGCGGCAGTCTGGCTGGCTGTCTCCTCGTTCGCTTCCAGAGGCGGCGGGCCGGCCAGTTTGGGCGCCAGGCCGCTTTCCATCACGAGCCGTTCGGAACTCCAGCGGTCCACTGTGCCATCGGGGAGAGTGGTTATCATCCGCGCATTTCCGCCTCCCGTGCCAAACCCGCGAACGCCGAATCCCTTCTGCCCAGAACCGCCGGAACCAAACCTGGCGGAAGCCGGCGCATCTGGAAATGCAGCCTCGGAAATATCGGGAGCAAGATTGGTCCAACCGGCCATGTCCAGTTTTTCGCCGCCGGCCACGGCTGATTCCAGGCGGGCCAGTGCAATGCGGGAATCGCACACGGCGTAAGTCTTCCGCCAGCGCGCACCGGCCTTGGCGGCAAGCAAATCCAGGACGTGCGCCAAGGGAGCGTTCTCCACGTGAATCGTAACCCTGGCGTTCAATTGGCTGTCAACCGCAACGCGCTCCCACGTTTGATGCTCGATGGCTCGCACAGCCTCGGCCAGCGGCGCGTTGCGCAGATCGAGCGTGACCAAATCATGGCGGGCGCGCCAGGCCGCGCGGCCCATCCAGGCTCCGGCCGCCGCCATCGCCACCGCGAGAACAATTCCAGCAGACTTTTTTGTCATGTTTATTTCTTCTCACTTGGCCGGGATTTGCTCCACCCAAATGTGACGAACCCGCCAGGAATTGGGACGAAACGCCCCTCGGATCAGGCAGCGCCCATGCGGTGGCGCAATTCCGCCATGCCGCACGTCATGCTCAAACGCGCGCCGGTTTTCAGGACGGCGCAGAACTCGCCCGGGGCGGCCAGCGGCTGCAATTCCGCGATGCGGTTTAAGTTGACAATGGCCGACCGGCTGATGCGCATGAACGCGGCGGCGGCCAGGCGCGCTTCCATGGCCGTCATCGTCTCGCGCACGATGTGCCGTTCCGCGCCGGCGTGAATGACGGCGTAATTGCCCGCCGCCTCGATATAATCAACTTCATCCGCCCGCAGAAACAGCACGCGGCCGGCCGACTTGACAAGAATGCGCGGCGGCCGGCGCAATCCCGCCAGCAGCGCGGCCAATCGCGGATCCTCGCCGCCGGAGCGGGCCGCCCATTGCTGGCGGGCACGCCGCACGGCCGCTTGAAAACGGGCCTGGCTGAAAGGCTTCAGCAGGTAATCAAGCGCGTTGACTTCAAAGGCGCGGACGGCGTGCTCGTCGTGCGCGGTCGTGAAAATAATCAGCGGCGGACGATCCAACGAGACAGCTTCCAGGACATCGAAGCCGTTGAGCGCGGGCATTTGCACGTCCAGAAACACCAGGTCCGGTTTGTGCCGCTCAATCGCGCGCACAGCTTCGGCGCCGTCGGCGCACTCGGCAACAACTTGCATGTCCGGCTCTTCGGACAGGAACGTCCTGATGCCCTCCCGCGCGAGAGGTTCGTCATCCACGATGATGATGCGCATGGTCATTTCGGGGCGGATGCGCGGCGCAGTGGAATTTCGACGCGAACCCTGGCGCCGCCTTCGGGACGCGCGGTTAACTCGACGCATTGCTCCGCTCCGTAAAGCGTTTTCAACCGGGCGCGCAGGTTTTCCAATCCAAGGCCGATGCCGTCCCGAGCCGGTGAGGACAGCCCCACCCCGTTGTCCTCCACCGTCAACGATAACCGCGCGCCGTTCGCCTCAACGGCCACGCGCACGAGGCCGGGTTTCGGAGAAGGCTCAATGCCGTGGCGGATGGCGTTTTCGACCAAAGGCTGCAATAGCAGCACGGGCACCAAGCATTCCAGGATGTCCGCGGGAATGGCTTCCTCGACGCGCAGGCGTTCGCCGAGGCGCATCGTCTGGATTTCGACGTAATGCCGGAGGAAGCGCAGGTCTTCACACAGCGGCACCTCCGGCTGCGACGATTGGCTGAGGGCCAGGCGCAACAAATCGCTAAAAGACGCGAGGGCGTCCTGAGCCGCGCGGGTGTCGCGGCGGAGCAGCGTGGAAATCGCATTGAGCGCGTTGAAGAGAAAGTGCGGGTGCAATTGCGCTTGCAGGGCGCCGAGACGCGCTTCGGCCAGTTGCGTTTCCAAGACAGCCGCGCGGCGTTCGCGCTCTTTGGAGCGGCGGTGAAAATGAAAGGCCTGGGCGATTCCCACGAGCGACGCGTAGGCAAAGACGTTGAGGACATCCGACAACGCATGCGACGCGCCCTGGCTCCAAAAAAATGAGTCGTGCTGGCCGGGGCCGCCTCCAACCATTCCAGCGCCGGCGCCTGCAAAGTTTCCACCGAGGCCTGGCCGCCCCGTTCTCCCAAACCCGCCGCCCATTCCGGGCGGCAGATTGGTCAACGGAGGCAGCGGGCCGTTGGAAACAATTCTGACTTCGTTGGTTTGGATGACATTGGTCGCCGAATGGCCGCCGGAACTGTCGGATGCGAAATATTCCGTCGTGTAGCTGACAATCGACCGGCTGTTCATGCCGCTCCGGCTGGCAAAAATGTGCGACGCCACCGCGAAGGCCGCGCATCCGGCCAGATGCGCCGCGACACTCGCCCGCCACCGGCCGCGCTCCAACGTGAATCGCAACCCCAGCCAGGCGACGTACGGCGCGAGCAAAACCCACGGGTAAATTCCGTGGAAATTGAGATTGGCCAGCTTGAACCAATCGCCAACGCGTTCGGCCAGGGAAGTCTTGGCCGCGTCGTCTTCCACGATCCAGCTCCGGCCGGCTCCAGCATCCGCGCGGAAGAGCAGCCACCAAACCGCAACGATGGCGAACACAGTCCAGGCGGCAAAAAAGACCGCCATCCAACGCCGCGCCCCCGCTGGCGAACTGCGATTGTTCTTATGACTCAACACTCCGGTGCCGCATTAAGCCGGATTCCGTGACCGCCAGCCAGCTTCAAGTGACGAACCGCCCATTCGGCGTGACGAAAGGCCTGTCGTTACTCGATTTCCATGAAAAAGACTTCGCCTTGCGCGCGCACCGTGACGCCATTGCAACTCGCGGGGATGAGGCAGAATTCTCCCGCGCCGAGTTCCACGGTTTCGCCGGCGCCCTCAATCCGCAGCGCGCCCGAAAGCACGCCCAGAATGCTCATTCGCCCTGCCGGCCAGGCCATGTGGTCGCCATCGGCCCAATGCTTGACGCACGCGCTGAACAGCGGGTCACGCACCAACGGCCGGGTCGTGCCGGGGTGATCGGCCGCCGGTTTGTCAGGCAACAAGGCCGGCTCGAAATCCTGGAAGTCGATGCTGGCCAGCGATTGCGGCACGTGCAATTCGCGCGGCTTGCCATCGAGGCCGGCGCGATTCCAGTCAAACACACGATAGGTGGTGTCCGAATTTTGCTGCACCTCGAAAATGACCAGGCCGGCCCCAAGAGCGTGGACGCGCCCGCTGGGCAGGAACATCGCGCCGCCGGGCCGCGCCACGATGCGGTGAAAACATTCCGCAACGGTGTGGTCCGCCAGCTTGCGCTCAAATTCCTCGCGGCTGACGCCCTTTTTCAAGCCCACAAACAACTCCGCGCCCGGCCTGGCGTGGGTCACGTACCACATTTCGGTCTTGGGTTCGCCGCCGAGGCGGGCGGCTGCGGCGGGCGGCGGATGGACTTGCAAAGACAAGGTCTCCTGAGCGTCAATAATTTTTATTAGCAAGGGAAATCGTGCCGCTGGAGCGCGCGGGCCAAGCAGCTCGTCAGGGCAATGTTCCATAAGCCAGCGCAACGTGCGCCCGCGCAACGACCCGCCCGCGACGACGCTTTCGTCGCCAGGCCGGTCGCTAAGCTCCCAAGACTCGCCGACGCGCTGGCCCGGAGGCAGCGCCTTGCCGTAGAGGGATTGCAAATTGCGCCCGCCCCAGACCCGCTCTTTGAAGATCGGCTCGAAGGTCAGCGGATAAAGATTCATTTTAGTTTGCAAGAGGGGTGGCTCGGCTGGAGCCTCGCCCTGCCTGGCATTTAGGACCCGTTGGGCGCATGATCGCCGTTGTGGGAAGGTTCTCCATTTTCAATGCCGGCCGTTTTATTCTGAGTTTCGACAAAACGTCCGTAAGCGCGATACTTCTGATAGCGCGCCTTCATGCGCTGGGGGCCGGAATGTTTTTTTAGCTGCTCCAAATTGGCCAGCAAGGCCGCCTTAAGGGATTGGGCCATGGCGGCCGCGTCGTTATGCGCGCCGCCCAGCGGCTCGGCCACCACTTCATCCACCAGGCCCAATTCGCTCAGTTCCCTGGCCGTGATGCGCAAGGCCGCGGCCGCTTTCGGCGCCGCCGCGCGGTCTTTCCACAAAATCGCCGCGCACCCTTCCGGGCTGATGACCGAATAATAGGCGTTTTCCAAAATCAACACGCGGTCCGCCACGCCAATGCCCAGCGCGCCGCCCGAACCGCCCTCGCCAATGACCGCCGCGATTATCGGCGCTTCCAGGAGCATCATCTCGCGCAAATTGACCGCGATGGCCTCCGCCACGTGCCGCTCCTCCGCGCCGATGCCCGGATAGGCGCCAGGGGTGTCAATTAGAGAAATAATGGGCAGGCCGAATTTGTCCGCCATTCTCATCAGGCGCATGGCCTTGCGGTAGCCTTCCGGCATGGCCGAGCCGAAATTGCGCTTGATATTTTCCTTGGTGTCGCGCCCTTTTTGCGTGCCGATGAGCAGCACTTTGTGCTCGCCCAATTTGGCGAAGCCGCCGACCATTGCCGGGTCGTCCGCGAACAGGCGGTCGCCGCGCAGCTCGGAAAACTCCGTGAAGATCAATTCGGCGTAATCGAGCGTAAATGGCCGTTTGGGATGGCGGGCGATTTTGACCCGGTCCCATGGGCTGAGATTGGCCATGATCTCGCGCCGTTTTTCCTCGATTTTTCGCTCGATGATGGCGACTTCCTCTTCAAAAGAGACGTCGAGGGAGTGTTCTTCAGGATGCTTCCTGAGTTCTTCCAGCTTGCGTTGCAACTCCAGAATCGGCTTTTCAAAATCAAGCTGATATTTCATCACCGCAAGTTTAAGTTCCCAAGCCGTGTCAGGCAATGGGGAAAATCGAGCAACCCTTTTGCTTTGTATTTTACGCCTGCGACCTTTGTTTGATGGCCTCCAGGATTTGGGCGACGGCTTCGCCTTTCGGCTTGGCGCCGAGGCTGCCTTTGCCATGCACGCGGACGGATACCGCGCCAGCTTGCATGTCGCGCGGGCCGACGACGAGCATTGTATGAACGCGCGCCTTCTCCGCTTCCTGGATTTTTCCGTTGATCTTGTTGGTCGAAAAATCCCCCTCGGCGCGCACGAAATTTCCGCGCAATTCGCTGACGATGGCCTTGGCGTAATCCACCAGGGCCGCGTCGTCGCCAATGGTCAGCACGCGCACCTGTTCGGGCGCGAGCCAGAGCGGAAAATTGCCGGCGTAATGCTCAATTAGAAATCCGATAAACCGCTCGTGGGTCCCGAGCGGCGCGCGGTGGATGCACAGCGGCGTTTTCTCGGAATTATCCTTGTCGCGATATTTCAAACCGAACCGGGCTGGCACGGCGAAATCAACCTGGTTGGTCGCGAGGGTGAATTCGCGGCCGATGACGCTCCAGACCTGCACGTCAATTTTCGGGCCGTAAAAGGCGGCTTCGTTGGGCACTTCGACGAACGGGATTTTCGACTCGACAAGGACTTTGCGGACGAGGTCTTCGGTTTTGAGCCATAGCGCCGGTTCGTTGACGAACTTGGCGTTGTCGCCGGCGAGGCGGGACGGGTCGTGCGTGCTGAAACGCATGATGTATTTCTCGATGCCGAAGATTTTGAAATACTTCAGATACATTTCGTTGACAGCATTGAATTCAGCGGCGAATTGCTCCTCGGTGCAATAGATGTGCGCGTCGTTCATGTTGAGGCAGCGGACGCGCATGAGGCCGAACAGCTCGCCCGATTGCTCGTAGCGGTAGCAGGCCCCGTATTCCGCCAGGCGCAGCGGCAAGTCGCGGTAACTGCGCGGTTCCGCCGCGAAAATGCGGTGGTGATGCGGGCAGTTCATGGCCTTGAGATAATACTTGTCAGCCAGGAATTCGCCCTTCTGGATCAGGCCCGTCATCCGCTCCGCGATTTCATGGATTCGATCGGAGTGGGCGGCGGCGTTCTCTTTTTCGAGGCGCAGCTTTTCATCGCGCAGGGACGCCACTTCCTCGAGGCGCTCGCGGTATTCGCCTTCCATCAATTCCATGGGCGGAAACATCGAGTCCTTGTAAAGAATCGGCAGGTGCCCGCTTGTCAAGTATAACTTTTCCCGCGCGATGTGCGGTGTTTTGACCCGCGCGTAGCCGCCGATGAATTCCGTTTCCCGGGCCAGTCTCTCCAATTCCTCCAAAATGGCCCCGCCCTTCGGGAGCCACAGCGGCAGGCCCGGCCCGACGTATTCGGCGTCGAGCGTGAACAGCCCCATTTCCTGGCCGATCTTGCGATGATCGCGGCGTTTTGCCTCCTCGATCATCGCGAAGTAGGCTTCCATCTCGGTTTTGTTTTTAAACGCGGTGCCGTAGATGCGCTGGAGTTGCGGGTTGCGCTCGTCGCCTTTGTAATAGGCGCTGGCCAATTGCGTGAGCTTGAAGGCCCCGATGTTGCCGGTGCGCATGACGTGCGGGCCGGCGCAAAGATCAATGAAATCGCCGTTCTTGAAATAGGAAATTGGCTCGCCTTCGGGAATATGCTCGACGATGTCCAGCTTGAACTTGCTGGGGCCTGAACGCTCGCCCAAGGCGGCCAGGCGGCCCTTCCGGGCGTCGGCGAGGGCCTGGTCGCGCGAAACGACGACCTTCTCGAACACCTGATTCTCTTTGACGACCCGTTTCATCTCCTCCTCAATGCGCGGGAAGTCCTCCGGCGTGAGGCGATGTCCGAGTTCGACGTCATAATAGAAGCCATTTTCGACCGGCGGGCCGGCGGCGAACTGGGCATCGGGCCAGAGTTTGGCCACGGCGGTGGCCAGGACATGCGCGCACGAATGGCGGATGCGCTCCAGTTCGGACATTTTCTGCCGTTCTTCCGGCGTTTTGCGTTCGTTTTCCATGAAACTAATCCAATCTGCCGCCCATGATGGCCGCGCCGCCACCCCGGAAGCCAGTCGAAAATGGGGTTGGGCTTCGACCAGCCAGCGCGGGAAAGCGGCGGTCGGAATTCACCGAAATACCGTTAAATGGCTTGTTCAGGCTTGTTTTGCCATTGATTACCTTCATCTCAGTGAGCCTTTCCCATTTCTTCTGATATCCGTGCCAAAATTCAGGCCGTGACTCCGTTGTTTGCCGGCTGCGGTTTTGAAGGAAACGATAGCCCGCCACCGTGCATTCCCGGCCCCCGTTTGTGGCTTTCGTCCTTCGAAATATCGCAATCTACCGTAATCAACCGCAACTGGCTGATAGTTATCGTTAACGCAACCTTGATCTCGTTAAAACCCTGTCAAAGAACGAGGCGCCATGAGCGCCCGACGCTTTAAAATGGCATAATATACAATTCCTGCAAGTGCGAAAATGCATAAAACAATGGAATTCGATCTGCCGTCAAAGTTCAAAGGGGGCGGCCATCCGCTGGCCCGCATATTCCGGGTCTTTTTTGTAAGCCTTGGTTTCCGTGGAATAATCACAGCAATCGGCCAAAATATTTTTGACGTTGCCAGCAAATCCGGTTGCGCCAATATATCCGCGAAACACATCGGTCGTGAATTGAAACCGTTGCGCCATGCGGATTTTAAATCCTTCAAAAAACAGTCCGTGTCTTCGCAAAGCATATAACCCCATCCCTGCCAGACGCACGTTCTCTTCGCTTTGGCCGGAGATTCAACCTTTGCGTTTACTTGCCCTGTTTTTGCTGACAATGCCGACTACGATCAGGATGAACGCAACCAACCTGATTAAATAGATGTACGCATGCGATTCTGTTCCTGCGCTCCAAAACATTACAAGCCTTTCGACGCCGAAAAGAAAAAACGCCAGGGCAAAACACGCGAACAACTGGTCTTGCGTGCGCCGCCAGAAACGGAGGAAGAACAGGGCAATAGCCCACAATCCCATCGTGATCGCGCCCGCTAATAATTGCATGAGCATATCCAAGTCCTTTTCAGTGTTCGTCCCAAATCAGGGCAGCTAACAGCATTAGAATTCCCGCAAAAGTGATCAAACTGCGAATCAGGGAAAGATCAATATCGGGGAGCACTACCAGATCCACAAACAACAAAACGTTGGTCATAGCAAAACAGAGAAAACACCCCGCGCTCCAGAAAAGCAACCTCCCGCGCGTTGCGCGATATTGGCGCAGCAGAAGCACGGCGCACCCGATGCTCGTCATACCGCAAAGAATATACACCAATTCAGCCATATCATTTGTCCTTTCTTAGCCTGAAGGCGTCTGCGAAACTCTGAATCTGCCTTGGTGGTTTCTTGTAGATCATCTCGATAATTGTCACCGGGCGTTCACGATAAGCTTTCTGCAACTCCGAAGCGATTGGAACCAGATTTGAAGGTTCGCGGGAAATTCTGTAGCGGCCTTCCTTTTCAAGAATCGCGATGCCTTGTTTCAAAAAATATCCGAGACAATCGGAAATGGATTTCTCGTTGCTTTGGATTTTCCGAAACACTTCATCGACCGACCACGAACAGTATGCTCCGTTCCCCAATGTCAAAAAAATCTCCAATTGCCCAATTGACTGAATGTATTGGGCAATGAACTGCTCCGCTTCCTGACTTATCGAGTTTAGAGCCACGAAACCATAATAATAATCCATAAACTAACGATCCCGAAGCAAAAATCATCCGGAATTCCACATTTGGATTTCGTCCAACCGGCGCTGCATCAGCGCGCGGCCATTGAAAGGATCGCTCTTAAAATGGGTTACTCGCAGAGACCCAAATGTCAAGCGTCGGCGCCTTCGGGATTTGAAAGGTGCAGTTCTCCCTTTTTGCATTTTGCCGCGGGGCCTTTTTCTTGCGGCTGCCCCGGCGCCGTGAGACGATTGTTTTACAGTTGGAGCAACGCGCCAAATCTTTTGAAAAAGGCTAAAAGTGCAACAAGTGCGGACTGAGGCCGAAGGCAATACCGGCGCCGTGGAATCGCAGTTCATTCCACGCTCTTGTCCGGTGTGCGCCAGCGACACCCATGCGGAGGTCTTGGC
Source organism: Verrucomicrobiia bacterium (assembly GCA_036501625.1). Lineage (GTDB taxonomy): Bacteria > Verrucomicrobiota > Verrucomicrobiia > Limisphaerales > Palsa-1400 > Palsa-1400. Next base: position 274,513 of record DASXZY010000079.1, read on the forward strand.
GAAGAACGATCTTCGGCTCGTGCGCTGTTGCAGTTGCGCGATGGTTTATGCATCTCCCGTAGAGGCTGCGATGGTGACGGGCGCCTTTTATGACCAATTGGCGGCGCCATTTTATCTTTCGCCGGATAAACTGGAGAGCGATTACGCGCCGGTGCGATTCGAGCGGGAATTGAAGTTGTTCCGAAGGTTTTGCTCCTCCGGCCGCGTGCTTGATGTGGGTTGTTCGACGGGGGCATTTCTCGCGCAATTGAGGCGCCGGTTTGCGATGGATTATGAAGCGCTGGGGATTGATGTCGCCGGGCCGGCGCTCGATTACGCGGAGTCCCAAGGCGTTGCCGCGGTGCGAGAATCATATTTGACCGCGACTTTTGGCGGCAAACCGTTTGACGCGATCACGTTCTGGGCCGTCCTGGAGCATCTGGCTGATCCGCGGGCGTTTCTGTCCCAAACGGCCTCCATATTGAAACCGGGCGGTTCTTGTTTTATTCTGGTTCCCAATTTCCGGTCTCTCGCTGTTCGTTTGCTGGGGGCTAAATACCGCTACATTCTGCCCCAGCATGTCAACTATTTTACGCCGGCCACTTTGGCCAGGCTGGTGGAAAAAGAACCGCGGTTGCGCGTGGTCTGCTCCGGTTCCAGCCACTTCAATCCGCTGGTCATCTTGCAAGACTGGAAGCGGCGTGGAAAACAGGCCACCGACAAGGAGCGGGCCAGCCTCCTTAAGCGGACAACCCGCTGCAAACAGAACGCCGCCTTCAAGCCTGTCAAGATGGCGCTGGCAGCGCTCGAAACTGCTTTGGGGGAATTGAATTTGGCTGATAACATTTTTATGGTTCTTCAGTGCGTGCCTAAAAAATGATGTCCATGACCGCTTTCACGCGCGCGAAGTATTCCCTCAAGCGATGCCGGTAATACCAGTGGTCCCTCGACTCGTTTCCTGAATAATACGCGGTGGCGTCCATGCCGAAATGCCGGCACAAAAAAATGGAGCGCGGCGCATGGAAGCCATCTGTGATAATGAGCACATTGGTCAGATGAAAGCCGCGCCTCGCGTGCCGGGCGGATTCCAGCGTGCGGTCGCCCTTGAAGTCGAGTCTCATAATTTCCTTCGGAACGCCCCTGGCCTCCAGGGCCTTTTGCATGCCCAGGACTTCATTAAACCCCTTGTTATTCGTGCTTCCGCTGACAATAAGAAGTTTTACTCTCCCAGCCAGGCAGGCTTTGGCGGCGGAATCAACCCGGTTTAAAAAATGCATATTGGTCGAGCCGTCCGACCGCATCAAATCCGTGCCCAATAACAAACCAACCTGCCCGCCTGGCAATTGTTCAATCCGGGTAAAAATGCGGCTTTTCGCGCTTTCAATGATGTACAGATTAATTCCCACAGTGATTGCGATTAACAACAGGAAGGTTCCGGCAAAATATTTCAGGAATCTTCTCTTTGACATAAGCGCGGCCAGCTTAGCGCAATGGATTGCACGTTCAAGGGTTATGGGAGGCGTTATCGGCTGCTTACGCCGGCGAAGTGCCTTCACAAGCGTCATGATGGCGTGGATGAGTCCTCTAAGGCTTTATCTAAATTTTCCATAATGCAAAACGACTTGTCGCCGGCCTTAAAAAGGGCCGCGCGACGGCCAAGGGCCGGGGGAATGGCTCGAAAGGGCAGCATTCGGCGTGCATTGGCGTGGAGAGAATAACTGGCGGCGTTTGGTGGCGCTTTCCTGCACCGGATGACGAACGCTCGCCAACCAACAATCCGCGTTGCTGGCACTGACTGAAATCGGAGGTTCGCGAACCCAACCGAAACAGACATTTTTTATCCTTGCCGCTGGGCGGCGGGGTCTTAAAGTTGGCGCATGAAAATCTTTAACTGCATTGCAGGTTCTTTGGCCGTTGCGTTTTCACTGGCGGTGTGCCATGACGCACGGGCGGGCGATACTCCGCGCAAAATTCTGTTTTTCTCCAAATCCGCGGGCTTCGAGCACGATATGATTAAGGAGAAGAATGGCGAGCCGAGCCAGGCCCAAAAAATCCTCACTGAAATCGGCCAAAAGAATAATTTCGAGTTTACGTTCACCAAGGACGGCTCGGTATTCACGCCGGAAAACATCGCCAAATACGACGCTTTCTTTTTTTACACGACAGGCGATTTGACCAGGCGCGGCACGGACAAAAATCCGCCCATGAGTCCGGAGGGCAAGGCGGCGTTCCTGGAAGCGATCCATAATGGCAAGGGCTTTATCGGCACGCATTCCGCCGAGGACACGTTCCACTCCCCCGGCGGCGAGGAACATGGCAATGCCCGCTGGGTGCTCGATGGCGACAATGCCGATCCCTACGTGAAAATGATCGGGGCGGAATTCATCATTCACGGCTCCCAGCAAAAGGCGCATCAAATCGTCATCGACAAGAATTTCCCCGGCATGAGCGCGGTGCCGGATGATTTTGGGCCGTTTGAGGAATGGTATTCGCTGAAAAACTTCCAGCCCAACCTGCACGTGCTGCTGGTGCAAGACACTTCGACGATGAAAAAGGACGGCGGCAACCGCACCGCCTACGACCGTCCGAATTATCCTTCAACGTGGGCGCGGGCCTACGGCAAAGGCCGTGTTTTTTACACCAGCATGGGCCACAATTTGTCCGTCTGGAAAGACCCGGTTTTTCAATCCGTGCTGACGGGCGGAATCAATTGGGCGGTGGGCAACGTCGAGGCCGACGTCACACCCAACATGGAACAAGCCGCCCCGCAAGCCAACACGCTGCCGCCCCCGCCGGAACCGAAGAAGTAGCAGAAGCAGTTGGTTCTTCGATGTTTTCGGTGGAATGGAGTGTCTTCATGGCATCCCGGAAGGATGCCGGCCATTAGCCGGGGATTGCGCTAGGCACGAGTGCCATCCCGGATGCCAAACCGAAGCATTCCGGCCCCGGGTCGGGGTCGCAGCCGTTTTAACATAAAAGCGGAGATAGGTGGAAGGCATGACATCAGGGATGGCACCCTTCAGAATGAGGCGTTCTCTTCTCTTGATTTCCAATGGCGTCGCTGCGCTCGACCACCGGCTAACCGCTCCGAACCCTTCGGGTTCTGGGGAAACCATCTTCATCGCGCGATGTCATTCCGTCACCATCACGTCGATGCGCGTGCCTTCCTTGCCGCCGCGGTAGACACGCTCGACGGCTGGCGTGAAATCAGAGGCCTTGGCGCTGGGGATGTCCTCAAATTGCTGGGGGTTGCGATCGATCATCGGGAACCAACTGCTCTGAATTTGCACCATGATGCGATGGCCGGTCTTGAAGGTGTGCAGCACGTCCGGCATGGCGAATTCGATCTTGCCGGGACGGTTGGGCCGGAACGCCTCCGGCCTCGCCATGTTGTGGCGAAACTTTCCCCGGAAAGGCTCGCCGCGCACCAATTGCTGGTAGCCGCCAAAATGAATGTCGCGCGGATTCGGCTCTGGATCGCGCGTGTTGTCCCGATAGACGTCGATGAGCTTGACCACGAAATCGGAATCGGTGCCGGAAGTCGCCACGCGCAACACGGGCGTGACGGGGCCGGCGATGGTCACGTCATGTTCCAGAGGTTCGGTCTCGTAAGTCAGCACGTCCGTGCGCCGGGAGGCAAAACGCTGGTCGTAGGTCATGTAATCGCCGGGCATGCCTCCGCCGATGCCGGACATGACCGGCACGGGATGGGCAGGATCGCTGACGTAACTGTCAAATTGCTCAGGCTGGCGCGCGGGCGGCGAGAAGGAAAGCTTCCCGCCGGGTTCAAGATAAAGCGCGCGGTGGACGGCGTTCGAGGGCGGCCATTGGCTGAATTGGCGCCACTCGTTTTCGCCCGTCTCGAACAGCCATGCCTTGGGGAAATTGGTCTGGCTGTCTCCTTTGAGGGCCTGCATGAAAAACGGAAATTCAATCTGCTCGCGAAAATAATCCCCCGTCTTGAACACGAAACTCAAATCGCCCAATTTGTCGCCAGGCCCGCGCCCCCATTGGCCGTGCGACCACGGGCCCATCACCAGCGTCAAGCCGGGCGCGCTGCCTTCGGCCTGAATCGCGCGGTACAGTTTCAGCGTCCCGCCCAGGTCTTCCGCATCGAACCAGCCGCCGACCAGCAGCACGCGGGCGGTCAAATGGCGCATGTCCGGGCTTAACGCGCGCGAACTCCAATATGCGTCATAATTGGGATGCAGGAGCTGATCGGTCCAATAGTGGTTTTTGTGATGGAAATAGCGGTCTTCGGCATTGGCAAGCGGTCCCATGCGCAGGAAGAAATCGTATTGATCCTCGGTTCCGAACTCAATGGGCGGATGCGATTCCGATTGGTTCGGCTTCGGACCGCGCGGCCAAAAGCCGGTGAAAAAATCGAAATTGGCCGCCAGATAAAACGCGCCGTTATGAAAGGCGTCGTCCCCGTTGCCGACATCGCCCATCGGCGCCTGCGGCGAAACGGCTTTGAGGGCCGGGTGGGAATTGATCAAGCCGTAGGCCGCGAAAAAGCCCGGATAGGAAATGCCCCACATTCCGACGCGGCCGTTGTTATTGGGGATATTTTTGACCAGCCAATCGATGGTGTCGTAGGTATCAGTGCTGGGGTCGTTGTCCGCCGGGCTGTCGAAATGCGCCTTGTGCGGGGCTTCGTCAATGAACTCCCCTTCCGACATATAGCGGCCGCGCACATCTTGAAAGACGAAAATGAACCCTTCCCGCTCGAAGACCTCCGGGGCCACCCGCGGCCGGTAACTGTCATTGCCGTAAGGCCCAACGGAGTAAGGCGTGCGTTGCAGCAAGATCGGGTAGGTGCGGCTGTGGTCCTTGGGCGCATAAACGGAAGTAAAAAGTTTGATGCCATCGCGCATGGGCACTTCGTATTCGAACTTGGCGTAATTCGAGCGGACGGAATCGGAATCCCTCCCCTGCGCGAAAGCGGCTGGCATCGAAAGGAAGAACGACAACACGAACATGATTCTCGCGTTCATGCGGAGAGAATTAGCCGCAAAGAACCGGTTAAGCCAGTCATTTCAGCCTTGCACTCCGGCCAAGCGGGCGCAAACTAATCCTTGCGTTGGGTTCCTAAATCCATAGATTTAGCGGCTCGACTGATATGTTGATGAGATTTACGAAAGTTTTTGCCCTGATTTTTCTGCTGGCGCAAGCGCCGCTGATGGCACGCGACACGGCTGCCCCGGCCCCCGCTCCGGCGGCGGATGCCGCCCAGCCGACTACGACCGTCCGCAACCCTGCCGCGGATGGGATTAAAAGCATGATGCTGATGGGCGTCTTTGTCCTGGGCATGTGGTTCCTCCTGATCGCGCCCCAGCGCAAAAAGGCCAAAGAATTGGAATCCACCCTGAAAACGCTCAAGAGCGGCGACAAAATCGTCACCAGCAGCGGCATTTTAGGCGTGGTTCTGGGCATCAAGGATAAAACACTTTCCATACGTTCTGCCGACACAAAATTGGAGATACTTAAATCATCCGTTCAAGAAGTCCTCGAACGAAGCGCGGAACCGAGCGAATCGAAAAGTTAAGCAAGCATGAAAAACCCGAAGTTTTGGTGGGCGTTTATCGCCTTTTTGGTAGCCTGGTCGCTGTGGGAGATTTATCCCCCGTCCAATCAGAACCTGATCGACGTGTTCAACGATCAGGCCGACCCGGCCAAAGTCAACGCCACGTTCCGCGACATCGTCAAAAAGGCCCAGGACCTGGAAAAGGCCGACCCCGACCCGCACCATCAATTCAGCGAATTGACGACGGCCATCGGGACCAACGACATTCGCCCGTATTTTCCCTATTTTGATGTCCGCAGCGAGGAGCATCCCACGTATGCCCTCTTGAATCTGTTGCAGCGCAAGGCGGGGGGCAAAATCAAGCTGGGCCTTGATTTGCAGGGCGGCACGGAATTTCTGGTCAGCCTGGATACCAACCACATTACGGCCAACGATACCAATGCCAGCGCCACATCCTCGGAGGAAAAGAAGCGGCTGGTTTCGCAGGCGGCGGAAGTGTTGCGCCGGCGCGTTGATCATCTTGGCGTGGCCGAGCCGGTCATCCAGCCCCAGGGCGAGAACCATATCATGATTCAATTGCCCGGCTTGTCCGAGGCCAACCAGGAAGAGGCGCTGCAAAACATCCAAAAGGCAGCCTATCTTGAATTCCGCATGGTGGACCCGGACAGCGACGCGCTGGTTAAAGAGGGCATCATCCCGCCCGGCGACCAACTGCTTACCATCAAGCGCCGAAACATGGATGGCAGCTACAGCGTTGAAACCAATCTCATCCAGAAAAGGCTGGCCAATGGCGTTACCGGCAAATACATCAAGCGTGCCTTCCCCAGCCGCGATCCCATGACCAGCGAACCGACCATTGAGTTCGAATTCGACTCCGCTGGCGCTTCGAAATTTGCCGACCTGACCGAAAACCACATTGGCGACCGCCTGGCCATCGTCCTGGATGGCAACCTTTACAGCGTGGCCACCATCAGGTCCCGCATCGCCGGCAGTGGAGAGATTTCCGGCGGCAACATGGACATGGACGAAGCCATGACCGTCGCCAATGCTTTGGAAAACCCGCTGGAAACGCCAGTCAAAATCGACGAAATGCGGGATGTCGATCCGACCTTGGGCAAAGACTCGATCACCAGCGGTCTTTATGCGGCGATTTACGGCACGCTGGCAGTGGCCCTGTTCATGGCTGTTTATTATCATCGCTGCGGCATCATTGCCGACATCGCGATGATCTTGAACCTGATTATCCTGCTCGGCGTGATGTGCTCCATTGGCACGACGCTCACGCTGCCTGGCATCGCGGGCATCGTGTTGACCGTCGGCATGGCGGTGGATGCCAACGTGCTTATTTACGAACGATTGCGGGAGGAAATGGGCCAGGGCAAGTCCATGCGCGGGGCGGTCTCGGCCGCTTACAGCCGCGCGTTCAAAGTGATTTTTGACTCGCATACCACCACGCTCATCTCGGCCATTGTTTTGATTTATTTTGGCACCGGCCCGGTCAAGGGATTCGGCGTTACCCTGACCATCGGCGTCGCTCTGAGCTTGTTTACCAGCTTGGTGATGACGCGCTTGATTTTCGACTTTCTCCTTTCACGCAACTGGCTGAATCGAATCGGCATGTTGCATCTCATCAAGAACCCGCACTGGGATTTCATGCGATGGGCCAAGCCGGCCTTTATCGCGTCCTGGACGATCATTCTGGTAGGAATGTGCTACGGCACTTTCGTGCGCGGTCACTCGGTCTTCGGCATCGACTTCGTCGGCGGCGATTCGACCACGCTGTCCTACAGCGAGAAAATTGGCGTGGAAAAGCTCCGCACCGCCCTGGCCCCAGTTGGCGAAGTGCAAATCCAATATCAAACGGGGGCCAAGCTGGACATGTTGCAAGTGGTGGCGCCTTACGGCAAAGGCGGCATGGTGTCGAACGTGCTGTCCGCGGCGTTCCCGCAGGCGCATTATAAAGTGCAGGCGCATGACACCGTCGGCGCGACCGTCGGGGTGGAAATCCAGAAATCGGCCGTTATCGCCTCGTTCCTTTCGCTGTTTTTCATTCTGTTTTACGTGGCCTTGCGCTATGAATTCTCTTTCTCCGTGGGCGCGGTCTTGGCGGTTATTCACGACGTTTTAATGACCATTGGCATCTTTTGTTTGTCGGGGAGGCAGTTCAGCGCGCCCATCGTGGCGGCGATTCTGACCATCATCGGCTTTTCCATCAACGACACCATCGTGATCTTTGACCGAATTCGGGAGGACCTGAAACTGGGCGTGCGCGGTTCATTCAAGGAGGTCATGAACATCGCGCTCAATCAGACCTTGAGCCGCACGCTCATCACCAGCGGCACCGTGTTCATCGCCACCATGTCGCTTTACATTTTCGGGGGGGGAGTCATCAACGACTTTGCCTTTACGTTTTTGATCGGAATTCTTACCGGCACCTACTCCAGCATTTACATCGCGAGCGCGCTGGTCTTGTGGTGGCACAAAGGCGAGCGTCCCAAGAGCGCCTCGCAAGTAGTCATGGAAGGCCCCGCCACCCCTGCCGCTGCCAAGGCACGCGCCTAAGCCGGCCCAGCCTGACTGTTGTTCAATGAGGCCGGAACTTCAGCCCCGCGGACTCGGATTCGAGTGGGCCGAAGACGTCCCGGCATTTGCCGGGGCGAGGCTCGAGCCAAGCCATCCGCGGCTGTCCTTCTCTTTTGTTTGACACTGAGGCGGCATGGCGGCTTTAATCCCAATCCAAGTGTGGTATTGGGTTGGATTCATCCTGTTCGTGCTGATTGCGGTCAGCTTGGACCTTGGTTTGTTCCATCGCGAAGCCCGCGTCGTCAAAACTCGCGAGGCAGTGCTGTGGAGCGGGATTTGGCTGCTGCTGGCGTTGGTTTTCGCCGTCGTGCTGGCTCACTGGCGCACTGAAGAAACATCGTTCCAATTCCTGGCCGGCTACTTTGTTGAGTTTTCCCTCTCGCTGGACAACGTCCTGGCCATTGCCATTATTTTTTCCTCGTTCGGCGTCGCGCCGGAACACCGCCACCGCGTTTTGTCTCTTGGCATTGTGGGCGCGCTGTTGATGCGCGGCTTCATGATCGCCGCCAGCGCCGCCCTGCTCCAATACTTCCATTGGTTATTGTACTTGATGGGACTGTTCCTTATTGTGACCGGCCTGCGCTGGGCCTTCTCCAATCCGTCCGCCGCCGAGCCGCGTGAGAACCGGGCGGTCCGCCTGGCGCGCAAGTTTTTCTCCGTCTCGCCCGGCTTCGATGGCGCGCGATTTGTCACGTCGGTGGCCGGCCGCCGTTTGCTCACACCACTGGCGCTCGTGCTGCTGGCCGTGGAAACTTCCGATCTGATCTTTGCCGTCGATTCCGTGCCGGCGGTCTTTGCCGTGACGCAGGACGCTTTCATTGTTTTCACGTCCAACATCTTTGCAGTGCTGGGATTGCGGTCGCTGTATTTCGTGCTGGCGGACGCCATGGAAAACTTCCGTTATTTGCGGGGCGCTCTGGCCATCGTGCTGGTGGTTGTCGGCCTGAAAATGGTGGCGGCGCGATGGTGGACAATTCCGGCGCCCCTATGGCTGGGCGCGGTGGCCTTTATTATCGCGGCCGCCATCGTATGCTCCGCCATCGCCGCCCGCCGGGAGAAAAAATAGCAAAACGCGGCGGCTTGACATAACACGCCGGCTGGCCCGCACAATACTGGAAATGATAGATCATGACCGGCTGTTCAAGGAGTTGTTGACCCAGTTTTTCGGGGATTTCGTGGAGCTTTTCCTTCCGGATTTATCCAGCTACTTGGACAAATCTGCGCCATTGGTCTTTCTTGACAAAGAGATTTTTACCGATGTAACGCGGGGCGAACGGCATGAGGCCGATTTGGTCGTCCGTGCCCGTTTTCGCGGTCGGGATTTATTCTTTCTTATCCACTTGGAACATCAAGCCCAGGCGCAAAAGGAGTTCGGGCGGCGCATGTTCAGATATTTTGCCCGGCTTCACGAGAAACACGACCTGCCAGTGTATCCGATTGTGTTGTTCTCGCATGATTCCCGGGTGCCGGAACCGGATTATTACCAGGTCGGATTTCCAGATATGGTGGTAATGAAATTCGATTACCGGGTCATTCAACTGGGGTTGATGAAGTGGCGGGACTACATGCGGAGGCCCAATCCGATCGCCAGCGCGTTGATGGCCAAAATGGGGATGACAGAGGAAGAGCGTCCGCGCGTCAAACTGGAATGCCTCCGGCTGCTGGCCACCTTGAAGCTCGATCCCGCGAAGATGCGTTTGATCTCAGGGTTTGTGGACAGTTACCTTCGATTGACCGCGCAAGAGTTGTTGATTTTCAGGCGGGAGGCTGATATTTTAGAGCCGAAAGAAAAAGTTGCCATGATGGAGCTAACTACAAGCTGGAAAGAAGAAGGAATCGCCGAGGGTTTGGAACGCGGTTTGGAACGCGGTTTGGAACGCGGACGGCGGGAGGCAACCCAGCAGGTCGTCTTGCGTTTGATGCGGCACCGATGGGGGGAATTGCCCGCGAATATGGTGGCGCAATTGAAGGTTCTGTCTTTCGATGACGCCCAAAACCTGGCCGAGGCAATGTGGGACTTCACCTCGCTGGCTGATGTCGAAAAATGGCTGGCGGACAACGGCGCGCCCCCAAAATCCTGACGCGTTCGACAAAACGGTTGCGCCGGGCAATTTTTGGGGGCATATAGCGCCATGCGAGCGCGCTCCTGGTTGATTGTTTTGACCGTCTCGATCTTTTTGAACTTGCTCCTGGCGGCCAGGCTGTTCAACGCCCCGCTGCGGCCCAAGGCGCCGGCCGTTTCTCCTTCTCCCCAAGCGACCGATGTCGTTGTCAAAACGAACGTTGTGGTGCGCCAGGAAAACTTCACCTGGGAGCAGGTGCAATCCACGAATTACGCCGCGTTGATTAAAAATCTGCGCGCCATCGGCTGTCCTGAACAAACCATCCGCGACATCATCACGGCCGAGGTCGGCCGCATCTACGCCCGGCGGCGCGTGACGGAGGTCGATTACCCCAATTATCAATGGTGGAAATCAACGCCCGACGCCGGGCTGGCCGAGGCGGCCTCCGAGAAGCTCCAAAGCCTGGAAAAGGAGCGGCGCGCTTTGTTGACAAGCCTCCTGGGAACCGGATGGGACGCGGAAGGCAGGGAACTCATCGCGGCCCGCGCGGGCATCACGCTGACCGGCCCCGTTCTCGGCGATTTGCCCGCGTCCACCAAACAGTCCGTCCTGGACCTCGTCGCCGCGTCGCAGCAAAAAATCGAGGCCTACCAGGAAGAACAGCGCCTGCAAGGCAAAGCCATCGATCCCATGCAAATGGTGCGCCTGCGCGAGGAGCCGCTGGTGCCGCTGGCGGTCGTGCTCGACCCGGAAGCCTACAACGAATTTGTCCTCCGCTATTCGCCCGCCGCCCAGCAATTGCGCGACATGACGCGAACCGCGGACCTCGCGCAGGATCAATTTCGCGCACTGTTCAACGCCTTGAGCGCGATCATTGGCCAGCCGGTCTTTTTCTACACTGGCTCCGATCCCGCGCTCGCCAGCCAGCAGCAGCAACTGGCCGCGCAAAGCGAATCGGTCATCAAGACGACCATGGGCGCCGCCAGCTATGCCGCCTACCAGCTCAGCCAGGACCCTCTTTACCGCTCCTCCCAGGCGCTGGCCGGCGAATTGAACCTGCCCGCCAAAGTCGTCCTGCCGATGTATCAGATCGATCACGCTACCCAGGCGGAACTGGATCGCATCCGCCATGACGACACGATGAGCCTCGACGAAAAAGTGGAAGCCCTCTCTCAAACGCAAGTGCAGGCGCAGCAGACTTTGGAACAATTGCTGGGGCCTGACGCCTTCCAACGCTGGCTGGAGGCACAGGGCCAGAAGTGAGAAAATAGCTAGGAGCCGGGCCGGCTTTTTGTTTCGCCCGCCTTGTCAACCAAACCAGCGAAGTAAAAGCAGGCGCCGGACGCGAGCGCTCCCGCGAACAGGATGATGCAGGCTTGCGTGCCGGGGCGTTTCAAAGCGCGCCCCCATTCGCCGATCACTACCGTCTCGTTGCCCATCATCGTTTGCGCCTGCCGGGTCACCACCTTGTCCTCGCCGACTACGGGCAGCGGATTGGCCCCATCCGCCGATCTTGTCCCCAGCCAATAAACCAGTTCCGCCCCAAAGATTCCCAGCAGGAGCAGCACGGCCGCGGCAATGCGAAGCGTTCGGGAATTCATTTCGAGGACGCGAGATATTTCTTAATGACGCCAGCGTCGCGCGCGGGCGGCTGGCAGGCGTTCCCGGCGCAGAAATACATAACCGGGCCGTCCTGGGCCGGCAGCGTCCGCGTGAAATCATCGACGGGGCCGCGGTTGCCCAGGACAATTTTGTTCGGCTGATAAACTCCGTGAATCGCGCGCAACAAATCCCGCGCGGCCGCGGGATCGCCAGCCACGACCACACGGCTCGGTTCTGACAAAAAGAAATCCAGCCCCAGCAGCAGGTGCGGCACGGCCTGCGGCAATTCGCGCAAACGCGGCGCCAGCAGAACCAGCGTTTTCTTGGCCGCGCCTGTGTAATCCGCGCGGCCCGTGATCGCTCCCAGGCGCACCAGTGCCAGCACGGCCACCGAATTGCCCGATGGCTCCGCGCCGTCATAGTCGTCCTTGCAGCGCAGGATTAATTCGCGCGACTCGGCGGCACTGTCGTAGAATCCGCCATGAGCTGAGTCGTAGAATTTCGCGAGCATGGTGTCGGCTAGCGCGGCGGCAAATTCCAAATGCGACGGGTTGACCGTGGCTTCGTAAAGGTCCAGGACGCCCGCGCACAAATTGGCGTATGCTGTCAACAATTGAACGGAGTCCCGCTCTCCCTGCCGCCAGCGATGATAAAGCGTTTTGGCGCTTTCGTCCCAAAGCTGGCTCCGCAGGAACGCGAGATTGCGTTCAGCCGCCGCAAGGTAGTTGTCATCTCCCAGCACCGCGCTCGCGCGGGCCATCGCTCCCAGCATCATGCCGTTCCACGAGGCGAGCACCTTGTCATCCAAGTGCGGACGGACTCGCCGGCGGCGGGCTTCGCGCATTTTCTGGATGGCGGCCGCCAGCGTCTCAGCTTCACCGGCGGCGAGTTCGGCCTCGGCGATGCTCAGCACATTTTGGTTCGGCAGCGGATTCGGATCGCTGTGGTCCACAAAGTTCCCCTGCTCCGTCACACCGAAATATCGCGCCGCAATTCTAAATTCCTCCGGCCCCAGCAATTGGGCCAGTTCCGCGCGCGTCCAGCAATAGAACTTGCCTTCCTTCCCTTCGCTGTCGGCGTCTTCGGCGGAGTAAAATCCGCCGCCCGGGCCGGTCATGTCGTCAAGAACATATTGGATGATGCCGCGCGCGGTGGCCGCATGGCGGGCCTCGCCGCTCACCAAATAGGCGTCAAGATAAAGATGCGCCAACTGCGCGTTGTCATAGAGCATTTTCTCGAAATGCGGCACCAGCCATTGCTCATCCACCGAGTAGCGGGCGAATCCGCCGCCGAGATGGTCGCAAATGCCGCCCGCCGCCATGCGTTCACAGGTATGGAGAACCATCTTGACGGCCTCGCGATCGCCCGCGCGCGCGCCGTATCGCAAAAGACAGATCGGCTGGCTGGGGCGCGGAAATTTGGGCGCGCCGCCGAAGCCGCCGAAACGCGGCTCATACTCGCGTTTGAAAGCCGCCGCCGCTTGGGCCAGGACTCCGGGCGAAAGCTCCCCATCTCCCGTCTCGCGCGAGATAAATCCCTGCAGCTTTTCGTGAAAATCCGCCGCCGTCTCCAGAATGCGCTCCCGTTGCGACTCCCACAACCCCGCGAGCTGGCGGAGCACCTGGATAAAACTGGCCCGCCCGTGCATGTTGACGGGCGGAAAATAGGTTCCGCCGTAAAATGGCTTCAAATCCGGCGTGAGAAAACAACTCAACGGCCAGCCGCCCTGCCCGGTCATGGCCTGCACGGCTGTCATATAAATTTTATCCACGTCCGGCCGCTCTTCCCGGTCCACCTTGATGCTCACGAAATGCGCGTTGAGGAAATCGGCGGCGCCCTGGTTCTCAAATGACTCCCGCTCCATCACATGGCACCAATGGCAGGTGGAGTAGCCGATGCTCAGGAAAATCGGCTTGTTCTCCCGCCGCGCCTGCGCGAAAGCCTCTGCGCCCCAGGGCTGCCAATCGACGGGATTATACTGGTGCTGAAGCAGGTAGGGCGATTTCTCCCCCGCCAAGCGGTTGGCGCGCGCTGAAGCTGGCGCTGGCGTGCTCACGCGGTTTATTTCAGCTTCCGCTCCAAAATCTCGCCCGTCAAATTCGGGTTCGCCCTGCCCTTGCTCAACTTCATCACCTGGCCCTTGAGGAAATTCAGGGCCGCGACCTTGCCGGCTTTGTAATCGGCCGCCGGCCCCGGATTCGCCGCGATGACCTGGTCGCACAACACTTCGATGGCCCCGGTGTCGCTGACTTGCGCCAGCCCTTTCTTCTCGACAATCGCGCCCGGCGCCTCGCCGCTGTCAAACATTTCCGCGAAGACCTGTTGCGCGATGGAGCTGCTGATCTTGCGGCTTTCCACCAAATCCACAATGTCAAGAATATATTCCGGCTTGAACTTCAAATCGCCCAGGGCCGCGCCCGATTCCGCCAGCTTGGCGCGCAGGTTGTTGATGATCCAATTGGCCGCCGCCTTGGGATGCTTGGACTTCGGGGCGATCTTCTCGAAGTAATCTCCCAGCGGCCGGTCCCAGACAAACGTTTGCGCGTCGGAAGCGGGCAATTGGCAATCGCGCATCAGCCGCTGCTTTTTGGCCAGGGGCAATTCCACCACCCGCTCCTTGACTTCGGCCACCCAGGCGGGGGTCGGTGCGAAGGGCATCAGGTCCGGCTCCGGAAAGTAGCGATAATCGTGGGCCATTTCCTTGCCGCGCATCGTCTCGGTGATGCCGCCCACGTCGTCCCAGCGCCGGGTCTCCTGGGCCAACTGGCCGCCCTTTTGCAAAACTTCTATTTGACGCGGAATCTCGTGCTCCAGCGCGCGGCGGACGGCGCTGAAGCTGTTCATGTTCTTAATCTCAATCTTCCGCCCCAATTCGCTCGCGCCTTGCGGGCGGATGCTCACGTTGACATCGCACCGCACTTCGCCTTTTTCCATGTCGCAATCGCTGATGCCGCCGTAACGCAGGATTTCCACAAGGGCGTTGAGATAATCGCAGGCCATCTGCGAGCCGGTGATTTCCGGCTCGGAGACAATTTCCAGCAGCGGCACGCCGGCCCGGTTGAAATCAACGCCGCTGTTCCGCTCAAAATGAAAATTCTTCCCGACATCCTCCTCCAGGTGCGCGCGCGTGATGCGCACTTTGGCCAGCGCCCCTTGATATTCAAACTCCACGAATCCGCCGAGGGTGGAAGGCTGGTCGTACTGCGTGATCTGGTAATTCTTGGGCATGTCCGGGTAGAAATAATTCTTCCGGTCGAACTTGGCCCGCGCGGGCACCTCCCCTTGCAGGAGCAGGCCGGTCAATGCTGTCAGCCGCATGGCTTCCTCGTTCGCCACCGGCAGAACGCCCGGCAAGCCCAGGCAGACGGGGCAGACGCGCGTGTTCGGCGGCGCGCCGAATTCATGGGCGCAGCCGCACCACATCTTGGACTTCGTCTTAAGCTGGACGTGCGTCTCCAGGCCGATGACGGCTTCGTAGTTCATTTGACAGTCTTGCCCGGGAGATAGTACTTGCCCGCGTATTCCTGCACCATGCGCCAAGTGTTGAATTTCGGCACCAGCGTTACCATCGCGTTGCGCACCATTTTCAGCCAGGCCCGCGGGATGCCCAACTCATCCCGATTATAAAATGTCGGAATCACCTTTTCCGTCAGTTCCTTGAAAAGGTTGGCGCTGTCAACCTGGTCCTGCTCCTCGACCGACGACGGATTGCTGTCGTCCCCGATGGCGAAGCCGTTTTTGCCGTCGTAACCCTCGCGCCACCATCCGTCCATGATGCTCAGGTTCAAACACCCGTGGCAGCCGGCTTTTTGGCCGCTGGTGCCGGACGCCTCGAGCGGGCGGCGCGGGTTGTTGAGCCAGATATCGCAGCCGGAAACCATTTGCCGCGCGACATGCACGTCGTAATTCTCGATGAAGACCAAATGCCCCTTCAACTCGCTGAACTTGCTCAGGTGAACGATGCGCTGAATGTATTTTTTCCCGTCGTCATCGCGCGGATGGGCCTTGCCCGCGAAAATAAATTGCACGGGCCGCCGGCGGTCATTGACCAATTTGACGATGTTCGCGAATTGATCGAAAATGAGCGGACCGCGCTTGTAAGTGGCGAAGCGCCGGGCAAAACCGATGGTCAGCGCGTCCGGGTCCAGCAACACATCCAGCGTGATGAAATCCGATTGCGAACCGCGCAAGCCGACGCGCCGCCGGGCGAACTCGATCAATTCGCGCCGCAGCTTGTAACGCAAGGCCCAGAGTTCCTCGTCCGAAATGAAATTCGGATCGCCCATTTTCTGCCAGAACTCGTTTGAGTTCAGCTCGTGATCGAGCGAAATGGAGGCGCCGCGCTCCCAAAAAGCGGTGGCGTCGCCCTTGGGCAATTCGGAACCCGCATGGTCCCCGGCCAATTTGCGCTGCCAGAATTTGCGCACCGGCCCCTTCATCCAACCTGTCAAGTGAATGCCGTTCGTAATATGGCCGATGGGAACCTCATCGATTGTTTTGTCCGGCCAGAGCGCGTGCCACATGTGCCGGCTGACCTTGCCGTGCAACTCGCTGACGCCGTTGGCGGCGCGGGAGAGTTTCAGGCCCAGCACTGTCATGCATAGCGTTTCCGCGGCGTTCTTGGGATCGATCCGGCCCAGGCCCATCAAGCCGTCGATGGACAGATTCAATTGGGCCGCGATTTTTTGCATCGCGTAACCCACCAATTCGCGGTTGAAACGGTCATGGCCGGCTTCGACGGGCGTGTGAGTGGTGAAAACGCATTGCTCCTTGGTGTTGGCCATGGCCTGGGGCAAGGACATTCCGGCGGCGAGTTTTTCGCGCACCAATTCCAGCGTCAGGAACGCCGCGTGGCCTTCGTTCATGTGGAAGACCGAGGGCTGCACGCCCAGCGCGCGCAACAGCCGCACGCCGCCAATGCCCAGCAGCATCTCCTGCATGATGCGCATTGTGTTGTCGCCGCCGTAAACCCGGCGCGTCAAATCGCGATGATGCTGCGGATTTTCCGGCCGGTCGGAATCCAGCAAATATACGACGCTCCGCCCCACGTTGACCTTCCAAACCTGGAAATAAACGTCCGTCAATTCGATTTCCACCGCGCACACCAGCGGCTGGTTTTTGGCGTCCAGCACCGGCTCCATCGGGAGATTCTGCGGGTTGAGCAGCGTGTAATATTCAGTCTGCCAATTATCCTGGTTGATCTGCTGCTGAAAATAGCCCTCGCGATAAAACAAGCTGATGCCGACAAAGCCCAGCCCAAGGTCGCTGGCCGATTTGGTGTGGTCGCCCGCGAGGATGCCCAGGCCGCCCGCCGCGATGGGGAGCGTTTCGTGAAAGCCGAATTCCGCCGAGAAATAGGCCACGGGCCGGTGGACAAGCTCGGGCGCGTGCTGGCTGCCCCAGGTGTGTTTGTCCGACATGTAGGCCTCGAAATCATGCAGCACCTGGCGCACGCGGCGCGCGAATTCCCGGTCCTGCAGGCGCACGCGCAGTTCGTAATCGGAGACTTCGCGCAGCACGGCCACGGCATTGTGGTAGAGCGTTTGCCAGCAGCGCGGGGAAAGTTCCGCGAAAATCTCCTGCGCGCCCTGGTTCCAGGTCCACCAAACGTTGTGGGCCAGGCGGTTCAGGTCCGCGATCAATTTCGTCAATTCTTCAGGTGTCAGCGAGGTCATGCGTATATTTTTCCAAGGTCCGCCAAGCGGATTCAAAATCACGCGGTAAGAAGCCACGCGCCAAGGCGAAGCGCAACTCATTTTCCCATTTTCCTCATGGGATGTTCTCCCATCAGGCGCCTCAGCGCGGCGAGCGGATGCGGTAAAAGCGCCCGGGAAAACTCGTCCATTGTGGGTCGCTGAAATACGCCAGGCCATTGGTCACGGTCAATTGCCGCAACGGCGTCCAGAGCGGGCTGGAAGGATTGGCGCGGGCTTCCACCACGATGGGAATATTGGCCGTGCCAGTAATATTAAATCCAAATTGATTGTTGCTCACCCCAAAACTGCCGTTGCTGGTTTGAATCTGGGGATTCCACCGCACGGCCGTTGAGTTACTCCAGCCGGTTGTGCCGGGAAAATAATAAAGCACTCGTTCGTGTTGGCATAGAACGGCGGCAGACCTGTTGCGGGCGAAGAACCAAGAAAATGTTGCGAAAAGCGTTGGTTTTCTTGGGTTTAGGCGAAGATTCAAAGCCTTCGCTTACGGCTCCACCGCCCGTTTTTCCGCCATTTGAATTGTTTCGAGAAGGACGCGCGTTTGGAAGGGCTTCCACAGGATTAGCCCGCGGACTTTGCGAATGAATTCGGCCACGACGTGATCGCCTTGATGGCCCGTCATGAAAATGAAGCGCCGGCACAGGTGCGGCTTGACCCGCTCGACGGCGGTGTAAAACATGTCCCCGGCCAGGTTGGGCATGACCATGTCGCACAGGATGATCGAGAAATCTTCGTGCATGATTTTCTTGATGCCCTGAACGCCGTCGGCGGCCAGTTCGACTTCATAGCCGTGAGCCTCCAGTCCCAGCCGGATGAGGCCGGCGAACTCGGTGTCATCGTCCAGAAGAAGGATTTTTTTTCGCGATGGAGAATCGGCGCGGCTGCTCATAACTGGCTGCTGACAATGGACATAATACAGATGCATCCCCGGCTCAAATCCAATTCCGAGGCTGCGCCACAGACATGAATCGGCATTTCGCGGCGGGACTTAAGGGGGATTTTCCTGGCATTGCGATTTTCCGCGAAATCGATTTTTCGCGCTGGAAATGCGCGGCGTTCGTTATATGCTGCGGGCAATTGGTTTGCAAATGACTGCGCCTCACATTCCGGCTCTGCGCCGAGGACGAGCCTACGAAAGTCTCGACCATCATAATATTACTGATTGCCGCTCCGGCCAGGTCCTGGCCACATTGAGCCAGGTCAACGCCGGCATCATCCGCAAAGACCTGCCCCGCATGACCGAGGGTCGCGAGGCCTTGCGGCGCATCCCCGCCGCGCGCCTCGTGGAAATTTGCGCGAAGGCGGGCGCGGAGTTTCTCGAAGGCGCCCTGCCCCTTGGCGGCAACGCGATGCAAACGCCGCGCGAATATCTCGAATCGCTCTCGGCCAGCAGCGGGCTGCCACATGTAATGGTGCGGCGCAATATGGCCAAAATCCACGCCGCGCTCACGAATATGCCGGCGATTTTGGCCGGGCTGACGCGCGGGCTGGACCTCTCGATCTTGGACAAAGGGCATGACGGCCGGCTCTGCTTTTATCCCGCCGCGCGCAGCCTGGGCCTGGTCATGCCGAGCAATTCGCCCGCCGTCAATTCGCTCTGGCTGCCGGCCATCGCGCTGAAAATTCCGGTGGTCATCAAGCCGGGGCGCGAGGAGCCGTGGACGCCATTCCGGCTGATTCAGGCGTTCATCGCGGCAGGCGCGCCGCCGGAGGCGTTTGGATTTTATCCCGCCGATCACGAAGGGGCGGGCGAGATTTTGCGCGGATGCGGCCGCGCGCTGGTCTTTGGCGACAAATCGACCACTTCGGCCTACGCCGGCAATCCGGCCATTCAAGTTCACGGCCCCGGCTACAGCAAAATTCTCGTGGGCGAAGACCAGATCGAACGCTGGCCGGAATTCATCGACGTAATGGCCGCCTCCATCTCGGACAACGGCGGGCGCAGTTGCATCAATGCCTCGGCCATTGTCGTGCCGAAATATGCGGACGAAATTGCCGAGGCCCTGGCGCGCAAGCTGGGGCCAATCGCTCCCCTGCCCGCCGATGATGGAGACGCGCGGCTGGCCGGGTTCGCCAACACGAAAATGGCCGATTTTATTGACAGCACCATCGAGGAGGGATTGAAAACTCCCGGCGCGCGCGACGCGGCGGCGCCCTTCCGCGGCGGCCCGCGCAAGGTGAATTTCCAGGGCGGCATTTACCTGCGGCCAACCATCGTCCGGTGCGATTCCTTGGCGCATCCGCTGGCCAACCGGGAATTTCTCTGCCCTTACGCCAGTGTGGTGGAGGCGCCGCAATCGGCCATGCTCGAACAAATCGGGCCGTCGCTGGCCGTCACGGCCATCACGCGCGATGAAGAATTTATCACGCGGCTGGTGGAATCGCCTTTGATCGACCGGCTGAACATCGGCCCTGTCTCCACGATGGCCGTTTCGTGGGACCAGCCGCACGAAGGCAACATGTTCGAGTTCCTCTATCGCCGGCGCGCTCTTGAATTTGCAAAATGAATCCGCCCGATTTGTCCGCTGGAGCTTTTGACCATCAGTCGCGCACGCGCATAGTTTTTGGAAACGGCGCGGCCGCGCGCGCCGGCGAACTAGCGCGGGAATTGGGTTTGAAACGCGTCCTGCTGGTGACCGATCCAGGCATCGTGGCGGCGGGGCACGCCGGGCGCATGCGCGAATCCCTGGAGCAGGCGGGCATTGCCGCGATTTTGTTCGGCCAGGTGCGCGAGAATCCCACCACCGCCGACGTGGACGCCTGCCTGGCGGCGGCGCGCGAGGCGGGCATCGACAGCCTGATCGGCCTGGGCGGCGGCAGCAGCATGGACACCGCGAAGGGCTGCAATTTCTTATTGACTAATGGCGGGCGGATGGAGGATTACCGGGGCGTCGGCAAGGCGAAGCATGAAATGCTTCCGTTCATCGCCATCCCGACCACGGCGGGCACCGGCAGCGAGTGCCAGTCCTTCGCGCTCATCGCCGATGCCGCCACGCACCAGAAAATGGCCTGCGGCGATCCCAAAGCCGCCGCGCGCATCGCGTTGCTGGACCCAGCCCTGACTCTTTCCCAACCGCCCCGTGTCACCGCCTGCACCGGCATGGATGCCCTTTCGCACGCGCTGGAATCGGCGGTGACCAAAAAACGCAACGCGCTTTCCGCGGCGTATTCGAGGGAGGCGCTGCGCCTATGTTTGACATCGATGCCGCGCGTGTTGCGGGACGGCGGCGACATGGAAGCGCGCGCGGGCATGTTGCTGGGGGCGGCGCTGGGCGGAATGGCCATCGAAAACAGCATGCTGGGCGCGGCCCACGCGGCGGCGAATCCGTTGACGGCCCATTTTCACATCGTGCATGGGCAGGCCGTTGGACTGATGCTCCCAGCCGTCATTCGTTTCAACGCCGAGGACCCAGCCGCGTCCCAAATCTACGACGAATTGGGTGAAGGCGGCGCCGCCGGGCTGGCCGCCGAGGTGGAATCGCTGCTTAAACTGGCCGGCCTGCCGCGTTCGCTGGAGGAATGTTCCGTCACCCGCTCCTCCATCCCGATGCTGGCCGCCGAAGCCGCCAAGCAATGGACGGCCGGGTTCAATCCACGTTTGGCGGGCGAGGCGGAATTCGCGCGATTGTTCGAGGCGGCGTTTACTTGACGCGCAATTCGTAATCGCGCGATTTCATGCTGTTTGGGCGCGGGCCGCCGAAGGCGTCGTCCTGGAAATCAAACTTGTAATGGAAATAGACCATGTCCTTGTCCACCGGGATGGGGATGAAGGCTTGCCAGCGATCCACCACCAGCGGGACGGGTGTCATCGGGTAGGTGTTAAACCCATCTACGACGACCAGCGGTTTGAAACTGCCAGGGCGAATCACTTCCCGCTGGCTGTACCATTCAGCCTCCACGCGGTAAAAGCCGGAGGGGTCCCGCGACACATGGGACGGGGTGAGATTGGTAATCGACGTGCATCCGGTCAAAAGAGCCGAAAGCATGAGCAGGCCAAAAAATTTCTTCATCGTGAATTCATTGTGGAGCAGCCGCATGAGCGCGGCCGCAGCCTCCAGCGATGTTGGAGCCATCCGATATTCAATTCAAGCGGATTGTTTTCCGGGGACGCTCATAGAGAAATTGGCGCGCCCGGCGGGAATCGAACCCACGACCCACTGCTTAGAAGGCAGTTGCTCTATCCAACTGAGCTACGGGCGCAAATACTTAATTTACAAGCATTTATGAATGATCTAAAATTAGATGCTGACGTTTTATATACTGTTTTTCTATACCCACCGCATGAATGAAGGCATCAGTGAGATAAAGCCAGCAAAGACCTGGCAGAAAACAAAGCACGCCGATCTAATTCGCAACCTTTCATCAGGGAACTATTACGCACGTTTCCGCGTAAAGGGCAAGCTGGTTTGGCGCAGCTGGTTCGGCATTGCTTGTTCGTGGTAAAACTTGGCCTTGGCTTTCAACTGGGGCGAGGCTCTTTGAACTACGGCCATTTGCAAATCATTTCCGGGCTTTCGGACGAAGTTCTTGCGCCGCCGATTGCGCGGGATGCTGTGTTGCCGCAACATCTAGCCGAAGCTGGCGGAACGGAGCAACGGCAAATGCCTTTTCATCATGCCCAAAGGGCCGGAGTTCAACCGAATCAAAGGAGCAATCACAAAATGAAGATCGCATCCGCATGATTCGTGAAGATTAGCGAATCGTCCAAGTCCTTCCCGCCGCGCGGTAACTGAGACTCGTCGCTTCATCGGCTCGCCGCAAGTGAGTTGATTAAGTCGGCGGATTTCTACTCGCGCCGGAACCCAATTCCGAGGGGAAGAGTTTCTCTCCTCTGTGGAGGAAACACGGCCGAAGATTCAGCGCAACGCGGCACTTGGCAGACTCGCCAAGTTCAGAACCCGCAGTTGGAAAACGAAACGGTTTCTCTTCCGAATCATCTATCTGGAACAGCCGGAATGGTTCTGGATTGTGGCCGTCTCGCAGAGCCGATTCCTGGATTCGCCGACTAGGGTGGTTATTCGCCCCCCGCTTCCTATGATGACGCTCCCTTTTGGGGCGACCGCAGCGGTTCGACGACGGCGGCAAAGTCCTCGTCGCCATGGCCGGCGGCGGCGGCGGATTGGAAGATTTTTAATGCGGCGGCGGCGGTTTGCATTTCTACGGCGACTTTGTGGCCTTCCTCCAAGGCGTAAACGAGGTCTTTAGTCATCAGGCGCAACAGGAAGTTGGGCGTGTAATCGGGCTTGGTCATGCGCTGCCAAAGGGTTTTGACGAGCGGACTGCCGGGCGCGCCGTTGACGATGATTTCCATGGCCTTCTCGCGATTGAGGCCGCCGCGCTCGATGACCGCCACGGCTTCCGCGAGCGACGCGGCCTGGACGCCGCAAACAAAATTGTTGACGATCTTGAGCAGCGCGCCGCTGCCTACAGGCCCGGCCGGCACAATTGTTTTGCTCATGGCGGCGAGGACGGGACGGGCCTTTTCAAGCGCAACATCCGAACCGCCGACGATGAAGTTGAGTTCGCCGGAGGCCGCGTGCGCTTTGCTGCCGGTCACGGGAGCGTCGAGGAACTCGCATTGTTTCGCGGCGGCGGCGGCGGCGACTTCGCGCACGCAACCCAGGGTAACGGTGCTGCATTCGATGCAGACCGTTCCCGGCGCGGCAGAACTGAGCGCGCCGTTTTCGCCCAGCCACAACCCGCGCGACGCGGTGTCGTCCGCCACCATGCTGATGATGAACCCGGCGCCAGAGGCAGCCGCGCGAGGCGACTCGGCAACTTGCGCGCCGTCGGCGGCAAAGGACCTGGCCTTCTCGGCGTTGCGGTTGAAGACGGCAACGGGGAAACCATTGGCGAGAAGGCGCCGGGCCATGCCGCCGCCCATGATGCCAAGACCCAGAAATGCGATGCGCGGTTTGCTCATAAAATCAGAATCAGGACACGGCCCGTGCCGCCCACAATCTATCCTCACCGCCGATGACCCGCAATGGATTGCGCAGCGGGCGGCCAAACCCGCCAAATGAAATCGTCATCAGGTCGCCATCGGCCAGTTCGATGCCGGCGCCGAAGCTCAAGCTGCACGCGCCGAAGTAGTGGACGTGCAAATCACCAGGGCGGCGGTGACCCTCGAATTTGAAATGGTGATGCTCGATGTTCGCGAGGTGGTGGCACATTTCTTTTTCGCCGGTAATAATGTTTTGCGACCAAAACGGTTTGCCGCCGCGCTCGATGGCCACTGTGCCGGGGACTGACTGGAAATCGTGGCCGACGACCAGTTCCGGCCCAATGGCGCACGCGCGGAGTTTCGAGCCGGCCAGGTTCAGGTAGTTCTTCTTCTCGAATTTGTGGTCAGAAAACTCGTTGCCGATGGCCATCCCGACGCGCATCGGGCTGCCATCCGAGCCAATGATATAAATTCCGGCAATCTCCCCTTCCTCGCCGCCATCCTCGGCGTAGGGCGGGATTTCGAGCGCCTCGCCCGGCCCGCGCAACACCGAACCGTTGCCTTTGTAAAACCACTCTGGAGCGAAGCCAATCTTTCCAGGCTCCGGCTTTCCGCCTTCGACGCCCCACCGGAACATCTTCATGCTGTCCGTTTCCGATTGCGCCGCGCTGTGCATGGCCTGGCGGTTTTTTGCGCTGCCAAGGTGCGTCAAACCGGTGCCAGAGACGAGGCAGCACGGCGCGCCGCCGGGATGATCCATCGGCAGCCGCAGGCGCCACTCAGAATTTCCGGAATAAACGTCGTCGTAATTCAACCGCTCGTTCTGTGCCTTTTGACCAACGGTCGCGGCAAGCGACGCGCCCGCGCTCAGGTTGGCGGCCAGTTCGTAAATAGAATTGACTCCAGCGAGCAGCCGCAGGCTCGGTTCCTCGACGAGCGCAACCCGGCGCTCCGGGCCCTTTTGGATTTGGACAAGACGCATCATTCTGTGACGTGGAATTTTTTGAGGGCTTTTTCGTCCACGGTCAAGCCAAGACCGGGAGTGTTTTCGTCGAGGTCGATGCAGCCGTCCCTTGGCAAAGGTTCGCCTTTGAAAATGTACCAGAATAATTCGTTGCCAACTTCAACATCCACCGGCGGGAAAAATTCGGCCATGGGCGAATTGAGGCTCGCCATGACGACGTGATAATTGTGCATCTGTCCCGCGTGCGGAATCACGGGAATGGAATGAGCCTCGGCCAAGGCCGCAATCTTGCGCGCCTGCGTGAGGCCGCCGACGCGGTTGGTATCGAACTGGATGTAATCCACCGCGCGCGCCTCGATGAGGTCGCGAAAACCGTAGATGGTATGCTCGTGTTCGCCGCCCGCGATGGGAATGCGCCCGAAGCGCTTCAATTCCGCGTACCCGTGAATGTCGTCCGGGATCACCGCTTCTTCGAGCCAGCGGAGATTGAATTTCTCGAGCAACGGGATCATGCGCTTGGCGTAGTCGAGATTCCAGCCCATGTAAGCGTCGGCCATGATATCAATGCCTTCACCAACGGTTTCGCGCACGGTGCGCACGAGCGCGATGTTCTTTTGCATTCCTTCCGCGCCGTCCACCGGCCCCCAGCCAAAGCGCAGTTTCATGGCTTTGTAGCCTTCGTTTTTATATTTAGCAGCTTCGCGGGCGAGTTGGTCCAGGGGCGTGGAGTAAAGGCGGCTGGAATAAACAGGGATTTTTGGTTTCGTGCGCCCGCCCAGCAAACGGTACACCGGCTGTTTGGCGGATTTGCCGAGCAGGTCCCACAGCGCGATATCGACGGCGCTGATGGCGACCATCGCAATGCCCTTGCGGCCGAACGCCATGGTCTTGCGATACATGTGCTGCCAGAGAAATTCGATGTCCCACGGGTCCGCGCCGATCAGCAGCGGCTTGAGATAAAGGTCAATAACCTGTTTCGTGACCAACGGAGAAAGAGCGGCGTTGCCAATGCCCACCAGGCCGTTGTCAGTGAAGATTTCCACGAGCAGCCAGCCGTGAAACGTGAACGTGCCCATGGTCGCCCGCGTGAGCATGGGCGAGATGGCATCCATGGGGTTGGTGCAGAAATGCGGCGGGAGCGGGACGGTTTTGCCGGTCCATTGAATGGCGCGCGTGCGGATTTTGGTGATTTTCATTTTAGGGTTGTCCCGAAATTTGCCGAAGTTTCAGCGGTTGTATCGCTGGCATTGTCAAACAAATCAAAATAAACGCGGCCACATGCAGCGCGCCGGCCATGCACAGCGCCGGAGTGTAACTGTATCCGTGGTCGCGCATCCAGCCCACAACCTGACCCAGCAACACGCCGCCCATCGCGCCGCCGAATCCCACCATGCCCGCGAGGATGCCGACGGCGTTTCGTGGAATCATATCCGTGGGCAGAACCATGACAAGCGTGGACCATGATTGCTGCCCGAAGAAGGCAAGGCTGAAAATGAAAATGACCCATCCCACCGAGTGCAGTTGCGGGACGAGCATCACCCACGGCATGAACGCGGCGCTCGCGCCCAGGGCGATCTTGCGCGAGCGATTGACCGAGGCGCCCCGCCTCAACAGCCAGCTTGACAGGCTGCCACCCCACAGGCAGCCGATGCCCGAGGCCGCGTACGGAATCCAGCCGACGCCCGTCGCGACGCTGAATTTGATCTGGAACGTCTCCAGCAGGAATTTCGGCAGCCAAAAGATGTAAAAATACCACGCCGCATCGGTCAGGAATTTCGCCCCGACTATCCCCCAGACTTCGCGGTGAGCGAGCAGTTCCAAAATGGGCACGGCGGCCTGTGAATCGCCGGTTGAAACGGCCTGGCCCGATTTGATTTTGATTCGTTCGTTTTCCTGGAGCGACGGATGTTCGTCCAGCCCCCGGTAATCGCAGGCCCACCAGATCGTCCAGAGCAAACCGAGAATGCCGGAGATGAAAAAGACCCAACGCCACGGCGCGAGGCCGAACCAGCCAGTATATTTGAGAACGCCAAGAATGAGCCACGGCGCCGCCACGGCGCCAATGGCCGTGCCGCTATTGATTAGGCCCATCGCGGTCGAGCGTTCGTGGACAGGAAACCATTCGGCGACAACGCGCGTGGCCGCTGGGAACCCGCCGCCTTCGCCCATGCCGAGAAGGAAACGGCTCGCCACCAGCATGGCCAGCGCAAAGGAAATCCCGAACATGGGAGACATGCCGCAGTTCGCGGCAATGCCTTGGCTGGCCGAGGCGAGCGACCAAAAGATCATCGCCAGGAGGAACCCTTTGCGCGTGCCAAGGCGGTCCATCAGCCATCCGCCGCCAAGATACATGAGTCCGTAAGCAACCAGGAATGCCGAATCGAACAGCGCCTTGACCTGGTCGGAAAACGGATACTGCGCCTTGATTTGGCTCAGCGTCCACGGGAGGGTCTGGCGGTCCATGTAGCTGAGCACAATCGCCGCGCTGACCAATGCCGCAATGCGCCAGCGCACACCGCCTGCGCTGCCTTTTGCAACTTCAACGCGACTGGCGGCTTCCGTTTTCAGAGTTAAATACTCAAATCCCCGCAGGCCCCCAGCGCAATCAAATTCGCAACGCAGAGGGCGCATCGGCGCTTGATTTAAGTTGATCTGAAGAGCATTGTATTCAGATGACATATGTGACCATTGAAGCTGAGATCACCGGGGGCCAGGTCGTGCTGACAGAAGGCGCACAACTTCCGGAGAGAGGCCGTGCCTTTGGTCACGTTGTTGCCGGAAACGCCCCGCCGCACTGACTGGACCGCAGTCGAAGCGTCCTTGGGGGTCCTTCGCCGCCCAAACTGGACAGCAGCGCCAGGCAGCGCCAGGTTCGAGCCGAGTGGGATCGTGACTAAATGCGATGGCTGTTGGATAGCAACGTTTTGATTGACGCGCTGGCTGGGATTCCGCACGGGGTTGGCGTTTTGCAAGAGGCCCGAAAGTGGCGAGACGTTTTCGGTTGTTTATTCGACGATCACGCGGATTGAAGTCCTCGGATTTCCCAATCTTAGCGAAGCGGAAGAGAAAGCCGTACGCCGTTTGTTAAACGAATTTGAGGAAATTGCCATATCCAACGCGGTAGTTGAGCGGACGGTTCAAATTCGAAAATTGGTGCGCATGAAAATTCCCGATGCCATCATCACCGCCCTGCGTCGCTTCAGTGAAACAACCCCTTTATGCTGTCCGCCGCTTTTTTGGCTTCGCCCTTGCCTTGGCTTAGGGCTTCTTTGCCGAGTTGGCCCGCGCTCTTGGCGACTTCCTGCGTGGCGGCGGCCAATATCGCGTGCAAGGCCCGCTGGCTCACTTCGACCGGCGTGATCCCCTGCGGGCCGGCGCCGAGGCCTGTCAAATGGATGTCGGGGATTGGCAACGTCACGGTGCGGTCCCCCGAGAGCGCTGAGTTGACTTGCAGTTTGGCGCCAGTGATGACCAGGTCGTTGACTTGCAATTTCTTTTCCGGCTTGGCGGTTGCGGGCGAGGACGCCGGCGCCTTCGAGTTCGGCGCGGTTGATGAACTGCCAATGTAATCGTTCAGGTTCTTCTCAATCTTCTCCAAATTATTGCCCCTCAAGCCGCCCTCCATCGTGATGACGGGCGCTTTCACATTGATGCTGTCCACAACCAGTTTGTCCGAGAACATGGTCTTTGGCTCGAAACGAACGGTCACGTCGCCCACCGAAATGGCCGAGGGCGTCCGGCAGCCGGGCGGATTGCCGAGGATAAAACCAGTCAATTCAACGCGCCAAGCCAGCAGCCACACTTGCGCGCTCTTCAGTTTCACATCCACCTGGGTCGCGCTCGGCCCGATGCGCTCCACGCCTTTCTTGATGATCGTGCCCAGCGAAAATGCCACCACCAAGACCGCCAGCACGACGATTGCGAACAGGCCCACAATGGAGCGAAGAATCCATTTTCGTTTCATAACGCGGGTTTACTCTCGCGTGCCTGGGCGGGCTTGGCAAGGGGCGGCGAGCCCCGTCTCTGTCATGATGGATTTGCCCACTCTGGCCGCGAGCGCAGGCTTGCCAGCGGCGGCGGAAATTGGCCAAATGAAGGACATGGCAGCCACCCCGGATTCAACAGAAAGAATCGTCAACTTAAGCCCGGCCATGGCTGCATTCCGCAAGCCCGCAACGCCGGCTTTGTACACGTTTTGGATGCTGCCGGCCGTCTTGATTATGGCGGCTCTCCCTGCGCTTTATGTGGCGCTCGTCGCGCTGGCGGGCTATGCGGTTTATTACCATGGCGCGCACAATTTTCATCCGATCATGATATGGGGCGGCATCCGGCTCAATTGGCGGCTCCAAATCTTGAAATTGGCGGTTTATTTTGGCCCGCTCTTTGGAGGAGCCATCATGGTTTTGTTCATGGTCAAACCAATTTTCGCGCGGCCGCCCAAACCGCAGCCTTACACGCTCAATCCGGATGTCGAGACGGAGCTGTACGCGTTCATCTCCGGCATTTGCCGCACGGTCGGCGCCCCCATTCCGCGGCGCATTGATTTGAATTGCGAGTTGAACGCATCCGCGTCCTTTCGCCGCGGCTTCTTGAGCTTTCTCGGGCACGACATGGTTCTGACGCTCGGCCTGCCTTTGCTGGGGTCGCTTTCGGTGGAGGAATTTGCCGGCGTGCTGGCTCATGAATTTGGCCATTTCACCCAGGGCATGGCGATGCGCCTGCATTACATCATCGCGCGCGTCAATAATTGGTTCGCCCGTGTCGTTTTCGAGCGCGACAGTTGGGACAAAATGCTCGCCGAATGGAGCTTCGAGGTTCAGGGCGTGACGATGTCGCTCATCGTGGCCTGCGCGAATTTCGGCGTTTGGTTTTCGAGGGTGATTTTGCGCCTGTTCATGATGGCTGGGCTGGCTGTCAGCGGCTCGCTGTCGCGCCAGATGGAATTCAATGCCGACGCCTATCAGATCAACCTCGTCGGAAGCGAAACAGCCGAACGCCTGATCCGGCGGCTCACGCTGGTGAGCCACGCGCTGATTCAATCGCGCAAAGAAATGACGCAGATGTGGCGGGTGCAGCACACGCTGCCGCAAAATCTCTCGCAATATCTTGCGTTGAAATTGCAAAGCATGCCGGACGCCACGAAAGCGCGCATCGACGACACGCTCGGCCTGGCCAAAACGCGCTGGTTTGCCAGCCATCCCTGCGACGCCGACCGCATCCGGCAGGCGCGCCGCCTGGGCCAGCCGGCGCTGATTGCGTGCGCGGAACCGGCCAGCAGGCTATTTGCCAATTTTGAAATTCCCGCCCGCGCGGTTACGCTGTTTTACTATCACGAACTTCGCATTCCCATCACGGCCCGCGAATTGACCGCGTTTCGCGACGAAGCCAAAGCGCGGCGCGAACAGAGCGAGGCGGATTCGGCGGCGCTGGACCGTTATTTCTGCGGCGCGTTGCCGTTGCTCCACCCAGTCACAGTTCCGCCGCGGAAAATATCGGCGGCCGATGTGGCGAGTTTGCGCGAACAGGCCGGCCAGTTCCGCGCGCGCATCGAACCTGTCCGGGCGCAAATCCAAACCGCGGCCGGGGACTTCACCGCCGCCGAAGCGCGCGCGATTCAGATGGCGGCGGCCAAAGCCATTCTGGAGTCCGGCGGCCAGATCGATGCAGCGCAACACGGGCTGGCCGAGCCGTCCGCCGCGGCGGCCCAACAGGCAGAAACGGAGGCCCTCGAAGCGCAACGGCAGGCGGCTCACGCGTTGCGCGTCGTGACCGATGCTCTGCGGTCTCACTTCACAACGACCTTGGCCCTATCGCAGGCGCCGTCCGAGGCCGAGTGGCTGCCGGAAGGAGAAAGCGACAGGATGGCAGCCCGGCCGCTGGCATCGTTTCTCAATCAGTTTGCCCCAGCGTGGCCGCTCTTGATGGAATGCCGCCGCGAACACGCGGCGCTCGCCGCCTTGTCGCAGCTTTCGAGCAACCTGGCGGCGCAGGCGGGTCTCGGCGCCAGTTCTCAGCGCCTCGAAGATTTGCTTGCCCGGCTCCGCGATGCCACCGTCGCCATATCCAACCCCTTCCAAAAAGAGAAACGCCCAGGCTGCATATTCGACCAATTAACCGCCGATCAATCAGGCGCGACGACGGCCGGCATGGAAGCCAAAGCCCGTTCTGCCGTGGAGGGATTCATGGCCCTCTACGAGCACGCCCTGGCCCAACTGGCCGAGATCGCCGAGCGAGTTGAGAGCGAGTGTTAACTCCGCACGCGGCGGTTGAATCGCGGGCGCGGTTCTGTTAGCGTCGCGGCATGGGAAGACAATGGCTGCATGCAAAACGACTCGTCGCCGGCCTTAAAAAGGGCCGCGCGACGGCCAAACTTGTTCGCGAAATCTCCGTTGCCGCCAAAATGGGCGGGGCTGATCCGGGGATGAATCCGCGCCTCTTCACCGCCGTCGAGAAGGCGAAAAAGGAAAGCGTCAATCGCGAAGCCATCGACCG
This sequence comes from Verrucomicrobiia bacterium, assembly GCA_036501625.1. Lineage (GTDB taxonomy): Bacteria > Verrucomicrobiota > Verrucomicrobiia > Limisphaerales > Palsa-1400 > Palsa-1400. The sequence goes on from DASXZY010000079.1 coordinate 305,381, forward strand.
CGCCATCAAAAAGGGCGCCGGCATTGGCTCCGAAAAACTGGTGGTCGAACACGTCGTCTTCGAGGGCTACGCTCCGCACAAAGTGCCGGTCATCGTCGAAGTGTACACGGACAACGTCAATCGAACGGCGCCGGAAGTCCGCATGTTATTTAAGAAAGGCCAGCTTGGCACGGGGGGCAGCAACAAATTTCTCTTCGATCACGCCGGGCTGGTGGAGGCCCATCACCCGGACGCAAACGCCGACCTCGAAGCCGCCGCCATTGAAGCAGGCGCCAATGAATTCGAGCCTGTCACCCATGAGCAGAACGACGACATTCCGGAGGGCGCGGCCGGCGCGCGGTTCATTTGCGATCGCGCGTCCATCCACGCGGTTTCCCAATGGCTCTCCAGCCATGGCTGGACGGTCGTGACCAGCGAACTGGGCTACGTGCCCAAGAATTTCCCCGAACTGACCGATTCACAACGAACGGAAGTCGGCGAATTTCTCCAAGCACTGGAGGAACACGACGATGTCCATCGGGTCTGGGCAGCCGTCAAATAAACACGAGCGTGCCGCCCAGAGCCGCTGGCTTTATGGTGCATCTATAAATACTCCGGCTATGTTGCTGTTGAGGAAATAGCCGACGAACGCGAATGGATTCTGCAGTTCGACGCCGGTGAACGAAATAATTTGCTTGGGGTTGGAGGGATTCGCAAAACTGCCGGTGATGTTGCCAGTTGTCTTGTTGATGGTCATGAATAGTTTGTCGGCTTTCGGGGCCGCAGCCGCCATTGTGACCATGTCATTTGCCGTGATGTTGACCGGAATATTAAACTGGCCGGACAACCCTCCATCTGAAAATGACAACTCGGTGCTGGAGGACGCGCCGTTAGTTGGCGCATAAGCTCGTCCTTGCAGCAAGACGGAATCATTTGTAAATCCAGCACGATCGACCGCCGTCCTGCTGGCATTGGTTTCATTAATCCAACTGCCAGAGACGGCGAAAAAGCCGTTTTTGCCGGCGAAAATGTTCGAACACAATATTGAACCTTTGCCGTTGTAAAGCGGCACATACATGGGCCAATGGCCGTCCTTGGATACGAAGCTCATCTGGCTGACGCTCGTGCCATCCGCGAGGGAGCCCATGAATGTGACTGCCCCGGCGGGGCTTACAGTCACCGTTCCATGGCTGAGTCCAGGCGGGCCAGTATTAGCGGAACCCGAGCCGCCAATGAACATCGTAAAGTGTCCATCGAAATTAGCGGCCGGATGGCTTGCGCTGAACACTTCCTTGTCCCCCCACACCGAGGCGTCGAACGAACCGTCCGTGACGGTCCCACGCACGGATTGATCCGCGAAATTCAATTGCAGCGAAGTCGTCAGAGTGTTCAGTCCATGTCGAGAGGTGACAACCGTCGCCGCGCCCGCTGGATTAAACTTTCCCGTCAAGGGAGTCGTGCTGGTCCCGATGGTCAGCTTGCCGGAAAACATCCCGGCGCTGGCGACGGTGAGCGTGAACGCGCCTGAATTGCTCTGCGCGCGCTGCTGGTTCAGAGGCTCGAATAGCCCGTTGTAGGTTCCCTGGGCCGCCCGAAAAACGTTGGTGACGAAGTTCGCTGTCAACTCCAGATTCTCCGCCATCTTAAAGTGCAGAACGGGATTGTTGGAGACGAAGCTTGCCCCGCCCGTGGCAACCCAACTGGAAAAAATCCAATTCAGCTTTGGCATGGCGGTCAGGGTATAATTGGCGCCGATGGCCAGCAGCCTGCCATTCTCCACGGGATTGACGGAACCGAGTCCGTTGGTCGCGACTGTCAGCGTGGAACTGGGAATATATTTAAACGAGACGCTGTTGGTCTTGGAGACGCTGCCTGTGGTATCCGTGGCATAAACGCTGAATGTGTGCGTGCCGCCAGCCACGACAGTCGAATAAAACCAATTGCTCCATGATCCGGCGTTCTGCCTTGCCGACGTCCATACTCCACTGTCTAAACGAACTTGGATCCCGTTCAAAGCCGCGATATCCGTGGCCGTGCCGGTGAGCGTCACCGCCGGATTGCTAACAACCTGGTTTGGTTTCGGCGCGGTGATGGCCACCATCGGATTGCCTTTGCCGTCGAAAGTATAAACGCCAATGATCCTGTTAGTCTGCCCGTTGGCGACGGCAACCGTTTGGCTGGCGGGCGTGGTCCAGTTCGGAATGGTTGTGAATGTGACAACGTGGTTGCCAACGGACAATCCGCTTACTGTCATTCCACTGGTCTCATTGGCGCCATGATCGGCCTGCCATTTCGCCCCAGCGGAAATGGCCCCGGCTGGCGTCAGCGTCACCTCCACCGCACCGGATGGCAGCGTAATGGTCAGCTTGACTGTGGGGATGCCGGCAAAGGAGGTCCCCCACCCTTTGGCGCCTGAATAATAATAGGCCGTCGTCGCAGTGTCGCCCAGGAACACTTCCGAACCGGGTTTCGGAGCGTTGCCCATGAACGTGATGGAGGTGATGGCATTGCATCCTATGAACGCCGTATCTCCGAGGCTCGTGACGCTCGCCGGGCAAACGACGGTTAGCAAATGGGAGCAGCCCCAGAAAGCTTGCGCATCCACCGTCGTCACGCCATTCGGAATGGTGTAGGCCGTGGCAACAAAGACAGACTCCGGGTACTCAATAAGTGTCGTCATGCTCTTGTTAAACAAAACTCCATTCTGGCTGGTGTAATTGGGATTGGCCGCATCGACAGTGATCGCGGTCATATGGCTGCAAAGCCGGAACACGCCGATCCCAAGAGTGGTGACGCTGCTGGGGATAGTCGCGCCGGTCAGGCTGCCGCAGCCATCGAAGGCGTTATCTTGTATCTCCGTGATGGTGCTGGGAATCGTCACACTAGTTATGTCCACATTGTCCAGAAAAGCCTCCGACTCGATGGTGGTGACCGTCATGTTATTGATGGCGCTGGGAATGCTCACTGCAGGCCCCGGGCCGGTATATGAGGTGATGGAAATGGTGTTGTGGGCGTTGGTGACCCAGGCAAGTCCCGCTGGAATATTGCTGGCGTGGACGGACTTCGCGCCCGCCAAAACCAGCAGGCCGCCGAGGAGGAGAGATATTTTTTTCATGTGATTTGACATTTGCGGCACCCATGATGCCCTCCCGCCGCGCCGTTGTCCAGAACATAGCTGATTAATCTGGGTAGTTTTGCAACCCCGATTCAGAGCGATGTCACGGGTAACGAAGCTGAAGAACACGCTCGCGGCCGGCGGCTGGATATGTTGCGTGTCACCGATGGGAAACACTCCAAAAACCCATCAAGGGAATAATTGTCCTCCAGGTAATCGAAAAGAGCATTGACCTAAACCCGCGTGCCCTTGAAAACGGAAGCGCCACCCAGAATTTCCGCGTCAACCGTGATTAAATTATTCGCCTTCACGCCAGTGGCCCATCTGAACCATCGCTTCTTTCATGCGCTTATTATACCATAATGGAATGGGGATTGGCAATTCTTATGGCGGAAGCACGGTGGAGATTTGCATCCTGGCGGGCGGATTGAGTTCCCGGATGGGGCGTGACAAAGCCCGGCTGCGCCTGGATGGAAAATCGCTGCTGGCGCGAGTGCGGAAGGCGGCTGCCGGGATGCCTTATGACGTGCGTGTGATTCGGCGCGATTTGATCGCGCGTTGCGGACCATTGGGCGGCGTGTACACATGCTTGAAAACGACTCATTGCGAGGCCGTCTTGTTTCTTGCCTGTGACATGCCATTCATCACGGCGGCCTGGATGGCAAAGATCGTGCATGCGAATCGAGGGCGGGGAGCGGCGGTGTTTTCCAGGAGCGGCGAAGGTCCGGGTTTCCCATTTCTTTTGCGGCGAACCGCCTTGCCGCGGGTGGAAGAACAAATCGCCGCCGGCAGATTTTCGCTGCATGAACTGGCGGCCAACTGCCGGGCCAAAATCCTCCACACGCCGGATGAGAGCCGCGTCCTTTTCAATATCAATACGCCCGGCGACGCGATAAAGGCGCGAGCCGTTAATTCTGTCTCTTCTTGACTCGCTCGATGGCCCATCGAGCGTGCTCGGCAATGAGCGGCTCCGGGTCGGCGGCGGCGCGTGACAGGGCCGGGAGCGCGGATTCATCGCCGATGTTTCCAAGAGCCACGCAAACGTTGCGGAGCAATCCGCGCCGTTTCGTTCTGCGAATGGGCGTCCCGGCGAATCGCCGCGCGAAAGCCGGCTCGTCCAGGGAAAGCAATTCGATCAAATCCGGCGCTGCCAAGTCCGGCCGGCCATGCGGGCGCATCATCGATCCTTCGCGCGCGAAGCGATTCCACGGGCATGCCGCCAAGCAATCGTCGCAACCGTAAATGCGGCGGCCGATCATCGGGCGCAATTCTTCCGGTATGGCGCCCTTTAATTCGATGGTCAGGTAGGAAATGCAGCGGCGCGCATCCAATTGAAAAGGCGCGGTAATGGCGGCAGTTGGGCAGGCATCGATGCAGCGCCGGCACGAACCGCAATGGTTCTTTTCAGGCGCATCCGGCTTCAGTTCGAGCGTCGTGATAATCTCAGCGAGGAATATCCAATTGCCCAATTTGCGGCTGATAAGATTGGTGTGTTTGCCAATGAATCCCACGCCGGCCCGTTCGGCCAAATTGCGCTCCAGAAGCGGGCCGGTATCGACATACCAGAGCGAACGCGCGGCGGGGTTCAGGGAATCCATGAACGCGGCGAGGCTTTTTAGTTTTGACGCCATTATGTCGTGGTAATCGCCGTATCGGGCATAGCGCGCGATCTCCCCTGCCCCGCCCGGCAGCGGGGTCCCGCCCGGAGCCGTCGCGTAACTGGCAGCCAGCGTGACGATGGTGCGGGCGCCGGCCAGGACCTGTTCAGGGTCAACGCGCTTGTGGGCGTTGCGGGCCAGGTATTCCATCTGGCCGTGGCGGCCTTCCTGAATCCATTTTTGAAAATTGGCGGCATGGCCGGGCGGAAGGGCGGTCGTGAACCGGCAATCATCAAACCCCGCTTGCAGGGCGCGCTGAAAAATGGCCGGCTTCACCTTCCTTGGCGGGTGAGGAGGAATTGATGCAGGATTTGCTGGGTGGCTTCCTTGGTGGAGCGCAATCCGGTGTGAACCAGCACGTCGGCCTGGCGGTAAGCAGGCCCGCGCTGTTCGAGCATCTCGCGAATCCGGCCCAGCGGGTCGGGCGCCTGGAGCAAGGGCCGATGCGATTGCGTCCGCACTCGTTCCCAGATGGTTTCAGGCGAGGCCCAAAGGCAAACGACCAACGCGTGCGATTTGAGGCTGGCCAGGTTGGACAAATCAGCCGCCAATCCGCCGCCGGTGGCGATGACGGTATCGCGGCGCGTACGCAGGGCTTCGACGACGTCTCTTTCGTATTTCCGAAAGGCGGCCTCGCCTTGCCGCGCGAAAATATCCGCGACGGATTGGCCGGTTTCATTTTCGATCAACTCGTCGGTATCAATGAAGGTGAAGCGCAAATGTTCCGCCGCCATCCTGCCGATGGAGGATTTGCCTGTGCCCATGAAGCCGGTCAGGGCGAGATTGAGAATGGGGCGCGTGGCGCTCATCCCCCATCTTAATCATAATCTCAACCCCAATCCTAATCCTAATCTTGAGGCCAGAAGCCGATTGGGATTGAGGGAAAGCTTGTTCTCGCGCTGAAATGGGTTTATTTTTGCGGAGTTGGCCGCGCGGCCATTGAGAGTGAGATGAAAACCTGTTTACGCTGGAGGAACGCAGCATTTACGCTGATAGAATTGTTGGTGGTCATCGCCATTATTGCGATTCTGGCGGGAATGTTGCTGCCGGCCCTGGCCAAAGCGAAAGAAAGAGCGCGGCGCACCGCCTGCCTCAACAATGAAAAGCAAATGGGACTGGGCAGCCAGCTCTACGCGGACGAAGACCCCAACTCCGCTCTCAGCGGCACTGACAATTACGCGGATGACGATTTGAATTGGCTCTATCCGGCCTACGTGCCGGGCCTGAAGACGTTCATTTGCCCGAGCACGATGGACGTCATTTCAAACGCCCCAATACCGCTGGGAAACAATCAGCCTTATTATTCCCGGAACGACAGCGGGGTTTCTTACGCGGATCGTTTGCACGGCAATCCAAACATCATTCTGGATTTGCAATACATCGCGCAGGATGGGGCTAATTACAACATACCGATGAAAAGCGGGCGCGGCGCCAGCTACGAGGTGTCCGGCTACCTGGACGGCAATAACACTGTCGCGGCCGGTTTCAACATCCGCAAGACGCAAAAATCCGTCCTAAGTTACCACTATCAAAATACCTGCATTTATTCTGTGGCCACATCGCCGACGACTCGCCAAAATCTGGTTTACGACTTGGTCGGATTGAGCGGGTCGCTAACCACGATGTTCCTACTTTACGATGGCGACGACGCCATCTCCTACGCAGGGCATGTTTCCAATGACAATTATCCCGATTCGATCGACAACCACGGAAGGGACGGAGGCAATGTGCTGTTCTGCGACGGCCATGCGGCGTGGGTGCAGCAGAAACAGTATCCGCAAATGTGGGCTATCGGCACCGATGAGCAAGTGTACACCGTGACGTATCTTCCTTATTGAGGACGCTAGGCGCTGCTATTCTAATCGGGTGGACCAGACTTGCGAATCGTAGATCGGGCGGCTGATTGGAGTATTCCAATTTTGAGTCACAGGCAGCGCGGGCCATAAGGGCGCCGGGCCGAAGATTCCCCAGAACTGACCCCATGTCAGCCGGCTGGCCAAAGTCATCTCCGCGTGGCCGTCAACATAAAGCACGCTGACCCTATTGTTATGCTTGCCAAATGCTGTTTGAAGACGGCCGTTGAACCCATTGACCGCGTAAGCCTGGCCCGAATTCTCCCCCCAAACGTCATCCAGCCACGCGGCATCGCCGCAATCGGGGTCGGCGGAGTCGCCGGAGCCGGGGCCAGGGTTGCCATCGCAATCACCGGGGTTGTTGGAACCGCTGACTTCGGTGATGCAGAGCAGTTGGGCCGGATGCCGGGCCAGGGTGAGCTTAAAGGGCGGTGTCGGTGTTTGCATTCCGCCGCCATTGACGTTGGCCAGGCAAAAGCAGCCAATTTCGTTGAAGCCGTAGGAAAGAAACCCAGTGATGCTCGGATCAAAAATCCCGGGCTGGGTCGTGTAGGTCAAGCCGCGACGCCGTTTGGCGCAAACCCAAATGAGCGGGTTTTTCAGATACGGTTCCAGCATGGGAGCGGGCGTGTTGGGTGTTATCTGGTCGCGCATCAGCCACTCGCCGCCGCAGGTTTGTCCCTGGCTGTTCCTAAACGGCCCCGCTTGCCACCAGACGGGGGCGCTGGGCGGGCCGGGGTCCGGGAAAAACTGCTTGTTGTCGTCAGCATACATCAAGACGCCGAGGCCGATTTGGTGGGTGTTGTTGAGGCAGCTTGTGCCTTGGGATTCTTCCTTGGCCTTGGCCAGCGCTGGCAGCAGCAGCGCCGCCAGAATCGCAATAATGGCGATGACCACCAGCAGCTCGATTAACGTAAAGCCGGAAGAAACTCCATCTGAATCATCATTTTTCACGCGGCGCGAATTTTTCTGTAAATCCCAGCGAGTCAAACAAAGACCTGCGGCGATACTTGGGCTTATCACGCACCTTCAACTTAACCATGCCATACTTCCCCCATTGAAGGAGATTATTCCCGGCATTTACTCGCCATGACCGGCGACGGAACTGCGGTTGGTCAGCCAGTTGTAGTCCTTGTCAAGCACCGTCGTTGAGGTGGCCCCTCCATTGCACGTGACGTTGTACGCGTAGGGAAGCTTTTTCAGGACCTGCCCCTGCCATTTATGAAGCTCGGCATGCCCATCCGCAAAACTGAAACAGCCGACTCCGTCATGGTAGGCCGCCGGGCAATCCTCATATTCAATCGTGTTCATGGATAGCTGCAGGTATCCATCGTTCATGGTGTACATCGTTTCGTCGGTAAAAATCCATTCCATGGTGGGGGGGGGGAAGGTAAAATCCTGCATTTTGGCGAAGAATTTATACCCGGCATTATAATCCGACCCGCCACCCAGCGCCTCCACGTTAGCCCCGACCATGCCGTTCATGGAAATGCTGCGGACGCGGTTTCCGTTGTCCGATCTGAGAATATCAGCCGGGCACCTGTAACAAGCGATCTGCTTGGCAATGTACGGTCCCATCAGAGCGGATACCCCCGTGACGTTATCGACGACGTCCGTGTTCGCGGTCGAGGTATGCCAATCCATGTACTGGTCCAGGCACCAAGTGCTGCCCGCGGCGCCGGCGGGTGCGTTTGGAACAAGGTTATCCTTAAAATCGTCGGCGTACATGTGCCACGCCAGTTGCACCTCTTTCTTGTTGTTCAGACAGGAAGTGGCCTGGGCCTGCACTTTGGCGCGGGACAACGCGGGCAGCAGCATGGCGGCAAGAATCGCGATGATGGCAATTACCACCAGCAATTCTATCAATGTAAATGCCGCCACTGCCCTGGCGCGCGAACTCCTTGTCAATACTCTTATTACTTTCATGTCCAACGTCTAAATATAGCTCAAGCCGGGCTGAAATCCAGCGGCCATCGATCCCGCGCGCCTGCCTCCGCCCGCAAGCGGAGGCCCCCCGTTTGACCAAATCGGCCCAACGACCGGCCGTTATTGCGCGGCGTTGACCTGCTTGATCCTGAAATACTTCGATCCACTGGCACTGGACGCCGTGACCGCCGTGAAGGTATCGCCTGATTGGGTGATGGTGGACGGCGCCGTGGTCGAAAACGGTTTGGTCAAATCCGTCGTGCTCATGACCGCGAACGAGGCTGGCGTGGCATCCGCGTCGGGACTGGTGAAGGTAATCACCAGGTTTCCATTGGATGACGTTACGCCGGTAATAGCCGGCGCCCCCAGCGATACAACCCTGACATTGGAGAAGTAAGCCTCGCCATTGGCGCCAATGGAATCAAAGGGGTCGCCATAACCCAGCATGACATCGCCACTCTTGAAGATGTTGGTGTTGGCGAACGAGAAGATAACCGTCTTGTTGATTGACAGCGTGACAACGTTGTTAAATTGCTTCAACTCGACGTCGTTCCACAGATTTCCAAAATTTCCATTGCCCACGGCGAATGAGCCAGTCCCAGTGGAGTTGTAGGGCGGATGCTTGAAGACCGTCGCGAAACTGGCCCACGACTTATTGCCAATATTCGACCATCCGGCATTTGGAAAAGTATCTTGAAACGCGGTGAATGACAGCACGTCGCCAAAGGCGGCGCCGCCTTGATCACTGCTAAGAGAGTACCAAATGCCATCGATGTTCGTATTGCCGGCGCCGCCAGAGTAGGCTCCCGCCCACCAATTGGCGTTGGTTCCGTAATGATCAAGGCCCCACTGAGTGTATTCCGTGGCGAAACTGCCGCTGTCTTCATACGAAAGCTCACTAAAGCGCAAGGCGTAATTGCCGCTGAAGGAATACGGCACGCCATTAGCTTGCGCCGGATAAAGCGAGACACCTCCGGTCGCGCCCGAAATAGTTGCGCTGCCGTTATTGTAAGTCACACCCCCAAGCTTGTTTACCGTAACCTTCAACGCGGAAGAAGCGCCGTTGGGCGGCAACTGCGCGATCAAGGGATCGTTGGCCAAAGGAAAGCCAAACTCGACATCGAAATCGTGAGCGGCGTCCGATCCTCCACCGGCGATGGTCAGGTAGTTTGGAATAAAGGTCGGAGTCGGGTCCGCCGCCGTGCCAGTCGCAACAGAGCCGAAGGCGAGGTTCCAATTCGTATCGCCGGAATTCGTCAAGGAGTCGCTCCAAAGAATCGTCTCGGGCGGGTTGGCGTTGTCCAGAAGCGTGAGCGTGGCTGACGAAGTCGAGCCGACTGTGAAAGGGATGCTTTCGGGACTCGTGCCACCGGACATGGTGACAATGATCGATTCATTGCCAACGTAGGTGAAAGGATACGCGCTGGAGACAGGACCGCCCACCGTCGCAAGCACCGAATTGCTGCCCGCGTCGATTGTCATGTTGGACACGGCGATCGTGTAATCCACTCCTTCCACAGCCTTGCCGCTGTAAGAAAAAGCGGTTGAGGGAATCGTCCAAGTGACATTGGTATCACCCCAGCGGATGACCTGAAAACCGGCATAATCTCCCGGCGTTCCGCGGTACATCGTCGGATCGGTCGCTGCGCCGGCCAGAATAACCTGCGGCCCAGTATTGGCGATGGAAGCCGTTGCGGAAGCAGGCGCCGCGGTCGCGTAGGTGCTGTTGCCTTTCAAACCAAAGATGACCGACAAGCTCGGGCCTGAAACCGGGTTGCCCGTTGGCGTGATAACCACATCCTCGTTGGTCACGCCGGTCGGAAACACCAGAGTATAAGTGGAACTGGCGGGGACGTTCACACCATTGACGCTGGCGTTATAATTGACCCCATTGGTGCCGGTGCCGGTCAAAGTGTAGAAAATGGAAACCGGGCTGGACTGGGCGGCATTCAAAGTCACCGTAAACGTGGCTGGCTGCGGCACCGGGTAACCGAAGGAACCGCCCTGCTGGGAAGCCAGCGGCGTGGGAGCGGTGACCGAAGCCGAAACATTCGGCACGATCCGCGAGAAGCTGCCATTGAGACCGGTTGCGTCATTGCTCGTCACGCACGTGCTCGTGGCGCCGATATCGTAAATGTTCAAAGCGCCAGTGCCAGAGCTAAGGGCGTAGATATTGTCTCCCGCGTCCCAGGCGATTTCACGGCCATCCTGCGCATCAGGCCCGTTGGCAATGAATTCGAAGGTTGAGACGTCTGGCACGCCGTTGGTTAGAGTATAAATTGCGATATAACCCCAAATGCCGTAAATGGCGACATACTTGTCGTCTGGAGAAACTTTGACCGAATAAGGCGCCGCCAAGCCGCTGCCTTGGCCGGCGGCATAGATTTGATCCTGAACCTCGTCATCGGTAGTGCTGGTAGCGGAACAAAACAAATTGGTCAGCCCGGTCGAATCAAACACATCCAGATACGGCGCGCTGCCCGGGTTGGTTCGTTCCGCGACAGTGAAGAGCTTGCCGTCAGGGGCCACATCCTGGTCGCCGACCAAGCCCGCGATATTCAGGCCCTCAGCCACGCACAAATCGGGCGGGTTATTCCAAGGAAGAGGCCCTGATCCAATGGTATAGCGATAAATGCAATTGTAAGAAGGACCGCCAGCCGACCCGGGCGGCGCCGTGATTTGCGCGGTCGGATTGGCCGCACTCCATTCCAGGGTGGAATTAAAATAATTAACGCCAGGCGCAAATGCGCCAATGGCCCCCTGCGAACCACCCAGCGAATTGCTCACCACGGAAGGCATCGTAATATCAAAAGTGTAAAGCACGAGGTTTCCGCCGGCCAGCGTGCCGGTCGCGACTGATCTTCCGTATTCCTGCCCGTGAATCGGAACGTTTGCGCCCAACCCAGCCAGAACCTGCACTGGAGCGATCGCCGAACGAAGATAGGGGTCGCATTGCCATACATTCGCGTTCGCCGCCGTTTCATCGTTGGCGTAAACGGAACCATCATACGCCGAGACGCTGAGCTTAAAGGGGCCGCTGGTGCCACCCGCCGTCCACGTCGTTCCATAGGCGCCAGTGCTGGTGGTGCCGAACGCGTAGGACATATCGGAGTTAAAAGCGAAAAGCCCTTTGCCGTGGCCCGTCCCGGAGGCGGAACTGGCTACATAAACGGCTCCGAACGTGGAGCCATTGGTCGGCGTCGTATCGACGGCAATTCCGCGCGGGTCGGGCGATGACCAGTTTGTATTGCCCACATTGGCAGGCGCGATGGTTTCAAGCGCAGGGGCGCCCGAGCCAACCGCAAAGACGGAAATGGAATAGGAAGTGTCGCCCCCCAACGGAAAGCTGTTTAAACCTTGCGCGGGCATCGCAGGTGTCAAGGCGGGATGGCCGCCCGACGGATAGGTTGTCACGGTCACGACCATCCCAGGCGTGGCTGAGTTTAAATAGTATTGGATGGTCCCGCTATTGTTTGTCACCCCGGAGGCATAAGGGGAGGCGTTCACGCTCAAGTTTGACAGGAGAAGACCAGTTGCAATAGACGGAAGGAATCGAATTAATTTCATATTCATCTTTAGATTTCGTGTCTAAACAATTCTCTTCGCGGCACTCGAAGTAACTGCGAAAAAATAAGATTATCCAAATTTCGCAGTTCAAGTCAACGGCGAAATCGAAAAATATGAAGATTTTTTTGCGTGATGGAGAACCATCTTGCGCCGGGAAACGTTACATCGTCCCCGCGGGGGCGTTGCTGACACAGCCCGAACGCGGGAGGAGCCAGATAAAGTCGGGGTCGGTGGCCGTCGTATTATTGTCACTGCCCCCCGAAGTTCTGCCGTACGAATAGGGCATGGTTGGCAGTATCGGCCCTTTCCACGCATGGGCTTCGGCATGGCCGTCGGCGAAGGAAAAGCCGCAACCGCCGGCATGATAACGCGCGGGAGCATTGGGAAATGCCGGCGTGGAGGACATCTGCATCCAGGCGTCCTCCATCGTGTACATGGTTTCGTCGGCGAAAATAAAAGCCATGCTTGGAGGCGGGCAGATTAAATCCGTTGTTTTAACGTAGAATTGCAGCCCGGCGTAATTTTCCTCAGTGGGCACGCTTATGCCGCTTTTGCCATCCAGGTAAACCCAGCCCATCTGGCTGTTCATCGAAACGGAGCGGATGCGCTGGCCGTTGGCCGAATTAATGTTGTCGCCCGGGCATCGGTAAACGCCGAATCCGTTTACTTCGTAGGGGGCGAGAATTGTTTGCTTGTACCAAAGGACGTTAGTGTTATCGGGATAGGCCAGCCAATTTTCGCCGCCATTGGCGCACGGGCACCAAACGTAGTTGGAGAGAGCCGGCCCATATGTCAACGGCGCATTGGGCAGCATATAGTTCTGGAAGTCATCCGAGTAAAGCCTCCATCCCAATTGCAATTGCCTTTTGTTGCTGATGCATTGGGCCTGGATTCCCTGGTCCTTCGCCTTGGACAGGGCCGGCAACAACATCGAAGCCAGGATCGCGATGATGGCGATCACCACCAGCAATTCAATCAGCGTAAAGGCGGCCGTGAATAAATCCAATCCGCGGAAGCCGCTTGGTTTAGCTCGCATTTTCATAACGCAAGGGGTCCCGGCCAGGCCGGAACCCCGCATACTCCTTCAGCTCTTACAAGTGGTGAATCCGATAGAAAGTCGCCGGCCCACTCGCCGCCACGGTCGCGGTGAAAGCGGTTCCCTCGCCGCCCGGTTGGGTGACGGCGGCGGTCACATCGCTAAACTGGCCGTTGAGCGACGAGGCGCTTTGCACGGTGAATGACGAAGTGGCGTCGTAGAATATTGGCGAGGTCCATGTCAACGTCACATTGGCTCCGGCAGCCGAGACGCCGGTCAATTTGGGAGGCGGGGGCAGCAGGGTGAGATGGAATGAGCCGTTGGTCGCGGTGGCATCGTTGCTGGTGGTGGCAATGGAAGTGTAACCGAGCGAATACTCGCGCACAACGGCGGGAGCAGCGGGTGTGGGATCGTCGTCGGCCGTGGTTGTATTGTATTGAGCCAGGCTGGTGATCAAATTATCAGCCGCATCCCACACGACGCTCCGGCGCTGGTTGACCAGATTGCCGGAGGTGTTGAGGGTGGCGTCTTCATTGTTGGTCACCATGGTGGAGAGATCGGGGATGCCGTTGGTGATATGAGTCACCACGGTCACGCCATAACCTTCGGCGCAGGCGAGCCAATTGCCATCCGGCGAAACAGCCATGCCATAGGTGGCATTGTAAATGTTCGCGCCGCCGATGCCCGATTCCCAGATATTGGTGGCGCCGGTGGAATCATAGATGTACAGCTCCGCGTTATTGTTATTGGCTTCGCCGGTTCCGGCGGAGTCTCCCGCCGCCGCCGAGCGGTCTTGAATGGCGTAAATGTATCCGGTGGGACCGTGCTGGGACAAATCACACAGCACACCGTTGATGTTCAAGCCCAGAATAAAAAGCCCGTAGGGCGCGGCGGCAAACGGCACCGGATTGGTCGCGCTGTCATAGACGTACTGCCAGACCGCCGGGGGCGTCAGAAAATCGCCGGTAATCGTCGAGCCGATTTCGTCCCATTCCAGGGCCGTGACGACCAGGTTGGTGGCCGCCAGGGAGCCGTTTACATAAAACCCCATAATTCCGCCGTAAACAGTCCCCTCTTGAGTCGTGTCGAAAATATTGGTGGTCGAGGAAAAGTCCGGCGAGGCCATCCAAATGCCGCCGCCCGGCGGACTGTAGGAGAGGCTCGCGGTGGACAACGACGCTGTATAAGAGCCGGCTCCGTCGCCCACATAGACTGAATCATCCGAGCCGACGAACAGCCGCCATGGCGAGTAGCGGAAGGACGTTCCCAGGACGATGTTGCCGAGCAGCGCGTTGGCGCCCTGCCCAAAAGAGTCCGAGCCATCCTGGTTGATGGCGTAAATGCCTTTTTGCACCAAACGGCCGTTCCCCGCCGAAGCGATGACCGTGCCATCGGCCCCGGGGACTCCAGCGGGCCAGGCGTTGCCGACGTAAATGCGGCCGAAATTCGGGCGCTGCGGATTGATATTGACGCCCACGCCGCGCGGAGAAATGAATTGGAGGGAATTGCTGGTGTCGGAGCTGGTCTGCGCGAAGCCTGATCCAACGTTATAAACCGTAATGGCGTAATTGGTGTAAGAGCCAAGGCTAAATCCGTTGGAGCCTTTGAGCAACGCGCCCATCTTATTGGTCGCCGCGCCATTGTTGAAGGTCACGGCAACTGAACTCGAGTTTTCGTTGAGGATGAATTGGACCGTTCCGTGATTATTGGTGACACCTGAGGCGTAAGGGTGCGCGGAAACGCTCAATGCGGAGAACAGGGCCGCGCCGGCCAGGCACGGGAACCATTTTGGCATTTTCATATTTGGTCTTGTGCTGTGTGCGTGTGTTGGACGTTTATTGATAGCAGCAGTTAGTTTTCGACCGAAATCGCCAGAACCGCGAATGAACTAGGAATAAACTCGTTCATACCCGCGTGTCAACAGATTTATGACAGAAATTAGAAAAAAGGAGTTTAACTCAAGACGAGGCCAGGCCGTTGCGGACGGTTTGGACGAGCTGCTGCGGCGGATAGGGCTTTTGCAGGAAATTGACGCCTTCCTTGATCTCAAAATCCTTGCCCATTAACTCAGCGCTGTAGCCGGTCGTGAAAATCACCTTGAGGCCCGGGTTTTGCGCCTTGAGTTTTTCCGCCAGTTGCAGGCCGGAAATGCCGTCGGGCATGACCATGTCAGTGAGGAGGAGATCGATGTGGGGTTTGGTTTTGCCCCAAAGTTCCAGCGCGGCCAAGCCGGAGGAAGATTCGATCACCGTATAGCCGCTGCGTTCGAGCACCTTGCGCACCAAGGCGCGAAGGGTCGGCTCGTCTTCCACGACCATGATGGTCATTTTCTCTGGCGACACCGCTTCCACTTCCTCTTATGTCTTATTTTACTGTCATTCTGGCAAGTCTTTTCCGCATTTTCCCTCTTAATTATTATCGCGATAGCAACGCCCTTCTTGTCTTTCGTTTCAGACTGAACCAAAGTTGGCTTTATGAAAGCATTGATTCTTTATTTGGCGTTGTGCGGGTCGGCGGCGGAGGTTTTTCCCAATTCGATGCCAATCGACTCCGGCTGGCAATTGCAATTCGCGTCCAAAGTTTCGCAATCGGGCGGGCAAATCTCCGTGGCGAGTTTTCAGCCGGACAACTGGCTGGCTGCCACGGTGCCGGGCACAATTTTGACGAGCCTGGTCAATGACAAAGTTTATCCCGACCCGCTCTTTGGCGAAAACAATCGCCCCGATAAAATTCCCGAAACACTTTGCCGGGAATCCTATTGGTATCGAACGGTTTTCACGGTGCCCGCCGATTACGCGGGCCGGCAAATCTGGCTGAATTTTGAGGGCATCAATTATTCCGCCGAAATCTGGGTCAATGGCCATCAGGCGGGCACGATGCGCGGAGCGTTTGCGCGCGGGATTTTTGATGTTTCCAAATTCGCGGCGCCAGGACAGCCAGCCGCCCTGGCGGTGTTGATCACACCGCAGCCGCATCCCGGCACGCCGCATGAGCACACGATCAAAGACGGCATGGGGCTAAACGGCGGCATCACCGCGATCGATGGGCCATGCTTTCTTTGCACCATCGGCTGGGATTGGATTCCGGCCATCCGCGACCGGGACAGCGGCATCTGGCAAAAGGTGTATTTGTCCGCGACCGGCCCGGTCGCCATCAGAAACCCGCTGGTGACAACCGATCTGCCGCTGCCGGATTTGGACCATGCGGATGTCGGCATCGCAACGACGCTGGAGAATTATTCCGATGCGCAAGTCAGCGGCGTGTTGAAGGGAGATTTTGGCGATGTCTCATTTGAAACGCCTGTGACCATTCCCGCGCGCCAGACGAATATGGTTTCACTCTCGCCCGCGACCGTCCCCGCTTTGCGCCTCACCCATCCCAATCTCTGGTGGCCCAACGGATACGGCCCGCAGAATCTTTACAAGCTGCATCTGAATTTTGAAGTCGGCGCAGCGGTTTCCGACAGCCGGGAAGTCACTTTCGGTGTGCGCAAAATCACTTACACCGTGCCCGACTCCGAGAACCTGACCATTTCCGTCAACGGCGTGCGCATCATGTGCCGGGGCGGCAATTGGGGATTGGATGAGGCGATGAAACGCAACCCGCGCGCGCGGCTCGAAGCGCAGATACGGATGCACAAGCTGGCCAATTACACCATCATTCGCAACTGGGTCGGCCAAAGCACGAGCGAGGATTTCTACGATATGTGCGACCAATACGGGCTGCTGTTGTGGGACGAATTTTTCCAGCCCAATCCGAGCGACGGGCCGAATCCAACGGACCTTGTCACGTATCTGGCCAACGTCCGCGAGAAAATTCTCCGGTTTCGCAATCATCCTTCCATCGCCGTTTGGTGCGCGCGCAACGAAGGCTATCCGCCCAAGGAAATCGACACCGCCTTGCGCAAATTGATGGCGGAACTGGAGCCGACGCGCCTCTATCAGCCCAGTTCAACGGCGGGCCATGGCGTGCATTCCGGCGGGCCGTATTGCTGGCGCACGCCGCGCGAGTTTTATGAGTACGGCGCGGATGACGTCTTCAAAACGGAGATCGGCAGCGTTTCTGTTCCGACTTTGGAATCCATCCACGGCATGATGCCGCAAAAGGATTGGGAGGTCATTGACGATGATTGGGCCGAGCATGATTTCGCCAAAGGCGCGCAACGCGGCAACCTGTACCCGCAAATCCTCAACGGCCGTTATGGCAAGGCGGTGAACCTGGCGGACTTTACGCGCAAAGCGCAGATGATGAATTACGAGGCTTTTCGCGCCCTCTACGAAGGCCGCAACGCCAAAATGTTCAAGCCTTGCACGGCCGTCATCACGTGGATGAGCAACCCCGCGCAGCCGAGTTTTGTCTGGCAGATTTACCATCACGATCTCGAACCCAACTCATCGCTGTTCGGCGCGCAAAAGGCGTGCGAGCCGGTGCATATCCAGTTGAACGAAAAGACGGGCGACGTGGAGGTCATCAACAATCTTCCCGCGGCGCTGTCGCAGGCGCGGGCCAGCCTTTCCGTCTTTAATTTGGACGGCTCCAACGTTTACCAGCATGAATACGCCGTTGACGCCGCTGCCACGGCGGAAACCAGCCTCGGATTGGCGGAGTGGCCGGCCGGATTGAGCGCGGTCCATTTTGTGAAGCTCGAGCTGCTCGATGCCGGCGGCAAGCTGCTCTCGGATAATTTTTACTGGCGCGCCCTGCCCTCGCAGCCGGACGACCTGCGAGCCTTGGATAAACTTCCGGCGGCCACATTGGAAGCCAGCGTCGCCCGCCATGACGCGGATGGAAAATGCCTGCTCGACTTGACCTTGCGCAATCCCGGCCCCGGTGTTGCCCTGATGGCCCACGCGCAATTGCGCCGCAAGGATTCGGGCGCGCGCGTGCTGCCGGCCTATTATTCTGTCAACTATGTTTCTCTCGCGCCGGGCGAATCCAAAACGATCTCCATCGAGGCGGCTGCGGCTGGATTGGATGGCCAGACGCCCTTGATCGCCATCGACGGCTGGAACATCGCCGTTAAACCTTTTTCTTCCCCGGAGGCGGAAGTCTCATTGAATGACGAGGCCCAGCCGTCCCACTGGCCCGCGAACGGATTGTCCATTCGCGGGCAATAATTCGCGCTGTTCTACTGGAGCCGGAAGTACGTGTGCGGCCCTGTGATGGGCAGGCTGATGTTTTGCTGAATGTTTGTCAGCAGAATCGTGCTGCCAGTTTGCCAGTTGGTCAAAGCCAGGTTGGTGGTGAAGGCCATGACGTAATTGGAGCCGGGCGTGCCGAACAGGGTCAGGATGATCGTCCCGTTGCTGCTCAACGCCGGCGCGAGGAGCGGATGGAATCCGACGATGGTGACTTGCCCAGGCAGGCTTGTGACGTTTCCGACGCCAATGCCGCCAGTTTGAAGCCCGATGATGTTCGTGGCAGTGACCGGCAGGAAGATTGAGTCTCCCGCCAAGGCTTTGAATCCGATGCTCCCCAGCAAAGACGGGCTGGGCAAAGTCTGTCCCGGCCGCGTCACCAGCGTGAACACGGGCGCGTCGCTGGCGGCTTGCACGGAGGCGCTGGCAATGGCGCTATTGCTGGGCGAGATCGTGTAATTGGCGAGCCGGTTCGCGGGAACGTTCAGCGCGAAACTCAGGTTCGTGATGCCCACCGTCGAGAACAGGGTGACGGGCACGCTGCCAGTTTGCCCAACGGGCACGACGGCGGAGCCAATTCCCAGTTGCACGCACTCCCCGACCACAATTTGGAAGGTCGTGGAATTGCTCAATTGCGGCGTGCCGCTGTCGGCCGCCCAAACGGTGATGATATTGGTCGTGCTGCCTTGCGGGCAATCGGGCGTCCATGTGAAGACGCCGTTGGTCGAGATCGACGCACCCGCCGGGACCGTCCCGCCCAACGTGAACGTGACCGGCGGAGTCGCCACCACGGCGATGTTGGTAATGACAATGTTCCGGCCGACAATGGCCATTTGGTTGGGCACCGGCGCGATCACCGGCAACGGCAAGGCAGATGTCTTGAGAGTCTGATCGCCGCCAAAATTCGTTCCAATGGCATTGATGGCCACGAGCTGATAATGCACTGCCGTCGTGGGCGCCAAGCTGTTGATGAACGCCGTCACGGCCTGCGGCGAGCCGAGATTTGCCGTCAGCGAATTGGTCGGGGTGAAATCGCCATAAGTTGCCGTAAGGCCCCACTCGAAATAATACTCCGTCGCGCCGCTTTCAGGATTGATGACGCCTGAGAGGGTGGCGTTGGTCGGCGTCACATTTTCGGCCGCGAGCGTCGTGACCTGCGGGGCGGCGATGGCCGGGCCGTAAGCCACCGTGTAGGAGCCAGTGGAATCGCAATCGAAGATGTGGATGAGATTGTTCAACTGCGGCGGCACCATGTGCGGGCGGACCGGCGTTTGCCATACATTCGTGCCCACGAACAGTTCCGTGCCGTCCGAACGCTTGACACCGGTGATGGCGTACTGGCCGCCGGACGGATCGACTAATTGGAAGTAAACGAATCCCGACGAGATGTTGTCAGCCACGTCGCTGATTGTAATTGTCGAATTGATTCGCGATACGGTCCCAGCGGCCACGGCCCCCGTCAGCGAAGTGACTGGATAGACGTTCCCATCGCTGGAATAAACGTCGTCCGGCAAGGCATCGACGTTGGTCGTGTCATTGCAAAGAAAATCCGCGATGTGGTCGTCGCCGGGGCACGTAATTTCCACGACATGCGTCATCTCATGAATCCTGACGCTGTTGACCAGGGACGTTTGCTGCCCGCCGAGCGAATCCAGATGCTGGAAGGTGGCCTGGAAGTTTGTGAAATCGCCCTCCAGGGACGAAGTCATCTCCCAGATGCCCACGACGTTGGCGCCGGGATCGATGTTGCCCATGTTCAACGTGAGCGAGGGCACGGGAATGGTGTTCGTGCCGACATCCGAAGAGATGATCTGGAAGTTGATGAGCAGGCCGTTGGCATTGTTGATAATGACCGGCTGGGCCGACGTGATCGTGAAGTTGTCGGCCACGCCGAAACCGGTGTTGCGCACGCGCAAGCCGAGCGCGAAGGGTATCGGCGGCTCGAAAACGCTGGTGAACGGATCCTGGCTGTAAACATCATGTTGCAGGAAGTAATCCAAGTTCAATTGCGGTTCCGGCAGCACACTGATGGGCACCGGGAAGAGCGGAATAATCACCTGCTGGCCTTCATACACGTAGGATATGGAGCCGCCGATGGCGTAATTGCTCGTGCCGACCGGGGCGGCATTGGTCGTCGGGATGACCGTCCAATCGGCCTGCCCTCCCGCGCCGGGCGCGAGCGAACCGCTGCCATCGACCGCGTTGACTCCATATAGCAGCGGCTGCTGGACGAAGAAGGCGTTCGTGGCGGGATTGCCGTTAGTGTAGACGGGATTGAGAACCACCTGCAAGTCAGTGATTGGGGAAGCGGCGCCATTGGTCAAACTGAGCGTGGCGTGGAAGGCGTTGGCGGTCAGAACGGCCGTTTGGTCAATTTGCAGGGTTACGTTGACAACCGCGCCAGGGACAGGCGTGTAGGTATAGCTTATGGGAGACGAATAACCCGCGACTCCCGAACCGCCGCCGCGGGCGGGGCCAACAGGCGGGCTGCCGCCGTTGCCCGGGACGCAATTGGCGTTATAGATGAAGATGGGCGTGCTGTAATATTTGGTGCCATTGAGCGCCGCCACATACCAATTCAAACTGGCGTCGATGGAGGTCGGCCCGCCGATATTGGTCGCGCAGCCGAGGCGCGTCAGGGTGATCGGCACCGTGATGCTGGATTCCGCGGCCAGATTGCCGAGATTGGTCACGAGGGTTGTGAACGACCAGTAAGGATTGGAGTTATTGATCACGATTTGGAGGCCCTCCGCCGCGATCAACCCGGAATTGTTGATGACCAGGTCATACTGGTTGGTGCAATTCGGCAAAGTGCAGAGGTCAATCGGGTTGACGGTGATTTCCGGCCATGGGACCTCGGTCACAAAAATCGTTGTCAAGGTGAAATCATAGGTGTCCGGGATGGAGGTCGGGATGACCGTCCAAGTGTAATCGACCAGGTTCAATGGCAGGAAGGCCGTGACTGGCGTGGTCGCATTGGCGGCCAGCAGCAGGGTCGTATTGAAATTGCCGTGATCCGGCGCGGTGACCGCAATGTTGTAATAGGCGGAGGTCAGGTTGCTGAACGTGACGGTCCCGCTGGCGCCCGTCACTTGCGTGGCGATGTTCGAGCCTGTCAGCAAATCGCTGACCGACACGGTCGCGTTGGACAAATTGGGTTGGTTCGCGCCGTAAATGGTCAACTCGTCCTGCGCCGTCACTTGCAGATTGCCTTTCATGGTCGAAACGTCCGTAAAGGTGAACGGCACCGTCAGCGACGTGTTGGAACCCTGGATGACCAGGCTGCCAGTGTATTCACCGAGAGTCTGGCCGTTGGTCGGCGTCAGCGACAGCATGATCTGGCCGCTCTGATTGACTCCCAGCGAAGGAATCGGCTGCGCCGTCGAGAGCGACAGCCACGAGGCGGGCGGCAAATCGATCTGCAAGGGCCCGCTGGCCGCGCCGCCGAAGTTTGTCAATGTGAAGGTCACGAGGGTTTGCGTGCCGTTAATCATGGCCGCAACCAGAGAAGGCGGCGCGGCAGCCAACTGCGCCGTGGGCGGCGAGATTGTGGCCGTAAAGGGCAGCGTCACCGTGGCGCCCTGCGCGCTGGTGTACTGGATGGAAAATTGCGCCTGCCCCTGGCCCACGCTCGTGGCTTCAAGGATGTAAGCGGTCTGGATCGCGCCGTTGCTGGTCACGACCGAGGGCACGCTGACCTGGACGTTGACATTTCCCGGCGCGCCCAAAACGGCGGCCGTGATGCCTGTCAATGGCACGGGCGTCAGGTTGTTCAGCAGCAGCGTATTGGTCTGCGGCGCGCCCACCACGAGCTGGGGCGACTCTGATTGCGCGCTCAAATTCATGCCGATGATGGTGAAGGAGCCAGTGTAGGCCGGCTCGCCTTGTCCCGGCAGCGCGAAACCATACTTGACCAGACCCACCTCGACCGGCAGCGGCGTGAAATAGGCGACGCCATTGCCCGAACCGTCCGTTGTCACGGCCAGGTTGCGCGTTGTGCCGTCGATGGAAAGCCAGACGACTCCGGCCGCATTGGGCGCGGGAGTTTGCGTGCCGCAGTTATAGGTGGTGACGTTGATCGGAATGAAATTGGTCCCTTCGGGATAGGTCAACTGCGTGGGCTGGCCGTTCATGCAGTAGCCGAGGAGCGTCAACGCCACGGGGGCGCTGGTCGCCATGCCGGAGACGTTCGAGACAACGACCGTGTAACTGGCGCTGGCCTGCGCGCTCGCAATGTTGAAAACTGAAGTCGTCTGGCCGGGCACGAGGACGCCGTTCTGATACCAGGCATAACCGAACGGCCCGGTGCCGCCGTTGGTCGCGGCCAGCGTGGCGCTGCCTCCCTGCCCCACGGACACACTGGGCGGGGAAACCGTCACCAGCGACGGAGGCGCAACGACACTCAACATCGCTGAAGCGCTGGTGGCGGACGCGTACAAGTTCGTCACCACGCAGCGATAATAGCCGTCATCAGCGACGGTGGAATTGCCGATCGTCAACGCCGCCGTTGTAACGCCGGCAATCCGGCCATTATTCGCGAGATTCGCACCATTGAATTGCCATTGATAAGCGAGGGTGGCATCGCCGGTGGCAGTAACCGCGAAATGCGCGGACTGGCCCGGACTCAGCGCAAGGCTGGCCGGCCCCGTAACGATGACTGGCCCGTTGCCAAAGGCAAGAGCGGCGGAAGCCGTGATGCTGTTGCCATCCGGGTTAATGACAGTCACGCCAACCGTGCCGGAGGCCGACACCGGTGTGACAGCGGTCAAAACGCCGGGGCTGACAAACGTGACCAATGTGGCCGGCAGCGCGCCGAAATTTACGGTCGCACCCTGCTCAAAATTGGCCCCGTTGATCGTAATCGCCGTTCCGCCATTGACAGGAGCCGCGCCGGGCGCCACGGAACTGATGGCGGGGGCCGCGCCGGTTGGAACGACGGTCAGCGAACCGTTGACATATGAGATGCTGTAATTGCCCGCGGCGAACGTCCCGCCGGCGGCCGCGCTCGGAATAATCGGATACGGCGACCCGGCTACAGTGGCGCTGGATATGGCACCCGCGCTCGTCAGCGTGACCGATCCCACGCGTTCGCCATTCTGCAATCCGCTGGCGGTAAAAGCGGTTCCGTTGAAGACCAGCGTCTTTCCAAAATACTTGCTCTGGTTGTTGGCCGTGATGGCCAGAGGAGCCTTCGCGACAGCCAGAGTTCCGGCATGGTAAGTGATGTTGTAGTTTGCGGCGCGCGGTCCCGTGGCATTGGTGGCGGACAGGGCATAATTCCCCACAGCCGCGTTCGAGACGGCGCCCGCGCTGGTCAGCGTAATACCCGCAATGGCATCCCCATTCAGCAACCCGCTCACGCTAAACGCGGTGGACGGAAGAGCGGCCAACTGCCCGTAAACCTTGGTCTCGTTGCTGGCCGTAATGGAAAGCGGGGCTGGGTTGATGGTCAGGGTGCCCGGCACAAAAACGATGGTGTAATTGGCGTCCACCGCCCCGCTGACCGTGATCGGATACGCGCCGGGATGGCTGAGGCTCGTGGCGGTTGTCGAGATCGACGGCTGGACGGTCAGCGAATTTGAAGTATCGGTATTGGTAAAGCCAGCGTAATTGACCGAAAGCACTGGAACTGTTCCGCCATAGGTCATGCTCGCATTATTAGCTGTAACGAGCAGCAAGGGCTGCGCCCGCACGATCACGCCGCCGCCAGCCGTGGTCAGGGTTGTCGTGCCCGGGACGTAATTGATCAGCCGGGTTACGTTGACCACGCTGTCAGCGCCGCTGGCCTCCAACTGCGTGGCGCCGCTGGCAATGGAGAGCAATTGATAAAGGTTCACCTGCCCGCCCGCCAGCGCCTGAATATACAGGGCCTCGCCGGAATTGAATTGATTGTAGGGAGCAACCACATTGGTCAGGCCGGTCAAATTCAGCACGCTGCCCGCGCCGCTCGCCTGCCAAACCACCGTGCTTTGCGCGCTTTCGACGCAGCTTTGCACACTTGGCAGAGAAAGCGTGGCGCCATTGGTAACGTAGAAGCTGGCATCGTTGATGTCTGTCACATTTCCCAGCGTCAGGGCGCCGTTGGTCATGGTCAGGACGGAGGCGTCCAGATTGGTGACCGTGCTGAGGTTTATCGTGCCGCCGCCCAAGGTCGCGCTCACGGCGGTCACACTGCCCAATTGGCCGGCCAGAATGACTCCGCCGTTGACGGGCAGCAATTGCGAATAGATGTAACTGCTATCAAACTGTTGCAGCGAGGAGAAATTGACTTCACTGCCGCTCCCGCTGGCCTCCACATCCGCGATGCCGGTGGAGATGGAATCCAAGCCGTCCAAGTTGACGTATCCACCCGACAGCGCCTGGACAAAGAGGGCAATGCCGGAATTGTAAACATAGAAGGGACACGCGAGATTAGTCAGCGCGGTCATCGCCAGCGTGCTGCCCGCCCCGGCGGCCTGCCAGGTGGCCGGGGCATCCTCGGTGCAAGCCACTACTTTCGGAAGTGAAAGCGCGGCGCCGTTGCCAGCATACAAACTAGTGTCGGTAATGTTAACAGCGTTGCTCAGCGTGACCGAGCCGTTGGTCACCGTCACGGAGGAACTGCTCAAGTTGGTCACGGTATTCAGATTGAGAGCGCCGCCGCCCAAAACAACCGTCACGGATGTCATGCTTCCAAGCTGCCCTGTCAGAATCGTTGCGCCACCGCTGGGCTGCAACCGCGAATAGACGAAGGAACTGTCAAACTGCCGCAAGGCCGAAAGATTGATTTCGCTGCCGGCGCCGCTGGACTGAAAGTCCGCGATACCGGTGGAGATGGAATCCAAACCGTTCAGGTTGACAAGCCCGCCGGCCTGCGCCTGAACGAAGAGGGCGACGCCGGAATTGTAGAAATTGTAGGGGCCCGCGAGATTGGTCAGCCCCGTCAAAGACAGGACGCTGCCCAACCCGCTGGCTTGCCAGGTGGCCGGTGAGTCGTTGGTGCAATTCAAGACATTCGGCAGGGAAAGTGTGGCGCCATTGCTGACATAAAAACTGGCGTCGTCGATGTTGGCCACGTTAGGCAGCGTCAACGAGCCATTGGTAATCGTCAATACGGTCCCGCTCAAATTCGTCACCCCATTTAAATTGAGCGTGCCGCCGCCTATATCCACAGCGACCATGTTCACGCTGCTCAGGTTCCCTGCCAGAATCGTTCCGCCGCTGCTGGGCTGCAACAGCGAATAGACGAAGGAGCTGTCAAACTGCTGCAGGGCCGATATATTGACTTCGCTGCCCGCGCCGCTGGATTGCACATTCGCAATGCCCGCGGTTATGGCCAGCAAACCGTCCAGGTTGATAAGCCCGCCGTTCTGCGCCTGAATGTAGAGCGCCTCGCTGGGATTGTAGAAGTTGTAGGGGCACGCGAGATTGGCCAGCCCCGTCAATGCCAGCACGCTGCCCGGCCCGCTGGCCTGCCAGGTCTGTGTGCCGTCATCGTTGCAAGCGGTTACGGACGGCAGCGAAAGCGTGGCTCCAGAACTGACATACAAACTGGCGTCGTTGATATTGACGAGATTAGGCAGCGTCAACGCGCCATTGGTTAGCGTCAAGATCGACCCGCTCATGTTCGTCACTGAGTGCAAATTGAGCGTGCCGTTGCCTAATACCGCGGTGACCATGTTCATGCTGCCCAATTGCCCGGCCAAAATCACGCCGCCACTGCTGGTCTGCAACTGCGAGTACGTGTAGGCGCTGTCAAAATTCTGCAAGGCCGACAAATTGATTTCGCTGCCGGAGCCGCTGGATTGCACGAACGCGATGCCCGCGGATATGGCCGACAATCCGTCGAGGTTGACAAGCCCGCCGGATTGCGCCTGGATGTAAAGCCCCTCGCTGGGATTGTAGAAGTTGTAAGGGCACGCGAGATTGGCCAGCCCCGTCAACGCCAGCACGCTGCCCGGCCCATTGGCCTGCCAGGTCGCTGTATTATCATCGTTGCAACTGGTGACGGACGGCAACGAAAGCGTGGCGCCAGAACTGACATACAAACTGGCGTCGTAGATATTGGCCACGTTGGTCAATGTCACCGAGCCATTGGTCACGACCAGGGTTGAATCACTCATATTGGTCACCGCGGCGAGGTTCATCGCGCCGCCACCCAGCCAGGCCGTCACGCCGATCATGTCTTGCAATTGGCCCGTCAGAATCGCGCCGCCGCCGCTGGGCTGCAATAGCGAATAAACATAGGTGCCATCGAATTGCTGCAAGGCCGACAAATTGATCTGGCTGCCAGCGCCGGAGGACTGGAATTCAACGATGCCGGAGGAAATCGAAGCCAGGCCGTTCAAGTTGACGCCGCCGCCAGACTGCGCCTGAATAAATAATGCAGTGCCGGAATTATAGAAATTGTACGGACCAACCAGGTTGGTCAGGCCCGTCAAGGCCAGGCCGCTGCCCGCCCCGCTGGCCAGCCAGGTCACGGCGGCTGTATTGGAGCAATTTCGGACAGCCGGGATCGAGAGCGATCCCCCGCTGTTGACGTAAAAGCTGGCATTCTGAATATTGGCGGCGCTGGCCAATGTCACCGAGATGCCGTTGACCGTCAGCACGCTGCCGCTCAAATTGGTCACAGCGTTGAGATTAAGCATGTTGGATGAGCTTAAGGTAATATTCACCCCTTCCAATGTGCTCAGTTGTGGAATGGAAACAGTGGCGCCGCCGTTGGCCTGGATCGAAGAACCGTTGCCGCCATCGAAGGATGTCAGCGCCGGGAAATTCGCTGTGCCGCCGTTCACAATGATCGTGCCGCCGGAGATATTGGTCAGAGACGCAAATGTCACCGTGCCGCCGTTAATGGTGATGCTGTTTAACTCGCCGATTTTTCCCACCTGCATGGTTGAGTTGGAGTTGATCGTCACGCCCACGAGCGATCCGCCGGTCATGTTCGGAATTTCCAGGGTTCCACCCGTGCTGGTTTCAAAGGTGACGAGATACGGGCCTTGTCCATTGCAGGTGATCAGCCCAGTCAAATTAATCAAGCTGTTGGAGCCGTCGGCCTGGAAAGCCAGCGGGCCAGCCTGGATAGCAGCCAGGTTCGCGGCCAGAATCTGTCCGCCGGCCTCGGCTTGGATGGTGGGAAAACCGCATTCTGCTCCGGTAATGTTGGCCAGCACGGGCAGGCTCAGCACGCTGTTGGAACCTGTCACGATCCAATTGGCGCCGTTGCAACTCTTTGTGTAATTCACGAGCGCGGGCGCCGTCACCGACGATCCCGCGCTGATGTTAAAATTGCCGTCGTTAATATTAACCAGCGCCGGGAAACTAAGAGCCGCGCCGCCCGACGCCGTGATCAAGCCGCCGGACATGTTCGTCAACGCCGGAAATACGGACGTCCCGCCGGGGACAGTCAAACTGGCCAATTGGCCCAGCGGCGCGGTTTGAAGCGTCCCGTTCGTATTAAGCGTCACACCGACAAACGGCCCGCCAGACATGTTCGGAACTTGCAGGTCTCCTCCCGCGCTGGCTTCGAACGTGACCAGGTAAGGACTTTGCCCGGCGCAACTCGTCAGCGCGCTCATGTTAATAAAGCTGCCGCCGCCGTCCGCCTGGAAAGCAAGCGGGCCTGCCTGGATATTCGCCAGCTTTGTCATCAAAATATGACCGCCCGCCTCGGCTTGAATGAAAGGATAATTGCACGGATTCCCGGTCATGTTGGTGAGCGCGGGGAGATTCAAGAGCGTGTTCGTGCCTGTGACCGTCCAATTCGCGCCGTTGCAGCTTTTGCCGTAGCTGGGCAATGCGGCCGCCGTCACCGAAGCTCCGACGCTTAGGTTGAAATTGCCGTCATCGATATTGGTCAGCGCCGGAAGGCTGACGGCCGCGCCCACGGCCGCAACCAAGCCGCCGGACATGTTCGTCAAAGCTGGAAGAGTGACTGTCCCGCCATTGACAGTGAGACTGGTCAATTCACCGAGGGGCGCTGTTTGGAGGGTGGCATTTGTGTTGATTGTTACGCCGACGAACGGCCCGCCAGACATATTGGAAGCTATGAGGGTCCCTCCAGCGCTGGATTCAAACGTGACAAGGTACGGGCTTTGCCCCGAACAGCTAGACAGCGCGCCTATATTAATTAAGCTATTGCTCCCATCCGCCTGAAAAGCAAGCGGCCCTGCCTCGATGCTAAAGAGGTTGGTGGCGAAGATATGGCCGCCCGCCGAGGCCTTGATCACTGGAAAATTGCACGCCGCGCCGGTGATGTTGGTCAGTCCCGGCAGATTCAAGACGCTGTTGGAGCCTGTCGCCGTCCAATTGGCGCCATTGCAGGCTTTTGTATAGTTTTGCAGGCCCGGCAGGATCATCACCGCCCCGCCGCTGACCGCGAAATTGCCGTCCGCGCCAACCACCGGGCCGGTGGAAGTGAAGGTCGTGGCGCTGCCGCTCGCCGCAAGCCCGCCACTCGTGCCAACCGTTAATGTTCCCTGGATCGATGACACTCCTAAAGTGACGGTCAAGACGTTATTGGTGATAGTCAGGCCTTTGTTGCATACAACCGATTCCACGGTCACGCTGGCAGAGATAACGACCGTGCCGCCGATGCCGTTAGTGATAAAGACCGAGTTGCCGGGGCCTGGCACCTGGTTTCCGACCCAGTTTTGCGAGTTGTTCCATGATGCGCCATCACCGTTGCCGCTCCAGACAACGGGCTGGCTAAAGACTTCCGCCACACCCAAAAGGTAAATGGCAGCCATGAGCAGAATTCGAGGTGTTTTCATTTTTGAGATTAAAGCGTGTCGCTATGTGAACCAAATACGGACCGGGATCCTGAAATGCCCTTTTGGGGCATTACAACTGATTATTCCACCTTAAATGGAAGAAAAGGTCAATGACTTTCGGCGAATTTTTGGATGCTCGCGGCCGGAGAACGCCGATTTATCACTTCTTGGCAGGCAGCGCGCGGGTTGCGCCGGTGGAAATGCCGCCATCGACCAGCAAGGTCTGGCCGGTGATGTATTCGCTGGCGTCGGAGGCTAGGAAGACAATGGCGCCTTCCAGGTCGCGTGGCTGCCCGGGGCGCTTTAGGGGGATGCGGTCGCACAAATACTGGACCCATTCCTGGTTTTCGTACATGACGGCGTTTTGGGCCGTTTTGAACCATCCAGGCGCCAGGCAGTTAACGGTAACGCCGTGGACTCCCCAATCATCAGCGAGGCTCATGGTCAATTGCTTGACGCCTCCCCGGCTGGCTCCGTACGGCCCCAATCCGGCGTATCCAGCCACCGCTGTGACGGAGCCGATATTGATGATGCGGCCGCGTTTGCGCGCGATCATCTGCGGCGCCACAGCCTGCGAAACGAAAAATGTGCCGCGCAAATTAGTTTCCAGGATGAGGTTCCAATCGTCCCAGGTCACTTCAAGGGCAGGTTTGCGGACATTGCAGCCGGCATTATTGACAAGGATGTCAATCCGGCCAAAGTGTTCCATCGCCTGGGCCGCCATTTGCCGGATGCTGTCGAGATCGCGCACATCCAGCGCCACGGAGAACGCGCGGCGGCCCATGGCTTCGATTTCCTGCTGGAATTCGCGCAGGGTCTCGGCGCGGCGGCTGGTAATAATCAGGTCGGCCCCCGCCGCCGCCAGGGCGCGCGCGAAATACTGGCCCAATCCGCGGCTGGCGCCGGTGACCAGCGCGACTTTTCCTGTCAAATCGAATGGTGAGGCGGACATGCTCAGGGTTGCAATACGACTTTGAACAGGCCCGGCTCCTTGCCGTAAAGACGCTCGAACCATCGCGGCCCGTCTTCCAACGGCGCCACGGCGCTGACGAGCGGGGCGGCTTGGATTTCCCCTTTGGCCAAGGCATCCAGGCAGGCCGGGTATTCGCCGCAGGACGCGCACGAACCATAAACAGACAACTCGCGCGTGACGCACGCTTGCAGCGGAAATTCCACCGTCGGCGCGACATTCCCAACCAGCGTCACAGAACCCCCTTTGCGGGCCGAGCGGATGGCCAAGTCGACCGTTGGCGAAATACCGACCGCCTCGAAAACATTCTCCGCACCGCGGCCGCCGGTCCATTCCATGATTTCACCCAGCGCGGCCGGGCCAGACTTGATGGCATCCGTTGCGCCGAGTTTTTTGGCAAGGGACAGCCGATCTGGCACCGTATCGACGGCCATGATTTGGTTGCAGTCCGCCCTGCGCAACGCTTGGATAATCAGCAACCCAATAAGCCCCGCGCCCACAACCACGGCCCGTCCGCCCGCTTGCGGCCCAGCCCGGTGCAAAGCGTGAAAGGCGATGGACAGTGGCTCGGTCAAGGCCGCGTGTTCGAAAGGCATGGCATCCGGCAGGCGATAAAGGACCCGTTGCGGAACGGCCACGAATTGGGCGAAAGCGCCGTGCTGGCGGTAATCTTCACAGGAGACTCCCAAGACACGGCGCTGATCGCAAAGATTGATGCGCCCTTCCCGGCAATACTCGCAACTCCCGCAGTAAATGGTGGAATCGAATGTGACCCGCGCCCCGGTTTCCCAGCCTTGGACATCCGGCCCGGTGCGAACAATCACGCCGGCGGCTTCATGGCCCATGATGATCGGCGGGCGGCGGCGGCCCGTGCTGCCATCCATGCCGTGGACATCGCTGCCGCAAATGCCGCACGCCTTGACCTGCACCATGACCGAATCCGGCCGCAACGCCGGTTCGGGCGCGTCTTCCAAAGCGAATCGTTTATATTCTACAAGCGTCAGTGCCTTCACGAGACAATGATTATGGATAATGGAGTCCAGACTTCCATCCAAAAGTGAAACGGATTGCCCGGCCATCCGGGAACGGTTACGGTTTGAGCATGGATCAACCATTGGACACCCTGGGCATTATCGCCGGCAATCGTTCGCTGCCGCTGGCTTTGGCGGAGCAGGCCCGCGCTGGCGGTGTCAAACGGATCGTTGCGGTCGCCTTCGACAATGAGACGGACCCCGCGCTGGCGCAAAAAGTCGATGAGATCGTGTGGTTGAAGGTGGGGCAATTGTCCAAAATGATCGCGGCCTTCAAGGAGCGCGGCGTGACCCAGTGCGTCATGGCGGGGCAAATCGCGCCCAAAAATCTGTTTGACTTGCGCCCGGATATGCGCGCGGTGGCCTTGCTGATGAAAGTGAAGGAACGCAACGCGCATTCCATTTTCAGCGCGATTGCCGATGAGTTGAAGAAGGACGGCATCGAATTGATTGAGCCTTTGCGCTGGCTGCGCCCGTTTATGCCGGGAGCTGGCTTCGTCCTCGGCCCGGCGCTGAACGAGTCGCAAAAGGAAGACGCGGTTTTCGGCTTTCGCATCGCCAAGGAAATCTCGCGCCTGGAAATCGGGCAAACGGTGGTGGTGAAGGAAGGCACGGTGCTGGCGGTGGAAGGCTTCGAGGGGACGGACGCCTGCCTGCGCCGCGGCGGTGAATTGGCTGGCGGGAAAGGCGCGCTGGCCGTCAAAGTCGCCAAGGAAAAGCACGATTTGCGTTTCGACATCCCCTGCGCTGGCGCCCGCACCTTGGAAACCTGCCATGCCGCCCGCATTTCCGCCGTGATATTTGAAGCGGACAAAACGCTGCTTTTGGACGGCGCGGAAACCGAATCGCTGGCTCGCAAACACAAAATCACGCTGGCAGCCTGGCGTTAGAAAACATCCGGGCTTGGCGGCTAAAAATATCGCAATTCACCGTAATTAGGCGCATTCGAGCGGCCTAACCCCAATCTTTTGCGGCACCGGGAAACGCGCGGGGTTGAGCGCGGGCGCCTTTGCTATTTGAACTATTTTTGATGTTCATGCGAGAATTTTGCCATAAAGGCCAAAAGCGGAAAAACCTACGGTAGTGTTTTTGGCATGATTTTTTTGGACCCGAGTGAAACAATGGATGTTTTTCTGGAAGAACGTATTGCGAATTGAAAAAACGCAAAAAATCGAAAAATCGATTGCGAAAGCTCCTCTTTTTTTGGCCGGAACCGCTGTTTTTCTGCAAGGATGAATGAATTTTTGGACGCTAAATTTGCAAGTGACTGTGGCGCAATAAGATATAACATTCACTTTTTTGGTTTTGGTTCTTCCTTGCGGCGGCGGCGGGGTTGATTAAGGTTACATGGTTGTGTCGTGGTGGACTGATCGACATTTTTTCTTGCTGGCCGTAATTGCCTACGGCTTGAGCATGGTCTATTCCTTGTTCCTCTGGCGCAAGGGATTCCGCCGCCACGATCACGTCAATTACGCGCTGCTGCTGGCGGGCATCGCCCTCCAAACCCAGGCCATGTTCATGCGCGGGTTCGATCTCAAGGAATGCCCGGTCCACAATCTCTACGAAGCCATGACGTTCGTCGATTGGACGATTGTGGCCGCTTTTTTAGTGATCGGTATTTGGCCGCGCTGGCGGTTTTTGGGTGCGTTTGCGGCGCCGGTCATTTTCGCGCTCGGCGTGTTCGCGCTGATGCCGGGGCTGGACCCGCCCCACATGGCCCAACCGGTCTTTGCTGGCAACGATTTGGTCAGCCTGCATGCGGCGCTGACGCTGCTTTCCTACGGCGCGTTCGGATTAAGCTCGGTCGCGGCCGTCATGTACTTGACCCAGGAACACGACCTGAAATTTCACAAGCTGCGCGCGGTCTTCGCGGTCATGCCGCCGATTGACAGGCTGGAAAGAATCACCAGCCGATTGTTGTGGGCGGGATTCGTGCTCTTGACGGTTGGCCTTGCGCTGATCCCGCTGCTGCTCAAAGACCATCCGCAATTGCACGCCGCCACCGATCCCAAAGTGATCTGGTCGGGCCTCGTCTGGTCTCTTTACCTGGCCCTGCTCGTGTTGCACGGCCGCCATGCGCAATCGGGGCGGAAATTCGCCTGGGGGGCGGTGGCGGGCTTCGCGTTTGTCGTCTTGACGTTCTGGGGCGTCAACCTGCTCTCCCCTTCCCACCGGTTTTGACATGAACCTGGTTGTCATCGGCTTGAGCCATCATTCCTCGCCTGTCACGGTGCGGGAGCGGTTCGCTTTTTCGGAAACGGCGCTGCCGGGCGCGCTGGAGGCGCTGCGAACGGCGGGACTGGCGCGGGAGGCGGTCATTCTTTCCACGTGCAACCGCGTCGAAATCTACGCGGCCAGCGACCTGCCGGAAGGCCAGGCCATCGCGGGGCTGCGTCAATTTTTGTTTGACTTCCATCGCTGCCCCGCTCCATCGGGCGGCGAGATTTACGGGCGCGCGGGACGCCAGGGTCTCGAACACCTGTTCAAAGTCGCCTGCGGCCTCGATTCGATGGTCCTGGGCGAGACGGAAATTCTCGGCCAATTGAAAAAAGCCTATGACGCCGCCCTGCGCGCCAGGCACACGGGCGCGATGCTGAACAAGGCGTTTCAAAGGGCGTTTTACGTTGCCAAACATATCCGCACCGAGACCAACATTCAGCGCGGAAGCGTCTCGGTTGGCTCAGTGGCGGTGGAACTGGCGGAAAGGCTTTTCAGTTCGCTGGGCGAGCATCCGGTCATGGTCATCGGCGCGGGCGAGACGAGCGAGAAAACGGCGCGCGCGCTCTTGAGCCGGGGCGCGCGGAGCATCCTCGTGTCAAACCGCTCGCATGAGCGCGCGGTCGAATTGGCGCGGGAACTGGGCGGGCGCGCCATCGGCTTCGACGATTGGGCGGCGGAATTTCCCGCCATCGATATTCTCATCAGCAGCACCTCGGCGCCGCATTGCATTTTGGACCGCGCCAAACTGGAGCCTTTGATGAAGGCGCGCAAGAACCGGCCCCTGCTTTTGATTGACATCGCGGTGCCGCGCGACATCGATTCTTCGGTCAACTTTTTGGACAACGTTTATCTTTACAACATCGACGATTTGCAGGCCATCGCGGGCGATTACCTCCGGCAGCGCCAGGACGAAATCGTCCGCTGCGAAGCCATTATCAGCGAGAAAGCGGCCGCGCTGATGCCGGTCATGGCGCCGGGGCCGGGAGCCGGGCTGTCGCACATGGGCCAGGCCAGCGCATGAAACGCAAACCAATTCGCATCGCCACGCGCGGCAGCCCGCTGGCGCTCGCGCAGGCCAATGCGGCGCTGGCGCATTGCCGGGAGAAATTTCCCAAGCTGGCCTTCGAGTTGAAGATCATCAAATCCAGCGGCGACAAATTTCCGGCCGCCTCTCTGGCCAGCCCCAGCCCGGCGATGCCCGCGGGCATTTTCACGAAGGAGCTTGAAACGGCTCTGCTCAAGGGCCGGGCGGACATGGCCATCCACAGCCTCAAAGACCTCCCGACCGAATTGCCGGAGGGGTTGAAATTGGGCGCGGTGGCGGGCAAGCGGGCGGACCCGCGCGACGTTCTTCTTTACAAGGAACCGCTCGCGCCGGGCCTGGCGCTGGCGCAATTGCCCAAAGGCATGACAGTGGCCACGAGCAGCCCGCGCCGCCGGGCGCAATTGCTGGCGTTGCGGCGCGATTTCAAAGTCGTGGAGATTCGCGGCAACGTGGCCACGCGCCTGCGCAAGCTGGCGGAACAGCCGGAGATGGACGCCACAATTCTGGCCGCGGCCGGGCTGGCCCGGTTGGATCTTGTATTGACACCCGAAGGCCGTTTGTCCGGCGAAGGCGTGCCAGGCGGATTGCTGGGCATTACGCTGGGCGTGGAGGAAATGCTGTCTTGCGTGGGCCAGGCAGCCATCGGGGTGGAGATTCGCGCGGACGACAAACAGGCGGCCGCCCTTTGCCGCGAATTGAACGATGAATCGACTTTCCAATGCGTGGCGGCCGAACGCGCCCTGTTGCGCGCCCTGGGCGGCGGCTGCCAGATGCCCCTCGGCGCGCTCGCCACGCTCGCGGGCACGGAGTTGTATTTGCGGGCAATTTCATTTGAGGGCGATAAAATCCGCCGCGCGGAAGGGCGAGGCGCCGTTAATGATGCCGAGGGATTGGGCCGGCGCGTGGCGGCGGCGTTATTAAAACAGGAGCCGCAGAAGAAAAATTCTTAGCCGCAAAAATCCTACCGCGTTGGCCCATTGATGACCTCGGCTTTGGCGGAGGCGGCGATGAGGCTTCCGACCCCGGTGATTTGCAGGTGAAGCGCGTTGACAGTCAATGTTCCAAAATGCGCGCTGCTGGAACCTGTTTGCTCGTTGATCACCAAAAAGCCGTCTGGAAATGTGATCGTTTGATTCGGCTGGCCGGTGATGGCGACCAAATGGCCATCCACCGTCAATCCAGCGAACGTGCATTTGCCGCTGGTGGGCACGGAAAGAAAACCGGCGGACGCTTTGGCTTGGGCTTCAATCCATAGCGCGGTGATGCGATGGCTGCCGATCGTCGCGTCCAACAAAGTGAGCGAGGACTGCGACTTGTTTTGCCCGGAGACGCCCAAGGTAACCGCATAAAGCTCGTGCGCGGCAATGCCGGCGGCGGGATAAGCAGCGGGCGCCGAATTTTGGCGCTCCCCTCCCATTTCGGGCGCGGGGCCGGTATCCGCGAAGGTGGCAGGTTCGCCGCCCCACGGCCTCACCCGCAACGCGGCCGCTTCGCCCGCGTAGGTTGGTGAAAGGTTGAATTCCTGGCCGCTTGCCAAGACCGGCAGCAGCAGCCACATCAGCATCCCGCTCCATCTCCACACTTTCATTGAGCACCTCCGCCCAAACCTAGTCCCCGCGCGAAACGAGGCAAGGCCGGGAAAAGCCCTCAATTCAGGCCGGTGAAAAACCTATGCCAGCGCGGCTCAAAATAGTGTTGATGATCCAGCGACATGACCACCATGATCGCCCGCCCCACAATGCGCTTGCGCTCGACCGCGCCCCAATATCGGGAGTCGTTGCTGTTATCGCGGTTGTCGCCCATCATAAAATACTCCCCGGCTGGCACCGCGGTCGGGCCGAACGTCCGCATGGCCGGCCGTTGCGGCAAAACCGTGACCGGATGCGCCGGCATTCCGCCCGCTTTTTCCTCGGCATAAACGCGCAATCCGTCGTTGTCGGCCGGGACATCGTGGCCGGTAAGCGGCGGCAGCGGGTCATATTCCAGCGGTTTGCCGTTGATGAGAAGCTGGTCGTTGGACATTTGCACCGTGTCCCCCGGCAGGCCAACCACGCGCTTGACCAGCCTGACGCCATCGGCGGGCGAGTAGAACACCACAATGTCGCCGCGCTTGGGATTGCCCCACTGCGCCAGATGCCAAGTCGTGAAGGGCACTTTCAGATCGTAGGCCAGTTTGTTGACAAAGACGCGGTCGCCTTGGACGATGGTTGGGTTCATCGAGCCGGTGGGGACGTCGTTCCAATCGGCGATGGCCGAGCGGACGGCTGTCAAAATGATAATCAGCAGGGCGAACGATTTGAATTCGCGCCACGTTTTTTTCCACCGTTCCCCGCGTTTGGATTGGTTCATAATGCGATTTGACAGCGCGCCCGCGAATTCGTTGAAAAAAAACGGCGCGGTTATTCGGTTTGAAATTTTACAGCCAGTTCCGGCTCAAGCTCCACTTTTTCCGGCGCGGCGTGCGGCTGCCCCGGCGCAAGGAGGATCAGGCGGTTCCTGGCTTCCTGAAGTTCTTCGGGCGCCATTTCAGACTCGAGCGCCTCGCAGGCTTCGCGGGCCTTGGGAATGGCGCGATGCGCCGCCAAGGATAGCCAGGCGTAGGCTTCCGCCAAATCGGCGGCTGTTCCGCGGCCGTTTTGATAACAAAGTCCCAGTTCAAATTCCGCCTGGGGCAGCCCCTTGCGCGCGGCCGATTGGAAACACTGAAAAGCCTCCGTTTCATTGACCGGCGCGCCGGCCCCCTTCACCAGGCATTTGCCAACGTGAAATTCCGCTTCCGCCAGCCCTTCGGCGGCCGCTTTGCGAAACCACAACAGCGCCTCGGCTTCATTTTTATCCACGCCGGAGCCGGCTTGCAGGCAGGCCGCCAGGCTCATCTGGCCGGCCGCGTCGCCGCTATCGGCGGCCCGCCGGAACCAAAACGCGGCCTCCTTGGGGCTGGGATACGCGCCCAGGCCCTTTTGCAGGCAAAGCCCCAGGCTGACTTGCGCGCCGGGATTGTTTTGCTCAGCCGCCTCGCGAAAGTATTCCACGCCCGCTTCGTAATCCTGCGAAACTCCCTGGCCGTTGGCGCAGCAAATCCCCATGCTGAATTGGCCCCGAGCGTCGCCTAATTTAGCGGCCTCGCCAAACCAATGGGCGGCTTCCGTGTAATTCTGTTCCACGCCATCGCCTTCAGAATAGCAAGTGGCCAATTCGATTTGCGCTTCAACATTGTTGCGGCGCGCGGCCATCAACATTTGCGCGTGGCGGCCCTTGAGAATGATCCTGGGCTTGGGCGGCGTCTTGGACTTGCCCATCCATTTTTTCGCGCCGAAGATCACGCTCCAAACGCCCATAAAAATCATCTTAAGGAATT
The DNA here is from genome assembly GCA_036501625.1 of Verrucomicrobiia bacterium. Lineage (GTDB taxonomy): Bacteria > Verrucomicrobiota > Verrucomicrobiia > Limisphaerales > Palsa-1400 > Palsa-1400. The sequence continues at coordinate 343,028 of DASXZY010000079.1, forward strand.
TCATGGTTAAATCCCCATATTGGCCAGCAGGCTGGCAAAACGGTTCACCACCGCCGCCAAGGCGGGATGGCTGGTTTCAAATTCCGACACCGACGACTGCAGGCCGCCGATAGAGTGCTGAAGCACTTCTGGATTTTTGGTCTGGCGGGTGGCTTCGCGCGCGGAAACTTCGGCGAGAGAGGCGATGCTTTCCGCCTGTTCCTGGTAAGTCCGGGAAAGCCCGGAAATCTCGCTCTTAAGCTGCCCCAGCAATTTGAGCAGCTCCGCCCGGTTGTCCTCATTGAGCGTTGCAGCATTTCCGATGCGCCCCTCGATTTTAGCGATCGTCTCTTGCAGCATATTCGTTGCTTAAAGATAGCAGAAAGATGGCTAAGACGCAAATTCCGCGGGGCGGAATCGAGTATTTTGACAGGGCAAACCTTGGGTGGTAGCTTCTTCCTCTTCCGGCAAACGGAATGGGAAAGGATCGTCGCATGAATTTGGAACTCGCAGACAAATTGGCCCTGGTTTCCGGCTCGACCAAGGGGATCGGCCTGGCCATCGCCACCGGCCTGGCCCGCGAAGGCGCCCGGGTCATCATCAACGGGCGGACGGAGAAATCAGTTTCCGAGGCCCTGGCGGAGATTCGCCAAAAAAATCCCGGCGCGAAGCTGGAAGGATTCGCGGGCGACTTGTCCAGCGCGCCTGTTGTTGACAAACTGGCGCGACAGTTCCCGGAGGTCGAGATGCTTGTCAACAATCTGGGCATATTCGAGCCTAAACCGTTTGAGCAAATTTCGGATGAGCAGTGGCGGCGGTTTTTTGAGGTGAACGTTTTGAGCGGGGTTCGCCTGAGCCGGGTTTATCTTCCCAAAATGAAACAGAAAAACTGGGGGCGGATCATTTTCATCAGCAGCGAAAGCGGGATTCAAACTCCCAAAGAGATGATTCATTACGGCATGACAAAAACCGCCCAATTGGCCCTTTCCCGCGGCCTCGCGGAGACTTGCGCGGGCACGGCAGTGACGGTCAACGCGATTCTGCCCGGCCCGACCCGCTCCGACGGCGTCGATGAGTTTGTCAAACAAATGAGCGGCGGCAAGCCGTTCGCGGAATTTGAAAAGGAATTCTTCACCAGCGTCCGCCCCACTTCCCTGCTCAAGCGTTTTGCTTCCACCGAAGAAGTGGCGAACTTGGTTGTCTATGTGTGCAGCCCGCTCTCATCGGCCACCAACGGCGCGGCTTTGCGAGTGGACGGCGGGACCGTTTATTCGTGTTTCTAACGGAGTCGATTTAGGAACCTATCGCGTGAATCCCAGAGCCGGTTTCGCGGATTTCATGCCCTTTCGAACAGCATGGCCAACCATTTCGCCGATGTGCCGCCGGCGCGCCGCCAGCGGCAAATGGTTCACGCGGGCCATCTCTTCGCCAACGGCGCGGACATGAAAATCGTAAATTGCCTCTCGCAACTTTCGCGCCGGCGTCCGGGCATCAACCCGGCCATGGCGGCCGGATTAACGATTTGCGCTTCCGCCGCTTATCCAGTTGTTTTCGGCGGGGATTGGGCCATCTTGGACGAGTGACGGTGCCGGAATCCAACGAAACAAGCTCCACTGAGAAACTCATTCTCAGGGCGCTCGTCATTTCGCTGATTCTGCATTTTACGGCCTATTCGCTTTGGCGCGTCGGGCAGGCCCAGGGATGGTGGCAGAATGTCTCCATGCCGCGCTGGATGCAGGCCGTCTCCAAGCTGGTCATGCCCCTGCCTGTCAAAAAGCCGGCCGCGGAAATCCTATCGCAGACGCTGCTGACTTTTGTGGAAGTCGATCCTTCTCTGGCGACAACCGAGCCGCCCAAGAAACCGATGTTCGAAGGCGCCAAAAACACGGTGGCCGCCAATCGCGAAGTGAAGACGCCCTCGCTGATGCCGAACATCACCGGAAAGCAGGATAACTATCTCAAAACGATGGAGGACGCCAAACACACTCCGGCCGCCGTGAAACCCGCGCCGCCGCCAAAGCCGGCTCAACCCGCAACCGTTGCGCGCACGGATGCTCCCAAACAATCTTACGTTCCCGGCGACATGGCCCTGGCGCGCCCCAGCGAGAAGCCCCTGACGGGCAAGGCTGAAGCCGAACCGGCCCAACCCGCCCAACCGCAAACTGTTCCTGACCGCCCGCGCACGCTGGCGGAAGCGCGGGCCAGAAATGGGATTCCCGGCCAGCAATCGCGCCTGGCCGGAGGCGTGCCCAACGTGTCGGCGGACACTTCGCTCGATGTCAAAGGCACGCCGCTGGGCGATTATATCGACAAAATGGTGCAGGCCGTGCGCGCCCATTGGTTTCAAATTCTGCAAAACCAATCGACGGACATGACCGGAAAAGTCGTGCTGCGCTTCCGGCTCCATTCCGACGGGCAAATCTCGGACATGACGCCGTTGAAAAACGAGGTGGGCGATTTGATGGAAATATATTGCGAACGAAGCATCAAAGAGCCCGCTTCCTACGGAAAATGGCCGGCCGAGATGCTCCACGAAATCGGCGCCGCCTATTACGACATTACATTTACTTTCTATTACGACTTTTATTGATTAAGCTGGCCGAGCTTAACGAACATGGAAACTATCATCATGGGCGTGTTGATGGCGGCGTCCGTCATCGGCATGACTTTCATCATCGAACGCGGACTGGCCTTGCGCGAAGGCAAAGTCATGCCGCGCGAAGTCAAATCGGCGCTGGCTTCGTTCCGCGCGACCGAAGAATTGCCCATGTTGAGCCGCCTCTGCCAGCAGCATCCCTCGCCCCTGAGCCGCCTGGCGCTCTACGCGGAAAAAAGCCGGAATTTCACCCGCGCGGAAAACGCGAGCGGATTGGAAACAACCGCCCGCCACGAAATCTCCCGGCTCGAACGCGGGCTGGTTATCCTGGAAATCACCGTCGGCATCGCGCCGCTGCTGGGATTGGTAGGCACCATTTACGGGTTGATTGCGCTTTTCGCGGAGCTTGGCGCCAGCGGCATGGGTGACAACGCGCGCCTGGCCAACGGCATCGCCTTCGCGCTTAGGGCGACCTTGCTGGGGTTGATTACTGCCATTCCTTCGCTGGTGGCCTGGAGTTATTACAACAAAAAAATCGAAACGATGGGCGCGGAGATGGCGGCTTTGTGCGAAGGCTTTTTGCGCCAGCTTTACCACCAGCATGACGCCGGGGAGATGGCGGAACGGCCCGCCGCCGCCCGGTCTTGAGGCGCCATGCAGTTCACCAACCGCAAACGGCGCGGGCCTCCGTCAGTCATCATCGTTTCGCTGATTGATGTGCTGATCGTGGTCCTGATTTTTTTGATGGTCACGACGACCTTCAAGCAAACCGCCGCGCTTAAAGTGGTTCTGCCCAAATCCAACCAGCCGAAAAGCGGCGCCACCACCGAAACGCGCGAAGTCATTGTCACCATTCCCAAGAGCGGACCGCTTTATTTCGCGGGCGTTCCGGTGACGTTCGAGAAACTCGAGCAGCGCCTGAGGGAAAACGCCGCCGCCACCAATAATTTGACTCTCGCCATCCGAGCCGACACCGATGCCCCGTGGGGCGAGGTCGTCAAAGTCCGCGACGCGGCCAGCGCGGCCAACATCAAAGTCGTCAGCGCCTCCGTCGATTCCGCTGCGGCGAAGTGACGCCGCCTCACTTTTGCGGACTGGCGGACGCAGGAGCAGCCGCCGTCGTGCTGTCCGCGATTTCAGGTGAAATGCGCCACAGCAAGCCCATTGCGGCCTCGTGAATGTAGGACTTCGCGCCATTGCCATCGGTCAGATAAATCCAGACTTTGTCAGTCAATAACATGGGCCGCTTGAGCCGCTGGGCGGCGGGCGCGTCCAGTTTGATGGGGAACAGCGCAATGCCACGCGTCCCGCCGGCGAGATCGAAAAGCGCGCTGCTGAACAAGGTTGAAACGCCCGGTTCATCGCCGGAAGTGACATCGACGCCCATTTTAGACAGCCGGTCGGCGCGGTTATATTGGTACTGGACGGAGACCACCATTTCCGTGCGGTCAAAATTGCGGTTGAGGAGATCGACAGTGACGATTTTGGACTTGGCGCCCGGCGCGAGCGTGAAGGCGGCCCGCTCCTTTTCAAATGCCAATTGCCTGGCGGCGGCTTCCTTGCGGGCATGCTCTTCGACTTCGGCCTTTTGCCGCGCGGCTTCGAGGGCTTTGGCATCGGCTTCGGCCTTCGCCTTTTCCTCGGCCAGCCGGCTGGCTTCGGCTTCGGTGCGCGCTTTTGCGGCGGCTTCGGCGGCAGATTGCTCTTCGGCCAGGCGTTTGGCTGCGGCTTCCTGGCGCGCGCGCTCATCTGCCAGTGCCTTGAGCCGGGCGCCGGCCTCGGTTTTGGCTGCGGCTTCCTGGCGCGCCTTTTCTTCGGCTTGGCCGGCCTCCGCTGAGGCTGCATTTGCCAGTGGAGCCGCGACGGACGCCGCAGCCGGCGTGCCGCCCCATTTGAGACTGCGGGCGAAGATTCCCTGGCTGATAAGCGTGTTGGCGCCCTCTGTCAGCATGAGAATCTTGACGTGGTCGGTCGTCAATTCGGAGGGCGCGCCCGGTTCGTCGTTGAAAAATTTGACGGGAAACGAAATCGTGCCGCGCCCCGTTCCGACAAGGACAGGGTTGGCACCAAACCAGCGGGAAACATGCGCCGTCTTTTTATCGGTGATCACGGGAACGATGCGCGCGGACGAGCCGTGCAGGCCGTCGTAGGAAAAATCCACGGTCAGGATCATCTCCGTGCTGTAAGTGGATTCATTGCGAACGCGGAGATTGCTCAAACTGGCGCCGGCAAAGGCCTGGCCTTGCGAATAGACGCCTTGCGGATAGACTAGAATCGGCTGAGCGCGGGAGGCCAGAGCAAACAACACCAACCCGGCGCACCAAGCTTTCGTTTGGTTCATAGGCAGTAGTGGCGGTCAACGGCGCCCTGCCAAGCTCAATGGCTGGTCGCGTCTTTGAGGTTTCGGTTTTCTTTAAACGTCAAGGAGGCCGAGTTCATGCAATATCGCAGCCCGGTCGGCCGCGGGCCATCCTCGAACACGTGTCCCAAATGCGCGTCGCACCGGGCGCACAACACTTCCACACGCTCCATCCCAAAACTGCGATCAGTGTGGGTAATCACATTTTCCTTGGCCACGGGTTGAAAGAAACTGGGCCAGCCGGTGCCGGAATCAAATTTCACCTCCGAGGTGAACAAGGGCAGGCCGCAGCAAATGCAATAATAAACACCCGGCTTGTGCTGATCGTAAAAGGCGCCGCAAAAAGCCGGCTCGGTGCCCTTGTTGCGCGCGATGCGGTATTCGTCCGCTGTCAATTGTTTGGCCCACTCGGCGTCAGTCTTGATGACTTTGGGAGTTTCGACCAGCGGCCCCGGAAGGCCTTTGTCATCGAGAAGGCGAACTTTTACCATAACGACTTGATTGCTGTTGGAGTTTTGCGCCTCTTGCGCGGGAGCCGGAGCGGTGGACGACTGCGCGTCGCAACCGACGACAGCAACCGCCAGAGCAGCCACGAGCAGGTTGTGGATACCGATCATCAGCGAATACCTTAACACGCGCCCGCGAAAATTAAAGCCCAAAATTCAAAGTTCAACATTGACCCCTGCCCCGGCCAATGCCACAGATGAATGACTTATGATTCGTCATTCCATTGCCTTGGCGGCGTTCGCCCTTGGGGCCGGCTTGGCCCAGGCCCAGGAACATCTTCCGGCGTTCCGCAAAATTCAAATCACCGACAAATTCTGGAGCGAAGGAGCCGATTTCGCCGATTTCAATCACGACGGGCACAACGACATCGTATCCGGGCCATTCTGGTACGAAGGGCCGGATTTCAAAACCCGCCACGAATACGCCCCGTCCCGCCATTCCTTCACCGCCACCAATGCCGCCGGGGAAAAGGAAACCATTGACGGATTCGAGGGCGGCCTTGGTGTCAACAATCAGTATTCCGAGGATTTCCTCACGTTCACCTTCGACATCGACGGCGACGGCTGGGCGGACATTGTCATTGTCGGTTTTCCTGGCAAGGAAACGTATTGGTACAGCAACCCGCAAAACAAGGAAGGCCATTGGGCGCGGCATACGATTATTGACTCGACGGACGATGAATCGCCCGCCTTCGGCGACTTGCTCGGCGATGGCAAAAGGGAGTTGATCTGCATCACCAGCAATTATTTTGGGTACAGCGCGCCGGATTGGGCGCACCCGCGGGAGAAGTGGACTTTCCACCGCATTTCGCCCAAGAACAAGGAGTATCAAAGGTTTACCCACGGCCTTGGTTTTGGCGATCTCAACGGCGACGGCCGCAATGATATTTTGCTCAAAGACGGCTGGTACGAGCAGCCGGCTTCGCTGGCGGGTGACCCGGAATGGAGATTCCATCCCTATCCATTTGCACCCGGCGGCAGTTCGACGATGTACGCCTATGATGTCAATGGCGACGGATTGGCCGACGTCATCACCTGCCTCAACCCGCACGGATTCGGCCTGGCCTGGTACGAGCAATTGCCGGACAAGAACGCGCAGGGGGAAATTCAATTCAGGCAGCACATCATCCTCAATCCGGACGCGACGCCGGACAAATATGGCGTGGTTTTTTCGCAGCCGCACTCAGTCGCGCTGGCCGACATCGACGGGGATGGCTTGAAGGACATCGTGACCGGCAAACGGTTTTGGGCGCACGGCAAAAACGGCCCCGATCCGCAATCTAATGAGCCGGCGGTGTTGTATTGGTTCAAGCTTACGCGCGGGCCGGACCATGCGGCGGAGTTCGTGCCACATTTGATTGACACCAATTCCGGCGTCGGCACCGAAGTCATCGCGGGCGACGTCAATGGAGACGGCCATCCTGACATTGTTGTTGGCAACAAAAAAGGAACCTTCGTTTTTCTGCAAGAACCGGCCAGCCCGTAATTTGAATCGATTATGAAAAGACGCGCCTTTCTCCAATCTTCCATGGCCCTGGCGGGCGGCGCCGCGGTCGTTTCCAGTTTGGCGGCTGAAGCCCAGGAAACGGGCGGGGCCGCAGCGCGCCAATTTTACGAATTGCGCCTCTACCATTTGCGGCGCGGCCCGCAACAGGAACTATTTGACAAATTCTGGCGCGAAGCGGCCATCCCCGCCCTCAACCGGGCCGGTGTGGCCCAGGTGGGCGTCTTCAGCGTGGCGGTGGGGCCGGAAAGCCCGACCATGTATGTGCTGCTCGCGCATTCTTCGCTTGACTCGCTCGCGGCCACCCCGGCGCGCATCGAGAAGGATGAGGAATTCCGAAAAGCCGGGGCCGAATACCTCGACGCGCCCCCGTCCAATCCCGCTTACACGCGGGTGGAAAGCTCGTTCATGATCGCCTTTGAAGGGATGCCGAAACTGGCCGCGCCATCGTTCTCGAATGGCGGCAAATCGCGCGTTTTTGAATTGCGCACCTACGAAAGCCACAGCGTCAAAGCGCATCTTAAAAAAGTCGAGATGTTCAACAAGTGGGAGATGGCCATTTTCCGGCGCACTGGCCTGCCGCCCGTGTTTTTCGGCCAGACCCTCATCGGCCCGCGCCAGCCCAACTTGACCTACATGCTCGGCTTCGAGAACGCCGAGGCGCGCGATCGGGGTTGGGCCGCGTTCGGAGGCGATGCCGAATGGAAGAAGGTGCGCTCGACTCCCGGCTACACCGATCCGGAAATTGTATGTGACATCAGCAATGTCCTGTTGCGGCCGGCTGGCTATTCGCAGATTTAGAGGTTTCCTGAATTCCCCTTGTATTTGGAAGGGGGATGCCGGATGTTAAGGGGCGTCCCAAAACCGGGCGCATCCGATGCAAACGCCCTCATTCATCGCATTTTTAAAACGCTGGCTCATCACGACGGTCGCGGTCTGGCTCGCGGCAAGCATCGTGCCGGGGATACATTACACGACACCGGGCTTGTTCCTCGCGGCGCTCGCGCTCGGCCTGCTCAACGCCTTCGTCCGGCCCATCGTCATGGTGCTATCGCTGCCGCTGCTCATCTTCACCTTGGGGCTGTTCATGCTGGTCATCAACGCGCTGCTGCTGTGGTCAGTCGGCTCGGTTCTCAGGGGCTTTCACGTGGATGGCTTCGCCTCGGCTTTCTGGGGGTCGCTGCTCATCAGCATCACCTCGCTGCTGCTCAATGCCATGACCAAAAGCGGTTCCGGGCGCATCGAATTTCGCTCCGGCAAACCGCCCTCGCGCCGCCCGCCGGGAGATGGCGGCGGTCCTGTTATTGACGTTTGACCGCGCGGTAAGCCGCCCGCAGCGTCTGGACGCCCCTGGCCAGGAAGCCGCGCTCAAAATCCGTCAGCGTGGCTGCCAATTCCTCCGGCGCGGATGTCTCCGCGAACAACGGGCACGCCGCGAAAACCTGCTTCATCCGCGCAAAATAATCCGCGTCATCCGTGCGCAAATAAATGACGCCCTCCTCCGCCAGCGCCTGATGGGCCAGCAGCGGAAACCGTTCGTTGATGAGGCGGTTCTTGTGATGACGGCGTTTCGGCCACGGATCGGGAAAGTAAACATGCACGGCCGCGGCCGAGGCGGGCGGCAGCAGGCGCTCGAGAAAATAAGCCGCTTCAATCCGAACCGCGCGCACATCGTTCAAGCCGAGGCGGCGCGCCTTGCGATCCAGTTTCCGCAACCGCCCCAGCAGGCGTTCCACGCCGATGAAGTTGCGCTCCTTATGCAGGCTGGCGTATTGGGCCAAAAACGAACCGTCGCCGCTGCCCAACTCCACTTCCAAAGGCTGGCGGCGGCCGAACATCCGGCCCAAGTCAAGCCGTTCGATGACCGAGCCAAGCGAATGGATGATCGTTTCAGCGGGGCTTGGCGGAATCTCCATGGTCCAAGAGGCGCAATTTGAAATCCTTGTACTCGGCGGTCGTCGAAAAAGTGGCCATGCCCAGCGGTTCGGACATGTAAATGGCGCCGGGCCGCACCGAGACTTTGCGGTCGGTGATGGTCACGTCAATAATTTTATCTTTGTCCAGCCAGACTTGAATTTTCGCGGGCGTCACGCGCAGCACGACATGGTACCATTGGCCGGTCTTAAAATACATCGAGCGCGTCGTCTCGTTTTCGGAGGCGTCCTGGTCGTCCAAACTCGACAACCCGGCCAATCCTCCGCCCCAGCCGCCCAGGATCAGGCTGCATGAGGAATCCGCCACCGGAAATGTTAGGCCGACAAAGAAATCGCCGCCCTCCTTTTTGACGGCATCCACGGAAATTTCATAATCCGTTTTCGGCAGCGCGCCGTTGGTCCAATTGATGCCGCCCAAGTCGTCGCCCATGGCAATTTTCAAAGCCCCGCCATCGACCGTCACCGGGCCGTGCCCCGCGAAATCCGTCACCGCCCAATTGGCCAGGGATTTCCCATCGAACAAATCGGTCCAATTGGTGGACCAATGGATTGTCTCGGCGGGCGCGTTGGTGGCAGGCCCGGCTTCCGCCTGCCAAACCGACGCCAGCGCCAAAAGTATTATCGCGCGTATCATGTGTTGATCTTAACTCCAACCGGCCGCGAGGAAAACATAAACATTCGCTCAGAAATCTTCCGCCGGATCGGTTCGCAGCCATTCGGCCAGGCTGGGCAGGCGGAAAGACAGATACTTTTGCAACTTGGCGCAATTCAATGAAGTGTCGGCGGGGCGCGGCTCTCCTTTGTATTCTCGGATCGAAGAACTCTCCAGGCGCGGATTGCATTCTGGGTGGCGGCTCGCCAGAAGCTCGCCGATTTGCAGGCGGGAAAGGCGTTCGGCGCCAGCCAGATGCCAGATGCCTCCGCGCGGCCGGGCTGCCATTTCCCAGATGGCGCGCGCGGTCACGGCGGCGGGAATCGGGCAGCGAAATTCGTCATGGAACAGCCGCACTATTTTGCCTTCCGCCCACACGGCGCGAAATTGCTCGTTGTAGCCACTCCGGCCGCCCGGCGACGCGCCGCTGTTGAGGGACGTGCGAACGACGGCGTGCCGCGGATTTCGCAGAACGATGGATTCAGCTTCGAGTTTGAGGCTGCCATAGATGCTCAGCGGGCGGGCCGCGTCGGTTTCGCGGTAATTTCCCCGCGCGCCGTCAAACACAAGGTCTGTCGAGAAGAAAATAAAACCGGCCCCGGCCGCCAGCCCGGCCAGATGGGCGGTGGCATCAACATTGATTCGGCGGGCTTCGGCGGGACGGGCCTGGCAATCGACCGTTTTGGACATCGCCGCGCAATGAATAATCAGGCGCGGGCGGTCCGCCGCAAACCGCCGATCGACGGCGCCGAAATCGGTCAAATCCAGATCGGCGCGAGCAAGCGGGATGGCGCGTGCGCCAGGAGCATATGCGCGCGCGAGGCGGGCGATGTAGCTGCCAATGAGGCCGCCCGCGCCCGTAATCCAAACCGCCCCCGGCCCTTCTGTATCGCCGCTGCTCAATCGATGAAGCGTTTGGATAAATCGCCGTAAGCGTCAATGCGCCGGTCGCGCAGGAAGGGCCAATGCGTGCGTGCGTTTTCCACTTGGGCCAAATCAATTTGCACAACGAGGACTTCCTCCTTTTCGACGCCGGCCTTGGCCAGAATTTTCCCAGACGGCGCGGCCACGAAACTTTGGCCCCAAAACTCAATGCCCGCGCCTCCAGCCGGCCGCTCAAGGCCAACACGGTTGACCGCGGCGACAAAACATCCGTTGGCCACCGCGTGGCTGCGCTGCATCGTTTCCCAGGCCGAATGTTGATTTGCGCCGTGCTCGCCCTTTTCCGACGGATGCCAGCCAATGGCCGTCGGGTAAAATAGAATTTCCGCCCCTTGCAGCGCGGTCAGCCGGGCCGCTTCGGGATACCATTGGTCCCAGCAGACACAGACGCCGATCTTGGCCTCGGGCGTGTTCCACGAGCGAAAACCGAGGTCGCCCGGCGTAAAATAAAACTTCTCAAAATAGAATGGGTCGTCCGGAATGTGCATCTTGCGGTAAAGGCCCATCAAGGCGCCCTTGGCGTCAATCACGGCAGCGGTATTGTGATAAAGGCCGGCCGCGCGCCGCTCAAAAAGCGAGGCAATGATGACCACGCGATGCCGCCGGGCCAGCTTTTGCAGGGCCGCGGTTGTGGGGCCGGGAATCGGTTCCGCGAGTTTGAAATAATCGTGATTTTCACTCTGGCAAAAATACTCGGAGGTGAAAAGCTCCTGCGTGCAGATAATGCGCGCGCCTTGCGCCGCAGCCTTGGCAATGCCGCCGGCAGTGCGGGCGAAATTCTCCGCCATATCCGGCCCGCAGCGTGTCTGAATAAGGCCGAGGACGGTGTTCATTTTCTTCTTCACCTCTTAATCTTGCTCTGGCTCCTAATCTTATTCTTCCGAGAGGGATTAGGATTAGGACTGGGAACCTGAATTACTTCGCCGCCTTGGTGAGAGTCGCGCGTTCCATGACGGTGGTTTCTCCCCGGTCAGTCGGGGAAGGAGTCGTCTGCCCAAAAAGTTCGCGAATGAATTTACCCAGCGTTTCGTTGGTCGGGCCGTAGCCTTGGTGATAAATGTGATACTCCAAATCGTAGAGCAGCTCATCCGCCGCCGGATAACGCTTGGACAAATCCCGCGAGAGCGTCCGATGCAGCATTTCATTCAGGCGCTGGTCGATGCGCGAATTGAGCTGGCAGAAGTTCGGCAGGGGCAGAGTCATGATGCGCTCGCGCGATTCCTCAGCGGACCCCCCTTTGAAAATGTTGTAGCCCAGCAAAAGGTTGGCCAGCACCACGCCGGTCGAAAAAATATCGGACCGCTTGTCGGTGATTTGAAAATCGGCCTGCTCCGGGCTCATGTAATCTGCTTTGCCGGCCACCACTTCGCCTTCGTTGTCTTGCAGAAAGCCCTTGGCCTTGGCGATGCCAAAATCGGTCAGCTTCACGTCGCCCGCGAAGGCAATCATGATATTCTTGAAGCTGACATCGCGATGCACAATGCCCATCGGGCGGCCGGAATCATCGCCCTTGGCATGGGCGTAGGAGAGGCCGCGCGCGATGCGGCTGGTGATGAAAACGGCCAGTTCCGTCGGCAGCACCTGGCGTTTTTCCGACAATTGCTGCGCGAACTGCTCCAGATTCACTCCATTAATCAATTCCATGGAGATAAAATAAAGCCCGCGCGCCTCACCCAAATGGTAAGTTTGAACGATATTGGTGTGGATCAAATCGGCCACCAACTTGGCTTCGCCGATAAAATTCTCGATGAACTGCTTTTGATTGGCGTAATTCTGGCGGATGACCTTCATGGCCACGCGCTTGACAAAGTTGCGCGCGCCCATTTGCTGCGCTTCATAAACGATGCCCATGCCGCCTTCGACAATTTTGCGCGTGATCTCGTAACGGAAATCGCTTTGAATCGTAAACAGCACTGCCATCGCGCGAATGTTGGTGAACGCCGCCGGCAAGTCAAGGCAAAAGGCGGCCGCCGTTTCCGATTTTCTCCTTGCGCGAGTTGCTGCAAGAGTTTTAATAACGAGACGAGGCCGAAATGCATCGGCTTCGATTGAACTGATCACACACGATTATGGCACATTCACTTTCCAAATCAGATTTGGCCGCCGCGTTGGCGGCGAAGAACGGGTTGACCAAAAAGGCCGGCGCGGAAATTCTCGATTCCCTGGCGCAACTGGCCTACAAACACGCCAAGAACAGCTTCACCCTCCCCGGCATCGGCAAGCTCTTGCTTGTCAACCGCAAGGCGCGCATCGGGCGCAATCCAAAAACGCTTCAGCCGGTGGCGATTCCCGCCCGGAAAGTCGTTAAATTTCGCGTGGCCAAGGCTTTCAAAGAGTCGGTGCTGGGCGCGCCTTGATTTGGATGGCCGCCATTTCCGGCGCGCGCGCGCGGGCCATGAAAATCGCCATCGTTGGATGCGGAGCGTTGGGGAGCTTTTACGGGGCAAAACTGTCTCGCGCCGGGCACGAAGTCCACTTTCTTTTGCGGACGGACTACGAGCAAGTAAGCCGGCGCGGAGTCCAAATTGAAAGCCCGGCGGGATCGTTTCGCGCCGAGGCTCTATGCGCGCGCGAGCCGGAGGAGATCGGCCCAGCCGAACTGGCGGTCATCGCTCTCAAGAACACGGCCAATCACGCGCTTCCAAAATTGCTGCCTCCGCTGCTGGGGGCGGACACGGTAGTATTGACTTTGCAAAACGGCCTGGGCAATGAAGCCGCCGTTGCGTCTGTTGCCGGAGCCGGGAACACGATGGGCGGGGTCTGCTTCGTTTGCTTGAACCGCGTCGCGCCGGGGAAAATTGTGCATATGGCGCACGGGGCCGTTGTGCTGGGCGAATACGTCTGCCCGCCGCGGGAACGCACGCATCGCATCGCCCAAGCCTTTTCCAGCGCGGGCGTCACCTGCAAAGTAGCGGAAAACCTCCAGCAGGCGCGGTGGGAAAAGCTGGTGTGGAACATCCCGTTCAACGGTTTGGGAGTGGCGAGCGCGGCCGGGCTTGACGCCGTTCTGCAGGGACGCGCCACGCCGGGCGGTCCCCGGCAGGGCTGTTTGACGACTGATCTGTTGTTGTCGCACCCAGCCTGGGAAAATCTAGTCCGGGAATTGATGATGGAAACCATCGCTGCCGCCCGCGCGCTGGGACTGGACGTGCCGGAATCCGCCGCCAGCCGCCAAATCGAGCGGACGCGCGCGATGGGCGCCTACAAAGCCTCGACACTGATCGATTACGAAAACGGGCGGGAGCTGGAATTGGACGGTCTTTTTTTAGAGCCGCTGCGGCAGGCGCGCCAGGCCGGCGTCCCCTGCCCCCGTTTGGGCGCCTTGTGCGGCGTGCTGGAGCAACTGTCAAAAGAAATCCCTGGTGGGCGATGAGGGATTCGAACCCCCGACCAACAGCGTGTAAAGCTGCTGCGCTACCGCTGCGCTAATCGCCCGGCTCTTATAGTTTGACGCCCGCGCGCTGGCTTGGCGAGTCAAATTTCGCCGCCAAACCCTTGCTGGCGAAGCGCCTCATACAATACCAGCGCCGCGCAATTGGACAAATTCAAGGAGCGGACGTTTTTGTCAAACATCGGAATGCGCAGCCAGCCGCCGGAGCGCTGCTCAAGGATTTCAGCGGGCAGCCCGGCCGTTTCGCGCCCGAAAACCAGGTAATCGCCGGGGCCGTAGCTCACTTCCGCGTAATGGCGCGGGCCTTTGGATTCGATCAGCCACAATCTGGCCCCGGCCGGCTGCCGCCGCAGAAACTCCGCCCAATTGGGCCACCGATGCCAGCGGACGTGCCGCCAGTAATCCAGCCCGGCGCGCTTGAGCGCGGTGTCGTCGAGCTTGAAACCAAGCGGCTCGATCAGGTGCAGGATCGTGCCGGTGGCCGCGCACAGGCGGGCCACGTTGCCCGTGTTGGGCGGGATTTCTGGCTCGAGCAAGACGATGTGCATGTCAATAAAACACCTTCCACAAGACCAGGCCGTGCGCGGGGGCCGTCATGCCGGCCGCGCTCCGGTCCTTTTTCTCCAGGATGCCGCGGATGGCCGCCGGGGCGGTCTTCCCCTGCCCCACTTGCACGAGCGTGCCCGCGATGCCCCGGCACATTTTGTAAAGAAACCCGTCACCTTCGATGATAATCGTCAGCAACGGGCCGTTGCGCTTGAGATCACACCGCGCCAGCGTGCGCGTGGTGCTGGACGGCTCATAATTGCGCGTGCCGGCCAGCGATTTGAAATCATGCCGCCCCACGAAAAGTTTCGCGGCCGCGCGCATGGCGGGCAAGTCAAGCGCATGGCAGACGTGCCAGGCCGTGTGCCGCAGGAGCGGGTTCATGGCGGGGCCGGTCCAGACGAAGTATCGATACTGCTTGCCCTTGGCAGAAAAGCGCGCGTCAAACTCGGCCCGGCAGCGCGAGGCGGACATCACGCGAATTTCACGCGGCAAATGGGCGTTGATGGCCAGGGCGACTTTGGCAATGGGCATTTTGAACTCGTCCGCCGGAATTTCGACGTGGGCAGCCATTCCCAAAGCGTGCACGCCCGCATCGGTGCGGCTGGAGCTGTGCAGGCGGCCCGCGCCGGGAAATATTTTGGCCACCGCCTCTTCGACGCGCTGTTGCACGGAGGGGCCGGTTTTTTGGGCCTGCCAGCCGGCGTAGGCAGAGCCGTCGTAGGCGATGATGAATTTAAGCTTCACCGCTGGCGCTGGCGTGGTCGAGGTAACTTTGCAACAGAATGGCAGCCGCGGTTTGATCCACGCGCTCTTTGCGTTTCTGGCGGCGCATCCCCGTTTCGATGAGCATCCGGTGGGCTTGCACCGTGGTCAAGCGCTCGTCCCAGGTTTGAATTGGCGCCGGAACCGCCTGCCGCAAGGCAGCGACAAATTCCCGCGCTTTCTCCGCGGCGGGGCCGTAAGTGCCATCCATGTTGCGCGGCATGCCAACGACGATTCGTTCCACTTTCCGTTCGGCCGCGATATTTTTCAGTTGTTCAAAAAGTCGCGCGGCGGGTTCGGCTGGCAGAAATTGGAGCGGCTGGGCGATGGTCCCGGATTCATCACTGATAGCCAGGCCGACCCGCTTCGTCCCATGATCGATGGCCAAAATGCGCATGGCAGCGCCCCAGCCTGCCCGCCGCCCGCCTGATTGTAAAAGGGAATCCATGGCGCCGCCGCTTGGCGCAATTCGGCTGCCCCAAGCCCCGCTTGGCAGATGGCCGGTGATTCAGTAAGTTGGAGCCGTCATGTGGCGATTCGGCCGGCATTGCTTTTTGGGCCTCCCCGGAAACCGCGCGCTGGCTTTGTGGGTCGCCCTGCTTCCCTGGCTGGCGCGCGCACGCACGCCGGACGCCGCCGGCAAACCCGTCGTCGGGCAAAATGCCAATGGCGAATTGGCCGTTTTCAAAGTGGATGCCGACGGGCAATTGCGCTATTCGTGGCGCAAACCGGCCAACGGTGATTGGTCGTCCTGGACGGCGCTCGGAGGCAGCTTTTATCCAGGGATGGCGGTGGGGCGTGATGCGCACGGGCAATTGTCGATTTTCGCCGTCGAACAAAGCACGCACGCACTCAAATACGCGCATCAAATCGGCTCCAATGGCCCCGCGTGGTCGGCCTGGGCGGGCTTGGGTGGAAATGTTCAGCCGCCGCTAACGGTTGCGGCTGGAGTGGATGGGCGCCTGATGGTTTTCGCGGATGATTTGGCGGGCCGCTCGGCCAGGAGCATTCATCAGACGGAGGCTGGCGGTTGGTCGGATTGGAGCGATCTCGGCGGGAACGTCGCTCCCCCCCTGGCCGTTTGCGCCAATCGCGATGGGCGGCTGGAATTGTTTGGCATCACAGCGGGCGGGCATGATGTTCGCCATTGCTGGCAATTGGACCCGTCGTCCGATAGCTGGTGGTCGCCTTGGGCTGGCCTGGGCGGAAACGTCTCGGCGGAAATCGGCGTTGGCCGGAACAAGGACGGGCGGCTGGAACTTTTCGCAGTCAACGCGGTGGCCGAAACGGTGGATCGAATTTGCCAGGCGGCCCCCGGCGAAAGCGCACGCTGGACGGGTTGGACGAATTTTTACGGCGCCAATGTTTCCCCCGGCGTCGTGGTCGCGGCCGGCGGTGACGGGCGCCTTGAGGTTTTCGCCATTAACGCCAAAGATTCGACGTTGTGGCATTGCTGGCAAATGCGACCGGACGGTTCGGATGTTTGGTCAGGCTGGCGGGGCATGGGATGGCCGGTGGACTCCGCTCCCGCCTGCGGCTGCAACAACGACGGCAACCTCGAACTTTTCGCCCAGGAGGCCAGGCATCCCGGCGTTCTCGATTACAAGCGGCAAATCAGCGCCAGCAGCGACTGGCTCGATTGGGAGCGCATGGGCCATGCGAGCTTCGCCTATGCCGCGCGCACCTGGCAGACGGCTGACGGCCTGCCCAACAACGATGTCCAAGCCATCGCCCAAACAACCGACGGCTACCTGTGGGTTGGCACCGCGGCGGGCCTGGCGCGATTCAATGGCGTGTCGTTCGCTTCCTTCGAAGCGCGCACGCCGCCGCAGATTAAAGGCGCCGCAATTCCCGCGCTGTGCGCCGATCGTGATGGCTCCTTGTGGATCGGCGCCGATGGCGGCGGTTTGCTGCGGTGGAAGGATGGCGTTTTCTCCTCCTGGAACGCGGCCGGCGGGCTGGCGGGCGATGCCGTGCGGGTTATTTATCAAAGCCAGGATAACTCGCTGTGGATCGGCGCCACGACCGGAATGAGCCGTTACAAGGACGGCCAATTTGTCACATATACAAAAAAACAGGGGCTGCTCTCGGATTCGGTGCAGTGCATTTTTGAGGATCGGGATGGCGTGCTTTGGATTGGCACCAGCCGCGGCCTCAACCGGCTCAAGGACGGCAAAATGGATTCCTTCCTCATGCCAAAAGGGATTCCCAACGACTCCGTCCGCGCCATTTGCCAGGATAAAGGCGGCCGCACCTGGATCGGCTCCAACAACGGGATGTTGTGGTACGACTGGTATTACACGGGGCATTTTTATCCCTACAACACGCTCTACGGATTGTCCGACAGCTTCGTGAGCGCGCTATGCGAGGACCGCGAGCGCAATTTCTGGGTCGGCACTTTCAGCGGCTTGAACCGGTTTCGGGACGGCCGCTTTTACACGCAGCTTAACGACGAAGGAATGCCTTTCGCCCGCATCAATGCCTTGGCCGAAGACCGCGAAGGCGATCTGTGGGCCGGCTCCGAAGAAGGATTGACCCGCCTGACGCCCAAGAGATTTTCCGCGTGGACTGAGCAGCAGGGCCTGACTCATAACAACGTCACCTCCGTGATGGAGGACCGCCAAGGCAGCCTGTGGGTTGGCACCTGGGGCGGAGGCCTGAATGAACTTCGCGATGAACGCGTGCACGCCCTGACCGCGACCAACGGCTTGGCGGACGATCTCGTGCTGGCCACGTGCCAGGGCAGCGACGGAAGCCTGTGGATCGGGGCCGATTTCGACGGCGGCCTGACCCGTCTCAAGGACGGAAAACTTACCCACTTCGGCGCGGCCGACGGATTGATTAGCGCGGGCATTCGCGCGTTGCACGAAGACCGCCGCGGGCGGCTGTGGATTGGCACCAGCCGCGGCCTCGTCTGCCGGGAGCATGGAAAATTCACGACTTACACTGTCAAAGACAATCTCTCCGGAAACGCCGTGCGGGTGATTTGCGAAGACAAGGCGGGCGTCCTTTGGTTTGGAGCCGAAGGCGGGTTGAGCCGCTGGGATGACGGCCGTTTCGTCAATTTCCGCGTCACCAACGGCTTGTCGGATGATACGGTGACGGCGCTTTACGAGGACAGCCAAGGAAGCCTGTGGATCGGCACGCAGGCGGGCGGCCTCGACCGAATGCGCCAAGGCCGTTTCACCGCTTATCAAACCGAGCAGGGACTTTTTAGCGACGAAATTTTCCAGATATTGGAAGACGATGAGGGCTGGCTGTGGATGAGTTGTTCCAAGGGCATTTTTCGCGTTCGCAAATCGGATTTCGACGCTGTTGATCTGGGCCGGCGCGATTCGGTTGTCAGCCTCACTTATGGGAAGTCCGATGGCATGGAAAGTCCGCAGTGCAACGGCCTGGCCCAGCCTGCCGGATGCAAAACAAGCAACGGCCGCCTATGGTTCCCGACCACCAAGGGCCTTGTCGTGGTCGATCCAAAAACAGTCCGCATCGAAGCCGCGCCGCCGCCAGTTTGCATCGAGGAAGTCCTGGCGGACAAGGAGCCGGTCATGCGCGGCGGTTTGCGGGTCTTCGCGAGCGGCTCGACGGTGGCCGTCCCGCCTGGGCGCGGCGAGTTGGAGTTTCATTATGCGGCTCTCAGCTTTCAAGCGCCGGAACGGTGCCAATTCAGATACAAACTCGAAGGGGTGGACGTCGATTGGATCAATGCCGGCCCGCAGCGTGTCGCGCATTACAACAATATTTATCCCGGCGCCTACCAATTTCACGTCATGGCCTGCAATCAGGATGGCGTGTGGAGCCGGCAGGATGCGTCACTGGGCGTCGTGCTGGCGGCGCATCTTTGGCAGGCGTGGTGGTTTCGCGCGCTGGCGGCGCTGGCGGTCATCGGCACGGCCAGCGGCATCGCGCGTTTCGCCGCCGTCCGGCGCATGCGGCGCCGCCTCGCGTTGAGCGAACAGCGGCATGCCATCGAGCGGGAACGCATGCGCATCGCCAAGGACATCCACGACGACCTCGGCTCCAGCCTCACGCGCATCATGATGCTGGGAGAGCGGACGGAGGAAGGTTTGACTCGCAACGAAGACGTGAGCCTTCATGTCAATAAGATTGTGGCCTCGGCTCGCGGCACGGTGCAGGCGCTGGATGAAATCGTCTGGGCCGTCAACCCGGAGAACGACACGCTGGACGGCCTCGCCTCCTACATCAGCCATTACGCGGACGAATTTTTTGAAAACACGAGCATCAATTGCCGCCTGGAAATGCCCGTCAAGCTGCCCGCCATGCCGCTCAAAGCGGAGGTGCGCCACGACGTGTTTCTGGTGCTTAAGGAAGCTTTCAACAACAGCCTCAAATATTCCCAGGCAACGCTCGTGCAAGTGCGGGTGGCCATCGAAGGTGAGGCGGTTCGCATCGACATCGAGGATAATGGCTGCGGTTTTGAACTCAATGGCCACGCCAACGGGCGCAAGGGAAATGGTTTGGAAAACATGCGCCGCCGCTGTGAGAACCTGGGCGGCCGGTTCACTGTCGCCAGCGCGCCGGGCCAGGGCACGCAAATTGGCCTGACGTTCAGGTGCGGCTAGCGCGCTTGCAGCCTATAAAATTGCCCGCCGGAAGCGGACGCCGGGATGACGGCCTGCCATTGCCCATTGGCGTAGGAAATCGCGTTGGTTGCGGCCTGCCACGGAGAATCCAGGCTGGCCGTCGTGTAAAGTGTAAAAACTCCGGCGCTGGCAGGCCACGCCAGAAGCGCGCCAGCCTGATTGCTCGAGCAGGAGAGCGAAGGCGCGGCGTTGACCGCGGAGAAACTGTTGAAAACCGCATTCGATGCCGTGTCAAGCCAAGTGGCCCGAATCCAATCGGCGGAGCATACACCGGGCGCGATGCGGGCTTCATCCAGGCTGCCGTCGAAATAATAGACGCTGTTGGTGAACCTGCCAAAATCGAGTCCCGCGTCATTGTTAAAATCCGCCACAGTGGAACCATTGCCGGCGCTGGCCCCATCGACATACAATTGGGCCGAGCCGGTTGTTTCGTTGACAGCCGCGGCGAGCGCGTGCCAGGCGCCGGGCGTCACAACATTGGCGGCGCTGGAAATTGTCGTTCCGGTCGTGCCGTCGCCGTTTTCAAAAAGCAATCTTTGGTCGGTGGTGTTGTAAGTATTTACATAGAGGGAAAATCCGTCCGTGTTCCATCCGCCCGCTTTGCTGGCCCAAACGGTTTGGATGTTGCTCGCGCTGGGCGAAACTTTGGCCCACGCGAAGAGCGTGAAGGAGCTGCCCGCATTGACCGTTCCAGCGTGGAGATACGAGGACGTTCCGTTAAACAGGGCGCCCGATCCGGCGATGCCCGCTGTCACGCCCGGGGCCGCGCCGGAATTGGCTGGATGGAGCGCGGCGCTGTCCGTGTAAGGCAAACCGTTTTGCTGCAAATGCCAGACCAGCGAGTATTGCGGCTGCCAGACGGAACCGTTGGTCGTGTAAGCCGGCGGAACGGTTGCGGCTGGATTGCCCCAGTAAGCCCAGACAGACGTGTTGCTGCCGGCCAGGGTTGGCAATTGCACCCACACGCTCGAAACTCCGTTGGGATTCCATTGGTCGATCTCATGCGGCAGCACGGTCAATCCGCTGCCATCGGCAAACCGCAGGTCGCCGCCGGTGGCGGAGGCGAATTGCGAGTAAGAAAAGCCGGGCAAACCATTGCTGAATTGCACCAAGGCGGGAAAATTGGCCAGCGGCGGGCCGCTGTAGCCGGGAAAGGAAATCTTCATGCGGCGGGCGTAATTGCCTGTGGAAAGGCCGGACGTATTGAGAGGAGCGGCCGGGGACGCCCAAACCTGGGCGCTGGCGTTGCTGGCGCAGAAGGCGACGTAATAATTGGCGCTCACAGCAAGATTCGGCAGCACGGCAGTAAAAGCCGCGGAATTAAAGTTGGTATTGACGCCAATGACCCGCGCGCTGGCCCACGCGGCGGGATTGGAGCCGCCATTTTGCAATCCCCAATAAACCGACACTGTTGCTTCGCCGCCCCCATAAACGCCCTGCGCCAGCGTGACGGAAACAGAGGCCGTGTTGTGGCTGAGCAGGCTGGCGGTGGCATTGGTCAGTGTCAAATTAACGGGCGCGGCCAGCGGGGCGTTGAGCATGGGCGAAACGAGCGCCGAAAACTGGGTGTCGGACGGCAGGCTGCCGTTGGTTTCGTAAAATTGGGCGGCAAGAAGTTTGGCATCGTTAAGATAGTATTGATGCAGGTAGTAGCACGGCGCCTTGTTGTCGTTCGGGCCGATGAGGCAATAGTTGGTTCCGCTTGGGGCGGTTTCGTTGTTATACATTTCCCAGAAAAGGATGTATTGGAGGCACTGTCCGCCATAATTCCAGCCGAGCAGCCTTTGGATGTAAGACCGGGCCTCCGGTTCTTGCGCGGCGGCCGAGTCTCCGCCCCAGCCGTATTCGCCAACCCACATGCGCTCGCCCGGGACAAGGCCGGCTTTGTTGGTGGGGATGTGGGCCTGCATGTAATTGAGCGTGGCGTAGAGGTCGGCCGTGTCCAGGTTCTGCGCGTCGTAGGATGAGTAAGACAAATAATCCAGGTTCGTCACGTAAGGCAGAACATAATTGATGACGCGCTCATTGTTGGCCGGGCCGTTGACCATGGCATCGCGCACGCGGTTGGCTTCGGCGTAATTGAAGACGTAAACATTGGAGTGAGGGGTGGCATTTTTGGCATCATCGACCGCTTTCTGCCGGTTATTGAGCCAGCCGATCATCCCGGAAATGGTGTTGGGAGATGGATTGGTCGCCCAAGCGCGCTGGTTGACGACTACGCTTAAATATCCGTCGCCCTCCCAATGCCCCAGGTAAAAGGTCTTGCCGGAATTATTGTAATTAGTCAGGAGATAGCAGGTCAGGTCATACATCTCCTTGTAATCAATGGCGCCATGAGCCGCATTGTAGCCGCTGCCCCACCATTCATCGGAATTCCCGAACGGATACGCCCACATCACGAAATGGCGGAAGGGCATGTTCAGCACCTGCTTGTAAGACGGATCATCGCGCGCGAGCGTCATCAGGTTGGTGACATTGCCGGGAAGATTGACGCCGCTTTGTTTCGACGTGTCGCTGCCCATGTAGAACTTGATCGCGTCGCTGCCCATGTTCGTGATTGCCTCAGCCGTCTCGACCAGCAGCGTGTTGGTCGTGAACTTGTAGAGGCCGGAGAACGTTTCCGTGCCGACGCGCACGTTGTAGGAATCCACCGCGGGGATCGAAAGCGTGCCCGCCCGAAGCCCCGCCACCGCCGCCAGCCACGCTATTAAAAGCGCGGCCAGCCTCCTGCCATTCCACAGACTCATCAGCCCCAACTTACAATCGCCCTTCCCATCCGTCCAGTTGGGCGGCCGGGTCATTGGCCCTGCAACCGGAAGAAGTGGCTGCCGGCGGCCGGCTGCACAATCTGCTCAAACACGCCGTTGGTCTCAACCGGCGGCGGTGTCGTCACGGCGGTCCAACTCGCCGGGGCGGCCAGGTTGGTCGTTGTTTCTAAGGTGAACGTTCCGTCATTGGCCGGCCATGTCAGGATATAACCGTTAGTTGAAGCAACAATGGAGAGCATCGGCGCCAGGTTCACCGCCGAATAGCTCACGAATGAACTCTGTGAGATGTTCAAGTAAGTGGTCGTAATCCAATTGGGCGAGGCGATGCCGGATTGGATTCGCGCTTCGTCCAGCGAGCCGTCCCAATAGAACACAGGATTGAGGAACGCGCCAAGGTTAAGCTGATTGGTCAGGCCCAAGGACGAAATCGCGGCGCCGGAACCATTGGGAACGGCATCGAGATAATTCGTGGCCCGGCCCGCGTCCAAGTCCCAAGTCGCAACCATGAAGTGCCATTGGCCGGTTGTGACAGGATTCGATCCTGTCGGGTCGGAGCCGCCGCCAGCGCCGTTGCCGCTGTCAAAATGGGTGACGCGGTCGGCAGTTTGGTAACTGTCCACAAACCACGAGAAACCATTCGCGCCATATCCGCCAATCTGGTTGGCCCAGACCGTTTTGATGTCGGAGGCGGCCGGATCGAGATTGACCCAGGCATACGTCGTGAACTGATTGCTCAGCGTGACCGCGCCTGGCGTCAGGTAATCCGAAGTTCCATCGAACAGCCCGCCGTGGCCCACGATGCCCGGGGCCGGCGTGGGCGCGACGCCGTTGGTCGCCGGATATTGCCCGGTGCTGTCGGCGAAGGGCAGCGCGCTTTCCTTCAAGTGGTAAACAATCTCGTAATCCGCATCCAGCCAGACATTGGTGGCGGACGGAGGAACGTCAGTCGGATTTGAATTGCCCCAGTAAGCCCAGATGTTGGAGCCGTTCAGGAGCGGAATCTGCACCCAGATGGTCGATGTGCCACCGTCGTTCCATTCGTCGATATCGAACGGCAGCATGGCCGTGCCGGTCGCGTCTGTGAAACGCAAGTCAGCGCCGTTGCTTTGGAATTGGCTGAATTCCAACCCAGGCGCATTGGTTGAATTCAACGTGATCAATGCCGGGAAGTTCGTCAAAGGCTGGCCCGTAAAACCGGGGAACGAGATTTTGACGCGATTGGCGTAATTGGCCGGATTCAACGAAGGCGGGGCCAGGCCGATGATGGTGGCCGTGCTGCTCATCGCGGGGATGCCCCCGGCTTGCGACGCCGTGAAGGCATTGGTCACCGTGACATAGTAAGTATTCGTTCCCGGCAATGCGGTGAAGGAATAAGTCGAATTCGTCGCACCGGCAACTTTGGCGCCGTCTTGGAACCATTGATAGGAAAACGGCTGGCTGCCAGACACCACCACCGTATAAGAAACGGAATCGACGCCGGAGTACAACGTCAGTGTTTGATTCAACGGCGAGATGTCCTGCGTAATGGTCGGAGGACCGAGAACGACCTGCAACGAGGCAAAGCCCGTGGAACTGCCGTAAGCGTTGCTCACGACAAATGTGTACTGGCCCTCCTCGCTCACCTGAACGTTGGCCAAGGTAAGCGTGGCATTGGTGGAAATGAGCGTATTGTTCGGATTGAACCATTGATAGCTGAACGGCGCGGAACCCGCAGCTGATCCGACAAACGACACCGTCGCGCCGACGTTTGTGGTTACGTTGTTGGGCGAGATTTGAGCGATGGTGGCGGGCACGCCGGAAGCGTTATAATGAGCCTGCACCTGCGCCGCGGATAAAGCGTAGTTGTAGATCGCCACTTCATCGATGCTGCCAATGAACTGATTGTCGTACTGCGTCCCCTGCCCTTCCTGGCGGGAGCCGATGGCCAGCGACTGCGTCGAGGTGACGACTCCGCTCTTGGCCGGGATGTTGCCGGTGGCGGCGTTGGTGCCATCTATATAGAGATAAACATGCCCGCTGGCCTCATCGCAAACGGCCACGACATGGTGGTACACGCTGCCAGCCGTCGGCGGAACGGAGCTTACCGCGGCTTCAGCCGTGCCGCCCGCGTCGCGGACATAGAAACGAATATCATGTGCCGGATCATTGCCGCCGCATTCCAAGGCGAATTCCTCGCCGCCATTGCCGTAACCGAGCGAAATAATCCCGGCATCGGTTTTGACGTTAAATGCGAGAAGCCAGCATTCCAGTGAAAACTCCGCGTTGACATTCGTTGGCGCCGCGAAATTGACATTCGTCGGCACCGATCCCACGTAGGAATTATTGGTGGTGGCGATGCCGAATCCGGGGGCGTTGCCTTCCGTTGGGTCGCTGACGGGATTATATGGCGCGGAAAAGTCCAGAATGGTGTTGGTGTAGATGCCATTATAGCCGCCCACGTAATCAAAAGCGGTCGTGCCGCTGCTTTCATCCAGCCGGTAAAACGCCATCGGATGATCGGCGAGAACCGCGGCGGGATACGGAGCCGTTGGGTCAGGCAGAACGGTCAAGGTGAAAGGCCCGCCCGTAATCGAGCCGTCCGAGTTCTGCGCCGTGACGGTATAAGTGGCGCCGCTTGTGGCATTCCCCACCGTGTAGCTGCTGTTGGTGGCCCCCGGAATGGCGACATTGTTGGAGAGCCACTGATAGAGGATCGGCGAGGCGCCCGTCGTGGCGACAAACAGAGTCGGGCTGGAGCCGGCAAACACGTCGATCGCGCTCTGCGAACCATTCAGAATCGCAGGCGCGCCGTAAATGAAAACCGATGCCACCGTGCTGGTGACGCCTCCGTAAGGGCTGGCCGCGACCAGATAATAGTTGCCGATGTCATTGGTCGTTGCACTGGGGAAGACCAAGTTCTCATTCGTTTGCCCCGCGACAGCCACGTTGTTGGAGTACCATTGGAAGGAGATCGGCTGCGAGCCGCTGACGAAAGCGGTTACGGTCACGTTGCTGGTCACGCTGTTGGTCGCGCCCACCGGCTCGGTCACGATGGACGGAGGCACGCCCGCCGCGTTGAACATGGATTGGACTTGGGCCGTGCTCAAATTTGTGTTCCAAAACGCCACTTGCGCGATCTGGCCATCAAACGTGCGGACGGTGCTGGCCGTGTTGTAGCTGGCGAAGGTAAATTGCGAGTCGCCGCCGAGGATCAAGTCGGCGCTGCTCCCGGCAATATTAATTCCGGCAGCGACGCTGTTGGTCCTGAGAGGAACGCCATCCAAATACAGTATCGCGTTAGTTCCGTCCGACACGCCGGCGGTCATGTGCCATCTGCCGTCGTTTCCAATCGCGTGATTGGTTACCATGTCCACCGCGTTGGAGAACTGAACTTCGGTCGGGCCGGGATTGAAGCGATTTTCGCCCGCAGTGTTTCCAAGGGCTAAGCGGTAGGAGTTATTTCCGTGGCCGACAATATTCACATACCGCGACGGCGCATCCGCCGGATTGCCCTGGAACCAGCTTACCACGGTCATCGGGACGATGCCGGTCGGATTCAAGGCTGCGGGAAGATTGCTGCTGCCGACATCGACGCCCCCGAACCATCCGTTCAGCGCGAGAGCCGGGCTGGAGCCGAAACCAACAAAAGACGGCCCCGCCACGCCGGGAGTCGTGCCAGGCTGATAGACGCCGTCGGCGCTCGCGCCAAGAGTTCCATAATTGGTCGCCACTGGGAACGTATTGGTCGGATAGCCCGCGTTGGCGGCGGAAAGCGCATCGTTAAATTGATAATACAAAACTGGATTGTCGCTCAAAACCGCGCTGGTGTAACCGGAGGTAAACCCGGCGTTGAAATGGCTGTCGATGCTGCTCTGCGGCAGGACTTCATTGTAAATGGCGACCTCATCGATGACGCCGTTCATGTTGATGCCGCCTTCGCCAGATTGCGCGGTGATTTCAGGCCCAGTGCCAATGACCAGCGGTGTGTTCAAGTCGGGCGCGAAGGTGACGCCGGCGGCATTAGCCGGAACCGTCTTGCTCTTCACATTGACATCGTTGATCCACATCGTTTCGGTCGAGCCGTCAAACGTGCAGACAAGGTGGTTCCACGCGCCGATCTTCGGGCCTGTCCCGCCAGTCGGGCTGTCGAGTTCGTTGGCCTTGGATGTGCCATTGGTCGCGAAGCAGTCGAAAAGGAAGAAGCTGTTAAACTGGCCCACCACGACGCCCGCGTAGCCCGTGCCGGTGCCGCCATAATACGGATTGTTGGTATTCGGCCCGCCGTAATTCACCGTCGCACCGCCTTCGGCCACGATGCCAAAAACACCGCTGGAGGTGGCATTGGGCAGCACCCACGCCTCAATCGTGAAAGGTGGCTTAAGCGTAATATTGGTGTTCGCCATGCCTGCGAGAACGCGCGGCACGAGGACGTATTGGCCGTTATTGGCGCCATTGGGTTTGCAATAAAGAGCCTGGTCGGCCCCGCCTGCCACGCCGTTGGAACGCGCAATGTTATTGGTGATATACCAGGTATTTCCATTAGGTTGATACCAGGCGCCGTAATAACCATTTCCCGCCGCGCCGGCCGATCCGGCGTTGGCAGCCGCCAAGCTGGAACTGAAAGGCGCGGGCGGCTGGACGGTTTCGTTCAACGGCCAGTAACCGGCGGGGCTAAGATTAGTCACCGCTTCAAAATAAGCGGACTGGGCATGCAGGGATGGCCCTGTCATGAAAGCCGCGGCCATCGCGACGACACTGATCAATGATATTTTTCGCATAAATAGAATATTCTTGAATTAAGGCTATGCCCTGCTGCGCTTCCTGCCGGACGATAACGCGCCAACTTTCCTTGCTTGCATGTTGCTCTAAAATGACTTTTCGCGCGCCCGGTTGCCTTTCCGCGCTTTATGGGGCCTAATCTCCCCCTTTTAAAGAAAACCGTCTATCGTATGTTTATATGGTTTTCAGGGATGCAAATACTTGACAACGGCTTCGGTGCGGGAGTGGACGTGCAGCTTTTCGTAGATATTGCGAATGTGGCTGTGCAGCGTGCCTTCGCTGATGCCGAGGTTCCCGACAATTTCCTTGTATCGAAATCCTTTGGATAATTGGTCCAGCACGTCCTTTTCCCGCGCGGTCAATTTCCCGACTTCGGACGCCGCCTCGGCCGGCTGTTGGAAATGCCGCACGACCAGGCGCGCGATCTGGGGGGTCATCGGCGAGCCGCCCCTATGGGCCTCCCGGATGGCCTCCATAAGCCGGGACGTGCTGGTGCGCTTGAGCAAATATCCGCTCGCTCCGGCCACCAGGGACTTGAACAGGCGGTTGCTGTCCTCATAGACGGTCAGCATGACGAACTGGGTCTCGGTCATGCGGGGCTTCAATCGCCGGACACATTCCACGCCATCCATTCCCGGCAGATTGATGTCCATCAAAACGACGTCGGGCTTATGCCGCGGCAACTCCGCCAGCGCCGACTCGGCGTCCGCGCAGGCGGCCGCGAGCCGGTAACCAGCGCGGCTGCTGATGCGGTAAGCGAGATTGGCGCGAATTTCGTCATCATCCTCGACCAGAGCCACTTGGATCTGGCCATCTTCCGCGTTTTTGCTCACGCGGGCATTTTAACCCTTCGCCCATTGCCAACCAATCATATAAGTATATGAGCGGGGCGGCCCTGAATTTTGTCTATTGCATTACCATGAAAACATGGTATGATTGGGTCATATCGCGCTTCGGCGCCTGTTCTTTCGGGGTTTTTGGAGAATTTTTAAAAAAACTTTTAACAAAAACAAACCCAAGCCAAGGCAAATCAAGGAAAAACAAGGCTGAACAAGGCAAATCACGGCATTTTTGATGAAAACGGCTGCCGCTTTCGGGCGTTCTTTCGCGCCCGGGCCGCGCCAGCCAAAGAAAAACTTCCTTGAAAACAAAGGGTTCAGCCCTAGACTCTTACAACTGGGTTCATCCGGGTTTGCAGTTTGCAGTTAGTTTATGTGGATCGTTCGACTGGCCCTGAACCGGCCTTATACTTTTGTCGTTGTCGCGCTGATGATATTATTGGTCAGCCCCATCGTCATTTTGCGCACCCCCACGGACATCTTTCCCAATATCAACATTCCCATCGTCAGCGTCGTCTGGTCCTACACCGGCATGTCGGCGGAGCAGATGGCCTCGCGCATCGTGACGGTCAGCGAGCGCGGCATGACCACCACAGTCAACGATATTGAGCACATCGAATCCGAGTCGCTCAACGGCATGGGAATCATCAAAGTCTTCTTCCATCCAAACGTGAAGATTGACATGGCCATCGCGCAAATCACCGCCATTTGCCAGGCGACTGTCCGCCAATTGCCGCCCGGCATCACGCCGCCGCTGATCATCAGTTACAACGCCTCCAGCGTCCCCATCCTGCAATTGAGCTTGAGCAGCAAGACGCTTTCCGAAGCGCAAGTTAACGATCTGGGCGTCAATTTTCTTCGCGTCGGCCTGGCCACCGTCCAAGGCGCCTCGATGCCCTACCCTTACGGCGGCAAAGTCCGGCAGATCATGGTCGATATCGACAATTCCGCGTTGAACGGCACCGGCCTTTCTCCCAACGATGTCGTCAACGCGATTGGGGTGGATAATTTGATCCTGCCGTCAGGCACGCAAAAAATTGGCGAAACCGAATATTCCGTCGAACTGAACGGCAGCCCGGATTCCGTCCAGGAACTCAACGACATACCGCTCAGGCAGGTCAATGGCCACATGATCTACATTCGGGACGTGGCGCACGTGCGCGACGGTTTCAGCGTGCAGCAGAACATAGTGCGAAGCGGCGGCACGCGGGCCTCGCTGCTGACGATCATCAAAACGGGCGCGACCTCGACGCTGGACATTGTGGCGCGGGTCAAGAAGGCCGTGCCGCTCATCGCCAAGACCCTCCCGCCGGAGCTGGAGATTAACACGCTGCTGGACCAGTCGCTGTTCGTCCGCGCGGCTGTGCAATCGGTCATCAAGGAAGCGATTATCGCCGCGTGCCTGACGGCCGTGATGATCCTGGTTTTCCTGGGCAACTGGCGCACCACCTTCGTCATCGTCATTTCCATTCCGCTGGCCATTCTCTGCTCCATCATCACGATGAGCGCGCTGGGCGAAACGATGAACATCATGACGCTCGGCGGGCTGGCGCTGGCGGTCGGCATTCTGGTCGATGACGCGACGGTGGAGATCGAAAACATCGAGCGCAATCTCCGCCAGGGAAAGGAGCTTCGCACCGCGATCCTGGATGGGGCCGCGCAGATTGCCGTGCCGGCCTTTGTCTCGACTTTATGCATTTGCATCGTGTTCGTGCCGATGTTTTTTTTGACGGGAACAGCGCGCTACCTTTTCGTGCCGCTGGCGGAGGCGGTCGTTTTCGCCATGATGGCTTCCTACCTGCTTTCTCGCACGGTGGTGCCGACCTTGGTCATGTATTTTCTCCGCCGGCACGTCCATGAAACCGGCACGGAGGCCAAGGGCTGGTTCGGGCGGTTTCACGCCGGATTCGAGAGGGTCTTTGAACGCTTGCGCGGCGTTTACCGCAACTGGCTCAATGCCTGCCTGCATCACCGCCGGATGTTCGCGGGTTGCTTTATGGCTTTTTGCGCCGCGTCGATGCTGATCGCGCCGTGGCTGGGGCGGGATTTCTTCCCCCGCGTCGATGCCGGCCAAATGCGGCTTCACGTCCGGGCCAAAACGGGCACTCGCGTGGAAGAGACCGCCGCTTTGTGCGATCACGTCGAAAGCCTGATCCGCCGCGTCATTCCGCGCAAGGAGATGGAAAGCATGGTCGATAACATTGGCCTCCCCGTCAGCAGCATCAACAATTCCTACAACAACGGCGGCACCGTCGGCCCGTTCGACGCGGAAATTCTTATCTCGCTCAATCCTGAAAACCACCATCCGACGGCGGGTTACATTCGGAAATTGCGGCACGAATTGAATCAGTCGTTTCCGAGCGTTTCGTTCTTTTTCCAACCGGCCGATATTGTCAGCCAGGTGCTGAACTTCGGGCTGCCTTCGCCCATCGACATCCAGGTCGTCGGGCACGCCGAGAAGGAGAATTACGAAATTGCCAAGCACATCGCGGAGCAGCTTCGGCACATTCCGGGCGCGGTCGATGTGCATGTGCAGCAGTTGTTTGACCTGCCGTGCCTGAACGTCAAGGCGGACCGCACCAAGGTGGAGGAAGTCGGTTTTACTGAGCGCGACATCGCATCCAGCATGTTGGTGGCGTTGAGCGGCAGCTTTCAAACCGCGCCGTCCTTTTATTTGAACCCCAAGAACAACGTCACCTACCAGGTCACCGCCCAAACGCCCCAATACCAACTTGATTCCCTGCAAACGCTGGCCAATATCCCGGTGACCGGTCCGAGCAGGGCCGCGCCGCAGTTGCTGGGCAATCTGGCCACCATTTCGCGCGGCACCGAACAAGGCGTGGTCAGCCATTACAATGTCCAGCCAGTCATTGATGTCTATGGCGACGTGCAGGGGCGCGATTTGGGCAGCGTGGCCCAGAGCTTTCAAAGCATCGTCCGCGCCGCCGAGAAGAAACTGCCCAAAGGCAGTTCGATCATCGTGCGCGGGCAAGTCCAGACGATGAAGTCTTCGTTCATTGGCTTGGGGCTGGGGCTGCTTTTCGCCATTGTGCTGGTCTATTTGCTCATCGTCATCAACTTTCAATCGTGGACGGACCCGTTCATTATCATCACCGCGCTGCCGGGGGCGTTGTGCGGCATTGTCTGGATGCTATTCTTGACGCATACGACGTTGAGCGTGCCGTCCCTCATGGGCGCCGTCATGAGCATTGGCGTGGCCACCGCCAACAGCATCCTGGTCGTCACTTTTGCGCGGGAGCGGATGGCCGAGCACGCGGACGCCTTTACCGCCGCGCTTGATGCGGGTTACATCCGGTTGCGGCCGGTGGTGATGACGGCCTTGGCCATGATTATCGGCATGGTGCCGATGGCGCTTGGCCTGGGCGAAGGGGGCGAGCAAAATGCGCCCCTGGGCCGCGCGGTGATCGGCGGGCTGCTGTTTGCGACGGTGGCGACTCTCTTTTTCGTGCCGGTTGTATTTTGCATGGTGCGAGGCCGTGCCGCCGTGGCAGAACCGGCCGTGTCCAATGAAAGCTAAACTCTAACTCTATGAAGGAAACAGAATTCCAGGCGGGCGCCGCCGCCCATGCGCCCCCTCACACGCCGCACGGCGCGGAATTGGGCGTGGGAGACGCGCAAATCGCTCCTCCGGGCCCGGCCGGCCGGGCGCCGCTCCTAGTGGTGGCGGGCTTGATTTTGTTGTTGGCTGTCATGGCCGTCGTGACGCTGCTGTCTCGCGCCCATGCCCGCGCGCAGTTGGCTGCGGACACCCAGGAAGACCTCGTTTCCACCGTCACCGTGATTCACCCCAAGCGCAGCCCCGCCCTGCTCCAGCTTGAGCTTCCCGGCAATCTCACCGCGTATGAGGAAGCGCCGATTTACGCCCGCGTCAGCGGTTATCTCAAGCGCTGGCTGACGGACATTGGCACGCACGTCGTGGCGGGGCAGCCCCTGGCGGAAATCGAAACGCCGGAACTGGACCAGGAATTGAACCAGGCCAACGCCGCCCTCGCCCAGGCCAACGCCAATTTGGAAATCGCACGCATCTCCGCCGAACGCTGGCAAAAATTGCGCGCCAGCGACTCCGTATCACAGCAGGACACCGACGTGCGGGTGGCAACCTGGCACGCGCGGCAGGCGGACGTGGAGGCGGAAAAGGCGAACGTCAAACGCCTGACTGAATTGACCAATTTCAAAACGCTCGCGGCGCCGTTTCCCGGCATCATCACCATCCGCACCATGGACGCGGGAACGCTCATCACGGCGGGATCATCGCGGGAGATATTTCGACTGGCGCGGATTGATCCGCTGCGCGTTTATATCAGCTTGCCGCAGGCCTATAGCCAGATGGTCAAATCGAACGACCTGGCCACGCTGACGCTGACTGAATTGCCCGGCCAGGCTTTCTCCGGCAAAGTGGACCGCACGGCCGGCGCGATTGACCCGGTCACCCGCACTTTGCTGACGGAAGTCCTGGTGCCCAATCATGATGGCAAACTTTTCCCCGGCGCGCACGCAATGGTGACCATGAGCCTTGCCAATAACGAAGAGCCGGTCGTGGTGCCCGTCAATACTCTGCTCTTCCGCAACGAAAATGGCGTGCAGGCCGGCGTGGTCGATTCCAATGGCATTGTCCGCCTGGCCGACGTCACCATCGGGCGCGATTATGGCACGGCGGTTGAAATCGCTCATGGCCTGTCGGAAACGGACAACGTCATTATCAACCCGCTCGATTCCCTCGAACCGGGCGTGAAGGTCCGCATCGCCACAAACGAAATGGACAGCCCCTCAACAGCCCATGACTGAAGCCGGCCCGAAACGCACGGGCGTGCGCGGACTCCTCTCGTTTCTTTGCGCCGCGGCATTGGCAGGGTGTTCGGTCGGGCCGGATTATCATCGGCCTTCTCCCGGCCCCGTGCCCGCCCAATGGAAAGCCGGCTCCCCCTGGAAGGAAGCCCAGCCCCGGGACGCCGAGATCAAACATGATTTTTGGACGCTTTTCAAAGACCCCGTCCTGAACGGCCTTGAGCAGGAGGCATCGACCAACAGCCCCGACTTGCGCGCCGCCTTTGAGCGGGTCGAACAGGCCCGCGCCATCGCACGCATCACGCGGGCGGACCTTTTCCCCGCGCTGACCTTCGACCCAGGCATGAACCGCACTCGCTACTCTCCCGGCCGCACGGTTGAACCTGGCTCGACGGTCATCGGATACACTGGCAACCAGTACACCGTTCCCCTGGATTTGAGCTACGAGATCGATCTTTGGGGCCGCGTGCGCCGATCGTTTCGCTCCGCGCGCGAAAAGGCCCAGGCCAGCGCCGCGGACTACCAGAATCTCATGCTCTCCCTTCAGGCGGAGGTCGCCCAGAATTATTTCATGATCCGTTCCGTTGATCTGGACCGGCATGTGGTTTCGGAAACGATCGATCTGCGCAAAAAGAATCTCTCGCTCGTCGAATCCCTCCATCAAGGCGGGGCCGACAGCGCGCTGGATGTCGCCCAAGCCGAAACGGAACTGGCTTCAGCGCAAGCCGATTTCGTGGGCCTGAATCTGAGCCGGGCGCAATTGGAAAACGCGCTCGGCACGCTCTGCGGCCAGGCCGCGACCACCTTCAGCCTGGCGGAGAACGACCGCATCTATGAGCCGCCGATCATTCCCATCGGCCTGCCGGCGGATTTGCTGGAACGGCGGCCCGACGTGGCCGAGGCCGAGCGCAACATGGCATCCGCCAGCGAGGGCATCGGCGTGGCCAAGGCGGCTTTTTTCCCTTCAATTCAGTTGACAGGGGTGGCGGGCATCGAGAGCGTCTCGCTCAAAGACGTTTTCAATTGGGAGAACCGGGTTTGGAGCCTTGGCCCCAACGTCACCCTGCCCATCTTCGAGGGCGGCCGCAACCGCGCCGGCCTTCGGCAAGCCAAGGCGGCCTACGAGGAAGCGGTGGCCCAATATCGCTCCCAAGTCTTGACAGCCTTCCACGAAGTCGAGGACGGCTTGGCCGGCCTGAGCTTGCTCAAGGATCAATTTGAGACCCAGATGCGCGCGGTGGACGCCGCCCAGCAGGCCGCCGGCCAGTCGCGCCTCCGTTACAAGGAAGGGCTGTCCAGCTATTTTGAAGTCGTCATCGCCGACCGCACCGCGCTGGAAAATGAAATCGCCGCCTATCAACTAAACGGCCAGCGCATTGTCACCACAATTCTTCTGATCAAAGCCCTGGGCGGCGGCTGGAACCCGCAAAATGCCCTCATGACCAACGGAGTCGCGCCGCTGCAAAAGTAGCGGTCACTCGGAATCAATGACGTTGACAAGGCCGACGTCGATGTTCTGGCCGCCGGATGTTTGATGGCAATGCACCGCCAGGGTCACGGTGGAATTCGGCAGCAGGAGAGCGCGGGCGGACGGGCGGATGCGCATCGGCACGTAGCCTGTGGTGAAACCAGGAGCCTTCGAGGCCAGCACGCCGTTGACATAAATCTCGACGTCCTCATCGTGATCGACGGCAAATTCAAGCGACCGATATTTCGTCTCTGGCAGCGTGATCTGGCGGCGAAGCCAAATGTCGTCGGTATCCCAGCGTGTCCGCACGACCGCGCCGGGCGTGCCTTCGGTGCCGAAACTGGCTGGGCCTTCCTTCCAGGAGGACGCGTCGAAATCCGGCTTGGTCCATTCGCCATCGGGCTTGGTGGTGGTGTAATGCCAGGCTGCCGCCTCCTTCTGCGCGGTCGGAACGACGGACAGCATCTTGGGCGGCTCTGGCAGCGGCGCCCACGGGCCGACTTTCGAGTTGCCCGCTTTGGCCCATTTCATCCACATCCCGCGATCAGCCAGCATCTTGATAAAGACGCCGCCGATGACCGGCCGGGCATGCATGCCATCACTGTGAATGTTGGTTGTCACATACGAATCGACAAACGGGGAGCGGGCCGTGGTTTGATTGAGATAATCGTAAATGGGCGAGGTCAGCGTCTCGAAGTCATCCTGATTGTCCGCCAGCGTCGCGCTCCAGAACGACCAATCCGTCTTGGTCAGCTTGGTGCGCGAATCCAAAGGAACGCCATATTTTTGGATGGCTTTTTTGTAATGGGCCACTTCCTTTTGCGCCACTTCCGGCGGGAACACATTCAAGCCAAGGATGCGGTCCCACACGAGATTGTATTTCTGGCTCCAGGTGCCCGGCTTGTCAAATGCCAGGCGGAAATGGTCGTCATCCGCGGCGGCTGTCACCCAATGCGCGGCGTCGGCTTTGGCGAGATTGAAATATTTCTCCGCGTTGGCGGCATCGCCGCGCATCCGGCACATGTCTCCGTAACAGGCCAAGCCGAGAATCGCTTTGACAGAAAGATTGGCGTTGTGCGCCAGATGGCCCATGAAGTCATCGGTGCAAAGCTGGTTTTCCGGGTCCAAACCATACTGTTCCAGGTAAGCCGCCCACTGCGTCAATTTGGGCCACCAGGCGCTGACAAAACGCGTATTGCCATCGATCTGCGAAACGGCGTCGCACAGGATGAGCATGTTGCCGCTCTCCTCCACCGGCATGCCTTCGCCGCCGTCGTCGGTGCCGCGGGCAATGGGATAAGTGCCAAGATCGTGGGGGGCATTCGGAAATTTCCAATGCCAGCTTGCCGCGTAGCTCAGGATGGGAACCAGCGTCGCCTTGGCCAGCGCCGGGCTGAGAAGCACCCATTGCGGGTCCATCGGGAAAAAGACATCCACGGTGGCGATGTCGCCGTTGCTGGTGTTCTCTTTGGTGAAAAAGAGCGGCTGTTTGTTCGCGTCGGCTGCAAGGCCGCAGGCGCAGGCGCATTGCCGGTAAGCCAGCGCGCACATTTGCGCGTACTTGGCGCCCCCGGCTGCGGTCGCGTCCGCCATCAATTGCTCGTCAAACTTCGCGCAGCGGCGGGCCAGTTGCGAATATTCCCGCGAGGCCTTTTCAAGCATGGTCTCCGCGGTGGCCCCGTTGCGGCGCCAGTAGGGGCGCAACTTCTTGCCAAAATAGTTGATGGCGTAAATCTCGTCGTAAGCGACAATGACCTGCCGCGTGACCGGCGCGGCCGCGATGTGCCCAAGGTCAAACACAAATGCCAGCGCCGGCTGTTCGTCGTTCGCGGCGCGGGGCATCCGCTTGTCATCCGCGGCCGGAAGCTTGCCGTCGGCAACGAATCCATCGAGCAGGGCTTGGCTGGCGCCAATGGCCGCCTTCGACTGCGCGCTAACCGCCGCCGCGCAAGCGTAACCCCAATTGATGCGGTGGTCGTCCCCGCTTGAACCCAGGACATCCTGCTCCATCGTCCCCGCGCGCAAGGCTGTCAAATGCCCGGCCTTCTCGCGCGACCATTGCACGTTCTCGCTTTGCCGGTTGACGGCGAGTTGCGAACTGGTGCTGTCATACAAAGAGACAACGTGTTCGCGGCCATCGCTGGAGCGCACTGTCCATGTGATGTAACTGAGCGGCAACGCCATGGCGTCCAAGTCGTCCGGCAACGCCGGCCGCATAAACGTCATGGTTACGTGGACTTTTTGGTTGTCGAAATCGTAGATGCTCCGGGTGGGCGTGACTTGCAAACTGGTCTGCGGCATGGCGGGAACGGAGTCCGGGTCCCTTCCCATAAGCCGGAAAGTCTCGCCATCGACGCGGATTAAACTGTCCAGGGGCTGCGTCCGCTTGGTCCAATGCTGGGTGGCCTTGTCAGTCAAATGATCGGCGGCGGACCAGATGCTCAGGTAAGGGTCAAACGTCACCAGCGGCACCGAAGGCGGACGGAAAGATTGCGCGGACGCCTGGAGGATTCCAATGACAGCGGCGTTCAGAATGACTATAAATCGGTTCTTCATGGGCAGGAGTTTAGCGGCAGCCTCCAAAAATGTCATGTGGCATAAAATGGCTATGTGTCAGCTAGGCGTTTTCGCAAGAATGCTAACGGGCCAAACATGCCGAAGGTCTCTTTTCGGGGGGAATTAGGCCGTCTAAGGCCGTTTTTCGCGGAAATTTAGCAGAAATTAGGTCGGCACGGTTCCTGCATTGTTCATAGGTGCGTGTCTCACCAAGCCGCGTGTGCGGTTTGGGCGGAGCCCGGATGAGCTCAACATCTGGGCTCCGTTTCACGTACAGGAGGCCCGATCACTGCGTTGTCAAAAAAACAGGCAGACCGGGCTTTCGCGGAAGGCCGGCGCAAAGGGCTGCGGCAGAGGCGCGGAAAAAATTGGCTATTTGAGGTGGCCCGAGACGAGTTTGGTCATCTCGAACATGCTGGCCTGCTTCTTGCCGTTAAAAACGGTTTGCAGGTTCTCGTCGGCGTTGATCAGGGTCTTCTGCTTTTTGTCCTGCAATCCATGCTTGCGAATGTAGGCCCAAAGCTTCTTGGTCAGCTCGGTTCGCGGCAGCGGGGTTGCTCCGACAACTTTGGCCAAATGATCATCCGGCTGCACCGGCTTCATAAAGGCCGCACTGGGTTTTCTTTTTGTTTTGGAGTTTTTAGCCATGCCCAAGTAGTGAACTTCCCTCCGAAGAATTGCAACAATTATTTTACAGCAAGGATATTTTGTTATCCTTGCGCCATAACTCAAATTGATACAACGCCGCCACCACCAGTGAATGCCGTATCAGTCCCCTTGCCACCAGTCCCTGCACTTCCTCGATCGGCACCAATCTTGTGACGATGTCTTCGCTGTCATCGAATTGCGCCGGCCGGCCCAGCTTGCAGCCCCTCACCAACACAGTGTAGCAATGATTGCTCATGATAGCCGGATTCGGAAATACCTGGCCGACGAGAACGGGCTGGGTTCCCGCGTAGCCCGTCTCCTCCAGCAATTCACGCGCGCCCGCCGCCTCCGGGCTGGCGTCCTCAGGGTCAATAACTCCGCCAGGCAATTCCAATTCCACCGTGTTGGAGCCGTGGCGAAATTGTTCGATCAGGATCATTTCCTGGGCGGGCGTTACGGCGGCGACGTTAACCCACGAAGATGAGTCAATGATATAAAAATCGTGCTCCGCTCCTGTGCGCGGGGAAACTCTCCGCTCCTCCCTCACCGAGAACACGCGGTAGTCGCCCCTCTGGCGGGAGCCAAGCTGGCGCCACGGTTCGATCACGCGAGGTTGATTAGTCCGCCGCCTGGATGGTGACGCTCTCCACGCCCATCCGTTTGTTGGGCCGGTCCTGGGGATGGGTCGGTGTGGTGGCGATTTTTTCCAGCACGTCGTCGCCTTTGATTAACTTCCCAAATGCGGTGTACTTCTTGTCCAGGAATTTGGCGTCGCCGTGACAAATAAAGAACTGGCTCCCGGCTGAATCCGGGTCGTTCGAGCGGGCCATCGAGAGCACTCCGCGCGTGTGAGAGCGATCGTTGAATTCCGCCTTCACTTTGTGGCCGGGACCGCCCGTCCCCCAGGACGATTCCTTGGAAGGGTCCTTCGTCAGCGGGTCGCCGCCTTGAATCATAAACTGCTTTATGACGCGATGGAAGCAAGTCCCGTCGTAAAATCCCTTGCGGGCAAGCGTTTTGAAGTTCTCGACCGTCTCGGGCGCGACCTCCGGCCAGAATTCAACGGTCATTTCGCCTTCGGTCGTCTTAATCACAGCAATTTCCTTGTCCGGCATAGTTCCTCCTTATTTGACTGAACTCAGGGGGACGATCTTAATGCTGATGATGTCCATCCGTTTGTCCGGCCGGTCCTGGGGATGGGTCGGGGTAGTGGCGATTTTATCCAGCACGTCGTCGCCTTTGATGAGTTTTCCGAACGTGGTGTATTGGTGGTCCAATTGGGTTGGGCTGCCGTGGCAGATAAAGAATTGGCTGCCAGCCGAATTCGGATTAGAGGAACGGGCCATGGAAATGACGCCCCGCACATGCGAGTGATCGTTGAATTCCGCATCGACACTGTAACCTGGCCCGCCCATGCCCCATTCAGATTCCTTGGCCGCGTCCTTCGTGTTCGGGTCGCCGCCTTGGATCATA
This sequence comes from Verrucomicrobiia bacterium, assembly GCA_036501625.1. Taxonomy (GTDB): domain Bacteria; phylum Verrucomicrobiota; class Verrucomicrobiia; order Limisphaerales; family Palsa-1400; genus Palsa-1400. Next base: position 382,122 of record DASXZY010000079.1, read on the forward strand.
AAACCTTTGATAACCCGGTGAAAACAGGTGCCATCGTAAAAGCCGGATTTGGCCAGCTTCTTAAAATTGGCGATGGTCTTCGGGGCGGCATCCGTCCAAAATTGCACCACCATGTCGCCTTCGGATGTTTTAATGACCGCGACTTCAGGATCATCCGCCTTGGCGGTTTGATTGGCGGGGTCGGCCGCAAAAACCGAAAGATTGCCGCACGCCAAGGCGAGGGCGATTCCCAACAAAGGAGACAAATAATTTTTCAAATATTTCATATTGGTCCGCAATAGCATTTCGCGCACACAATACGGGAATATTTCCCTCACGCAAGCAATCTTAACTCAGCAATCTCAACTCATCGCAACAGGCGCCACGCCCCGCAACACGGACCGGACGGTATCCATCAATTCCCCCAAATCGAATGGCTTCAACAACACGGCCGCCAGCCCCAGCAACGGGTCGCAGGCAGGCCGCTCCCCCGCTACCATGACGATCGGCAAGTCCATCCGCGCGGCCCGCACATTTTGCGCCAGTTCAAGACCGGTGATGTGCGGCATGCACTGGTCGGTAATGAGCAGGTCATAGCTCTTTGACCGCAACGCCTCCCACGCGGCCCCGCCATCTTCAACGGCTTCCACGTGATAGCCGGAGGCGCCCAGCAATTCGGTCAAAAGGAAACGTATGCAATACTCATCGTCCGCCACGAGAATGCGCGGGGACCGGCCCGGCGGACAGAGCAGAGGATTGCTGGCGCGCGATGTGTCATTCATCACCATACCATCGGCGGCTGGCCGCCCGCTCAATATGAGGTCTTTTCCCCATTCGGGAGTCAGCTTTCACTATCAGGCTGGGCGGCGCATTGTTCCTTGGTCAGCGTGGAAAAGGCGTTGGGATGCCGCAAGTCGGCGTTGAACGCGGCCACGTGCAGGCGGTGTTTTGGGTTAAACCCGCGGTCCAGAATATATTTGGTCAAATCCTTGAAAGCTTCCGTCTGTTTGACTTCCGTGGACATGGCATGCGGCTCGAGCGGAACGTCCATGATCACGCGCGAACCTTCCTGCTGTTCTGCCGGGAGATCGGACGTCCAGAATTGCGAGAGCACAATGACCCGCGTGCCCAGGAAGACGGCTTCCTCCAAATTATGCGTTACGAAGATAATGGTCTTCTTGTATTTCTCCCACAATTTGAGGATGAAGATTTGCAAATCCTCGCGCGTGCTTGCATCCAGCGCGCCATAAGATTCATCCATGCAAATCAGGTCCGGCATCCCGAACAGGTCAATTGTAATAAGCGTCTGGGCGATGGCCACGCGCTGCCGCATGCCGCCGGACAATTCCGGGGGATATTTGTTGCTCGCGTCGGACAGGCGCATGTCATCCAAATACTGGCGGGCCATCTCCCGCGCCTTTTTCCTCCATTCGCGCGAAAAGCGCTGGAACAGGCCCGACTGGAATTCCAATCCCAGCAGGATGTTCCGCAGCACAGTCAAATGTGGGGCCAGCCCATAATTCTGAAAAACCACCCCGCGCGTTCGATCCGGAAACGACGGCAGGCGCCCCAGCACCTCAAAGTGCGTCGCGCGCTGCACGATTTCCTGGCCGGTGAAAAGCTTCAGCAGCGTCGATTTGCCGCAGCCGGACGGGCCGACCAGCGAAACGAATTCCCCGCGGCTGACAACGAGGTCGATATCGTTGAGCACGGTGCGCGTCCGCCCCATCGCGGAGTCAAAGTAACCGTGATAGGCATCTTCAACATGGAGCGATTCTTTGCCGGTGATGGCGGGTTTTGGCCTGGGAATAAAATCCATGATGTCAATCCTCACATTTCTGGTACCACCTGAAACACGGGAATTTCAAGATGCCTTGAAGCGCCAGGTCGCTCGCGTAGGCCAGCAGGGATATATAAATCACATACGGTATAATCAGCGCCATGTTCATGTATCGTTGCTGAAGATAAATCCGGTAGCCCAAGCCCTCTGTCGCGGCCACCGCTTCGGCCGCGATGACAAAAATCCACGCGGCCCCGAGCGAAACACGAATGAGGTCAATCAGCCGCGGCAGCATTTGCGGGGCGACAATTTTGTACATGACCTGGAATTGCGACGCCCCCAGCGTCAGCGCCTTGACGGTCAATTCGTCCGGCATCCGCTCGGCCATGCCCGCGATGGTGCGCATCATGGGAATGCCAATGCCAAAGGCGATCAGGAAAATCTTCGAGCTTTCTCCCACGCCCAGCGCGACCAGCACAATGACCAGCAGCGCCAGCGGATTGACGTTGGACAACCCCGTCACCATCGGCCCCAGCAGCGCCCGGAAGCCGGGAAACATCCCCATAAAGATGCCAATGAAGTAGCTCGCCGCCGCCGCGATTCCGATGCCCAACCCCAGCCGCTTTAAACTGGCTTTGGTGTCCCCCCAGAACAGGTTTTTCCCGGAACGCTTGTCAGGCACGGTGATGATCGTCGTCATCTGCCCGTACATTTGATGCAGCGAGGGCATCAGCTTGTCATCCGGATTGACTTTGTGGCGCGCCTGGGATGCCACGATGTATAACCCGACCAAAAGCGCTATCGGCAGCACGCCAAGAACGCGCCCAAACACCATTCCCGGCCGCGCGTGCAGGCCAAAAAACCGGGGAACACTTCGATTGATAACGGTCATGCTGGCCTGTTAAAGCGTGCCGGCCGCCGCCGCTTTCACGAATTCGCTGGTATAATGGATTTTGACGTTCTTGGCGTCCCCCACAATTTTCCCATCAGGCAACTGGATGCCGATGAAATCCGCCGATTGAGCGCCCTGCCCCAGCAGGCCGTGGTCAAAACAAAAACCGGCCACAGTCTTGGCGGTCTTTTCCAGGACCGCGCTTTCGATAAACGTAATGCCATCCTTCGGCGTGTAGAACATGCGGGTCGTCCGCAGTTGCGCCTTGAATTCAGGCACCGTGCCGCCCGCGAATTTCGCCATCGCCTCAACAGCTTCGTCCGCCTGCTTCCCCTGGCCGGACATTACGGCCATCGCCTCATACCAGGCGCCGACAAGGGCTTTCTTGACATTCGCGGGCGCGTCGTGCCGCGTCACCATCAGGTCCTGGATTTCTCCGGGAATTTTCGAGGAGTCAAACACCAGCGTGGCCTTGGGCAGATTGCGCACCTGCATGAGAATGGGATTCCAAGTGACGGTCGCCCCGTGCGCGCCGGAACTGGCGAAGGTGGCGCCGATATTGGCGTCAGACGTGTTGACTTCCGTCACGTCGGCATCGTGCAAGCCTCCGGTTTTGAGCGCCTGCGAAAGCAGGTAGGAGGAAACGGAATCTTTGACGATCAGCACCTGCCGCCCTTTGACGTCCTGAATGGATTTGCCGTTGAAAAGGACCAGCCCGTCATTGCCGTCGGAGTAATCGCCGACGACCAGCACGTCGGAATCAATGCCGCCCGCGGCCGGCATATCCAGCGTGTCCATGATCGTCATCGCGCAACCGACGGCCGCGCCGGAAGTGTATTGGTTGATGCTAGTGACGTAATCGTTGATCAAATCGATTTCAATTTTGACTCCGTATTTGTCCGCCCATTTTTTCATGATGCCGGAATCGGAGATGTACTGCCACGGCTCCCAGCCCGTGTAATGAGACCAAAGGTAGCGGTAGGTTTTTTGATCCTCCGCGCCTGCCCTGAGCGGAAGCAGGGCCGCGCCCGCCAACGCGAGAAGTGCGGTGAGTGTTTTCCATGATTTCATAATCGGTTGCGTCTTTCGTTTAATTGTTTTTCTTGCCCGTGGCCGTCAAATCCTGGTCCAAATTCAGAGTGATGGCGGCTTTGTTGCCTCGCTCCATTCTGACCATTGCTGCCTCGCCCATGGCGGTCAGCGAATTGCGCTCCCTAATGGCGTTGCCCATCTGCTCGAGCGCGCGCTGGCGGAAGTTATCGACGTCATCCAGCGCCTTGATGGCGTCCTTCATGGCCTGGGCCAGCCCGGCGTCGGAGAGTTGCGCGGAGGCCGCTTGCTTGTGAATCTCAATGCCTTGGGTAGCCAGCAATTTCGCGTTAAATGCGATGGAACGGTTGCCGATGTCATCCAGCGCCTGGATTTTATTGAGCACGATCTTTTGATTCGCCAGCGCCTGGGCGGCCGTGATGCCGATGATCAGCGCTGGATAGGTCACGTTCTTGCACCGGTTGACGCCGCGGACGAGTTCCTTGTTGTTTTCGATCAACACTTCAAACATCAGCACGCCCTGCTGGTTCACGACCAATTGCTGCTGAAGATCGGTAATCCGCTGGCGGAGGCGAAAGATCAGTTTGGTGTTGATGTACTTGGCCTCGTCGCTGGCCGGATCGTATTTGGCCGCTTCCGCGCATAGTTTCTCGTCGATCAATTGGCAGGTGGCGATGTAGCGCATCAAATCGCGCGTGGCCTGCCGCATAATGACCTGCTCATCGCGCAGCGTTTCGATGTCGCGCACCAATTGCTGGCGGCTGACTTCGACGGAATCGAAAAGGGCCTCAATCACTTTGCCCGACGACTCGAACTTGGTGAAATAGCGGTTCAACTTGTGGCCGATGCCGGGAATGTGGCTGGCCAGCCGCCCCGCCCAGCCGGCGTCAAAATTAAATCGCGAGGGATCGATCTCATCGAATTGCACTTTCAAATTGGTCAGGGCGTCGGCGATCCCCTGCCCCTCGCCGCCGCCGATTTGCCCGAGGCGCTTGAGCGGCTGCTGCAAAAGCTGGTTCGCGCTGGCCGCCTTGCGCTGCTGCACCACGCCCAGGTTCTCGACCGAGACGCCGGCTTGCTCCTGCGCTTCCGCGTCGTCCGCCGGGACTTTCAGCAATTTGCCGACAAATTCATTGGCCTGCCGGTCCAGTTCGGGGTCCACTTTTTTCTGTTTGACGGCGCTGGCAATCTCCTCCGGCCCCAGCAGGCCGAGATCGTTTTTCAATTTGCCCGGGTCGGCGATTTGCGGCGCCGCTTCTCTCAGGGCGGTTTGCTGCTGCCCCAATAAACCGAGGTTTTGGGTGGGGGCCGCTTGTAATTGTTCCGGCATAAACAGTGTTCCTTTCTTTGTGTTTTATCTTTTGAGGTCTTGTTCCAGCGTGATCGCCGGAACCTGTCGGTTATTCGCGCGTGTGATCATTTGATCGAGCAGGCCCATGGCCTCGCCCATGATTTCCCGCGGCGTCTGCGAGGCGGACCGGTCTTTAATTCGGATGGCCGCGTTGCCCGCCTTGTCCATCGTGGTCAGGGCTTCTTCGTTGGCTGCCAGCAATTCATCGACTTCCTGGAGGGTTTGGTCAAAAATTCCAGCCTGCTCGCGCAATGCTTTAAGACTAATCTCATCGGCATTGGAGCGTTTCGGCTTGGCTTCCAACGCGGCGATGCGCGCGGCGATGTCCGGCCGGTCCATGTCTTCTGTGTTGAGCAGCAGCACGACCGCGCGCTCCAGATTTTCCAGGCCGGACTTGTAGACCTGTTCCGCCGTTCCCACGACTCTGGAGAACGTCAATTCATTTTCCGACAGCACCCGGCGGAAGACGGCCACGAGATTCTGAAACTTGTCCTCGAATTGCGCGACTTGCGCCTGTCCCTCTTTGCAGCCCAGCTTCTGGAGGTCGGCCGCCAGTTCCGCGGATTTTTGCTGTTTCAATTTCTCGAAGGCAGCGTGCAGTTGCGCGTAGTGCTCCTGCATATATTGGTCCTGTTTGCCGAAAAATCGGTAGGCCCAATTGGCCATTCCCAATCCCGCCCCTCCCACCGCGATGGCCGCCACCGCCGGCGCCGACGCCAGCCCAAAAAGCCCCAAGCCGACCGCCGCCGCCGCCCCAAAAGCCGGAGGCCACAACGTCAGCGGATGCTGGACGAGGTCCAAAAGAGCCGCCCTGCGCGCGGCCTTTTCGCTGAAATCCAGCGTTGAGCTACCCGTGCCGCTTTTCATAATCGTTCATGGACAGCTTTTGATTCATTTATTCCCGCGCGCGCCCGGTTTGGCAAGCCAGAATGGACCTCAGAGCCGTGTTTTGAAACCCGCTTGGGCCAGGGATTGCGAGCGCGGCGGGCTGGATGGCAAGCCGCAGCGAGGGAGCATATTCGAGAGAAATCCGCGGCCGAGAAGCAGCGCCGCCAGCCGGGCCGCCCCGCCGCAAGACCGGCCAGGATATTTTCAAAACACGCTCTCATATTTGCGCCTGTTTCAATTTCTTGACTTCGCGCACGCTGTCGGCGAAATCGTGCGTGAAATCGCGCAAGGCCTCCACGTGATCGGACGCGAAACTCTGCCGATAGACGCTCTCCACAGCCGCCACGACATCCTCCAGGCGAACCCCTTCGCTGGCCTGCGGTTTGGCCAGTTCCCGTTCCAAGGCCAGCCGTTTGGCTTCCTCCACCATCACTGGAATCATCGCGCCGCTGACAATATCCGCCAGCGTAAAATAAACCGTCGTCACCGCGCCCTCGGCGGCTTCGCGCTGAATTTCATAAATGACACGCTTCGGCGAAAACAATTCCTCCGTGAACGCATCGGCCAATTTCCCGATCGTCGCCGTTTGGGAAACCGGCACGCGGCTCATGTTCTTGACAAATATCTCCCGCGCCGCCTTTCGATCCGGCCGGCCGATGCGCAATTTCACATCAATCCGCCCTTCGCGAATAGCCGCGTAATCGAGCGATTCCGGTTTGTTGGTGGCGATAATGACCAGCGCGCCCGATTGCCGCACGCCCTGCATCTCTGCCAGGAACGCGGGCACAATTGTGCGCAACACATCGCTGCTGATGCCCGAATCCCGCTTGGCCAGGATGGACTCCGCCTCATCCAGAAAAATCACGGGGCGGAGGCCGGTTTTCTGGAAAAACTTCCGCGCGCGCGCGAACACATGGCGAATGGTCGCTTCCGGCACGCCGACGTATTTGTCCAAAATCTCCGGCCCGGAAACCAGGATGAATCCTTGAGAGGCCCTCGCGCCTTTGGCCGCGCACGCCGCCGTGATGGACGCGTAAATCGCCTTGCCGAACATGGTCTTGCTGCATCCCGGCGGCCCGTAGAGCAGCACGCCCGCGGGCGGTTTCTTTCCAAAGAATTGATAGTGGCCGGGATGAAGCGCGGGCTTTTCCAGCGCATCCATGAAACGATTCTTGGCTTCTTCCTGCCCGCAAATGTCGTCCCAGGCGACCGGCTCCGTTTGGTCCACCGAGAATGAATCGTCCTCCAGCCCAAAATTGCCGATGATGACCGTCCCGGTCGAGTCAAGCACGACTTTGCCGCTCGGCTCAAGCTGGCCCGCGAACTTCCCCGCGAAGACCGTCTTGCGGTTGCCCTGGAAATCCACCAGCGCCATGTCCCCATCCAAAGACTGCGCCACGAACGCCACGCTGCCTGACGCCGCCCCCTGCTCCACCCCGGCCACCGCCAGCGGATCGCGCGCGAGCTTGAGCATGTCGCCGGGCTGCACGTCGAATCCATCGACCGGAAACTCCAGCCATTGGCCGCCGAAGCTGACCACGGCGAATTTTTCGTTCTCCGCCTCCGCCAATTCCAAATCGCACGCGCCGTCCGCCGCCAGCGGCAATCCTATCCGGTAGCGATTTTTGTAACCCGACGGAAACAGCACGTAGGCCCAGCCCACTTCGTCGTCTTTCATGCCGATGACCTCGCCCACCCCCTCGGCGCCCGGCTGCAAGCCAAAGTACTTGCTGTCCTTTTTAATTTTTACCAGGGCGCCTTTGCGTCCCAACCGTTCGGCCGAGGACAGCGGTTTTCGCGAGGCCACACGGATGACGGTGGCCAGGCTCAGCGGATACACCGTCTTTCCGCCGTTTGTTTCTGTGGTTGTCATGGGGTCAAAAAGATTCCGAAAGCAACGACACTTCCACGCGCGGCAGCCTGTAGGTCTGGTAGGCGCGTTCGCTCTCTCCCGGCTGCATGGCGAGCGGCCGGGTCCCGCCATAACCGACGGCCCGGATGCGATTGGCATCAATCGCGTAAGTGATGGCCAGGTAGCGCACGACCGCCTCCGCCCGCTCCTGTGAAAGCGCCAGGTTCGCGTCAGCATCGCCGAGAAACGACGTATGCCCCTCCACCAAAATCCGAAAGGTGGGATAATGTTTAAGGCGCGACACCATGACATCGAGCTTTTCTTTTTCCGACACTTCCAGGTCGGACGCGCCGCTCTGAAACAAAATCGGCTCGACATTCAGGCTGCCGACCGGGCGCAAATTGGCCCATTGCGCGTCCGTCAACGGTTTGAACGGCCGGCTCAAGCCATCCCCCAACTCGGCCGCGCGCCCCGCGCCGCCCGTCAGCGTGGCAAAGCCGTTCTTGATGCCTTCGTTGTAAATCTTTTGGATGAAACTGCTATTGACAATCCGGTACGGGTCTTTGTCCGGCAGCGGGTCGTCCTTGAAATCGCCGCTCTGCACCAAAATATCCACCGTGGAACCAATGGTATCCACCAACCCCTGTTCCGCCGCCTGGCCGGGGCCGGTAATGCCGAACCATTCCTGGCAATTGTCGCTCAAATTGACCCAGGCCACGCCGTTGAGCATCTTCTTGACTGAATCGCCGGAAATTTTGAGTTCCGATTCGATGTCTTTCGCAAGCTCATCCGGGTTGTCCGCGTAAAACTTGAGCGTGCGGAAATAGGTTTTGAGCAGCAAATCGGCCTCTTGCGGATTCTTCTGCGCGAAATCGCGGTTGACCACCAAAATATCGACGATCAATCGGCTGGTGCTTTCCGTTCCCAGGATTTTCGCGACGCCGGGAATTTCCAGCGCCTTGGAAACATTCGGCTCCCACAGCACCGCCACGGAAACATTTTTCGCCTGCAAATCCTTGAGCGCCTCCTGCGAATCCTTGGTCTCGACCCGCTTGGCCGGGCTCAAATTTTTCAACGCGGGCACATTGAAATGCGAGCTGATGGCTTTGAGCAGGTGCTGGCTGGGCGAGGATGGCGTGTAGGCGATTCGCGGCATGTTCGCGGCGTTAAAGCCCTTGAATGAGTCAAGACTGGAAACAACATTGGTGTAGGCGACCATCGCGTCACCGCCTTTGGATTCATCGAGAATGGCGACGATGGTCGCGGGAAAATCAAGCGCGGCGGCGTTGAGAATGTACGAATCCACCGTCACCACCGCGAAATTCAAATCGCCGTCGCGCAGCTTCTTCATCCTCGCGGGATAATCGCCGCCATCGTTCGCAATATCCAGGATGTAACCCTCGTTGCGCATGGCCTTTTTCATGCGCGCGGAACTGATCGGGTAATAGCCAATCCAATCGTCAATCGCGAGTGTGATTTTGCCCTTGAGGTCCTTGGCATCGCTGGTCTCCTGCTGCGCCCGGTTCTTGAGCACGGGGATCATTTTCTTGGCCACATACAGCCCAGGGATGCTGACCAGCAAAAACAAAACAACAAATAGCGGCGTTTTTTTCATGCGACAATGTCCATGTCAAAACCAAGGATGCTGCGGTGCCCATAATCGGGCGGCACAGCCGGATTCTCCCGAATTTGCGTCACGTAATGCCACAGCCCCCGGTCCGATTGAAAAAGCCCCTCGCCTTCGGCCAGCGTTCGGCGGAAGTATTCGGTCTTTTTATCCGGCGCATAAACGATGCTCTCCCCGCCCACGATTCCCGCCCGCTCAATAACCAGCGCGGACACGATGTAATCGGCCCCATCCTGGTGGATGCCTTCGGGCGCGTTGTCACCTCCGGAAAGGATGTCCGCGAAGATGAACATTTGGTGGACATTCATCCGCAGTTTCGCGCAATCGGGATGGCGTTCGCGCACCAGCTCCGCGAAGCATTGCATCAGGTGGCGCACTTGCGGATGTTCCGTCACCAGCGCCTCCATTTCGTGAAAGATGCGCACCAGCGCGCGCGGATCGCCGGCCGCGACATTCTGCCGGAATTGCCGGGCCGGGACGCGCTCGAGATTCCACTTGCCGCCGCCGCCATGGGTCAAATTAAAACGAGCCACCGACCGTTTCCGCCGGCCCGTCATGCCGATGCGGTCCAGCTCATTGCGGTCAGCATCATTAAGTTCTTTGATGATGTCGTAAACGGCGGCCAGGTCTTCCTTATTCGCGTAGTAATTGCTCAAGAAACCGTTGAGCCGGTCCGCGTGCCGCGGAAATCGCTTCTTGAGCAAATCCACTTTGTTCCGCTTGGCGTCGTACGGGTCCAGGTGCAGGACGGAGAATGTCGGGCGCATATCGCGCAGGAAGCTCTCCCGCTGCACGCCAAAGGTTTCCAGCGAGAACGCCCGCAACATCGGAATGTCCGTTCCGAACTTTTTCGAAAGTGTGGTTTCGTCCGCGATGCAGTTGTTCATGGGAGCCTCACCGCATGTCCGCGCTCGCGCTGAAATCTGACTCAGCCAGCACGCTTTCCAAGCCGTCGTTAAGCTCTTTGAGATTGGTCGCGTCGTGATACAACGTCAGGCCGGGCCGGTTCAAACTGTGCCCCTGGCCGATGCAGAATCCAATCGTGCTGATGACCACCGGCGATTCGCCCACCACCCGGTTGACAATATCGCGCGGATCGTCGCCGCGGTCTGCTTCGCCATCCGTAACCACGATCAAATAATACTCGCCATAGCCCAACTGATGCCGGGCCTGCTTTTGCAGCAACGAATAGCCCAGCGTAACCGCGTGGCCCAGCGGCGTGTTGCTGTCGGATCGCACCTCCTGCAACGCCTTGCCGAACGCGGCACGGTTAAGGGACAACGGCGACCGCTCTGTTACGCCCCGGCTGTCGAACGCGCAAAGTCCCAGATTGTCGTCCGGCTTGAGTTTGTTGGAGAAAGCGGCAATGGCTTGCTTGGCCGCCGCGATTTTTGACAGATTGCCGGAACATTGCGAGTCCGCCATCGAACCCGAACCGTCGAGCACCACCAGGAAATTCCGCCGGGTCAATATGGGATCAATGTCCTTGTCCGTGTCTTTCCCATACCACAAGCGGTTGTTGAAGGCGCGCGCCGGGCCGGGCGCGGGCGCGTGCCTGGGTGCGGCCGCTTCCGTGGCCGCGGAGATAGCCTGGCGGATTTGCCTGAACTGCTGGTGCCGATGATTCGCCCGGGTCACGATGAGATAAACGATGACTCCCCAAATCACGACCTTCGGCACGAAGTTGAGCGAAGACCGTTGCCGGCTCATTTGGCACCTCCGTCGGGCGTCCATACCGCCTCGGCCTCGACATTAACGATGCGCAGTTCGCATCGCATGTTCGAGTAGGCAGCATCCCGGCTGGTGGGCCGTATCGGTTCGCCGTCGGCGGTCGTCCCTGTTTTCGGGTCGCTGATGCCGTGGCCCATCGTCGTAAATTGCGAGGGGTCCAGCACGACGCCTTTGGACTTCGCGTAATTGACAATTGCTTCCCGCACCTGCACAGCGCGATTGAGCGAGGTGTTGTTGGCCGATTGTTTAATGCGCGATAGAACCAGCGGCGGATTGCCTTTGGATTTGGCATCGCAATAACCCGTCGGATCGGCGTAGCCCTCGACCGTGATGACCGCGCCCGCGTAGATGGCCGCCCGTTTGATCACTTCGTCGAATTGCTGCGCGTAGGCGTCGGGAGAGAACGTGGCTTGGTTGGGCTTGAAGAAAACCTCGAAGTTAAAAAGCTGGTTGTCTTTGAGCGTGCCCTGTTCCGAACGCTGGGCCATCACTTTGGCCACCTCGCTGCTCTCGAACTTCGGTGTTTCGCTGGCCACCGTCTGCGTCAAGCCTTGCTTGAGCTGGTTGTAATCAAGACCCGCCGTTTGCACCGCCACCTTCGATTGGATCAGGCCCAGCCCGATTAACCCGCCCTGAATCTCATCCTGCAAGACCGAAAACCGGCGCGGAAAAGTCTGGCTGGTAAACGTATCGACGTTGCCAACAAAGCCGACGTACTGGCAATCCCCGTAGAGTCCCTTCACGTCTGCCACCGCCTGCGCGCTGTCAAACAGCAAGGTCGCCGAAGCCGTCATCATTTTATTGTATTCGGCCTTGCGCGTATCGCTGTCGCGCATCAGGCCGGCCAGTTTTTCCTGGCCCGCCAGCAACGCGTGCTCGAAATTAACGACCTCCGACTGATGCGCCTGCCAGTAATCGCTTCGCACCGCGTACACATCCACAATGATGCGGCTGGCCGTTTTGGTGGACATCAGGACGTGCGCGCCTTTGACCGATCTTTCCGCGCCCGTGCCAATGGAGCCGTTGCTGGTGATCTCCGCCGCGTCCGGGCTGATCATAAACGCCGCATCGACGGAGGGGTCGCCGCGCATCGCCCCCGCCGGGCTGTCATCCGACCCGGTCAGGTCCTTGACCCATTTGATCTTGACGTCCGTCAGCGCGATGCCCGCGTCCGCCAGCACGCGTGTCAAATAATCCACATGCGGCCCGTAAGCCTGCAACACGATAGTCTTGCCCTTCAAATCGGCCGGCGTTTTGATGCTCGACTTGACCACCAGCACGTCACCCCCGGCGGAATAGGTCAGTTGCCCGATCACGACCGGTTTGACTCTTGGATCATTCAGCGCCTCGATGGCCTGGTTCAGCATCCCCAGCGTGCAGCGCAGGTAGGCCGAATCGCCCCGCACGTAGTCCCCGATTTGTTTGGTGAAGTCGTCCTCGCGCTTAAGGGTGAATTTTAGCCCGTGCGAGTCAAATATGCTGCCCGCCGCCGTGGTCTTGCCGCTGCCATTGGCCAGAATCGTCGCAATATCCCCGCCCCAAGTAATGATGGGAAGCTGCATGACCCCGCCTTCCCGCACCGGCGCAACCTCCTGTTGGATGACTTTGGAGAGCGGCGGCGCATCCACGTATTTGGCCGCCGCCCCTCGAAGGCCCGCCGCGCCAGGCCCAAGAACCAGGGCCACGACCGCGGGAAGGATCAGTGTTTCAACGCTTAACATTCGTGTTTTCATACGGTTGTTGTATTACTGATAATGCGGACGTTACCCTGCCCCCGCGTTTCAGGCACTTACAAAATGACCCCTGTTTTTATAACGGAAGCCGGGCCGTTTTATCGAAGTTGTCGAAATGCTCCTGCCGCGGAAAGCCAAGACGGCGGCTCAACGCGATGTCAAACATTTCAAAGGCGGCTCAACCGCGCCAATCGTTCGGCTCCGCGTCCGTCCGACTTTATTCCCCACACTTCCCGAGCGTTCAGCGCTCCGACGAACGGCGAATTCTGGCGCAGGCGCTGCCCCTCATCCGTTTCGGCCGTCAGAATGGACGCAATCTCCTGCTCCGGGCGCAACAACAACTGGCTCCACACCGCAGCAAGCCCGGCGAATTCCGGTTTTGCCTTGACCAGCGATAGGCGTTCGCCTCCGATTATAAAAGCTTGGGATTCGCCAATCGCAACCACATCCGTTGCCAAGTCGTTTCGGTTTTTCCTCGCCAAGCGCAATGGGTTTGCCTTCAATCATGGCATGTCCCCTGAGCACGATTCAGCGCTGCGGCGGCGCGAGACGCGGCGGCAATTCATAAAGAAGACCGCTGCCGCCGCTGCTGCCGCCGGCTTCGCGCGCCCTCCGATTTTCGCGGCTTCGGGAAATGCGGGCGTTTCCATCGTTCTGGATTCGGCGGACGGATTGTCCGCGCAAGTTCCTGTGCAATGGGCGGCTGGCGAATTGCGCGAGGCCCTGGCCGCTCGCGGAATCAATGCCACGCTCGCTGCCAGCCTCGATGATGTGCCGCCCCGGAACGAATGCGTCTTCGCTACCGGGAGCCGTTCGCATCTTGCCGCGCAATTGCTCGGCGCGCACGGGCTTTCCCTCTCGCAGGCGCCGGAGAGCCTTGCCTTGGCTGCCGGGCAATTGGGCGGAAGCCGCCACGCGCTCCTGGCGGCTGGGTCAGACGCGCGCGGCTTGGCGTATGCCCTGATGGAATTGGCCGACCGCGTGAATCACGCCGCCAATCCGTTGCGGGAATTGAGCGCGATCAAACCGGTTGTTGAACGGCCCGCCAATTCCATTCGCGCCATCTCGCGACTGTTTGCCAGCAATGTCGAGGACTTGTCCTGGTTCAATGACCGCGGGTTCTGGCAAAGCTATCTCACGATGCTGGCGGCGAATCGGTTCAACCGCTTCAATCTCGCGCTCGGCCTGGGCTACGATTTCACGACCGATATCAGCGACTGCTATTTCCATTTTGCGTATCCGTTCCTGCTGGCCGTCCCCGGCTACGACGTCCGGGCCGTTCCGCTGCCAGAAGCCGAGCGTGATGCCAACCTGGAAATGCTTCGCTTCATCAGCGATGAGGCCGCGCGGCGCGGTTTGCAATTCCAGCTTGGCATCTGGACGCATGCCTATGAATGGACTCGCAGCCCGAACGCGAACTATCTCATCAAAGGCCTGACTCCCGTGACGCAGGGGCCGTACTGCCGCGATGCTCTGCGCCTGCTGCTCTCGCGATGCCCTAACATCACGGGCGTAACGATCCGCACGCACGGCGAAAGCGGCGTGGCGGAAGGCGACACGGAAATCTGGAGCACCATCTTCAGCGGCGCAGCCCAATGCGGCCGCAAGGTGGAGCTCGATCTCCATGCCAAGGGGATCAATCAGGCTATTATTGACGCAGCCCTCGCGACGGGCATGCCTGTGACCATCTCTCCCAAATTCTGGGCCGAGCACATGGGCCTGCCATATATGCAGGGCGGGATCCGCGCCACGGAGATGCCGCCGCGCGGCGGGCGCCAGGACGGATTCTTCTCGCGCAGCAGCGGCGCGCGCTCGTTCATGCGCTATGGCTATGGCGATCTTCTTGACGAGAACCGCCGTTATGGCGTGCTGCACCGCATCTGGCCCGGCACGCAGCGTGTGTTGCTCTGGGGCGACCCGGAATTCGCGGCGTCCTACGGGCGCGCGTTCAGCTTCTGCGGCAGCAGCGGCGTGGAAATCCTCGAATCGGTCAGCTTCAAAGGCCGCAAGGGATCGGGCCTGCCCGGCGGACGCGACGCGTATGCGGACGCAACTTTGAAGCCGCCGTTCGACTTCCAGAAATACGAATATTCCTATCGCGTCTGGGGCAGAAACCTCTACAACCCCAGCACAGATGGCGAAGGCTGGAGGCGGTGGTTGCGGCGCCGATTCGATCGCGGCGCGGATGCAGCCGAGTCGGCGCTTTCCTCGGCGGGAAAAATTCTGCCGCTCGTCACGAGCGCGCATTGCCCCTCGGCGGCCAACAATCTTTACTGGCCGGAAATGTATTGGAACATGGGCATGAGCCAGGGAGGCCACAAGCATCCGTATGGCGACACGCCTTCTCCGAAACGCTTCGGCACAGTCAGCCCGCTGGACCCGGAATTCTTCCTGTCTTGCGATGAGTTCGCCAGCGAACTGCTCAAGGACGCTCCCAGCGGCAAGAAATCCCCGGCGTGGGCCGCCGCCCGCCTGGACGAATGCGCCGAGCAAGCTTCTTCGGCTCTGCGCGGATTCAAAGTCCGCGGCGATTCCAGCGCGGACTTCCGGCGCTTGAAGGCCGATGTCATGATGCAGGCCGCGCTTGGGAAATTCTTCGCCGCCAAATTTCGCGCCGGAGTTTTCTACAGTTTATATCTCGCCACCACGGATTCGGAACCGTTGCGCGAGGCCCTGCGCGAAAACCAATCTTCCCGCGCCGTTTGGGCGGGGCTGGCGAACGGCGCAGCGGGCCTTTACCGCAACGATGTGACCTATGGCCCGGATTATTATCAGCGCGGCCATTGGCTGGACCGATTGGCCGCGATGGACGACGACCTCGCCCGCATGGAAAAGCTATTGGGCCAATCCGGCGCCGCGACCAAGACGGATTGGCAGCGGATCAAGAGAGCCATCGACGAGGCGAGCAAGGGCAAACTCCCCTGGACACGAGGCCGGCCGAACAATGCGCCTGCGGGCGAATTTCACACGCCGCCGGCATCATTCCAGCGCGGGCGCGATCTCATGCTCACCGTGCGCGCCCAAGCCGCGGACTCCGGCGTCCAACTCCGCTACCGCCGTGTCAACCAATCGGAGTTATGGCAGGAAATTCCAATGCACCGAGCGTCAAACGAATTCCACGCGGCCATTCCCGCGAGCTATGCCGATTCGCCTTTCCCTTTGCAGTATTATTTCCGAATTCATCTCGCGCCGAAGGGCGTCGCATTGCATCCGGGACTGGAAAGGCCGGTCAACGGCCAGCCCTACTACGTGGTGCGGCAGGCCTAATGACAGACTTAAATATGAACTCCATCCAAGCATCCCCCGGCGGCGGCACGAAGGTGAACATCTTCGGCATCCCGCTAATCATTCGCATTTACGGCCGCGACACCGGCGGCGTGATCAGCGCGGTTGAGTCGCACGATGTTCCCGGCGGGGGCGCGCCGCCGCATACGCATCACCGCGAGGACGAGACGTTTCAAATCCTGGAAGGCGAATACGAATTTGTTATTGACGGAAAAACGCTTTCCGCGCCAAAGGGCACGACCATTTTCGCTCCGCGCGGATTAACCCACGCTTACCGATACCTTGGCAAGACGCCAGGCCGCCTTTTGTGCTGCATCACGCCTTCAGGATTCGAGGGGTTCTTTGAGGAAATCGGCGCGCTCACGCAACAGGAGCAGCAGGACATTCCGCGCGTGATTGAAATCGGAAAGAAATACGGCCTCGATTTTCCCTCTCCGGGGCAGCCATAGCGCGCCGGGCGCGGATCATGGCCCGCCGCTCCACGGCGAAACGTCCCGATGCTCCGGCCATCCTGCCCCTTCGTGCTGGCGCAGCGATCTTCTGTCAATACTGTTTTATTCGCGGCCACTCCAACCAGCCGGACAAACCGCTTTTCGCGCTGGACATAAATGGCCTCCTTATAAATCCCCGGCCTGGCATGGCTATTATAGAAATTTCCCAAGGCTGCCCTGATTTTCTCACAGGCCGCTTCGCCTACCGCGCCGAGGCTACGTTGGTCACGCTTGTCGCGCCGGCGGCGGTTTGTTTGGGCCACGGAGGCATTCCCGGCGGCAGAGGCGGCTGGGCCTGATTGACACCCGGCGGGAGCGGCGGCAATTTGTTGACAAGCGTCCGCCACAGTTGGCGTTCGCGCGGGGTCATCGATTCCCATTTCGTGGCGTTGCGCAGAAACTGGTTCTGCTCGCCGGCGGACATGGTGGCGAATTTGCTGAACGATTCCACGCATTGCCGTTGCACGCCGGGCGGCAGGCTGGCGTAGGAGCGCAAGGCGTGCTCCATTTGCTGGCGTTCGCTCTCGGAGAGGGATTGCACGGTTTCCTTGCGCTCTTCTCCCGACATGCCGAAAAACTGCCGAAAGGCTTCTGATAATTCCTCCCGCTGGCTGCCATTCAACCCCTGCCAGCGGTTTAATTCTTGCGCCCATTGGCCCCTCTGCTCGGCCGGCAAATGGGCCAGGACTTCCTCCTGCGCCGCGGGAGAGTGCCCCTGCCATTGCACATAGGTGCGCATGAACCCCTCTTTCTCCAGGAGGGATTTGCGCATGGCCTCGGGCAACTGGTCCCATTGCATCAGCCGGGCGAGGATCATGGGATGATAAAGGGGCGAAATATCCTTCATTTGCTCCTGGCGCTGGCCGGGGCTTAATCGCAGCAGGTTCAACACATACCAGTGCAACTCGGTTTGGCGCATGCGTTCCTCCCGCACATCTTTTGGCAAGGCTTCGTACTCGTGAATTTTGGCCAGCACCTGCGCCCGCCTTTGCTCGGATTGACCCGCCAGCATGCGCTCGCGCTCTACCGGGGTCATGCCCAGCAATCCGCGAAAGTAAGCCACCGGGGTCAGATTCGTCACGGTCACGCCATGTCCGACATCCTGATACCAATGCCAGGGCCAGGGCGGGGCACGATGGAGCGGAGCCGAGGCGTCATTCGTTTGCGCGCCCGCGGTGGCGGCGGCCAGGACTGGCAGGAGCAGCCAAAGATGGCAAAGTTGGAGGGTTTTGGAGCGCATGAGGGTTATTGCAACATGGTCAATAATTCGTCGTCGGCCACCTTGACCTTGTCGAGGCGGTCAATGGTATCGAAGTTTTCGAGCCAATCCACCGATGGCAGCGCGGCCAGGCGCATGGCGTTGGCGACGGCTTTGGCCTCCTGGGCGCGGTGCATGGCTTCGTATTCGCGGCAGGAAATAAGGCCGCAGCATACCATGGCGGCGGCGAGGGCCGCGCGCGGCATCCAACGCGGGGAAAGCCACGCGAAAAACGGCAGTCTCGAACGCCGAACCGGTTCGGGCAGGCGGCGAACTTCTTGCAGCACCCGCGCGGTGAAATTGCTGGAAACGGGCGCGGCAGGCATCCGGCGCAAGAGGCCGTTGAGGACGTCGTCCTCGCGCCAGGGTTCCCGCGCTTCGGGATGGGCGGCGAGCCATTCGCGCAAGCGGGCCTGCTCGGACACTGTCAAGGGGCGCCGCCAGCCGTCTTCTCTGAGTTTGTCATATTCCGAGTTTTGCATAATCACTCTTTTTCGTTAACACCTCTTGGCCGGGAGAGTTTCGTTTTCTTGTTCTTCCCATGCGCCGGTGCGGAGGTAGGGCTTGAGTTTCTCCTTGAGCGTCTCGCGGCCCCGGTGGATGAGCGACTTGGTGGCCGAAAGCGAGCAGCCCAGGACCTTGGCGATTTCCTCGTAGGAAAGCTCGTTCTCCTGGCAAAGCGCGATGGCCAGCCGCTGCTTCTCCGGCAATCCGGCCAGGGCGTCCTGGACTTTCTGCTCCAATTCCCGGTTCAGGAAGGCCTCCGGCGGGGAAACGGCGTGCAGGTCTGGATGTTGCGGCGGGGCCTGGTTCTCGTCCTCCGATTGGGCGGCATCGAGCGATTGGGCCGGATGCCTTCCGCGCCGCCGGATTTCGTTCAGGCACAAATGGCGGGCGATGGTGAATATCCATGTGGAAAACTTGGCTGAGACCTCGTAGCGGGCGGCGGATTGATAGACGCGGACAAAGACGTTTTGGGCCAGGTCTTCGGCCTCGTCGAGGTCGCGGAGCATGCGGTAGATGACATTGACGAGCGGCTGCTTGTATTTCTGGACCAATTCCTCAAAAGCCTGGAGGTCTCCGTGTTTGACACGGAGCATCAGCGCGGCATCGGGGTCCATGGGCAAGGCCATTGATAGTAAAGTAGCTGAACACCGCCTGTCTCACAAGGTTGCGCGGCAATCGCAACGGTGTGGGCGGGCATGGTGTCAAGACTATGTATTGGTTTTGGGCTTTTGTTACAATCTTAAATCATATCGCAATTCACCGTAATTGACCGTATTTGGCCGCGACTGAGTTAGTCGATGCCGAGGATTCGATTGATTTTTTCCTGTCTTTCTTCTTCGGTCATATTGTCCTGAGCTTCTTGTTTGCGGCGCTTGCGTCCATTTTCGTATTCCTCGTAGAGGCCAAGGCGGTATTGTTGTTCTTCCAGGCGGGCTTTGGCGGCTTCACGGTCGCTCCGGCGCAATAGCCAGAGGTTTTTGACCATGGCGGCGTGA
>DASXZY010000080.1:0-18284 GCA_036501625.1 Verrucomicrobiia bacterium
CGATCTTTTCAGCCAAAGCGTCCCAGCCGTCTTTCTGATGGCGCCGCAGCCAGCGATAGATGGTGGTACGGCACAATCCCATCGCCTCCATGACCACCGAGGGAGCTTGATGGTCTTCTATCACTCGCCGCACGGCGGTGATGCGCAGATGTTCCAATGTCTTGTAATCTAATGTCCGCCCGTCAATTTTCATGGACGGCATCTTATAGCGGACCCTCACCCCTTGTCTAGCAAAATGTAGCCTATCCTAAAGCCCTGGCAGTAACCAGCAAGCGCGCGTGGCGATTTCAAGACTCTTGCCGACGTTTCCTTTGGCCTGCATCGGAAAGAGCAGGCGATGTTTTACGTTTTTCATAATGGTATGTTGAAGCGGATTTTGCGCTTCGGTTTCTCCGCATCAACAGGAGCGGGTGGCGGCGCTGATAGCGCCCGCACCGACTCGATGGATGGCGGCATGGGTTTACTCTGTCGGAAAAACCGATGGACGTTGCTGGTCGTGGCGCTCACGCCCCGCTCTCTGAGCCAGTCCGCGATTTCCGCGAACGTCCAGCGTTTGCGGCGCAGTTCGCTAATGGCGGCCCGATATGTTTCCAGCTTGCTGCGGCTCGCTTTGACGGGCGCGGATTGCGCCTCCACCAATAATGAGTCCGTTGATAATTGCGACATCGTTTTCTCGTCCTTCGTCATTACCAGTCGGTCACGAATGGTTTTTTTCAAGAAAACGGATGGAAATTAGATGGAAACAGAGGATTGCAGAGCATTGCAGAGGATTCGACGCGCGCTCGGCCCGCTAACCCTGCGTCGTTCCGGGAAGTGTAGCCGTCACAGCCTACGAATTCGCGATGGCGATGACCACGCCCCTCGCTGCTAGTGTCAAAACACATCCCAATTACCCGTCAACATTTCTGGCGAAAGGGGTCGCTGATTTCGAGGACCGGGCTTAAATAGTCCTGTAACATATAAATCTCCAATCGCACTGGAAAACCCAACGTTGCCATGCCGATAGCCCCACGGACGTACACATCGCACACAAAGGAGAGATCCGAGCATGGTTGCCAAAGCTTCCGCGCTGGGTCTTGCGCTGGAAACTATTTGACTATCTTGGTCGAGGGCTAAAGCGAATATGAAAACAGGATTAAAACGAACTTGCTCTCCGGGAACGGACTGCTCATTACGAACCGCTAGGTAAACATCTGGAGCACGGCCCTCCCGTTCGCAAGTGGTCCACGATGGCGCCCACACTTCTGTGCTTACAAACTCGACCGCGCCAGTCGCGAGCGGGTGAACCCACTTTTTGTGACCTGAGGCATTCCACCCAATGCGACCAAATGAGATCGCACGCTGGTTAGGAGAACCTGGCCCTATACTCAATTGGGTTGAGCGCACTGCGGCGCGTCCTCTTGCCTTCTGGACAAGTGGGTCGAAGATGTCTGCGATAAGTTGCCATCTCCGCTCGCTCCAAGCCGGCTCGGCGTTTGGGTCGCCAAGCACAGCAAACACTTCATATTGGCGGTCAGAGAATGACATTCGATTAAGCCTTTATTATGCAACTGGTTCGCGGATTGAAACACAATAATCCAGCCTGTCACTGCGCTGTTCATCTTCATTTTCAAATCGGCGTTTTCAGCTCGTTTTCAAACCGGCGCTCACACGCTTTCTTATGGCGCGGTTTTCCGATGACCAGACTTGCGAAACAACGGCGGGGTGGGTCACGGAATTCGGCTGGAAAAACGCTGGATAGGCGTTGGAAAAGCTGGAGATTTCCACGCGATTTCGCTGTGACGGCCCAGCCCGATTTTCCTGCCTCAAGCTCCGCTTAGGAGAGATGTCTGTAAGTTTTAAGGCTTAACTTTTGTAAGCCTGCACTGCGCGTTTTGCGCCATTACATGGCTCATGGTTGCCATGCTCACGCTGCATTGGTCATGTTGCGGGTAGGGTTGCGGTTTTATTGCGGTTAAGCCAAACGGTGTTGCAGCGGGTTTAATGGCTTGGTCCTGCGAACTAGTATCATTTTTTTGCGCTGGTAACTGCCACGGTTTATATTGGCGTTGTCATGTTGCGGGTCGTTGCCAGCGTGAGTGCCGGTCAAGCCAAGCAGTATTATACTCAAGGTTTGAGCCGCGAAGATTACTACTCGGAAGGGCAGGAGGTCATCGGTCAATGGCAGGGTTTGGGCGCGGAACGGTTGGGACTGTCTGGACGGGTTGACCAGCGTTCCTTTGATGCCCTGGCCGATAATTTGAAACCGGGTTCGGATCAATCTTTAACGCCGCGAACGAAGGAGAATCGGCGGGTCGGGTATGATTTCAATTTTCATTGCCCAAAGTCGGTGTCGGTCGTGTACGAGCACAACCGGGATGAAAGGATTTTTGGCGCATTCAAAATGTCGGTCACGGAAACGATGCGAGAACTGGAAACGGACATGAAAACGCGCGTCCGGGTCCGGGGTGAAAACAGTGACCGCAACACTGGCAATCTGGTTTGGGCGGAGTTCCATCACTTCACGGCGCGTCCGGTCAAAGGCGTTCCAGACCCGCACTTGCACGCCCACTGCTTTGCCTTCAACGCCACATGGGACAATGTGGAGCAACGCTGGAAGGCCGGGGAATTCGGCGATTTGAAACGAGACGCGCCTTATTATGAAGCGGCTTTTCACGGGCGATTTGCCAAACGGCTGGCCGAGATTGGCTACGATATTGTACGCACGGAAAAGGGCCGGGAGATTGCCGGTGTGCCTCAAACGGTTCTGGACAAGTTTTCGCTCCGCACCAAACAAATTGAAGCCCTGGCTGCGGAACGGGGTATTACGTCGGCCAAGGAAAAGGACATGCTGGCCGCGCTCTCGCGGGAAAACAAACGGCACGGCATTACCAGGGAACAATTGCGCGATGTCTGGAACGGTCGCCTCACAGTTGACGAGAAGACCGCGCTGGCCAGCGTAAAGGCTGATTCGCAAAATATCTCAACCAACGGCGTGACAGCGAAACAGGCGATGGATTACGCCATTGCTCATCGGTACGAACGCGCCTCGGTTGCCACGGACAAGGAGTTGCTGCGCGAAGCCCTGCATTATGGCGTCGGCTCCCTGGATGTCGGCGAAGTCCAGCGCCAGCTTGCCCGTGACGAGTTTATTCAGCAGGAAAGCAACGGTCGGCACTGGTTTACCACCAAAGAGATTTTGGGCGAGGAAAAGAAACTCATTGATTTCGTCCGCGAGGGCAAAGGCGTCTGCCAGCCACTCAATGGCCGGGGCTATCGCATCCAGGATGAAAAACTGCTCAGGCCGGAAGGCCGGGAGCAACGCGAGGCCGTCGAGCATATGCTCTCGTCGCCTGATCGCGTCATCGCCGTGCG
This sequence comes from Verrucomicrobiia bacterium, assembly GCA_036501625.1. Taxonomy (GTDB): domain Bacteria; phylum Verrucomicrobiota; class Verrucomicrobiia; order Limisphaerales; family Palsa-1400; genus Palsa-1400. Next base: position 3,355 of record DASXZY010000080.1, read on the forward strand.
CGGCGGCGCGGGTACCGGAAAAACAACGATGCTCAAAGAAGCCGTCGCCGGTATCGAGGTGGGCGGGCATAAGGTGTTCGCCTTCGCTCCGTCGGCGGAAGCCTCTCGCGGCGTCCTGCATGAGGCCGGTTTCGAGAACGCAACCACAGTGGCCGCGCTCCTGCACAGTCCCAAAATGCAGGAGGACGTTCGGAATGGCGTATTGCTGGTGGACGAGGCCGGTCTGCTTTCCTCGCCGCAACTCAAGCAGGTCGTGGAACTGGCGCAACGCCAAAATTGCCGGGTATTGCTTTCGGGTGCTACCGCGCAACATACAGCGGTCGAACGTGGCGATGCGCTGCGCCTCCTGGAAAGCCACGCGGGCCTTCGAGCGGCGGAACTAAAACATATCCGCCGTCAACTGCATCCCGCGTATCGCGCCGCCGTGGCTGATCTGCGCCAGGGCCTTGTCGAAAATGGATTCGCTAAACTCAACTCACTCGGTGCCATCAAGGAAACTTCCGCCGCTTCGCGTTATCAGCAACTCGCCGCCGATTACATCCAATCAGTCAAAGACCGCAAGACCGCTCTGGTGGTCTCGCCGACCCATGCGGAAGGCGAGCGCGTAACAACGGAGATCCGCAAGGAACTGAAAGGGTTGAAAAAGCTCGGCCCGGATGAGCGGCCTCTGCCGCAACTCAACAACCTTCGCTGGACGGAAGCGCAACGCGCTGATGCGAGCCAGTATCAGTCCGGCATGGTCATCCAGTTTCATCAAAACGCCCCCGGCTTTCGGCGCAGCGAAAAGGTCACGGTGACGGACCGGGAGCAAAATCAATTGACAGTGCAACGGGCAGATGGAACGAAAGAGTTATTGAAATTGGGGCAAGACGGCAGTTGCCGCGCTTCGGTCTTCAACGTCTATTCGGCGGGCGTTTTGCCGGTCGCGCCCGGCGAGTGGATTCGCATTACGCAGAACGGCTACAGTCGTGAGGGCCATCGGCTCAACAACGGGGAGTTGCGCCGGGTCAAGGGATTTGACAAAGCGGGCGACGTTGTCCTGGACAATGGTTGGGTGGTGCCAAAGGACTACGGCAACCTGGCGCATGGCTATTGCGTCACGTCGCACGGTTCCCAAGGCAAATCCGTCCAACGGCTGCTCGTCGCCGAAAGCGAGGAATCACTGCCGGCCGCTTCCCGCGAGCAATTTTATGTCTCGGCCAGTCGCGGCGTGGAGGACATTCGTATTTACACGGATGACAAAAACGCGCTGATGGCGGCGGTGTTGCAGTCGCAGCAGCGGCCCAGCGCGACAGACCTGGTAAAGCGGACGTGGCCGGAACACTTGAACGCCAAGGCCCGGCGCATATCGCAGCGCCGGAAGCAAGACGCCCTCAAGCAAACCAAGACGCGCGCCAAACAGGAGGAGGTTTTGACGAAGGAAAAAACAGGGCGGGTGGAAAAGATCGCGCTCGTCCAGAAAGAGAAGATTGTCCCGCCTGAAAAAAAACAGAAAAATTATCACGGAATAAGTTTATGAAAATGAGAGAGAATAAGGTTTTCCCGCATCGCACGACGAGATGCTACGAACTGACGGAAACGGCCCAGCTCCCCATCATGCTTGATATTCGCGCCACCACGCGGGACGCCGTCGCCATGCCCTATTCGTATCTGGAAATGATTCAGTACGACCCGTCCGTCGCCATAGTCATCACGTTCGCGGTCTGTGAGGTTCGCATTGAGGGACGCCATCTCGCGGAGCTTTACGCCGCGCTGACCGAGCACAAGGTCAATTATATTCAGGAGAATGATGCAAAATATGATGAAGTCCCGGAAAGCTCGCCATTCATCGAGCGCATTGAAATCACGCCGTTGGGTCGGGAATTGCAACTGATGGTCAAAGGATTTGACCCGGAGCGTGAATCATTGAAAGGGCCGGAATCGTCGGAATGCGAACCGCCTGATTAAAACAGAAACGGGCGGTGCCTGGAAGTGGCTTCTTTTGACAGCAAAGCCCCGCTGTCGAAATCACAAATCGCGCTCGCCTTGGGATAGAAGCGGGTTTCCGGCCAGATTCACGGTTTGGTCAATCAACTCCTCCGCGACGGCACAATCGAACGCGCAATTGTTGACAACCCACAGAGGCGTTTGCAACGGTATCGCCTTACGGACAAAGGCCGGGAGCAGCTTCGCTCCAATTGAAACGTCCCTCGGTTTTCATTCGTATCATTCTTGGCAGCGCGAAGTGATTCTGTGTGTCTCGCACAACTTTGGGCGCCTCCGTTTTGCCAGACTTGGCCCTGTGAAAACGACAGCTTTTGAAACCGCTGCTCAAGTTGTTCAGGCTTCTGAACAACCCGATTCCCCGGCCTGTGATAAAAATTCCTGAAAGTTGTACCACTGGCGGTACACCCCGAATGACAGATCGGTGGCAGAATCAACACATGCTGGTTTTATGGCGAAACGGTGCGAGGCAGAAGATTGTAATGATTTCATTACAATCTTCGGCCAAAGAACATGACAAGTTCCAGAGTATGGTTTGCGATGCGATAGAAAATGAGCCGGAACGCCCTCATGGCGAGGTTTCCGCAGCGCCCTCGAATGAACCAGCCATGCGTCGCAGCGATCATTTTGCCCGCAATTGCGGACAACGCGTTGACGTGGATGCGCTATGTAATCATGAGGAAGCTCCCGCCCCGATGGGCGCGAGCGTTTCGACGCCCGGTTTGCCGGGAAAGATAGTCAGTTATGAATGGTTCCAAGTATAGATTCAATGACCACCGGGAGTTCTTCCGGCCCGCGAGCAAAGTCGAACCCAATGGCCGTCGTAATGGCGCGGGAAGCTCGGCCCCGCGCTCGCAACGGTGCGTGGAGGGCAACGGACAGCCTCCGGGCGAGCGCCGCCGCCATTGCACGGCGGGCGAGATCGCCAGCGAACTTGGCTACTCGGTCAGCTACGTCCTGGCGGTCAAAAAGGCCATGTATCCGAATGAGGCGACGCGGCCCCGCCGTTTGGACCCGGTGGAGGTTTCGGAGTGGATTTACGCTCACCCCTCTTTTCGGATGCGGGACGTGTATGAGTGTCATCCAAAGGACGTGGATCGGGGTCAGCGGCTGCTGGAAATTTAATGGCGTTCAATTCCTCGCGCGCGTCGGCCATCCTACCCGCCGTTTCAAGTTGGAGCCATGGTCGGGTGGTCACCTCATTGCGACTGAAGGATGTAAAACTGCTGGGCGGTATTGGAACTTATGGCGTTGGTCAGCGTCGCGGTGAAAACGTTATTGGTCCGGTTGCTAATGACGTTGGTCCAAACAGGCGTCCAATCGCTCATTGCTTCAAGCGAAAGAACTGGGCGGCGGCGGAAAGTGTGTTGGTCAAGGTAAATTTGCCGTTGAGGATTACCGGCAAGTTGCTGTTATCGAGCCAAATAATCGGGGGAGTCAAACTGAACGTGGATTGCACGACAAATCCGGTCGAATTGGTTGGCCAGGAGAGAACCGCACCAGTTCCGTTGTGTATCATGGAAAGCGTCGGCGGGCTAATGGCATCAATTCGGGTGATGAAGATGTTGCACGACATCGCCAATGCATTGACTTGGTTATTCATTCTTGAACCCAAGCCAGACAAGGAACTCCCGTTCCATCGGGCAATGTAATTAGCTGCGTTGCCATCCGCTGTCGTGAAATTGCCGCCGGCATACAGCATGCCGCCTGCCGCCGCCAGAGGCATGGCCTGGACGACATTCTCCGCTCGCACTGGCCTTAACGCTGACGCGCCCTGTCCGACATGACGGAAAGCCGAAATTAGAATCGTTGAAGGCCCAGCCAAATAGACACGCGCAAATCCGTATGCCTCTGCCCGACTACGTCAGGTTTCGTTTGACAAATATATGGCTCCTGAAGTTCAAGGACTGGCCAGGTGGAAAAATAAATTCCCGCCAACCGATGTCATACTAATGAAATTATTCGTTCCGTCATCGGAAACGCCGTCGCTTGGCATCCAATTGCTCGTGCTCAAATCCGGATTTTGCCGCAAGATCCAGTTTGCCGAAGGATAGGGCCATGAAACTTTTACACTATTCCCCGAATGTGTGATCGTCAACCGCGGTATCGGCGAAAGAGTGGCGGGAGTGGCAAGAAACCCATGAGTGGCACCGTTGGTATCATAGTAATGTCCGACGATGTTAGCGCCTGAAAGGCCGCTGGCAACTGTGCCTCGATTAGGGGCGCTCGCGGCTAACGGATCGTCCAAAGTGGTCCAAGTGCTTCCGTTGTAAAGAAACCCGTGGGTGTGGTTGGCGCTGTCAACGTAGGATCCCACGATGTTGGGGCCTGAAACACCGTAGGCTTGAGTGCCCAAAATATTAATGTCAGCCGACGGATGGTCCAACGTGGTCCAGGTGCTGCCATTGTAGAGAAACCCGTGGTAGCCGAAGCCGCTTTCATCCGTGTAATAACCCACTATGTTGGTTCCCGAAATGCCAATTGCATAAGTGCCGTCTCCGGAACCAAAACTGGAAGCCGACGGATCGTCTAACGGGGTGGAGCTGCTACCGTTGTAAAGAAATCCGTGACAGACGCCCGTGGTATCAAAGTAGAATCCCACAATGTTGGTGCCGGAAATGCCACCGGCTTGAGTGCCATTCACGCCCAGCGGACCATCCAACTCCGTGAAAGTGCTTCCGTTGTATAGAAAACCATGACCGACCCCGTTGGTATCTGTGTAATTTCCCACGATATTGGTGCCGGAAATGCCACTGCCTTGAGTGCCGATGAAACTACCCTGAAACCCGGCCAGCGGATCATCGAACGTCGTGTAGATGCTGCCGTTGTAGAGAAAACCGTGATAGTGGCCGTGGCCGTCTTCGTAATACCCCACGATATTGGTGCTTGAAATGCCATCGGCATAAGTGCTAATCGCCGCAAGTGGATCGCTCAACGTGCTGTAAGTGCTGCCGTTGTAAAGAAAACCGTGAGTGAATCCGTTGGTATCTCTGTAATATCCCACGATGTTGGTGCCCGAAATGCCTTGGGCATAAGTACCCAGGATTTGGCCGTTGTAAATTCCAGACCCTGCTGAAGGATCGTTCAACGTCGTGTAGTTGCTGCCATTGTAGAGATACGAGTGGGCGTTGTCGGCGCTGTCAAAGTAGCATCCGACGATGTCGGCGCCTGAAATGCCTTGGGCATAAGTTCCATCCACGCCGAGCGGATCGTCCAATGCTGACCAAGTGCTGCCGTTGTAACGAAAACCGTGAACAAACCCGTTGGTATCAGTGTAATATCCCACGATGTTGGTGCCAGAAATACCGTAGGCAGAAGTTCTCCCCACGCCCGAAGGATCGTCCAATGTGGTGTAAGCGCTGCCGTTGTAAAGAAAACCATGAACGATACCGCTGCGGTCAAAATAATATCCCACGATATTTGTGCCTGAAACGTTCTGGGCATAGGTGCCATACACGGCCAGTGGATCGTCCAACGTGGAGTAAGTGTTGCCGTTGTAAAGAAAACCATGGGTGCCATTGTTATCCCCGTAATACCCAACAATGCTGGTGCCGGAAATGCCCTGGGCATAGGTGCCATACACGCCCAGCGGATCGTCCAATGCTGTCCAGGTGCTGCCGTTGTAAAGAAAACCGTGATAGCCGCTGTCATCGTAGTAATATCCCAAGATATTGGTGCCAGAAATACCGTAGGCAGAAGTGTTATACAAGGTCAGTGGATCGTCCAACGTGGTATAAGTGTATTGAGCTTGAACGGTGATGTCCGCCGCCATCAGGACCGCGAGACCGGTCAGGGACTTTGTGGTTTGAGTTTTCATTGGTCGTTTCCAAACTTTCCATTGTTTGATCTGGGATTTCCCGTACGGGTCCTAGTATTAAACAGTCTTTTCATCAGGCCTGGCCTTCCCGGTTGGATACCGCGAAGCTCGCTTCGTTCAAGTTCTGGTTTCTCATGCGTCAATGCCCCGGAGCTTGCTCCGGGGATATTTACTTTGGATTATTCACGGATTCCAATCCGGGAAGGAGCCGTCGCTCAGGAAAGTGAACACTTCGCTGCCGATGACCGTTTTGTACATATTACCGAACCCGTTCATGAAAGCCAGGCTTGTGCCATCCGGCGACCAGGTCGCCCCGAATTCGTATCCGAACGCGCTGCTGGAAGGTGTGACTTGTCCCAAATCAGTGCCATCGGCATTGGCGATGAACAATGGGTAAATCGTCGTTGTGGTAGTAACGGTTTTTTTGCCTTGCTTTGTGGTGGTCGTTATGTTGGCAGTTGCCTGAAAAGCGAGCATCGTTCCGCTCGGACTCCAACTTGGGTCCCAACTGTTGGGCGCGGAAATCATCGCGGAGAAGTTGTATTCCGCGCCCGTAGCGACCTCGTGGACGATGATCGCCGAATTGCCCGAAAACTGGCTATCGTATCGATCAAAAGCAACTTTAGTTCCGTCCGGCGACCAGTTGACATCGTAGCTTGGTCCCTCCGCGAAAAGTGTGGGAGTGCCGGCCGTGCGCGTGGCCGCGTCCACTGAAACAACGTAAAGGTCGCTATTTTCGTCCGCGCTGGTGAAGGCCAGTTCGGTGCTGTCAGCAGACCAACTTAACGAGCTGTCCCCGGCCCCCACCGCTGCGGCAACGGCAAAAGCACCGCTGCCGTTGGCCTGCATCACCGTGACTTCCGTGCCGCGAGTAAAGGCGATGTACTGCTGGTTTGGCGACCAGGCCGGATTGTCCGAATTGACCGCGCCGCTGGTCAATTGCGTGACGCCGCTGCCATCGGGATTCATGGAAAAGATCTGCGTGTAAGTTGCATATCTCGCCGGTTTGGCTGAGATAAGGGTGTTTGCCGGCTCGGAATAAACAATCCGCGCCGTCTGCGCCACGACGCTGGTTGCGAAGGCGAACATGACGAGCAGCGGTAAAAAGGCGCTGTTCAGGCTTTTGAAGATTCTGTTTGTCGTTTTCATAATTAATAATTTTGATGTTTTTGCGTCCACACCTATGTAAGCGAGATTCCTGGGAAAAAGGGGCCAGGACAGATTGAAACTTTTGGACGTTTCGCGTCCTACGGCTGGTCTTGCTGCGCCCGGATTTCTTGGCCCAGCCAGGCACGGGCGTAGGCCCATTGACGTTTGGCTGTTCGCTCGGAAATACCGAGCACTTGAGAGGCTTCCTCGATAGTCATGCCAACGAAGTAGCGCAATTTTACCAGTTCCGCTTTCTCTGGATCGGCTGCGGCGAGCTTATCAAGCGCTTCGCTCACGGCCAGCAATTGATCGTCCTTGGGGACGGTTTCAACGGCAATTTCCGGCAATTCGATCGCCTGTTGGCCTCCTCCGTGGCGGAGTGCCCGTTTGCGCCGGGCGTTATCTACCAGGATGCGCCGCATGGCTTCGGCGGCGGCGGCAAAAAAATGGGTGCGGTCGTTCCATTTTCGATTGTCATCACCGGCCAATCGCAACCACGCTTCATGCACGAGCGCGGTCGGTTGCAGCGTTTGACCCGGGTTTTCAGAAGTCATCTTTGCCGCCGCCAACCCGCGCAACTCTTCATACACCAGCGGCAGCAATTGTTCCGCAGCGTGAGAATCCCCGCGACGGGCGGCTGCGAGATGAACGGTGACTTCGCTCATTTACCTGCGTCCTTCGCGATGACAGCCTGGCCTTCGATGAGACCCTTGGCTTCCTTATAGGCGAGCCAGCAAATTAGATCGTCATAGGAAGCCGGTTTCCCTTCCACCATCGATTGGTTCTCATGTTTGGGAAGCGGGGCCATTTGCGCCTTGGCCTCGTTGAAGAGCCTTCGGGCTTCCTCTAGCTTGTCTTGCCGGAACAGGCTCATGGCGCGAAAAAGGCGCGCGGTTCCCTGAATTTGGCGTCGGTTACTCACGGAGATGTTGTGCTGGTCACCCGCCATCTGCTCGGCGACAGTCAAGGTTTGTTCGGCGGAGTCGTATTGCCCGGTGCGATATTCTGCGAGACCGAGGCACATTTGGCGCCACGGCGACGACGAGTTGGTTTTCCCTAATTCCACCGCATGGCGCGCCAGGGCGAGCGCTTTGGCCATCAGGGCGGCATCGGTCGAAGGCCGCAGGCAGGAAGCCTTGGCGGCACGGTCCGCCATAACAAGATCTTCCGTTCCTTCCACATTTTGAATCACGCGACGGCGGGTAGCTTCGTAATCCGCGTCTTGGCCGAGCCATGTTTGCAATGTGGCCAGTTCGAGAAAAACCTCCGAATCCTTTGGGTTCACTCCAAGGACTTCTTTGAGGAGAGCGATGGCTTCATTGTCGTGACCGAAGGACCGGTAGGATTCCGCGAGCGCGGTCATTCCCCCGAGGGTGAGGTAGTGTTCAGGGCCGAGGGCCCTCCGGGAGTTTTGCACCATTTCCTCCCACAACTTGAGCGCCTCGTCCCGGCGGCCGACGTCATCGTAGAAACACGCCAGATTGTTCATCGCCATGAGTGTTTCGGGGTGTTCCGAGCCGAGCACCTTGCGGTAGAGTTGTAGGTCTTTCTCCTGTAGCTTGAGGGCCTCGTCGTCGTGGCGGCCCAATTGAGAGTAGGAAGTCGCCAGGTTGAGCATCGCCCTGAGCGTCTCAGGATGCTCCTGGCCAAGCACCTTGCGGTCGAGCGCCAGAGCCTGCTCCCGCAGCTTGAGGGCCTCAGCGAAGCGGCCGGCCGCACCATAACCATTCGAGAGGTTCTCCATCGCCCGCAGGGTGTAAGGGTGTTCCAGGCCGAGCACCTTACGGTCGAGCGCCAGTGCCTGCTCCCACAGCTTGATCGCTTCTTTCAAGCGGCCGACGTCCTTGTAGACTAGCGCCAGACAGTTCAACTCCAAGAGCGTTTGGGGGTGTTCCAAGCCGAGCATCTTGCGGTCGAACCGCACGACTTCCTCCTGCAGCTTGAGTGCCTCTTCATAGCGGCCCATGCCGTCGTACGAGCCTGCCAGAGCGTGCATCGCGTTGAGCGTGTTGGTGTTTTCCAGGCCGAAGGCGACGAGGTAGTAAGCGCGAGCCTCCTCCAGTAGGGGTATGGCCTCGCGGTAGAGTCCCAGCGTATAGTAGGTGTGACCAATGGCGGCCTGGAGTTTGGCCCGGCGCACGGGCTGGCTGGCCAAATCGGAATCCAGCCTCTTGGCAGCCGCGCCGAGGGTTTCCGCCACGGTGATGGTTCGGCCATCGCGCGCCGGGTCCGGACTTTGGAACACTTCGGTCAGGAATTTGGAGATGGCTTCGGAGTCGTCGAGGCGTTCTTTCGCCAGGGCCGCCTGCCAGACGCTGACGACCGTGGCCACCAGCAGTACTGCGGCAATCAGCGCGGAGGCGGCGAAGGCGACTTTGTTGCGCCGAATCAATTTCCTGAGCCGGTAGAGATTGCTGGGAGGACAGGCAACTACCGGCTCGTTGCGCAAGTGGCGCTCAATATCTGCCGCCAAACCATTGGCCGTCTCGTACCGTCTCGCCCGATCTTTTTCCAAGCATTTGATCACAATCCAGTCCAAGTCGCCGCGCAACTGGCTGATGAGTTTGGGCGCATCTAGTCCGCGGCTTTGGGCGGTCGTGCCCAGCTCGTTGTCCGGCAGCGTGCTCAGGCGGGTGGAAGGGCGATCCGGTTCCTTCTCCCGAATGGTGCGGCGCATCTCGTCTAGGCCAATGGCCAGCAACTCCTCTGATTCAAAGGGTGTTTTGCCCGTGAGCAGTTCGTAGAGCAGCACACCGAGCGAGTAGATGTCGCTGCGGGTGTCGATGTCCAGGCTGGTCAGCATGGCTTGCTCGGGACTCATGTAGGCGGGCGTGCCGATGAATTGCCCGAAGGCGGTGAAGACGGTTTTGTCGGTGAGTAGCTGGCCGCCCGTGGCCTTAGCGATGCCAAAATCAATGACCTTGGGCACCGCCGCGCCGTCGTTAATGGTGACCAGAACGTTGGATGGCTTGATGTCGCGGTGGATGATCCCTTTTTGGTGCGCGTGCTGAATGGCTTGGCAAACCTTCATGAATAGGTCGAGTCGCGCACGGAAAGGCAGCTTGGCCTCGTCGCAATAGTCGGTGAGCTTCATGCCGCGTACCAGTTCCATCACAAAGTAAGGCCGGCCGGCCTCGGTCGCTCCGGCGTCGAGCACTTTGGCGATGTTGGGATGGTCCATCAGTGCCAGCGCCTGCCGCTCAGCCTCGAAACGGGCGATGACGCTCTTGGTGTCCATGCCCGCTTTGATGATTTTCAGGGCTACGCGGCGGCGGACGGGTTCTTCCTGCTCGGCCATATAGACCACGCCACAACCGCCTTCGCCAATTTGTTGGAGCAATTTGTAGCGGCCAATCTTGTCCCCGGCTTTTTCGGTGAGGGGGACACTGATGGCGACGGTCTGCTGAATTCGAGAGGGCACCGGTTGTTCCAGAAATTCGGCATCCTCGTAGCCTTTGAGCAGGCTTTCGACACGTTGACGCAGCGCGGCATCGCCTCGGGTGGCCTGCTCGATGTACGCGGCGCGCTCTTCCGCTGGCAAACAGAGCGCTCCGGCAAATATAGTGTCGTCGCTGTTCGACTGGCTCATAAAAGCATGGTTACGCGAAACCCTTCTACCAATTAAAGCGAGATTTGGGAAGAAAAAGGGCCACCGTCGATACCAGGTGGGACATTCCAAGGATGACCGACGAAGGGAGCATCTGGCGTTTTGAGGGCGTTTAAGAATCCAGACTTGCACAATTCCTCAAATAAGTTGAGGATATGTGTATGAAGAAAAATGACCCTTTCGCTGTTCTGATGACGGTCGCGCAGGACCAGCAAGGCTACTTTACGACCAAGCAGGCGATTGAGGCGGGGTACGCGGACAACACGCACCCGTATCACGTCCATGCGGGCAATTGGGAGCGCGTCTGCCGTGGCATCTACCGGATGGCCCATTTTCCGCCGCCAGAGGACGGGGAAATGATGGCCTGGCTGCTCTGGTCGCGGGGGCGCGATGAAAGGCCACTGGCCGCAATGTCGCATCAAACCGCCCTCAGCCTGTTCGAGTTGGGGGATTTCAACCCGGCCAAAGTTCACATGAGCGTGCCAAAAACATTCCGTCGCAACAGCCCGACTCCCAAAGCGGTTGTGCTGCACCGGGCGACACTAACGCCAACCGAGGTCACGCGACTGCGCGGACTGACAGTATGCCGTCCGCTGCGGGCGCTGTGCGATCTGGCCAGTGCCAACCCGGATGCGGTCGCCAATCTCCGCCCCATCGCGGTCGAGGCGCGGCGGCGCGGTCTTATCACCGAGCGCGAACTTTCCGCCATGAAAGAGCGGAAGGACGCGCGGAAAATCGTCGCCACTCTGCTGCCATGAGCCGTTACCAAACACCCGCAGCCCTGCGCCGCGCCCTGGAAGATCGCCTCCTGGCGCTGGTGCGGCGCGAGGGTGGAGACATCAACCGTTTGCGCCGCCAAACGGCCTTTGACCGTTTGTTGTGCCGCCTTTTCCGCGACTCGAACGCGCCTTGGCTGCTCAAAGGCGGCTACGCAATGGAACTTCGCATTCAGGCTGCGCGAACAACGCGCGACATTGATTTGGCCATCCGGCGACTGCCGGGCGGAGCCAAAGAGTGGGATGAGGCAGCCATTCGGAATTTATTGGAGAATGCCGCCGGATTTGATCTTGGGGACAGTTTTGAATTCATCATTGGCGAGCCGACGATGGACTTGGACGCCGCGCCGTATGGCGGCTCGCGCTATCCGGTCGAGGCGCGGATGGCGGGACGGCGGTTTGCACAATTTCCTCTTGACGTGAGCGCCGGTGACGTGCTCCGGGAACCTTACGAAACGCTCGAAGGCCGGGACTGGTTGGGTTTCGCCGAGTTGCCCAGAGCGAAAGTGTCCGCCGTCTCGCGGGAAGAACAGTTCGCCGAGAAGCTGCACGCCTACACTCTGCCGAGGCAAGGCCGCCCAAACACGCGCGTCAAAGATTTGGTGGACTTGGTTTTGTTGTCCGTATCCGGCACGCTCGATGTCGCGCGAGTCCGCGAGAACGTCGCGGCCACATTCCACCGCCGCGCGACGCATCCTGTTCCCGCAACGCTCCCTCCGCCCCCGGAAGCATGGCGGGCACCTTTCGCTGAATTGGCCAGCGAGTGCGGCCTGGCCCCGGAAATCGAAGCCCATTTCGCACAAGTGGCCGGGTTTCTGGCGCGGGTTCTGTCGTAGATTTTACGCCGCCTTCGTGCCGTCCTCTGCATGATGTGTTTGACTGGCTTTGCGTTCTCCCCGCCTTTCGGCTGCGGGATGGGCGGGTCTGTCATCGGACGGCGGCGGCGCGGGGGCCGCGGCCACTGGAAATTTGATGGCGTTCAATTCGTCGCGCACGTCGGCCACGACCAGCCGTTGATAAACCCGGTGGATTTCCTCGCTGGCGTGATTGACCAGCTTCATCATCTTGGACTGCGGCACGCCCTGCTTGGCGCCGCGCGTGACGAACGTGACGCGAGTGCAATGGAACGTGAGATGCGGCAGGTTCAAGGTGTCGTTCTGTTTGAAAAACCGCCACCACATTTTTGAGGGCTTCTCCCATTTGCTGCCCGTCCCCACGAAGTCAAAGGCGGTCTGGTCGTTCGTCCGTTCGGCTTTGAGCCGGGTGAAGAGCGGCACCAGCTCCTCCCGCATCGGCACGGTGAAGGCCCGCTCCGCGCCGCCCTTGGGCTTTTCCAGCGTGATGGTCTTGGCTTCAAGGTCAACATCCTTCAAGGGGATGTTCGTGTCTCCCTGGCGGCAGCCGGTGTAAATGGCAATCTCAAAGGAAATCCGCATCCATTCCGGCCAGCGGGCAAGCTCCTGCCGAATCTTGGTGATTTCCTCGTCGGTCATGGCGGGCTTTTCGGCGGCCTTGTGCTTCTGGATGCCGGGATGCAGGAGCGGGTTGCCCTCGGCGTAGCCGCGCCGCACGGCCTGGGTCATCAACATGCTCAGGAATTTGATTTCATGGATGGCGGTGTTGTGACTGGCCGCTTTGATGCCGTCCTTGCCGGCCTTCCGCCATTCCAGATATTTCCACGCATGGTCATAGCTGATCTGCCGGGGATACTTGATTTGGTGGGCCGTCAAAAACCTGGCCACCGAATGCCAGCGCCAGCCGTAGGCTTCAAAGGTCTTGGCCGTCTCCGGGGTGTTGTAGTTGGAATCGAGGAAGCCGGGAACCCATTCCACAAAGGCGGAATGCTGCCGGTCGCCGTTGGTGGCGGATTTGCTTTCCTCCCGTTCGTAGCGGTCCACCAATTTGTCCGCGCTGCGCGTTTCCTTCACGTTGTCGCGCCGCAGGCCGGAGGACACGCAACGGTAGTCGCCTTCGGGCGTTTTGTACTTGATCCACCAGAACGGCGAATGCGCTCTTGGATATTTCGAGGCCATATTTTTCTCTGCTCCTTGTCAATAATTTCGTTTCTGCCACTCGTTTGAGTGTAGCTCAACGTAGCTCACGAAACCTAACAATGGAAGCTTTTCCCTCGTAAAGCAGAGATTTGCGTCGAAACGAGGGTTCGATTCCCTTCACCCGCTCCATTCTCAATTAAAGCATTGTAAATAAATAGCTTACGTAAGATCAGAATCCGGGAATCTCGCAAAGTAAGAATAAAAGTAAGAATAATGACTCTCATATTTGCCTCCAAGGTCACCCAAACTGGCCTGTTTCCAATGGCTTCCATGGTTCCTCTTGACGAGGGGAAGTAAGAATACGATGCCCGAAGACCGTGCCGACTTTATACTACCTACCTGCTTGCCCGGTTTCTTCCGCCTCGCCTACACGGGGTTAGCTATACGGATACCCTTGAATGTACACACAAAAACCGCCGGGAATTGTGTAGCCGTTGTCGTCGGTGCTGCGGGCGATATGAACCGGCGCGTCGGCCACGGTCAGTTCGTGAAACGTGGCCTGGTTCACCGCCATCGTCTTTTCTGTTGACATGATTTCATCGGCCAGTCTGCGGTAGTAATGCGCCTTGATTGCCCAATAGGCCGCGCCAGCTGTCACAATGGACATGCCCAGCCCAAAAACCAGTCCGCCTGCGAGCGCCATTTTCCAAATGCGCTGCGGCCAGATGCGCGGATTGAAACTTAGTTACTCCGTGTCCGAATTGCCAAGGCTGAAGTCGCCCCGTGTGCAATCACGGGGCGCGGTTGAATCATTGCTTGAACAGGTGCCGCCGCCCAAAGCATTGGGATACCCAACGGCTGAGTTGGAGAACGCTAGCTGTTTCACGACTAGTTCGTGTGCGCGACTCGATGATACGGACGCAATCTTTGTAGCATTAAGGCATTGAAGTTCAGAAGGTTAGCGCATATCCTGCAATTGCTTTGCAAACACCAGCGCCACGGCATCGAAGATCCCCATCCGGTAATCTTCACTCTCCCAGGGCTGGCGTCTCGACGGAAGTCGATGGCCGAGTTCCTCTGGATACCGTCCGGCAAGAACGCGCGCAATCGTATATTTAGTCCCTTTCGCGTCTTCGAAAAAAACCCGCATTATCTGGTCACGCGACAGCAATGCCACTTTGATTCGGTGAGTGCCAGCCATCGCAGTAACGTTCGTTGTCAGTTTGCGAATTCGGAGAGTGCGACGGGAGCCCTTCGCAGCGGCATCTTCGAGCACCAGAACCGCAGGTTTGTACAATGCGATCATGGCTTCGACCTTGGTGAGAGCGCCGGCATTCTTTTTTCCGGTGACCGATTTGACACCCCAATCAACCAGTGTTTGTTCGCTCTCCAAGACGGCAAAGCCGAAGCCCCGCGATGAGGGGGCGATTGCCAAAATGCGGTCATTTTTTTGCAAGGCTCGGCTAGTATTACTATGTTAAGTATTTCCTTGCATTTTTTGGCCGCCTCCCCGATGCTGCGGGAATATGGCCTGGACCAAAATGCAATGGGAGCAAAGCGCGAAGCGGCTCCCCCAGTTTCTCAGCCCGCTGGTGCAAGACCTC
>DASXZY010000081.1:0-27568 GCA_036501625.1 Verrucomicrobiia bacterium
CGAGAACGGCCTGCACGGGAATGCGCGTCCCCGCGACGCACGGCTTCCCAAAATGGATTTCGGGGCTGACCTGAATTCGATTCATGGAAGCAATCTACACGATAGCGGGCATCGGTCGCAAGGGGCGGCTTTTCCATTAACCACCCAACTGCCAAACAACCAGCCCTTGCCTTCATGGGAAAGGGGAAAGCCGGTTGTCCCCAAAAAACCAATCCAGGGCTACCTGAATCCATAATTCTGAGCCGTTATCGGTGCTGGCGAGTATTTGGGAGCGGAACATGGAGTTCCCCCTGTGTGCCCGGTCCGAATCTACAGCGAAAGCTGCTGTTCGCGTTTTTATACGAGACAGCAAAAATGGCAGGTATTCCATTCCGTCGGCTTGTGTGGGCTACGCGGCACGAGTTCGGCGAAAAGTTTGGACGCGAGCACTACCATTGGTTAATCGGCGCGGCAGAGTGGAAACCGACTTTGGGTGATATGTTCCGGCTCAATGCTCTTTGGAACGGTCAACCGAAGTGCGGTTTCTCAAGAAATCATCAATTCGACGAGAGGTTAAACGGCGTCGAATATGTCACGAAGTGTTTATCAGGATCGACACTCCGCGACAGCTTGGGAGGAGACTTTTACGAAGGCTCCAAATTCGCTCTCCGTGGTGCTGAGGTGACGCTTAGTAACTCGCTTGCTCGTGCGGTAGGCGGCAGGCGGGTCATTGCGCTAAGACACTGACCCTGACACACTGACAAAACGGCAGGAATGCGAAGCAGCAAAAGACGGCGACGGGCCGTGTAATAGATGGGAAGGTTCTTCCCGAAAACGCTGTGAAGCGAGAGCCGACGGCGCTGGCATGGCCAGCTTGCATGTCTGGACGCGGTGTGAAACGAGGTGGGCCCCCGGCGGGGTCACGGCAGTCCGCGCACAGCGCGGGCTGCCGTGGCGCCGCGGGGTTGCTTGAAGATGAATTATGCAAAAATGGGCTTGTTCTGTATTTCTCAAAGCGCAGGATTGGAAGTCGAAACCTTAGATGCGGAACGACGACGAGCAATTAACTGACCCAGAAGATGACCGAGATTGGTTAAATTCGGAATTAGAGGAGTTGCAGGCAGAGGGCATGGCAAGGAAACGCGTTTCAGCTGCTCAAAAAAATGAGATGCTAAAAGTACAAAGTCGAAACGGATACTTGAATCTTTGGACGACGTAGCTGCGGCTCACAGTGAATTGCGGGAGTGGTTTAATCTTCCCGACGCATCAAGAGAGGCGTGTCTTGCCAGTGCGGAGTTTGGCTTTGCGTCTGAAGAGTTAGTCGCTAACGAGGGCGAGGAGAAAAAAGCATGAGTCCGGAAGATCAGCTAGTGAGCAAGAAGGAAGCAGCGCGTGTTTTGGAGTGTCAGTTCGTTCCGTCGAACGTTTAATTGCACGCGGACTACTGCGGGTCGTCCGCATTCTGGGAGCTGTCCGCATTCGCTTGAGTGACGTACGCAAGCTAATGGATGGGGGCCAAACAATATGATTTTCTCCGTTGAAAAGCGCCGGTTTCGGAAAGGTGGCGAGTTGCGCGAAACGCGGAATTATTACTTGCGTTACCGGATTGGCGAGATGCCGGCGGATAAATGGGTTTCCCTTGGCATCGCTGCTGACAAAGAAAGCGCGGAGAAGAAAGCGCGTGAATTTATTCGTAACCGGGAGCGTGAGGCGGCAGGAATCGCTGACCCTCAGCCGCTTCTTGAGGCGGCCAAGACGACGATGGCTGGCCACCTGGACGATTATCTAGCCGATTTGGCTTCAAGGGGCCGCGACGGAAGGGCAGGGCGTGGGGCTCGCTTGCTTGGTTCTCGGATTCGCACTTTGCTGAAAGAATGCAAATGGCACTTGCCCTATAACGTAACGGCGGGTTCGTTCGTGACCTGGCGCAATCAACAAAAGTTTGGGCCGCGCACAAAAAATCACTACCTGCAAGGGATGTTCGCGTTTCTCAATTGGATGGAGCGCGTTGATCGACTAAAATCAAATCCTCTTAAGAATGTCCAGAAAGCCGATGAGCAGGGGAAACAAAAGCGGATTCGCCGCGCGTTCACGGATGATGAGTTGCGGAAGTTGATCAACGGTTCGGGGCCGCGCGGGATAATCTACTTTACTGCCGCACGGACCGGACTGCGGCAAGAAGAGTTGCGGCAATTGACCTGGGGTGACGTCCTTCTCGACAAAAAAATTCCTCTGATCGTTGTTCGCGCAGAGACAGCTAAAAACAAAACGGAAGAGCCGGTGTTTCTTGTCCCGGAAATCGCTGAGGCGTTGGCGGCATATCGTCCTCCGCGCTGGTCGGTGCGGGACTTAGTGTTTCCAAACGGCATACCACGCGCCTCACGGCTCAAGGTGGACGCGGAATGGGTCGGCGTAGCCTACCGCGACGAAAAGGGCCGATATGCCGATTTCCATGCGTTGCGCTATACTTAGGCAACCTTCATGCGGCGGAATGGCGTCTCAGACAATTTTTCCCGCAAGCAAATGCGCCATAAAACAATTCGGCAGACTGACGGTTACACGGATGACGGGCAATTGCCGATTTACGAGTCAATTAAAAACCTGCCGAGACTCGATGAGGAGGCAGGCTATACACAAATACGCGCACAGATTTTAGGCGCAAACGGCCAAAACGGGGCGCAGTCTGGCGCGGCAAGTGAAAGGGAAAAACTTGCGCAAGTGGTTGTAAATGAGTCGGTTTATCACGGTCTGGCGCACAGTGGCGCGAATGGGAATTTGGAGCGAGCGAAGGGATTCGAACCCTCGACATTCACCTTGGCAAGGTGACGCTCTACCAGACTGAGCTACGCTCGCTTCCTTAACAAGATGATCATGTTCGGGGCGGCGGGCCGGAATTGCAAGCAGGAAAATCTTACTTTTTACGGACGCCCGCCGGCCTGCCGGAGCGCGCCGGATTTGACCTCCCAACGGTGCAAATCCCGGCCCAGTTCCTTCGGCCAGTTTTCTTCCGTGCAGGTCATGAAAACCTGGCTGCGCGCGCAGCGGGCGCGGTTCAACAACGGCAAGAATCCCGCGCGCCGCCGGCCGTCCAATTCTCCCATGATGTCGTCGATGAGCAAAACAGGCGGCACTCCGTGAACGGCCGAAAGATACTCGGCCTGCGCCATTTTCAAGGCGATGGCAATGGAACGCTTTTGGCCCTCGCTGCCATACTGCGCGGCCGATTTCCCGTTCAAACGCAGTTGCAATTCGTCGCGGTGCGGGCCGAGGAGCGTCACGCGCATGGCTTTTTCACGGACGCGGTTGCGGGCCAATTCGACGGCGAAATCCTGGCGGACAGACGGCTGGTATTGGAGCGTCAATTGCTCGGCGGCGCCGGCCACCCGCTGGTAAGACTCCGCGGCCAGCGGCATGAGTTTCGGAAGCAGTTCGTGCCGCCAGCGCATCAGTTCCACGCCCGCCTCAACCAATTGCGCCGTGAATCCCTCCAGCGCGGCGGGGTCGGGAGCGTGCTGCTTGAGCAGGGCGTTGCGGGAGCGCAAGGCGGCCGTGTAACGCTGCAACAGCGGCAGGTAAACGGCGTGCGTCTGGCTCAACAGCAAGTCAAGAAAACGCCGGCGCAGGCGGCCCGCGCCCTTGACCAATTGCACATCCTCCGTGCAAAAGACGACGGCCCGCAACGTTCCGAGATATTCGATCAGCTTGCGCACGGGCTTGCCATCGAGGCTCAATTGCCGCTCGGCGGGCGACCAGTAGATTTTGAGATCATGGCCGGCCCGCGCCATAATTTGCGCGCCGACAAAGTAGCCTTTGCAGCCGTGCCGGATGAGTTGCGCGCCGCCGACACCGCGAAAGGACCGCAAGGTGGCGAGAAGATAAATGGCTTCCAAAATGTTGGTTTTCCCCTGGGCGTTGTCGCCCAGCAGGAGATGGAAACCGGGGGCAAAATCGGCCTCCAAACGCCCGTAATTGCGGAAATCCCGCAGTTTGAGATGGGCCAGATGCATCGCCACAGAATTGAGCATTCCTGCATGGATGCCAGCACAAAGATGCTCTTCCGGGGGGCGGAAACCGCGAATCAGTGGATGCTCTTGATCAGGGTCGTAGCTGGCCTGGAGACCAGGCGCGCGTTGCCGCCAGCAGGGTAGCAAACTTCGTGGCTGTCGTTTTTCGATTTGACTACAATAAGCGCGCTGGAAAGGCCGTGCGCCCGGCAAAAGGACTCAGCCTGGTCAACGCTCTCGAATTTCTTGGCTTGAGCCGCGTTTTCGTTCCAGTCAACGCCGTCAAAATAGATTTCTTTGGCGGCATTCCGCACTAAAATTTGCATAGCTCCAGAATCTAAGGGTTTCCCTCTCAAGGCGCAAGGAAAAAACCTGATATAGGACGGGTCTTCCGGCATTTTCAGTCTTGCAAAGAAAAGGGATGTCGGGCAATTGACTGAGACGCAATGAATTTTGGCCCCTATTCGTTCTTGGCGCTATTCGCGGCCTGTGCCGCAGGGTTCGCCATCGCTCCTCTGGCGGCGGCGTGGCTTTGGGCGCGCGCCTTTTCTCCGCGCAAATCAGGCCCCTCCAAAAACGCCAATTACGAGTGCGGCCTGGATTCCCAAGCGACCGGCTGGGTCCAATTCCAATCCGCGTATTACCTCTACGGCATCGTTTTCCTTGTGTTTGACGTGGAGACGATTTTTCTGCTGCCGTTCGCGGCCGCCTTCAAGGGGCTTTCGATGGGAGCTTGCGTTGCGATGCTGATTTTTATTCTCTTGCTGGTGGAAGGGTTGGTATGGTTGTGCGTCAAAGGCGTCGTGGCCCAGAGATGACCGAGTATGATCGATGAACAGCTTCGCAACGAGTTGAGCCGCCAAGGCGTCGTCGCAACGACGCTCCAGGAACTTTACAATTGGGGCCGGAAAAACTCGCTCTGGCCGCTCCAATTCGGCCTGGCCTGCTGCGCCATTGAAATGATCGCCACGTCCATGGCGCGTTTTGACATCGCCCGCTTCGGCGCTGAAGTCTTCCGCCCCTCTCCGCGGCAGGCGGACTTGATGATTGTCGCGGGCACCGTCACCAAGAAAATGGCCCCGCAAATTGTGCGCCTCTACAACCAAATGCCGGAGCCAAAATACGTCATTGCCATGGGGGTTTGCGCGATTTCCGGCGGGCCGTTCAAGGAAGGCTACAATGTTCTCAAAGGCATCGACCGTTACGTGCCAGTGGACGTGCATATTCCCGGATGCCCGCCGCGGCCGGAGGCGCTCTTGCAGGCGCTGATGACGTTGCAGGAAAAAATTGACAAACAGCCATTGACCGGGGAAAAAAGGCCGCGCCATCTGGACGCCAGCGCGCCGGGCGAATTTCCGATTCCCGCGTTTGGCGAGCACGATCTTGAGCCGCCCTGCAATCCGGCCCTCTGGCAGCCGCCCGCGGCGCGGGTTGAATGAAGCGCCATGGAAACGCTCGAACAACTGAAAACGCGCATTGAAGCCGCGGCGCCCGCCGCGCAGGTGGAGATCGTCCCCAATGGCAGCCCCGCCGGCCCGGCATCGCTGTTGCTCGATCGCGCGCACGCGAGGGCGGTCGCGGAATTTCTACGGGACGATCCCGCGCTGCGTTTTGATTACGCCTCCAACGTGACTGGCGTCGATTGGCCGGAAAAGACCATCAAAGAAAAGGTCAAAGTCAAAAAAATCGTTGACGGCGTGGAGAAGGAAGTGGAGGAAGTCCGCGAAAGCAAAACGCCCGCCTATCTGGAAGCGGTTTATCATCTTTACTCCATCGCGCTCAAGCAAGGCCCGCTGGCGCTGCGCCTGCGCACGGAGAACCGCGCCGACCGCGTGTCCCTGCCTTCGCTGACGCCAGTGTGGCGAAGCTGCGAATTCCAGGAGCGCGAGATTTTTGATCTTTTCGGCATCACGTTCGAGGGGCACCCGGACTTGCGCCGCATCTTGATGTGGCCGGAGTTCACCGATCATCCGATGCGCAAGGATTACGCCGAGCCTGACGATTACGAATACGAACCGACGCCGCACGACGACGTGCTGGCCAGGGCCAAACAACATCAAACGGGAGGCGCGCCGGCATGAGCGTCCCAGCCAATCTCGCGGAGACGGCCGGACCGGCTGCCGAACCCCAATTCCTGGAAGTTTCGCTGGGGCCGCAGCATCCCTCCACCCACGGCGTGTTCCGCATGGATGTTTCGCTGGACGGGGAAACGGTGGTCAAGCTAAAGCCGGTCTTTGGCTATCTCCATCGCAATCACGAAAAGATCGCCGAAAAAGTCAGCTACCTTGCCTCGATTCCTTACACTGACCGGCTCGATTATATTTGCTCGCTGACCAACAATTGGGCCTACGCGATGACGGTGGAAAAGCTGGCGGGCCTCGTGGCGCCGGAGCGGGCCGAGTACATCCGGGTCATCCTGAGCGAGCTGACGCGGCTGATCAACCATTCCGCGCTGGCCGGTTTCCTGTTGCAAGACATGGGCGCGCTGGGCACTCCGCTCATGTACGCCTTTCGCGAGCGGGAAAAAATTCTGGATTTGTTCGAGTCGCTGACCGGGGCGCGCATGATGTGCAATTACATGCGATTCGGCGGCTGCCGTTGCGATTTGCCGCCGGGCTGGATCGAGCAAGCCCGCATGGTCGTGGCGAATTTTCCGGCATTCCTGGAGGAATTTGAGGCGCTGCTGACTGGCAACGAAATTCTGCTGGCCCGCACGGAGGGAGTGGGCGTGCTGACTCCGCAATTGGCCGTGAGCGCGGGGGTCACCGGCCCGATGTTGCGCGCCTGCGGTGTCAATTATGATATTCGCAAGGTGGACCAATACGGCGTGTATGGCCGGTTCAGTTTTCGCGTGCCGCTGGGCCAGCGCGGCGATGTTTTTGACCGTTACATGATCCGCATTCTCGAAATGCGCGAATCGCTGAAAATTCTCGACCAGGCCCTGCGCGATATTCCGGCCGGCCCGATCATCGACCCGAAAGCCAAACTGCGCAATTTGCGGCCCAAAGCGGGCGAGGTGTATGGCCGCATCGAAGGGCCGAAAGGCGAGCTGGGCTTTTATCTCATCAGCGACGGCGGGCCAAATCCGTATCGCTACCGCATTCGCCCGCCGAGCTTGATTAACCTGACCATATTGGAAGATATGTGCCTGGGCCAGACCATCGCGGACGCCGTCGTCATCCTGGGCAGCATCGATATTGTCCTGGGGGAGGTGGATCGCTGATGAACGGGGCGGGCATTATCAAAGGCATGATCGAGACGGCGCGAAATTTCGCCGGCAGTTACCGGGACAAGGAACGGCTGACAACCGTGCAGTATCCCGAAGAGAAATTGCCGCCGGTGGAAAACGCGCGGACGATTCCGTTTCTTGTTTTCGACGGAGGCGACGCCATGCCGGGCCTTCGCTGCACGGCCTGCCAAATTTGCGAGAAGGAATGCCCGCCGCAATGCATTTACATCATCAAGGACACTGTCAAGAAACCGGATTACGTCGGCAAAATGCAAGTGCAGCCCAAGGTGTTTGACATCGACATTTCTGTGTGCATGAGCTGCGGCATTTGCGTGGAAGTCTGCCCGTTTGACGCCATCAAAATGGATCAGGTGTTTGAGTTGAGCACCAGTGATCGATTTGGCGGGCTGTTGTTGAACAAAACGCAATTGGCAAAGCCGAACGAATATTACGGCAAGCTGCACAAGACCGAGGCGGCTGAAATCGATGTCCGCCGCGAAGAGGATAAAGTCAAAGCAGCCGCTGCGGCCGCCGCCAAAGCTGCCGCGCCAAAACCTGCTCCAGCGGCCGCTCCAAAACCGGCCGCCGCGCCCGCGCCTGCCGCTTCGCCGACATCCGCCGCGCCCGCTCCGCCAGCACCGGCGCCCGGAGGCGCCACATGAAGGGCTTGGACCAAATTTTTATCACCATTGGCCATCTGATCGCCGGATGGTTTCCCGCTTCGGTGCGTCCGCTGGTATTGGCTGTCTTAGCCATTGCGTGCATCATGCCGGTCTTTGGCCTTTGCTTCGCGTTGACGACCATCGTCGAGCGCAAGGTTCTTGGCCGCATGCAAAACCGATACGGCCCCAACCGCGTCGGCATTTGGGGGCTGCTGCAGCCGATGGCCGACGGCCTGAAAATGCTGACGAAGGAGGACATCGTCCCTTTTTCAGCGGACAAAACGCTGCATTTTCTCGCGCCTCTCGTATTGACGGTGCCGGTCTGGCTGGCGTTCGCGGTTCTGCCCTTCGGGCGCGGCATGAGCGCGATCAATCTCGATTCGGCCATTTTGTTTTTCTTTGCGGTTGGCTCCGCTTCGGAATTGGCCGTCTTCATGGCGGGCTGGTCGAGCCAGAACAAGTATTCGCTGGTGGGCGCGATGCGGGCCATCGCGCAGATGATCAGTTACGAAGTGCCGCTGGTGCTCTCAACCGTGCCCGTTTTGATGCTGGCCGGTTCGCTCTCGCTCAATGACATCGTGGCCGCGCAAGGAACCTACACATACGCCGGGCTGGCGCGCTGGAATGCTTTCACGCCTTGGGGGCTGGCGGGGTTGCTGCTGTTTCTCATCGCTGCCACCGCCGAATCCAACCGCTCGCCCTTCGACCTTCCGGAAGGGGAATCGGAAATCATCGCCGGCTTTCTGACGGAATATTCCGGGTTCAAGTACGCGCTGTTTTTTTTGGGCGAATATCTGGGATTGTTCGCCATGACCGGATTGGCCGTGACGCTTTATTTGGGAGGCTGGCATGCGCCGTTCAAATGGCTGGAATGGATTCCATCATGGCTCTGGTTTGGCGCGAAATTCGGAGCGTTGATTTTTCTGTTTATCTGGGTGCGCGCCACGCTCCCTCGTTTGCGGCTGGACCAACTGCTGAATTTCGCCTGGCGATTCCTGGTGCCGCTCTCGCTCATCAATTTGCTGGCGGGGGCCGTCTGGTATTGGACGGGCGTTTGGAACTTCCCGGCGGCTGTGCTGGTTCGCTGGGCGCTGAGCGCGGCGCTGGTGGCCTTTCCTTATCATTGGCTGGGACAGGCATTGCGCGGCCCGCTGCCACCGCCACGAACCTATTCGTATGCCGAATGAGATTGTATTTCTGCTATGCGCGACCATAACGCTGGCCGGCGCGATCGCGGCCATGACGCTGCGCAACCTCGTGCATTGCGCGTTGTGCGCTGCCGGAGCTTTTGCCGGCCTGGCCGCGCTTTACTTGCAGCTTAACGCGGAATTTGCCGGCTTCGCCCAACTGCTCGTGTACGTCGGCGCCATCGCCATCCTCATCGTCTTCACCGTCTTGCTGACCCGGGGCGCGGATATTCAGCCTGGCGCCTCCTCCGCGTCGCCCGCGCCGTGGATGGGCGTGCTGGTCGGCGCGCTGGTCTTCGCGGGTTTGGTTTGGGCCATTTTGGCCAGCCCCAATTTGCTTCGGCTGCCGCCGCCGGCGGCGCAAGCGCCAGTCAAAAAAATCGGCGAACAATTGATGAGCCAATACATCATGCCCCTGGAAACCATCGGCCTGCTTTTGACAGCCGCGCTGCTGGGAGCGGTCGTCATCGCTTTGCGCGAACCGGCCAAGACGGAAACGCCAGCCCGATGACTGCCCCGCTGGCCCATTATCTCATTCTGGCCGCGCTGCTCTTTGCAATCGGCCTGGCCGGCGCGCTGGCCCGGCGCAACGCCATCATCGTGCTGGTCGGGTTGGAATTGATGCTCAATGCCGCCAATTTGAATTTTATCGCCTTCTGGCGTTGCGGCGCGCATCCCGAAATGTTGACAGGCGTCATGGTTGTTCTTTTTTCAATTGCCATCGGCGCGGCGGAGGCGGCAGTTGGGCTGGCCCTGGTGATTGCCATTTACCGTCATCGCCGCGCCACGCAATTGGACCAATTCACTTCGCTCAAGGGCTGACATGGAATTTATCGTCAAATTTTTATGGCTCATTCCAACGGCGCCGTTGCTGTCGGCGGGCATCTGCGCGCTTCTTCCCAGGGAGCGGCGGCGGTTGAGCGCCGGGCTGGCCATTGGCGCGATCAGCATTTCGTTTCTCCTGGCGTGCGCGGCATTTGTCGCGGCTTTCCATGTTCAGCGGGCCGTATTCAATTTCACCTGGTTTGAATTCGGCACGACCCATGTTCCGCTGGGATGGATGCTGGACCCGCTGGGCGCGGGCATGGCCGTCATGGTCGCGCTGGTCAGCCTGCTGGTTTTTATTTATAGCACGGGTTATATGGCGCACGACGAAAATTTCACCCGCTTCTTTTGTTTTCTGGCGCTGTTCGCGGCGGCGATGCTTGGCCTGATTATCGCCAACAGTTTGCTGCTGTTTTTTATCTGCTGGGAATTGGTCGGGCTGGCCTCCTACCTGTTGATTGGCTTTTGGTTCCAAAAACCGAGCGCGGCGGCCGCCGCCAAAAAAGCGTTCATCACGACGCGCATTGGCGATATGGGATTTTTGATCGGGATGCTGTGGCTCTACGCCAGCAAGGGCACGCTGCTTTTTTATGACGGCGGGCACGGCTGCCTGGAAACCGGCCTGGTTGCCAGCACGACGATTGGCTTGCTCATATTTTGCGGAGCGGTCGGAAAATCCGGGCAGGTTCCTTTGCACGTCTGGCTGCCCGATGCGATGGAAGGGCCGACACCCGTCAGCGCGCTGATCCATGCGGCCACGATGGTCGCGGCGGGCGTCTTTCTAATCGCGCGCGTCTATCCGCTGATGTCGCCCGAGGCGCTGCAAGTCGTGACTTGGGTGGGAGCGGTCACAGCGGTTTTTGCCGCGAGCATCGCCGTCGCGCAAAATGACATTAAGCGCATCCTTGCCTACTCCACGGTCTCGCAACTCGGCTACATGATGATGGGATTGGGAGCGGGCGGCGTCGCGGTGGGCATGTTTCATCTTGTCACGCACGCTTTTTTCAAGGCGCTGCTCTTCATGGGCGCGGGGTCGGTCATCCACGGCTGCCACGAGGAACAGGACATCAGCAACATGGGCGGCTTGCGAAAACGAATGCCTGTGACGTTCGCCACCTACGCCGTTGGGATGATGGCGCTGTGCGGCGTGCCGCTATTCTTTTCCGGGTTTTGGAGCAAGGACGCGATTCTGGATGCCGCCCATCATTGGCCCGCCTCGCGAATTCCGTTTTACCTCGGCTTGATCGGCGCGTTTCTAACGGCCTTCTACATGACACGCCAGGTTTGCGCCGTCTTTCTCGGCAAGCCCTCGACCGAGGCAGCGGAACATGCGCACGAAAGCCCATCCGCCATGACAATGCCGCTGCTCATTCTGGCGGTCTTGGCTGTCGTGGCCGGCTTTTTTGGAACGCCGGCCTGGCCGTGGTTTCGATCTTATTTGGCTGGCGCCCATGCCGAATTTGACATGGTCAAACTGGCTGAGGATGGCGCGCCGCTCGTCATGCTGATTTCAGCGGCCCTGGTCATCGTCTCCATCGCGCTGGGTTGGTGGATGTATGGCAGCGCGGCGGCCAAGCCGTTGAAGGAATCGGACCCGTTGGAGAAGGCGCAACCGGCCCTGTTCGGCCTTCTTCGCCACAAGTTTTATGTGGACGAAATTTACGAGGCTACCATTGTGCGGTTGACGGCCGCGTTCGCGATGTTCTCCAGCTGGCTCGACCGCGCGATTTGGGGCGGCTTGGTCAAGGCCGTCTGCTGGCTCGCGCTGCTCCTCGCGCGCATCAACCGCGGCGTGGATGAAACACTCGTCAATGGCGGCTTTGACGCCGGCACGGAAACCGTGCGCAGTTCGGGAGCGTGGGTCTCGCGCTGGCAAAACGGGCAGGTTCAGCGTTATTTGCGGATCATCGGCCTGGGTTTTTGCGGCCTGCTGATTCTTTTGCTGTGGAGGTCCCGGTGATATTGACCGCGCTGACATTTCTTCCGCTGGCGGCCGGCGTCTTGGTGGCTTTGCTCGGACGCGACCGGCAGGCGTTTGGCCGCAATATCGCGTTCGCGGCCAGCTTGCTGGCGCTGGCGCTGGCGGCGGCAGTCTGGGCCATGTTCGACCATGGAACCGGCGGGCTGCAATTTGTCGAAAACCATCCGTGGGTGCCGGCGCTTGGAATGGAGTATAATCTGGGCGTCGATGGGCTTAGCGTGCTGATGATTCTGCTTTCCGCGTTGATCGTGCCGTTCGCGTTGCTGGCGTCGTGGAAAATCGAGAAGGACCCAAAGCTGTTTTTTTCGCTGACGCTTTTTTTGGAGTCGGGGCTTTTTGGAGTATTCACGGCGCAGAACTTCCTGCATTGGTTTCTGTTTTGGGAATTGAGCCTGATTCCCGCGTTCTTCCTAATTCGCATTTGGGGCGGCCCCAGGCGCACCAGCGCGGCCGCGCAATTTTTTATTTATACGATGGTCGGAAGCATCGCGATGCTGGCGGCGTTTCTGGCTATGTATGCCCTTGCTGACGCATCGCAACGCACGTTTGATTTTGCCCGGCTCGCGGAACTTGCGCGCGGCGCCCATGGGCACGCCAGCCATCCAGCCCTGGCCACCGTGATCTTTTTCGGCGTTTTTCTGGGATTGGCGGTTAAAGTGCCGCTGGTGCCGTTTCACACCTGGCAGCCGGCCGCTTACGCGGAAGCGCCGACGGGCACGACGATGATATTGACAGCCGCGATGTCGAAAATGGGCGTGTATGGATTTCTGCGCGTTCTATGGCCGATTTTCCCCGAACAAATTCAACAATGGCGCGGGCCGCTGCTCGTTCTGGCCGCGGCGACCATCGTGCTGCCGGCCGCGGCCGCGTTCGCGCAAAAGGATTTGAAACGCATGGTCGCTTATTCCTCCATCAACCATCTGGGCTACTGCCTGCTGGGCATTTTTGCCGCCGCCCGGCTGGCCGGCGGCGCGCCCGGCTGGGCCAACGAACAGGCGGCGGCGCTCAACGGGGTCATCGTGCAAATGTTCAACCACGGCCTGACCGCCGCGGCGCTGTTCTATTTTGTCGGCCTGATTGAGCAGCGCGGCGGCGGGCGCGGCCTGGACGATTTTGGCGGACTGCGCCGCCCCGCGCCGGTCTTTTGCGGATTGATGGGCATCGCGCTCTTTGCATCTCTCGGCTTGCCGGGCCTGAACGGCTTCCCGGGCGAATTTCTAATTTTCAAGGGTGCGCTGCATCTGGCGGCCGAGACGGCGGTCATTTCGACGCTCGGTTTGCTGCTGACGGCCATTTTTCTGCTCACGATTTTGCAGCGCGTCTTTAGCGGGCCGCTGCCCGCCAAATGGAGCGGCTGGCCGGACTTGACGCTCGGCGAGCGCTGCATTGTGGCGCCGGTCATGGCGCTGATTTTCGCGCTGGGCCTTTTTCCTCAATTATTGACAGGCGTGGCGAATCCGGCTGTGATGCAAATGCTCCGATTTTTCTGAACCATGCTCGCCTGGACCATTTACATTTCATTTATCGCGGCCGCCGTGCTGATGCTGATGCCGGGGGACAACCCGCGCCCGGCGCGCTGGACGGCGCTGCTGGCGGCCTTGGCCGGGCTGGCCTGCGCCGTGCTGGGCATGATTGAATGCAAGCAGCAGGCGGGATTCGGCGCGCTGGCGGACGTAGCCAACGCGCCGTGGATTGCCGAACTCGGCATCCGCTATCATCTCGCGGCGGATGGGATCAGCCTCGTGCTCGTATTATTGACGGGCTTGGCGGCGGTGGCGGGCGTGTTGTTTTCATGGAACATCGAGACCCGGACCCGGGAATTCTTCGCGCTTTATCTCGCGCTCATCGGCGGCGTCTATGGCGTTTTCCTCAGCGTCGATCTGTTTTTGCTCTTTGTCTTTTACGAAATCGCGATCATTCCGAAGTATTTTTTAATCGCCATTTGGGGATCGACGCGGCGCGAGTACGGCGCGATGAAACTTGCGCTCTACTCGTTTGTCGGCAGCGCGATGGTGCTGGTCGGATTGATCGCCGCTTACGTGGTGGCGGGGGCGAAGACGTTTGATTTGGCCGAGTTGGCAAAATTTCCCTTTCCGGCCGCCTTTCAAAATTGGGCGTTCATCGTGGTCTTCGTCGGCTTCGCGATTTTGGCGGGGCTGTGGCCATTTCACACTTGGGCGCCGACGGGGCACGTGGCCGCGCCGACGGCCGCTTCCATGCTTCTGGCAGGCGTCGTGATGAAGCTGGGCGCTTACGGCGCGTTGCGCGTTGCCATGACGCTTTTCCCGATCGGCCTGCACACCTGGCAGAATACCATCGCCGTGCTGGCGGTGGTGGGAATCGTTTATGGGGCCCTCGTGGCGCTGGTGCAGCAGGACTTCAAATTTGTCATCGGTTATTCCAGCGTGAGCCACATGGGATTTGTTCTGCTGGGCTTGATGACGCTGACGCAAATCGGCCTGACCGGCGCGGTCCTGCAAATGTTTTCGCACGGCATCATCGCCGGGCTGCTGTTCGCGGTCGTGGGGCGGATGGTGTATGACCGCACCCACACGCGCGACCTGGCCAAATTGCAACCGATGAACCTGAACCACGTTCTGCCGTTCGCGGCCGTCACGTTTGTGGTTGGCTGCGCGGCTTCGATGGGCTTGCCCGGCTTTAGCGGTTTCGTGGCGGAACTGCAAGTGCTGGCCGGCGCCTGGCAAACGCTGCCCGCGGCCGCTGTGCTGGCGGCGGTGGGAATCATCGCGGGCATCGCCTACACGCTGCGGGTTTTGCTCAAAGCCTTTTACGCCGAGGACGGGGTCGTGGCCGCGCCGCATCCGCATTGCCCGCCGATTTCCCTCCCTGAACGCGCTGGCGCATTGCTGCTGCTGTCGGCCACGCTGGTCATCGGCTTGTGGCCGCAACTATTGATGCAATTCATCACGCCATCGCTCAACTCGCCGCTCATGCAGCCATTGTGGAAGGCGGGCGCGCCTTGAACAATTACCTGGAATGCCTGAACGCTCTCGCGCCGGAAGTCATCATCGTCGTCACGGCGCTGGCGGCGCTTTTAATAGACTTGACGGTGGCACGGGGCAAACCTTTGGAGCAGCGCACCAAATTAGCCGGCTTGGTGAGCTGCCTCGGATGCGCGGTGGCGATTTTGCGCCTCGCGATGATTCCCGCGCAAACGGACGCTTCCATGCTTTCGGTCAATCCGTTCACGCAATGGCTCAAAATCCCGCTGCTGCTGCTCACCATCTTCGCGGTGGTCTTGTCCTGGCGCGCGCGCTTCACGCCTCACGCGGGAGAGTATTTCGCGCTGCTGCTGCTCGCCTCGGCGGGCGTGATGTTGCTGGTCAGTTCGGACAACCTGCTGTTGATCTTCATCGCCTTGGAATTGTTGAGCATTTCGCTCTACGCGCTGGCGGCCTTTGACAAACAAAGCCCGGCGTCGTCCGAGGCAGCCTTGAAATATCTTCTCTTTGGCGGTGTGTCGGCAGCGTTCACGCTTTTTGGGATCAGCTTGATTTACGGGGTGGCCGGCCGCCTTGATCTCGGCATGATCGCGGCCCGATTGCGAAGTCAGCCCATCGAACCGGCGTTCTACGCGGGCCTCGTTATGACGCTGATGGGATTCGGATTTAAACTGGCGGCGGCGCCGTTCCATCTTTGGGCGCCGGATGTTTACGAAGGCGCTCCGGCGCCAGTCGCGTCCTTCATTGCCTCGGTTTCCAAAGTGGCGAGCTTTTTTGTGCTGGCCCGGATTCTTCTGGCCGGATTCGTGGATGAACACGGCACGATTTCCACAGCGCATTACGCGCCAGGATGGGGGCCGGTCGTGGCCGCGATTGCTGCCATTTCAATGGTGGTGGGCAACGTGGCCGCGATCGTGCAAACCAACGTCAAACGCTTGCTGGCCTATTCGGCCATCGCGCACACCGGCTACGCGCTGCTGGCGCTGCTGGCCGGACCGAGCCACGCGCTGCCGCCGCTCCTTTTTTACGTCATCACCTACGCGTTTACGGTGGTGGGAGCTTTCGCCGTGGTGAGCGTGGTCGAGGCCAGCGGAAAACGAGGATCGCTGGCGGACTTCGCCGGATTAAGCCGCCGGGCGCCTGTGATGTCGTTTTGCATGCTGGTGTTCATGCTGTCGCTGGCAGGCATTCCGCCGCTGTCGGGCTTCTTCGGAAAATTCTACGTCTTCACCGCGGTTGTCAACGCGCCGGCCAAATTGAGCCTGCTCTGGCTGGTGGTTCTGGGCGTTGCGGCCAGCGCGGTTTCTCTCTATTATTATTTGCAGGTGCTCAAGCAGATTTACGCCGCCGCGCCGGAGCCATCCGCACCCTGGCCGCGCCCGGACGCCTCCGCCCAAACGGCCATCGTGCTGCTGGCGTTGATTGTGATCGTGCTGGGCTGCTTCCCTGATTTGCTGCTGGGAAAAATTTCCCAATTGCTGGCCTCCCAGCCGTTCTAATTCAATTTGCCGGACAGCCGCAAGGGGGAGCAAAAGGACTCGCACAAGCCTATGAACGTCTCCTCTGCCAGATTAAGCTGTTTGCCCTGCCATTGAAGAAGGCCCCAGTTGCGCTGCAATTTGTGCCGGCCCGGAGGCAGCGCGACCAGCGAGCCGTCCTCGATTTCCTTGTGCGTAATCCATGGCGCGAGAATGCTCACGCCCAGCCCCAGCTTGACCAGTTCCTTGGTCGCTTCCATGCTGCCCGCTTCAATGACGGTGTTGAGTTCCATTTGTTCGCGGCGAAAGTGCTCGGTGATCAGCCGGCAGGTGATGCTGCGCTTGCTGTAAAGAATATAATTTTGGCGGGCGATGGCCGCCCGTTCGATCCGCCCGCTCCTGGCCCACGGATGAAGAGGCGCGACGATAAACATCAGCTCGTCCGAGAATAGCGGATGAAATTTGATCCGCGGCTCGCGCTGAACTTCGAGGCTGAGGGCCAAATCAATTTGATGAGACAACAGCGCCTCCACCAATTCCGGCGTGTCGCCCGGTTCAATCGAAATGGCGTGGTCAGGGAAGCTCTCTTTAAATTCGCGCAGGACGGGCGGGTTGAGCAACTGGCAAGCCGTCGTGCTGGCGCCCGCTTGATAATCCGCGCCCGCGTCCAATTTTCCGCCGGCCAATTCAGCCGTCGTGAACGGGGCCAGGTACGGCCCATATTGGGTCAAGTCCAACGCGGCCACGGTCACGCTGCCGGCCACCGTGAACGGCTGGACCGTGATGTTGCCGGAGACCGTGAACTTTTCATTCGCGTCGGTCGTTGCGGAGAAAACGAACGGCGCTCCCACATGCAGCATGATGGCCAGGTTCGTCAACTGCAAATTGACGGGCGCCACTTTGTCGTGGAACGCCTGCGCGAGGCTGAGATCGTCCGCTTGCAGGCTGGCGCCGTCGATGCGCAGGCTCTCGATCACCAGCGCGGGCAAGGCGGAAGGCGCGGCCGGTTTGGGGGCGGGCGCGGAATTGGTGTCTGCCAAATTGTCGAAATTGAATGTCCCATCCCTGCGCCGGATGACATGCACGAACGGATGAGCAACCGTCACATCCTGAAAAACCCATGCCCTGCGATGCATCGAGGAAAGGGCCTGGAACTGCACGTGGAATCCATCCAGTCCCGCGAAGTCGCCGCCATTGGTTTCCCGCAGAGACAACCCGCGCACAGCCAAGGCAAACGTGAATGGGTTGAAGGCAACCTGGCTGACCGCCGCCTGCCGCTTGGCCACGACTGGCAGGCGTTTGAGCATTTGCGATTTGATAATGGCCGGCACGAGAAGAAAGCCCGCCATTGTGTACGCCAGCAGCAGCCCCGCCGCCCACAAGAGGATTTTGATCTTGCGCGAAAATTTTGGTTTTTTGCCTCCCATAGCGCGACCGGGACGCAGCTATTTCGCGGCCGCCCAGCGCACTGCATTTTTGACAACTTTTAGAGGATACTCTTGTTTGTAAATAGGATAGGTTTCATGCCCGGGCCGGAAATAGAATACCCTTCCCTTTCCCACCTGCCACGCGCAACCGCTGCTGAACCGTTCGCCGCTGTCCCAATGCTCTTCAAAGATGGTCGCGTCCGGTTTGGGCACGTGGAAATGGCCGCCGTAAATCTCCGTCTGCGGCACGTCGAAGGTGGCGGGGATCCCCGCGGCAATTGGATGCTGGGGCATCAACGTGTGAACATGGCTCGGCGTGCCCGCGTTGTTGACAACTGGGAAGATGCATCCCGGCAATCTTACTTCCAACGTGTCCGCGCCATCGTCCGCCTTGAACCGGCGGAAGGATGGAGTGATTGGGTCGTTTGGGCCGGGCAGGGCGCGCTTGGGTTGGACTTGCACGATCTTCAAACCGGCCCGTTCGCCCTCCGGCACGGCTTGCAAGGCATCCTCAAGCGCGCGCTCGTTCATGGCGGCGATGAACGGCTTGGACCAATGGGCCGAATGCAGCGCGATGAGCGAGAGCCGCCCTTCCTTCAATCGGCGCAGGATGGCTTGCACGTGTTCATCGGTCACCTGGTCGTGCTTTTGGTGGCCCCACCAAATCAGGACGTCGCAATTGTCGAGCGTCTCATCCGTGAGGCCCTGGTCGGGTTCGTTCAACCCAACTGACTTGACCGAAAAATCCGGTTCCTTGGCCAGAGTGGCTGCGAGGCTGTCGCCCAGGAATCCGCCGTAAGCCGATTTCTGCGCGTCCTGGCGTTCATCCCAGACGACGACGCGAATCGGCGCGGCAACCGCCGCCAGGCCGATTAACGACAATAACAAAAAAGAAAGAAGGGCGCGTTTCATGGTTCATGCTGAGGCGGCGCCCGCCAGCGAGTCAATCCACATTTTGTGGCGCGGCATTCGCTGCCGCGATTTTTCCGTCGCATCCCGCCGCGGTTGTGTTACAGATGTGCGCCAATGCCGGACAGTCAAATACCCTCGGACAGCCAGGACCCCAAGGACGGTCGTTATCCGTCTCAAATCAAATACATCGTCGGCAATGAAGCTTGCGAACGATTCAGTTATTATGGCCTGGTCGGCATCCTGGAACTCTATCTGAGCCACGTCATGAAAATGGGGGACCACGAGGCGACGACCACGCAGCATCTGTTCGGGACGGCGGTCTATTTGATGCCGCTGGCGGGCGGCTGGCTGGCGGACCGCTGGCTGGGGCGCTATTGGACAATCCTCAGCATCTCCCTGTTCTATTGCCTGGGCCACGGCACGCTGGCGCTTTACGGGGGAACCCGGCTGGGCCTGTTCACGGGGCTGGCGCTGATTGCCATTGGCGCGGGCGGGATTAAGCCGTGCGTCTCGGCGTTTGTCGGCGACCAATTCAAGCCCAGCCAGCACCATATGCTGACTAAAATCTACGGCTGGTTTTATTGGTCGGTCAACTTGGGCGCGGCGGCGGCTTTCTTCGTGGTGCCGGAGTTGCACACGGAAACCAAATACACCTGGGCCTTCGGCGCGCCGGGCATCGCCATGGCGGTGGCCACGATCATCTTCTGGCTCGGCCGCAAACAATACATCCGCCAGCCGCCCTTGCGGGAAGACAAACCCACTCCGAAAGAGGCGGCCTCGGATCACCTGTGCCTGCTGCGCATCATCTTGGTCTTTCTGCCCGTGCCGATGTTCTGGGCGCTCTTCAATCAAACCAATTCCACATGGGTGCTGCAGGGGTCCAAGATGATTCCATGGCACTTCGTCAATGGTGAAACCATGCAAGGATCCGAGAGCCTCCTGGTAATGATTTGGACGCCCGTCCTGACACTGCTGGCCTATCCGCTGGCCGAGCGCCTGGGTTGGCGTCCGACGGCCCTGCGGCGGATGACCGCAGGAATGTTCCTGGGCGGCGCGTCGTTCGTAGTTGTCGGGCTGATTCAAGCGCGGATGGACCATGGGCATCCCATGAGCATTCTGTGGCAACTGGCGCCCTCGGCCGTCCTGGAGGCGGGCGAAGTATTGTTGTCAGCGACCGGCCTGGAATTCGCGTTTTCCCAGGCGCCGCCGCGGCTCAAGAGCGTTGTGATGAGCTTATGGCTTATGACCATCGCTGGGGGCCATTTCTTGATTGCGGTTTTCACCTGGTTGAACGAGATCACTTTCAAAGCGAGCGGCGCTTCGGAGTTTTACTTTTACGCCGCGCTGATGTTCGTGGTCGCGGTCGTGTTCGCGGTGTGCGCGGCATTTTACCGGCCGCGGGAAGGCGTGGCGGCGTGAACCCGCCCCCCGTCATCGTCTCGCTGTCAAGCGTGGAGATGGGGGAGTTGGCCCGGGCCAAGGCGCTCTTGGAACATCCGGGCCTGGCCATGCGATTGGCGGACTTCGTCGGTTCGCCCCTCGAAAAAGGCTTCGGCCTCCTGCCGAAAAACTGGAGCGAAACCGTCAACAAAGCCACCCAGGCCGCGCTGCTAAAGGCCCTGGGCGTGGCCATCGCCACACTGGAAAAGCGCCCGCGGCGCGGCTCGCGGGAATTGCTGCACAAAGTCTTGGCCGGCGCGTCCGGCGGAATTGGCGGGACGTTCGGCCTGGCCGCGCTGCCGGTCGAGCTGCCCATCTCGACAACCATCATGCTGCGGTCCATCGCGGACGTGGCGCGGAGCGAAGGGCACGATTTGTCAATCATCGAAACCAAGCTCGCCTGCGTTGAAGTCTTCGCCCTGGGCGGCCGGGAGACGGGCGCGGAAACCGCCGTCGGCGCCTATTGGTCCACGCGCACCGCCATGAGCCAGGCGTTCTCGGAAACCGCGCTCTACCTGGCGCGCAAAGGGGCCGTGCGGGAAAGCGCGCCGGTCATCGCGAGGTTCGTTTCCCATATCGCCGCGCGCTTCAGCACGGTTGTGTCGGAGGAAGTGGCGGCCAAGGCCCTGCCCGTTCTGGGCGCGGCGGGCGGCGGGATTATCAACGTCATGTTCACCGCGCATTTCCAGGGGATGGCGCGCGGCCACTTCATCGTCAAGCGCCTTGAAGCCGCGCACGGCCAGGCCCAAGTCCGCGCGGCCTACGAACATTTGGCATAAACAGCCGCGGGTTGTGATAACGAGTTTAGGAGTTTTTGCAGGCGTCATTCTTTGTTTACAAATCGAGCTAATGATGCATGTTCCTGCCGGCGACCAGAGCGAGCCGGAACTTTCCGACTCCGTGATTAATTCCCTGGACGCCCCTTTTTTTGTTCTTGTTCCAACCATGCGTTTACGTTGAGGAGGCGTTCATCGCCAACGTGGATGAGCGGTTCAACCAACGAAGTGCCAGTTTGGTCGATTGGTTTGACTGGGAGTCCAAACTTTTGGCCTTTTTTGCCTTGCTTGCCATGACGGGCGCTCGTAAATTGACGGCCCATTTTAAAATGGGGTCGTAGCTCAGTTGGTAGAGCGCCTGAATGGCATTCAGGAGGTCAGGGGTTCGAACCCCCTCGGCTCCACCAGGTTTTTCCTCGTTTATAAAATCAGCAGCAACGCGGCGATCTTTTTCATGACCGGTATTTGATCAGCAGCACGCGGACTTTGGTTTTTGGAAAGATGCTGCTGTTTAGGCTGGCGGAATTCGCCGTCCAAGTGGCTTGGAGGCCGGGGCCGTGCCGGTCGAATTGATCGATCACCGCCGCATCGGCCCCATGGCGGCGGCCGACGCTGACAATCACCTGCTCGTCTGCCGCCGGGAGGGCGCCGAGAACGTCGTACGGCTTGGCGGGGAGCTGGCCGTAAGAAAAGATGGAAAAGCCATCCACAATTTTGGCGAAAGCTCCCGGCGCGGCGGGCCAATTGGACTGCTGGCCGAAGCAGGCGGCGAAGCGCCGATCGGACCTGTTGCTGGAACATCCAAGCAGAGCCACAGCGGCAAAGGAAACGAGCAGTTTTTTCATGGTTTGGTTTTACCGGGGACGCTTTTCTTTGGCACGATTTTTCGAGCGCGGCGCTCAGGGAAATCTCAGGCGGAAGAAGACCGAGTTGGAGGGATCGATCGTGAAGCTCATTGTGTCAACTAAATAGGAGCCAGGCACGTCAGCCCACTGGCCGGAGATCCCCATCGAGGGCGGATTGGTTTGGGCCTGGAGAATCCATCCTGTGTAATTGACTGGCCAGCTCAAGGCCGCCGCGCCGGAATGGGCGCTGATCGTGATGTTCGTGGGGGAAACGGGAAGGAGGCTCGTTACGCTGAGGACGCCGTTGGAAGGATTGAAACTGAATCCCAGGCCGGGGCCGGCGCCGCCTGAAATCGCCGTGAAATTTCCCGACTCCGATGCGGCGCTGAACAACGTGAACGCCTGGCCGGGGCTGAGCGGGCCTCCCAGATTGGTCACAGTCAGCGTGCCGCCGTAAGTGATGCTAGACAGGCCGGCGACTTGGCTGTTCGCGTTTGAGTTTAGGGCCATGATGGTGTTTCCCGCGAGACGCAGCGAGTTGCTCATGGTCAATATGCCGAGGGGCGCGCCCGGAGCGAGCGTGCCGTTTTGCCCGATGCTGACCGCTCCTCCGATGCGGCCCGCGCCGCTTAGCATTCCTCCGGAGACCGTTACCACGCCCTGCCGGATTGTGCCATTGACAACGAGGGTTCCGCCGTGGACCGCCGTGCCGCCAGAGTGGTTGTTATAGCCGGAGAGAATCTCGATGCCCGCGCCAGTCTTAACGATGGCAAGAGCCGAGGCAGCATCGTCCTGGAACGTGCCGTTAAAGACGCCGCTCCCTCCCGCGGCGCCGATGGCCACGGTTGAGACACCGAAGTAACCGCCCTCAAACGTGCCCCCTCCGGTGAGCGCGTCAATTTGCATCGACGCGGTGTGCCCGGCTTCAACGGCGTCGAAAACCGCGTTGCTGGCAATGTTGAGCGAGGCAAGGTTCGAGGTCCAATTGCCGCCGTAACTGGAACTGCCGATGATCCGCCCGGATTGCACATCGACCCACGCGCCGGGCGAAAAGTTCACATTGATGACGCCCGGCCCAAAAACGACGTCGCCCGTGCCGGAGTCGCGCAGGGTGCCGCCGCCCGTGTAAATGGCATTGGCCTCCAGCATGCGGTTGGTGAACTTGTATTCCAAAACCGCCCCAGAGCCGATGGCTATGGCGGGTGATGGGAGGAAATTGTTTGAGACGGCCAATGTTCCCGCAGTGACAGTGGTATTGCCGGCGTAGGATTCGGATTGAGTCAATATTAGAGTCCCAGGGCCGGACTTGGTCAGGCTGCCTTCCGCGTTTGAATCGTTTCCGCCGCCAATTGTTTCGGAGAGAACATTCGTATTGCCTTCGGAAATGGAGAAGTTGGCCGAGGCGCCGAGGAACACGGCCTGGCCAAGGACGGCCCCGCCGACAGCCGGCTTGTCGCCGTTGCCACCGATGAGTCCGTCGCCATTAAAGTTGCAATCCTGGATGGTGAGGAACGATCCCAGGCGAGCGAAAATGGCGCCGCCCGCGGCCAGTCCGCCGCCCGCGTTGCCGGTCGCGCCCGATGCGCCGCTGCCGCCGCCGAAACCGCCTGAACTGGTTCCACCGGTGGCGTCGTTGCCCTGGCCGCCTCCGCCCCCGCCGCCGCCGAAACCTCCGTTGCCGCCCGGATAGGCGACACCGTGCTGGCAGAGAGCGCCGCCACCGCCACCGCCTCCGAACCCGCCATTGCCGCCGCCGCCGCTGTTTCCATCACCGCTGCTGCCCGCGCCGCCGCCGCCGCTGAAATCGCTGCCGTTGCCCCCGTTGCCGCCATTGCCGATGGCGGAATCCATTCCGCCGCCGCCGCCGCCGCCATCCGCGAGGCTGGGGCTTGCGCCATTGCCGGCGTTGCCGGAAAGCGCGAGCGCGCCGCCCTGGCCCCCGTTGACGCCTCCGCCCGCGCCGGCGCGAGAGGCATTCGGGTTGCCCAGCGCGCCCGCGCTGGTCAAGGCCCCTCCGCCGCCGCCCGGGCCTATGAAGACTTCCCCGCCATTGACGGGAGCGGACCCGCCATCGCCACCGGCGAAATCCAAACCGCCGCCTCCTCCTCCTCCTCCGAATTGCGGGTTCAGCGCGTCATCAAATCCCGCGGCTCCGTCGCCCCCCCGCGCCAAATTGCCGGAGAAAGAAACCCCGCTGACGGTCAGGGCGCCGGTATTGAGAAAAATCGCTCCGCCCAGCCCGGCGCCGCCGCCGCCTGCGCCATAACCGCCGCCTCCCTTGCCGCCGAGGGCCTTGCCTCCGGCCAATGTCAGGCCCTCGATCAACACCGTCGCGCCGGGCGCATTGACGAAAAAGATTCTAAAGGCATTGGAGCCGCTGATGGTGTTGCCGTTGCCGTCGATGACCAAGTTGTTTTGGATTTCCGGCAGGGGCGCGGCCAGCGTGATGACGCCCAAGCCGGACTGGATATCGATTCTGGCGCCGGCATCGCTTTGCGCCTGGGCCAGGGCCAGCGCTAGGGACCCGGCTCCGGCAGAATTGGTGTTGATAACGCTGTAATCAGAAGCCCAGGCGGCGCCGGGCAGGCCGAAAACGGTTGCGAGGCAGCAAGCCGCGGCGGCCAGCCTTGCGCCGCGCGCATGGCGGTTCAATAAGCAGATCATAAATGTTTTCCTTCTGATGTATCCAAAAGCATCCCGCGCGATTCCTTTCGCGAATTCCTGGAATTTTTTTCACGCATGGCCATTCGTGCATTTGGCACGATGGTGTTGGTTTTAAATTCATTCTTAACGCAATCGACCGTAATTGACCGTGTTCTGGCGGAGCGGGGACTGAGTGGACGAAGTGGACGCGGGCGGCGCGACGCGCGGGCCGGGCAGTTTTTCTGAAAAGTGGCTTGTTCCGCCTTGTTTTGTTGTGATTTGGCTGGGGGAAGCGCGGCGCCGCACTGAAAAGATCCGACCCCAAAAAGGCACACAAATCGCAAAAAGTCGAAGGCGAAAACTTCTCACGTTTTTTGCCGCTCCTGCGCTTCTTTGCGGTCGAATCCGCGTGGCTTGCCGGAATAAGCGGGTCTCGCGGCGCTCGGCCGTCCCGATATGGGTTATCTCGAAAGTGCCTTGTGCTGGCTTGTTTTGTTGTGATTTGGCTGCGGTAAAACGGAGCGCCGCGGCGCGATGAAATAAATGAGGCCCGCGGGCCTCACTCGTTCTGATACATTTTATGATGTCCACGCGAGAAATTGTGTCATAACATCAAAAAGACGAAAACCTACGGTAGGTTTTGGGCACGATTTTTATGGATGGGATGGCCGCTGCGGAGATTGTTGCGAGACAACGGCTTGTGCTGCTCAAATCCATGAAAAAGTGAAAAGACGTTGCGAAAGGGTCGTTTTTATTGGTCCGCCACCCCAGTTTTCTGCAAAGACGCGTGATTTTTGGAGCGCGACATTCGCAAGCCGCTTGAAATGAGAGCTTTATGAAACTTGGAAAATCGGCTTTGTGCTGGCGATGGCGTCGCGGGCGCATTTCAGAAAACTTTCGGCGGCGGAGGGCGGGCCCTCGCGGAGCCAGGCGGCGCCTAGGATCAAGGGCGGCGGGGCGGGGGAAATGGGGACAAATTTCAAGCGCGGGCCAGACATGCAAGCCAGGGTTTGCGGGGCGATGGCCACTCCGCTGCCCGCTTCCACGGCCGCGATCAGGCTGCTGACGCTGTCGTGCTCCTCCGCGATGCGCGGGCGAAGGCGGGCGGACGCAAAAACAGCCAGCAGGTTTTCGTAGGCGTCGGGATATTCGCGGCGGCTGTAGGTAATGAGCGGCTCACGCGCGGCCTCGGCCAGCTTGACCGACCGCTTCGCGGCGAGCGGATGCTTGGGGGTGGCGGCGAGGCAAATGGAGATGCGCGTCAACTCTTCAAATCGCAAGCCGCGCAAGAGCGACGGAGCCAGCCGCACGAGAAAGGCCAGGTTCAGCTTCCGTTCGCGCAGGCCGAGCAGCATTTCCTCCGTGGAAAGATCGCGCAGCTTTACGCGGGTCTCGGGGAAGCGCGCCTGGAAATCCCGCAGCGATTGCGGGAGGAAACGCGCCGTCAGCGAGGGCGCGTAGCCGATGTGCAATTCCCCGCGCCCGCCGGCCGCGACGGCGCGGGCCGCCTTGACCGCATCCTCCGCGCGCTGGAGCGTGGCGCGAGCTTCGACCAGGAAAACGCGGCCGGCATCTGTCAAATGCACGGATTTGGCATCGCGCCGGAAGAGCGGGAAGCCCAGTTCATCCTCCAGGTCGCGGATTTGGCGGCTCAAACCCGGCTGCGAGACGTGCAGCTTCAAGGCCGCGCGCGAGACATTTTCCTCTTCGGCGGCCGCCACGAAGTAGCGGAGATGGCGCAGTTCCATGCGGGCAGCATAACTTGCGGCATGGCTGCAAGCCAGATTGTTGATGCCTCAAAATCTTTCCATACTGTGCAACGCGTGTGTGAACGGGCATGTAATTAGTATATATAATTCTATGATTTGATAGTTCTGAAACCGTTCGCAAGGTTAACTGCGTTGACTGGCGAAAGGTTCACGGTCAAATTGTTTGCATGAGAGATGGTGAACAACTTTGTGCAAAACGATGCCAAAAAATCGGCCAACAGCTTGTGAATGGTTTTATTGACAGAACGGGCCTATGGAAAATACCAGTAAGATTTTTACGCAATAGATTGATTTTTTTGAGCCAAAATCAGAAAGTCCGCATATGAGTTCTTCTGTCAATACTGATATTATTCAAGGGGATTGCCGCGAGGTGTTGCGGCGTTTTAAGGATGGAACCTTTGATCTTATCGTCACGTCGCCACCATACGCCGGCCAGCGCAACAAGACTTACGGCGGCATCAAACCAGATAAATACGTGGAATGGTTCTTGGCAAGGAGCGAAAAATTTTTGCGGGTCTTGAAACCGACGGGCAGCTTTGTTCTCAACATCAAAGAAAAGGCCGAGGCGGGCGAGCGGCACGTTTATGTCCTGGAGTTGATTCTGGCTCTGCGAAAACAGGGCTGGCTTTGGACGGAGGAATATATCTGGCACAAAAAGAACTGCCATCCCGGCAAGTGGCCGAATCGCTTTAGGGACGCTTGGGAGCGGTGCCTGCATTTCACAAAGACCCGCCATTTTCAAATGCACCAAGAGGCCGTCATGGTCCCGATGGGTGATTGGCGGCATGCCCGTCTTAAAAATCTTTCTGAAACCGATAAGCGGAGGGACAATTCGCATGTGGAAAGCGGGTTTGGAAAAAAGATTGCCAACTGGGTTGGCCGCGACATGGCGTATCCTTCCAATGTCCTCCACTTCGCAACCGAATGCGGAAATAAACAGCATTCTGCCACGTTCCCAAAGGCTTTGCCAGAATGGTTCATGAAACTGTTTACGGCCGGGTGCGTTGCAAAAAAGTTCGGAAAAATGATTTCCCGTGGCCGGCCATGGGCGTTTTCAGCCATTGGCAGAGGAGTTTGTCGATTTGACCATCGGCCAGACCCGTGCGTCCGACGCGGAGCGTAAAAAAAACTTCAAGAAGTCCAAACCGAGCGCTATCAGGAAACCGAAGCCTTCCTGAAACTGTTTGCGCAACGACTCCAGCGGGGGCGGCCGCTTTCCACCGCATGGATCGAAGCGGCCTTGCGCGCCGCCCTGTTGGAGGACGGGCGGCGCCTGTTGGAGAGCTTGCTGGCGCAGGTGCCCGTCTCGGAGCCGGCACCCCAGCCCGGCCAAAGGATTTGCCGGGAGCGGGCTTGCCAAGTCTTGAGCATTTTAGGTCCGGTCACCTTGCGGCGCGACTACCATCATCCGCCCGGCCCGGAAGGCGGATTTCCTTTGGACACGGCGC
>DASXZY010000082.1:0-19207 GCA_036501625.1 Verrucomicrobiia bacterium
TGGAGCAGCGCAACGGACAATCCGCCACCCGCTTGGAGTAAAGCCCGCCGGCGGCCAGAAACTGGCAGAAGAAAACCAACTGGCCCAGCGGCGTGACGGGCGCTTGGGGATCCCACTCCACCTGAAATCGCCGGCCCACCGTATCCACCGCCATGACCGGAAGAAGCGAATCCCCCGCGGACGAAACCAACGCGGAAAAACCCTCACCCTGCGGGTGAGCCGGAATCGGAGAGATTTGCAGACTCATGCCGCATTAAATAAAGAACTTACAAAAAATCCAAGCCTATCCAACTGCCGGATTAAGGTTAAAAGCAGGACGAGATAGCAGAGAAGTTTCATAGGGGGCGGGATTTCTCATTTGGCGATGTTAGCGACTGTAGCAGGATGGACGCGCTTTTGTCAAACAGATGTCTGTCCTGGATAGGATTCCTAATCCTTTGTGAGCAGGAAACCCGATCCGCAGTGCCATTCAATAACCGCCTGAACCAAGAACGGGTGTTTTTGGCGGCTCGGTATCCTGAGGGTGGGCGGCGCGCTTGCGGTAATCGTCCAGCATTGACGCCGTCGCGGTGGCGCCGCAACGGCTTGCGCCCAAGTCGCGGACGCGGATTAAACCGTCCAGGTCCCGCACGCCGCCGGCGGCTTTGATTTGCACTTTGTCGGAGCATGACTCCCGCATTAGTTTTAAGTCGGCTTCGGTGGCGCCTTGGTAGCTGTATTTGCCGTCCGCGCCTTTTACAAAGCCATAGCCCGTCGATGTCTTGACCCAATCGGCGCCGGCTGACTCGCTAATCTGGCATAGCTTTCGCTTAAAGTCCGCGCTGCTTAGCCCAGCGCCGCCGTTGCCCAGGTAATCGTTCTCGAAAATGACTTTGACTTTCGCGCCGCGCGAGTGCGCTTCGTCGCAGACCGCTTTGATGTCGCGGCTGACGTATTCCCAATCGCCGCTCAAGGCCTTGCCGATGTTGATGACCATGTCGATCTCGACCGCGCCATCCTGGCAGGCCAGGGCGGTTTCAAATCGCTTGCTTTCCGTGGCGCTGCTGCCGTGCGGGAACCCAATCACGCAGCCAACGAGGACGCCCGTGCCTTTGAGCAATTCCACGGCGCGCTTGACCGCATAGGGCTTGATGCAGACGGAGGCCGCGCCATACTTTGCGGCCACTTTGCAGCCATCTTC
This sequence comes from Verrucomicrobiia bacterium, assembly GCA_036501625.1. Classification (GTDB taxonomy): domain Bacteria; phylum Verrucomicrobiota; class Verrucomicrobiia; order Limisphaerales; family Palsa-1400; genus Palsa-1400. The sequence goes on from DASXZY010000082.1 coordinate 1,181, forward strand.
CAATTCCTGGTCGGTCATCGTTGGATGCAGGAGAGAATGGTCGAGCATCTTGGCCAGTTGTTCGTAAGTGTATTTCATGGCGTTCACTCAAAATACGGGCGCAGGACGTTGCGAGCCACTTTCAAGGCGCGCTGGCGGCCGGCCAGGGATTGGCCGAAGGTGTCGTCCTCCACTTCAATGCAGACGGGGCCATCGTAACCCGAAGCGGTCACCGCAGCCATGAATTTGCCCCAGTCGATTTGGCCATAACCGGGAATGCGCGGACGGTGCCATTGCCCGGGCGGAGCGAAGGCGCCGACGTCATTCAGGCGGTCGTGAAAAATTTCAATGTCCTTGGCGTGCATGTGGAAAATCTTATCCCGGAATTCGCGGAGCGGATAGACCGGGTCCATGAATTGCACCGCGAAGTGCGAAGGATCGTAGTTGAGGCCGAAGTTGGCGGAAGGAATGTCGTTGAACATGCGCCGCCAGATGGCAGGAGTGGTGGCCAGATTCTTGCCGCCTGGCCATTCGTCTCGCGAGAAAATCATAGGGCAATTTTCGATGCCGACGCGCACGCCGCGGTCATCGGCAAATTGCATCAACGGGCGCCAGGCTTTAAGAAAGCGATCCCAATTTTGATCCACGCTTTTGAGCCAATCGCGCCCGATAAAAGTATTGACGGCATTCAATTTGAGCATCGACGAGGCGGCGATGACCTTCTTCAAATGAGCCGCGCAACGCTCGCCCGCCGTTTCGTCCGGATCGAGAATGTTCGGATAATATCCCAGCGCGCTGATGGAAACGCCGTGCCGTTTAACCAGGCCATTGATTTCATCCGCTTGCGATTGGGTGAAATTGGCGGCGTCCACGTGCGTGACACCCGCGAATCTCCGCTCCGCCTGGCCGGCGGGCCAGCACATGATTTCAACAGTCGAAAATCCGTGCGCGGCCCCAAACGCGAGCGTCTGGTCCAGCGTCACTTCCGGCAAAATGGCGGAAACAAAACCGAGTTTCATCATGGCAGGATCGTAGCGGAAAGGCGCCGTCGTGCCAAAGAATTCTTGCCGCCCGCGCGGCAGGGCCGTATGGTGGAAGCGGATTTGCCAGGGCCCATGGAGCGTGGACTTACGAACCCCGCCAGGGCAGGAATGCAGCAACGGCAGTTTGCTCCGCGTCCGCCGTGGTCGCCCTGGCATTCCTTTTATCTTTGCCGGTGGCATGTCATACCAAGTCATAGCGCGCAAATACCGCCCGCAACGTTTCGCCGACGTTGTCGGGCAGGAGCATGTCACCCAGACCCTGGCCAATGCCATCGCGCAAAAACGCATCGCCCACGCCTATCTGTTCGTCGGCCCGCGCGGCACCGGCAAGACGACCATCGCCCGGATTTTCGCCAAATGCCTCAATTGCACCGGCGGCCCGAAAGTCGATTTCGCCGAGGACGATCCTCGCGCCCAGGAAATCACGGAGGGCCGCAGCATGGACGTCCTGGAAATCGACGGCGCCAGCAATCGCGGCATCGATGAAGTCCGGGAATTGCGCGAAACGGTCAAGTACGCCCCAGCCGCCTCGCGCTTCAAGATTTATATCATTGACGAAGTCCACATGCTGACCAAGGAGGCTTTCAACGCGCTGCTCAAGACGCTGGAAGAGCCGCCGGCCCACGTCAAATTCATGTTTGCCACGACCGAGCCGGAGAAGGTCCTGCCGACCATTCTTTCCCGCTGCCAGCGGTTTGATTTGCGGCGAATTTCCTCCGCGCTCATTGTCAAACATTTGCAGGAAATCGCCAAAAAGGAGGATGTCCGCATTGATGACGCCGCCCTGCACGCGATCGCCCGCGGGGCCGACGGCGGCATGCGCGACGCGGAATCGACCCTGGATCAATTGATCAGCTTTTGCGGGGAGGAAATCGCGGAGGCGGACGTGCTCTCGATGTTTGGGCTGGCCGCGCGCGGCCAGATTTTGGCCCTGGCCGGGGCCGTCCTCGCGGGCGAGACCGAAGGGGCGCTGCTCCAGCTTCACGATTTGGCTCACCAGGGAAAAGACATTGGCCGGCTGGTCTCGGAGCTTTTGGGGCACTTTCGCAATTTGCTTATTTTCCAAGTGTCCAAGGGGGACATGCGGATGATCGAAGTTTCGGAAGCGGAGGCCGCCTCGCTCAAGGAGCAATCCAGCCGCCTGCACCCGGACGCCCTGACGCGCATGCTGGAAGTGCTGACCGATTGCGAGGGGCGGCTGCGCGATACGACGTCAAAGAGAATTTTGGTCGAAGTGGCGCTCTTGAAAATGATCGAAGCGCGGGACGCGATCAACATCGACACCGTCCTGAAGCAAATCCAGCAATTGCGCTCCGGCGCTCCGGCGGTGACGAGGTCCGAAACCAAGGCGGCCCCGGCTCCAGCGGCCAAACTCAAGCCAGCCCCGGCGCGGGAGATTTCCGCGCCAGCCGCTCCCGCCCCATTGGCGGCGGGCCCGGTTCCGGCGGGCGAAATGAATCTCGCGCCGCTTTGGGCTTCCTTCCTCGAGGCCATGAACCGTGCCGGCCCGTTCGTCAAGTCATATTTCGTGAAAGCCCAGCCCGTTTCATTCACGAACCAAGTTTTGCTCATTGCGTTTGAACCGGACCAATTGCCATTGGTGGACAACCCAAAAAATAATGCCCTGGGGCGGACGATTCTGGCGGATTTGGGCTGGCCGCAAGCCCAGGTGAAGTTCGTCCGATGCGAAGCCGCCGAAAGACCGGCCGCAGTTGCTCCGGCTCCACCCAAGTCCCCGCCGCCGCCCGCGGCCAAATCCGCGCCCGCGCCCGAAGCGCCCAAGCCGGCCGCGGCCGCTGCTCCGGCGGTGATGAGCAAGACGGATTTCAAAAACGACCCGCTCATCCAGAAAGCATTGGAAGTTTTCAAAGGCCAAATCGTCCAGGCCGGTTCGCAAACCTGAAACTAAATTTATGTCAAGCATTGGAAAACTCGTCAAACAGGCGGCCCGCGCGCAACAACAAATGGCAGAAATCCAGGCTCAACTGGCCGTCCGCACCGTCGAGGGCGCCAGCGGCGGCGGCGCGGTCAAGGTTGTGGCCAAGTGCGATGGCTCCATCGCCTCCATCAAGGTCGATCCGGCGGCGGTTAATCCGGCGGAAGTCTCCTTGCTTGAGGACATGCTGGTGTCGGCCGTCAACGCGGCGCTGGAACAAGCCCAGAAAATCTCCGCGGCGGAAATGGGCAAGGTCACGCAAGGCTTCAATCTGCCGGGAATGATGTAACGCAGTGCCGCTCCCCGAAGCCATCACCACCCTGGCCGAAGCGCTGTGCCGGCTGCCCGGCATCGGTCCGCGCTCCGCGGAGCGGCTCGCCTTGCATCTCGTGCAAAGCCCGGCTGACGACGTCCGCCGCCTGGCCCAGGCCATCACCCAGGCCCGCGAAAAAATCCGCCTATGTTCAACTTGCGGCGGACTGACCGAGGCCGATCCGTGCGCCATCTGCCAGGACCCGCGCCGGGATGCCTCAACCCTGTGCGTGGTCGAGCGGCCCCTGGACGTTTTCGCGCTCGAAAAGGCGGGCAGTTTCCACGGGCTTTATCATGTGCTGGGCGGCCGGATTTCGCCGCTCAATGGCGTGGAGCCGGAGGATTTGCGCTTCGCGGAATTGGAGGCGCGCCTGGCCGGAGGTGTCAAAGAGATTGTGGTGGCGTTGAGCACGGATGTCGAAGGCGACGCGACCAGTTTTTATTTGGCCAGGCGCCTGGCGGGCCGGGGGGCGAAAATCTTCCGGCTGGCCCACGGATTGCCGGCGGGCAGCGGCCTGGAATTCGCCGACGAAGTCACCCTCAGCCGCGCGCTGGAAGGCCGCCGAGAGATGGCATCCTGACATTCTGATATGAACGTTCCCGCGGTTGTCGTTTTTGATTTGGGCAAGGTGCTGGTGGATTTCGATTACTCGATTGCCGCCGCGAAAATCGCGCCGCGCGCGCGGCTGAACGCGGAGCAGGTCCGCAAAGCCATGGATCATTCCCCGCTGCTTTACCGGTTCGAGACCGGGTTGATGACCAATGAGGAATTCTCAGCCGAAGTTTGTTCACTGTGCGGCTTTTCGGGCACCGTGGACGAATTTGTCGGGGCGTTCGCGGACATCTTTTCCGAGATCAAACCGATGACGGCGATGCAGGCGGCGCTTCGGGCCAGCGGCATTCCGACGTGCATTTTTTCCAACACCAACGGCCTCGCCATCAGCCACATTCGGGAGCGCTTTCCTTTCTTCGGCCGCTTCGACAATTATATTTTGTCCTACCAGGAAGGTTCCATGAAACCCGACGCGAGAATTTATGCCGCCGTCGAGCGCGCGGCGGGCCATGCCGGGGCCGCGATTGCCTATTTGGATGACAGGCCGGAAAATATCGAGACCGGCCTGGCGCGGGGATGGCGCGCGCTTTTGCACGAGACGCCGGAAAAAACCATTCCGGCCCTGCGCAAGATGGGCCTGCCTGTCGATCCTGCCTAACCCTTGAATAACATCGGCACTTCCGGATCGCCGATGGAAAAGAGCCGCTCGGAAAGATCGTTGAGAGCTTTGCGGGCCGGCTCGAATCGCTCTGAAAGCGTGTCGAAGACCGCCGCCAGATTGTAGCGCGCGGCCAGGCGATGCGCGCTGGCGGCGTGATAGCTTGCGCGCCCCAAATCCTCGTAGTAGCGCAAACTCGGCGCGCCCCGCCGCTGCCAGCGATGCCGGATGCGCTCCGGAAAAACTCCTGACAAGAACAGGGAATGATTGCCGATGTGGGCGCGAATCCAGAAGGCCGTGTGGTCATCCGCCTTTTCCAAAGCCGCCAGCATGTCGAAAAAATAATCCAGGCGGCCCGTCCCGTCCGGCGTCACGCAACTTGCGCGATCTTCGCGCGAAAACTCCGTCAACAATTCCGCCACGTAATCGGCCACGCGGCGGTCCTCGATGCCCGAACGGCGCAAAACATGCCGCACCAGCACATAAAAATACAGGTGCGGGGAGACCCGGAGACAGCAGCCCTGCTCCAGCAAGGCGCGAAACAATAGATCATCGTCCAGAATGAGATCGCGAGTTTCCTGGTCTGCCAAAAGCAATACAAGTGATTCCGCCGCGCCCTGCTTCTTTCCCAGAACCGAGAGGATGAACTCCACATCGTTGGCTGTGAATTGGACCCGGCAATTGGCCTGAATCACTTTCATTGAGTAGAACATAGCAGAGTTAATGCCACGTTGGCGCTGGGGTGGTTTTTCGCAAAAACGGCGGGCCGCGCGGGCCGTTCTTGCCACGCTGGCACAGGCCGGGATATGCTTTTCTCAGTTGTAGGAAATTCGCATGAGTGTTCGCGTTCGTTTTGCTCCCAGCCCGACCGGCTTGCTGCACATTGGCGGCGCCCGGACGGCTTTGTTCAACTGGCTTTACGCCCGCCACACCGGCGGCACGTTCATCCTGCGCATCGAGGATACCGACACCGCGCGCAATACGCGGGAGGCAACCGACGTCATCCTTGGCGGGCTGCGATGGCTCGGATTGGACTGGGATGAAGGGCCGGGCAAGGGAGATTTTGGCCCCTACTTCCAATCTCAACGGGGCGAGAATTACCGGCGGCGCGTCCAGGAACTCAAGGACAAGGGATTCGCCTACGATTCCGAGGGGGCTGTCAAGTTCAAGATGGGCCGCGAGCCGATCGTCATCCCGGATTTGGTCGTGGGCGATGTCACGCGCGAGTTGACAGACCGGGAGCAGGCCGGCCCGGATTTTGTCATCATCCGTTCCGACGGGCAGCCGGTGTTCCATTTCGTCAACGTCGTGGATGACCTGGAGATGAAGATTACGCACGTGATTCGCGGAGAGGACCATCTGACCAACACGGCCAAGCACATCGCGCTGTTCCGCGCTTTCGGGGTGGAGCCGCCGCGTTACGCGCACATCCCGCTCATCCTCAATCCCGACGGCGCCAAGATGAGCAAGCGCGACCGCGGCGCGTCCCTGCAAAATTATATTGACGAAGGTTATGTGCCCGAAGCCGTTGTCAATTATCTGTGCCTGCTGGGCTGGTCGCCGAAGGGGAACCGGGAGAAGATGCCGTTGAAGGAGATCATCCCGCTCTTTGACCTGCCGCAAATTCTGCGCCACAACGCGCGCTTCGACCTGGCCAAACTCGAGTGGCTCAACGGCGAATACCTGCGGGAATTGGACGCTGATCGTTTTCGCGAACTCGGCGCCGCCGCTCTGCAACGCGCCGGCTGCGACCTGAACGCGCGCCCCGCCGATTACACGCGCGCCGCCCTGGACACTTGCCGGGGCAAGATCAAACGCTTCGGCGATCTGCCCGTTTATGCCAGCTTTTATTTCCGGGACGATGTGGAGATCGATCCGGCCGCGGCCGAAAAGGAATTCACGCCGGAAGCCAAAGCGCGCCTGCGGAAACTGCATGACGCGCTCGCGGCGCTGGACGGCTTCAACGCCGCCGGGATTGAGCGCGCATTAAAAGCCGCGGCGGCGGAACTCGGCATCAAAGTTGGCCTGCTCGTTCATCCGACCCGGCTCGCTTGCACCGGCGCGGCCGCCGGCCCCAGCTTGTATCACTTGATGGAAATTCTGGGCAAAGAGACCGTCCAAAAACGAATCGGCGCGCGGATGGCGGCGTGACCGTCATCTGTAAATAATTCAGGCGGGCGGAATTCTTTTGCAAAAAGCGAGGCTCTGTTCATCATCGCCATCATGACTCATTGCTGCCGGTTGCGCATCGCTTTCCTGTGTTTGTTGGCCACTCTTCTTGACGCGGCGCCGATGACGGATCGGTCCCAGGCCCGCTCCATGGTTATCTCGCGCTGCGGGATTGTCGCCAGCGAAAGCCCGCTCGCGAGCCAGGCCGGCGCGGCCATGCTCGCGCAAGGCGGCAACGCCGTCGATGCCGCCGTCACGGCCAACGCCGTCATGGGGGTCGTCGCGCCGATGATGAACGGCATCGGCGGCGATCTTTTCGCCATCGTTTACGAGGCCAAAACCGGAAAGCTCTACGGCCTCAACGCCAGCGGCTGGACGCCCAAAAGGTTGAGCGCGGTATGGCTGCGCGGCCAGGGCGCGGCGTCCATGCCGCAATCCGGCATCCATTCCGTGACCGTGCCCGGCGCGGTCGATGGCTGGGACAAATTGTTGACACGCTTTGGCCGCAAGCCGCTGCGCGACGCCCTGGCCCCGGCCATCCGCCTGGCGGAGGAGGGCTTTCCCGTCAGCGAATGGGTCGCGGCTGCCTGGGACATCAGCCAGACCAATCTAGTCAACAATGATAATGCCGCCGCCACTTTTTTGCCAGGCGGACATTCGCCGGCCGTTGGCCAGATTTTTTCCAATCCCGATCTGGCCGCGTCTTTGAAATTGATCGCGGCCGGGGGGCGCGACGCGTTTTATCGCGGCCAAATTGCCGAAAAAATCGTGCAATGCTCCAAAAGCCTGGGCGGCTTCATGACCGCCGAGGACCTGGCCGATTATTCCAGCGAATGGGTCGAGCCGATTTCGACGAGCTATCGCGGCTGGACCGTTTATGAATTGCCGCCCAACGGCCAGGGCATCGCCGCGTTGTGCATGTTGAATATCATGGAACAATTCCCGATGGGCGCCTTCAGGCCGCAATCCGCCAGCGCGCTGCACGTGATGATCGAAGCCAAAAAGCTGGCCTACGCCGACATGCTGCGCTACGTGGCCGATCCGAAATTCGCATCCGTTCCGGTGGCCGGCCTGCTGTCCAAGGATTACGCCCGGCGCCGCGCCGCGCTGTTGGATATGGCCCGGGCCGCCTCTCGCGTGCCGCCCGGCCAGCCGCCCGGCGCGGGCCGCGACACGACCTATCTTTGCGTGGTGGACCGCGACGGCAATATGGTTTCCTACATCCAAAGCAATTATGAGGCCTTCGGCTCTGGCATCGTGCCGGGCGGGGCGGGCTTCGCGTTGCAGAATCGCGGCGCGCTTTTCAGTCTTGACGCGGAAAGCCCGAATGTTTTGGCCGGGCGCAAACGGCCTTTGCACACGATCATCCCCGGTTTCATGGCCAAGGGGGATATCCGCGCCGCGTTCGGCATCATGGGCGGGTTCAACCAGGCCCAGGCCCACGCGCAATTTGTCTCGGACATCGTGGATGACAACATGAACATCCAGGCCGCGCTCGAAGCTCCGCGCTTCACCAAAGGAACCTTCGAGGGCCGCGACGTTCAGATCGAAGACCGCGTCCCCGCCGCTGTCCGCGCCCAATTAAAACATAAAGGCCACCAAATCCGAGTGCGCGGCGATTATTCCTCCGCCTTCGGAGGCGGCCAGGCCGTGATGCGCGATTTCACCGCCGGAGTCAATTACGGCGCCTCCGACCCCCGCAAAGACGGCGCCGCCATCCCGGAACCGTAACCGATTCGGTCATCGATTGAAAACAACCCGGTGGGATGAGCAGATGGCGGCGGCCTTTCAGCTTTGTTCAGAATTAAAATTACTCATCGTCTGGCAGATTGAAAATCTCGCTCTCTCTGATCGCCAATTCTCACAGCGACCATTTCATCCGCGTTCGCGCCAGGGCCGATTTTTCCGTATTGCATCGCGGGGCGCTTTGATGTTCTCTTGGCGCGCGATCATGCCTGATAAGCTGTCTATTTTGTCGATCTGCCTGGGGTTCGCCTGCGCCGCGCTCAATTTAATTGGGCTGCTTTCTCCCGCCCTTTTCGCCGATGGGGCCCGGAAATTCCCACGGTGCGTGCCCGTTGGCTGCGTCCTGACCCTCGTGGGAACGGCTTGGTTCATGTGGAACGTCAATCACGAATCCCTGGCCGATTTCGAATCGCTCAAGCCGTTTCTTTTCACCCTGTTCATTGCCGTTGGTTTGGGGACGTGCTTTTTCGTGCAGGATTTTCTGGCCGTGCGCGGATTGTCCGTGCTGCTGCTGATGATGGGCAAATTGATGGTCGATACCGAGCGGTGGGCGCCCAGCGAATGGCGCCTGGTCATCGCCGTTTGGGCTTACGTGATGGTCCTGGCCGGGATGTGGTTCACCGTCTCGCCTTGGCGCTTGCGTGATTTGCTGTTGTGGGACACGGCCAATAAAGGGCGCGTGCGCTTCACGTGCGGGGTGCGGTTTGCCTTCGGGATTTTTGTGGCGGCGCTGGGGTTCACGGTCTTCAAGGGGACTTGAGCCAGGGCTACTTGTCCTTGAGTTTCATTTCGCCTTTCCAACTGGGCGGCAATTCGGCCGCCCGCATTTCCTCGATGTGTTCCAGATAGAATTCTGACGGCCCGTCCTTCGGGACGATTTGCTGAACCTCGCGGAAAGCCGCCTCGGCGCCGGAAAAATCCTTCTTGACAAACTTGCCCAGCGCGGTGGCGAATCGCTCCCGCAACGGACGGGAAGCCGCCTCCTCGCTGGGGAAGCCGAGCAATTCATAAACCTGCACCGCCTTCTCAAATCCTTTCAGGCGGAAAACCCCCACGTAACGCGTGACCACGCGCGAGCCGGCTTCCTTTTCCGTGTCGCCGGTGATGAGCACGCGCGTGCCCAGATATTTGTTCAGCCCCTCCATGCGCGAGGCCAGGTTGATATTTTCGCCCAGGGCGGTGTAATCGAAGCGCTGGTCGCTGCCGAAATTGCCGACATTCGCTTCGCCCGTGTGCAAACCCAGGCGCGTGACCAATGGCGCCCCGCTGGCCGTCCGTTGCGGCGGGAGCGCGCAAAAGCGCAAGGCGGCCTCGCAGCCGCGATAGGCGTGGTCAAGCTGCGCGTCGGGAGCGTTCCAGAAGGCGAAGATGGCGTCGCCAATATATTTGACGACCGTGCCTTCGGTGGAGAAGATGCAGTTTTTGACCGCGCCCTGGAAATAGGCGTTCATCAGCCGCGCCAAGTCGTCGGGGTCCATGCCTTCCGAAAGCGTGGTGAAGCTCTCGATGTCCGTGAAGAGGATGGTCAGCATCTGCTTTTTCGCGCCGGGCCGGCGGAGGGCCGGGTTGTCGGCGAATTTTTTGACCAACTTCGGCGTCAAGTAAAGGGCCAGGGATTGCTCGAAGAGCTTGCGCTCGACGTGGAGGCGGATTGAATTATACGTGACAGCCCAGACGATGGCGGCCGGGATTTGCACGGCCACCACAATCAGCCACGGAAACCAATAATACCAATGGGTGAAGGCGTAGAAATCCGCGCGGTAAATGGGCCACGCGCACAGCAGCCCCAAAACCACGGCCAGCACCGGCCGGCAAAGCACCAGCCCGCCCCCAAAAATCACGCCGATGGCCACGATCAGGCCGCGATTGGCCCAATAGGGCAGCATCCGCAAATAATCGCCGCGGATGATATTCAGAAACGCGGTGGCGTGGATGCAGACCCCGGCCATGAATTGATTTTGAGGCAGGTAGGAGAAGGGCGTCGAGAATTCGTCCTTTCGCTCGGCCGCGAGGTGCGTCAGGAGTTTCGCGCCAACGAAGACGACCTTGTTGGTAAAATATCCCGGAGGCGCGTCCGGGTCGTTGTCGGCGATCGCCTTGTAGAAGCTGACCGACGGCATCTCCAAATCCGGCGCGTAATAGTTCATCCAAAAAGATTGGGTCTTTAGCAAATTACTTTGGCTCAAATCCGGCTTGATCACCAGGGCGGCGGCCAATGCTTCACTGTTGGTATTGGCGCCTTTGTTATTGGCGATGGTTGGCTCGTATTTCCGGATGTACTCCCCCTCCACCGGGAACAGGGTCGAACAGCCGACGTCCAGCGCGTGTTCATTGAACAATTGCAACGGCGGCGTGAACACTTTTCCGGATTGCTTGCTGCCGCTGTAGTATTGGATGACAAAATCCGACGCGAGAATAACCTTGCCGAAATCCGCCATCGCATCGGCGAATTCCTGGTCTGTTTTCGGGTCCAGCGCGTCGCTGAAAACGATGTCGAACACGACCGCCGCCGCGCCGTCCGCTTTCAACCGTGTGAGCAGGCGGGTGAAGTAAGCGCGGTCCCAAGCCTGGGTATATTTCTGGTGAAGATGCTCGTAGGATGTGTCGTCCAGATAAACCAGGACGGCCTCCTGCGGCTTGATATCCGGCCGGAACGCGAACGGCAGGTCGTAGCTTTTCGACACCAGCGCGTCGCCCAAGCCGGTTTCCAGCAGCACCAGCCCCAGCCCGGCGACCAGGACAATGCCGCCCAGAATGCCAGCGATTTTCGTCCACACGCTCTGGCGAAAATCCTCCAGGCGCGCGCCCAATGATGTGCTTGAGTCAGGCACGGGCCGATTTTAAAAATTAAACTTCAAGCTGGCCGCGAAAGTGCGGTTATGCGCTTGTTCGAGATAGTAGGTCAGCGGGTCAAGATGATAATTCTGATCGCCCACATTCAGCACGCCGACGGACACCTCCACGTGCCGCCGCGGAAAGCGGTAGCCGGCGTAAAGATTGAACTGCCAGAAACCATCGCCGCCCTCGCCCGGCATGGCGTTGAATTGGCGCCAGTAATTGGCCTCCAACTCGCTGAAAAATCCGCACGGCACGGCGAAATTGGCGAACAGGCTGGCTTCGTTCAGCGTGGAGTTTTCATGCAGTTGATAGTCCGCGCCATTGAGCGTCCCCGGCGGCAGCAGCACATGCGAGGAGAGATCGGCCGAGGTCAAACTATAGCGCGCGCCGACGGCGAGTTCCTTTCCGATCAATTGATTGACACTGACAAACGCGTCCTTCTCCTCGAAATACTGCGTTTGCGCCAGGGCCGAACTTCCGTAAGGAACAAGAAAAGGCCCGCTCAGCCATGAGCCGATCAGTTGGTTGCCGCGCGAATTGAGCATCTGCCCTTCGACATCCAGATAGGTGCCCGTCGGGAATTTATGATCGACACCCAGGCCCCACGTTTCAAATTGCGTGGCCGGCGGCGTGCCGAACCCGGCCGATTCAGGAATAAGGCTGCGAAAAACCTGGTTGAAACCGGCCACCTGGCTCGGCTCAATCAAGGTGCTCCCGTCGTTGACCAATCCGCTCATCGAACGCGTGTAATCGGCCCGCACCCGGGTTCCGTCTGGGGCGGTCCAATCGATGCCCGCCTTGGGCGAAAACTTGCCGCGCTCGTCCTCCTTGTTGGAAAGCGGCGGGGTATTGATGTCCAGCGGGAAACGTTCCCAATCGTAGGCCGCGCCCGCGGTCAGCCGGAGCGAGTCGAACAATTTCAATTGATAATAGCCGTAAAAACTCACTCGCTCGAAATCGCTTTCCACCGGCGAGAGCGCGTTGAGCCGCTTCGTGATTTGAAGCTGGCCCATGGAACTGCTGGAATCCATCCCTTCGTTTTGATACCGCCCGCCCGCGATGATCGTTTGCAGGTCGCTCTCGTAAATATGCTGGCCCTCGATGCTGTTCAGCGTGAGCGTGCGCGAGAGCGCGCTGGCGCTCCCGTAAGGCACGGTGTAGAGCGGGCTGTCGCTTGGCACCGTCAACGGCGCGAAATACTGGCCGTCCGTCGCCGTGAAATGATCTTGCAGCGTGCGAAACAGAACCAAGTCGTGATGCCCCGTGCCCCAATCGCGATGGTAGCCGGCCAGGATGTTCGGGTCCTGGATTTCCTGCTCGCGCAAAGCGGGATCGTAGCCCGGCCCCGCCCCCAGAATCGTGACCGCCTGGGCCGTCTTGTAATTAAAATGCTCGAATACATCCCCCGCTTCCAATTCCGTCCGTTCCACTTCCGCGAATACGGTGTCCTTGGGCGTGATTTGATATTTCAACTTGACGTCAATGTCCGAATTGTCGAAGTCGTTGTTCGGCCGCCAGCCGGGATCGGTCAAGTAGAATGCGTCCAGCGAATAGGCGAAGTCTTTGGCCGTGCCGTATTGGGAGGCGTTTTCCTTCCACGCGCCCCGGCTGAAAAATTCCGTTTCCGAACTGATGCCCGCGCTATCGACGGAGAAGAGCTTGGAGTACTCCTGCTGCGAAATATTTTGCGAAAGCGCCCCGGCGCCGACGGGCGAGAGCAGGTTGGCCACCAGCAATTCATCCTCCCACGGCGTTTGGTAGCGCAGGTTGGCGTCCTTGGGATCGCGCAGCGCGTCGTAGGTTTCGGAGAGGAACAGATGCGAGGAAAAATTCGCGTAATCATTCTCCACCGCCTTGGTGGCTTCCCTCGTGGCGAGGTCGCTGAAGCCGGCATCCTCATATATAAGGGCCAGGTTCGCGCTTCGCGCGGCCGTGTCCTGGTCAAGCAAAAACTTCGAGCGGACGACCGCGCGGTTCTCGTTGAGATCAATCGAATGCTCAAGGTCTCTGATGGCTTGATTGATGGAATTGCGCTGGTCGCTCAGCAGGGCGGCGTAAAGCCAGGCGGTCGGGTCCCTGGCATCCAGGCGCATGGCCAAGGCCAGTTCGTGGATGGCCAGATGGGTGTCCCAAGTGTAGCGGAACGGTTCATCCAGGCTCCAAGCTTTGCCGAGGTAGCTGCGCAGGAAAGCGCGGTTCGGCTCCAGCGCCGCGGCCGTTTCCAGGTCCTGCCTTCCGGCATCGACTTCGCCCGAATGAATGCGCGTCAATCCCCGGCCCAGCCAGCCGTTGGCCAGGGAGCCGTCGGTTTCAATGGCCATGTCAAAATACCGGGCCGCCTCGGAAATTTTGTTTTGCGCGCTCAACGCGAAACCGTTCAGCGCGAGGGCCTGGGCATTGCGCGGCGAAAGTTCCAGGCTCTTGCTCAATGCCGCCCGCGCCGCTCCCGTGCGTCCGAAACTAAACTCCATCTCCGCCAGCCGTTCCCGCGCGAAACCGAAGCCGGGCGCTTTCGCAACCGCCATTTGCGCGAGGGCGCGCGCTTGTTCCAAGTCGTGCCGCGATTGTGTTTCATACGATGCGGCCAGGCATTCGGCCGCCAGCGCGCGCGGCAAAACGCCGTTCACACGCTCGCCCTTCACCGCCGCGATCATTTCCTTCAAAGCCGCTGCCAGGGCCGACGCTCGCTCTTCATGCAAAGACTCTCCCAGCAATGCCCGCGCCCCATCGACATTCCCCACCGCCAGCAACAGCGCCGCCTTGTAAACCCGCTCGGATTCTGAAGCCGGCTCGCGATCGGCCGGGTATTGCGCCAGCGCCGCCAGCAAATCCCCCGCGCGATAGGCGGCGAGCGAATCCGCCAGCGCCCGCCTGGCGTCCGCGTTCAACTCGAGTTCATCCGTGTCAAGAATCGCGGGATAATAAAGCGTCCATTGAATGACATCGGCGGCGTTAATGAGCGGCGACTTCCGCGGCGCCTGATTCTTCTCGACCACCGCCTTCTCGCCGCTCGCCAGTTCCAGCGAGCCGTAAGCATTGCTCAGCGCCACCTGGCCATCCAGCAGGGCCAATTCCGTCCGCCCGCTGCCGTCCACGGAAAGGACAAACTCCGTCCCGCGAATGGCTCCCGATGAGGATGGCGTGGCAAACTGCGTCTCGTTGGGCTTGTCGCGGTTAAAAAAGTAAGCCGCGCCGGATTTGACCTCGATGGCCGCCTGCTTTTCCGCCTTGGTCGGGGGCTTGATCGTCATGGAACCCAATTCATACATGCGGACGACGCTCAAATTGGTCAGCCGGATGGTGGCCCGGCTGTTTTTCCCGGTGCGGATTTGATCGCCCGGATGCAAAACCTGTTTCATCTTGGCGGCCGCATAATTGGTGGAACCGGCCGGCGCGACCTCAACCGTCCCGCAAACCAGGAGCAAGACAGTCTCATGAGGCTCCTGAGCGGCCGCCGTTGCGGGCGTTGTCGCTGTCGCCGGAGTTTGCCCGGAAAGCGCTCCTGCCAGGAACAGCGAGGCCAAGCCAGCCAGGCACGCGGCTATCCGCCTATGATCAAAGCGCATAACGAAGTTTCAGAGTCATCATAAGATGTATCGAACCGCCAGGCGGTTGTCAAAATTATAAGGACGCCGCGGCCGCCTGAAGAAACGCAGGCGAAGCAGGGAAGGCTAAGTCGCATTATGGAATGATTCTGAATTTGGTTTGAGTGCGGGCAGTTAATTGCTTATTAACCTTGTCGAAAAATGTCTGTCCAACAGTCAACTTTGTTTCCGGCCGAGAAAAAACCAGGCGGTTGCCTGAAACGTCCCGCTGGCATCGCCAAGGCTCGAAGAGAAGACAATAAACTTAAAGTCGGCGATCGTGCGGCGCACCAATGGTATCGGTTTGTCCTTTCATTTCCCCCGCATCTGGTCAGGGAATACGTCGGAAAGTTTGGGTTAAACTCCAATCATCAAGTGCTTGATCCGTTCTGCGGAACGGGAACGACACCAGTGGAATGCAAGAAACTTGGCATTCCATCCTTCGGATTGGAGGCAAATCCAGTGGGCCGCTTTGCCAGCCAAACGAAAATTCAATGGAATATCGCCCCGCGAAAGCTTCTTGGCCATGCCGTCGCCGTCGCCGAAACTGCGAATCGGCGCCTGGAAAAAGATGGCTTTTTCGAGGATGACGCTCAACGCCTTTTCGAACGGCCGGCCGGATTAAACGTTAAATTGCGCTCACTGCCAGGTGAACTTGCCGACTTGTTATTGACGAATTCGATCAGCCCGATCCCTTTGCACAAGACGCTCGTTCTTCTTGATGCTCTGGCGGAACATCATCATGCCGACTTCGGCGCTCATGAGCGGCTCGCATTGGCGGCGGCGCTCGTGAACGGCATCAGCAACCTCCACTTCGGCCCCGAAGTCGGCGTGGGACCGCCCAAATTCGACGCTCCTGTAATTTCTCTTTGGCTCGATGGCATTCGGGCGATGGCACAGGACCTTGAAGTGTTGGGCAGCGCGAATGAGGCGAGAGCGATTGTTTATCAGGCAGACGCACGGGAGGGCGCGCCCATGCTGCCTCCCAATTCGGTGGACGCCGTTATCACGTCCCCGCCCTATCCCAATGAAAAAGATTACACTCGGACGACCCGCCTTGAATCGGTGTTGCTGGGATTCATTCAATCCAAGGAAACGCTGCGAGACCTTAAAAAACAACTGATTCGGTCCAACACACGCGGTGTTTACAAGTCCGATGCGGATGATGTTCTCGTCGCTGGCCACTGCCAGATTGACCGCATCGCCGCTGACATCGAAAACCGGCGTATCGAGCTTAAAAAGGACTCTGGCTTTGAGCGCCTCTACGCGCGCGTGACCAAGCTTTACTTTGGCGGAATGGCCCGGCATCTCGCCGGTCTGCGCCGGGTGCTGCGGCCCGGGGCACAGCTTGCCTACGTTGTGGGCGACCAGGCTTCGTATCTCCGAGTGATGATTCGCACAGGACAACTTCTGGCGGGCATAGCGGAATCGCTCGGATACGAAGTCGTTGGTTTGGACCTGTTCCGCACGCGCCTGTCAACGGCGACCAAAGAACAGTTGCGCGAGGAAGTTGTCGTTCTTCGCTGGCCCGGCAACAAGAATTGAAAATGGCCAAAGATATGAAAGGAACGAATCGGTATTCGGCAATAATCGAGGAATTATTCTCCGGAAAATTCAAGGCCGGAATGACGGCCGTGGACTTTAAACGCGAGGAATTTGAAACCGTCGCGGGCCGGCTCCGAATCAAATTGCCAAAGAACCTCGGCGATCTGGTTTATAGCTTTCGTTATCGAACAGATTTGCCGCGAAGCATTCAGGAAAAGGCCGGCGAGGGTGAAACATGGATTATTCGGCCCATCGGAAAGGGACATTATCGCCTGGCGTTGGTGGCTGATCGTCCTATCCATCCCAACCAAAATTTGGCGGTGACAAAAATCCCTGACGCGACGCCAGGCATCATCGCGAAGTACGCCTTCAACGATGAGCAAGCGTTGCTCGCGCGCCTCCGTTATAATCGCCTCATTGACATCTTCACTGGCGTGACCTGTTATTCATTGCAAAACCATCTGCGGACGACCGCCCTTGGAATCGGGCAGGTGGAAATAGATGAACTGTATGTCGGGTTGGACAAAAAGGGGGCGCACTACATTTTCCCCGTCCAAGCCAAGGGCGGAAATGATAAGTTGAACGCGGTCCAGATCGAACAGGATTTTGCGGTCTGCGCGAACAAATTCCGGGAGTTGATTTGCCGGCCGCTTGGCGCGCAATTCATGACTGGCGGGATAATCGCTCTATTCGAGTTTGAGGAGGCTGATGGCAGCGTAAGAATCAGCGCAGAAAAGCACTATAAATTAGTCGCGCCGGAAGAAGTGGCGAAAGAAGACTTGGAAAGCTATCGGCGCCGGGTTGCTGAGTGACTGCCACGCATTGGTGAACCGGCCGGGAAACCAATGCCTTGGGCCCGTCTTTTCATGCTGCTTGTTCTGATTTTGCACTTCGGTTTCAACGGGGCTGCCCAATCATGCGATCCGCCCCCTTCTGGTTTGGCCCATTATTATCGGGTTGTGCTTATGCGTCCATAGCGCGCCATATTTTGTAAATACTATAAATTCTTAAGTGCCGTATTTGCAATCGCTTGCGCAGGATGGCGTTCGGAAAATCAGGCGCTTTTGCAGAAAAACAGGGGTTTGCGGAAATAAAAATGCAGCTTTCGCAATCCGTTTTTCACTTTTTCTTGGATTTTAAATTCACAAGCCGTTACGCAACAATGGCTTCCATTTTATTCAAACCTCCTCGAAAAATCGTGCCGAAAAACCTACGGTAGGTTTTTTGATTTTTGGGCTTTGTGAAACAATTATCGCGTGAACATCCATTTTGTTCATGCGACACGGGGCGCGCGGCGGGCGGTTTTCCGAGGGGAAACCGCGCCGCGGCAGCCTCGTTCTATTCACCCACAACAACAACCCAAAGGAATTGTATTTATGACCCGCACAGGAAAAATCGCGCGGCTTCCCTTCGCGCTTCGCACCCAACTCAACGAGCGTCTGCAGGATGGCCGGCCCGGCCCCGAATTGCTCGAATGGCTCAACGCCTTGCCGGAAGTCCAGGCCATGCTGCAAAAGGATTTCAACGGCCTGCCCATTTCCCAGCAGAACCTTTCGCTCTGGAAAAATGGCGGCTATGTGGCTTGGGAGCAGCAGCAGATCGCGCTGGAACGGCTCGACGAAGTCGCGGAAACGGAAGAAGCCGCCAAAGCGGACGGCAGCCCA
>DASXZY010000083.1:0-61065 GCA_036501625.1 Verrucomicrobiia bacterium
TTTGATGGCAGCGGCAACTTCGCCAGCACCAACACGATCAGCCATGCTGAGGAAGCGCGCTTCTTCCAGTTGAGCACTCCCTAACCGGGAGTGCGGCTGGTCTTGCGCATTGGCGTTGACAGCCGCGGAAGTTTGAGCAAATAATGGAGACTTAAGTTATGAAAGCATTCCCATCAAGGGGGACCGAAGTCTTTGGGGAGCCGCGGCGCGGCGAAGGCTTCACATTGATCGAGTTGCTGGTCGTGATCGCCATCATTGCGATTCTGGCGGCCATGTTGTTGCCGGCTTTGGGCCGGTCCAAAATGCAAGCCATCTCCATGAAGTGCTTGTCCAATGAGAAGCAATTGACCCTCGGCTGGCTGAGTTATAGCAACGATAACAAGGGCAAGCTCGTGTCCAACGGGCCGGGAGCGGTGGATGGCGACGGCGCCGGCACCAACGTCGCCTGGGTTTATGGGGACGTGGCCACGAATGGAAACATCTTGGATGAGATCAATATCACCAACGTCATGAAGGGCCTTCTTTACCCGTATGTGGGCAACTTCATGTGCTACCAATGTCCCGCGGAGACTCTCATTGTCAAGATTGGACTCCAATCCGGTCCGCTTTGCCGGAATTACACCATCAGCGGCCAAATGAACGGCAACACTGGCCTGCAATTGCAGAACTATGCTCCCCCATTCACAACTGAGGCTAGCATCCTGCATCCGCCGCCCTCCCGTGCCATGGTCTTTATTCACGAAAGCATCATGACGATTGACGACGGTTACTTTGCCGTCGATGTGGAAACCCGGGAATGGCAAAACCTCCCATCAACCCTCCACCTTAAAGGCGACAACTTGTCGTTCGCCGACGGCCATACCGAACACTGGACGTGGTATGAGCAAAACACGCTTAGGTTGATGGGTGTCAATGGGAACGCGCTCAGCCCCAAGGACTTGGATTTCGACCGCGTGGCCGGCGCTTACTCCACGCCATTGACTGGGCCGGGCGCGTTTTGATTCCGATCCGTTCGTCCGCACTTGAGGCCAAATCGCACCGCGGTCCGAAGGCTTCGTTCTTTCGCGGTTGCGCTGGCGGTTCTTGCGGGCGCCGCCACAGCTCCCGCTCAACCATCTCCATTGCAGCCGGTCAGCCTCCATTGCGACCAGCGAACGAATCCAATAGGCATCGATGACCCCGCGCCCGATCTAAGCTGGCAGCTCCAATGCGCGGAAAACGGCGCGGCGAATCGGGGTCAAGTTCAATCCGCCTGGCAAATCTGGGTTGGTTCGCAGCCCGGTTTGTCCGACCTTTGGGACAGCGGCCAGGTCAGCGGCTCCGAGACTGTCAATAATCATTACGCGGGCAAGCCCCTGGCCGAAGGCGAGCAACTCTACTGGCAGGTGCGCGTCATGGACGGCAACGGCCTCGCCTCCGCCTGGAGCGCCCCGGCTCAATTCTCGATGGGCCTTATGTCCCAAACCAATTGGTCCGCGCAATGGATTGGCTGGGATGCCGCGTATTCTTTGACAGCGGCGCAACAGACTGCGCGATCGCTTTTCAACACCTCCAATCTCAATTGGATAAG
Source organism: Verrucomicrobiia bacterium (assembly GCA_036501625.1). Lineage (GTDB taxonomy): Bacteria > Verrucomicrobiota > Verrucomicrobiia > Limisphaerales > Palsa-1400 > Palsa-1400. The sequence continues at coordinate 1,571 of DASXZY010000083.1, forward strand.
CCTCCCTTCCGGTGCGGGCCAGGCGGGCGTCAACCAAGCCTCATTCCGCCAGCAAGTCGTTTTGCCAGCCGGTCAAACAATTACCAACGCCATGCTGTCGCTCTATGCGGATAATTACTGCGTGGCTTACGTCAATGGCCAGCAGGCGGCCGGCTTCGCGGCCCGATGGGAGCCGACCGCCCAATTGAATGTGACCTCCCTGCTCCATTCCGGCGCCAATATCATCGGCCTGTCCGCCACCAATACGGATCAGGCGCCTGCTGCCGTCATCGGGCGGCTGGTTGTGCGGTTTTCCTCCGGCAGCATTTCCAATATCCCGGTCGATAACACTTGGAAGGCAGCCCAACTGCCGCCCGCCGCCTGGACTTCAAACACATTCAATGCCTCGTCCTGGCCTGCGGCTGGCGCGTCCTCCAGCACGCCTTGGGGAACGCCGGCCGTCAACGACCTGCCTCGCGTCCCGCCGCCCTTTTTGCGGAAAAGCTTTTCCATCGCGCGATCGGTGGCGCGCGCGGCCGTTTATGTGACGTCCCTCGGCGCTTACGAGCTTCATCTCAACGGGCAAAAAGTTGGCCGCGACACCCTGACTCCCGGCTGGACGCAATTTAACAAGCGCGTCTATTACCAGACCTACGACGTGACCAGCATGTTGCAAAGTGGCTCCAACACGATCGGCGCCATTCTCGGCGACGGCTGGTTTGCAAGCGACCTAGCCTTCAAGGGTTCGCGATTGAATTACGGCGGCACGCCGCGTTTTCTGGCGCAGCTTATTGTTCAATTGGCCGATGGTTCCACGCAAACCATCGCCACCGACGCCTCTTGGAAAGCCGCCTACGGCCCGATTCTTTTTGGTGATCTCCTCATGGGTTCCGAGTATGATGCCCGCCTGGAGATGCCGGGCTGGGACTCCACCAACTTCAATGACAGCGCGTGGCAGCCAGTTGCTACAGGACTCAGCGCGGGCACCGGCGGCGTTGCGAACGTGACTTCCATCGTGGCCGGCTTCGTCACCAACAACGTGCTTGATTTCGTCGCCGCCAACACCAATCTCGGCGGCGACCCTGACTACGGCGTGGTCAAGGCGCTGAAGCTTACCTATTCCCTGGGCGGTGTCACACAAACGGCAACCTACTCGGAGAACTCTGCGGTTGATATCGGCGGTTCGGGCCGGAGCCTGGTCATTATTCAGGCCCTGTTCGGCAATCCAACCACGCTCGCTGATGCCAACGGCATCCAAATCCAGGCCGCCGTGACCGAGCCTTCCCGATGCTTTGAAAATCTCCCCGCGACCAGCATGACCGAGCCTGCGCCGGGCTGTTATACATTTGACATCGGCCAAAACATTGCCGGTTGGGCGCGCATCCAGGTCACCGGCCACGCTGGCGATGTCATCACCGTCCGCCACGGCGAAATGCTCAATCCCGGCGGCGTCATCTACACGGCCAACCTTCGCGGAGCCGGCGCCACGGATACCTGCATTCTCTCCAGCAACGGCGCTTCCATTTTCGAGCCCCGATTTACCTTCCACGGTTTCCGGTATGTCGAGCTTCGCGGCCTGTCCGTCCCGCCCACTCTCGCCTCCGTCACCGGCATTGCCGTCCACTCGGACATTCCCGCAACCGGCAGTTTTGCCTGTTCCAGCCCGCTCGTGAATCGCCTCTTCAGCAACATCATCTGGAGCCAGAAGGGCAATTATTTGGAAGTCCCCACCGATTGCCCTCAGCGCGACGAACGCATGGGCTGGACCGGCGACATGGAATTCTTCATTCCGACTGCGGCTTATAATTTTGATATCCAGTCCTTTTTCCACCGGCACCTCGTCACCCTGGACGAAGACAGTCAATACGCCAACGGCTCCTTCGCGTATGTCTCCCCGGACATGAACGTCGGCGTGGCCGGCATCGCGTGGGGCGACGCCGGCTGGGTTTGTCCCGACGAGATTTATCGCGCCTACGACGACACCAACGTGATCGGGGATCACTACGCCGCCCTGCAAAATTACGGCGCCTACCTGGCCTCCTGCTCCTCCAATTACACGCTGCCCACCCTGCCGGGCGATTTGGGCGATTGGCTCAACCTCGGCGGCGGCGCGTCCGAGCTTGTTATTGACACGGCCTTTTACGCCGGTTACGCCCAGGCGATGTCGGAAATGGCCCAAGCAATCGGGCGCGCGAGCGACGCGGCCGCCTACGGCGCGCTCCATAGCAACATTGCCATCGCGTTCGGCCAGTTCTTCGGTTCCAATGGCGCCTTCACCGATGGCAGCAGCCAATGCGGTTACGCGCTCGCGTTCAGCTTGAATCTCGTTCCGCCCGCCCTGCAATCGCGCGTCAGCCAGCAATTCGCCAACTCCATCGCGCAATTTGATTACCATCTTGCCACCGGATTTATCGGCACGCCGCGCCTCCTGCCTGCCCTTCATCTGGCCGGCCTCGACAACCTCGCCTACACGCTGCTCCTTCAGCAAACGTATCCGTCGTGGCTTTACCAGGTGGACCTTGGTGCGACGACCATGTGGGAAAGATGGGACGGTTGGACGCCCTCGGCCGGATTTGAAAGCGAGACGATGAATTCGTTCAACCATTATGCCTTCGGCTCCGTCGGCCAATACATGTATGGCGGCATCGGCGGCATCACGCCGGCCAGTCCGGGCTACAAAACCATTCTCATTGCGCCCAGTCCACAGGCCGGATTGACCTGGGCCAGCACGAGCTACAATTCGACGCGCGGCCTTATCTCAACCGCGTGGACCAATGTCGGCGCGATGCTCAATCTGGCTGTGGCCATCCCGCCCAATACGACTGCGGAAGTCCGGGTCCCCTCCGCGAATCCCGCGGCTGTCATGGAAAGCGGCGTGCCGGCGGCATCATCTCCCGGCGTTGCGTATCTGGGATATTCAAACGGCGCCGCGATCTATGCCGTCGGCTCTGGCGATTATCTTTGGTCCTCGCCGATTCAGCCGCAAGTCACGGCGGCGCAAAACGGCGCGGTCTTCGCGGGCGGCAGCTTTCCTGTTTTGCCGCCCGGCAACCTGCTCGCCAATCTCTCCCTCAGCATCACATCCAACACGCTCACCTTCGGGCCGGAAAACACGCTCCCAGCCAACGCCCTGCGCGATGGCAAAATCGGCGCACCCGGCACGACCAATAACAGCGTGGAAATCAGCGGGGGCGCCATCACATTCTATTTAGGCCCCGGCCCTGGCGGCGCCGGCTACACGGTGACCAACCTCGGCGCCTGCACCGCCTGGCGCGATAACGGCCGCGAGAACGCCAACTACGGCGTCACTTGGTCCGCAGATGGTGTCAATTACTTCCCTGTCGCGAATGTGGCGTACGACCCTTCCCCGTATCCGGCGAAGGACGGCACCGGCGGCACGCTGAGTTCGGTCAACATCGCGAACTTGACAGGCGTGCATTTCCTGAGGTGGGATTTCACGGCGGCCCAGCAAAATGGCGGCGTTGGCTACTCGGAGTTGTTCGCGTTTGGCGTTCCGTCCGTGCCGCCGCAGGCGGCCGGCCTGGGCGTTGTTCAGGAGGAACAATCCGGCGCGCTGGTCATGAATTTGTCGGGCCTTTCCCCGGGGCAAAGCTACCTCCTCCAAAGCACAACCAACCTGTCGTCGCCGTTTTGGATTGCAGAGACTAATTTCGTCGCTTCCCAAGCGTCGTTGGCCCTCACCAATGCAACGGGCGCGGACCCGGCAAAGTTCTACCGGGTCGTGGGATATTAAATCAATGATGGCAGCCGCAACCGTGGCCGCAGGAGCCTTCCTGCAAATCTTCCTCGGAGGGAACGCGGCCCAGTTCGAAAGTCTTGGAGACATATTGCTGCACGCCCTGTTGCAATTCTTGCAATTCTTCCTGGGCATCGATGAATCCTTTGGCCACCGGATTGCTCAGGAGGGCATCGCGTTCGGTGTCAAAGGCGGCGACTTCGCGGCCATCCAGGGGCAGTCCCTGATGCTGGCGTTCATGGAGTGAGCGGCCCTTTTCGCTGAGGCTTTCATACTGCTGGCGCGCGCCATTGTCGGCCATGAAGGACTCGACGCGCCGGCGGATGTTTTGAAATTGAGCCTGCTGGATAATGGTCTCGCACAGCTCCAGCGTTTTTTGGCGGACGGGATCGTCGATTTGGGTATTTGTCTGCATAAATAAAGTGGAGGCAATATGCGGCCATTCCCCCCGCCGCGCAAGCCGCTATTTCGCGCGGCGAGACGCTCTGGCAAGCATATTGGCTTTTTCCACGATGAGCCAGATTAACGCCGCCAAGGTCCGAATGACGCTTTGCCCAGACGGCGATTACCGTTTGAACTCCGCCTCAACAACAGGCCAAGCCGGACCAGATAAGGGTTGAGGGTTTCCCATTGCCTCGCCGGCCCCGGCCCGATTACCATTCGCCCAGAATGAGCTCACCCGAAATCCAGCCATTCACGCGTGTCGATGGGCGCGCGTGCGATCAAATCCGCCCGTTGCGATTCCACAATGGCATCGCGCCGCACGCGGCCGGCTCCACCCTGATCGAATGGGGCAATACGCGCGTCATTTGCGGAGTGACGATTGAGGAGGCCGTCCCGCGCTGGATGAAGGAGCAGGGCGCGGCCGGCGGCTGGATCACGGCCGAATACTCGATGCTCCCCTATTCCACTTTGACCCGCAAGCCCCGCGATATTTCCAAGGGCAAAATCGACGGGCGCTCCCAGGAAATCCAGCGCTTAATCGGGCGCGCCATGCGGGCGGCCATCGATTTGGAACGCATCGGTTCGCGCACCATCTGGCTGGATTGCGACGTCCTTCAGGCTGACGGCGGGACGCGCACGGCGGCGATCACCGGCAGCTACGTCGCGCTGTCGCTGGCGATTCAATCGCTCAAGCGCGCGGGCAAACTGGGGCCGGAACTGGCTCTCAAACCGGTCGCGGCGGTCAGCGTGGGCATTGTGGACTCGCGGGCCATGTTGGACCTCGCGTATGTCGAGGACGTGGCGGCAGCGGTGGACATGAACCTGGTGATGAACGGCGACGGCCAATTCATCGAACTGCAAGGCACGGGGGAAGAAGCTTCCTATTCCGAAGAACAATTGGCCGCGATGCTCGCGCTGGGCAAAAAAGGCATCCGCCAATTGCTCGAATGCCAGCAAGCCGCGCTGGCTTAATTCCACGAAAGGTCATTCGGCGAATCCGCCAGCAACCGGCTGTGCATGTCCTCCTTTTGCCGCATGATGTGCCGCCATAATTGTCCCGGCTCCGGGTGGAATACCAGTTCGAGCGACGCCGGATGAGTCAGCCAATCGTGGCGTGACATCTCGCCGTCCAATTGCCCGGCCGTCCAGCCCGCGTAGCCGGCAAACAGCTTGAGCTTTTGCGCGCCGGCAAAGGATTCGCTCAAATCCATCAGCGCGTCGATGGAATGGCCCAAGGTCAAATTGGCCATCACATTGGCGCCGGGCAGATTGGCGTCGCTATGAAGAAAGCTCAACGATTGCTGCTGCACGGGGCCGCCGATGAAGAGCGGCTGTTCCTTGATGCTCCCAGGCAGGTCGGCCACCAGCGCCTGGCCCACTTTGTTTTCCGTCAAGCGATTGAGGATCAATCCAAACGCCCCTTCCGCGTCGTGCTGGCAGATCAGCACCACCGTGCGGTGAAAAAAGGAGCCGTGCAGCTTTCCGCCATCGAGGATGAGCTGGCCTTGCAATGACATACCGTCCGCGACATCCGTTATTTAAGCAACCCCTGCGCCGCTTTTACCAGGCCGGCCGCGGTCAAGCCATGCTTCTCGTACAACTCCTCCGCCATCCAGGATGACTGGCCAAATTCCCCTTTGATGCCCAGCGAGTGCATCCGATGCGCGATGCCCTCCCGCGAGAGCGCGTGGGACAATTGCGCACCCATCCCGCAGACAACCTGGTGGTCTTCGATGGTCACGATGCGGCCGGAACATTTTTTGACTGCCGCGCCAATGGTGGCGATATCGATCTGGTTGATGAACGGGTTGGAGATCACCTCGGCCCCAATTCCATGCTCCTTCAATTTTCGGCCCGCCTCAATGGCCCGTCCCACCAACGGCCCGCAGGCCGCGATGACGACGTCGTTCCCCTCGGCCAAAACCTGGGCGCGGCCCCACTCGTATTTCGGATGATCCAGCAGGTGGACGGGATAATTCTCGCGGCCCACGAAGAATAGGACCGACTGGCCGTCACGCCCTTCGAGCCGGTCTTTGGCCAGGCGCTTGATGGCCTCGTACATAAGCGCCTCAGCTTCGTCCGCGCAGGAGCACGCGATGACGGCGGTGTGCGGAATGGCAGAGGTCGCCGCGAAATAAGTGGTGGCCTGATGCGACGCGCCGTCGGCCGCGTCCTGAAAACCGACATGGGAAAAAACGGCGATGACCGGCGCCTGGGACAGCGCGGACATGGTCAGGGGCAGGTTGCCCTTGGTGACGCCGAACTGCCCGAACGTGTCAACGATTGGAATAAAACCCGCCTTGGCCAGGCCCGCCGCGGTGCTGATCATGTTCGCCTCCGCTATGCCGACTTCCACGAACCGATCCGGGAAACTCTTCTGGAAGAAGCTCATTCCCGTGGAGCCTTGGACATCGGCCGAGACGGAATAAACCGGCAGGCCCTCCTGGGCCGCGCGCACCGCGCCCTTGGCCAGGCCGCTTTGCACCTTATCCTTTTTGACGGCCGCTGGAGGCGCGGCGTGCGCTTCCGCCGCCTTGGCTTTCGCGGCCGCTTCCTTCTGTTCCCAGCCGTGCCGCAAGGCCTGCGCCCAGGCTGCCAATTCAGCGGGAACTTCCGACCCGAAATAAATCTCGTTGACAAAGTCGATGATCTTTTCGCCATTGCTCAACGGGAATCCATGTCCTCCGCTGGCGCTTTCCATCGTCGCTTTGACTCCGTAGCCCTTGATCGTCTTGGTCCACAGGCAAACCGGGGCGCGGGGGTTGGCGCGCGCTTGCGCCAGGCCGTTCTCGACCGCCAGATAAACCTTCTGCAAATCGTGGCCGTTTTCGACTTTGATGACGTTCCAGCCCAAGTCCTGCAAGGAGGAAAAACTCGGCTGCATGCTGAACGCGTCTTTGGTGATGCGCCCGGAGAGCTTGGTGTCGTTGTCGGAAACGATCAGCAGAAATGGATTGAGCCGGTCCTTCCCAGCCAATCCCGGAATCGCGGCGAACGCCTCCTTGGCCTCGCCTTCCATCGAGCCGCCGTCGGAAACAGTGCAGATGGTTACGCGGTCGGATTTGGCAATGCGGTCAGCCAAAGCCAGGCCTTGAGATTGCGGCAGCGCCGAGCCGAGCGGCCCATTGCTCAACAGCACGCCTTGCGGGTTGAGATGCGACTCGCCGTGGCCAGTCAGCTTGCTGCGGATGCTGCGGAACCATTTCAAATCCTCGAACGTCATGCCGTCGAATCCGTAGTTGCAGCGCAGCGCGTAAATTCCGTTTTCGGTATGGCCGGCGTCGTTGACAAAATTATAAGCCTCGTGCCATGGCCGCCCCTCGGTGGCGAACATGATGCCGTGAATGGCCGCCACGATTTCCGCGAAGGCCGACGGCCCGCCCCAATGACAGGCCGCGCCGCCATTAACGGCTTCGGTGTCCATCAACGCCACCAGCGCGCGCGTCGCGCTGGGATCGCCCAGGACGACATCCTGGCCCTTGGCGTTTTTCACCTTGACGGAGTACTTGGGCGGCTTGGACGGCGTGGGCGCCAATTTGGAGTGAACATGAAGCGGCGCGAGCGGCGGCGCATCGACTGGTTTGACAACAGATTTATCCTCAGACATAAAAATAAGCTGGGGGCGGCGAAATTAAAGGGGAATACTGGTGCGCGCGGCGGGAGTTGAACCCACAACCTGCGGCTTCGGAGGCCGTCACTCTATCCAATTGAGCTACGCGCGCACACAAGTGCATTTCCACTTACTATGATGCGTCCCGCCGCCGCCCGCAAGGAATTCCGGTTTGGCTGCGCGGATTCGGCGCCTGCCATTTTGATCGACTTGGGCTTCGCGGTTGTCATTATAGAAGTCATGAGCACCAAGACCTTTTATATTTCACGGCGATCTTTTCTGAAACGCTGTTCGCTGGCCGGCGCGGCGGCGGGTTTGCCCGCCTGGTTCGTCGAGCGCGATTTTGCCCAGTCCGCGCCCGGCCGCACTCTGAGTCCGAATGACCGCCCCGCCATTGCTCTGGTCGGCTGCGGCGGGCAGGGGCGCGGCGACGCTTCCAACGCCAAACGCTTTGGCGACATCGTGGCTGTCTGCGATGTCGATTCAAAGCACGCCGCCGCCGCCGCCCAACAATTCACCGACGGCGCCAGGCGCCCGGCCATTTTCGACGACGTCCGCAAGCTTATGGAGCGAGATGACATCCACGCCATCATCAACGGGACGCCCGACCACTGGCACACACTTGTCAATATGACGGCGGCCAAAGCGGGCAAGGACGTTTACGGCGAGAAACCGCTGACGCTGACCATTGACGAGGGGCATCACGTCGTCAAGGCCGTGAGCGAGGCCAAGATCGTTTTTCAAACCGGCACGCAGCAGCGCAGCAGTTCCCGTTTCCGCCTGGCCTGCGAACTGGTGCGCAACCAGCGCATTGGCTCGCTCAACACGATCACAGTCTGGCTCCCGGCCGGCCTGCGCGAAGGCCCGTTTTTGCCCAAGCCCGTGCCGGCCGAGTTGAACTGGGACTTCTGGCTCGGCCAGTCGCCCCAGGTGGACTACCTGCCGCAGCGCTGCCACACCATGTTCCGTTACTGGTATGACTATGCCGGCGGAACGATGACTGACTGGGGCGCGCACCACAACGACATCGCCCGGTGGGCTGTCGGCCTGGATGGCCCGGTCACGATCGAGGGCGCGCCCAGCAACCAGCCCATTCCCGGCGGCTACACCGCCTACAGCGATTACGAGGTGACCTTTACCTATGCCAACGGCGTCCGGCAAGTTGTCAAGACGACGCGCGACGACGGCATTTACGGCAATGTTGTCAAAGAAAGCGGCCAGCGCAACGGCATCAAATTCGAGGGGACCGGCGGCTGGATTTGGGTCAACCGCGAGGAGATCGACGCAAGCGATCCGGCCCTGCTGACCACGCCGCTGCCTGCCAGCGCCACGCGCCTCTACGTGAGCAACGACCACATGGGCAATTTCTTTGACTGCATGCGTTCGCGCAATCCAACAGCCGCCGGCGCGGAAACGGGGCATCGCTCCGCCACGGTCTGCCATTTGGGCGTGCTGGCCATGCGCCTGGGCCGCAAACTGGAATGGAACCCCGCGCTGCAAAAGTTCAGCGGCGAAGGCGCGCGGGAAGCTGACACATGGCTCTCCCGGCCGATGCGCAAGCCGTTCAATTACAAGTTTGTTGCCTGACAACGGCGTTCACCAATCGCCGTCCACCAGCAGGGAAACGGCGTTGCGGGCCAGATCGTCGGCCAGCAGGGGAATGGCCTGGCGCTCGGCGCTGCTTTGATCATTGCCGATGCGGATGTAGGTGTGCCCGAACACGTCCTTGTCAAGATTAGTTTTGCCCGTGTTGTAATTGATGGCAGTCACATGCGCGACCAGGCCCAGCGTGTATTCCTGCGGCGTCAGCACGTCGTTGGTTTGATAGCTCAGCCCGGTCCGTTCGAAACGGGTGATTTGCCCCGTGACCACGATGTCGCCGCGCCCGGCCGTTTCGAGGCGGAAGGAGCCGTCCCGCTGGAATTGTTTGCGCAGGGAGCCGGCCAGATATTCCGTGACGCGCGGCTCCTTGGTCTTGTTGGCAAAAGGCCGCACTTCGATCGAACGGCTGCCGGCCGGCATGCCGTTGGTGGGGCCAAGGCGGTATCCCGCGCAGCCCGCCAAAATGGCCGCCAGGCCGATCCACAAACAGCGCAAGGAAATCAGCGATGAACGCATGTCCGCGGCCTCCTATTTCGCGGGCGGGACCGGCGCCGGGGCGGCCGGGCGGTTCGTGCGTTTGACAAGCACTTCGATGCGCTTGAGCGCCTGGACCGCCAGGGGCGAACTGGGGTTCTTGCTCCGCACTTCGTTGTAATAAACCAGCGCCCCGGACCATTGCTTGTGCTTCTCGTAGTATTGGGCCACTTTGAAATTGCCCTCCGCCTCCACCGCTTTCAACTGGCCGATGATCCGCTGGGCGTCCGCCACGCGCGGGTCGTTGGGGTAGAGCGCCATGAAATCCGTGAACGCCGAAATGGCCTGGCCGGCCACGCTTTGATCGTATTCGGCGCGGCGAGCCTGCTTATTGTAAGCCAGGGCTGCCTTGTAAAGCGCATCCGCCGCGATGGCCGGCTGTTCGCTGTAACGGTCGGCCGCCAATTCGTAGGCGTTGACCGCCAGCGGATAATCTTTGGACTTCTCGCGCGCCGCGCCGATGTTCATTTGCGACGACGGCCCAAAATCGCCATAAGGCCCGTAACGCACGATCTTGCCGAACATTTCAGCCGCCAAATTCATGGACGGAAAAAACGGAACATGGCCCCAGAGTTTCCGCCATTCGCCGCGAAGGAAACGGAGGGCGATCACGTATTGGCGGTGCTCCACATCTTTGACATCCGCGGAATTGGCGTATTTATCCAGCAAGACCTGATAGGCATCAAAGGCGTTTTCATCCTGTTTGCGGTCTTCATAACAGCGGGCGATGAGGTATTGCGCCTTGGGCGCATAATCGGAAAGGGGCCAGACAGCGATGACGCGCAAGGAGGCCTTGAGGGCGAGCCGGTATTTCTTTTGGTCGAACGCCTGCTGGGCGACCTCCAACTGATCCTTGGCCCGCAGCTTCCGCCAATCACCCTTGGAGCCTGGAATTTCGTAGCTCCAGCCCTCGCCTGGCCGGTAAATCAGCGGCGCGGGCGCGCGAAACGGCAGCGCCACCAGCAGCAGCAAAAACAAGCCAAGTTTTGCAAACGAACGTTTCATCGCGGCAACGATAAGCCAGAAGCTCTCGTCATGGCAATACGGCATTCGCCGCCGCCGCCACCGTCACCGGCGCCAAAGAATCCACCCTATTGAATTTCATTGCTTGCATTACCATCAAATAATGGTATAGTTTTGGCCAGGTCGCGCTTCGGCGCATGTTCTTTTCGGTCTATGGGCAGGGATTTTCCAATGGATTGATTAACAAAAAACTCGTCGAATTGAGGCGATACAAGGAAAAACCAGGTCAAACAAGCCAGGTTGCGGCAAATACCTCCTTCGGAACGGGCGAATACCGCAAGCTCGCGCCCTCGCGCATCCAAGGGCCGGCTGGCGAAGGTTGTTTAATCCAAACCGTTTGGGCTGCCGAGATTAGGATGCGATTATGATCAAGATGAAGTCGAACACGCCAAAACAAGGTTGCTCATTGGCTAATCGCCGGTAAAATGTTTCCTGAAAAGTGATTGCATCATTTAAGATTTGGGCTGTGGCCGGCGCGGGCATGCTGGCTCTGGCGCTGCCTTGCGCGGCGGGGGACCAAATAAAGGTTTACACCGTCCCCAAGGAACATTCCGCCATTCCGGTCAATTCCGCCCCCATTCACTGGACGCTTCCGCCCGGTTGGACGCAAAAACCGGCTGATGGCATCCGCCTCGGCAGCTTTGCCATTCCCGGCGAAAAGGGCGGCCAGGCCGAAGTGGCCATCACGTCCTTTCCCGGCTCAGTCGGGACGGAATTGGATAATGTCAACCGCTGGCGCCGCGAACTTTCCCTCAATCCAATCGGCGAAGGCGAAATTACCTCCCAGCCCGTCACGGTCGATTCCTCCGCAGGCAAACTTTACGACTTGGCCGGCCAAGCCGGCCGGACGGTTGTGGCGGTGATCCCCCGCAATGGCGCGTCCTGGTTTATTAAATTGAAGGGTGACAACGCCACCGCCGCCGCCGCCAAGCCGGTCTTCATGGATTTCCTGAAGTCGATCCAATTTGGCAGCGGCGCGGCCAGCGAACCGCCCGCCGACAGCGGCTCGCTGGCCGGAAGCGATCCCCACGCGGGCTTGGGCTTGCAAGGATTGTCCGCTCCCCCCGTTGACAACGCGGCGGAGGGCGCGGACAGCGGCGCGCCAAAATGGAACATCCCCGCGCAATGGACTGCAATCGAACCCGGCCCGATGATTTTCAAGCGCTTCGCCGTCCCTGGCGCGGAGCCAAAAGCCAATGCGACCGTCAGCTTTCTGGAGGGCGAGGGCGGCGGCCTGCTGGCCAATGTCAATCGCTGGCGCGGCCAATTGGGATTGGCGCCGGTGGAAGACGGCCAATTGGATGGCGTCACGCAGCCGGTGCCTGTGGCTGGCGGCAACGGAACGATGGTCGATTTCGCCGGCGCTAGCGCGAAGACCGGCCAGCCGGACCGGCTGATCGCGATCATCGTGCCGCACGGCGGCAGAACCTGGTTTTACAAGCTCATGGGCGGCGGCACGGCTGTGGCCGGGCAAAAAGATAGCTTTGTGAAATTCGTGCAAACCGTGCAATATCCCTAAAGTCATGGTGCATCGAATCATCAACTTCTTCACGTCGCTCCGTTTGACCGTCGTTTGCCTGGCCCTGGCGCTCGTGCTGGTGTTTGTGGGCACGCTGGCCCAGGTCGAGATTGGGCTTTTCGCGGCGCAATCGGAGTATTTCCGCAGCTTCTTTGTCTGCTGGACGCCCCCGGGGACGCATCTGAAAATCCCATTTTTGCCCGGCGGCTGGCTGATAGGTTTGGTGCTGCTGGTCAATCTTTTGGCCGCGCACATAAAGCGGTTCCAATTCTCGCGCAAGAAAGCCGGCATCATTCTCATTCACGCCGGCTTGATTCTCCTGCTCGGCGGGCAATTCCTGACGGAGGTTTTCCAGGTTGAAAGCCAGATGCGCCTTGAACCGGGCGACACCCGCAATTATTCCGAAAGCGACCGCAAGAACGAATTGGCGGTCATCGACACAACCGATCCCGACAAAGACCGCGTCGTGGCCATTCCCGAATCCCTGGTCGCCCAGGGCGGCCTCATTCAAACGCCCGAACTGCCTTTCGCGTTGCGCGTGGAAAAATACTTTCCCAATTCCGCCCCGGCCGGCCCGATGACCGATGCGCCGGAAAAAATCAATTCCTCCGACGGCATCGGCAAGCGCCTCATGTTCAGCCCCGCGCCGATTGCCCGCAGCATGGACACCGTCAACCTTCCGACGGCTCTGGTGCAAGTCGTGGCCGATGGCAAGCCGGTGGGCGAATGGATGGTTTCCGATCACTTGACACGCTATCCCGCTTTTGAAATGTTGAAGCAGGATGTTGGCGGCATCATCCCAGCCGCCCAATTGACCGCGCCCCAAACGTTCGCATACAAAGGGCGCAACTACCAGATCGCCCTGCGTCCGGTCCGCTATTACAATCCCTTCAGCATCAAACTGCTGGCCTTTCATCATGACCTGTATGCCGGCACGGAAATCCCGAAGAATTTCTCCAGCGAAATCCATTTGACTGATCCCACCACCGGCGACGACCGGGACATTCGCATTTTCATGAACAATCCTTTGCGTTATCACGGCGCGACTTTTTACCAGGCCAGTTTCGAGCCGAACGACGCCGGCACGATCTTGCAGGTCGTGCGCAATCCGGCCGCCATGACGCCCTACATCGCCTGTTCCCTGGTGGCGCTCGGTTTGGCGACGCAATTTCTCATGCATCTGTTCGGCTTTGCCCGCAAGCGGGCGCAACAAACCAAGCCCGCGCTGGCACAACAAGGCGCGCGCAAATCGCCCGCGCTGGAACCGGCCCTGGCGCATGGCAAAGGAGGAAGAGCGGCATGAAAAAATGGATTCCATTGATCACCGCCGCCGTCTTTGCTTGCTGGTTCTTAGGCGGGTTCGAGGCTCCCAAACCGCAGGCCGGCTTCAACCTGGCCGGATTCGGCCGGCTGCCCGCCTTGATGGATGGCCGCGTCCAGCCGCTGGACTCCGTCGCGCGCAATTCGCTTTTGAGCATGAGCGGGCGCTCCACTATTCATTTGACAAACGGAGCTTCTCTCTCCGCCCTGCAATGGCTGGCCCTCACGATGACGCGGCCGGACGAAGCGGACCGATTGAAAATCTTCCGCATCCAGCATCCCGACCTTGAAGGATTGCTGGGGACGGAACAGATCGGTTTGGATTATTATTCTCTCAACGATTTGACCAACCAATGGCCGGCCCTATCCGGCCAGGCCAAAAAACTGATGGAGTCCGAGGGCGGCAGCGAGGAAGCCGTCAAACTGCGCACGCCTTTCCAAAAAGACCTGATGCATTTGTTCAACAGCGTCATGCTCTATACGCGGCTCAAAAGCTGCATCGAACCGGAAGGCACGCCTGATTTCGGGCGCGAGCTGCAGATTTACCAGGCGGCCATTGGGCCGGGCCGGGCCGCGCTGGAGCAAAACCAGGATGGCAAAAAAGGAAACGACGAGGATTTGCAGCGCATCGCCGGCTTTTTCAAACGCTACGACACGCTGGCCGAATTGGCCTATCCCACCGTCATTCCGCCGCTGCCCGGCCAGCCGCGCGCGGCCTGGGCCAACATCGGCAACGTCCTGATGGAGGCGCTGCGCTCCGGGCAAATGCACCCGGCCCTGGCCAACTTCGCGGCCATGGCCGATGCCTACCACGACAACAACCCGGCCCGCTTCAATCAGGCCGTAGCCAACTATCGCGCATGGATGCAGGAGAACGGCCTTTACTCCGAGCTTAAAAAGGGCGGCCAGGAATTTTTCTTCAACCAGATCGAGCCGTTTTACAAGAGCATGGTCATTTACGTGGCCGCCCTGCTGCTGGGCTGCGTTTTCTGGATCAACTTGTCCGAGCCAGTGCGGCGGACGGGCTTCGCCTTGCTTGTGCTGGCCTTTGTCATTCACTCGCTGGGGCTGGGATGCCGCATGTATCTGGAAGGCCGGCCGCCTGTCACTAATTTATATTCCTCGGCCATTTTCATTGGCTGGGGCGCGTGCCTCTTTGGCATGTTTCTGGAAAGGATTTTCAAAGGCGGCATTGGCCTGGTCGTGGCGGGCTTCATCGGTTTTGCCACTTTGATCATCGCCCACCACCTGGCCTTGAGCGGCGATACCATGGAAATGCTCCAAGCTGTGCTTGACACCAACTTGTGGCTCTCCACCCACGTGGTCGTCGTTACTTCTGGGTACGCCTCGATGTTCGTGGCGGGCATCCTGGCGATTATTTATGTGACACGCGGTTTCTTCACCCGCAGCTTGACACCGGAAATCGGCCGGACGCTGGCGCGGATGGTTTACGGAATCGTGTGCTTCGCCACGCTGTTTAGTTTTGTTGGCACTATTCTCGGAGGCATCTGGGCCGATCAATCGTGGGGCCGGTTTTGGGGATGGGACCCCAAGGAAAACGGCGCGCTGCTGATCGTCCTGTGGAACGCCATTACGTTGCACGCGCGCTGGGGCGGAATGATCCGCGAGCGCGGCCTGATGGCCATGGCCGTTTTCGGCAACATCATCACCAGCTTCTCGTGGTTCGGCGTCAACATGCTCGGCATCGGATTGCATTCCTACGGCTTCATGGACAAAGCGTTTCCGTGGCTGATCGGCTTCGACATCAGCCAAGTCGTTCTGGTCATTCTGGCGATGATGCCCCTCCGGTATTGGGCCAGTTTCAAACCCCAGGCCGCCGCCTCTCCGCCGCCATCCGGCCCGAACACGCGGCTGCCCGGCCCTTCTGTTGTTGTCACCTAAACTTCAACACTGCAATCTTAGCCCATGACAGTTAAAGGTGCTTTCTGGCTGTGTCTGGCTGTCCTGCTGCTCGCGCCGCGATGGGCCCGCGCCGAGGATGCCCGCCTGCCTTACAAGGAATTGTACGCGATGCAGAAGGTGGAAATCGACCTCGGCCGCGCCCATCCGAATCTCGCCCTGGTTCTGCAAATGCGCTCAACCCGCACCGGCGTCAAACCGGGCGCCATCGCGGCCTTCATCGACGCCAAATCCGGGCCTATCGCCATCCCCATCGGAGCCGATGGCGCGTTCAAAGTGCCGGTGCGGGACGACCTCCTGGCTGAAGCCCCCTGGGTCGATGTCAATCAGCCTAAAGGCACCATGCAACTCAACTGGCACGCCGGCCTCGCGCCCTCGGTGGCGCGGAGCATGACCAACGCCGTTCATTACGGCGCGCTCATGCGGATCGTCCGGGAATGCGACGAGGTGCAGGAAGCCATGCGCCAATTTTTCCCAACCGCCCCGCGTTTGACAGCCGTCGGCCTGCGCTTGACATTTCGTTCCTCCGCCATCGCGCCCATGGCCATCATCCATGCCCGCGGCGGCAACCGCCGCCTGCAAGCCGACACCCTCGGCGAACTCATCGTCCCGCTCGACGGCGATTTGATGGAAGAAGACCCGCTTATGACATTGACAGACACAAACGTTGCGGTGGAAATCGTAACGCGAAAAGAAGGCGCCACCCCGTAGTTTCCTCTCTTAATTTTGCTTCCGCTCTCTTCTTCGATTAAGATTAGCCCCCCCAAATCAAATCTTCACTTTAAATTCCTCGCCCTTTTTCAAGGACAGCGCGAACGCGCTCATCAACTGCGGGATTTGCGCGAGGTCTTTCAAACTCACCACTTCCACCGGCGAGTGCATGTAACGATTGGGCAGGCTGATCAACGCACTGGGGATGCCCCCGCGCGTCCAGAAAATGACATCGGTATCGGTGCCCGTGCTGTTGGAGGACGCCTCGTGTTGCAGCTTGATTTTGGCCGACTTCGCCGCCAATTCCAGCCGCGCCACCACTTCTGGATGATTGCAGCCTCCGTGCGTGATGGTCGGCCCTTTGCCGATCCGCACGTCCCCGTGCTGATGCACGTTGACGGTTGGATAATCGGTCGCGTGCGTCACATCCACGACCAGGGCGGCGTCCGGCTTGAGCGTGTAAGCGATTTGCCGCGCGCCCAGCAAGCCCACTTCTTCCATGATGTTGGAGACGGCCAGGATTTCCGCCTTGAGCTTCTTCCGCTCCTGGCTCAACAGCCGCAGCGCCTCCGCCACCGCGAACGTCCCGACGCGGTTGTCAAATGCCCGCCCCACCACCAGGTCCCCGCGCAGCCGGTCAAACGAATCGTTCAGCGTGATGGGATCGCCCACCCGGATCAGGTCTTCCGCCTCTCCGCGCGTGCCCGCGCCGATGTCAATAAACAAATCCTCTATTTTGGGCAATTTGCGGTCGGGATCGCTCTTGGTCAGGTGCGGGGCAACGTTGCCCACAACCCCTTTGACCGGGCCGTTCTTGCTGTGGATGATCACCCGCTGGGCCTTGGTAATGGCCGGATCGATGCCCCCCATTTTGCGCACGTAAATGAAACCCTGCTTGTTGATATAATTGACAACCATCGAAATTTCATCGGCGTGCGCGGCCAGCATCAGGCGCGGCGATCCGCCTTTGTTGAGGACGGCGACGGTGTTGCCGTAAGCATCGCTGAAAGTCTCGTCGGCGAACGGGGCCGCGTAATCGAGCCAGACGCGCTGCCCGCGGGCTTCGTGCCCCGAAGGGCTGGGGGTGTTGACGAGTTTCTCCAGGAATTGAATGGATTCATCGCGCATGAGCCGATAGTAGGCCCGCCGCCTCCCCCGTGTCGATACCGCCTTTTTTTCTCGGCCCGGCTGAAGTCTCCCCAAAAACGCAGTCCCGATCGGGCGCGCGTCATGGCTTCGCCGCCGCGCTTTCGCCAAGGTCGGGGATTTCAATCAGGTCGCCATCCTCCAGCCATGCGCAGGCCGGCGAATTTGTTGTCAAGTTGAATATAAAGTTCGTTCCGCCGCGTGTTAACCGCACCCGGGACAAATCCGACGTGTTCAGCAGCACGTTGCCCCGCCGCACCACTTCCGAAAGGATAAACGATCCCACCACGAGGTCCGCCTTTCGCCCGTGGAGGGCGTTGGTCAGCCAGGCGGAGCGCGAGCCCTGGACTGGATCAATAATTTCGGCGTATGATTGCTCGGTCGCAAGCTGGGGCGATTGCACCAGGGCGATCACATTGGTCGTTCCTTTGACAACAATTCGCACGACACGCGTGAGACAGATGTTCAAGTTGGTGACCTCCTCATCCGTCAGCCCATGCCACGCGTCGGCCGTCTTGTGCTCGTGCTCGGGGATTTCAATCACATCGCCCGGTTGCAGGGCCGCGTTTTCCGCGCAATCTCCGGTTGAGAAGAAATGAGCCAGATTAACGGGAAGGGCGATCTCGCGTGTTCCCTCCAGCCGATGAATCAAAACGCCGCCAAAGTGCGGAAACGGAGGGCCGCCGCCGCCGTTCCAACTGACGTGCCGGTTTTGCTCTTTTTCGCGGCCGGGCATGAACGGCAATTGCGGCTGCCAGTGATAACTCCAGAGATCGTAGATGTCCCCAATAAAATCCAGAAGCGTATAATGATTGATCGAATTGCCTGGACACCTGAAGATCACTCGCTGCGGAGCGCCCGAGATGTCGCTCGTCCAGATAAAACGCCGCCGGTTGTAATCCACATCCGCTCCCGCCTGGATCAGCATGGCTCGAATTTTCTCGGCCGTTTTTGTCAGTGGGAAATCCGAGCCGGGCCTGGGATTTGGGACGCGAGCATGCCGCAAATATACCAGCGGCGTGCCGCCCTCTTGGTTCAGGATGTTGACATCCGCGCCATGCTCAATGAGCAGGCGAACAGCGTCCAGATTGTCAGCCCGAATCGCATTGTCCAAAGGGGTAATGCCGTCCAATCCTTGAATATTCGGCTTGGCGCCATGCTCCAGAAGCAAACCGGCAATTTCCGCCGAATGCGCATCGAGCGCCGCTGCATCCAACAGCGGGTAACGAACCCCCGGTCGATATTGCGTAAAATACTCCGCGTTGGGATCCGCATGGGCTTCCAGAAGGAGCTTCACGATTTCCGGATTGCCGTTCAGAGCGCAAGCCAGGGGCGTTGAGGCCGGGACAATGCCGCCTGCCCGCACATTCAGATTGGCATCAGCATGGTTGTCAAGAAGCAGGCGGACTATCGCGAGTTCCTCGAGCGCGCAGGCCCTGGCCAGCGCCGTCACCCCGCCGTCCTCCTTGGCATTGGCATCGGCCTTGTTGGAAAGGAGCAAGCCCGCGATCTCGATTTGATTCGCGTCCACCGCGATTTGCAGCGGCGTCCGGCCGCCGCGGGCTTTGGCGTTAATGTCCGCCCCGTGTGCCAGCAGCGCCTGGCAAAGTGCTTTGAACCCTTTGTTCGCCGCTTCGCCCAAGGCGCTAAATCCGTCGCCGCCCACGCTGTCAATATTCGCGCCGTGGCTTAGGAGCAATTCCACCATCCGCAAGTTGCCAATCTGCGCCGCCGTCGAGATCGGCGCGCCCCGGTCCACCTCTGCTCCATGCGCCAGCAGATATTCGGCCGCGGAGACGTATCCATTTTCGGCCGCCTCGTGCAAGTGCTCATTCATCAAGTCGGGGCTGTTTTGGGCGGATTCCTTCACCTGGAGCAGAAACTTTTCCTCGTCGGGCGGCAGGCGGGACGGCTGCAGCGCGGCGGCCGCCGGCACGTAAGCCTGGCTCGCCTGCACCAGCGCCGCCTGCTCCGGGAATTCGCGCGCGATGCGCTGATATTGCGCGGCGGCTTCGTTGGTTTTGCCTTCTTTGCGGTAGCATTCGCCAAGGTGAAAAATCGCCGTCGCGGCCAATTGGCGCTCGTGATCGAATTGCGCGATTGCCTCCACGTAATCGCTGATGGCCGCGTCGTATTGGTGATTGGCCTCCTCTTCAAAAAGTCCGCGTTCCACCAGCGCGGCCGCCGTGTTGGTGCCGGGCGCGGCCAAAACCGCGGCGGCCATCCCGGCGAATGCAGTCAAAATAATAATCGTTTTCATGCCGTGAGAATGCGTGAATGGCGCGGGCCGTTTGTCACAATGATGTAATTCCTTCCAGCCGGTAGCCGGTGCCATGCACCGTTTTGATGCAGCGCGGCTCCTCCGGGTTCTCCTCAATTTTCGCGCGGAGGGCGGCGATGTGCGTATCGACCGTCCGCGTGGTTGGAAACGCGGTGCAACCCCAAACCACGTCCAGAAATCGTTCGCGCGTGACCGGTTCGCCGGGCGACTCCAGCATCAGGCGCAGCATGGCGAATTCTCGCGCCGTCAAATAAATCGCCCGTTTGCCACGCCGTGCTTGCTGGCGCGGCAAATCGATTTCCACCTGGCCCAAGCGCACCAGGCCGGGCGCGGCCGCCTGTTCGCGCGTCCGCCGAAGCAGCGCCCGCACCCGCGCCAAAAGTTCATCCGTGCTGAACGGCTTGGCCAGGTAATCATCCGCGCCCGCGTCCAATCCCCGCACGCGGTCTTCCACCTGCCCCTTGGCTGTCAACATCAATACGGGCATCCGCAGCGAAAGCCGCCGCAATTCCGCGCACAGCGCGAAGCCGTCCAGGCGCGGCATCATGACGTCCAGCAGCACCAGGTCCGGCTTTTCCCGCGTCGCGCGTTGCAGGCCGGCCGCGCCATCGGCGGCGGTTAGAACGCGGTAGCCCTCGGCGCCCAGGCAATCGGCCAGGGCCGTGCGCATGGGAAATTCGTCCTCGATCACCAAAATGCGCGCGCCGGGTTTCATGATCGCGGAAGCTCCATCGTGAACCGGCTGCCCTGGCCCGGCGCGCTGCGCACCGTCACGCGCCCGCCGTGGGCCTCTACTATATGCTGAACAATCGTCAGCCCGATGCCGATGCCCTGCGTTTCGCGCCGCAATTCCGAGCCGCGCCGGTAAAATGGCTCAAAAATTTTCCCGTGCTCCTCCGCCGGCAGCCCCGGCCCATTGTCCTCCACCCACATCTTCAGGCCTTCCGCGCCGCCGTCCAATCCCACCGCCACCTGCCCGCCCGGCGGCGAATGTTTGACGGCGTTGTCAATGAGATTAATCAGCGCCTGCTGAAGCGCCAGGCCGTCGCAGGAGAAACTTCGCGCGCCCTGCCCGCCATCGTTGCGCAAGACCAGTTCGACCTGCCGTTCCGCCGCGCACGGGCGCATCAATTGCACGGTGTCCTCGGCCAGCGCGCCCGTGTCAGCCGGCTCGAATTCGTATTTCTTGCCGCCCCGCTCAATGCGCGAAAAATCCAAAATATTGTCGATCAGCATGGCCAGCCGGCGCGACTCCTGCACCAGCAAGCCGAAATACTGCTTCTGCTTGGCCGCATCCGCGATTTTTCCGCGCTCCAGGCTTTCGGCCAGCAGCCGCATGGAGGCGATGGGCGCCCGCAGTTCATGGGACACGCTGGAGACAAAATTCGTTTTCAGCGCGCTCAACCGGCGCTGCTGGTCGAAGCCTCGAAACGCGCTCACCAAGCCGGCCGCCGCCGCCGCCGCCGAGGCTAGAATCAGGGCCGCGAACCATTCTGTCCGGGTCCGCGCCCGCGCGTAAAGCATGGCGGGCCGCGCCAGGCATTCGGAGACGGCCACGTTGGGCGCGGCCCGCGCGGAGGCCAGCAATGGCCCCGCCTGGCCACCCGTCATTTTCATTCCAGCCAACTCAATTTCCGGCTGCGCGTAAGCTGCCTGCCGCTGTTCAGATGGTTCGGATGCCGCCACGGCGGATTCGGCGAAAGACCGCGGCGCCGCCGCCAAAGTATTGGAACTTGCCAGCGACAGCCAATCCTCTCCCCGCCAGCGAACCCACGGCCCGCCGCCGCTCTTCAAAACTGGCTGGGCGCATTCGTAAAACTCGCGCGCCGCCTCGTCCTTGTGCCAGGCGGCCAGCCATTTCGGATTGCCACACGCCAGCAACACCGGCGAGATGAGCGTCGGATGTTCGAGGGCATTGGAACAAAGCGCCTCGGCGCGGTCCGGCCGGGCGCCATCCAATTTCCATCGTTGATATTGCGCGAGCAGATCCAGCGGCAGGCCGCCCTCGCTTAACTCGCCATGCGTGTTCTCCACCAGCGCGAACCATTGCTCCGCCGCCGAGTCGTGGTTGCGCGCGCATTGCAAAGCGAGGGCATAACGGGCGCTGGCCAGGAACATTTTCGGCGGTTCCATGTCAATAAACTTTTTGAAGAGCGCGCCCGCCTCGGCCCTCTGGGCGGATTCCGCCGCGCGCGCGGCCTTCCATGCGGTGCGCTGGGATTCCGTCAGCGCGCTCGTCCACAGCGGCCGCGGGACTGGCGCCGCCGGCATCCGGGCGCGAGAGCGCGAGCCGCCCACCGCCAGCAGGTTTCCGCTTCCATCAAGAGTAATTTCCGAAAATGCCGCCGGCGGCGGTTTCTGCAATGCCAGCGCGATGGCCCGAGCGTAATTCTCCGCCATGCCCTGGCAGCGTTCTCTGGCTTCGATTTCCGCCAGCCGCCGATCCTGCCGGAGTGAATAAATGCCCATCCCCGCCAGCAACATCAGCGGCAGGAGAATCAGCGCCCCGCGCCAAAAAAAGCGCGGCTGACCGTTCCCAGTTTGTCTCATGGCCATCCTCAAATTAGTCTTTATGCCCGCGGATGGGGAACATTTTGTCACACTTTTGCAAAATCCGGGCCATCTGCTATCATAACCGGGATGAACCACGGAGTGCTTGAATCCCCATGCCGCCTCGCGGCCCTCATAATCGTTCTTGGATGCCGCGGCGCGAATTCCCAAACAACGGTCTTCGACGAAAATTTCGACGGCGGCTACACCGGCCAATTCTCGACCAACACCTACGGCGGCGGCAGCCCTTCCAGCGCTTCCACCACCATTCCAATCACCGGCGGCAATCCGGGCGCCTTCTTCCAAGTCGCCGTCACCACCGGCACCGGCAGCGATTATTATGCAGGACAGGTGCAGATGGAGACCGTTCCCACCAACGCCGATCCAAATCCTTCCGACTACGTATTGTCCTTTGACGCCAACGGAAGTTATCCCGGCACCATCCAGCTTTTGCTCCAAACCTGGCCCAACAATAATTATGGCGGCAACATTGTCCTCAACTCCGTATTGAACTGCCAGTTAAGTTCCGCCAACACGTGGCAGACTTTCACGACCAATCTTGGCAACGTCACAACCGCGAATCCCATGGGCGGAACCTGGCAGTTGTCCTATCAGATCAATGCGTCGCAATGGAACGGCGCCGGCCAGTCCGATACGCTGAAGATCGACAATATCATTGTGACTCATCTGGACAACAGCCTTGCGATCGCCTCCTCGCAAAATCCTTCCGCCTACGGCTCAAATGTTCATTTTACAGCCACCGTTTTCTCCAATGGCGTCGCGGCCGCCAACGCCACGGGGCACGTTGTCTTTTCCTACGCTGGCGGCCCGTTTAGCACGAACGCTCCGAGCGCTGGCAGCGCCGCCATCACAAATCTTCCAGTGGGCGCGAACACGATCACGGCCGTCTATTCCGGTGGAAATTTTCCGGCGGCCACCAACACATTCATCCAGACCGTCAGCGCGCCCACCGGCCCCGGCCTCGCGCAATCCAATCTCCCGATCTATACCGACAATCTGGTCAACGGCTTTCAAAACTGGAGCTGGGCCTCGGTTAATTTGCAAAGCCTCAATCCGGCTCCCCATTCCGGCGCTTATTCCATCAGCGTGACCGATGGCGGCGGCCAGGCGCTCGCGGTTCACAGTTCGGATTTTAATTCCTCTCTATATACGAGCCTCACATTTTGGATTAATGGCGGCTCCGCCGGCGGCCAGCGGGTGAAAGTATTCGGGTTGCTGGATGGCAGCAGCCAAACGGGCTATTCCTTGTCCGCGTTGCCCGCCAACACCTGGCAGCAAATCACCGTTCCGCTCCTCGCGCTGGGTGTGGCCGGCAAATCAAATTTCGACGGCATCTGGATTCAAGGCAATACCGGTGGCGCGCAACCCGCTTTCTATGTGGATGACGTCGCGCTGACGCCCGCGCCAACGCCCGCCGTTGTGCATCTGGGCGTGAATGCCGGCCAGGCCCTTGAGACGGTCGATGCGCGCCAATTCGGGCTTAACACCGCGACCTGGGACGGCATCCTCAGCGCCCCGCAAACGCTTTCTTCCCTTCAGGAGATCGGCTGCATGGCGTTGCGCTGGCCGGGCGGTTCAACCTCCGACGGTTACGATTGGACAAGCGACCCCGGCGGAAATGCCACCATCAGGCATATCGCCACCAATTTGCCGGGCGCGCAGGTGTTCACGACCGTCAACTACGGCAGCGGCAGACCGGGCGAGGCGGCCGCGTGGGTGCTCTCAGCCAACAAAACCAACCACTGCGGATTCAAATACTGGGAAATCGGCAACGAATGTTACGGCACTTGGGAAAACGACACTCACGGCGCCGAGCACGATCCCTACACCTACGCCACCAACGCCGCCGCCTACATCCAGCAGATGAAGGCGGCTTACCCGGCCGTGCCGATCAAGGTGGGCGTCGTGGCCGTGCCGGGCGAGGACACGTTTGTCAACGATATGAATCATTTTGCCGTCAATCCGCGCACTGGAACCACCCATTACGGCTGGACGCCCGTCATGCTGTCTGAAATGAGCAAGCTCGGCGTGGCGCCGGATTTTATTATTTACCATTTCTATTGGCAGTACACCTCGGACTGGACTTACTACTCAGACTCTCCCGAAAGCGATCCTCTTTTGCTGCAAGTCGCCGGCAATCCAAGTCCTTCGACTTGGAGCGATTGGGCCAGCGCCGCCGCCAGCCTCCGCCAGCAGATCACCGATTACGTCGGCCCGTCCGGCAGCAACATTGAATTATGCGTGACAGAAAATAACAGCGATTCCGGCAACATGGGCCGCCAATCCACCAGCCTGGTCAACGCGCTCTACCTGGCCGACAGCACCTGCCAGCTTATGAAGACCGAATTCCGCTCCTATCTGTGGTGGGACTTGCACAACGGCGCGGACACCGCCGGCGATTTTGACCCGACCCTCTACGGATGGCGGAAGAACGGCGATTACGGCGTGCTCGACGGGAACAACAATCCCTACCCCGCGTTCTACGCTGAAAAATTGCTCCAATATTTCGCCCGCCCCGGCGATGCCGTCCTCAACGGCACAAGCGACAGCCTCCTGCTATCCGCCTACGCCACGCGCCGCGCGAACGGCGCGCTCACCGTGCTTGTCATCAATAAGGACATGACCACGAACCTGAGCGGACAAATTGCCTTGGCCAATTTCGCGCCCGGCGCCGCCGCCACCGTTCAATCCTACGGCATCCCGCAGGACCAAGCCGCGGAAAACAGCAAAAGCGCCGCGTTGCAGGACATCGCCATAACCAACTGGATGGGCGCGAACGCGAATTTCAGTTACGCCTTCCCGCCCTTGTCGCTGACCCTTTTCACCTTCACCCCCGGCGCGCCCAGCTTGTCAGCCCTCAGCATCAAGTCCCAGCAAGCGCAGTTTCAGCTCACGGGCCAGCCCGGCGCCCCCTGGTTGATCGAAAGCTCGCTTGATTTGCGAAGTTGGACGCCCGTCTCCACCAACACTCTTTCCAGCAGTTCCACGAACATCACCGTGGCTATCTCGCCCGGTTCCCCGCAACAATTCTACCGCGCCATCTGGCAGCCATAACAAAGATCGAATAGGTGCGAAATTTTTTGGCGCCTTTTTAATCCGGCGGGCAATTATAGATGAATGCAGGACGCAGCCGACATAGAATTGCTCAGGCAATATGCCGATAATGGCTCCGAGGAAGCGTTTGCCGCGATCGCTGCCAGGCACGTCAATATGGTTTATTCCGCCGCGCTGCGAAAAACGGGCAACCCCGGCGCCGCCGAAGAAATCACCCAGGCGGTCTTTGTCCTATTGGCAAGGAAAGCCGCCGGCTTGGGCGAGAAGACGATTCTTTCCGGCTGGCTTTATCAAGCCGCGCGGCTGACGGCTGCTCATTTCCTGCGAGGAGAATTTCGGCGCGTCCGCCGCGAACAGGAGGCCCTCATGCAATCGCTTTCCAATGAAACTGAAGACGAAGCCTGGCGGGAAATCGCGCCGGTCTTGGAGGACGCGATGGGTTCGCTGGGCGGCGAGGACCGCAACGCGCTGGTCCAGCGTTTTTTCGAGCGGAAAAGTTTTCAGGAGATTGGAATTGTCCTGGGCGCCAGCGAAAACGCGGCCAAAAAACGCGTCGCTCATGCGCTGGAAAAATTGCGGAAACACTTCTCCAGGCGCGGCATCCATTCGACCACCGCGGTTCTCGCCGGCGCCATCATGGCAAATTCGATTCGCACCGCCCCTGCCGCCCTCGCGGATGCGGCCGCCGCGGGCGCATGGGCCAATGGCGCGGCGGTCTCAACCTCAACCCTCAGCCTCATTAAAGGAGCATTGAAAACTATGGCATGGACAAAAGCCAAAATGGGCGCCGTGAGCGCGATCGTGCTGGCCAGCTTGGTTGCGCCGCTGTTGGTTCAGCATCAGGCCCAGGCGCGGCTGCGTGACGGCGGCGAGTCCTTGCGCGGGCAAACAGCGCAACTGGCCGCGCTGAAAAAGGAAAATGAACGCCTCTCCATCCTGGCCGCGAACAGCTCGCTCTCGCAGCAACAGCTTAATGATTTGCAAAAACTCCGCGCCGAAGCCGGGCCGCTTCGCCGGCAGGCGGAGGAGATAGGCCAATTGCGGCAAGAGAATCGCCAACTCGCGGCGAAGACCGGCCAGGACAAACCGAGAACAGCCGTGCAACTCAAGGAGGAAGCAATGGCCAAGGCAGGTTACGGCAAAAATTGGGTTGTTGGATTTTATCATTACGCGGAAAAACACAACGGGCAATTTCCAACCAATTTTGAAGACGCCGCCGCGTTCGTGCCGGACAAAATCAGAAATCTATCCGGCGTTGCCACCGATCAGTTTGAGATCGTTTTCCAAGGATCGCCCTCTTCACTGCGGAAGCCGCAAGACATTATTGTGCTTCGGGAAAAGGAAGCGCAGAATGCCGGCGATTCCTCGAATCCGCCGGGGCAATGGATGAAGATTTACACCTTTGCCGATGGCCATTCCGAACTTCATCACGAACCGGCCAATAACTTTGATGACTATGAAAGCGCGCATATGATTCCCCCAGCCGCAAGCAATCCGTAACGAATACGAGAGATCACTCATGAACAAATTCACCATCGCGGCCGTTCTCGCCATCGTCACTGCCAGCGCCGCGATTTCTTTCGCGATTCAACGCCAGGCCGGGGCGCGGATGCGCGGGCAAACTGAGACGATGCGCCAGCAATCCGAACAGTCGGCGCAATTGTCGGCCGAGAACGGGCGGCTCTCCAATCTGATGGCCGGCCTGAAAAGCTCCCAGCGGCTCTCCAAAGAGCAGCTCGCCGGGTTGCTAAAGTTGCGCGACGAAATCGGGCGGCTCCGCCAAAACGGCAAAATCAAAACCCAGCTTCAGGAAACCAACGCGCGGCTCCGCGCCATCGCGGCCAGGTCGGAAAAGCAATTGGCCGAAGCGCAAGCGGAGCCGAATTACTGGCCCAAGGATCAACTGGCTTATGCCGGCTACTCGGACCCGGAGTCCAGCATGAAAAGCATGCTCGCGGCGATGAACAGCGGCGACGTGGCTTCCTGGCGGCAGAGTTGCACTCCGGAAGCCATCGCTCAGCTGACCAGGGAATGGCAGGAGCGCGGATTGACTGAAGCGCAGCAGGACGCGGAAGTCAAATTGATGGCGGGCATGCTGATGTCGTCCGCCTCCGGATTTCATATTATTGGCGAAGAGACGGCCGCTCCCGATGAAATGACGATCAATTTGTCCTTTGACGGCGAAGGCAAGGCGCGCAAGTTCGTGTTGCGGAAGATTGGAAATGAATGGAAGTTTCACGATCTGATCATGGCAGGCCAGGAATAGCCGGAGCCATGACCCGGCTAAGATCAAGATTCGCAAGATTTTTGTCCCAGACGCTCCGGGACCTTCTTCACGCTGTTTCTTCTTGTCAAAGCCGCGGAATTCCCCAATTTGCGCAGTGTGATCGCGCCGTTGTCAAAATTGATGGATTGGTGGGCCATTCAAATGGTGGCGACCATGGCCCCCGGCGAGGCATCCAACCCGAGGCTGGAGGAAGCTCTCCAATTTCTAACAGGGCCGGACTTCATTCCCGCCGGGAGCCAGCCGGCTCAGATGGAATTCAACGGGCCTGTCCATTTCCGGTTTCCGACGCCCCGGCCGTGCGCTTTCGTTGAAAACAATGCCGTTCACGGGCGGCTTTACCGCTGCCCCGAACGATGGCAGGAACGGCCGGTCATTATTCTGCTGCACGGCTGGAACGACTCCGCCACTTACTATCTCAGATTTCCA
Source organism: Verrucomicrobiia bacterium (assembly GCA_036501625.1). Taxonomy (GTDB): domain Bacteria; phylum Verrucomicrobiota; class Verrucomicrobiia; order Limisphaerales; family Palsa-1400; genus Palsa-1400. Next base: position 29,755 of record DASXZY010000083.1, read on the forward strand.
TGGCTCGCCCGCCGCTTCAATCGCGCCGGATTTAACACAGCGATGATGATGGCGCCATTCCACTTTCGACGCCGTCCCCGCCAGCTCACGGAGTTTGACGCCGGGGACCTCCTTCTGATGGCGCAAAGAACGTCGCAGGCAATCGCCGAAATTCGCGCCCTCACAGGCTGGCTGCTGAACGAAGGCTGCCCAGGCGTGGCGCTGTTGGGATTTTCGATGGGAGCGGGTGACGCGGGAATAACGGTGTGTCACGATGCGCGGCTATCCGCCGCCATTCTGGCAAGCCCCACCGTGCGCTTCAGGCCCTGGCTGGAACAACGGGCCATCTGGCCTCGCATTCGCGGCAGATTGGAGAGCGCTCGCGCGCTATGCGAGAGAATGAATGAGACGCCGATGAATCTGGCCGCGATCCAGCCAGCCATTCCCAGGGAGAACATATTGTTGATAGAGGGTCTCCACGATTTGATCTGTTCAAAGGATGACATCGACGGCCTCTGTCAGTTGTGGGGACAGCCGGACATCTGGCGGCTGCCGCATGGGCACGTCAGCATTTGCTGCGGAGGCGTGCCGAGTTTGCCGGGCCGCGTCCTGCGCTGGATGGCGCCCCGGTTAAACAAGGCTGCCGTGGCGCATTAAAGCCCCATTGGCGACTCGGTTTGGCCGCCGCGGCCGCCTCTTTGCCGTTGACACCCCGCGGAACCCCCATCATAAGCTAGCAAGTGAAATTATGGCGCAGCGGCCTCTTTTGGTCGGTCCTCAGCTTTATCGCGGGGCTGGGCAATCTGGCTTGCAGTTCGATCATCGCCCGCAACCTCAAACCGGTCGCTGGCGAATTCGGACATGCCAATACCGCCCTGGACTTCGTCACCTTCCTCGGCCTGCCCCTGCAAATGCTGAGCATGTCGATCGTTCATTACATCGCCCATTTCCGTTCCAAGAATGACCACGCCCGCCTGCAAGGTTTGCTGGCCGGCTGCCAGAAATTCCTCTTTTGGGCCACTGCCGGCGGAACAGTCCTGGCGACGGCCCTGTGGGCGCCTTTGGGCCATTTCTTCGACTTTCAGAAACCGAGCCTGATGGCCGCCATGCTGGTCTGCGGCATGGTGGGATGGTGGTCCGGCTTGGGCGTCGCGCTCTGCCAGGGCATGGCCTGGTTCAAACGCCTGGCCATCATCGGTGTGGCCGCCACGGCCATCCGCCTGCTCTTCGCTTGGATCATGACGGCCCGCTACCCTACGGCCACGGTCGCTCTTTATGCCACGACCGTCTCGCTGCTGGCCAATGGCGTCCTGTTCTATTGGTGGAAGGACATCTTCCGGCACCCGGCCCAGCAGATTTCGCCTTGGAACCGCGAGTTCGTCCAATTCCTTATGGTCACCGGCGCGACAGTGGCCGGCACCTGGTTCTTCACCACCGGCGACAGCCTGGTTTCGACAAAATTCTTTGTGACAGGTTCGCTCGATGCCTACCAGATGGCCGCCAAGTTCGGCCGCGCCATTCCGCAAACGGTCTTGCCGCTGCTGACGGTCGCCTTCACCTCGCGCTCCGGCAGCAAGGAGGCCCACGCTAAATCCGATCAGCGCATCCTGCTCAGTTTGTACGCGGGCGGGCTGGCTTGCGGCGCTTTGGTGTTGATTCTTTCCCGCAACCTCTTGATGCGCGTGTACCTGGGCCAGCCCAGCCCCGAGGCCGCCCAAATGATCGTCCCGTTTTCGATCACGATGGTTCTGATCGGCCTGAGCCAGGCCGTTGGCATGTGGAGCCTGGCCGACCGCACCTTCAAGATCGCTCTCCTCTACGGCGCGCTGGGCCTGGCTTACTGGATCACGCTGCTGATGGTCGGCCGGACGCCGCAGGCCCTGCTCTTGGCCATGCCGATTGGCGCGGCGGCCAGTTTTTGCGTATTATGCGGATGCTGGCTGGCAGGCCGTGCCCGCAAAACATGAATACGCCGTTGGTCTCCATTCTCATACCGACGTATAACCGCCCGGAATATCTCCGGCGCGCGGTCGAATCCTGTTTGTCTCAAACCTACCCGCATTACGAGGTCGTCATCACGGACAACAGCACCAACGACGACTCGGAAAAATTGGCCGCCGCCTGGACTTCTCCGCGCGTCCGGTATTCGAGGAATCCGGGCAACATCGGCCCCACCGCCAGTTGCAATCGGGCCGTCTCGCTCGCGCAGGGCAAGTACCTCAAATTCCTCATGGACGACGATTTGCTCAAGCCGCGCTGCCTGGAGCTGATGGCCAAGGTCATGGAGGAGAATTCCACCGCCGGCATCGTGACCGCGCCGATGGATTTGATTGACGAAAACGACCGCCGCATTTTCCCAAAATTCTACGGCTGCCGCATCATGGAATATCGCTATCGCTACCAAGTGGGCGACGGCTTGATCGCGCGCCGCACCGTCTTGCGGGATTTCTTGGCGGGCGCGCGGCGGAACGATTATCCCTGCACCGTGCCCAGCGGACTGATGTATCGGACGGAAGCCCTGCGCCGCACTGGCCCCTTCACCAAGGAAGCCGATTTCGCCGGCGACTTGGAGAAGTGCATGAAAATCGCGACGGAGTGGGATTTCTATTACATTGACGAAGTCCTGTCATCGTGGCGCCTGATGCCCGTTTGCCACACGGCCACGCTGCATCGGACGGGCCTGCCGATCAAAGTATTCTACAACCTGACCCGCGCCTGCCTGGATGACAAAAACGTGCGGGAGCACTTCAAGGACAATTGGAACCAAACCGTGCGCGACAGCCTTTTTTTTTGTTCCTGCCGCGCGCTCCTGAACGGCCAGGCCGGCCTCCGTTCCCGCGACCCAAAACTAATCCTAGACGTGTTCAAAACGATCATCAAAGAAGACCCGCATCCCACCAACTGGCTGCGCCTCCCTTTCTTCGTATTCCACCAAACCTGGATTTCCATCTTCCCCCCCAAACACCCGCCCGCCAGAGGGTCGGAAGCCCGATGAAGGAGGCTTGCCGGACCGCATGGTTATGCCACTGAGCCAGGCTGGCCTTCGAGGAAAAGGGTGCGATGACTCCTTATGAAATCTCGCCCCGCCAACTCGCGCCGGTCAGTGATCGCGCTTAAGCTGATTTGCGAAGTGTTCAGCAAACTCAATCAGCAAAAAGAAGCTTCAAGGCAAAAAAGTTAAGCGGCTCAACGGGAGTCACTTGCAAAAACGGCTCAGAAAAAAACGGCTCATTTTGCAGAAAAACAGGGGTCTGGCCTGGAAAAAATGATGCTTTCGCATGCCGCTTTTCATTTTTCCGCGAATTCTCATCTCGCAAACCGTTGCGCGGCAATAATATCCAATCCACCCAAGCCTTCCAAAAAAATCATGCCAAAAACACTACGGTAGGTTTTTTGCTCTTTGTCGTTTCTGCCACGATTTTCCCATGAACATAAAAATTTGTTCGGAAAATGAAGGCGTGACGCCTCCCCCAACGGGACGGTCGAGCGCCGCGGAACCCACTCATTCCGAGCCAGGCGCGTTGAGCCGGAAAGAGGCGCGCCAAATCCCGCCAAAAGTGATTTCCGCAAATTTTTGTGCCTCTTGCGCCTCTTTGCGGCTGACTTCTTTCCCGAAGCCCGGCGCATTCTGGAAAGCGTTTCGGCCCTCCGCTTTTGCGCGGGCCATAAGGCGCGAAGAGAGCTTGTGCGCCCCGCGCCAAAACGCAATAAAACAAGGTGGAACAAGCCATTCTCGAAAAAATTCCCAGCCTGTGAACTGCGTCCAAAATGTCTCCGCCCATTATTCCCGCCTGCCGATCGGGGACGACCGCCGCCGGTCCATTGCGGCCAATTACGGTGGATTGCGTTATTTGCGAAACAAAATGCCAGTCCATGATCCTCGCGGCCCGCGCGCCGAAATCGGCGCATAAGCCTCCGTGTTAAAATTGTTCTTGCATCGAATCTGTTCTGCACTATTATTTAACCATATGGTTAAATGTTCGTCACGCTCGCTGAACCGCACCTTCGCCGCTCTGGCCGATCCAACGCGGCGCCGCATCCTCGAAGATCTCGCGGGCGGCCACCGTTGCGTGACGGACCTGGCGCGGCCTTATCGGATGTCCCTGCCCGCTGTTTCAAAACACCTGCGTGTTTTGGAAAACGCCGGGCTGGTCCGCCGCAAGCGCGACGGGCGCCTGCATCGTTTGAACCTGGAAGCCAGGCCGATGCGGCAGGCCCAGGCGTGGATCGAGGAATACCGCAAATTCTGGGAAGAAAGTTTTGACCGTTTGGACGATTATTTGAAACAACTGCAAAACAAGGAAACAAAATGAGCAAACTAGAAACAATCGAAAACGAAAACATCAAACTTCAACTCACCCGCGTCTTCGACGCCCCGCGCGATTTGGTTTTCAAAGCGTGGACGGATGCGAACCAATTCAAGCAGTGGTTTGGCGCGGCGGCATGCGGAGGGGCGTCGTTGCAATCAGTGAGCCTGGACGCGCGGGCGGGCGGCAAATATCGCTTTCAGATGCGGCGCCCCGACGGCGAATACTTCACCACAGTCGGGATTTATCGCGAAGTCAAACCGCCGGAACGCCTGGTCTTCACATGGCAATTTGAAAAAGACGGAAGCGGCGATGAGTTCGGGGAAACCGAGCCGCCCGAAATGCTCGTGACGCTGCAATTCAACGCGCGCGGCCAGCAAACGGAATTGATTCTAACGCACGAAAAATTTGGATCCGTCGAAAGCCGCGGCCGCCATGAAGAGGGCTGGACACGCTGCCTCAATGAGCTTGGAAAATTTCTCGCGAAATAGATATGACTATGAAAACTGAATCCGCCCAGGCTCTCGTCGTCGAGCGCGTTTTTGACGCGCCCGTGGAAACGGTTTGGAAGGCCGTCACGACCCCCGGGCAAATGAGCCGCTGGTATTTTGAGCTGGCAGACTTCAAGCCGGAGGTTGGTTTCGAATTCGGGTTTGTCGTCCAGCACGCGGGCAACACTTACGACCATCGCTGCAAAGTGACGGAAGTGGCGCCGCAAAAGAAAATCGCTTACACGTGGCGCTATCATGGGCACGAAGGCGAGTCGCTCGTCACCTTTGAATTATTTCGTGAGGGCGGCAAAACGAAAGTGAGATTGACGCACACCGGCTTGGAGACTTTTCCAAAAACGCCGGCGTTCGCGCGGGAGAACTTCGAGCGAGGCTGGACCTCGCTTATTGGCGATTCGCTCAAGGATTTTGTGGAGAACCGCGACCGCGAGATTTTTCTTTCGAGGGAATTCAACGCGCCGCGCGAATTGGTTTGGGAAGCGATGACCAATCCGAAGCACGTCGCGAAGTGGTGGGGGCCGCGCGGATTTTCGACGACGATTGAGACCATGGATTTTCGTGTCGGAGGCGAGTGGAAACTCACCATGCATGGCCCGGACGGAACGAATTATCCGAACGAAAAAGTGTTCACAGAAATTGTGAAGCCGGAAAAAATCGTCTTTTCGCACGGCGGCAGGCGCGAAGGCGGTTCGAGAGTGGACTCGGTGGCAACGTGGACTTTTGACGAAATCGGAAAAGGCAGAACCAAAGTGTCGCTCCGCATGGTTTTCCCGTCGGCGGCGGAACTGGAAAGGGTTGTCAAAGAATTCGGCGCGATTGAGGGCGGCCAGCAAACGCTGGAAAAGCTTGGCGAGCATCTGGCGAAGATGTAGCCGCCAGGCGCGACTCAGACCGGGCTTTCGCGCAAATTATTTGAGCTGGGCGCCCGAAAGACGGTTGGAATTTAAAAGTTGCAATACCATCAAAAAATGGTATGTTCTGTTCAGATGGCGCTTCGGCGCATGTTCTTTTGGCCGGAAGTTCCCGCGGGATTTTTAATGAAAACTCACTGAGACCAAAGCCACTCGCGGAAAAACAAGGCTTAACAAGGCAAATCACGGCATTTTCGGCAAAACGGCTGGCGCGTCCCGGCCGGGCTTAAGTTACGTCTTTGCGACGGATGCGCCACCGGAGGCCGATTGAGCCGCCGCGCCTTTCGCAAAGCCTTGCCACCCACAACTTTGCGAGAGCGCCGCCTCATGTCTCAATCGAGCAGAAACGTGTCCGAAAATCGGAGGCGGCGGCGCGCCCGCTTTGCTATCTTCGTCGCCTCGCGGAAACTGCGAGTCACTTAACTTAACGAACTTGAAATCGAAAACATGAAAGCACCAAAAATCTTATTGGCGGGTCTGCTCGCCGTGTCGGCCGCCGGCGTTGCCCAGGCGCAGACGGCGACTCTCCACATAACCGGTTCCACCGCGTTTCGCAGCGCCGTTCAAACAGCCATTCTTGACATGTTGAAGCCCGGCGCGAGCGTCGCTTTTGTCGGCAGTTCCTATGCTGGCGCCAGCGAGGCCATTATTACGGGAACGACCATCGGCAACATCAACGGCGCCAACGCCTCCGTCGTTATCAAGACTTTCTGGTCCGGGTCGCTGGCCGGCATCGAAACCGTTTCCCAGCAACTGCCCCTGGGCAACTTCCTGGCCAACAGCAATTCCACCACCGGCGGCGCCACCACCGCGCTGTCCAGCCCTGGCTTTGACTCCAGCGACATTCCGGAGGTCTGCATGTCGGACGGCTTTCAACTCACCTCGCAGTACGCCCCTCCCCAATATCCGGCTTTGACCCACCAGAACGTCGGCGCGGTCAGCTTCAAGTTCATCAAGAACAAAAACGCCCCCGCCGGCCTGACCAACATGACCCCGCTCCTGGCCCAAGCCCTCTGGCACCACGGCAGCCTCCCGCTCTCCATGTGGACTGGCAACACCAACGACGTCACGAATATCATTTACGCCATCGGCCGCGACCCGGATTCCGGCACTCGCAAAACCGCCTTCCTCGAAACCGGCGTCCAGACTTATGTTTCGTCTCTCTCGGCCGTGACCGTGCTCCAATACGCGCCCACCAACGCCAATGGCTTGGTCACCGCGAAGAATCTCGGCGCCATTATCTCGCAGGGCGCCTGGCCCGCGGAAACGGTGGACAACATTTCCTTTGGGACGGGCAATGCCGGTTACAGCAGCGGCGGCGACCTCGCCAACGCCATGGGCCAGGCTTCGCCCTTCAATTACGTGACCTACCTGGGCCTTTCCGACACCGTCACCGCTGAAAGCCTCGGCGCCACTGAGTTGACTTACAACGGCGTTCCTTACAGCCACGCCGCCGCCGAGAACGGCCAGTACACTTACTGGACGATCGAACAATTGGACTATCTGCCCTTGGGAACCGGCCCGATTACGGCCAACCAACTGGCCCTGGCCCAACTGCTTGCCACGCAAATTGCCAACGAGAACCTGGCTGGTGTCGGCGAATCTCTGCCGTCCATGACCGTGACTCGTTCGCAGGAAGGCGGCCCCGTGACACCCGGCACGATCACCGCCTCCACGCCCTAAGCAATCGAAGATCAGGATAATTCCAAGCCGATCAATTATATGAAACTAAATTCACATGGGATGGCAGGTCTTCTGTTATCCGTGGCCGGCTTCTGCGCGCTGTTGCCCAGCGCGCAAGCAGGCTCCTCGACCTTCACGGACCACGATGGCGATTTGATGCTGGTTTTTCGCAAAACCGGTTTCGATGGCTCCTTTGACGTTGGCGCGTCCGTTTATGAAGTGGATATTGGCCAGGCCTCCATCTACGCCGCCGCTCCCGGAACCAGCATTCCTGTCACCGCCTACAGCGCCAGCGGGCAATTGGCCAATTTATTTGACAGCTTGGACGACTTCAGTTGGTCCGTCAGCGGCTGCGTGCCGAACTACGGCGGCCCGCAAGCTCCGGCCAGCACTCTCTGGGTCACGGCTCCCCGCGGTAATCCTTCCATTCCTTCGGCTGCCTGGCAGCAGGAGGGCAGTTATACCCAGGGCGGAGCGGCCGCTTACATCGAGTCCATTCTGGCCGGCGCGGCGACTTTTGCCGGCACGGCCAACAGCTCGACCTACAACACTTCCACCGCCTTGGCCATCCCCTACGGCAGCGGCGATAATGCCAATGGCTACCTTGGCGCCGTCGGCAATTTCGACGGAAACTTCCAAGGCAGCGTGGAAAACACCACGCTCCCAACCTTCAGCACGGACGGGCTGCCTTCGCGTTCCGATTTCTACGAATTGGAACCCGGCAGCGGCGCTGGCATGAACCTCGGCTATTTTGAATTGGCGACCAACGGAAGCTTGACGTTCTTCGCGCCGTCTCAAGCGTTGCCCGCGCCGGTTTTGAGCATCAGCGCGGTCAATTCCAGCGCCGTGAGCATCTCGTTTCCCACCGCGGCGAACGGGACCTACACGCTCTTTTACACCAGCGCATCCGGATTGGCCGCGCCCGTTTCAAGCTGGCAGTCTGTTAGCACAAACATCATCGGCGATGGAACGGTCAAGGCGTTCCAGCAGCCGATCAGCGGCGCCGGGACTTTTTATACAGTGAGGGTGCATTGATCGCGCGGGCGAGCCTTGCGGAAGCTTCGTTCGAAGCTATGCAAGGCTCGCCTTTCTAAATAAAAGTCACCATCTTGTCACAATCCCATTCTTGACCGCACGCAACGGCCCGTTAGCCTCCGCTCGTTCATGTTGAACCAGACACGACCGCTCCAACTGCTTCGCCGCGCCATAGGCGTCTTTGCCTTGTGCTGCCTCGCGGCAACCATCCACGCGCAGACCAATAACGCCGTCCAGCACGACGACCCGCTTGTGGACCTCCTCGTAAAAAAGGGATTCGTGACCCTGGACGAAGCGCAACAATTAAGAAGCGAGTCGGACTCTCTCAAGACAAACAGTTCAGCCTCGTTCACCAAGTGGAAAATCAGCGACGGCATCAAAAGCGTTGAACTTTTTGGCGATGTCCGGATGCGCTACGAAAGCCGCGAGGTCCGCACCACCATTGGCGGCAGGATCGATTTGGATCGCTATCGCTACGCCGTGCGCGCCGGCTTGCGCGGAGACTTGGCCAGCGATTTCTATTATGGCTTGCGCGTGGAAACTGCCGCCAACCCCCGGTCGCCTTGGGTGACCTTTGGCACATCTTCCAGTTCCACCGGCGTTCCGTATCAGGGCCCCTTCGGCAAAGGCTCCGCCGGCCTCGGCCTCGGCCAGGTTTATATCGGCTGGCAGCCGAGCAGCAATCTCGATCTCATCGTCGGCAAGTTCTCCAATCCGCTCTTCACCACGCCCATGGTCTGGGACTCCGATATCAACCCTGAAGGCGCGGCGGAACATTTCAAATACGACATCGGCCAGGCCCAATTCTTCGCGAATTTCGGCCAGTTCATCTATCAAGACGACAACCCCAGCACGTCCACCGCCGGCCTGCTGGGGCCGGGCGACACCGGCCACAACGGCAATACGCCGTTTATGATGGCCTGGCAGGGCGGCTTCAAATACCAGATCACCAAGGACATTTCGTTCAAAGCTGCTGGGACGCTTTACAATTACCTTGGGCACGGCACCAACAATACCCCGAGCAGCCTCGCCGCCCCGGGCACTCCCGGCTTCTCTGACACTTATGTGGGCGAAGGCTATGGCATTCCGGTCACCGGGGCCAGCGGCTACGGCAATTCAGCCTCCTCGTCCGACGGCTTTTACTACAACCAGACCGGTGTCAACAATTTGCTGGTGCTGGAAATTCCTTTCCAGGTGGATTTCAGGCTGCTCAAGCATCGCGCGCGCATTTTCGGAGACTTCGCGGAAAACCTCGATGGCGCCCAGCGCGCGCAGGCCGCCGTCGGTGCGGCCTCCAACCCCAACATCTACTTCAACACTGTGAAGCTGCCCTTGCAGCGAAACCAGTACAAGGCCTACCAATTTGGCCTCGCCCTCGGCAATGACGACGCCCTCGGCTTGGTCTATGGCACGACCTTGAAAAAGGGCGATTGGGAAGCGCGCTTCTATTGGCAGCACGTCGAGCAATACGCGCTGGACCCCAATTTGCTTGACTCGGACTTTTTCGAAGGCCGCGGCAACATGCAGGGATTTTACGCCGCCTTCAGCTACGGATTCACGGGGTCGCTGCTTGGCACCGTTCGTTACGGTTACGCCTCCCGCATCGACCGCGAACTCGGCACCGGCGGCAGCAACCAGGACGTCCCCCAAGTCAACCCCATCGACCAATACAACCTCGTCCAACTGGACCTGACCCTGAAATTCTAGCGAGCTTTGGTTGCAGTCAAGAATTGCGCTTGTTCAATCCCATGTCCGCCTGAGAACTCCTCATTCCGCCCTGCCATAATAATGCTCAAATCCAGCGTTATTACGTCCCAATGAAAATCGAAAAGGCAGCCGCCGTGCCCTGGTTGGCGTCCCGGAAATGTTTGCAAAATTTGCAACGGCCCGTATAACCACTGGTTTGGGGTCAACCACCAAAATGAAACCCAGGAAACCAAGAGTCGCGAGCCTCGGCCAGATTAAGTTTCACAAGCTCAATACGAAACATTGGGAATGGCGCGATGCCTACCATTGGTTCCTGACCTTGTCCTGGCCGCAATTTTCAACCTGTGTTTTCGGCTTTTATTTGGGAATAAATCTGGCCTTCTCGCTTTGTTACTGGTTGCGCCCCAATTGCATCGCGGGCATGGAGTCCCGTTCGTGGTGGGACTCGTTTTTCTTCAGCGTCGAAACCCTCGCGACGGTGGGCTACGGCCACATGTACCCGGTGACATTCTACGGGCACCTGATTGCGACGCTTGAGATTATCATCGGCATGTTTGGGATGGCCATTGTAACGGGCCTGATCTTTATTCGCTTCTCCCGGCCCATCGCCCGCATCGTTTTCAGCGAGACGCTGGTGCTGGCGCCGTTCGACGGCACGCCCGCCCTGATGTTCCGCGCGGCCAACATGCGCGATCAGTCCATGGCCGAGGCCGAGTTTCGCATCATCCTCATGCGGAACGAACCGACCAGGGAAGGCGAAGTGTGGCGGCGGTTTTACCCGCTCAAGCTGCAATTCGACCGGCTCATTGCGTTCCCCGCCGTCATCACCATCCGCCACCTCATCGCCGAAGACAGCCCTCTTCGCGGCGTAACCCTGGCCGACATGGAGCGCGATGACACCCGGTTTCTCGTTTCCATTGTCTGCATCGACACGGTCATCCCGGCGCCCGTGCAAAGCATGCGCGCCTACTCGTGGAAAGACATCCGCCCAAACCACAAATTCGTCGAAGTTTACACCCAACTCGACGACAACGCCCTCGCCGTGGATTACAGTCTCCTCCACGCAACCGAGCCGATTCGCGCTGATCCGCCTTGACATAGAATGCTTCAATTCGACTTGACGCGATAACCGTTTCGAACGATTTTTCAGAAAATGGAACCCGTGAATTCCAAGAAAGGGCCGCAGAATGAAGGGGCGGATGAATTCCAGAAAGAACTCGAGCGGTTGACGGCCCTTGACGCAGAATGGCGGAAATATTTTGCCGCACAAGACGAGGCGCCACCCAATCCTCAAAAGCCGAAATCTCCTTCGCTCTTTTTTTGCGAATGAGTGCATGCCAGGTTTAATTGCTACTCCAATTCGCTCAAGGAGCTGCGGACTGAATGGGGGCGAGAACTTTCTTGGCTTCGTTCAATTCCCAGAGGTTGTAAAATGTCCGCCCGCTATCCGTGGCACGCCATGAAAACTCACCGCTCTTCTGAATTAGACCCATACCTAAAAGCTGTGATAGCAATGGATTGGGGTGCAGCATTGCATCATTTCCACAAAAGGCAGGATAAAGACCGACGAAAAAATCTGTCAATCCTCTGCGATCCAAGAGAAGTTTTAAATCATCAAATGTAAAGCCCGGCATTACTTCCATCCTTGGTTCATGAAAAAGTTGAGCGCGTAGTTCTGCGTTTTCCTCGCTCAATCGCGCAAGTTCATCCGCAAGGGCGGGCACGTCAGATTGGGTATCCGCTCGCACCCAGCCGGCCAGGTCATCCCGTCGAGACAGTTCGGCGAGCTTCTTAATAATCGCCAGCTTGATGTCCTTTGGGTCTTTCCATAGTTCACATATCTTTGACTTAACTAAATCACGAAAAGCCTTGTACTTCGGCGGGTTTTCAAGTTCGAGAATCCCCTTACCCTTTAGCTTAACGCGGTCGTCAATGACTGATTCGTCAACTACGCAGGCAAATAGAGGTTTCGCCTTCGCAACGGCGTACTCGTATTCAACGTGGATGTAACTTTTTCCAGTGGCCGGCTCCAGGCTCCCGTAGCGGTCCCCCAAAATCAGCAGATAAACGTCAGACTCATCTATCCACTGTTTTATAGCTTCCATTTGAGATTCGTCTCCGGCGGTAAAAAGCTCCATGCCGGCGGGAATGTGGCCAGCCATTAAGATTGCCTCCACAGCGGCTTGGCGCTCCTCTTTCAAGTCCGTAAAGGTTGACGATACAAAGACCTGCAACTTTCTGGTGGCGAAGTTGGCCATAGGCTCATATTCGCCCATGAGATTCAAAACTCAATGAGAATTCCTCCGCAAGGGAGACGGCGTGGAAAGGTAATTATGTTTCCCTCATTTTTATGAATATTCCCGCTTGCGTGAACGTCGAGCTGTGGCACAGTGGACGTGTGTGGCGCTCCGTGCGCTCTGTTCTTTCTCATTAATTTGGGTTTTTAATCAAGACAAGCCTCAAGGTCAATTACGGTTGAACATGGCGCTTTCGAGGAAAAGCGTCATCGCATTGAAGATTGCGGAAAAGCAAAAACGCGCCCGTGAAATGGCATTATTATCCAACAGCCTTGGCGAACGTTCTTTTCCAAGTGATTGCACTAAAGGCATTTAGATGCTTGCGCGAAGCTCTTCGTCTTTTTAGGCATCAAGCCGGGGGCGATTTTTTCCGATTTCTTCGGTGGCGGGGGCGGATGAATGATCTCCGAAGAATACCCCCTGGAAAAAGGGTGGCCAATTGCGCCTCCGCCTTTATGCTGAAATGTACGTGAATACGGTTGTCGAAATTCATGACCTGCGGGTGGAATACCCCAGCCGCGAATTGCGCCAGCGCAGCAAGCTGGCCGTCGATGGCTTGAATCTGCAAGTGCAAGCCGGCGAGGTCTTTGGCTTCCTCGGCCCCAACGGCGCGGGCAAAACGACGACCATGAATGTCCTGCTCGGCTTCGTTGGCGCCACCGCTGGTTCGGCTTCGATTTTTGGTGTCGATGTGCGCCAGCCCATCGCGCGCCAGCGGATTGGCTACCTGCCGGAATTGACCTACTACTACAAATTTCTGAATACGGAGGAGTTGCTGCGCTTTTACGCGCGCATCTTCCACATTCCGCGGGCGGAGCGCGAACGGCGCATCGACGAAGTGCTCAAATTGGTGGAATTGGAAGGAGCGCGCAAGCGGCTGATCAAGACCTATTCCAAAGGCATGCAACAACGAGTGGGCCTGGCCCAGGCGCTGATCAATGACCCGGACCTCCTCATCCTCGATGAGCCGACGAGCGGCCTGGACCCGCTGGGCCGGATGAAAGTGCGCCAGATCATCCAACGGCTCAAGGAACAAGGCAAAACGGTCTTCTTCTCTTCCCATGAATTGGGCGAGGTCGAAACCGTGTGCGACCGCGTGGGCATCCTGCACGAAGGCAAACTGCGAGTGGAAGGGCGCGTGATCGACCTGCTGCAACAATATCAATGCAATCTTGAAAACGTCTTCCTCAACATCGTGGGCTACAAACCCTAGTCCTGACGCCAAGAACGTCCTCGCCATCGCGGGCGTGGTGATCAAGGAAATGTACCGGCGGAAGGATTTCTATGTCCTCTTCGCGCTTATTATATTATTGACAGTTGTGCTGGGGTCCGTCAATTTTTTCAATGACGACCGGATTGTGCGCTACCTTAAGGACGCCTGTTTGCTCATGATTTGGCTCTCCTCGCTCGTCATCGCCGTCACGACAACCGCGCGGCAGATTCCCGCCGAGCGCGAGAGCCGCACCATCTTTCCGCTGCTGGCCAAGCCGGTCGGCCGCGGCGAATTCGTAGCCGGAAAGTTCTTCGGATGCTGGCTGGCCTGCGGGATGGCCCTGCTGGCTTTCTATTTCTTCTTCGGGCTGCTGTCCGCTTCCCGCGAACACACCTTTCCGCTGCTGGCCTATTTTCAGGCCATGTGGCTGCACTGGATGTGCCTGGGCATCGTGATCGCGCTGGTGCTGCTTGGCTCAGTCGTCTTCACCGCGCCATCCTCCAACGCGACGATTTGCCTGATCGTCGTGCTCGGTTTGATGTTCGCGGGCGGGCATCTCAACGGCATCGCGCTGCAGATGCGCGGAGTTCGCGGCGCGCTGGTCTATGCGATTTATTATCTCGAACCGCACCTGGAATGGTACGACGTGCGGGAATTGATTATCCATAACTGGGGGCTGATCGATTGGCTGGCCTGGTGCGGGGCGACCATTTACGCGCTGCTTTACACCGGCTTCCTGCTGGGATGCGCCTGGCTGGTCTTCCGGCGGCGGACGGTGACGTTATGATCCGGTTGATCATGGCGTTTCTGCTGGTCTGCTGCCTGACGCTGGCGACGGTCCTGGACCCGCAATTCCAACGGCTGCACAACCGGGAGGATTCGTCGGCCGGAATCCTGATTGCCGTGATGGGCGACAGCCGGCGGCTTTTCGCGCACGAATTTTTCGCGATGGCCGACGCTTATTTTCACAGCGGCTTCTACCCGACCATCTTCGATTCCCAAAACGCGCGCACGAAATCCGATCTCAAGGAGGAATCGCACGACAAGACGGCCGCTGGCGGTGATCGCGAGGAGGAACACTCCTTCCTCGGCGAGCCGAAGGATTGGATCGACCGCTTTGGCCGCAATTTCTACCCGGTCACCCACACCCATTTGCACGGCGGAACGGAGCGGGAGATGCTGCCCTGGCTGAAGCTGTCAACCGAAATGGACCCGCACGAAATCGACAGCTATTTGACAGCCTCCTACTGGCTGCGCACGTCGCTCCATCAGCCGGATGAAGCCGAGCAATTCCTGCGCGAGGGCATGCGCGCCAACCCGGACAGTTATGAGATTTTGCTGGAGTTGGGGCGGGTCTATTTTTACAGCCGGACCAACGCATTCGTGGCGCGGAACATTTTCGAATTGGCCAGCCAAAAGTGGCTGCGCCTTGAGGCCAAGGGCGACAAACCGGAGCCTCACGCCTATGAAGAAATCCTCGGAGAAATGGTCAAAACCGACCGGGCGCAAAAGGATCCCAAACAGGAACTGGCCGATTTGGGGGAATTGCTCAAAGTGGCCCCGGCCAAGGAGTCTCTCAAACAGCAAATGAACGAGGCCAGGTCCAAGCTGGCCAAACAGCAGCAAAAGTAAGGTGTTTATTTCCACGCCGCGCCGGGTTATGGATAGTGCGGTGGGACCAATGACCATCCATACTTGCAAATTATCCGACGCCCAGGCTGCGGCGCTCGAGAAGCATTTGCGCGAGAATGACTTCAAATTCCGCGAGGTCCCCTACGCGCGGTTCGCGGCGGAAAAGGAAAAGACCAGCGTCGTGTTTTACGAGAGCGGCAAACTGGTCGTGCAAGGCAAAGGAACACAGGACTTTATCGAGTTCGTGCTGGAGCCGCGCATTCTTCAGGAAGCCAAGCTGGGCTACGAAGCGGTCTTGAACCCGGAATTGCTCGCCCCGCGCATTGGCGTGGACGAAAGCGGCAAGGGCGATTTTTTCGGCCCGCTGTGCGTGGCGGCCGTCTATCTGAACGAGACGATGATCCCGGCCTGGAAGAACGCGGGCATCCGCGATTCCAAAAACATCGGCAGCGACCGTCGCATCGCCGATCTGTCGCAATTGATCCGAGACACGCCAGGCTGCGTTTTCAGCGTGGTGCCAATTGGCAATGCCGCCTACAACCGGCTGCATGCCAAACTCCGGAGCGTCAATACACTTTTGGCCTGGGGCCACGCGCGGTGCATCGAGAACATGATGGGCGTTTCCTACCGCATGATGCCGCCGCCGGTGCGCGCCATCAGCGACCAATTCGCGCACGACAAAGGAGTCATCGCCAAAGCTTTGATGTCGCTGGGCCGTTCGATTGAATTGGTGCAGCGGCACAAGGCCGAGGAAGACCTGGCTGTGGCGGCCGCTTCCATTTTGGCGCGGAACGAATTCGTGACCCGCCTGCGCAGCCTCGGCCGCCAGTATGACATGGTGTTTCCCAAAGGCGGCGGCCCAGACGTGGACGCGGCGGCCAAGGAATTTGTGGCCAAACGCGGCGCGGAAGCGCTGGGAGACGTGGCCAAAATTCACTTCCGCACGGCGCTGCGCGCGCAAGGATTGCCGGAGCCGCCCAAAAAGGAATGGAAACGCCGAGGCGGCGGACCATAAAGTGCAGCATGAAAAACTTCGATTTTCTTGTGCTGGGAAGCGGCATCGCGGGGCTTTCCTTCGCGCTGAAAATGGCGCCGGGCGCGCGCGTGGCGATTGTCACCAAGAAATCCCGCGCGGAGTCCAACACCAATTACGCCCAGGGCGGCATCGCGGCCGTCATCAGCAAGGAAGACTCATTCGACGGCCATGTGCGCGACACGCTGGAGGCGGGCGCGGGCCTTTGCCACGAGGACGTTGTGCGCGTGATCGTCGAGGAAGGGCCGCCGCGCATCGCCGAGTTGATGGAATTGGGCATGACGTTTTCCGAGCGCGAAGTCAACGGCCTGCGCGAACTGGACCTGGGCCGGGAAGGCGGTCATTCCAAGCGCCGCATCCTTCACGCCAAGGACGTGACAGGGCGCGAGGTCGAGCGGGCCTTGCTGGCGGCCATCGCGGAGCATCCAAACATCGAGATTTTTGAGAACCACATCGCCATCGACCTCATCACCGCGCAGAAACTGCCGGGCGCGGCCGGCGGCGAGAACCGCTGCCTGGGCGCGTATGTGTTGGACAAGAATTCCAGCGCGGTCGAGACGTTCGCCGCGCGGGCGGTGGTGCTGGCCACCGGCGGCTGCGGCAAAGTTTATCTTTACACGACCAATCCCGACATCGCGACCGGCGACGGCGTGGCCATGGCCTACCGCGCCGGCGCGCGCGTGGCCAACATGGAGTTCATCCAATTTCACCCGACCTGCCTCTACCATCCCAAGGCCAAGTCGTTTCTCATCAGCGAGGCGGTGCGCGGGGAAGGCGGCATTTTGCGGGACATCGCGGGCGCGCCGTTCATGGACAAATACCATCCGCTCAAATCGCTGGCGCCGCGCGACATCGTGGCGCGCGCGATTGACAGCGAGATGAAGAAGAGCGGGGCGGATTATGTTTTGCTTGACATTACGCACAAGGCGCCGGAGTTCACGCGCGAGCGATTCCCCAACATTTATGCCACCTGCCTGCAATACGGCATCGACATCACGCGGGCGCCCATTCCGGTCGTGCCGGCCGCCCATTACCAATGCGGCGGCGTCGTCACGACGGTGGACGGGCAGACGGACATCCCGGGGCTTTACGCGGTGGGCGAGGTGGCTTGCACGGGCTTGCACGGGGCCAACCGGCTGGCCAGCAATTCGCTGCTGGAGGCGCTGGTCTGCGCCCATCGCGCGGCCGGGCGGGCCGGAGAGAACATTGATCCGCCCAATGAATGGCCGCTGCCGCCGTGGCAATCGGGCCGCGCGCAGAACGCCGATGAACTGGTCGTCATCCATCACAACTGGGATGAAATCCGGCGAGTGATGTGGGATTACGTCGGCATCGTGCGCACGAACAAACGGCTGCAGCGGGCGCGCGCGCGCATCGCCAATTTGCAGGAGGAAATCCAGCAGTATTATTGGGATTTTATTGTGACAAGCGATTTGCTGGAATTGCGCAACATCGCGACGGTGGCGGAATTGATCATCGCCTCCGCCTTGCAACGGCCCGAAAGCCGCGGGCTCGAATACAACCTCGATTGCCCAAACGCGGACCCGGCCTGGGCCCAGCGGGACACGATTTTGCTTAAGGCCCCATGAACATCATCCGATGCAGCCAATGGCGTGATGGCGATTCGACAAGCAAAAACCGCGGTCGTCCGCGGAATGGCTCTGGCCGGAAGCTGCTGGCTGCTGGCTGGCTTCGCTGAGGGGCAATCGTTTAATGTATTGCACACGTTTTCGGGCGCCGAAGGGCAGGCGGATGGCGGCAACCCTTCCAGTTTGCTGCTCGCGTCCAACGGGCAATTCTACGGCACCTGTGTCAACCAGGGCCTGAAGGGCTGGGGCGACATCTACCACATCACCGCCGCCGGGACGCTCACGCCGGTTTACTCGTTTACCAACGCCCCCGCTCCTTATGACGGCACGACTCCTTACGCCGCGCTGGCGCAAGGCACCAACGGCCTGCTCTACGGCATGGCGCAGGCTGGCGGCTCGAACGGGGTCGGCACGATTTTTGACCTCAAGACCAACGGCTCATTCAGCAGCCCTTATTCGTTCAGCCGCGTCAAAGGCCCCAAGGAAACCAATTCCGACGGCATGGGGCCATTTTGCGCGCTGGCGCTGAATACGAACAACGGCAATTTTTACGGCACGGCCGAATCGGGCGGAGCCAATGGCTATGGCACTGTTTTCCAAGTCACCCACCAAGGGAAAATGACTGTCCTATATGCGTTTTCCAATCTGCTTGACGGCGGCTCCCCGCAGGCGCCCTTGATGCTATTCACCAATGGCTGTCTTTATGGCACTGCCGCGGGCGGCGGCTCCAACGGCTTTGGAACGGTTTTCCAAATCAGCGCGGTCAATGCCGTCAAACCGATTTATTCCTTCACCAACGGGCTTGACGGCGCCGAGCCGCAGGGAATTCTAGTCAACGGCAGGGATGGCTTTCTTTACGGAACATGCTCGGCGGGCGGCTCGAATGGGACCGGCTCGATTTACAAGATCACAACCAATGGCGTATTGACCGCCCTCTATTCCTTCGGCGCGGCCACGCAATATCCCGGCACGGGCGGCGTTCAGAATCAATATAACGCCGACGGCATCAACCCGAAGGACCTTGTGCTGGGCAGCGATGGGAGCTTTTACGGCGTGGCCTTCTACGGCGGCCCGAATGGATCGGGTTCCGTTTATCAATATAGCCAAAGCGCCGGGTTCAATCTGCTGTATGGGTTCAGTTACTCGGGCGGCGAGCCGAATAGCGACGGCGCCAATCCCCTCAGCTTGGCGCAGCACACCAACGGAAATTTTTACGGCACGGCCTACACCGGAGGATCCAATGGTTTTGGCGCATTTTTCACGATCGGCCTGCCGCCTTCCATCACAACCCAACCCGCCAACCAATCCATTGCCATGAATGGCGCCGCTGCCTTCCAGGTGGCTTCCCCCAATTCGCAAAGCTGCCAGTGGCAATTCAACGGCGCGGACCTCCCCAATGCGACCAACAACAATTTAACCATCGCCAGCGCGCATATGGCCGACGCGGGCTGGTATCAGGCGGTGTTAAGCAACCTCAACGGCGTGACCCTGAGCGCCGCCGCCAGCCTGAATCTCACCAATGTCGCGGCCTCCATCGTGAGCGGCGCCGGCGCGGTGCAATACGCGGACGGCCAATTTTCCATAGTCTTGACAAATTTGACGGGCCAGGACGCCGTCATCATCGAAGCGTCTTCCAATTTGATACAGTGGACGCCGATCTGCACCAACCCGCCAGGATTTGGCACGGCGCAATTCTTCGACTCCGCGGCGGGAAGCTTCTCCCGCCGCTATTACCGCGTGGCCACGCGGTAGCGTCAAGCCTTGCTGTCTTCCAGGATTTCGATGCCGCAGATTTTGGCGTTTTGATCGGGGCTGCCCGGAGCGGCCATGACGCGCACCACGATGTTTCCATTGGCGTCGGGCGCGATGCCGTCAAAATCTTTGACAACCGCCTTGTTCAAACTCCCCGCGGCGGAGAATATGTCAAAGTCTTTCAAAACAGGCTGGCCGTTAATCTCGATGTTCTCCAGGCGCATCCCGGCGCCGTCATCAAATATTTCGGCGAAGTGCAGCCGGACGTGATACCGCGCGTCTTTGGGCACCGCGAAGGTGTGGGCAAAATCGCGGCCGTAGCGCTCGCTCAAATAAACGCCGGCCGGCGCGGCGTTGGGCGCGCTCACATTGATGCGTCCGCGCTTTTGATTCTCGCTGCCGGCAGTGATGTTTGGGTCCGTCACGAAATCGCCAATCGGGTCATCGCTGCCGCACACAACCCTGATCGGCAGCGCCAGCGCGATCATTTTATCCGATGCCGGTTCCGGTGCGGGTGCGTAATGAAAGCCCGCCGGCATGGTGGCGGGCGGGCGGTCTTCCGGCGCGCTGGCCCATGCGGTATTCGGCTTGGGCCCCATGACCAGGCGCAGCGTTCCGCCCGCGATAATTTCCTGGTGGCGAATCCACGGCCGGTTGAGCGCCTTGCCGTTAAGCGCCGCCGATTGAATGTAAACATTGGCGGCGCTGTTGTTTTTCGCCACGACCGTGAACGTGTGGCCGTGATAGAAATCGCGATCCAGATGCAGGACGGCCTTGCTGACGGCAGGACTTCCGATGGCGTAGATGCCGCTGTCCGGGTTCATAGGATAAAAGCCCAGCGCGCTGAAAATGTACCAGGCCGCCATCTGCCCGCAATCGGCATTGCCGCATTGGCCGGCGGGGGTGTCATTGTATTCGCGAGCCATGACTTCGCGAATGTGCTGCTGTGTTTTCCACGGCGCGCCCGCGTAATCGTAAAGGTAGGCGACATGGTGGCATTGCTCGTCCCCTTGCGAATACTGGCCGATCAATCCGCTGATGTCCGGGATGGACGTGTCGATTTTCGAGTCAGCCGTGAAAAGAGAATCCAGCTTCTCGATGAACGGCTGGTCGCCGCCGTAGAGCGCGATCATGCCGGGAACGTCCTGTTGGATGCCGAAGGCGTACTGCCAGGCGTCGGCCTCTGTGTATTCGTCGCCCACGAGCGCGTTGGTGACGAAAGGCGAGCGCCAGGCGCCGCCGGCCTTGCGCCCGCGAAAAAAGCGCACCTTGCCGTCAAATAGATTGCGGTAATTGGCCGCGCGCTCGTAAAACATCCTGGCGTCGTCCTCGCGCCCCAGCGCCTGGGCCATGCGGGCCAGGCTCCAGTCGTCAAATGAATATTCAATCGTCTTGGAAGCGGCCTCCTCGTGCGGCCGGGAGGCGACGTAGCCGAGCTTCTTGTAACTGGACAGCCCGTTGCGATTCTGCATGGCCGTGTCGCGCATGGCGCGGTAGGCGGCCTCGGCGTCGAATCCGTGAAATCCCTTCAGATACGCGTCCGCGATGACGGAAACGGAATGATAGCCGATCATGCACCACGTTTCATTGCCCCACAACGGCCAGATCGGCGTGGTGTGCTCGCCGAACTGGGTGTACTCGGCCAGCAGTGTGTTGATAATGTCATTGACGCGCTGGGGTTGCAGGAGGGCCAGCATCGGATTTTCCGCGCGGTAGGTGTCCCAGAGGGAAAAGGTCGTGTAATTCTGGAAGCCGTCCGAGGCGTGATTCTTTTTGTCCATGCCGCGATAGGTTCCATCCGCGTCGTTGAACAGGACGGGCGCCAGGCAGCTCAGGTACAAATTGGCGTAGAAGGTTTCGCGGATGTGCGGATCGAATGAAGTCACGTCCGCCATGTCAAACACTTTTCGCCATTGGGCCTTGGCGTCCGAGCGGACGCCGTCGAAATCCCAGGACGGAATTTCAGCCGCCAGATTTTTGCGGGCGCCCTCGATGCCGGTGCCGGAAATGCCGACTTTGACCAGAATCGTTTCCTGCCCAGTGGTCGCGTAATGGAAGGCGGCTTTCATGCCGGAACCGCTGCCCTCGCGCGCATCGGCCGGAAGGCGCTCGCCGTTGCGCTCCAGGACGCACCCGGCGAATGGCTTGGAGAATTGGATGACGAAATAAACCGCGCGCCGCCCGCCCCAGCCTTCGGATATGCGCTGGCCGCTGACGGTCGCATCATTCTCGACGTTGATGGAAGTTTCGACGGCCCGGTTGCCGATGCCGTGCGCCAAATCAAGTATGATGTGGGCGTTATCCGCCGCCGGGAATGTGTATTTATGAAAGCCGCAGCGGGCCGTGGCCGTCAGTTCGACCGCTACTTTCGGGCCGTCGAGGAACACGCGATAATCCCCCGGCGTGGCGTGCTCGCGTTCGTGCGAAAAGGGCGACCTGTAGCGCCGGTCGCTAAATTGAACGTCTCCAACCG
Source organism: Verrucomicrobiia bacterium (assembly GCA_036501625.1). Classification (GTDB taxonomy): domain Bacteria; phylum Verrucomicrobiota; class Verrucomicrobiia; order Limisphaerales; family Palsa-1400; genus Palsa-1400. Next base: position 51,875 of record DASXZY010000083.1, read on the forward strand.
TCGGCATCAGGAGAACGTCGCCCAGGCAGCCGGCCCCCGTGCCGCTTAAATGCGTGTGGCTGAATCCGAGAATGGCGTTGTCCGAGTAATGATAGCCGGAGCAGCCGTCCCAGCCTTGGAGCGGAGTATCGGGGCTGAGCTGCACCATGCCGAAGGGCACAGTCGCGCCGGGATAAGTGTGGCCGTGATCGGCGGTGCCGACCATGGGCAGCGGTTGATCAACGGGATTGGGCAGGGCGAAAGCGCGCCCCGCCAGCAGGCAAACTGCGGCGGCCAGAGCCGCGCCAGAATTTTTACCATTCATAATCAGATGCAACATTCCATGCAACGCACGATCGTGCGGAGGAAGCGGCCCGCCGGAATCGACTGGGTTCATGCTCCTCGGAAGAATCGCCGTCCTATTGGATATGACACCCCCGCCCGCCCCGCAACTCAAATGTGAACACTCAAATATGAACCGCGAGATTGGGGGAATGCCCTGCCCTGTGGTGGGGTTGCACCCCGTGGCGCGAACCGGAGGCGGAGGCTATTTTTGCAGCTAGGCAGCAGATGAAGCTCAAACGATTATCGCTGGTATTGCACCCGGATTGCTCGCGCGTGTTCTTTCGGCCGTTCCAATTGACCAAGGACCGGATTTTCCGCACGCTCGCGCGCGTTGGCGCCATGAGCGAACCCGACGCGGAACGGGAGGCCCGCCGCATCCTGCGCGATTTTATTGACCGCCACCAGAAGCTGCGTGAATTCCTGTTTAGGCGCTTCGATTCCATTCGCGACGCCTTGCCGACGGACCAGCCTTTGAGCGAAAGCCGCCGGCTTCTCATCGGCGCGTATTTGACACAAGAATATTCACTCGAGGCCGCCGCGCTGTTTAATCCGTCCATCGTGCCGCACCCGGATCAATCCGGCGCGGCCCCCGGCAGCCTGCGCTTTGTCCTGAGCTTGCGCGCCACAGGCGAAGGGCACGTCTCCTCCATCGTCTTCCGCACCGGCGAAGTCGATGGCGAGGGGCGCGTCACGGTCAACACGCCGACGCCGTTTGTCGCCGCCGCCGAAGCGCATCCCAACCCGTCTTACGAAAAGAAATTGTTCGAGCAGAAGCTCGTGGAATTGGGACTGATGAACGCCTTTGCCGGCACGATCCTGGCGCGGCTGGACGACGTTTTTACCTGGGCGCAACTTCAAACCGCCTCCCACGGCGCGGTGCGGCGCGACCGGTTGCTGCGGCCGGAAGAACAGGCCGTGGCGCATGGCATGAGGTCGGTGGCCGAGGCCAATTACGAGGTGAGTTTCGAGGGGACGGCCAGGTTCTCCGAGCGGGTCATCTTCCCCAATTCGCCTGCCGAGAGCCGCGGCATCGAGGACGCGCGCTTTGTCCGTTTCCAGGACGATGACGGCACGCAAACGTATTACGCGACGTTCACCGCCTTCGACGGGCAGGTTACGCTGCCGCAATTGCTGGAGACCCGCGACTTCGTCTCGTTCAAGATCAGCACGCTCAACGGCCCGGAAGTCGAGAACAAAGGCATGGCGCTCTTTCCGCGGCGCATCCACGGGCATTTCGCCATGCTCTCGCGGCAGGATGGCGAGAACATCTTCCTGATGTATTCGGACATGCTCCATTTCTGGTACGAAAAAAAGCTTCTCATGCGCCCGACTTACCCGTGGGAATACGTCCAGCTTGGCAACTGCGGTTCGCCCATCGAAACCGATGCGGGCTGGCTAGTCTTGACGCACGGCGTCGGCCCGATGCGGCGTTACGCCATCGGCGCGGCGCTGTTGGACCGCGACGACCCTTCGCGCGTGATCGGCCGCTTGCGCCAGCCGATGCTGACCCCGACGGAACGCGAGCGGGAAGGCTACGTCCCCAACGTCGTGTACAGTTGCGGGTCCCTCATCCACGCCGGATTGCTGATTCTGCCTTACGCGCGAAGCGACCAGTGCGCCGGCTTCGCCACCGTTCCTTTGAAAGAGTTGCTGGAGGAATTAACCGCCGGCCCGCCGCAAACTGAATGACAACACAAAACACCCGTTTCGCTCTTGTATGCGATTACCTGCCGCGCCGTTGCGGCATCGCCACCTTTTCCCGCGATATTTACCAGACGCTGGCCGCGCGGCCCGGCGTGGAATGCCAGGTCGTTCCTGTCAATGACATCCCTGAAGGCTACGAGTACGGGCCGGAAGTGCGCTTTGAAATCGCCGAACAGGACCTCAAGTCGTACACGCGCGCGGCCGACTTTCTCAATTTCAGCGACGCGGAAGTCGTGTGCTTGCAGCATGAATTCGGCATCTATGGCGGCCCCGCCGGAAGCCACATACTGGCGTTGCTGCGGCAATTGCGCATTCCGGTAGTCGCGCACTTGCATACGGTTTTGGAAAATCCGTCGCCGGACCAAAGGCGGGTCATGGCGGAAATGGGGCGGCTGGTGGCGCGGTTTATCGTGATGACCGGACACGGGAAAGAGATGCTGGCGCGCATTTACAAAATCCCTTCGGGACGGATCGACTTGGTGCCGCACGGGATTCCCGACATGAGCTTTGTCGATCCAGCGTTTTTCAAAGATCAATTCGGGGTGGCGGGCAGGAAGGTGCTGCTGACCTTTGGCCTGCTTTCGCCCGGCAAAGGCATTGAGTACGTGCTGCGGGCGCTGCCGGCCGCGGTCAAGGAATGGCCGGACCTGGTTTACATCGTGCTGGGCGCGACCCATCCCAATCTGCTGCGCGAGCAGGGTGAGAGTTACCGGCTGAGCCTGGAGGCGCTGGTGGCCGAATTGGGCATCAAGAAGAACGTCATTTTTTACAATCGCTTCGTCGAAATGGAGGAATTGAAGGAGTTTCTCGGCGTGGCGGATATTTACATCACGCCCTACCTGAATCCCGCGCAGATTACTTCCGGCACGCTGGCCTACGCGTTTGGCTGCGGCAAAGCGGTCATCTCCACCCCCTACTGGCATGCGCAGGAATTGCTGGCGGACGGGCGCGGGGTGCTGGTGCCCTTTCGCGACAGCGCCGCCCTCGCGCGGGAGGTCGTGGCGCTGTTCAAAGACGAAGTGCGCCGCCAGGCCATGCGCAAGCAAGCATTTCTCCTCGGACGCGAAATGGTCTGGAGCCGGGTGGCGGAGCCTTTGCTGGAATCCTTCAGCCGGGCGCGCCAAATGCAGTCCGATCGCGGCGCGCGGCGGCTGGCGCTGAAGACGCAGGACGAAAACTGGCGCGAACTGCCGCTGTTGCGGCTGGAGCATTTGCGCCGGCTTTCCGACGCGGGCGGGGTCATCCAGCACGCCGTGTGTTCGGTGCCCAACTTCTGCGAGGGTTATTGCACGGATGACAACGCGCGCGCCCTGTTGTTGACGGTGCTGCTGGAAGAAACGGGCGACAGCACGCCGGAGGTGCGGACGCTGGCCTCGCGTTTCGCGGCCTTCGTTCATTACGCGTTCATTCCGGAGACCGGCCGGTTCCACAATCACATGAGCTTTGACCGCCGCTGGCTGGATGTGACCGGATCGGACGATTGCCTGGGCCGCGGCATTTGGGCTTTGGGCGCGTGCGTGGGCCGCCTGCGCCAGCCGGACGTGCAGCGCTGGGCGGCGCAATTGTTCGGCCGCTCGCTGCCGGCCATCGCCGAAACCACGTCGCCGCGCGGTTGGGCCTACGCGTTGCTGGGAATCCACGAATATCTCCGGCGCCTGAGCGGCGACCGGTTTGTCAGCCAAATGCGCGGCATGTTGGTCGAGCGTTTGCTCAATGAATTCCGGCAGAACAGCGCGGAGGACTGGCCCTGGTTCGAAAAGACTCTCTCCTACGGCAACGCCCGGCTCAGCCACGCGCTCATTCTGGGCGGGCGCTGGGGCGGCTCGGAAGAGGCGCTGCAAACCGGATTGCGAAGCTTGCGCTGGCTGGTGGAACTTCAAACCGCCGAGGCCGGCCACTTCCGCCCAATTGGCTCCAATGGCTTCTACTCTCTAAACGGCCTGCGCGCCCATTTCGATCAGCAGCCGATTGAAGCCTACTCGACTATTTCAGCCTGCCTCGAAGCGTTTTTTGCCACACGCGACGATTTTTGGATGAACGAAACTTGGAAGGCTTTCGAATGGTTTCTCGGTCGCAATGACCTGGCCCAACCTGTCTATGACGCAGCCACCGGCGGCTGTTTCGATGCCTTGCATGTCGATCGCGTCAATCTGAACCAGGGCGCCGAATCAACGCTCTCCTTTCTTCTGGCGCTCCAGGAAATGCGCGTGGCTTTGACGGCCCTGGAAGCGTTCGATCAGGAGCCGGAAGCCTGCGAGGCGGTGACGTGACCGAGATGTCAAATCAGGCTCCCGCGCCGCGGTTATTCCAGCGCTGCCTGCTTCGGCCCGGCGACCTCGCGCCCTCGCAGGATGATTTGCGGGTGATTGGCGTCTTCAATCCCGGCGCGGCTCAAACGCCTGGCGGGGTGGTCCTTTTGGCGCGCGTGGCGGAAAACATTGGGGAGAAGCGGCGCGGCTGGGTCGCGCTGCCGCGCTGGGACGCGACCTCCGCCCGCGTGGAATGCGATTGGTTGAGGGGGGAAGAACTGGCATGGCTCGACCCGCGCGTGGTGGTTGTCAAACAAACCGGGCTGAGACGATTGACGTTTATTTCGCATTTGAGAGTGTTTCACTGCGGGGATGGGCGTTCGATTGACGGCATCGGGCCGGCTCGGTTCATGCCTGCGGCCGAGGGTGAGGAATTTGGCGTGGAAGACCCGCGTGTGACCGCGCTGGAGGGCCGCTTCTATTTCACTTATGTGGCCGTTTCGCGGCATGGCGCGGCCACCGCGCTCGCGTCAACAATGGATTTTCAATCCTTTGAGCGCCACGGCGTCATTCTCGCGCCGGAAAACAAGGACGTGGTTCTGTTCCCGGAAAAAATCGGCGGGTTGATTATGGCGCTGCACCGGCCGAATCCAGCCCAGCATTTTTCGCCGCCGGAAATGTGGCTGGCCGCATCGCCGGATTTCATTCACTGGGGAAGGCACGAATGGTTCCTGGGCGCGGGCGCGAATTGGGATGCCGGCCGCATTGGCGCGGGCACGCCGCCGGTAAGGACCGACGCCGGCTGGCTGGAGATCTATCACGGCAACGCGCGCCCGCCCGGCGGCGACGGAATCGGCGCGTATTCCGCCGGGGCGTTGCTGCTGGATTTGGACAACCCGCGGCGCATTTTGGGCGCGCGCGGGCCGGTGCTGGTTCCGCAAACGGACTATGAGCGGGAGGGATTCGTGCCGGATGTCGTTTTCCCAACAGGCATCGTCCCGCAAGGCGAAACGGCGCTGATCTATTACGGCGCAGCCGACGAAGTGGCGGCAGTGGTGGAACTGAGGCTGAAGGACCTGTTGTGAAGGGTTAGAGCAATTTGCAAGCACGCGGCGGCGCCGTTGTGCAAATTGCGGTGGCAGACGCTGGCAGAACGAAGGAAATATTTGGCAGGATTCCAGCTTAAGAAGGTCTCAGTTATGAATGACAAATCAGACACTCCCAAGCCAAAACGCTTTCCGCCGATGGGGCACAAACGATGGGTCATCGCGGAGGGGTGGATTCCGCCCGCAAGCCATGGCCCTGAGCCGGCCATGACCAGCCACGAAACGGCCTGCATCCTCAACACCTCGGACGAGGACGCCCATGTCGAGATCAACATTTTCTACCGCGATACTGAACCGGCCGGCCCTTACAAAATAACCGTGCCGGCGCGGCGAACAGCCCATGTCCGCTTCAATGATTTGAATGATCCGGCCCCCATTCCGCGCGGGACCGATTTTGCGAGCGTCATTGAATCGGATGTGCCGATTGTCGTCCAGCACACGCGGCTCGATTCGCGCCAGGCCGAAAACGCGATGATGACGACCATCGCATTCGCGGACTCTGAGGCCGTCATGTAAACAATCCGCGGGCTAGAACAGGCGTTCCTTGAGCGCCTTGGCAACCGCCCCGCCCCGGGTGTGGACGCGCAGTTTTTCGTAGATGCTGCGGAGTTGATTGTTGACTGTGTGAAAGCTGATGCCCAATTCGCCGGCAATTTCTTTTTTAATCAGCCCTTTGACCATCAGCTCCAGGATGCTTTTTTCGCGCGCCGAGAGGCCGTAGTCATTGCCGAGCGCGGCGGGTTGCTGGCGGGCAAAGGCTTCCAGCACCAGGCGGGCCACGCGCGGATTGACCGGCGCGCCGCCGTGCAGGACTTCCATGACGGCCGAGGCGACGCCTTCCTCGGAGGCATTTTTGAGCAGGTAGCCTGACGCGCCCGCGCAGATGGCGTTGAAAACCTTGTCGTGATCGTCATAAACCGTAAGCACGATGACGTGGGTTTGCGGGGAGGCAATTTTGATTTTCCGAATGCCGGCGATGCCATCCATGCCCGGCAGGCCGATGTCGCAAAGAATGACCTGTGGCGGACGGTCCTCCTGCAACGCGGCCAAGGCGTCCTCGCAATTGCCAAATTGCCGCGAACAGCGCAGGCCCGAAAGCTGGTTGATTTGCCAGGCGACCATTTTGCGGAAGTCGTCGTGGTCTTCGATCAGCCAGACGGAAACAGTTGCGGATTCTGGGGCTGGACTCATGGTTAAAGGTGGTTGACGTGGAAGCTGACAGTGGTGCCCGCGCCGGGGCAAGTGTCGATTTGCAACTGGCCATGCAGTTTCTCCGCGCGCCGTTTTAAATTGGCCAGGCCATTGCCGCGCCGGACGGAATCGGCTTGAAAACCGACGCCGTTGTCCTGGACCACCAAATGCCAGCCGCCGATTTTTTCGGAAATGGAAATGCGCACGGAACTGGCCTTGGAATGGCTGGCCACGTTGCCCAGGATTTCCTTGAACATGCGAAAAATGTTGCGCCGGAATTCGAGCGAAAGCTCCCGCCGCAAACCATCGCGCGGCCCGATAAATTCAAATTGCATGCCGCCGAGCATGGTCTGCGCGGCATCCTTCATGCGCAGCAGCAAATCCTCCATCGTGTCGTAATCGGGATTGATGAACCAGACGATGTCGCGGATGGAATTGGCGGACTGGGTGGAAATGCGCTTGATGGAGGCGAGGTCTTTTCGCTGCTCTTCGCCCAGCGGCGATTCCTGCTGAATTTTCTGGCTCAGGAGGGAAATGCTGCCCAAGCTGCTCCCGATTTCGTCGTGCAAATCAGCGGCGATATGCACGCGCAGGCGCTCGACGGCTTTGACGCGCTCCAGGCCGGCTTTGTAGAGAAGAATGCCCAGCAGCGCGGCTCCGCCCATGGCGCAAGCCTTGAACCAAGCCGTCTGCCAGAAATGCGGCAGCATCACAAATTCCAGGGCCGCGCCGGCTTCGTTCCAGACGCCGTCGCAATTGCAGGCCATGACCCGAAAAATGTGGCGGCCGGGGTAGATGTTATTGTAGCGGGCGAAACGCAGCGAGCCGGCGTCCATCCAATCCGGGTCCACTCCTTGCAGCCGGTATTTGAAGCGGCTCCGCTCCGGCGCGCGAAAACTCAGGGCTGTGAAACGAAATTCCAAATCGCCCCGGCCGGGCGGCAGCCGCAAGGCCTCCGCGGGCGCGAAGGATTTTCTGTCGGAAATAACTTCCTCGATGAAGACCGGCGGCGGCTCGGTGGAAGCTGGCCCCACTTGGGCCGGATCGACGACCGAAAGCCCCTTCTCCGTGGCGAACCACAGGCGGCCATCGCTGCTTTTGCAGGCGGCCGGCTTGGCGGCGCTGTCGCAGTCGATGCTGTCCAGGCCATCGTCTTTGCCGTAGGCGACACAGGGAAGAGTGGACATGCGGCCCGTGTCCAGGGCGCCGAAATCCTTCCGGGCAACCCAGAAAATGCCTGCGCCGCAAGTCATCCAGAGGCGGCCGGCATTGTCTTCCAGGATTTCGAAAATCTCGCTGCTTAAAAGCCCCTGGCGGACATTGTAGGAGCGGAACCGGCCTTCTTTGCGGCGATTCAATCCGCCGCCTGCCGTGCCAATCCACAAGGAATTCGCATCGTCCTCATACAGGGCCGTAACGGTGTTGTGAGAGAGGCCGTCGTTGGTCGTGTAAGTAATGATCTTGCCATCGCGGAACTGGTTGAGGCCGTTGTCCGTGCCAACCCAGATATTTCCGTGGCTGTCTTTGAGGATCGCGTAAATGGAATTGCCAGCCAGGCCCTGGCGCGCCGTGTAGCGGTGGAACGGATGGTTGCGCGACGCCTCGAGCAAGGACTCGCGCGTGCCCACCCACAATTTGCGCGCGTCCGCGTCTTCAAAAATCACGCGCACGCCCGGATCGGCAAGCGTGCTGATGCCGCGCCCCGACCAATAGTGGAACAATCTGCCATTTTCATAACGAAACATGCCGCCATCGAAATCCGTGCCGATCCAAAGCACGTTGCTGGGAGCGCAATAGTTGAGGGCCAGGACGTGATTATTGAAGAATTGGCGGAAATCCGCGCTGTCGGTTGGTGTCAAACGGTTGATGACGCTGTTCTCCATGTAATCCAAACCGCCGCCCTGGGTGCCAATCCAAAGCCGGCCTGGCGGCCCTTCCAGGACGGAGGTGACGTTATTGTGAGAAAGGCCCTGCTGTTTCGTGTAGGTAAGAAAAACCTTGCGGTTGAGGCGGTAGAGGCCGTCGCGCGTGCCGGCCCAAACATTCTGTTCGCGGTCTTGGAAGATCGCCTGCACCATGTCGAGCGATTCGCCTTCGTGCTGCATCTCCAGAAGATTTCCGGCGCTCGTCAAACAATTCAAACCGCCGTCCGTGCCGATCCAAAGATTGCCCTGATGGTCCGGGCACAAACAATTGACGACGTCCCCCGCCAATCCTTCTTGCTTGGTGAAATCCTTTTCCTCGGCGGGCGACCAGCGGGCCAGCCCGCCGCTGCTGCCGGCCCATAAATTTGTCTTCTCAGTAAAACAAACAGCCTGCCAAAGCACGCGCTGGCCGCGGCCAGATTGGTAATCTGCGACTGGCGAAACCTGCGGGATTCGTCGCCCAATGCCAGCCACATTTCTCCATTCCCGTTGGTGGCGATGGCCCGCACGGCGTTGTCCCGATACTCCAAACCCTTGCGCAATGTGCCGCCGCTAAGGCGGCGTCAATAAATAACATTTACAACTCACTGGGGTGATGTTATCCATCACGGCGTGGTATCTCTTCGAGATATGCGCCGGAAGTTGCAGCATCTCTGGCCGCACCTGAATGAGCGGTCCAGGCGAATGCTGGC
>DASXZY010000084.1:0-40143 GCA_036501625.1 Verrucomicrobiia bacterium
GATTTGGTTCCACTCTTCATCACTCAGGTCAGTTGTATACTTCGTCGGATGCGTTTGCATCCGCATTATTTATACTGTACGCGACCATGGTACAACTTTAACGTTAACGAAGGAATGTGCCATTTTCAAAACACGCTCTAAAGGATGGGGTCCACCTCATGCTGCCGGGCCTCTTGGACCTCCTCAGTTGCGTTTGCGCTCTCAGGGGCAGTGCGGCCGCACCGCGATTGCTCGCCCCGCCACGTCCCCCAAGCAATCGCATAACGTTCGTTCTGCGGGGGTTCTGGCGAGAGCGTCAGGCTTTCAGCGGGGTTTGTCCCCTCGCAATTTAGTACCACCGGCGGTACGCCTCGTCAGAAATTTCCTGATGACCTTTCTTGATGTTGAAAATGGAAAACTCAATTGCCATGCAATTTTGCCCGTGTTTGCGGACAATCTTTCTTATCGGGCGGCCTAACCTAATGGGTGTGGAGGCTCGGTTTCACGTTAGTTAGGAAGGGGAGGGGCGCGCGGAAAGTTGTTCCACTGGCTGAACAACCTGATTGGAGAATTTCTGCGACACTCGCGGTCACGGAACCGGTTTCCCGTGCCGTGGAGCGCGGCAGATCGGCTCCCCGCATTTTGTGTTTTTGATACACAAAATCGGAAGGCTGTTTTGGTAAAAGATCGACTGTGAAACCGGATTGGAGGTTTATATGAAAAAGTTAAATGTAGTGGGCAGGCAAATTGGCAGATTGCGCTATCAACACGGCATGACCCAGGAGGGGTTGGCGATCAAACTGCAAGAGGCAGGATGGGAAACGGCCACTCGCAGTTGCGTCTCCAAGATTGAAAGCGGACTCATCAAGGTTCCCGATTATATGCTTTGTTGTTTCGCGCCAATCTTTGGAATTCAACCTGGCGAACTGCTTCCCAAAGTTGATTCCGCAAAGGTTATTCACAACATTGCTCTTCGGTCCATCCGAATTCCACGCCGCCGCCTCATTCTGCCCGGCGACGATTCATTTTGAAGCCCATCGAATTTTATGGACATCATTCCTGAACCCGCACCGTCCGCCGTCACTACGAAACGCCTTGCTTATCCCATAGAGAAAGCCGCCGCCATGCTCGGTGTGCATTATTTCAGCATCTACCGGCTTATCCAGCGCGGAAAATTGAAGGTTTGCAGGGCCTTGCGCGGAAAACTGCTCGTGCCGCGCTCCAAACTCCTGAAACTCCTACTAGAAACCGACCACCACCATGAAAAAGAATCTCACTGATCCGCGTCCAACCGTCGAAGATGAAGACGCGTATGCCGATGTCCGTCAGCGTTTCGCCGAGCATTTGCAACAATTCGCCAGGGGCATGGCGGTACTTGAACGCCCTGGCCGCGGCCCCGCACCGGTGGCTCAAGCAATCATAGCGGCCACGGCCCGAACGGCTCCCGGCACGAATCCCCGATTTCAAGCGGCTGACGGCACAGTATGGAAGCGGGCGATTCCGCTGATGGACAACATCGCTGTGTGCTACCGCGTTGCAGAAGGGGAAATGCAATTCGCGGTTGTGGAGCGCCTGCCGTCAAACGAAACTTAGGACGTGTTGAGGATGGGGCACCGCCCATTGGACGGTCTCCGCGATTTTGTCCGAGATCAGAAGGAGGTCTTGCAGATTTGGCCAGAGGATGCAGCATCTCGGGTCCGCGAATACCTGGCGGAAAAATATCCCGGCCAAGACATGACGCGGGTTTCCGAAAGCTCCATGCGCCGCCTCACGAATAGTGTTTCCACTCACGAGACGCCGGCACACGAACAAAAGCAGCCCCACGGAATTCGTGTTTAACAGCCGACCAGACCTCTCTTTGTTTTCGTTGACAGCCGTTCTGCATTGGCTCGCTGGCAAAGAAAGTTGTCACCCGACTTGTCACCCGATCTTCAAATTTCAGTCTTTATCAGTCCAAATGAGTGCAAGCCAAATTGTGACCCAATATGTTTGTGCAAAGGGACTTGCAACCATTGCAACCACTTGGGAAAGTTGGCTAAAAATAGCAAAAATCGACCGGAGTTGCTCCCGAACCAAGCGCGCTACCAAGCTACGCTACGCCCCGCCAACCATTGAGCGGCCACCTTGCCCCGGTTTGCGGCGGATTGCAAATGAATTCACACAAAACATTTCGCCAGCGGCGGCGGAATGGGGTAGATTGCCGCATAAATTCTACTGCGATGCGAAGGCTGCGACTCTTGATGGCCGGTTTGGCGGCGGCGTTTTTGTGCGCGCCCGCCCGCGCGCAAGTCGTTATCACCAATACGTTCACGTTTACTTTCGCCACCGGCGGCGCGCCGGCGAATTTCAACAGCAGTTGGGTTTCCTGGTACAACGCCCCGGGCAACAACACGCATATCCCGGTGGATGTGACCATGGACGCCAGCAACAATGCCGCTTCCGGCTCCCTCAAGGTCGTCAGCCCATTGAATCAACCCAACGGCACGCAGAACGTTTTCTTTGGAACCTTCGCCAGCAACGTCAACAATGCTTACGACTTTAGCGTCGGGGCCAATTTAACGTTGTACAGCAATATCTCGTTTGATATTCGCGTGGCGCCGGGCACTCCGTTAAGCGGCAGCGGGAATTATGGGAGCATTGGCGTTGGCTTCATCAGCACGAATTACTATTACGAGCAATTCGGCGCCAGCGTGGCAATTCCGGCCTCGGCGTCCAGCCAATGGGTGCATTTGTCAGTCCCGATTGTGCTGACGCAAAGCAACCTGTCCAATGTTCCCGGCCTGGCTTTTGACATCAATTCTTACAGCGGCTATCCGCTCTTCACCATAACCAATTGGATTGACAACATTTCCGCCAATAGCGCCCCAATCCAGTCGGCCGGGCCGAACCCGGCCAATGTGCTTATTGTTGACGCCGCATCCAGCCGGGCGCCCATCAGCAGCCAGATTTATGGAACGGCTTTCGCCACGGCCAGCCAGCTTTCGGACCTGAACTTCACCATGAACCGCTCCGGCGGAAACGAGGAGACGACTTACAATTGGCAGATCAACGCGCATGGCAAAGGGGCCGATAATTATTTCGAGAGCTATCCCGATGCCTCGGCCACGCCGGGCGAGTCGGCAGATACGGTCGTGTCCTCCAGCAAGTCGGCGGGCGCGCAGGCGCTGATCACGGTCCCGATGATTGGCTGGACGCCGATTCTCGGGCCCGGCCGGGCCATCCTGCCCAGTTATTCTGTGGCCAAATACGGCCCGCAGAAGGCGGTCGATCCTTACCACACCAATTGCGGCAACGGCATCAGTGTTACCAATAACACGCCGATTACGTGGAATGACCCCACCGACGCCTACACGCCGTCCGACACCAATTTTGAGGCGGGCTACATCCGGCATTTGACCAGCACCTGGGGCGTTTCCACCAACGGCGGCGTCGGCTGCTACATCATGGACAACGAGCACAGCCTTTGGCACTCGACCCATCAGGACATCCATCCGACCGGGGCAACCATGCAGGAAATATTCGGGAAAATGGTCTCCTCCGCGACGATGGTCAAAAGCCTGGACCCGCATGCGCTCGTGCTGGGGCCGGAGGAATGGGGCTGGCCCGGGTACTTATACAGCGGTTACGACCAGCAATGGTCCGGCAAGAATGGCGATTACAATACCGCTGATTTTCCCGATCGCACCACCAACGGCGGCTGGGATTACATGCCCTGGCTGCTCCACCAATTTCAAAATTACAACGCCACCAACGGCCAGCGCCTCCTGGATTACTTCACACTTCATTGTTATCCGCAGGAGGGCGATGTGGGCAGCCTGACCAATAACCTGCCGGAAACCGATTTATTGCGAAACCAGACCACCCGCCAATTATGGGACAGCAACTACGTGGACCCGAGCTGGATTGACAGCGTCATCATGCTCATCCCGCGCATGAAAAGCTGGGTGGCCGAGTATTATCCCGGAACCAAAATCGGCATCACCGAATATAATTGGGGCGCCGAAGCATATATGAGCGGCGCGACGGCCCAGGCGGACCTTTTGGGAATCTTCGGGCGGCAGGGATTGGACCTGGCCACGCGCTGGACCACACCCGCCACCGGCAGCCCAACTTACCTTGCCATGAAAATGTACCGCAATTACGACGGGCACAAATCCACCTTCGGAGAAACCAGCGTGGGCGTGCTGGGCGGAAACCCGGACAACGTGGCGCTTTTCGCGGCGCAGCGCTCGGCGGATGAGGCGCTGACGATCATGGCGGTCAGCAAGTATTTGACAGGGACGGTTCCGCTGGCCGTCAACGTGGCCAATTTCATCGGCAGCGGCACGGCGCAAGTGTGGCAGCTCAAAGCTGGCAATGCCATCGCGCAATTGTCCAGCCTGCCTTTCACCAAGGGGACGTTGCAAACGACCGTGCCCGGCCAAAGCGTCACTCTGTTCGTGCTGCCGCCCAATGGCACGCTGCGCATGTCGCCCGGCCCTCCCGCCGCCGCCGGCCAATTTTCGTTCACCGTCACCGGAGAAACCGGGCGCGGTTTCATTCTGCAATCATCGACAGACTTGGCGCATTGGACGTTCGTCAGCAGCAACACGTTTGCGAGCGCCAGCGCCAGCTTCCAGCTTCCCGCCGGCGCGAGCACGGAATTTTACCGCACGGCGCTGACACATTAGGCGATCTGAAGCCTAAATCTTGAGTTTGGCGTTTGGGTGTTGTAGGTTCACGGCGGTTTCGTCCGGGTGGAGAATCGCTCCCGGCCTTTTGGGGCCGGGGGAGGAAAGTCCGAACACCAGAGGGCGCGATGCCGCGTAACTTCCAGCGAAGATACACGCGGGAGGAAGGCGAAAGCCTTTCGACGGAAAGTGCCACAGAAAACAAACCGCCGGCCCGCAAGGGCAGGCAAGGGTGAAAAGGCGAGGCAAGAGCTCACCGCTTGCCGGGCAACCGGCAAGGCACGGAAAACCCCATCGGGTGCAAGGCCAAATAGGAAACCCGGAGCGGCCCGCTCCAGTTCCGCCCGCGCGGAACAGTTTCGGGTATCGGCCGCTAAGACAAATGGTTCTCTCCCCTGATTTTTTCGGGGCAGACAGAATTCGGCTTACAGCCCGGGCGAAACCATCTTGCTCTGCTTGAGAATCGCGCGCACTTCCTCATCGGTTGTTTGCGCGAAATTCTCATACCATTGCCCCACCCCTTCAAAATTGGCGGGCGCCCGCGCGCAAACAATTTCGCAACCCTCCCGCGCGAACTCCCGGCACATTTCGGGCGCGGCGACAGGGACGGCCACCACGACCCGGGCTGGATTGAGTTGCATGACGGCAGCGACGGCCGCGCGCATGGTTGCCCCGGTGGCCAGGCCGTCATCGGCCAGAATGACGATCCGGCCGCGCACGTCCAGCGGCGGCCCCGGACGGAATGCCCACTCCCCTTGCTCCAGCGCGCGCCGTTCGCGGGCGGCGACTCTGTCAATCACATCTTGAGAAATATGGCAATCGCGGATGATGCCCTCGTTCAGCACGCGAACACCGCCGGAGGCGATGGCGCCCAGGGCCAATTCCTCCTGGCCGGGCACGCCCAATTTCCGCACCACAAAAACGTCCAGCGGCGCGCCCAATCGTTGCGCGACCTGCCAGGCGACCGGCACGCCTCCGCGCGGCAAGCCGAGCACCGCCACGCCGGAAAGATTCGCGAAGCCGGCCAGTTTTTCCGCCAGCTCCCGCCCCGCCTGCGCGCGATCTGCAAACCGATAGCTCACACCCTTGAACGTAACAGCGAATATGGCTGCGGCAAGAGACGCCGGATTGATCTTGCTCCGGCGCGCGGCTGTGATAAGTGACAGGGCGATCATATGATCGTTGTCCTTAAACCGAATATCACAAAGAAAGACGAGGCTGCCGTCCTCAAGGAAATCCGGGCCCTGGGCTACCGGCCCCATGTCATGCGCGGCATCGAGCGGGTTGTCATCGGCGCCATCGGCGATGAGCGCACGCATAAATCTCTCGAAACCCTCGCCGCCTGGCCGCAGGTTGAGCGCGTGATGCCCGTGCAAAAGCGCTACAAACTGGCCAGCCGCGAAGGGCAAAAAACCAACTCCGTCATTCCGGTGCGGCAGAATTTGATCGGCGGCCGGAAATTTCAAGTGATGGCGGGGCCGTGCTCAGTCGAGGGCGAGAGCCAGCTCATGCGAACGGCCCACGCCGTGCAAAAGGCGGGCGCGACCATCCTGCGCGGCGGCGCCTTCAAGCCGCGCACCTCTCCCTATGAATTTCAAGGGCTGGGCAAGAAGGGGTTGCAATTGCTGGCCAAGGCGCGCAAAGAAACCGGCCTGTCGATCATCACGGAATTGCTCTCCGAACAGCACGCTGAAATGGTCGCCGAATTCACGGACATCATCCAGATCGGCGCGCGCAATTCGCAGAATTACCAATTGCTCATCGCCGCGGCGCGGACGGGCAAGCCGATTCTTCTCAAGCGCGGCCTGTCCATGAAGATCGAAGAATGGCTGCTGGCGGGCGAGTATGTTCTGTCAAATAATAATCCCAACTTGATCTTTTGCGAGCGCGGCATCCGCACGTTCGAGACCTACACGCGCAACACGCTGGACCTTTCCACCATTCCCATCATCAAAAACGAATCGCACTGCCCGATTGTCATCGACCCCAGCCAGGGCGCGGGCCGGGTCGATTTGGTCACCAGCCTTTGCCACGGCGCGGCCGCCATGGGAGCGGACGGCCTCCTGATTGAAGTCCATCCGAATCCCGCCGAGGCCTGGAGCGACGGCGCGCAACAATTGACGCTGGATGGTTTCGCGCGGCTGATGGAAAGCCTCAAGCCGTTCATCGCGGCGGCTGGGCGGGAGTAAACTGGCGCCAGCGCTGAAACGGTTCGTTTGACAGGACGCGCCGGGCCAAAAGCTCGTAACCGCCGGTCAGCGGGTGGCTGGCATCCGCGTAAAGATCGCTGGGCAGGACTTCGGGCGCGAGATTCGGAATTTTGTATTTTCCCAGCCACGAAATGACGCCGGCGCGCAATTTCGAATACGGCGCCAGGCTTTCCCGCGCGACCATGTGCTCATTGAATGGGCCGACGATGACGAAAACATCGTTTCCGCGCTCGCGCAAGGTTTTCACAATCCTCCGGAACGCGCCCCATTGCAGTGACGTCTCCAAATCAACCCACTCGAACTGGGCCGGGCTTCCGCCGGCGGACCACGGCTTGTGCCGGGCGCTGTTGGGGCCGCGCTGAGGGTCATCGCGGGGCGCGGATGGCACCGTCAAACTAATTTGCGCCAGCGGGTTCTTGTAGCTGTTCGGATACCGCGGCGGGTCGCGGCCGTCGTCCTGCAAAGTCCAGTTGAGAATGCTTCGCTGGCCAAAGTAAGCGTCCTGCAAATGATCGACCCAGCCGACGAAACCAACCTCCCGCTCCACGATGGCCGCCAGGCGCTCATTGGCATCGGCCTTGTAGCATGGGACGCGGGGATAAAATTGCGGGATCAAGCGCGAGTGGTTGATGGCCTCGTCCTTGTCGATTTGCAGATCGGCTTTGGGGCTGCTCATCCATAGCAGGTTGCAGTGCAGGATGACTTTGCGGTGGCGGAGGGCGCGCCCGTAGCTGTCAATCAAACCTTCCAGCGCGAGCGGGAAAAGGCCGTTGACGCCGCCGTTGACAAACTTGCTCCCCTGAGCGCTCTCCGCGTTGAGGAAATGCGTCCAGGTGCCATCGGGCAGCACATATTCGCCCCAAACCACCGAATCGCCCAGCATGACAATCGCGCCGGGCGGCAGTTTGTCCTCCAGGCGCCGCTGCCAGAGCCAGTAATCTTTGCTCAAGTTGTAGGGGATGCGATAGTCCGGGCCTGTATCGAAACGTTCGGCGTGTTTCCAAAGCCGGGGCGCCGCGCAAAGTGTCAATAGAATGATGCCCGCGGCCAGCGCCCATTGGCGGGCGTTCAGGCGCATCTCGTTGACCATGGGCGGCGTGTTCATGAATCAAAATTGAAAGTAAATGAACGTCCCGCCTCCGGAGGAAAAGAGAAACAAATACAGGACCATGAAAACGGCCAGGCCGGCCCGCGCAAAACCGGAGCGCAGGAAATCGCGGCTCTTGGATTCATACAAAAATTGATACAGCCAGACCAGCGCGATGAGCGCGAGCATCAGCGCCGGGATTTGCGGGTCTGACCACGCCGCCGTGAAAATGCGCCGGACGATCAAGCCGGCGTCGCCCAGCGATTCGGCCCGGAAAAAAATCCAGGTGAAGCAAACGAAAAGGAACACGGCCGCCTGCTTGAGCCACCGGGGCGCCTGCTCGCGGTAGAACGTCGAACGCTCCAGCTCGCGAGTGGCCATTACGCCCAGCGCGTGCAGCCCTCCCCATATGACAAACGTCCATGCCGCCCCGTGCCAGAAGCCAGAGAGCAAAAAGGTCACGAGCAGATTGCGATACATTTTGACAGGGCCGCGCCGGTTGCCGCCGAGCGGAATATAGACGTAATCGCGAAACCACGAGGAAAGGCTGATGTGCCACCGCGTCCAAAATTCGCCCAACCCCGCCGCGAGATACGGATTGTTGAAATTGAGAATCAAATTAAATCCCAGCAACCGCGCGATGCCCCGCGCCATGTCGGTGTATCCGCTGAAGTCAAAATAAATTTGCCACGCGAACGCGAACGTCGCGAGCATGAGGGCGGGCGCGCCGAAGGCCTTCGGGTTGTCGTAAACGCGCTCCACGTAAAACGCAAGGTAGTTGGCCAGCGCGAGCTTTTTAAACAGGCCCACGAGGAAAAGCGACAGGCCATCGGTAAAATTTTCCCGGCGGATGGGCGGGAACTGGCGCAATTGCGGCAGCAGATGTTTGGCGCGCTCAATGGGACCAGCCATCAATTGAGGAAAGAAGCAGACGAAGGTCGCGAACCGGAGAAAGTTGCGCTCCCGTTCGACGTTGCCGAAATAAAAGTCGATCGTGTAGCTCAACGATTGAAACGTGAAAAAGGAAATGCCCACCGGCAGCGCGTAGGAAAAGCCGAGCGGCATCAAAGTGGAGGGATCGGGCAGATGCCACGGGAGGATGGCATTGAGGTTGGCCGCGACAAAACGGCCGTATTTGAAGAAAAGCAGCAGGGCCAGGTTGTTGACAAGACTGATGAGGAGCCAAATCCGGCGGTTGCGCAGAAAAGCGCCCGCAGCCATCAGGAGAAAAATCAGGGCCAGGCCGGCCAGCGCTGGACGGAGGGCGGGCGGGCCGAAGCATGCGGCGGCGGCAATCGCGACAGCCGCCCCGGAGGAGACAAGAAAAGCGCGCTTGAGCGCTGGATCGACAAACGGCGGACTCGGCGGCCCCTCGCGCGGGCAATGGTCCATCAGGGTGACGAGAAAGTAATCCAGCACTGTCGAGTATAAAACCAGCAGCAGGTAATACGGGTTCCACCAGCCATAAAAGAAATACGAGGCGGCCATCAGCCAGGGAATCCACCAGTTCGTCCCGCGCAGCGCGTAAAACACCGGCAGAACGATCAGCATGAAGATCAGGAACGGCCAGGTATGGAAGAGCATGGTGCGGGGGGAAGCGCGCTCATTTTGAAGTCACTTTCAACCTGGCCAGGTCCGCCGTCGAAATTCGCCGCACGCAGCGGAATCCGCAGAAATCCGTATAGAAACAAGCATCAGTGTCGCCAGTGCGCTGGCCCTGCCGAAACGTGGCCCGGCACATGGCCGCGCTCGCCTTCCACGAACCGCCGCGCATGACCCGTTTGACGTCCTTGCCGGGGCTGGGCGGCCCTTGCGGATCGGCGGCCGCGCTGTGCGCATAATAGGTTGGACTGTAAACGTCCTCGCACCATTCCGAAACGTTCCCGTACATGTCAAAGATGCCCCAGCCGTTCGGTTTCTTTTGGCCGGCGGGATGAGTCTTCTCATCGGCGTTGTCGGCGAACCATGCGTATTGGCGCAATTTGTCGGGCGTGCCGAAATCGTAAGGCCCATCGGTTCCGGCGCGGCAGGCATATTCCCATTCCGCCTCGGTGGGCAGGCGGTAGCCGCTGGCGGAATCATCGCAATCCCATTCCGCCGTTTTTTCGTTGTAGCACGGCTTGAGATTTTCCAGCAGCGAGCGTTCGTTGCAATATTGCTTGGCGTCCCTCCAGCGCACACGCTCGACGGGGCCTTTCGGATTGTCCTGCCAATGCGAAGGGTCTGGCAATTGCACTTTGGCGAACATCTCGTGGGTGGCCGGATATTTGTCCATCATAAAGGCGCTGATCGCCACCTTGTGAACGGGCGCTTCGTCCGCATTGCCCCGCGCGGAACCCATCATGAATTCGCCGCCGGGCAGCCAAACCATTTCGACGCCGGATTGGGTGACGGCCTCAGTGGGAGACGCTGGCGCTCCATCCGGCCGCTGACCGCAGCCGCTGAACAGGATGACGCCCGCCAGCATGCTGATGATGGAAATTCCTTTTGGCATGTGCCGTGAAGTTATTTTCCGCGCGGCCGGAACCACGTTGATTCCTTGTTGCTCAAACCGTTCGTGGTCAGCATGGTGAAATCGGCCGCGGTCGCCGCGTTGAGATCGACCATGTTGGTTCGCTCGGCCGACACGACGCCGATATTCCAGCCCGGCGCATAAACCCCCATGATTTCGCACGCCGCCTGGAAAGTGCCGGCCTTCGTCAAATCGCCCTCGCCATCGGGCCCGCGGCTGAAACTGATGAACTGGCTGTCAGGCGACCAGCGCGTGTGATAAATTTTATTGCTGGCATCCTTGATGCGAACGCCCCACGAGGTGATTTGAGGATCATCGGAACCAGTGTCGATCTGCCCGACTGCGATTTCATTGTCGCTCGCGCCCCAGCCGAGTTGCTTGCCGTCGGGGCTGAAACGGGGGCGGCAGCCCGGAATTTTCAAGTCAATAATTTTATCTCCATGCGCTTCGATGAGCAGAATCGTGTGGGAAAATCCCATGCCGGCATGCACCGTGGAGACAATCCATTTTCCGTTGGGGCTGAAATTGGGATTATAAAGATGGTGCAAATTGGTGTAATTGGGATGCGGCGTGACCTTGCCGCTGGCCAGATCATAAAAATTCATCCCCTTGGTGTAGTAGTCAATCACATCGAATTTGGGATACTCCTGATCCAAATATCCGATGACTTTGGAATTGGGCGACCAGAACGGCTCCCGCGCGTAATCGGCAATCTTCCGGCGATGCCGCCCATCCATATCCATGACATACAAACTGCGGACGGCCGCGCGGCCTTCTCCCTTGTCGGCCACGAAACACATCCGCCGGCCGTCGGGCGAAATCTGAGGGTAATGCTCGTTGAGGTCGGGCGTTTTGGTCAGGTTGGCGGGATGCCCGCCGTCGGCGTTCATTACGAAAATGTCCCAATTGCCCTGCGCGTAGCTTTCGTAAGCGATTTTATATGGCAGCGGCTTCAAGCGGGCGCGCAGCGGCGTGTCATCGGCGGCGCCGGCCCATTGGACGTTCAACACGAGGATTGCCAGCAGGCCGTGGCGAAATGAAAATGTTTTCATGGGGGAAAAAATGCGGCTCACTCCAGGGTCAATTGCTTCGACTGGCCGTTCCATCCCACCGTCACCTGGTCGCGAGCAATCCTGGTGACGCGGATGCCATCGATTTCATCGCCCACACTGACGGTGCGGGCGTTGATGAGCGCCTGGGGATTTGCCTGGTTAAAGAAAATGCCCATCAATTTCAATTCCACCGGCCAAGGCGGCGGCGGCACTGGCTTGGCCGGTGACGCGAGCGCGGTTTCGATGGCTGGGGCTGGCGCGATCGCGGGCGGCGGCATAACGGCAGCTTGCGCATTCGCCGCCGCAGGAGCCGGGGCGGACCGAGGCGGCGCGGCTAGGCGCACGACCGGACGCGGAGCGGCGGCTGTTTCTAGTTTGACCGGAGCAACCGGGCGGCGCGCGCCCCACCATTGCCAGAAGAAAAACGCGGCCAAGGCCAACGCCACAATGACGCAGATCGCGGCAAGCATCGACGAGGACGGCGCGGGCGGAGTGGCCGCCGGTTCCATCGGCGCGTGCTTGCGAACCGTCTCGCGCTGGCGGTTGCGATCGGACTGGCTGGCGCGTTTGAGGGCGTCGTTGATTAAACTCATAAATCGATCTGGCCTTCCAATTCCCGCCGGGCGCGGCCCACGAGGCCAAAGTCAATGCGGGAGCGCTGGGCGACGAAACCGGCCAGCAAACATTTGTCGCAAATGGCATTGATCAGGCGCGGGATGCCTTTGCTGTAATGATAAATGCGCCAGAGCGCGCCCGGCGTGAAATACGGCGCGCCATTGGCCCCGGAAACCTGGAGCCGGTGATGCACGTACTGGCCGATTTCATGGCGCTTGAGCGGATTCAAATGGTAGCGGATGGTGATGCGTTGGCGCAATTGGCGCAAGCCGTAGTCGTTGAGGCGGTCGCGCAATTCGGGCTGGCCCATCAGGACGATTTGCAACAACTTGCGTTCGTCCGTCTCCAAATTGGACAGCAGCCGCACTTGTTCGAGCAAAGCGGGCGTCAAATCCTGCGCTTCATCGATTAGCAGCACCGTGTCTTTGCCATGCTCGACTTGCTGAAGCAGAAAGCGGTTGATCTCGGCCACGGTTTCCAGGCGGTCCAGGCCCTTGACCTGCAAATTCAACTCCATGGCGATGGCTTTGATGAGCTGGTCGGCGTCCAGCACCGGATTGAGGATGAGGGCGGTTGAAAAAGAGGGGCCAAGTTCCTCGAGCAAGGCGCGGCAAAGAGTGGTCTTGCCCGCCCCGACTTCGCCTGTCAACTGCACGAATCCCTTGCGCTCCCGAATGCCAAACAGCATGTGGTTGAAAGCCTCGCGATGCTTGGCGCTGAAAAACAAGAAGCGAGGATTGGGTGTAATATTAAAAGGCGGTTCCTTCAGCCCGTAATATTCCAAGTACACGCCCACTGGATAACGCAAAGCCGCGGGCGGGGAAAGACAAATTACTGTGGCAAATCACGCCGCCATATTTAACCACTTTGTTATTTCCTTGCGGGCGCGAATCGAGTGCAATCATGGGCATGGAAAAGAAGTCATCGGCGATGAAACCAGCCATCCTTGTCGCGGACGACGAGCCGGAACAATTGGAATTGATCGAAGTCAATCTCACAGCCGCCGGCTTCGACATCCTGCTGGCTGCCAATGGCGCGGAGGCGCTGCGCCAGGCCCGCGCGCGCCAGCCGCACTTGATTATTCTTGACGTCATGCTGCCGGAGATGGACGGGCTGGAAGTTTGCAAAAACCTGCGCCAGGACCCGAACACCTGCGCCATTCCCATCATCCTGCTCACGGCTCGCGCGACGGAGATCGACCGCGTCCTCGGCCTGGAATTGGGCGCCGACGATTACGTGACCAAGCCCTTCAACATGCGCGAACTGGTTTTGCGCGCCAAAAAATTGCTCAGCCGCCACGCCGCCGCTCCGGCCCCGGAGCCGGCGGAGGACCATCTCCAGCTCGGCGGCTTGCGCATTGACAAGCCGCGGCACCATGCCTCGGTTCACGGCAAGGCGTTGGAATTGACGCTGACGGAATTCAAGCTTGCCGCCCTGCTGGCCGAGCGCCGGG
Source organism: Verrucomicrobiia bacterium (assembly GCA_036501625.1). Classification (GTDB taxonomy): domain Bacteria; phylum Verrucomicrobiota; class Verrucomicrobiia; order Limisphaerales; family Palsa-1400; genus Palsa-1400. Next base: position 13,579 of record DASXZY010000084.1, read on the forward strand.
GCCGGGTGCAATCGCGCGAGCAGCTTTTGCGGGATGTGTGGGGCTACAATTGCATGATTGACACGCGCACCGTCGATACCCACATGCGCCGCCTGCGGGCCAAACTCGGCCCGGCCGCCAAATTGCTGGACACCGTCCGGGGCGTCGGCTACCGGTTCCGCGAACAATCGTAATGGGATGAACCCGCTGTGGCCTCTGTCGTGGCTGGGACTGGCCGTGGCGGCGGCGGCTCTGCTGCGCGGCCAGCGCTTGCGCCACCAGCGCCAAACCGCCCTCGCGCGACAGGAGCACGAGCGCGCCCTTCGCGAACAGCAGGATCAATTTCAACTCCAGTTCCATTCCCGCCAAAAGGCCCTCTTTGACAGCATGACCGAGGGCGTTCTCTGGCTCGACCGCAACGGGCGCGTGCGGATGATCAATGAATCCCTGCGCAAATTTTTCGATGTCACCGCCGATGTCCGCGGCCAGACGATCATGGAGGCCTTTCGCTGGCATGAATTGGCCGCGCTGGCTGCCCGGCTGCAAAAGGAAAAATCCATCTTTGACGCCGAACTGGAAATCCAGCGTGTCCGCCGCCGTTCCTGGCAGGTCAACGCCGCGCTCGTACCCGCCCAGCCGGGCGGCGAAGAAGGGCAATTGTTTGTCTTCCACGAAGTCACCCGGCTCAAGGAATTGGAAAACATCCGCACCGAATTCGTCGGCAACGTCAGCCACGAACTGCGCACGCCCCTTTCGCTCATCAAAGGCTCGGCTGAAACGTTGCTTGACGGCGCCATCCGCGACCCGCAGCAGGCCATGCGCTTTTTGCAGAAGATCGACAAGCATTCGGACCGCCTTTTGTTTTTGATCGAGGATTTGCTGGTCATCTCACGGTTGGAATCGGGCCAAACTTCCCTGAACCTCGCGCAGGTCGATCTGCGGGAATTGGCCCAGCGCGTCCTGGAGGACCTGGCCGCCCGCGCCGCCGCGCGCCAAGTGGCGCTGGAAAACAAAATCCCGCCGCAAACCATCGTTTGGGCGGACGCCGACCGCCTGCAGCAGGTCTTTTTCAATCTGGCGGACAACGCCATCAAATACGGCAGGACCGGCGGCTGCGTGAGCGCCGGCGCGCGCGACACCGGGGACAAAACGGAAGTCTTTGTCGCCGACGACGGCCCCGGCATTCCTCCGGAGTCGCTGGGGCGGGTTTTCGAGCGATTTTACCGCGTGGATCGCGCCCGCTCGCGGGAAAACGGCGGCACCGGCCTGGGCCTGGCGATTGTCAAACATATCGTCCAAGCCCACGGCGGCGAGGCCTGGGTCAAAAGCGAAATGCAAAAAGGCGCGACCTTCCATTTCACGCTCCCCAAAAAACCGGCGCCCGCCTCCACTGCCGCGGCCTGAGGCCGCTTTTTCGAGAATTTTCAAAAAAGCGGTTGACATTAAACTACCTTGGTAGTATCACCTTGGTAGTTATGAAACAGAACAGCCATTTGCGGAAGCTGGGGGATTTGCAATTGCGCATCCTTCAATTGCTCTGGACCAAGGGCGAATTGCCGGCTTCCGGAGTCCATGCCGCCCTCCAATCGGAACGCCCGCTGGCGCCCACCACCATCGCCACCATGCTGGCCAAGATGGAGGCGCGCGGGCTGGTCGCCCATCGCGAACAGGGGCGGGCCTTCATTTACCGCGCGGCCGTCGATTCCGGCGCCGTCACGCGCGGATTGGGCGATGATTTCGTGCAGCGGCTTTTTGCCGGGAGCGTCGCGGGGGCCGTGGCTCACTTGTTGCGCACGCGCGAAGTCAACCGGCAGGAACTCGACCAACTGGAAAAGCTCATCAAGGAAGAAAAAAGGAGGGCCAAATGAATTTGAATGATTGGCTGCGCCTTCTCGGCTGGCTGGCCGTTGAAGCGGCGGCGGTGTTCGCGGCAGCCGCACTGCTCCAAGTTTGGATTCGTTCACCGCGCGAGGCCCGAACCATCTGGCGGGCGGCCCTGGCGGCGGCCGTGCTGGTTTGGGCGGCCGAACTTTCGGGACTGCGCGGCGCCATGGACGAATCCGCGCCCACTCAAGAGCGGTTTGTTGTCAATGCGCAATTATGGGCCGGCGCGGATTCCGCGCGGACCGCCGGCGCCGGGGAATCGGGACTCGCGCCTGCCCCGGCTCCTGTCAAATGGCCGGCGTGGCTTTGGCTGGCTGGATCGATGGCGCTGGCAGGGCGGTCGCTGCTTGCGCGCGGAGCGCTGGGAGTTCGACGCCGCCGCGCCGCGCCCGCTGATGAAGATTCGCCGCGGTTGATCGCGCGGCTGAAAGGGCCGCTGGGGTTGAAGCGGGTCGAGGCGCAGGTCTGGCCCAATTTGCAAGGGCCGGTCGCGTTCGGGATTTTCCGGCCAGCCATCGCGCTGCCGCCAAATTTCGCGGCTAATTTTTCCGAATCTGAACGGGAAGCCATGCTGGCTCACGAAATGGCGCATCTGGCCGCGCGCGATCCGTTCTGGCTGATGGTGAGCGACGCGGCCATCGCCCTGGCGTGGTGGCACCCGATGGTTTGGCTGGCGCGAAGCAAATTGCAATCAGCCAACGAAGCGGCGGCGGACGAAGCGAGCACGTTGACGCCGGGCGGAGCGCATGTCCTGGCCGAATGCCTGGTGCGGCTGGGGCGCGAGTTGACGGCGAGCGGTCCTGCGCGCGCCTTGGGAATTGGCGGGCCAGGAGGACGCTCCCATTTGGCGGCGCGCATCCAAGGCCTCCTGCGCGGGCCGCGAGCATGGCGGCCGCTCTCCGGGCGGGCGCGATGGACGCCGCATATTGCCGCCGTCGCCATCGCGCTGGCCGCAGCCGCTCTTCCCATCGAAACCGGCCTTTCCGGTTCAATCCTCGACGCGCTGGCCAGCGCGGACCCCCTGCCCTCGCCGCCCGCCAGCGCGCCCATATCGAAACCGCCGCCCGCCGCCGTTAAAGAGCCAAAAGGCCGGCCGCCCATTCTTCTTTTGATTGACGTTGTTGAGTTGCCGGACGGCGGGGCTGGCAATCTCGGCTTGGACTGGCTTTTCGGCCCGGCATCGACCAACGACACTCCCATTCAAACCAGCCGCGATTGGACCGATTTGGGAACAACGAACGTTGCGCACCCGCAGAACGTCGTGATCGACCGCCTGCGCATCGACGGCGAATCCGTGTTGCTGAAGCCGGAGCAATTCGCCGCGCTGCGCGAACGCGTCATAGCCCAGGGGGACGTTTTGAGCGCGCCGAAAATTGAAACGCGTTCCGGGTTGGAGGCGCGCGTGAGCGTCGAGGAGGAGATGGTGTGCGTCACGGGTGTCGAGACAACGCGGAGCAACAACAATATCAATTATTTCACGGATCGGCTCCCCACGGGCATTCACGTAGACATCACGCCGAACATCCAGCCCAACGGCCGCTGGCAATTGCATATCCTGGCCGATGTCACCACTTTCCTGGGCTACGACAAGACGGCCAACGACAAAATCCTGGTCCGCCCCGAAATGGGCGAGAAGTCTCCCAGCGGCGTCATCCCGCGGCCGCGGTTCCGCGCGCTGGAAACCGGGGCCGATGAATCGCTGCCGCTCGGCCAGACGCTGATCCTGCGCGGCCCCCGCTGGAGCGAAACGACGGAAACCAAGTCCGGCCTCTTCCGCCTCAAGAAAAAGTCTGTCAAACATCAGCGGCTCTACGTGTTCGTGACACCGCAACACCCGCCGGCATAAATCACGGCGGCGCCAAGTCGCGCTCCAGGATGCCGCGGATGCCTTGAAACATGTTCTCGGCCATTTGCCGCCTGCCTTCGTTGGTCAGATGGATAATGTCAATAAACTTTTCATGCTCGCCGTCCAGTCCCGGATGCGTGTCAATCAAACATATCCCCGGATGTTCCCGGGCCAGTTGAGTGACGATCTCGGAGTGAATGCCATTGGCGCGAATAAACCCATACGCCGCGTCCCCTCCCCCCTCCGCGTAACCCTGGTAAAAGTCAATCACGCGCGGATCGCTGTTCTTGTTGACTGCCATCGAATAATTGGCGAGAGCCAGGCGGATGCCATGGGCGGCGGCAATGCCAATCAGTTGCCGATAGGCGGCGGCGTAGGCGGTATCCAAAGGGCGGGCCGCGACAAACCTGTTGGATGCCTGACGCCGCCGGGCGCGCCGCTGATAGGCGAGCATCCGCAGGCGATGCTCGACGTCGGCCGCCAGCTTGATGGGCCGGGCCTGATACACCGGCGGGATTGGCCCCGTGGGCGGCAGGACGGATTCTTCCAGCATCGAAAACCCGTTGGCCCCGTGATAGGAAATGATCAGATCGGGCTGCAATCGGAGCACGTCATGCGTGAGGCGGTGAAGATTATGGAGGATGGTGTAGGCTGGAACGCCCGCATTGATGACTTGCACGGGGCGCCTGGTTTTCAACCGTCCGCGGATAAGGCCTTCAAGCATTTCCGGCCAGGGAGTGTCCCCAGGTTGGGCCGTCATGCCAAATGTGGTTGATTCCCCCAGCACAACGATGCGGTAAACATCGCCTTTTTCGACCGGGAATTCCGTGCCTCGAAATCCGAGGCTGTTGATGGAAATGGGACAGCCAATGAAGGTTCCGCGGCTGCCCGGCCGCAGCACAAACGGGTATTGGCCGGTTGGGTCCGGCTTGAATATCTCCAGGCCGAGCTGGTGAAATTGCGCGCCGTAATATTCCTCCCATCTTTGGAAGGCGGCGGGGTCTCCGCGCGCGGCATTGCAAGAATAGTAACGCGAGCACGTCGCAGGCCCCATGACAATGCGCCATTGCGAGGTGCGGACAGCGTCAACTATAGGCAATCCCGCCAGCAGCAGAATCAACGTATTCAGCGCTTGCCGGCCCATCGAGCCCCAGCGGAACCACCAGCGGCAAAGGGCCAGGCAGGCCAGCGCCGCCAGAAGCCCGGCATGGAAATCGCCTGAGTCGTTCGACAGATACCCCGCCGCGAGCCAGTTCAACGCGGCGCAAAGCAGCCACGCCATGACCTGCGCGTCCCAGCGCGAGCGCTGATTCTCATCCAAGGCCCGCGCGAGCGACACCCAAACGGCCAGCGCCATCAATCCGGCCATGATGGAATAATAAATGTCCCCGCCAATGCCGCCGCGCGCCGCCTCGAACCATGCGAGCAGGCTGCCGATCCAGAGCGCGGCCAGAGCAGTCCCAGGGAAGGCGCGGCGAAACAACAACGCCGCGCCCGCCAGCCCGGCGCCCGCCCAAACACCCGCCGGCAGCCGCACCCAGGCTCCCATCAGGACTTCGAGCGCCGCGAGGAAAAGCAGGATAACCAGCCGCATTTTCCTCCCTTTATTTGACTGGATACATGAACGGCGAAATCGGCGCCGGGCCTTGGGCGAAATACACCAGCGCGCCCAGAATCAGGATCGAAACCAGGAGCGGAATCAGCCACCATTTCTTCTCCTGGCGCAACAGTTGGAAGGCGCTTTTGCAAAACCGGCCCATGACGAAATCCTACGTGCCGCCCATGAAACGCGCAAGCGGTGTGTTCGCGCCGTTTTCTAAGATTAGTAGCCTACGATGGAATACCCCAGCGCGGCGGTTGCGGTGTCGAGGTCGCGGGCGTAGGCAGGCATGGCTTCGGGGGCGACGGAGTCAGCCAGGGAACGGTATTCACAGTTTAGGTAGAGCATGCCGTTGACCACGTTGATCACCCGCTGGAAGAAAAACGATGGATCATCAACTCTCACGGCGGCCAGATCCAGCGGCAGGCCCGAACGGATGCTGATTTCCGCGTGGAAAAGCTGATGCACCGGATGCCTCAGGCTCAACGGCATCGTGCGATACGTGACAGCCGGCTTGGTCAGCGCCTGGTCCACGTTGACGGAAAAAATGCGGGCGTGATAATTCGCTTCGTCGGGCAGGCGCGACCACATATTTTGCACGCCGTAAAACTCGGTCGTCTGGACGCGGTTTTGCTGTTCGTCGTCGGAATATTGAAGCGGCTGGAGGCGGCGGATGTAGGGATAATAGCGGGCGTATTGATTCAGGTTGTCGCGCTCGATGTCGTTGCGCGCGGCGGTGGCGAAACGTTCGCGCAGGCGGTCGGCGTCGGCGCCCTCGGCAACGGTGACGATCTTGATGGTCGATTCGGCGGCGAGGGTTGCGCCAACATTGAGATATTCCGAGACGGTCGTGCGCGGCTGGATGGGGCATGGAGGAATGGCAGTCAATTCAGTTGTATTTGACGCAATGACCAGGCCGGCGCCGTAATTGGGCCACGTGCGAACGCTCAGAGGGCCGCGCTCGTGATTCTGCGCCGGGTCCAGCCAGAAATTTTGGCCTTCAATGGCGGCCCGGACAATAGCGTGATTGAAAAGTCCGGGAGAGGGCTGAAGTTGCGCCAAATCCTGTCCGCGCCGAGTATTGACCAAAACCGGCGAGGCCTCGATTTTCAGCGCGCGCAATACTGCCACCAGAAAGAGCGCCTTGTCTTTGCCATCACCCGATCGGCGCGCGAACACCACCGACGGCTGAGCCGGTTCATAACCGGCCTCCCCGGCTTCCGTGTCCGGCGAACGAATTTCCTCCTGCGTGAAACGCAAAGCCTCCTGCACGCGGCTGGCCGGCCGTGGCAGTTTTTTCCATTCAACGATCTTGCGCGCCAATTCAGCCGGGAGCGCGTTGGTCGTCCTGAACAAGCCTAGCGCCCAACGGTTGATATCCGCCCATTTGGCCCATTCGCTTAATTGCGCGCGCGGCCAGGGATCGAACCACGCGGGCGTGTCCGGTTCCAGGCGCAAGGCCGGCGCGTTGCTCACCGACCATGTGTAATCAATGCTGCCCGGCCTGCGCGCGGCGGAGGGCTTGAGGTCGGTCAAATAGTTTTTTATGTAAAGCCGCCGTGTGGCCGGCCAAACCAGGCGCGTGACCGCCCGTTCCACCGGCTGGCTGAATTGCAATGGCGCCGCGCCGGAAAACTTGCCGCCCTCGGCCGGACTGGCGCCTTCGATGGTGTAAGCGTAATCGACAATGTCGCCCACGCGCACGTCGTCCAACTGGAGCCAGGACGTTTTTCTGCCGCCAAAAAGAAATTCCTCCCCGGCGGCGCTGTTTGAATTAGCGCGCAGGCGGGACGGGTCGAGGCGGTCGAGCTTTTTGGCGCCGCGCCAGACTCTGACCCAATGAAAAGTAATCGACTGGCAGCTTGGATCGCAAGCGACCATGATGCGCGAACCGTATTGAACCCCGGCCGGAGTGAGCGCCTGGCGAACCTCGTGGATGAATTCTTCGTCATTAAGCGCGTTGATCTGGCGGTCCGAGAGCAGCCATCGGTCATCCTGGGAGGCGTCCGCGCCATCGATGGGCCGTTTAAAGTTCAGCGGCTTGACCCACGCCGAAGGAGGATGCACGGCCGGCGCCGTGCTGTCCGCGCGGGCGGCGGCCCCGGCCAAAAAAGCGAAACAAAGGCGGAGCGTCACCCCTGCGATTCCTGCATGTCCTTGGCGCGGCTGAATCATTCGTTGATCCCAGGCAATTTAGCGCAAACGCCGGAAAATGAAACTGCAAACTGGGGACACTGCACTAAAGTCTTGCCTGTCAAAGCGATTGGCCTAATCTCATCGCCAGACCTGAATCCCCCATGAACTGGTATTATGAAGAAAACGGCCAGGCCGCCGGGCCTGTTTCACTCGAGGAATTAACGCATCGGTTTCACGCGCGAATCATCAATGCCCGCACGCGGGTGCGGACCGATGATGATGCCGAATGGCGCCCGCTGGGCGAGCATCCGGCTTTGGCGCATCTAAGCCCGAAGGTTCCGCCCAAGGTGGAGCGCGCGGCGGCGGATCGTGTGCTGACCATCCAGGAGTTGCGCGACTCCCGCGAATTGGCAGCCTTGACCGCGCTCTATGTTTGCGCCGCGCCTGCGTATTTGCTGCTGCTCCTCTGGGTGCTGGGCGGCATGATCGCCACGCACGGTCTGGGATTGGTCATAGCGTTGGCGGTTTTCGGGATGCTTTGGCTGATGAACCGAATGATGCAATTCTTTGCCCTGGCGCGGATTAAAACGAACGCCGTGCGCGTGTGCGAGACGCAATTGCCGGAGGTGAATGAAGCCGTCAACCGCTGCGTGGCGGCGCTGAAAATCGAGCGGCCCGAAGTGTATGTCGTGCAGCACAACGTCTGGAACGCGTTCGCGGCCAAATTGGCGGGCCGGCAAATTGTGGCGCTTTATACCGGCGCCATTGATTCCATTTTGCTCACCGGCGACATGGCGCAATTGACCTGGGTCGTCGGGCACGAAATGGGCCACCATGCCGCCGGGCATACCCGGTGGACGCATACGCTGGCCTCGCCGGGCGCGTGGTTTTTCTGGGTTTTTCTGTGGTACAGCCGGCGGCGGGAACTGACGTGCGACCGCGTCGGGCTTTATTGCGTGGGCAATACGGCGCCGTGCCTGCTGGCACTGTCCAACCTTTCGGCCGGGGCCCAATTGGCGCGGAAAGTCAACGTGGAGCAAGCGATGAACGATTGGGCGGCCTGCCGCGGCGAGTTTTTTGTGCGTTACAGCACCATCTATTCGACTCATCCGCCGCTGCTGTGGCGGTTCCTGCATTTGCGCGAGTCGGCGCAGGAATTGCGGATTGATTGAAGGAAATTTTTCAGTTGTTTTCTTTTGGGCCTCCTGATACATCATTGGCCGAGTCGCCAATGAGAAGTTTTTATGCCGCCGCTTCATTTGAGGAGGAATTGTCCTCCTTTTATGCCGCGCCGCGCCCATTTGCCCTGCCAACCTAACTATGAATGCCGAAAAACTACTGCACGCTCCCAAATCATGCGGATGTTCCTGGGCCGCAAGAATGATGCCGCTGCTGGCCGCCGCTTTCGTCTTGCTGGGAAGCCGGCCCGCTTTCGCCCAGTCCTCCGGCTTGACCGTCGGGACGAACCTGGTTGATATTACCCAAGCCAAAGGCAACGAGACCGACCCTTTCATCGCCATCAATCCGCTCAATCCGTCCAACATGGTCGTGGTCGCGGCGACGGATGGGACGGTTCCCGGCATGATTGTGGCCATCACCACCAATCTGGGCGCAACCTGGGCCACCAATTTCATCGGCACCAACACCAACAACGCGGGGTTGACCCCGGCGGCCGGCCCTTACGCGGAGCCTTCCGCGGCCTTCGATTCGTATAGCAATTTGTATGTGGCCTATTTGCCGAATAATTTCCAAGGCATTGCGATTGCCGTCAGCACCGACGGCGGCGCCAGCTTTGCCTCGCTGACCAACCTCGCGCCGCTGGATGTGACCGACCAACCGCGCATTACCGCGCCGGCCACGGGCGCCGACGCCGGGAGCGTCTGGGTCGTTTACAAGGATTACACGACGGCGGACACTCCGTTGCAGGTGCAGGGATTGGTATCCACTGGGCCAGGGGCCATCGGAACTTTTGGGAACGCGCAAATTGTTCCCGGTTCCGGCGGCGGGGGATTCGCGGACATCTCGGTGGGGCCGCTCGGCCAGGCGCTGGTGGCGTTCCAGGACAATTTGGACGGCGAGGGAGCGGCGCCGGGCGTTTACCCGGCCGCCAATGTGTTCGTCAGCGCGGCCACCAACACCATTGCGGACGGTGTCCTGACTTACAATCCGTTCAGCCAGCCCGTGATCGTGGCCAGCAACGCGGTTGGCGGTGTCACATATATTCCTGCGGCGCCCGCGGGCATCGGCATCAATGCCTCGCCTGGGCTGGCCTGGAATTACAACTCCGTGGATCCCGGCTTTGGCGGCGCCTACTTGATTTACACCGCGGTCGGGCCGAACGGGAACGCGGTCATCGCTTTTAATTCTTCCAGCGCGTACGGCGCCAGCGCGACCAATGCCATCGTCAGCACGAACGGGCCGTGGAGTGGGCAAACCTTTGTGGATGACGACGCCACCAATGGGGACAATGGAACCTTTAACGACCATTTCTTTCCCCACATGGCCGTGGACCCCGTTTCGGGCATCATTGCCTGCTCGTGGTACGATTGCCGCAACGACCAGGGAGCGAATTCACCCACGATCGTCAATGTGGTCCAAAGCACCAACATGACCTTTAAGAGTTTGTCCATGGTGACCAATATCAATTTTACGAACAACATCAACTCGTCGGCGCTTATCTCTGAAGTGGCCAATCCCACTCCCGATGGAAACGCCACTAATTTCACGATTATCATCGTGGCGGACGACGTCGCCAGCACCACCATCTCCAACGACAGTTCTGCCAATGTTTACATCGGCACCAATTTCGTCATCAACTTCCAGGGAACCAACAGCGGCTCCAGCAGCGTGATGGTCATCCTGACTAATATCATAACAAAGGCTTACACGTCCGGCAACGGCGCCAACCAGGAGGCGATCATGTACGAAGCGATCAGCACCAACGACGGCGCGGCCTTTGAGCCGAACCAGCAGCTAAATCCCGCCAACCAAAATATTGTGCCGCCGGCCAAAGGCATCGCCTCGTCCGTAACGGGAGCAAAGAGCTTGACGGGTTGGGGTCATTACACCGGCATGGCAGCCTTTGGCGGAAGTTTCTTTCCCGTGTGGGCGGACAACTCGGATGCGACCACCAACAACCCCGGCGGGGCGGGCGGCAATTTTGATATTTACATGATCAGCACCGCGCCCGGCTCGGGCAACGGAGTCGCTTTTGCCGATTTGTCAATCACCGTGACCAACACGCCCAATCCGGTCATCTCCCAGGAAGTGCTGACCTACTCGCTCATCGTGGCCAATCACGGCCCTGGCGCGGCTCCGCCGCCGATATTGGTCACCAACATCCTTTCGCCTTTCTTGACGCTGGTGCCAAATAGCATCGTTCCGACGCTGGGCGGTTCCTATTTCATTGGCCAAACGACCAACCATCAGGAGGAAATCATCTTCGTGCTTCCCAGCATGAATTCGGGCGTTGTCGTGACCAACACCTTCCGCGTCTCCGCGTCGGTTTCCGCCATCGCCACCAATGTGGCCACTGTTTATTCCACGCTGCTCGATGTGGTGCCGGCCAATAATTCCAACAGCTTCGTCGTGGTCGTCGAAGGCGAAGACCTGGCCATGGGCCTGGCGGCATCGGAGACCAACGTCCTCGTTGGGGACACCGTTCTCAGCGCCGTCACCGTGACTAATCTGGGGCCGGCCACCAATGGGCCGGTGTTTATTACCAATGCCTTTTCCTCCTGCTGGACGAATGTGACGGTGATCGCGCAGGGCACCAACCAGGTCACGAACTCGTCGCTCGGCCAGATTGCCATTGTGAACCTGGGCTTGCTGCCCGTCGGGCAGCCGGTCACGGCGTTTTTTACAGCGGAGGCTTTGAGCGGCGTCACCACCGGTTCGGAACTGGCGGTCGTGACCAGCCAGGACATTGATACCAATCTGGCCAACAACGGCGCGGTGCTGAATTACTTTATCAATGACGAAAACCTGGCCATCGGCATCACTTCCTCGTCGCCCAATGTCGATCAAAGTGTGCCATTTACCTATGCGATCAGCGTGACCAACCTGGGACTTTCCTATTCCGGGTTGATTACCGTAACCAGCAGCTTGACCACGAACCTGCTGCCGCAAAGCGCCTCCCAATCGCAAGGCTCTAACACCATCCTTCTCAATCAGGGCCGTTTGAATCAGGTCGTATTCAGCCTCGGCTCCCTCGGCGCCGGGCAGGTCGCCACCATGACCATCACGGCCGATCCTCTGAGCCTGCCGCATTTCGGAACCAACACGGTGACGGTTTCCAGCACGGATTTTGACCTTGATGAAGCGAACAATACAGTGTCCGGCGTCGTGGTCATCAACACCGAAGATGTAGCCGTCGGCGTGACGGCGTCGCCGCCCAGCCCGCAAGTCGGGCAGACCGTGACCTTCACCACGATAGTGACCAATCTCGGCGCTTCCGCCGCCGGCCAGGTCATGGTGACGAATACGCTGTCGTCCCGGCTGACATCCATCGCCGTGCTCCAGCCCGCCAGCGGCTACACCATTAACGGCGGGGTGGTCACCGCCAACCTGGGCGCCTTGGGTGTCGGCCAAACCGCGACACTGGTCGTCACGGCTCTCGCAACCAGCGCCGGCTCGGCGAGCGACAGCGCCAAGGCGGGCAGCCAGATCATCGACACCAACACCGCCAACAATTCGGCCGCCGCCTCTTTTACAATTACGGCCCCGACCATCAGCAATTTGTCAGTCACGCCCATGGCCAGCAGCGCCTTTATTGTGTTTGACTCAAGCTCGCCTTCGACCGCGCAGGTTCAATACGGGCTGACCACGAGTTACGGGCAATACTCGCAAATCAGCGCGCCGGCCGCCACGCACCATTCGATACTCTTGACAGGCTTGCAGGAAGGCGCCGCCTATGATTACAAACTGCTCGTGTTCGTGGGCACAACGACGGTGACCAACACCGGCTCATTCACCACCACGAACGTTTTGATCCTCAACACGCAGGATGCCCGCTACACGGGACTTTGGCTCAGCGGCCAAGTCGCCACCGGCATCTTCGGCGCCTATTATCAATACACGACGACCATGGTCTTCAACGCGAGCAGCTTCGCCGATTACGCCCCCGCCCTGCCCGCCTCCGGATTGTATAACGTCTCCATTTGGTATCCGTCCGGCCCGTCGTTCACCGCCAATGCCCAAGTCAGCGTGATCGGAGCCACAAATCAATACGTCCTCTCTGTCAATCAAACCATCAATGGCGGCGCCTGGCAGCCCCTGGCCGCCAACGTGTATTTCACGCGCGGCACCAATGGCGGCGTGCTCCTGTCCAACGACACCGGCGAAAACAATCGCGTTCTCGTGGCCAACGCCATGATGTGGTCCTATGATTCCGCCCAGGATTTTCCAACCAATGGCGCCGTGCCGGCCTGGTGGGCTAATTTCTATTTTGGAGCCGGCGTCAACGGAAATGTCGATGGGAGCGCCATCGCCTCCAATGGATATTCAATCTTCGACAATTATGTCTTGGGCACCGATCCCACCAGCGCCACCTCCGCCCTGGCGTTCAACGTGACCCCAGTGTCAAGCAATGTCGTCTCCATTTCCTTCGCGCCCTATGCGGGCGGGCGCCAATACAGCCTCCAGGCCTCAACTGATTTGTCCAGCCCGAATTGGACGACGCTGACCAACGTGTTCGCGCCGGGCACCAACGGCGTGGGGACGTTCACGGTCACCGGCCCCGGCAGCGCCAGTTCGTTCTACCGCTTGTCGGCTTATGTGATTCCGACGCCGTGATGAGCGGATAGCCTTGAGTTTTGGCCGGCTCGCGCACACTCTGCGCCCATGAAAATGATTTTCCGGCTTTTGACGTTTCTATTCGCGGCCGCCGCTCCGTCCGCCTTCGCCTGGGGTTCCGAGGGCCATCGCGCGATTGGGGCCATGGCCGACACGCTGATCCGAGGCACGCCCGCCGCGCAACACGTTCACGAATTGCTCGGTTCCGAAACTCTCTCCGAAGCGTCCGTCTGGGCCGACGTGGTCAAGGGCCGCGGGCCGGAGCAAACCGACGAAATGATCCAGTTCAAGACCGCCAATCCCAACCACTCTTCCTCCCATTACACCGACATTCCATTCGAGGAAACCAGCTATCACGATGATTCCGCCGGCGCGACCAATATCGATGTCGTTCACGCCATCCCTGCCTGCATTCTTATTTTGCAGGGCAAACCGGACGAGCAGAAGGTGTTCAAGGATGCCAGCCCGCGCGTGGCGCTTCGCTTGTTGGCGCATTTCATCGAGGATATTCACCAGCCCTTGCACGTCGGCGCGGGATACCTTGACAAGACGAATTACGTCGATCCGAACAATTTTCACGGCTCCTTCCACGACGATCTTGGCGGCAACGAACTGCTCTTCGGCACCAACCAGCTTCACTCATACTGGGACACGACGGTCGTGCGGGAGGACATGGCCCTGGCGCACGTTGAGACGGCTCGCGAATTTGCCGATTACCTGCTGGCCCAGCGGCCCGTGCCCGATTGGAAAACCTCCGGCCCCTTCATGGATTGGGACCGCGCGTGGGCTGGCGAGAGCATCGTCCTTTCGGCTCATGTCCACGATGTCCCCGTGCTGGATGAGGATGACAAAAACATCAACTTCCGCACCGGCAAACCGCGTCCGCGCTGGCACATCCAAAACCTCTCGCCGGACTACATCGCGTGGTCCGAAAAAGCCGCCGGCGAGCAAATGATCAAAGCCGGCCACCGCCTCGCCGCCACGCTGGAAGCCCTGTGGCCGAACCCGTAAAGTTTCCCTCTAAAACGCTTTGAACTGCGAGCGGTAATCGATTGTTCCGCCCAATTCCTGGTACTTGATAAGCAGGTTGTTAAATTGCTTGGCGGCGGCCCCGACCATGTTTTGGGCGCGCGCCAGCCGGTCCTCGGCGCCCTTTTTCTGAAGCGGATCGCTGTTGTTGACGTGACTGTTGGCCGCTTGCTCGTAGGCAAGCCCGGCCTTGGCCTGTTGCAGGACTCTCCCGGCCGCCTCGACCGCCTGGGCGGCCTTGGTCATGTCCGTCATTTTTTTCCAGGCATCCGGATCGGCCTGCACGGCCGGCGCGGCCACATTGTCGGAGGAAGGCTGGCCGAGTTTATTCTTGACTACAATCGCCCCGCCCAGCAGCACGGCGATGATCAGGAACGGCACCGCGCATTGCCCCACGACATTCCAATGTTGAAAATTGCCCAGGAAGGACAGCGCCTTTGGAGCCTTTACTTTCCACGCCGTCGCCGACTTGCGCTTCGATCCCTGGGCGCGCAAACCCGGCCCGGCGCCGCCAGGGGGAATGGCCGGAAAAGTCACGGTCTGCCCGCAGATCGGACACGGCATTTGCTTCCCGCAATACCCGACGGTGTACTCGATATGCTGCCCGCAGAACGGGCAAGAATGCTTGAACGATTCCATGCGAGTCCTTCATTCATCATGGGGCAGGCCGCGAAAAAATGCAAGCGCCGCCTCGAAGTCCTCCGGCCAGGGCGCCTCAAAGGCCATCCGCCGTCCGTCGCGCGGATGGGCGAACGCCAGTTTGAACGCGTGAAGCAGCGCGCGCGGCGCGCGGTATCCGGCCATTTCCGCCAGCCGGGCCGTCGCGCGCCGGCCATATGCCAGATCGCCCGCCACGGGAAATCCGAGGTGCCGCAAGTGGACGCGGATTTGATGGGTCCGGCCCGTGTGCAATTCCACTTCCACCCACGTGGCCTGCGCCCAGCGTTCACGCACCCGAAAACTGCTGCGAGCCTGGCGCCCCTTCGCTCCGGCCGCCATGCGCTGGCGGTGAACCGGGTCGCGCGCGATGGGAACGTCGATGCTCCCGCTCAGGCGCGGCATCCGCCCGCAGGCGATGGCCTGGTAAATCTTCCCGACATTCCGCCCGGCGAACTGCGCGCTGAGACTCAGATGCGCGGCGTCGTTTTTCGCCGCCACCAGGCACCCGCTCGTTTCCTTGTCCAGCCGATGCACAATGCCAGGCCGCGCGACACCGCCGATGCCGCTCAACTCCCCGCCGCAATGATGCAGCAAAGCGTTGACCAGCGTGTGCTCCCGATGCCCCGCCGCCGGATGCACGACCATGCCCGCGGGCTTGTTGATCACCAGCAAGTCCTTGTCTTCGTAAAGAATATCCAGCGGCAGTTCCTCCGCCTGCGCATGGTCCGGCTGCGGCTGGGGCTGCTCGACAATAATCGTCTCGCCCCCGCGCGGGTGATGGGATGGCTTGGCCGGCTTGCCATCAATGCGGATGTGCCCTTCCGCCAGCAGCCGCTGGATGGCGCCGCGCGAAAGGGCGGGAAGTTTGCGCCGCAGAAAAACATCCAGCCGCTCCCTGGGGCAGGCAGTGTCAACTTTAATTACGGACGGGCCGGCGACCGGATCCATTCCTATTTTTCCGCGGCCGGCGGAATCTCGCGAATGTAGATATTCTTGAACCAGAGCTGGCCGCCGTGGTTTTGCAATTCAATCTGGCCAGCGGGATAAATGGGTTTGGCCGGCTCCCAGTAATTCTCCAGCGTCGTGTCCCGCACCACGCATTTGCCGTTCAGGAACACATGGACTTTTTCGCCGACCATGAGAATGCGAAACCGGTTCCACTCGCCCACCGGATGGTCGGCATAAGCCAGCGGATGCCGGTTGTTCTTCGAGTCATTGTAAAGGCCGCCCGAACCATCCGGGACCGGAAATTGCCCCGGACTGTTCGTTTCCCAAATTTGGACTTGCGGCGTGCCGCGCAAATATATGCCGCTGTCACCCTTGGGCGGAATTTTCCAATCAACCAACATTTCAAAATCGCGGTAATCGCGCGCGGTGCAAAGATTGTCGCCGTGGCCGTCGAAGACAATGACGCCATCCTCGGCTTTCCAATGGTCGCGCATGCGCTCATCGGCTTTGGCCTGGGCGGCGGCCAGTTCATCGGCAGACATTTTGGCGCGCGCGGGCGGATTGGCCGCCAGCCCTTTCCAGCCGTCCAGGTCGTGCCCGTCGAACAGCGCGGTGAAGCCTTCGGGCGGAGTGTTGCCGTTGTTGCGCGGGAGTTCCTTGATGAAAATGTTGCGAAATTCGACTTCGCTCCAATGCCCCAGCAGCGCGATATGCCCGCCCTCCCTCAACATGCCGGGATGCCCGCGCAAAACTCCGCGGTCCGTCACGTCATTAAGATTTCCGTCCACGATCGTTTGCCCGTTGAGGACCACCTTGATGCGCCGGCCGATGGCGCTGATTTCGTAATGATTCCATTCGCCCACTTTATGCAGCGCTCCGCGCTTGGCGGCAAAAATTTTATAGAGAGAACCGCAATACTGGCCCGGTTCGAGATGGGCATATTGAGGATCATCATCGTCCAGGATTTGCACCTCGTTGCCGGAGTAGGTCAGGTCATTCGTTTCAAAGGGGACGCGGATTCCGACGCCGTTGTTGGCGCCGGGCGTCAATTTGAAATCCATGAGCAGGATGTAATCGTTAAAGCTTCGATCCGTGACCAGGTCATTGCCGGCGTTGGGAGGCGAAGCAATCACGCCATTGGTCACAAAATAGGAAGGGCCGGCCCCTTTGTGAATTTCCGTCCAGCCGTCCAGCGATTTCCCGTCAAATAGAGAAATGTACCCTTGAGTTTTCAGCTCAACAAGGTCGGTGTTATTCTGCGCGCCCGCGCTGGCCAGCGCCAGTGCTATAGCGCCGGCAGCCATGCTCCGCGAAAAAATAGTCTTCATTAGGTGCGAGTAAAAAGACAGAACTAATCGCCAGCCCCTTCATCGTCAACCTAATCCTGTTCCCAATTAGGAAGCCGCCGCAGCCGCGGCAAAGGGGTCTGTGTTTCGAGTCTTGACTCGCAGGCCCGTCTTCTCCGCGGCGCAAGCGAAGGAAATTGTCCCCCGCTCCGCGGTCGCGCCGGTGTAGGGATCGTTGGAAATGAGCAGATTGCCGTCGATGTCCAAATGGTCCGCCAACTGGGCCAGATGCGCGGCCGCGGTGATCAACACGCTCGATTCAATCATGCACCCGATCATCGTTTTCAATCCGGCCTGGCGCGCCGCCTTGAGCGCTTCAAACGCGCCGGACACGCCGCTCGTCTTGAGGAGCTTGACGTTGACCCCGTGGTAGCCCTGGGCGCAGTCAAACACATCGCGCACGGTCTGGCATGATTCATCGGCGAACAGCGGCAGCGGCGAACGCTCCTTGAGCCACGCCAAATCCTTCCATGGCGTGCTGGCCGGCATCGGCTGTTCGACAAATTCGATGTGCGGGTCCGCAGCCAGCCATTCAAGCTGCCGCAACGCCTCCTCCTTGGTTTTCCATCCTTCGTTGGCATCGACGCGCACGGTCTTCTTGGCATCGACCGAGCGCAAGGCGGCCAGGTTTTCCTTTTCGCCGGGAGCGCCAATTTTAAGTTTAAGAATGGGGAAATGCGCGGCTTCAGCGGTTTTGCGGCGGATCATTTCCGGCGTATCGATGCCAATGCTGTAGGAAGTGCGATGCCTGTTTTCCTCAAAGCCCAGCCCCAGCGCGGCGTAAACCGGCTTTCCAGCCAGGCGAGCCGCCCCGTCCATCAACGCGATATTGATGGCGCATTTGGCAGACGTATGCCCCGGCGCCAGCTTTTCCAGGTAATCCATGCTGCCTTGCACGTCCTCGAACGAAAGCTTGCCGGCATCAACCTGCCGCAGAAAATCCTGAATGGAGGCCGCGTTTTGCGAATAGCGCTGCGACGTGGCCGCCTCGCCCAGCCCTGTAATCGATTTATCCGTCAGCCGAGCCAGAACGACAGTGGCTGCGTCCGACCCGCCGCCGCTGACCGCGCCGCGCGAAATCGTCCAAGTATGCTTGAGCTTTAAACTGAAAGGGAGGAACTCCAATTTCATAAGCAGCCTAGAAAACAACAATGCGCTGCCCTTGGCAAGAATTTACGAAAGCTCGATGCTCTTAAAATATAAATTATTAGAATATCTAAAGCCTGTGCATAAATTGGACATTAACGTTATAGCGTGCTACAGTTTGCGCATGACAACAAATTGTCTAAGAGCGTGTTTTAAAACCCGCTTGGACCAACCGGCCCCGGCCGCGAGACCGGCCGCGATATTTTCAAAGCACGCTCTAAACCGGTTCGGCGCCCGTTGCGCCAATTGGGGCCAGGAGTGGTTTTTCCCGTAACCACCCAAGCCAAATCGCTTCCAAACGCGGTCGCTTGCGGTCAATTACGGTAGATCGCGATATTTTTCGACAAAAACTCGGCATTCCCCCGGTTTTTTGTTGCATACATGGCTCCAATTGAAATGCCCAGGCAACTATATTCACGCATGAAGAACTGTAACTCTGCTGCTGGACGGTGCGTTTTCGAGACCCTTTTCGGGTTCTCAAAAATTCTGCCGGATCATTCTCGCGCGATAAATTTCCAAATCGTTTTGGAAAATTCGCCTGTTGGAATGCGCCGGGCGGCCATTACCATCGCCCAACATGAAGCCATTCATCCGCTCAATCCTGGCGGGCGCGCTCATATTATTAGTATTGACATGCTTGCGCGTGTCGTCCGCGCCGCTGGAGCGCGTCGCCGTCAGCGCGGACCGCGGCGGCTTCGTGCTGGCCGGTTCCGGCGCCGCCTTCCACCCGTGGGGTTTCAATTACGATCACGACCCGGACGGACGCCTCCTGGAGGATTACTGGCAGGGCGAGTGGCCCATGGTGGAGCGGGATTTTGCCGCCATGAAGGCGCTGGGCGCCAACGTCGTGCGCGTTCATCTGCAAGTCGGCCGGTTCATGATCTCGGAGCGCAAGGCCAGCGGCGCGTCCCTGGCCCGATTGGCGCGCCTTGTCAAACTGGCCGAGCGCACCGGGCTTTATCTCGATGTCACCGGCCTCGGCTGTTACAGCCGGCCCGATGTCCCTGCCTGGTACAACGATCTGAGCGAAGCCCGCCGATGGGATGCGCAAAGCCGGTTCTGGCAGGCCGTGGCCAAAACTTGCGCGCGCAGTTCCGCCATCTTCTGTTACGATTTGATGAACGAGCCGGTCGTCTCCGATGGTGTCAAAGATAGGGATTGGACGCCGGGAGAGTTCGCCGGCAAGTACTTTACGCAGCGCCTGACGCTGAGCCTGGCCGGCCGCACCGACAAACAGGCGGCCAAGGCGTGGGTGGACAAAATGGCCGCCGCCGTTCGGAAATGCGACACCACGCATCTGCTCACCGTGGGCGCGATTCCCTGGGCCATGACGTGGCCGGCGGCCAAGCCGCTTTTTTACTCGCCAGAAGTGAGCGGGAACCTGGATTTTGTCAGCCTCCATTTTTATCCGAAGGCAAATGAAGTTGACAAGGCGCTGGCCGCCCTGGCCGTTTACAAAGCCGGGAAGCCCATCGTGATCGAGGAGACGTTTCCCCTGGGTTGCTCGATGGAAGAGCTGGCCCAATTCATCGAAGGCTCACGCAAAACCGCCACCGGCTGGATCGGTTTTTATTGGGGCGAAACCATCGCGCAATACCACGAAGACAAACAAAAACCCTACAGCGCCAGGGTCGCGGAATGGCTCGAATACTTTGTCAAGAATGCAAACAAGATGAAAGGAAACTAGGATTCTCCGCGAATCCACAAATCGCTGTGCAGCAGGCCCCAATCGAAGGTGCGCCTCTGGCCCAGGACGAAACCTTGCCGGGCCAGCAGCGGGTCGGGCGCCGTCAGCCGCGCGGCCGGCAGCACGGCGGCCCAGCGAAAGAAGACATACATCAATTCGAGAATCGCCCGCGCGCGCCATCGCGCCAGGCCGGAGTCCGGCTCCCGGAAATCCGACAGCAGCCAGCACGCCTTGGGCGCGGCCGCGCGGGAAAGCTTGGGCATCAGCCGCTCCAATTGCTCCGGCGCGAAACAATCCAGGAAAAAATGTGTGACAATCAAATCGAATTCCTCCCTCGGCGCGGCCCACTCCAGCATGTCGGCCTGAATGAATTCGGCGCGTTCCTCCACGCCGTCTTCCCGCAGCCGCGCGCGAGCCGCTTGCAGCATGCCAGGACTGGAATCCACGCACACGCAGCGCGCCTGCGGATGCGCCCGCAACAATGCCGCCACAAACGCGCCGCGCCCCTGCCCTGCCACCAATACGCGCCGCGGCGGGGAAATCGCCGGCAGAAATGCGCCGCGGACGCGCTCCAATTTTCGCCCCGCCAGCACCCGTTCCATCCATCCATAGTGCGGCGCCAGCAAATCAAAATTCGACCGCGCTTCGCCCTCGCGCCTGTAACATATCCGCCAGCAAAAAAAGGCGGCGGCCCCGCCGCACGCGTAGGAAACCGCGTCCCACGGATCGCCGACCGTGGGCATGATGTACGGCCCAATGACCTCAAAGAGAATCGACCACCCGGCCACGTGCGCCGCCACTTCGCCCGCGCTCGGAGGGCGGTCGGTCCCGCGCAGCCCCAGCCAGCGATGCGCCAGCAGCAGCGGCGGCAAGGCGCAGGGAATCAGCAGGATATCGTCAAACCAATTATGGAAAAAGGCGATGTCGCAATGGGGCTTGACCAGCCAGCGATTGGCCGCGTAGAGCGCGCAACAGAGCAAAAACAGCGGATCAAAAACGTAACCGAAACGCTTCACAGCAGCGCCAGGATAATAATTCCAAACCCAAAACCGAGCAGCAGTTTCAACATGAAAACTTTAGTTAGAATCACAATCGATAATGTAATCAACCGGGCGCCGTTGTCCAGCTTTTGAGATTCTCGATATACTTCCAGTTTCTCATGGTCGAATTCGCGCGGCATGATTAGATTAGGATTGCGAATTAAGAATAAGAATCAAGATGGCAAAGCAAAGTTTAGGACGAGGGTTGGGAACGCTCATGGGAAAACCCCAGGAGCAGAAAACCGCGCCGGTGAGCGAGGGCGTTCAGTCGCTCATGCGCGGCGGAGCGCCGGCCCAGCCCGCTCCGTCGAAGCCGGCCATTCCGCGATGGTATCTTTTCGCGGGGGACGTTCTTCTTGTCACGCTGGCGCTGATCACCATTTACAAAAGCCCCGGCCCGCTCTCGTGGCCGCGGGAGATCTTTTGCGCGGCGCTCGTCATCCTCGCGGCGGCGCTGGCCATCATCGCGCTGCTGCCCTCTGGCGGCGGGAAACCGCCCGGCAATTCCTGATCTTACGCGCTTGCGCTGGTGTAACGGCGGAGAGAAAACCGCCAGAACATCTCCGAGATCACAAAGCACGCCGCGGCCATTCCGGCCAGGAGCAGCATCGGCCCAGGCGATTCGAGTTTTTGCAGCAACAGTTTGGCCGGCACATTGGCCACCAGCAGCACCGGAATGGCGAAGGTGAAAAACGCCTTGAAGAATCCTTTGAAGGCCGCATCCGGCAGCCGCGCGACATTGAAGAAACTGTAATAACCCCAGACAATTCCCTGCGCGCGCACCGTCCAAAAGGCCGCGCTCGCGAGCAGAAACATCAGCGAGTAATGTATAAGAATCCCCGCCAAACATAACAAAAGAAAACCCGCCGCCTGCCATGCCGCGGGCGACAAATGAAGCTGCCGCCCCGCGTAAACCATCACTCCGACGGCGGAAGCCGCGTTGACAAAACCGCCCAGGTCCACCACGCGCAACGAAACCAGGAACCTCGGATTCATCGGCAGCAACAGCATGAAATCCAGCCGGCCCGTCCGCACCAATTCGGAAAACTGGACGCAGTTGGACAGGAAGATGGCCTGGAAAATCTGCTGGATGAAATGGCTGGCGCCCATGAGCAAGACCACCTGCCATTTGGTCCAGCTCGCGATGTGGTCGGTGTGCAAATAGACGACGCCGATGAATGCCAGTTGCAGCGCGAACCACAGCAACTCCACCACGATCCACAACAGGAAGTTGCTTTTAAAGCCCATCTCCCGCACGACGGAGTTGCGCCACAACGCCGCATAAATGCCGGCATAACGCCTCGCCGTCGAAATTGATTTGACATCTTTAGCGCTCATGCTGGCTTATCCGCCGGCCGCGGAATATTTGAGGATGCCCCGATGCCACACAACGCGCGCCAGCACATAAAAAAAGATCAGCCAGGCCGCCTGGATTCCAAGCCCGCCCCAGAGCGCCGCTCCTGTGGCCTGGCCCATGTAAACGCTGACTGGAAAGTACAGCACATAGGGAAACGGCGTGCAGTTCAGCGCGTGTTCCATGGCGGGCGGCAAAATGTTCAGCGGAAAAACATGCCCGCCCGCCAGGTATTCAAACGCGAACGCCATGAAAATGACGGTTGAAACCTCCAGCAGCCAAAACGCCAGCAGCGCCATCGTGTACGACATAAAGAATTGCAGCAAGCCCGCCAGCAGCGTGGACAGCACAAAACATCCCAGCGCAATCCCGCTGGCCGGGGCCGTCAAATAATGCCGCATGCAAACAATAAAAATTCCCACGGGAATCATCGACACCACTGTAAAAATAATTTTCCCGGAAAAGAAAAGGCACAGGCGATAGGACAGGTAATCGATTGGCTTGAGCAGGAATTGGCTGATGTTCCCGTCCTTGATGTCCGCCGCAATCTGCCAGTCGTCTTCGTTGACAGCAGTGAGAGTATCGACGATTGTCACCAGCAGGTAATAGGAAATCATGCCCGCCAGGCTGTAGTTGCCGATTGCGGATTTTTGTCCCGCATACACCGTTTGCCAGAGGTAAATGGTGGCCATCAACGGAACCAGCCCAAACCCGGCGCGAAAGAGAAAATTGACGCGATAGACCAACGTGTTGGAGAACCCGATTTTGACCACATGCCAGTATTTCAACATCGGTCAATTCGGTCCCAGGCGCAGCCCAAAGGCCGGCAACTCCAGCCCCAGCCGTCCCAGTGGCAGGCCAATCACGTTGGTCAGCGAGCCAAGGACCGCCTCCACGACCATCTCGCCCTTTTCCTGAATGGCATAGGCGCCCGCCTTGTCCAGCGGGCTGACTTGGGCATGGTATCGGCGGATTTTCTCGCGAGTCAGCTGATGGAAAGTCACCGCCGTTTCCTCCACAAAAATCGTCTGCCGGCGGGCGCGCAAGTGCAGCAGGCACACGCCCGTCAAGACACGGTGCGTCTTGCCTTGCAATGCCATCAACATCTCTTCGGCTTCCCCCAGCGTGGCCGGCTTGGCGAAGATTCTCGAGCCAAGCGCCACCACCGTGTCCGCCCCCAGCACGGCGGCATCCGGGTGTTTCTTGGCCGCCGCGCGCGCCTTGCGATAGGCGTTGATGCGCGCCGTTTCGCCAGCGCTCAAATGTTCCTCCGCCACCTCCGGCACGTCCGCGGGAGCGATTTCAAACGCCACGCCGCATTGCCGGAGAAGCTCCGCGCGGCGCGGCGAAGCCGAGGCCAGGACGAGGCGCGGCGGCTTCATAACGCAGGCTCCAGCGTGCCGTGAAATTGCGCCAATTTGGCCGAGAACGCCGCATCGTCCAGGACCGGCCGCGCTCCGCTCACATCAATGTCTTCGTCCAGTTCAATCCACGACTTGCAACCGCCATAGGACGGGCGCATCGGAAGCGCCGCCGGAGCGGGCAAACGAAAAACCCGCACGGCCAGCGCGTGAATCTGCTTTTCGCGCCCCCAGTCAAATCGGGCCGCGATCACATCGTCGCGCCAGATATGCTGGCCGCGCAATTGCAACGCCGCCTCCAGAGAGTCCAGCCGCCGCCATGCGGCCACGCGCGCGAACCCCTCGATGCGCAGCGTTTCCGGGGGCGGGAAATGCGGAGCCAGTTCGTCATAGCGCGATTGCGCGGCCGGCAGAACCGAATCGCGCTGTTGATGAAAGAGTGTTGGAAAAAGAAGGAACTCCGGGTGTTCGATCTGGAATCCGCCGCGCCCTTCGCGCAAGCCGCCCTTGCGCAAAATAAGGCACTGATCGCCGCGCAGCAGCGCGCCGGCCACGACAGCCCATTCTTTGAATGCCACTCGCACGACTCCAGCTTAACCCGCCTTCGCGCCTGAGTCGAGCCGGGGATTCGCCGTGCGCGACTGCTAGCCCGACGTGGAAGTGCTGGAGGAATTGCCCGCCGCCGCAGGGGCATCCGTAGTGGTGGCCGGGCTGTTGAAGTAGGCCGTCAAGTACTGTTTGTCCACGTCGATCGAACTGATGGCGTCTTCCATGGCCACGAACTGGCTTTGCATCTCGGTTTCCTCACCGGTGATTTGCTTCTGCAAGTTGGTGATGCTGGTGGTGAAGGCGGTCGACTGCCGGGTGAGGTTTTGCTCCTTGGTTGAAAGGACGCCATTGCTGCTCAGTGTGGTGTTCAGGTAATTGCCGACCGTGGCCGCCAGGCCGGTCGTTGGGTTCGTGAACAGTTGGGCCACCTGCTGCAAATTATTGGTGAGCGCGTCGCTCAAAACGAAGCTGCTCGTTGTCAAGAGATTGTCGGTGCCGTCGGAGGTGACGCCGATGCTATTCAAACTTTGAATCACGCCCGACATCGGCGATGCATCGACCAAATGGCGCAAATCGGTCTGAATGCCCTCCGCATCCATGTCGCCCATCAACAGCCCCGGCACACCCGTGGTTGAGGTGGTGGAATCCGTCGCGCCAGTCGCGCTGGTGGTGCTGCTCGAAATGGTGGTTTGGGACGCGATGTAGTTTTGAACGGTGTTGTAATCGTTGACAAATTGCGTGATCGCGTTGGAGATGGTGCTGGTATCGGAACTGACCGCGATGTCGGTCGAGCCGGTGGATTGCGCCGTAACGGACAATCCGGCCAAGCCCTCGGACGAGGCATCGATGGTATTGCTTTCGCTCGTCATCGTGCTGCCGCCATCGATGCTGTACTGGAGGTTGGCGCCGGCTTTCAGCGTGCCGGTGGAAAGCCCGGCCGCGGCCAGGAAATTGCCGGTTACATCCTGCATGGTCATGCCCAGGTTTCCCGTGTTGTTGTTGGTCAGCACAAAACGATTGTTCGGCCCATCGTAGCTCGCCGTCACGCCCGCCTCGGAATTATTGATGTCCTGCAAAATATCACTGACGCTGTCGGAGGAAGCGTCATAATTGATCGTCACGCCATTGATCTCAAAGGCGCCGGCGCCGCTGCCACCGTCTGTAATGGCGGTGGACAAGTTGGCGTTGCTGGCATTGGTGTTGATATTGATGCCCGCCAGTTGATTAAGGCTGGCGACCGACCCGGTCCCATTGCTAAAAAGCTGCACTGCCTGAAGAAAATTGCTGGTGTCCGCCGAGCTGCCCATCGTGATTGGCGAGCTGCTCGCGAGGGATATTTTGTCGGTCGAGGGGTCGTAACTGGCCGCGACCGCGCCGCCTGTCGCGGTGCTGATTTGGGTGAAAACGGACTGCAAGCTGTCGGTGGAGGCGATGGTGATCTTTTGGCCGTTGATGGTGAAGGTGCCCGCGGTGATTGGGTCCGCGAAGGCGGTGCTGCCCAGTTCCACGCCGGAGACATTACTGGTGGAACTGATGCCCTGGGCGTTCACGGTCGAGCCATGCTGCGCGGCGGCGGTGGCCAATTGGGTAACCGCGAAAGTATAAGCGCCCACGGGCGTGCCGCTTCGAGTGGTGGCGGTGGCGACGCTGGAGTCGGAACTGGACGTGGTCGTGTTCTGAAAAAAGCTGGGATTGGACAGGGTTTTGATGTCCTTTTGCAGGTTCGCCAGATCCGCGCCGATGGTTTGATAGTCGGTGTTCTGAGAGTTGACCTTGGTCTGCTCGGTCTGCATCTGGGTGATCGGGGCCGAGTCAGCCTGCGCCATGTCATTGATGATGCTCGTCCAATTGATGCCCGAAGCCAGGCCCGACAAGGCCAGGGTGCTGTTCGATGTTGACGCCGCCATAATGTTTCGCTTTCTTTTTTATCTGATGGAGCGGACATCCCGCTCCCAACTATCGACTCGGGCAGCCCGAAGGCTGCCCGAGTGATGCTAATTCCACTCAGTGCCCACTCTCCTTATTGGAGGAGCTTGAGCACGGACTGAGGGTTTTGATTCGCCTGGGCCAGCATCGACGTGCCGGACTGCACGAGGATTTGGTATTGGGCGTACTTGGTGCTCTCCGTGGCCACATCGACATCCGTGATCTGGCTGTTGGCAGCCGTCAGGTTGTCTTGCAGCACACCGAGTTCGTCGCCTGTATAA
>DASXZY010000085.1:0-19090 GCA_036501625.1 Verrucomicrobiia bacterium
AAGCGGGTCTGGGTTTTGGGTTGGCGCAGCCAATGTTCCAGTTGGGCGCGTTCAGTTTCAGAGAGCGTTATCAGGGTAGCAGGGCGAGCCATCCCCAATATTATATTAATACTACTTGCTTTGCAAGTATGTACTAGGACATCGGTCTTCAGCGCCCGCGAAAATGCGGAGGCCATTCGGTGGATGACCGCTTCGTCCTGTGAATCAGATTCCTCGACGATAAACGCACCCATGAAACAAATTGGCTCTATTAGGCTCTGATTGTTTTTCTCATTCGGTGGCGGGTTTGGGATTCTTTTTGGCGGCGTCGTAGGCTTTTAGGGCGGCAACCAGATCGGTTGATGGGATGGAAAGCGAGATTTTTAACACGGCTCCTTCTTGTTTAACGGATATTCCGCTGGCGAGTTGCGCGGCCTTCGGATTGTTCCTTTGCAAACTTAAGAGCGCAACCTGGCCTTGGGCCACAAGAGACATTTGCCGGGCGGCGGATTCATCACCGGCTTCCAACGTCAGCACGGCCTCCAATTGCTCGTTGGTTTCGACGGCTTGGAACGTGGCGCGCTTGGACATTTTCATCAGCGACGAAATGGGGTCGGCCCCCAGAAATTTCAGATCGCGCGCGGCGGCCTGGACGAAAGGGGCGTCGGGCGTCGCGGATGGTTCCGGCAGGATTTTGCCGGCGGAATAATTTGGCGCGGTCCCGTCGATGGCCGCGAGGACGGTCATTACGTCCTCCTTGGATTTGCTCATGACGGCGCGGCCGGTGAGGATGGCGGCGTAGCTTCGCGCTCCGCCAGAATCCGCGCTCAGCCAGCCGTAAATCACATGCTGGTTATTCGTGGTGGCGCCGGCCTCCGGTGCGGCTTTGCCCAGCGCGATGAGATGGGCGGGATCAAAATCAGCGTAGATAATGACCGCGCCGTCGTTGGGCGTTGAACTATGGCCATAAACCGTGACGCCATGAAGTTGCGTGCGAAAATCAAAATTGAAAATGGATTGAAAAGCCACCACGTTGCTTCGCATTTCGGGCTTCTCGACGTAGTAAAGAAGATATTTTCCGAGATAGGCCTGGCGGAGGGAATCGCAATCGACATGCAGAAGCCAGGCGGGATCGGCCGGAAGATCAGACCGGCAAAGCGGCGCGGCGCCCGTTCTCGAGGCGGCCGCGGCGATGCAACAGGCAACAAGCAATCGCGCAAGCCCTTTCATCTTGTCAGTATTTTTGTCTGCTTTCAACAGCCGCCAACCATTTGACTCTATCTCGCCCGTCGGCAGATCGGACAGAATAGCTTTCTTCTTTAGGCCGATTTGAATAATCGCACAAGTTTCTTTTGCCGGCCGCGCGGCGAAATTTATTTAAAAAATTTCGATCTCGGCCCAAGTGCACGCGGTTTTCTTCCGGGGGTGGTTGAATCCTGAGCAGTGGGTGTCTCGAAACAGACCACACGATTTCAACGTAAAAAAGAGACCGGAAGGTCAATATTAAAAAAAGAAAGGCCCGAAACGATTTCGGGCCTTTCTTCTGACACGGCCTTGAAAGGCCGCGGCAAGGGACTGCTTAGGGCAGAACGTGCGTCGCCGGCAAAATCTGGCAAACCGGAGGGGTGCCGATGGCGTTCGCGGTATAGCTGGTGCCGAAGGAATTGCCCGGGTCGACGGGGCAAACCGGCAGTTCACCGTTGTTGCCGCGGCCCAAATAGGGCTGCAAATCGGTGCCGGCCGGAACGCTGCTGCTCTGCTGGCGCTGCTCCAAAGCCCATTGCTGCTTGGAGGAATCAATCAACCGGAGGTTGTTGATGCAAGCGTTCTGCTGGGAAGTGGTGCGAGCTTTCACGAAGTTGGGAATCGCGATGGCGGCCAGCAATCCGATGATGGCCACAACGATCATGATTTCAACGAGCGTGAATCCTTGCTTTTTGGCATTAGTCCTTTTCATAATATGTTAGCTTTCTATCTTACTATTCGGCGTGGACGCACCAAAGAGCAGGTTATATTAAAACTTACGTCCACTTATTGCTCTTTGAAAACCGCGAGTATAGCAATAGCAATGGGCGTGCCAATTGGCGCCTTGCGAAGAGACGGCGGCGCTCATTGCGCGACGCGGGCGGCCTTGGCGTTGGGAAATGGGGCCCGGCCCAAGGCGGCATCCGGAGGCCCTTCCACTGGCAGTTTGGCCGAGGCCAGCTTGGGGAAGCGGCGCGGGTCCCGCACCAGCACGACGGCCAGGCGGTCAAAATAAGCCACTTGCCAGCCGGGTTGCCGGGCCAGCACGGGCACACCGGCCAAATTTGCCGGTAAGAGCGCCAAATCAGCCTTTTCTATATCCAAAATCTTCCTATCGACCGGCTCGCCATTGTAAAACTTCCAGTGTTCCGGGATCAGGTCCCGCGGATAGCAGGTTTCCCAGCGGCCATCGAGGGAGACGGCGCACTCCGGCAATTCCCAGAGGCATTGTTCGCCCCAGTCAAAGAAAACAAGCAAATTTCCATGCAATTCATGCGAGCGAATAAAAGAGATCGCGCTTAAGGGATACTGGCTTTTGGGCACTTCCATGGTCAGCGGATGCTCTTTGTGCAACACAAACGTCCCGGCGCATTCTCCAACAGTGACGAACGCCAGAAGAACCGCGATCGCCCATTGCGCCCCGCGCCGGCGCATGCAGTCTTCCAACCCGGCGTAATGCTCCCGAAGACGCACGATGACATCCGCCAAATGCGGCGGGACAAATGCCAGCGCGGCGATGGCAAACAACGGCGTATGCCGCACCGACCGAAATGCGAATGCGGCCATGCCCGCGCAAACGGCCATTTCCCACAAAACCCGTCGGCGGCGCGAGAAGGCCAGCGCGGTGATTGTCACGAATGCCAGCACAAACAGCGCGGCGTGGTCCCAACTTAACGTGGCCGGAAGCCATTCTTCCAATTCCGTTCGTTGGTTCAGCCAGACTACTCCGTTGATCGTCCATCGAATCAACGCCCAGCCGTACGGATTGGCCAGCAAGGCGCAGGCGCACACCGGGCAGAGAATCCACAAGGTGGCGACTGATTGCTTCGAGAATGGCTCAACCGGGATTCTGGCGGCCAGGGATGGAAATCTTGGCCAAAGAAACTGCGTTGTGCCCGCGGCGGCGGCCGCGATCAGCACAGCCAGGCCGGCCAGCACGCCGCCGTGAGTATTGACCCAAAGCACAAACAAAACGGGCAGAACCCATCCCCACCGTGTTTTTCCGCGAGCGACCTGCCGCAACACCCAAAGCTCAATCGCCAATCCGAGCGCGGTGAAGATTTGCGGGCGGGGCGCAAAGCCGTAGGAAATTTCCACCGCGGCCAGCGCACCAACGCCCCACGCGGCGGCCCTTCGCGGCCAGGGCAGATCATCGGCGCCGAGGATCAAGGCGATGCCAAAAGTGAGAAAGCCGATGGCCATTTTGAGCAGAAGAATGCCCGTCCCCCCCGCCACCCAATGAACGGCGCCCAAAGCCAGCTCGGCCAGCAATTCATGATTGATCCAAGGCGTGCCGCGCGCTGTCCAGGAGTAAGGCTCTGCGTTTTGGAGATGGCCCGTCCGCAAAAGATGCTCCCCGACAAGGGTATGCGCCCACAAATCCGGGTCAGCAGTGTTCTCCGAAAACAGATAAAGGGCCAGCGCGAGGATGGCCCCGCGGAAGAGCCATTTTAACGCTGAAGATTCTCGGCCTGCCACCATAGCATAACGACAAAAAAAGCTTGGAGTTTACTCCAAGCTTTTTTCGTGATTCGCGGCCGGTCAGGCCGCGAGAAAGGGCCTGTTAAGGCAGGATATGCGTCGAGCTAACGATGTCGCAGGTCGGCTTGGAAGCAACTGTGCCGACACCGTAGCTGCTGGCGAACGCATTGGCCGGATCGACCGGGCAGGAGGGCAGTTCACCGGCGGCGCCGCGGCCCAAGTAAGGCTGGAGGTCTGTGCCAGTCGGGGTGCTGCTGCTCTGTTGGCGCTGTTCCAAAGCCCATTGCTGCTTGGAGGAATCAATCAACCGGAGGTTGTTGATGCAGGCATTCTGTTGCGAGGTGGTGCGGGCTTTGACGAAGTTGGGGATGGCGATGGCGGCCAGCAATCCGATGATGGCCACAACGATCATGATCTCAACCAGCGTAAAACCTGACTTGCGATTGTTTTTCTTTTGCATAACGTTTATTTTACTTTCTGTTTCTACCGCGGTGTGAACATGATGCAAAAGGCGGGTTATTATTAATACAATTCTGTTCACGGATTGCCTTTTGCTAACCGCAAAACTTAATTTAGCACGACCCGTGCCAATATCAAACCCGGCAGACCCCTAAAAACCCTGCCAAGGCGGTTTTTCATGCCCATTTCCATAAAAATGGCATAATTTCCTTTCGCCCTCGCTCTTTTACCGCCATTTTTAATGCCGCATATGGGCCAGCGCCGCGAAGCTCGAGAACGTGCCGTGCAGTTTTTATTTCAGCACGACCTCAATCCCCCAGAGAACCTGGAGGAATCGCTGGGGCATTTCTGGAGCTCCCAGCGCGCGGCGGCAATCGCGGAAGAAAAGGCCGGCGCCACTTGGGGCCAGAAGGTGGAATCCCCCCCTCCTTCGGCCGAGGATTTGGCCACTCGCCTCTTTGCCGACAAACTTATCCGCGGGGTGCTCGAAAACCGTGCCGTTTTGGACGAGAAAATCAAGGAATACGCGCAAAATTGGGACCTCAATCGCATCGCCGTGGTGGACCGAAATATTTTGCGTTTGGCCATTTATGAGATGCTTTTCCGGGAAGATATTCCCCCAATTGTGTCTATAAATGAGGCGGTTGATGTCGCTAAAAAATACTCCACCCAGGACAGCGGCAGGTTCGTTAATGGCATTTTGGATAAAATCAAGGGCGAACTGTCGCGCCCGCTCCGCGAAGAGAGATGAATCCCGCCTCTTCCACCGCCAGCCCGAACATCGCCCGCCCCGAGGCCGGGGCCGGTTTCGCTGATTTGCACCTGCACACCCTGTTCTCCGACGGCACGTTTACGCCGGAAGAATTGGCCCAAAGGGGCGCAAAACTCGGCTTGGCGGCGATGGCCTTGACCGACCACGACACCGTCGAAGGCTGCGAAAGGATGGCGGCGGCCTGCCAGCCTTTGGGGGTCGAATTCGTCCCCGGCACCGAGTTAACGGCGGAATTTGAGGGCTATGAAGTCCATTTGCTTGGATTCTTCCTGGATGTGCGGCAGCCCAAATTGCTGGGAGAGATCAAGAAGTTTCAAACCGTGCGCCAGCAACGCATTCACGAGATGGTGGCCAAGCTGAACGAATTGGGCGTGCCGCTGCGGGCCGAATCGGTCTTTGAACTGGCCAATTGCCAATCTCCCGGGCGCCCGCACGTGGGCCGCGCTCTGGCCCAGCAAGGCCTGTGCGGCAGCATGGATGAGGCATTTGAGCGATTCCTGAAAAAGGGCCGGCCAGCATGGGTGCCCAAATACAAGATGTCGGCCTTGGATGCCGTGAACTTGGTTCATCAGGCCGGCGGATTGGCCGTGCTGGCGCATCCGGGTTTGAATCATTGCGATCATATCATCCCGCAATTGGCCGCGGATGGCTTGGATGGCCTGGAATGCTTTCATTCCCGGCACAGCCCTACGCAAAGCACCCATTACATCGCGATGGCCAGCCGGCTGAATCTGGCCGTCTCGGGCGGCTCCGATTGCCACGGTTTTAGCAAGGCCAAGCCTCTCATCGGAGGGTCAAAGCTCCCCGGCCATTACTTTGAAAAACTTAAGCAGCGCCATGCCAGCCTCCATCATGGGCCTGTTTAAAAAATTTAAAGAGGGCCTGCTCAAAACGCATCGCCGGCTGGCCCACGAAATCAAACGCATTGTCACTTCGTCGCCCAAGCTGACCGCGGAAGGCATTGAGGAACTTGAAGCCGCCCTGCTCGCCGCCGATTTGGGCACGGCCATGACCTCGCAAATCATCGCCGCGGTCAAAACCGCTTATGAAACGCAGGGCCGGGGCGGGCTTGATGTCGCTGCCATCGCCCGCGCCGAAGTCGAGCAGGCCCTTGGCTCCGCCAAAGCGGGACTGCGCAAGCAGAGCGCGGGGCTGACCGTCGTGTCCATCGTCGGCGTCAACGGCACGGGCAAGACGACCACCGCCGCCAAGCTGGCGCACCTGGTGCAATCACGCGGCCAAACCGCACTCCTGGCCGCTTGCGACACATTTCGCGCCGCCGCCGTCGAGCAGCTCAAGCTGTGGGGAGAACGCCTGAAAGTGCCCGTGGTCGCCGGAGCGCACGGGGCCGACCCGGCTTCGGTCGCGCACGACAGCATCGCCGCTGCGTTGGCGCGCGAAGCCGATTATTTGTTCATCGACACGGCTGGGCGCCTGCACACCAAGCACAACCTGATGCAGGAATTGCAAAAGGTCCATCGCGTCATGCACAAAAAACTGGCGGGCGCGCCGCATGAAACTTTGCTGGTTCTCGACGCCACCACCGGGATGAACGCGTTGGTGCAGGCGCGCGAGTTTCACAAAGCGGCGCCGCTAACGGGGTTGATCATCACCAAGCTCGACGGCACCAGCAAAGGGGGCATGGTCGTGGCGATTCAGCGCGAACTGGGATTGCCCGTCAAATTCATCGGCCTGGGCGAGAAGGCGGAGGACTTGCAACCCTTTGATCCGCAGCAATTCGCCCGCGCGTTGTTCGACGAGGATTAGCGGGAAATATACATAACATCTTAAATAATGGGGCTTGCTCAATTATTTAAGACGCTGTGTATAAAATCCGCTCCCAGCCTTGTCATGAGCGTGATTTGCCCTTAGTATTCTGCCATGTTGAAACATTGTGTCAGCGCGCTCCTGCTCTTGAGTTGCGCTGTGGCGCCTGCCGCGACGGTCGAACTTAAAGGCAAGGCCTCCATCACCGGAACGATCCTCGAGCAGAAACACGACGAAATCGTTCTTGATATCGGCTACACGGTGCTCGTCATCCCCCGCAATCAGGTGTTGAAGCTTCTTCCTGACAACGAAGCTGCCCCCAAAGCAGCTCCGCGCGTTTCCGGTCCCGCCCCAGCCATTCAGAGCGCCGCCAGCATTGGAGACGGTTTCTACCATACGGATGCCACTCCCATGCAGGAGCAAAGCGTCCGCGAGCTGGCCTCCAATCTCGGCTCAGCCGTGGTGCAGGTGCGTACGCCAGCCGGCCTCGGCTCGGGCTTTTTCATCAATCCCGACGGCTTTCTCATCACGGATTTCCACGTCGTCGAAGGCGAAACCCAAATCTCGGTGGAAGTTTATGCGGTGCAAGATGGCCAGTTGGAACGTAAGACCTACCGGCAAGTCCGGATCATTGCATTGAACAAATTCGGCGATCTGGCCTTGCTTCACATTGAAGACAAGGACGCCCCGAAATTTCACAGCGTGCTATTGGGAGATTCGGACAAATTGGCCGTGGGCGACCGCGTGTTCGCCATCGGCAGCCCGCTGGGGCTGGAACGGACGGTGACTGAAGGCATCTTGAGCACGAAATCGCGGGAAATCGAAGGGGAGCTTTACCTCCAGACTACCGCGCAGATCAACCCCGGCAACAGCGGCGGCCCGCTCTTTAACCTGCGCGGCGAAGTCGTCGGGGTCACGAATATGAAGATTGTGTTTGGCGAGGGCCTCGGCTTTGCCATCCCGGCGGAATTTGTCAAATACTTTTTAGACCATCGCGACGCCTTCGCTTACGACAATGACAATCCCAACAGCCCCTACCGCTACCTCGAACCGCCCAAACGCGCCGCAAAGGCCTCCGAGTAAGCTGGCTCGCCGGAGCTTGAACCCATGAATATTTCTCCCCGGATTCTATTCGCGTTTGTTGCAGCCATGTTTGGCGCGTGCGCCGGCGCCGCCGTCCTGCCGCCCGAAAAACTGCTGCCGCGGGACGCCTTGCTGGTCGTCACTGTGCCGGATTGGGCCAAAGCCAAAACTTTTTGGAACAGCCAGCCGCTGTCCCGCCTCGCGCGCGATCCGGCCCTAACGCCGTTCGTGGAAAAGTTCCTGGACAAATTCACCAATGGCGTGATTAAGCCGGTGGAACAAGGCTTGGGAATCAAGTTTTCCGATTATGCCGGGCTGGCGCAGGGCCAGGTGACTTTCGCCGTCGTGCCTGTCACTGTCAAGACCAAGAGCGATGTTCCCGCGGCCGCAGTGTTGTTGATAGACGCCAAGGATCATTCCCAGCAGCTTAAATCCAATCTGGCCCTGGTCCTCAAGAAATGGGCCGATGCCGGCAAGCCCTCGAAATCGCAGAAAATCCGCGAGACCGATTTTACGACGATCTTCATTTCGCCCGACGACCTTTCGTTGAAGAAGATTTTCCCCGGTGACAACCTGGCCGACGATGTCCCAGCGGCGCCGCCCGGCGGCGGGGGCATGAAGAAGGCAGAACTTACGGTAGGTCAATCAGATTCGCTTCTTATGGTTTCGACTTCGACAGAGGCGCTCGAAAAAATCATGAGCCGGCAGAGCGGCGGCATGATTCCGCCGCTGGAGGAATCGGCGAGCTTTCAAGCCGATTACGCCCAGCGCCTGCGCCAATCGCCCTTTTATTTTTGGTTGAATCTCAAAGGCCTGGCGGACCTTATTGCAAAGGCCCCGCCCGGAGCGGATGGCCAGCCCTCGGCCATCTCCGCCGGCGTGAATACATTTCTTGACGCCACAGGCGTAAGCAGCCTGAGATCGCTCTCCCTTTCTTACAAGCAGTATCCTGATGGCGACTCCACGCAATTTTTCCTCTCCGTGCCGGAGGACAAACGGCCTCCTATCCTGAAGATTTTCGCCCCCGAGGCCAAGGATGCCGGCCCTCCCGCGTTTGTCCCAGCGGACGCGATCAAGTATTGGCGCTGGCGTCTTGACATGGCTGGCAGTTGGAAAAAGCTGGAGGCCATGTTGAACGAGCTTCTCCCGGCCCAGGCTATGGCCCAGGTCAACATGCTTTTTGCTCTGGCGGGCAAGGACAAGGACGAGCATTACGACCTGAAGTCTGAATTGCTGAACAATCTGGGCGACGATATTATCAGTTATTCAAAACCGCCCGCCGGCGACAGCTTGGAAGACTTGAAATCTCCTCCGACGCTTTA
The DNA here is from genome assembly GCA_036501625.1 of Verrucomicrobiia bacterium. Lineage (GTDB taxonomy): Bacteria > Verrucomicrobiota > Verrucomicrobiia > Limisphaerales > Palsa-1400 > Palsa-1400. The sequence continues at coordinate 9,109 of DASXZY010000085.1, forward strand.
CCTCCTGGCCTCCCCCAATCCCGACAAACTGGCGGCGGCGTTCAAAGTGCTCTTGGTGATTCCGTTTCAAGGCGCGGCCGTTGTGGACCGCGAATTTCTCGGGCGGAAAATCTACAGCATTTCCTCCCCCGCGGCGCCCGGCGCGAAACCTTCCGGCCTGAATTTTTGCGCCAGCGGCAGCTATCTGGCCATTGCCGGCGACGCAGGCATCCTGGAGGAATACTTGCGCAACAGCGGCAAGGAAGGCAAGTCGCTGCGGGACACGCCAGGTTTGGCGGACGCGGCGCAGCGAGTGGGCGGCCTGGAAACTGGCTTTTTCGGTTACGAAAACGAAAGCCAGACCATGCGCCCGCTGTTCGATGTTCTCCGCAAACAGAATCCTTCCGTGCCGGACATTCTCGGCGTGCCGATTCCCAATGTGAATTTGCTGGAAGAATTGGAAAACATTCGGGGATGGGCCGATTTTTCGCTCTTGCCGCCCTTTGACGCCATCGCGAAGTACTTTTCATTCTCGGTCTTTAGCGCAAGCGCCACCCCCGATGGGTTCGCGCTGAACGTTTTCATGCCGACGCCGCCAAAACTTCGCCAGTAACATCGTTCCGGGCCATTTGCAAAAAAACAGCGTGCCCATATATTGGCGTGAAACGAGACTCTCGTCTCATCAACGTTCAACAATGGTAATTATGTTTTATGAGCACTCCTAAAATTAATGCCCCCGATCTCACCCAGCGCCCTCCACGAAGCCCCCGCGTCCGCCTCGGCGGTTATGCCGGGCTGCCCCGCATGTTGGATAAAGGCCGCGCGACCATCGCCGGCCAGAACGGCGAGTATCATTTTGATTGCCCGCTCGACCAGCGCGTTCTCGGTTTTCTGGGCATCGAGGCGGCGGCGTTGAAAGAACAATTGACCGCCGGCAAAGGCGATGGCGAAATCCTGGAATGGATCAATGCCAACGCCAAAAACAAGCGCTCGGAATGGGAAATCGAGCAATGGTCCACCTTCATGGAACGGCGCGGCCCCGGCAGCGACAGCGAAACCTTGGGCTACTTCGTGGATATGATCAGCAAGCTTACCAAAACCCGCGAGGACATTCATACGTGGGTTGACCTGCTCGACCTGGACGATTACGCCAGCTTCGGCGGCAAAATCTAACGGCTGACTGTTCCTTCAATGATCCCGTGCGGTTCGTCGGTGGGGATGAAAAGTTCGTTTTTATTCTCTAATCCGAACCGCGCGAGGTTCGCCAGCAAACAATGTTTGTTGGGCATCTTCAGGGTGATTTTTTCGATTTCCGGCACGGCCTTAAGCGCGGCTTCGCCCATCTTAAAAAGCGTCGCCTGCACGGACGGACTGTAGCCGCGCGCGAACGCGGCCAGCATCGCGTCCAAAATGGTGATGTTGCATTTTATGTAGCTGGCGGGCTGGCTTGCGTAATGCCAGACAGCCTTGACCTGCGTGGCAAAAATGCGATCGCGCGTCTCGGCCAGCGTCGTGTAAGGGTCTTTGGCAAATCCCTCAAAACCCGATTCCGCGCTTTTGAGGATAAGCAAATCTTCAATGCCCGACAGCACCTTCGTTTGATCGCCCTCATGCGAGACGTGCGCGAATGGCTGGCCTGAGCCATCCGCCATGAAACTGTGCGGATGAGGTTTGTCGTCAAGCCTGATCCTCTGCCATGTCCGCTCAGTCAATTGAATCTCGACTGCGGTTGTCTGAGGGTAAGTTTTGGCAAAATGCTCCGCCAGAACCATGCCAAACGGCTCCGTCTGCTCCCCGAGATGTTTCAGGGCCAGCGCCTGAACGATGTTTTTCATCGTATCGGTCGGAACGACCAGGCTGTTATCGCCACGCGTGAAGGAGGCCCCGAAATCGCCGCGCAACAAAACCGAGACGCTGAGTTCCTTAATGGATTGTTGGGAACCGGAACGAAGCACTTTCAAAACGCGCACTCGCGCCTTGCCGTAAGTATGATGCAAGAGTTTCATATCGCCTGTGGCGGCGGCGGCGGCTATAGTAAAGGCGTTATTCGAGATGACACGATAAAAATGCGCTTCAGCATGGCCGATCTCAATCGCCTGCCGCCGGAGGATTTCGTCCGGGCCATCGGCCCCATATTTGAACAATCCCCGTGGATTGCCGCTGCGACTGCCGCCCGGCGCCCGTTCTCCACGCGGGAAACGCTGCTGGCCACCCTCTGTCAAACAGTCGCCGACGCGCCGGAGGACAAGCAACTCGATTTGGTCCAGGCCCACCCCGACCTCGTGGGCCGCGCCGCGGCGGCGGGGCGGTTGACGGTTGAATCCGCGCGGGAACAAGCCGGCGCCGGATTGTTCCAATTGCCGCCGGAGGAAATCGCGCTCTTTCAGCGGCACAACGCGGCCTATCGGGAAAAGTTCGGCTTCCCTTTCGTCATCTGCGCGCGGCTGAACAACAAAAATGCGATTCTGGCGGGATTTGAGCGGCGCCTGCCGCATTCCCGCGCGCGGGAAATCCAAACCGCCTTGGAAGAAATCTGCAAAATCGCCGCGCTTCGCCTGCGCGACATCGTGGAGGATTGATTCGATGCCCGCCAAATTGAGCACTCATGTTCTTGACACGACTCGAGGCGCTCCCGCCTCCGGAATGCGGATCGAATTGTGGGCTTTGCGCGGCGCGCGCCGGCGTTTGCTTGTCAAAACACGCGCCAATGCCGATGGACGGACGGATTCCCCCCTTCTCCAAAACGCGGAGGTCCGCACGGGTCCATACGAACTCATTTTTTTTGTGGGCGATTATTTTAAGGCGGCGGCGGCGGACCGTTTCTTGGACCGAGTGCCTGTTCGTTTCCGGCTCAAGGCGGGCCAGTCGTATCACGTCCCGCTGCTCTGCTCGCCCTGGTCCTACTCCACTTACCGAGGAAGCTAACATGAACTTTGCCGCACAGGCTGCCGAGCGCCTGGCCGCGCTGGGCAGAATCAGTGATGAACCGGAGCGGCTCACGCGCCTCTTTGCCGGGCCGGGGATGCGCCGGGCCAATGAACTGGCCGGTTCATGGATGATTGAGGCGGGCATGACCGTGCGGCAGGACGCCATTGGGAACCTGATTGGGCATTTTCCCGGCGCGGGCCGGAAAACGCTCGTGCTGGGTTCTCATCTTGACACTGTGCGCGATGCCGGCCTCTATGACGGCGCGCTCGGCGTAGTGCTGGCCATCGCCTGCGCCGCCCAAATGCGCCAATCCGGCCGCCCGCTGCCCTTTTCCCTGGACGTAATTGCGTTTGCCGATGAGGAAGGGGTTCGCTACCAAAGCGCCTATCTCGGCAGCCGCGCCGCCGCAGGAAGCTTCGACCCGCGCGATCTCGAACGCCGCGATGCCGCCGGCGCCACAATGTCGGACGCCATTCGCGCCTTTGGCGGCGATCCCGCGCGCTTGGACTCCTGCCGCCTCGAGACCGCCAACATGCTGGGCTATGTCGAGGCGCACATCGAGCAAGGGCCTGTGCTTGACAAGGCCGGCCATGCTGTGGGGCTGGTTACGTCGATTGCCGGGCAGACGCGGGCGCGGCTTGATTTTCAAGGGCGCGCCGGGCACGCCGGAACGGTTCCAATGGACCTTCGCCAAGACGCCCTGTGCGCCGCCGCCCAATTTATCCTCGAAGTGGAACAATGCGCGCGGCAGACGCCAGGTTTGGCCGCGACAACCGGGCAAATCGCTGTTGAGCCGAACGCGAGCAATGTCATTCCGAGCGTTGTTCAATTGTCGCTCGATGTGCGGCATCAGGCGGACGCGCAACGCCAGGACGCCTGCCGCCGGCTTAAAGAGGTCCTAAATTCCATCGCGCGGAGCCGTCAAATAGAATGTTCATGGCACACCGTCCAAGAGACGCCGTCCGTTCCCTGCTCGCTCGCGCTCTCCGCCATGCTGCGGGAGGCGGCGCTGAGGCATCAGCCAGGCCTTATGGCGCTTCCCAGCGGCGCCGGCCATGATGCCGCGGTGATGGCGGGCATCGCCCCGATGGCCATGCTGTTCGTTCGCTGCCGCGATGGCGTGAGCCATCATCCAGATGAATCGGTGCAGCCGGAAGACATCGCGGCGGCGTTCGCGGTGTTGGTTGATTTTGCAACCTTGCTGGCGGAGCGGCATGAGCGACTTTGACATCATCATTCGCGGCGCGCAGGCGGTCACCGCGGAACGCACGGCGCGGGCCGACATCGGCGTGGCCGGCGAAAAGATCGCCGCCATCAAACCGGAAATCTCCGGCCTGGCGCGGCAGATCATTGACGCCGCCGGTTTGCACGCCTTTCCCGGCGTGATCGATTCCCATGTCCATTTCAACGAACCGGGGCGCACGCACTGGGAAGGCATCGCAACTGGCTCCGCGGCCGTCGCCGCCGGGGGCGGAACGCTTTTTTTTGACATGCCCTTGAACGCGCATCCGCCAACGCTCGATGCCGCGAGTTTTGAACTCAAACGCGCCGCCGCCGCAAAATCCTCGCGCGCCGATTTTGCTTTCTGGGGCGGACTGACACCGGCCAATCTCGGCCGCCTTCCGGAATTGGCTGATTGCGGCGTAATTGGTTACAAAGCATTCATGTGCAACAGCGGCATGGACGATTTTCCGTTCGCGGACGAACGCACGCTGCGCGCCGGGATGAAAAGCGCCGCCGCGCTCGGTTTGCCGGTGGCGGTTCATGCCGAGAGCGAGGAGATGACCGCGCGCCTGGCTGCGGCAGCCGCCGGCCGAACCGCCCGCGACTTTCTTGATGCGCGGCCGATCTTGGCGGAACTGGAAGCGATCGCGCGCGCCCTCGAACTCGCCGGCGAAACTGGCTGCCGGCTGCACGTCGTTCACGTTACTTGCGCCGCAGCCGTCCGGCTTATCACTGAAGCTCGCGCGCGCGGCATCGACGCAAGCTGCGAAACTTGCCCCCATTATCTCTTGTTGACGGACGAAGATGTCGAACGGCTCGGACCGATTGCCAAATGCGCGCCTCCGCCTCGTTCCGCATCGGAATCGGAGGCGTTGTGGGCGGAATTTCTGGCCGGGCGCATACTCACCATCGGCTCGGACCATTCCCCAAGCCCGCCTGAAATGAAAACAGGCGCTGACTTCTTCAAAGCATGGGGCGGCATCTCCGGCGCGCAGCACCTGCTCCCCCTGATCTTCTCCCGCCCGGTCGATTTGTCTCTGGTCGCGCGCGCCACTTCCGCCAATGTGGCGCAACGATTTCAATTGCCGCCCTCGAAGGGCAAGCTGGCTATCGGCGCCGATGCCGACTTGGCCCTGGTCAAGCTCGGCGGCGATGCCGAAATCAAATCAAGCGAATTGTTTTACCGCCACCAGCAAAGTCCATACGTGGGACGACATTTGCAAGCCAGCGTGCAACGAACCATTCTGCGCGGCCAAACCATTTTCGAGGCGGGCCAGATTAAGGGAGAGCCGCGCGGCCAATTGGTGCGGCCTGTGCGCGTTTAGCCGGGACGATGCAGTGGGGAAGGAAGCGATTGCGCGGCAGATTTTTGCGCGGGGCGAAGAGTGACGAGCGCGCATATCCGAGAGCGATCTGCAAGCGGCGAACGACGAAGTCCTTGCGCAAAAAGATCAAGCAAGCAGCGCCTTCCCAACCGCATCGTCTCGGCTCAGCTATCGCAGAAAGATTTGCCGGGTTTCTTCCGTGGAACGGTCGAGGTCTTGCAGCAATTTGCTCCAATCCACCTGCAGACCTGTCGCGGCCGTCGCGGGCGGCAGCGTGGCTCCTTCAAGCGCGTGCAGTTCCACCAGCCTTTGCGAAACTTTCGGGTCAGTTATAAACTCAAACAGCCGCTCCGCCTCCGCCGGATGCGGGCAGTCGCGGATCACTCCAACGGTGTTGGGCACGTAGAGCGTCTCCTCCGTCGCGGGCAGCGCGGCAACTGGGAAACCTTCCCGTTGCGCCCCTGCGATGTCATCGGAATCGGAAAATCCAATCCACGCCTCCCCGCGCGACACTTGTTTGACAACAACTGAATTGCCGTCCACCAGGAAGGGATGATTGGCCTCCATCGCGCGGCACCAGGCCTGCCACGCGTCATCGCCCCAGAATTGCCGCAGCGCCAGGAAATGCGTAGCCGTCGTGCCAAAGAGCGGATAGGCCACGGCGACTTTGCCCCGCCATCGCGCGTTGGTCGCATCGCGAAATGTGCGCGGGGCATTGGCCGCGGAAACCAAATTGGTATTGATCACAATGCGGCGCGTGCGATAGCCGAGATGCGCCCAGCCGTTGGTTGGGCGGAACACATCGCGCGCCGCGAGCTGGCGCGTGCGGAATTCCTCGTTATTCCAAAACACGTCGCACTGCGGATGATCGCGCTCTGTCAATAATCGGTTGACCAGCCCGACCGTTTTGACCGCTTCGCTGTCATAGACCGGCCGCACTTGAATGCCGGTCTGCGCCTCGAATTCCCGAATGATCGGCTCCGCGAACACTTCATCCTGCGACGTGTAAAGGATCACCACGGGCGCGCCGCCTTTTCCGCAGCCCGTCCAGAAAAAAGCCGCGCAACCCAGCAGGCACAACAGGATGCCATCCTTGATCTTCATGCTGGATGAATATCGCGCCGCGCCGTTTAGGTCAATCTCCCGCCGAAAAGGCTTTCCAAGTCGCGGGCCAGCCGATATTGCTCTGTTCTTTCCGCGATGTGGCAGAAAATTGCATCCGTTTTGTTGCTCGTGTCTGCCGCCGCCCGGGCCCAGGCGATTCGGGACGAACCGCCACCCGTCCCGCGCGAGTTCCGCGGGCTGTGGGTGGCCACTTATCAGAATATCGACTGGCCTTCCCAGGCGGGCCTTGATTCCATCCGGCAAAAACAGGAGATGCTCGCCCTCTTCGATCGCGCCGCCGCCCTGCGTTTCAATGTGATCGTCTTTCAAGTCCGCGGCAGCTGCGACGCCGTTTACGAGTCGAAAATCGAGCCGTGGTCCGAATGTTTGACTGGACGGATGGGCCAGGCTCCGTCCCCATTTTATGATCCGCTCCAGTTCGCCGTGGCCGAGGCGCACAAGCGCGGCCTGCAATTGCATGCGTGGTTCAATCCTTACCGCGCGCGCCCGCGCAACAGCAAAACGCCGGCCGCCACTCACGTCACTTTCACGCATCCCAGATTGGTGCGCGCCTATGGCAAATATATGTGGCTCGACCCGGCTGAACAGGGCACGCGCGATTATTCATCGAGCGTAATCATGGATGTCACGCGCCGCTACGACATCGACGGCGTTCAATTTGACGATTATTTTTATCCTTATCCCGAAACGGCCAATGGCCAGGAAATCAACTTTCCCGACGACGCGCCGTGGCACAGTTACGCGGCCCAGGGTGGAAAGATGTCGCGCGCGGATTGGCGCCGGGACAACGTGAATCGGTTCGTGGAAGCGGTTTATCATTCCATCAAAAAAGAAAAGCCGTGGGTGCAATTTGGGATCAGCCCGTTTGGGATTTGGCGCCCGCACCATCCGCCGGAGATCACCGGCTTCGACGCGTACGACAGCCTCTACTGCGACGCGCGCAAATGGCTGGACGAGGGATGGCTGGATTATTGCGCGCCGCAACTTTACTGGCCGGTGGATCAAAAAGCGCAGAGTTTTCCCGTGCTGTTGCAATGGTGGGCCGCGCAGAACACCCGCCACCGCACCCTCCTCGCCGGCATGAAAGTCAACGGCTGGAAACAGGTCTCCGACGACGCCAGGGAAGAGGCGCGAGAAATCAACTTGACTCGCTCGAACCCAGGCGCTTCCGGGGAAATTCTTTGGCACGCCCGGCCGCTCCTGTCGCCGTCCAGCAGCGTCGCAACCGCGCTGGAACACGAAATCTACGCCGCGCCCGCGCTGGTTCCGGCCGCGCCTTGGCTGCGCGCCATCGGACCCGGCAAACCTGAGCTGCGAATGGAAAGCGCGGGAGGCGGATTGCAATTGGAATGGAAATCCGGCGGCGAATCCGCCGCGCAATGGGTTTTGCAAATCAAGTCCGGAGGCCATTGGCGCACCGAGATACTGCCCGGCGAAAAAACCAGCGAATGGATCAAAACCGCTCCAGCCGCAATCCGGCCCGAAGCTGTCTGCCTTTCCGCGACCGACCGTTACGGTAATTTGAGCGCCGCCGCTGGCGTCCGCGTGCCGTGAGAACGGCGCGGGGCGGAAATTGGAGAGAATCTTGACAGCGCGGGTCCGCCGTTGGATATTAAGGCGCAACAAGGAAGGGGGCGTACTGGTTTCGACCTGCGAGATACGCCAGAGGCGGCATGCCGAGGATGGTTCGTTGGCCTCGTAAAAAATCGAACCAAAAATTAACTGCTAACGAAGAATTAGCTCTCGCGGCCTAATGTGCTGCGACGTCCGCCCTTGGACACCTGCTGCGAGGGATGGACGCCATAGCAGGTTAGGCGGGGCGCGGAGTTCGCGCGCGTTCCGCTGAAACATTTTCATGCGAGCTGGGCCGGTGGATTCGCGTCAGGACGTTATCCACAGGTTGAGACTCTCTCCTGACTAAGCATGTAGTCGCGGCTGGAATATTTGGCAGGGACGCGGGTTCAACTCCCGCCGCCTCCACCACCAATGGGAATTTGGCTGGCACTTATTCTTTTAGAGCCGCACCATTGAGGCCGATGTCGCTGAACCGGGTTGAATTCATCCCAAACGAGCAATCAGCGGATTATTCGCGTGGCAAAACGCAAAAGAGCAAAAGATTCGTCAAAGACCGTCGGTCGCGGTGGCAAGAGCGGCATCGTCACAGATCCGGCTGGTTACGCCGCGTTTTTGGCTGGCCTCAAGACTCGTGTCCGTTCCGCCCAACTTCGCGCGGCGGTTTCGATCAACAGCGAATTGATCGTTCTGTATTGGGACATCGGCCGGGCGATTGTCGAGGCGCAAAAAACAAAGGGTTACGGCAAGCTGGTGGTGCAACGGCTGGCGGCTGATTTGCAAAATGAATTTCCCGGCATCAAGGGATTCTCCCCTCAAAATATCTGGTTCATGCGCAGCTTCTTTCTGGCTTGGCCGGCAGCCGCGCCAATTCTCTCACAAGCTGTGAGAGAATCTGAACGCGCAATTCTCTCACAGCCTGTGAGAGAATTGGCCGCATCGGCGCCGCCAGCCCCTCTTTTGAAATTGCCTTGGGGACACAATCGCCTGCTCTTGACCAAACTCGGCACGCCAGAGCTTCGTCTCTGGTATGCCCGCAAGGCCATCGAACACGGCTGGTCGCGCGCGGTTCTTACTCACCACATTGAGAGCCAGCTTCACAAACGCGAAGGCAAAGCGATCACCAACTTTCAACGCACGCTGCCCCCGCCGCAATCCGACCTCGCGGAACAAACACTCAAAGACCCCTACAATTTCGATTTCCTCAACCTTTGCGACCATGCTCACGAACGCGACCTCGAGCAAGGTTTGCTCGATCACATCCAGAAATTCCTGCTCGAACTGGGCGTCGGCTTTGCTTTCGTCGGGCGGCAATACCACCTTGAGGTCGGCGGCCAGGATTACTACCTCGACCTGCTGTTTTATCATCTCCATTTGCGCTGCTACGTCGTGATTGATTTGAAGATGAAACCGTTCGAGCCGGAATCCGCGGGCAAGATGAATTTTTACCTCTCTGCTGTGGACGACCAGTTGCGCCACGCTGACGACACATCTTCCATCGGCTTGCTGTTGTGCAAGGAACGCGACCATTTGACCGTGGAATATGCGCTGCGTGATTTGAAGAAACCCATTGGCGTCGCCCAATGGCAGACCAAGCTCGTCGAATCATTGCCAAAAAATCTGAAAAGCAGCCTGCCCACAGTCGAGGCGCTCGAAGCCGAGCTTGGAAATCGCAAATCCAAATAACACTAGTACATACTTGCAAAGCAAGTAGTATTAATATAATATTGGGGGATGGCTCGCCCTGCTACCCTGATAACGCTCTCTGAAACTGAACGCGCCCAACTGGAACATTGGCTGCGCCAACCCAAAACCCAGACCCGCTTTGC
>DASXZY010000086.1:0-70964 GCA_036501625.1 Verrucomicrobiia bacterium
TCAGTTCCTGCACGATCACGTCCGCTTCGCCGGCGACTTGGGCTTGGAGCGTCACGTCCGCGACGGCCGATTGATCTTTCGCGTTGACGATGATCGTTACGTCCGGAAAGGCGACGGACACGCTTTTGGCGGCCGCGCGCGCCGCCATTTGCCCCGGCAGCAAACGCGCCCCTGCTGCCAAAACAGAGGCGGTTTTAAAAACGAACGCCGCGAAATCCTCGGCGGAATCGCATTTGGCCAATGTTGCATCTGCCAAAACGTTAAAGAAAATGCCACGCCCAGTCGAGACAAGCCGGAGATTTATTGGCCTGATCCTTCCCGGTCTTGCTGCCGCCAGATCATGAGCATCAGCCAGATTTGCAGCAGCGCGGCCGACCACTGGATCGTCGCGAAAACCAGATACATGGTGTGCATTTTGCTGAATTGCTCGTAGTGATGAAGCTTGTGTCCTTGCGCTTCCAGGAAACGGTCAATCAGCGGGTGAATCATGAAAAGGGCCGCTTGCGCAACGGCCATGATGTTCCAAGTCGCGGCCACGCCGAACCGCAGGCGTGTCGAAAGCCGACGCCAATCCGCCGCCAGCAGCCAGGCCAAAATAACCAAGACGCCCGCGCCGATGAGGTTGAGCCAGCGCGTGACCTGCTGGGTGATGAATCCCGTATCGCGCATGCTGTCAAGCACTCTCTCGGCAGTCGGAATTACAATCAGGGCATAAAATGTGAAGCCGCCCATCCATGCCGCCATCAGCAGAATATAACAGTAGCGTTTCCACAATGGACTCGCCCGGCCAGAACCTCTCTGATCGCCGGGTTTAGACAAAATGCTTGTTTCCATGCGGATGGATGAATTTGGAAGGCATGAGCGAGCCGGCGGTTGTAAAGCGTGCGGGAATCCCAAGTTCAAAGAATCTCCCCACTGGCATCCGTTTGACCCATCCCATTCCATCGGACACAGCGAGGAACCTTTTCATTCTTGGGGCGGTTCTTCGGGGCCGAAGAAATCCCTTAACAAAGTGTTAGTGGCATCAGGCCGATCAGACGCCAGAACTTTCTGTTTCGGATTCGCGCAACCAGCAAGGATCACCACTCCTAAATACAATGGGCTCCAACCCAGTTTGCTGATTTGTCTTTCAGGCATGCGGGCAAACTAATTGGCCCCCAGACGCACGTCAAACACAAGGAATTGACCCTTCCGAACCGCGATCATTTGAAAGGGCCAGCCGACTTAGGACGTTGTTTATCAATCCTCACTCTTTTGCACTTTTAGTCCTTTTCAAACGATTTGGCGCTTTGCTCCAGCCATAAAGCAATGTTCTCACGGCGCCGGGTGCGGTGGCAAGAAAAAGTGCCAGCCGCAAATGCAAAAGGTGGAGGACACCTGCCTTCGCAACTTTGAAGCATGGTCAGCCGGGCGTTCTTCAACGCGCTTCCTCCTTCTTACTCGCATCTTGTCCTTTAATCCGAAAATCACCACCCATGGGAATAAAAAGGGTGAAAGGGGAACGCAAATTCCAAGGAGGAACAGAAATACGAAGACCGGGCCCATGATGTCGGTGCCATAACCCTTGGCCTTCGCGAGGCTGAAACTTCCTGCCATCCACATCGTTACGGTTGCCAGATACACAAGAACCAGAAGCGCTTTCCAGCCATCGCTCATCGTGCCCGCTCGCAAGTCTGGCAGCGCGTCGCGCAACATAAAGCCGCACAAAACGGCCATGCCCAACCCGGCGGCAAGTTGGATGATTCCTCTGTTGCGATGTTTGGGAATCATGGTCTGAAACGCACTGGCGCAATAGGATGCCGGCCCAGCGTCCAAAATCAAACTTTTTAATCTACCCTTCCGGCCGGCCAAGCCTATCGGCGCGAAGGCGGCGATGCAAAAATGCTCCTCTTTATGCTTGCGGCGGCGGCCTGCCCGCTTTAACGTGCGCGGCTCTGTTAAAGGCGCGATGAAGAGCGCCCAAAAATTCCCAATCAGGCAGAGAATAAACATGACTAGAAGAAACATGACATCCAGAATGAAAGCATTGCCGGCGGTTGTGGCCGCTCTTTTGTTGGCGGCCGCTTGCGCCGCGCAGGCTCAATCCAGCGCCACCCAGACCAATTCCACCTCCACCACAACCAATATCCCGCCCAAGCCTCCGCTCCCGCCGCCCATGCACGGCTGGAAGAGCAGCATCTCTCTCGGCGTGACCATCGCCCGCGGCAATACGGACACCACCATGCTTTCCGCCACGGCCGCGACGGAGAAAAAATGGCTCCAAAACGATTTGGCATTCGGGGCCGACGGCCTTTACGGCGAATCCAAAGTGCCCAACCAGCCACAGCAGGAAACCGCCGAAACCCTTCACGGCTTTTCCCAATACAACCGCACCGTGGTGGACGGTCTTTACTACTACTTCCGCGCCGACGGCTTCCACGACGGCATTGCGGACATCAAGTACCGCGTCACCCTCGCCCCGGGTGTCGGTTACTATTTTATTACCAACAACACGATGGACCTGAGCGCGGAAATGGGCCCTGGTTACATTCGGGAGCAATTGGATGGCGAAACTGAGAGCTTCGCCACGTTGCGCATCGGCGAGAAATTCCATTACAACATCAGCTCCACCGCCAAGGTCTGGGAAATCGCCGAGTACCTCCCGCAAATTGACCAGTTTAACAATTATATTGTCAATCTGGAGCTGGGCATCGATGCTGCCCTGAACAAGAAAAAAAACCTGAGCCTGCGAACGATCTTGCGGGACAGTTATAACAACGTTCCGGCGGCTGGGCGCCTCAAGAATGATCTCCAGATCATCGCGGGGCTGGCCTACAAATTCTAGCCGCGATGGCCGCTTCCCAAACGACAACACACCGCTGGCGCTTCTTTCGCGCCGGCGGATTCGACCAGGTCAAATTGGAGACCGGGGCGGACTTGATGAGCCTCGACCAATTGGACCAGAAATTGTGGGTCGCGCTGGCGTGCCCCATTTCCGGCCTGGAGTTTGATCCCAAAACGGCCGCTTTGATTGACACCGACCATGACGGCCGCATCCGCGCGCCGGAGCTGATCGCCGCAGTCAAATGGGCCGGCCTGGTTCTAAAAAGCCCGGACCTGCTCATCAAGGGCGGGGGAGATTCGCTTCCGCTTTCGGTTATCAATGAGGCCGTTCCGGAAGGCGCGGCCCTCCTCGCAGCCGCGAGGCAAGTGCTCGCCCAGGTAGGACACCCGAACGCCCCGGGGGTTTCGCTGAAGGATGCCGCCGGCATGGGCAAGATTTTCGCCGGCACGCTTTTCAATGGCGACGGCGTCATCGTCCCTGAATCCGGCGGCGGCACGGATGCCAAAAGCGTCATCGAGGATATCGCCGCCTGCATGGGAACCGTCCCGGACCGCTCCGGCAAACCGGGCATCGACCAGCTCAAGGCGGATGCTTTCTTCGCGGAATGCGCGGCCTTTGACGATTGGTGGAAGGATGCCGAACGCGACGCCGACGCCAGCCTGCCTTTAGGCGAAAAAACGCCGGACGCTGCCGCAGCCGTCAACGCCATCCGGGCCAAGGTCGATGATTATTTTGGGCGCTGCCGGCTGGCCGCGTTCGATTCGCGGGCCACGTGGTGGCTCAATCGCAAGGAAGACGATTACGCGGCCATTTTAGCGAAAAACGTCAGCATCGACGTGAGCGAACTGGCCGGTTTTCCGCTGGCTCAGGCCGCCGCGGGCAAGCCGCTGCCGTTGCAGGGAGCGGTCAATCCCGCCTGCGCCGCTGCCGTGGCCGCCTTGCGGGAGCAGGCCGTCAAACCCATGTTGGGAGATAAATTAGAATTGACGGAAGCGGATTGGGCCGCCGTGCAGGCGCGCCTGGCGCCGTTTGTGAAAAGGCAAGCGAACCAGGCCGGCCCGTTGGCAGCCAAATTGGGCTTGGCCCGCGTCCGCCACTTGCTCGGCGGCTCCGCGCGCAAGGACATCGACAATCTGCTGGCCAAGGATTTGAGTTACAAGCTCCAGGCCGAGTCCATCGGCAACGTGGAACGGATCATCCGCTACGTCCGCGACCTGTATTACCTGTGCGTCAATTTTGTCAACTTTAAGAATCTTTACGCGGGCGAAGCGCCGGCCATTTTCCAGGCGGGCGTGCTCTACCTGGACCAGCGCTCGTGCCATCTTTGTTTGACAGTCGAAGACGCGGCCCGGCACGCCGCCATGGCCGGCCTGGCGGGCGCGTTCCTGGCTTACGCCGATTGCGTCCGCAAAGGCACGGGCGAAAAGATGAGCATCGTCGCCATTTTCTCCCAGGGCGACGATGAAAACGTGATGGTCGGCCGCAACGGGATTTTCTACGACCGCAAAGGGCTGGATTACGACGCAACCATCACTCGCCTCCTGCCGAATCCGATCAGCCTGCGGGAAGCTTTTTGGTCGCCATACAAAAAAGCCGTTCGCCTGGTGGAAGAGCAGGTTTCCCGGCGCGTTTCCACGGCGGGTTCCTCCGTCCAGTCGCAACTGGCGAGCGATATGAAGGGCGCCCCGCCCGCGCCCGCGTCCGCCCCAGCCGCCGCCGCGGCTCCGGCGGCAGCCAAGTCGAAGTTCGATCCCAGCGTGGTGGCCTTGATCAGCGTGGCGGTCGGAAGCCTCGCGGCCGCGTTCACAACTTTCCTGGCGTTTCTGGGGAAATTCGAAGCCTGGCAGCTTCCGCTGCTGGCCTGCGGCATCATGCTCATCATTTCCGGGCCGTCGGTGTTGCTGGCCTTTTTCAAACTGCGCCGGCGCAATCTCGGCCCGATTCTCGATGCCAATGGCTGGGCCATCAATACTGCCGCCCGCATCAACGTGCCGTTCGGCGCCCGGATGACGGACATCGCGCAATTGCCGCCCGGCTCGACCATCGACATTCACGACCACTACGCGGAGAAAACGGCCGCGTGGCCCAAATTTTTGGCGGTCGTGCTTTTTATCGGCTGGCTGTTCCTGATTATTTGGGACGTCGGCATACTTTACTCCATTACCAAGGATTGGTCATGGGGCCCGCTGGGCAAACCCCCGGCTGCCGACGGGCCAAAAAAAGAAAACGCAAAAACGCCGGAACCGGAGCCGGCAGCGGCCGCGAAGCAGCCTTGATACTTGCTCAATCGCGCTGTCCGGGTTAATGTAAGTGACTGAAATGCGGCTTTCCCTGCCAGAACATTACCATACGCTGGCGCCCTTCCGCGAGTTTTTCAGCGAGGGCGTGCCAGTCTTCATGTACCACAAGATTGCCACGCGCCCGCGCAAGGCGCGGCTCAAAGGGCTTTACGTAACGCCCGCGAATTTTACGCGGCAATTAGAGGAGTTGAACGAAAGCGGCTTCGCCACCTGCTCGCTGGGCGACGCCTGCCATAATGGCACAACGGCTCCGCGTGTCGCGCTGACCTTCGACGACGGCTTCCGCAACGTTTTCCAAAACGCCCTCGCGCCGCTGGCTCAATTCCATTGGCGCGCTTTGCAATTTCTGGTGCCCAACTGCATCGGCCAGCGCAATGAATGGGACCTGCGCGAAGGCGAAGTGCCGGAAGCGTTGATGGACGCCGCCGAAGTGCGCGACTGGCTCGGCGCGGGACACGCCATTGGCTCGCATTCCCTTTCCCACGCGCGCCTGACCCGCCTGACGCTCCGCGACGCCCGCGAGGAAATTTTCGCCAGCAAGAAAAAACTGGAGGACACCTTCGGCGTGCCGGTCGAACATTTTTGCTATCCTTACGGCGATTGGAACGAAGCGGTGCGCGAGCTGGTCATCGAAGCCGGCTACCGCACCGCCTGCACGACGGAATTCGGCGTCAACACGCCCGCCACGCCGCCCTTCGCGTTGCATCGCATCACCGTGCGCCATCCGACTCGCACGCTCCGCACGCTCAAGCGGCGGTTGCTCGGCAGCCTCACGCTTTAAACGAAGTCAATTTTTCCGGCGCTGCTGGGCGAAAAAATCGCGCAGCAAGGCCCGGCATTCAGCCTCGCGCAGGCCGCTGGTGATTTCGCAGCGATGATTAAGCGACGGAAATTGCAGCAGATTGAGCGCGCTCCCGGCCGCGCCAGCCTTGTCGTCATACGCGCCGAAGACCACGCGCGCCAGGCGGACATGCACCATCGCCCCCGCGCACATCGGGCAGGGTTCTTTTGTCACGTATAAAGTGCAATCCGTCAGCCGCCAGTCCCCGGCCGCCTCCTCGGCCTGGGTCATGGCCAGCATTTCCGCGTGGGCGGTGGCATCCTTGAGCAATTCAATCTGGTTGTAAGCGCGCGCGATGATCCGCCCCTCCCGCGCGATGACCGCCCCTACCGGCACTTCCTCGGCCTCAGCCGCGCGGGCCGCCTGGCGCAATGCTTCGCCCATGAAATAATGATCGCTGGTCAAATCAATCATGGGCCGCCTCCATCTGCCAGTCGTGCCCGCCGCCGGGATGGCAGCGGCAATGCGCGGCGAAAAACCGGCCGCGATGCTGCCAGAACAGCGGCCAAATTTGCTCCGCGTCCGTGCGGGGAATGGGAAGCGTCTTGATCCGATCCGGTGCGAAAAACGCGAATTCTCCCTCTCGATGAGGCGGCGGCAGCCGCTCTATGCTCGGCTTGACCTCGAACAAAAACATGAGCCAGTGCGCCTGGCCCTCGCAGCCGTGTTCGCTGACGATCCCTGTCAAATGCAAATCGCGCGGCGCCAGGGTCTGGCTAATTTCCTCCTGGGCCTCGCGGCAGGCGCAGGCGTAGGGCGACTCGCCTTCGTCCATATTCAACTTTCCGCCGCACGGGCTCCACAGGCCGAGATTCGGCTCCTGGGCGCGGCGCATGAGCAGCACTTCCCCTTGCCGGTTGAAACAATAGAGCAGCGTGGCGATTTTGTAGGGCAGCGTCATCCGGCGGGCGGGCTATTTTTTCCCGATGCAATACAGATGCCCGGACGACCGGATGAACAGGCAGCCTTGCGCGGCGGCGATGGTCGAATGGCTCAATGCCTGGTCGCCCTGGTCCGCCTCGCCCATGCTTGTTGTTGACAGCACTTTGCCGTCCGCCGCCGAAAGCACCACCGCGGTGGCCCGTTCGCTGAAACAATAGACTTTTCCATCCGCTCCCGTGGGCGACGCGCGGAAAATCTCATGAAGCCCCAGCGGCTGCTTCCATTTGACTTTTCCGCTGGCCGGCTCCGCGCAATACAAAACCTGCCGGTCGCCGTCGAGGACGAATAATTCGTTTTGGTAGAAAAGCGGCGTCGGGCAATCGGTCGTGAATTCATGCGAGCTCCAAGCCAGCCCGCTGGTGGTGATGTCGCCCGAACCACATTGGCGAAAGGTGAGGAATGGATACCGCTTGGGGCCGCAGACAAAGATCAATCCGTCCGCCACCAGCGGCGAAGGAACCAGGCGCGAGGCCGAACGTTCGTTCAAATTGACCAGCCCGCCGCCGCGCCAAAGTTCATCGCCCGTGGCCGCGTCCTCGCCTGTCACATAACCGCCGCCCACCACCACAATTTGCGTCTTGCCATCGCACTCGCACGGCATGGGCGTCGAGTAAGCCTCCTGCGTTTCGGCAAGGGCATCGGTGGGCCGGACATGGCGCCAGATATTGGAACCGGTGGCCGGGTTCAGGCAGAGGACGAACGACTCCGCCGGCCCGCGCCGCAAAACCTCCACGTAGAGGCGGTCTTTGTAAAGCAGCGGCGTGCAGCCGTAGAGCCAATTGATGACGAAGCGCCCGTATTCCTCAGTCAAATGCCGCTCCCAAAGCGGCTTGCCGGAAAAATCATAGGCGGCGATGTCGCCCGTGCCGAAGGTGGTCCAAACCGTCTGGCCATCCGTGATGGGCGAGGGCGAGGCGAGGTTGTTGCGGCCTTTGGCGCGGTTGCCGGTGCTGGCCTGTTGCTGCCAGCGCGTTTTGCCAGTCTGGCGGTCGAGGCACATCAGCAGCAAATTGCCGTCCGCATCCGGGCTGTTGACGAAAACCGAATCGTTCCAAACGATGGGCGTGGCATGGGACGGGCCGGGCAATGGAACCGACCACAACACGTTCTCCGTTTTGCTGAAAGAATCCGGCAGATGGGTTTCGGAGGTGGAGCCATTGAGGAAAGGCCCGCGCCACTGCGGCCAATTTTCTCCAAGGCACGAAAACACCGCCGCGCCCAGCCAGCATCCGAGCGCGATAACGGCCACATTTTGGCGAAACATTTTCACATTCGTATTGATTCACCAAACGCGCGGCGAAGCAAATCTAATCGCTTCGCGCGACCGCTCCGGCCCGCATCTCGGCCGTCAAATCGAGCGCGTCGCGGTTCAGGCAAAAGGGGACGTCACCGCGCAATTCGGAATTGGCCATCAGGCGGCGCGCGTTGCGGGCATGTCGGGCGACGGCAGCGGGGAAATCGGCGCGGGCGTCAATATAAATTTGGCGCGCGATTCCGGCGGAATCGGAGATTTGCTCCAGGTTGAATTGATTCCACAGCAAATCGCACAAAGCACCCGCGGCCAGCGTGTCTTCGTAAGCGGCCTCCTCGTAAGTTCCGGCGCAGATGACGAGCAGGCGCGCCGGTTGCTCGCGGCGAATACGCTCGGCCAGCGCGGCCAGATTGAGCCACGCCCCCACCCACACCCGGCTCGCTCCGGCGCATGCCTGCAACGCGCGCGTGCCATTGGTGGTTGTCATAATAATTTCGCGCCCGGCCACGCGCTCCGGCGTGAATTCGCGCGGCGAGTTGCCCAGGTCAAAATCAACGCCGCCCGTTTGCGCGGACAAAATTCGCACGCCGTCCCGCTCGCCCGCCAGCAAGGCCGCGGGATGACTCGCGCGCAAACGCACCGCTTCGGAAATTTCGCGCGCCGGGAAAACTCTGGCCGCGCCGGCTGCCAGCGCCGTCAGCATCGTGCTCGTGGCCCGCAGGACGTCGAAGACGGCGGCCTGCGTGCCGGACAAATCGCGCCCCGCCAGCGCGGAGAAATCCGCCGGTGTGAAGAGCACTTCCAGGTTCGAAGTCATTTGCCCTTCCGCGGAAGCCGGCCCAGCCAGAGGTTGCCCACGCCGTGTTTCCACTCAAGCGACGGCAGAAACGCGGCCGGGCTGCTGTGCGAGGATAAGACCAGGCGGTCGGCCGGGCGCATCTTTTTAATCCACGGCTGGTAGGCTTCGGGTTCCTCGAAGTGCAGCAGGATTTGCTGGTAGGTGTCGAAGTCCTCCTTTGGCATCAAGGCCGATTCGTAGCCGACGCTGTAACGCCACGGAGCGGTTGGGTTCTTGAAAAAGGTGTGGAAGAAAAACTCCATGTCCGTTTCATAAAAAATGCCGCCCGGCTCCGGCAGCCAGCCCGCCAGCGATGAGTCATCCATCTTCAAATACTCCCAACTTGCGCTGGAAGACCAGCGGCTGCCGGCGTCGTTGGTCGTCGTCAGAAAAAGCGTTAGCGCCAGGCCGCCCATGAGAGCCAAACGCCCGAGGGCGCGCGCGGGCTGCCGCTTTTGCAGCAGCAAATCGAGATCGAGCGCCATCAGCGCCATCAGCGCGGGCATGCCCCAATCATCCCAGAACCGTTCCGCCCGGTAGCCGAGCACCCAGCCGATGCAGGCCAGCCAAAAGGCAGGCTGGGAGCGCATGGGCGGCGCCGGCAGACGCGCCAATTGCCGGAGGATCAGCAAGCCGCCCATCAGCGCGAGCGGGAACCAATTGCTGGTCGTGGCCTGCAATTCTCCAACGAGCGTGCCTTGCGAGGAATGCGCCCCAATCACGCTCACCGCCTGCCGCCAGGCTTCGACCACATACACCATCGGATGTCCAGTGCCGAGCGAGCCAAGGATCGTTCCCGCGACCCAGCAAACCGCCAGGGCCGCGCACCAGCGATATTGGCCCGCCAGAAAAAAGGCCGCCACCGGCAGCGCCCAAAAATACCAGACCCCGTGCAGCATGATTGCCAGCGCCATGCAAACGGTCATCAGCGCGCACGAGAACTTGCCCGGAGGCGCGTCCGAGCGCGCGTTTTGCAGGAACAGGATCGTCATCAGCGCCAGCATGCTCAACATGAGCGGGCGCCCCAGCATGAACCGCCCCATGAACGACGCCTGCACGCCGATCGCCAGAATCAGCGTGGCGATCCAGGCCTCGGGGCGCTTCACCCAGGGCAGGGCCGCCCAGGCCGCCAGCGTAAACAGCCCCACCGTTGAAATGAGCGCCAGCCCATCCGCATCGCATTTTGTCAAAAAATAAACCTGCCGCAGAAAAGTGTGCCAGCCGATGTGGTTGTCGATGGCGTAATCGCTCTTGAGCAGGAGAATGTCCTGCCACGGCTTTCCGGAGATCGCTTTGGCCGAGTCGGCCAGGGCGTCATCCGGAGGCAAATAACCGTAACTGATGATTTTCAGCGGCAGGAGAAGGATGAGAAAAAAAGCGCAGGCCAAAACAAGCAGTGGAACATGGCGCCCTATCGGACTTGATTGAGAATCGGTCATCGGAACGCGAAGTTCTTACCCGACCAGCCGCAAATGCTCAATGACCAAATTTTCGGAGGCCCAAAGCGCGCGGCACGGCGGCGCCCACCGGGCCGTCAAGAATTAATTCGATGGATTCCGGCTCGGCGCGGGCGCCGTGCTTTGCGGAAGTTTATAACAGACTGCCTCCTGGTCATTCCGGGCCAGGAGGTAGGCCCCGGCGAGCGCGGGCGTGTTCCAAGTCTTGTCGTGCAAAGCCGGAATGCTGCCAAACTCGTGAAACGCCGCGGGGGTTGCCTCCACCAATGCCACCGGGCCAGGCTCCGTTTGCACCAGCAACATGTTGCCCGCCAGCAGAACCTGGCCTTTCCCGTAACGGCCCTCCTTCCATTTGCGTTCGCCCGTGGCCAGGTCCAGGCAGACGAGGATGCCGTCGTCCAACCCATAGGCGCACCCGCCGAGTGTCACGATGTTGTTGTATGCCGCCTTGAGATTGTGGTTCTTCCACAGTTCGCCCGCCGCCAGTTTGCCATCGGCGCCGCGCGTCACGCGCAAGAGCGTGGTCGGGTTTTGAAAGCTGGCCGAGAGCAGGATGCGGTCATCGCCCAGCGCGACCGGTTGGGCGCACTTGGGCCATTTGTCGCTGCCCCACGTGTATTGCCATAGGACATGGCCATCCTTGGGATCGTAACCGCAAATTTTCGCCGCGCTGGCCGAGAGAATTTGCCGCTGCCCGCCAAGAATGGCGATGGACGGCGAAGTGAAACTCGCCTGATCGTCACCAGCCTGCCACGCCGGGGCGCCGTCCGCGGCTCGATACGCCAGCAGCGTCCCTTTGCCAGCCATGCCGCCAGTAACGACCACTAGATCGTCCACGCACAGCGGCGACGACGTTTTGCCAAATGGCATGTTCGGGATTGAATTTTCTTTCAAAATGTCATGCGTCCAGATGAGCTTGCCGGTATCGGTGGCGAGGCAATCGAGAATGCCGGTCGCGCCGAGGGCGTACACGCGCGGGCCGGCGATGGTCGGCGTGGCGCGCGGGCCGTCGCCGCCCATGGGTTCGGAGAAGCGCGCCTCGTTGGTGTGCGCCCACAAAACCGCGCCGGTGTCGAGCGCGTAGCAAACCGTCAGTTCGCCCGGCCCGCGCTGCTCCTGCGTGATCGCCCGCCCGCCGGACACCGCGAACCCGGACCATCCCAGCCCCACCGCGTGACGCCAAAGTTGTTGGGGAGGATGCGCGTTCCAATCGCGATCCAATCGCACGCCCTCCACCACGCCGGAACGAGCCGCGCCCAGGTAGCCGGGATAATCCATTTCGCCTTCCAGGGCCGGCCCGGCCTTCGCGGTGGCGGGGGGGGCGTTGCCAGAAACTTCGCCAGTTTTGCGGGGCGCCCACTTCCAGACAATGAGCGGCTCTCCCGTGCCCAAGGAGCCGTCCACGCGCACCAACTGCAACAGTCCAAAAACGCCGAGACCAGCCAGCGCCAATCCCGCCAGCCGCACGCGCCAGCGAAGCCGCGACAAAAACAGCCACCAAATCAGCAGGAATGGAATCGCCGCGCAAGCCGAGAGCATCGACCAAAAGCGTTTCGGCAACGCGTCCAGCTCCGGCATGGTTTGCAGCCGGATAATATTGGCCGCCGCGGCCGCGATGATGATGGCTGGAATCCACCAGCGCATGCCGCGTTTGGGCGCCGGCGCCGTCTGGTCCGAAGGTTGATTGCCTGGGGCATTCATAACGAAGTCCAGCTTTGCCCCACTTCAATCGGGAATTCAAGCACGGACAAAATTGGTCCTGCTCATCGCCGCGGAACTTACATCGACTTCAAACTGTCCATAATGTGCGGCGCCGCCATCAAACGGCTGTAGGATTCTTCAATCGGAATGGCAAAGTAACAGGCCAGGCTGGTCTCGACGGAGAACGGTGATCGAAAGGGATTGTCCTTCGGCCGCTCCAGCCTCGCGCCAATGTTTCGCTTCTTCGTACTGGCCGATTAAAGTGGGCAGCAGCTTTTGTTGTGCGCGGTCATCCGCCGGCCAGGCGAGAGGAACGCCGTTGACGGCCGCGATGCGGTCGCCGATTCGCAGGCCGCTGCCGCGAAACTCGCTGTTCCATTTTATCCAGGAAACTCGAAGCGCAAAAACCGCCTCGCTGTCGATGGAATAAGTCACAAGCCCGCTCGAAAGGCTGTCGGGTTGGTTTTGCGTTTCCACTTCAGGAATGCTCAAATAACGCACCCCAAAAAAACAAGACAATTCGTGTGACAAGATTTTTTGGCGGTTCGATCTTCGAAATGAGACTGAGATTTTTCGGCTGAAAATCAGATTGAATCAACTCTCCACGAATGATCAAATTTCCGCCGATGAACGTTTCAATGACAGCCGAACTGGCCATCGCTTATAAGAGTGGCTCGCAAAGCGCGCGTGTTGTCACGGAAAGTTGGGGAGCACAGAATCTATACTGCCTGAATTGTTCCTCGCCAAAACTGGAATGCCTGGCGCGAAACACTGAGGCGCACGATTTCCAATGCCCTGCGTGTGGAGGCTTTTATCAGCTTAAAAGCCAGCGTACGCCTTTTCGCAATTCAATTGCCGATGGCGCGTACAATGCGATGATGAAAGCGATTGCGAACGACCAGACGCCGAATTTTTATTTTATGCAATATGACTTGGCGTCGTGGAGCGTTCTCAATTTGTTGCTAGTGCCACATTTTGCGTTTCCGCCCTCTGCAATAATAAAACGAAAGCCGCTTTCGCCGACTGCGAGACGCGCGGGTTGGGTTGGTTGTTTTTTTGCTTTGAATCGAATCCCCGCGGAAGCTCGAATCGCAATTATTGCAGATAAGAAAATTGCCTCCGCAACTGAGGTGCGCGACAGGTTCCGCCGCGTCAAGCCGCTCGAAAGGATTTCCGTCGATCAGCGCGGTTGGGCGTTGGATGTTTTGAACATTGTTCAGCGTCTTGGAAAGTCCGTTTTCGCAAATGGAGACGTTTACGCGTTTGAGCGCGAACTGGAAAAATTGCATCCTGATAATCGTCACGTGCGAGATAAAATTCGTCAACAGCTTCAAGTTTTACGCGACAGTGGGTTCCTGATTCAGCCAGGACGCGGCATGTGGCAGTTAAGATAATGTTTGGCCTTCAAATGGAAATGGGAATGGCGAATTCAACTGCGGGATTCGACTTTCAGCGCGTGATAATCGCCGTTGATGACTTTTCTTCGTCATGATGTCGGACGATGGAAAGCTCCTATCAACGATATGCGCCGGGATCTGATTTCCATGCACGTTGGCACTTGCATTACCATTAAAACATGGTATTGTTTTAGCCATGTCGCGCTTCAGCGCGTGTTCTTTCGGGGCTTTTGGCGGGATTTCTGATAAAAATTAAAAAAAACAAACTGAGACCGAAGCAATTCCAGGGAAAACAGGGAAAAACAAGGCAGCACAAGGTTAATCACGGCATTTCAACCGAATCAGCCGCCGCTCGCTCGCGCCCGGCCTGTTGCCTTCTCCGATTAGCTGCGGAATTTTTGCCTGGAAACTTGCCACAAACCGCAACCCCAAGAACAAATCTCTTTGCGCCAAATAACGAGCAACTTTGTCTTGCAAACGTTCATGAAAACGGCCGGTTTAGCCTTGACCCTTCGGAGTGGGCGTGGCAGCATTTGCGATCATGCAATCAGCCCGTGAGCGGTCCTTTTTTCCGTCCTTGCTGCGTGGGCGCGAGGTGGGGATGATGCTCTGCCTGGCAGCGTGCCTTGCGGCCGCGCCGGCGGCGATCGCGCAGAGCGGAGGCGACCCCGAAGGCGAATCCAATGTTCATCCAGCCGGCCTCCAGAACGAACTCACCAACGGACTCGGTTCCTGGATTTGGGATTCCAAGACGTTCAATAACCAGCCCTGCCAGCTTTGGAGGGCGTTCGAGATACCGGCCGGCGCCCATGTCACCCGCGGTCTTTTGAGGCTCACGGTGGATGACAAATTCAGCGTCCTGCTCGATGGGCAAAAGCTGGGCACCGGCGACAGGAATGCTGAACTGTATCAATTCGACGTGACTTCTTTCCTGACCCCCGGCGAGCACGTCCTGGCCGTTCACGCTTACAATGCCACTGGCCAGGCGGGCGTCATCTGCGGGCTTCAGGCAGAACTCGCCGATGGCCAGAAAATCGATATCCAATCCGACCGGACCTGGCGCATTGTGCCGGTCTTTGACCACCACTGGGAACGTGTGTTGCGGGCTTCCAATTCCTGGGCCTCCGCCACCATTATCGCGCCGCTCAACAATACGATTTGGTGGACCACCTCCAATGGCCTCAAGCTGGTAGTCCGCCAGCTTGCGGAAGACGTGACCGACAGCGGTTGGAGCGGTTTCGTCGATGGCGTAACCGCCGCCGATGACGTGACCAATGGGCTGGGCTCCTGGATTTGGGCGGCCCGCACCTACGACAGCCAGCCTTGCCGGTTATGGAGGTCTTTCGAAATCCCTGCCGCGAGCGAGGTTCGCACGGCCGAGCTTAAAATGACCGTCGATAATGATTACGCCATTTATCTTGACGGCCGGCAATTGGGGCGCGGCGGGGATTGGCGCGAACTTTTTGAGTATGACCTGACGGCGCTGCTGGCTCCCGGCAAGCACGTCCTGGCCGTCGATGCGTTCAATGGTTCGGCCGAAGCCGGCTTGATCCTCGGCCTGGGGATCGACCTCGCCGATGGGCGGCGGATTGATGTCCGGTCAGATTCAAGCTGGCGGATTGTCTCCGCAAACAAGCGCCACTGGGAAACCGTCACCGAAGCTTCGCCCGACTGGCCGGCCGCCTCGGTCATCGCGCCGATTGGCACCGCGCCCTGGTGGTCCAGGCCGGTCAATGTGAATTGGATGCCGTCGATCAAGCCGGTCAACGTTTCTTTCTGGCAAACCGGCTGGTTCCAGGCGGCGCTTTCCTCGCTTTTGGCGCTGGTCACGCTGGTCAGCATCCACCTCGTCGCCCAGCGCGCGATGCACCGCAAGGAACAATGGCTCCAAGAACGCGAGCGCGCCCGCATTGCCAGGGACATTCACGACGATCTCGGCTCCAAAATGACCACCCTCGTCCTGCATGGCGAAGTCGCCCTGAGCGATCTTCCGCCCGGCTCGGAAACTCACAAGCGCCTCGAAAATATATGCGACGAAGCCCGCCGCATGCTCTCGACCCTCGACGAAATTCTTTGGGCCGTCAACCCCAAGCGGGACACCTTCCGCGATTTCGTTGCCCATATCTGCGGCTACGCCCAGGAGTTCCTTGGGCCGACCGGAATTCTCTGTTTATTTGACATGGATTTGGACGTTTCCGGCATCCCGCTTGACCTGCCGATGAAGCGGACTCTGGTCATGGTCGTTAAGGAGGCCCTCAACAACGTGGCCAAGCACTCCGGCGCGACGGAACTGGAACTGGCGATCAAAAACGTGGCGGGCCAGCTCGTCATCCTCGTGTCCGACAACGGGGAAGGTTTCGACTCCGCCGCTGTCAAGTCGGGCCGCAACGGCCTGGCCAACATCAACGACCGCGTGCGCGAATTGGGCGGCAGTTGCGCCATTATCAGCCGGCCGGGTGAGGGGTGCCGGATAGAAATCTGGGTCCCGTTGGAGCGCGCGCGATGGTTCGCGGGCCTCTCACGGCTGCGGGCGCGCCTCAAGCATCGAATCAACCCACAAAAGAATGCACTCTCAGAAACTCATCAACCCTTCAGCAGAGGACACTGGCCGGCGGACCGCGGCCGCGTGCCTGTCGGACCCGCCCGCGCCGGCGAATCGGTGGCGGGTGGCTATCGTCGAAGACCAGCCGGAAGTCAGGGAGAGCTGGATCAAACTGATCGATTCCTTTCCTGATTTTTGCTGCGTTTGCGCGTGTGTCAGCGGCGAGGAGGCCCTCCGCCTCATCCCCGCTGAGCGGCCCGATGTCGTGCTGATGGATATTTATCTGCCCCGGATGTCCGGCGTCGAATGCACCTTGCGCCTCAAAACCGTCCTGCCTCAAACCCAGATCGTCATCTTGACGGCCATGGACGATAAGGAGCTGGTTTTCCTGGCCCTGGAGGCTGGGGCCGATGGATATTTGTTGAAGCGCGCCAAGCCGTCGGAGTTGCGCAGCGCGCTGATGGATGTCCTCGGCGGCGGCGCGCCGATGACGAGCCAAATCGCCCGGCGGGTCATTGAGTCGTTCCGCCGCAAAGCGCGAATTCAAGACGAGGCGGCGCGGCTGTCGTTAAGAGAAGAGCAAATTCTGCAATTGCTCTCGCAGGGATATTCGAACAAACAGATCGCGGGCAGGCTTGAGATTAGTATTGACACAGTTTGCAGCCACCTCAAGCATGTCTATAGCAAGATGCACGTCAATTCCCGCACGGAAGCCGTCGTTCGTTACATGTCCTCCAAGCCCTTCTCGCAAATCCTCTGAGAATCAGAGCGTGTTTTGAAAATAGGCCGGGGCGGGATTGCGGCGGGGCGGGGCGCATGGCGCGGCGCGGCGAGGGCGCATATTCGAAGCAATCCGCAACCGGGGAGCGCCAAAGCCAGGCGTCCCGCCGCGCTCGCAAGACTGCCGGGAATATTTTCAAAACACGTTCTCAGGGAATCGGCGTGCCGTCGTAGGCCCAATTGATGTCCGGGCGGCCTGGGTCGGCCGCTTTGGTCACCGCGTTGGAGCACATGCAGGTGTATTTGAAATAGGCCGCGTGCCCGTCGAGGAAGTTCAGCGTTGAGCCGCCGTCGTGCCGGGCGGAAAGCATCCGCGTGAAACAATGGGAGACGCCCAACTCGCTCGTAGGTGTGCCATAAAACGGGAGGTCGCTCGAATGCGTGCGCACTTCGCCCAGGCACACGAAGGCCGACGGATGGCGCACGAGTGTCGCCCGCATCAGCACGCCAGGCGGCAAGCCCGTGTTCCCTTTGTAATTCATCCCGTAATTGAAAACGACCCGGCTGTAAGGATTCAGCTCCGGCGCCTGGGCGTCCGAAGTGGGGCAGGTGAAAATGGTTCTGCCATCCACGAAGTTCGAGGGGTTGGCGCCATACTGCCACAACGCCTGCTTCCCGATATAGGGCGGCAGCACGTTATACCAAACCGTCATGCCTTGCCCTGCTGCCGCGAAGGTCGCCAGATCGGCCCAAAACGGCGTGTCTTCATTGTAACCGGACGGCGCGCCGGGAGTGCCGTTCGTGATTTTCCCGTCAGGAAAAATTTGGCGGCTGTCGTCCAAATACATCGTATTGGCCAGGCCCCATTGGCGCAGATTGCCCATGCAACTGGCCGCGCGAGCCTTCTCCTTGGCCATGGCCAGCGCCGGCAGCAGCATGCCCGCCAGAATCGCGATGATGGCAATGACCACGAGCAACTCGATCAGTGTAAACGCCAGAAAGTTCCGTTTCTTCATGCGTCCACACTAGCGCATCCCGGAGACGCTGTCTGTCGCTCGCTTGCTATTCTTTGTCGGAAGATTGCGGTGCGGGTTCTTTCAGGGGATACAAACCGGGACAGCATCCGACGGCCTGGCAGAACGCCTGGCTGAAATGGCTCAGGCTCGAATAGCCAACCGCCATCGCCGCTTCCGTGACGTTGTATTTGCCGCTGCGCAACAATTCCGCCGCGCGCTCCATGCGAAGCTTGCGCGAATACTGCGGGATGGTCATGCCGAGTTCCCTCGAAAATGTCCGGCTCAGATGGAACGAACTGCATCCGGCTTTGCGGCCGAGTTCTTCCAAATCGGGCGGCTGGGCCAGGTTCGCGCGCAGCAACGCGGCCACCTTGTCCACCCGTTCGCGGGCCACCCGCTTTTGGCGGTCGCAGAAAAGCTCGTCTTCGCGCGCCCGGTCAAATAAAAATTCCGCCAGCAATTGGAGAGCCTTCCCGTGATACCAAAGAAGCCGCGCGCCGAGCGCCGTGGGCGGTCGCAATAGTTGTTGGACCCAGTGCTCCTGTTCGGATGTCAATCGGTGGACCGCGCCCAACCCCCTGGCGCGCGCGGCATCCCCCATGAAGTGCTCGACCATGGGATGAAGGGCCCCGTCGCATTGCGACAATTGCCCGCGCAAAAACAGCGGCGAAAGCTCGGCGGTGATAAAGCGGTGCCGCTCCCCCGGCTTCCGCCACGCAGTCAAACCGCCGCCGCGGCCCGGAACATAGAACCCGGCCGTCAGCGGCCCGAACTCCGCGCTGTCCGCGCCGCATCGGACGACGGCGTTGCCTGACAAATTGAGGCACAGTTCCAGGCTGCCCGGATGAAAACTCCGCGACCACTCGAAGGGCTTGGCCGTTTCAAAATCATGCCATTCAATGCTGATCCCCAAATCATGGAAGCCGCCGTAAAGCTGCCGCCACCCACCGGGCAAGGGCCGCCAAACGTCCGCCTCCTTCAGGGGCAGCGAGCGCTCAGGCGCCGCCGGTTTGATTGTGTGAGTTTCTTTCATCCGCCGCCAAGGCTCCAAGAATAGCCCAGGCCCAGTCCTTTTACAATCGCGAGATTGACACGCGGCGGCCGCTTCCGCCATGATGCGGGTATCAAATAATTCACCGCCATTTTTTATGAAAAGGAATTTGTTTCAACGCTGTCTTCTCGCTGTCTCTTTGACTATGCTCGGAGCGTTCTCCGGCCATGTTGCCGCGCAAACCCCGGAGCAGGGCGGCGCGACGATGGCGGCCAATCTGGAAAATATCTTCCGCCTCGATAATGTCGAATCGCGCTCCATCAGCCCGGAAAATTTCACCGGGGAAAAAGGCAAGGCCGGCATGGCCACGCAAGGCACCGGCAGCCACTCTTCGCGCGAGTTGGGCCAGGGCTGGAAGGTCTCCCCGTCCATCAACATTAAGAGCAAAACCACTTTTACCTTGGCGGAAATCACCGGCCCCGGTTCCATTCGCAGCATTTGGTTCACGCCCACCGGCAATTGGCGCCTCTCGGTGCTGCGCGTGTATTGGGATGATGAGCAAGACCCGTCGGTGGAGGTGCCGGTGGCGGATTTTTTTGCCAGCGGCTGGGCCAAATGGGACCGCTGCCCGCTCATCAGTTCAACGCCGATTTGCGTCAACCCGCGCTGCGGTTTCAATTCCTACTGGCAAATGCCTTTCCGCAAGAAAGCCCGCATCACAATGGAAAATCTGGATGACAAAGACATGACGCTCTACTACCAGATTAATTACGCCTTGGGCGATGTGCCGGAAAGCGCCGGCTATTTCCACGCCCAATTCCGCCGGGAGAATCCGATGAAGGTCAAGGGGCTGTACACTATTTTGGATGGCGTGGAAGGCGACGGCCAATACGTCGGCACTTACCTGGCCTGGGGCGTGCATAACACGGGTTGGTGGGGCGAAGGCGAAGTAAAGTTCTTCATTGACGGCGACAAGGAATTTCCGACCATCTGCACCACGGGCACGGAGGATTATTTCTGCGGTTCGTATGATTTCGAGCACACGACCCCGGATGGCAAGAATGCCTACACCGAGTTCACATCGCCCTATACCGGGGTGCCGCAAATCATCAAGCCGGACGGGCTGTATGATTCACAGCAGCGGTTCAGCCTGTATCGCTGGCACATTCCCGACCCGGTGCGGTTTCATCACGATCTCAAAGTGACCATCCAGGGCTTGGGCTGGCAGCCGGGCGGGCGCTATTTGCCGTTGCAGGATGACGTCGCGTCCGTCGCGTTTTGGTATCAGAAGCTGCCGCATGCCAAGTTCCCGCCATTCCCAACTCGCGATGAGCTGGAGTGGCATTGACGGGGTTATTGAATTGGGATTCGCAGCAACTCAGGGGCTGTTTCGGGACCCTTGTGCTTTTCGGCGCGCGCGGCCCTGAGCAATTCAGGCTTGATCGGCCCGGCTTTGTTGCTCCATTGCTGGCGGATAAATGTAAGCACGGCGGCCAGTTGATCGTCCGTGTAAGTCTCGCCCCACGCCACCATGGACAGGTTGAACTCCTTGCCCTTGACGGTGATCGGCCCGGTCAAACCATACATGACAACGTGCGCGATGCGATCGCCGCCCGCGGCCTGCACCCATTCGGAACCGTCCAGCGGAGGCGCCGTGCCTTCCTTGCCCAAGCCATTGAGTTGATGGCAGGCGGCGCAGGTGGCTTCAAAGACTTTCCGCCCCTTGTTGATTTCCTGCTGAACGGGATCAATCGGGTTGGCCGCGGTCACTTCGTCAGACGAATGGAAAGGTAGATAAACATCATTGGCGAAGCCGCCCGCGTCTTCAGACACGAATAGTGACGCCCAATAAACCAAAAGGCCGGAAAGGACGACCAGCCACATCGGAATGCTCCGGCGTTCGGCCGCCGGTTCGGGGGCGTCGGCTGTTTTGGCTGGCGCGTTGGAGCTCATTTCGGGGCGGGCGCGGGCTTGGCCGCGGCCGGAGCCGCGTTCGTTGGAACGGCGTTGGTGGCCTTTGCCCGCAGCGATTCCGGCGGCGGCGCTTCATAGAGGTAGCCGTTTTGGCGCAGGCTCAACATATAAGCCACCAAGGCGCGCGCTTCCGGGCGCGGGATAATTTCATAGCCCGCCGGCGGCGCATCCGCGTCTGGCGGGACAAACGCGTTGGTCGAGGGAAAGAACAGGATTTTGCGCGTGTCAAAAAGAAAGCGATACGGCGGCATGAGTGTGCCGTGAGTGATTTGCTTCGGATCGTAAAGCCGCAAATAAAGCCGGTTGATGTCGTTCGTATCCGCGCGCGAGGCATAGTTGGCCAGGTCGGGGCCGATGCGCACGGAGCCAGGCATGACGGGTTCCCGGAGCAGATAATCTTCGGCAACGCTGCGGCGGACTCCCCATTCCTGGCGCAGATCGGAGCCAAGGTCGCTGGGACGGACCATTTGCGTGTGGCAGGCGGCGCAGCCATTGGCGCGATAAACTTCGGCGCCCGCATGGGCTTCTCCGGACGGGGCGACCGGATACGTTTCGGGCAGTGTGTTGCCGACGGCCACGGTGTTGGTCTGGCTCAGGCCGGTCAATTGCATCTGCGGGGTCAGAATGAATCCAATCCACGAGACGGCCATGGTCGCGAACAAACCCAGGAAAAGCAAAGGCCCGCTATTCATGCGGCCTCCTTCAATCGCGCGCAACATTGGCGGCGCGCTTTGTCAAGAACACCAACGAAATTGAGCAGAAAAAGAACCGCCCCGCCCGCCACCAGCAAATCCCCCAGCGTGCTCATGCGCAGCGGAAAAAGCGTGCGTCCCATGACATCGTCGAAGGAATTGCGGCCTTCGGCCAGCAGAATGCCCTGTTCCAGTCCGGCGACGAGCAATGCCGCGTAGGAGATGAGCGCGCCGAGGAACGAAAAATAAAAGTGGAGCTTGAGCAGCTTCGGGGACCAAGCCGAGCCATCCAGGCCCAGCAACCCCGGCAGAATCGAATAAAGCGCGCCAAAAACCGTCAGCGCGAAAAAGCCATAGTGGAACAACTCTTTTTGCGCCGCGCCGAACAGGGTGAAATCCGTAATGGCGCTGACGTTCGGGAGCGCTCCGGCGATTTGCTGCGCTCCGGCAATTATCCAGAACAGCAAGCCCACGCAAATAAAACGCAAGGCCGGCTCGGCATCGAGCGCGCCGAAGTCCATCCGCGCGGTTTCGTAGAAATTGCCCGCCACCGCCGCGATGGGCAGCGCGGTGAGAATCGTGCCGGCCAGGGACAGGCTGGTGATCCACGATGGCACCGGCGCGCCAAAAGGAATTCCGCCGCAACTTCCAAAAAGGGCGATGGTCCAAAATGCCAGGACCGCCTGATAATGGCTGTACAGCGGGCGTCCGATGATTTTTGGAATGAAGTAAAACGTAGCGGCCAGTCCCGCGAAACTGAGGAAAACATTGTCAAAGTTGTGCGCGTACCACCAAGCGGCCACCGGTTGGAGCACGCCCCGCTCCGGCGCCGCCAGCAGCACCAGGGCTGCCGTGGAAAAAATCCACGGAAACCAGAAGAGCGCGCCAACGACAAACCATTGCGTCGGATACAGCCGCTCGACTTCGCGCTTATGGAACGTTATCAGCGCGCAGATGCCAATCATCAGGTAAGCGGCGAACATCAGGCGCGCGCACCAAAGCGGAATTTCAAAGGAAGCAAACCCGGTCGAACGTCCGCACAGGATGGCCCCAATGCCAATCGCGACGGCGCAATGCCAGAAGACCGCGCCGACGAACACACACACAGGCCCGGCCAGCGCGCAGCGGCCAAGCCGGCACAAAAACCATAAGCCCAGGCCCAGGGCGGCCGGCACGCCGAATCCGTAGAGAAAGGCGGCGCTGGAGGCGGCCTGCACGCTGCCGTAGGTCAGCCAGCTTTGCCCGGCCAAAAGATTCGTATTATGAAACTTGAGCGAG
Source organism: Verrucomicrobiia bacterium (assembly GCA_036501625.1). Taxonomy (GTDB): domain Bacteria; phylum Verrucomicrobiota; class Verrucomicrobiia; order Limisphaerales; family Palsa-1400; genus Palsa-1400. The sequence continues at coordinate 22,766 of DASXZY010000086.1, forward strand.
TCCAGCAGCGCCAGGAGGGTGGCGATCACCAACCACAGCGCGCCGCCGGCCAGAAGAACAAAGATGCCCGCCGGACAGGAAGCCTCGGCCCCGGGTTTTTGAGAAAGGGGCGGGGCGGAAGAAGTTTTTGGCGCTGGGTAAACCGTCGCGCTCATTCGTAGGCATTCTTCGGTTCCGGCGCCTTGGGCGCGGGGGCGAATTCCTTGGCCGCGCGGGCCATGAGGTTCGAGCGGGCGGCGGCCGGGTCCTGCCATTCCTTGATGACCAGCTTCATGGCTTCCTCAACCGGAATGCGGACAAATCCTTTGGCCTCGTCCGACCACTCATATTTAGTTTGGTCCACGTAACCCGCGTTCGCCGTCAGGAAATCGGCTCTGATCTTCATGCGCTCGGCGGAGCGGGCCGCGAAAACGGATGGCTCGGCGGTGTTGGCTTGCATCAAGCGAACGAGGAACGCGACGATCAAAAAAGTTCCCAGCGCGCCAATGACGTAGGCGCCGCAGCGGGATTTTTGGCAGCAGGTTTCAGAGTTCATTTGGCGCGATTGGGTGCAATGGAAATATCACTGTGCGGCGGCACATAGATGCCCAGCGCTTCGGCCATGCGCGGGTCTTTCAGAGGATAGAGCGGATGGCTGTTGATCGATGCGATAAGCACTTTCATCAGCACACCGGTGAAGAACAGCACACAGCACAAATCAACCAGCAATCCCCAACTCAGGATGGATTCGGCATGAAGCGCGGGCATGATCTGAAACTCAATATCCACAAAGTGCATAAACCAGGCCCAGATCATCAGCGGCAGCATCTTATCCAGCCTCAGTTTCCAGTCGATGCGCAGCAGCATCAGGAACGGAATGAAGAAATGGCCGAAGATGATAACGTATTTGCCGACGTAATCCCAAGTGCCTTTTTCGCGCAGCACGTACCAGAAGGTCTCCTCCGGCATGTTGGCGTTCCAGACGATGAAGTATTGGGCGAAATTGACATAGGCCCAGAACACCGTGAATGCCAGGAACAGCGAGCCGATCATGTAGTAAGTATTTTCCTTGATGAGATCGCGCAAAGGGGTCGTGGTCGTCCGTTGCAGAATGAGCGTAATGATATAGACAGTCGGCAGCGTCACCCAAACCGACGCAGCGAAATACGTGACGCCATACATGGTCGAGTACCAATCATCCATCAGCCCTTTCATCCAGACGATCGAGGCGAGGGTCACCGTTAGAGCAAACAGCACGACACCCGAAAGGGAGTAAAAGCGCATCTTCCATGTGCATTCGACCGAGCCGGTTTCGTCCTGGCGCAAGGACCAATAACGGAGGCGATTGCTGTAGAGCCACCAAATCCCGAATAGAATTGCCGCCGAGATATAATATCCGGGCATCGTGAAGAGCGGGTATTTCACTTTGAGGGCATGGTTTGCCGGCGCTTCCATCCACTCATAAATGTTTTTGGCCGTGAAGGCGATGGGCAGAAAGAGGATGAGCATCGTTGGCCCCAGCAGGCAGGCCATGTGTTCGCAAAGACGGCGCGTCGCGACCGACCAACTGGCATCGAAAACGTGATGCACCATGGCCAGGAACCAGGCGCCGAGGCAAAGACTCAGAGAAAACATGAACGCCAGCAGCCAGGAATAGGCGAATTGCTTCACGCCGCCCAGCAGCAGTCCCGCCACCGCGCCAATCGCGCCAATCACGATCAAAATCATGGGCACGTTGCGCCATTTGGACAAATCCAGCCGGGCCTCCGTGGTGGAACGAGGAGTCGAACTCATAATCTATTTCTTGAACGGCCCCCGTTCGGGTTCCGGCACGTCGTCCGCCGTGGCAAGTTGGCTGCGCTCCAGCGCGCGCACGTAAGCGATGACGGCCCAGCGGTCTTCGACCGTGACGTTGGCCCCGTAAGAACCCATCAAATTTTTCCCGTAAGTGATCGTGTTGAAAATCTCGCCGTCGGGCATGTCAATCAGGCGCTGGTCATGGAAGTTGGCCATGCCGGCCATGCCGTATTTGCTGGTGATGCCTTTGCCATCGCCGAAGGGGCCGTGGCAGGGGAGGCAATTGATCTGATACCGCTGCTGGCCACGGGCGAGCAATTCACGCGTAATGGGCAGGGGATTCAACGGGATGAAATTGGTCGTGCCCGGAATGCGCCCATTGTTGACTGGCGAATCTTCGTAGGGATAAACGGGCTGGCCGCCAACTTTTAGCACCTCCCCATTGATGACGTAAGGGCCGCCGCGGGCTACGGCGCCTTCAGGGATGGGCCGGGAGGCATGCTGGTCCGGGAAGAATTCGCTCGGAGTTTGCGGGCGCACTTTGTTTTGCCGCACCATGTCGGGGAAGAGTTCCATCGGGGGCCGGTGCGAAATGCTGCCGCGAAATCCGAGAATCGCGACGGCGCTGAAACACGCCAGGAAGAAAAGCAAAACGAAATAGCGCATTATTCCTCCACCAATTCGATGTGCTTGCTGCCGAGGCTCTCGAGCAACTGGCGGGTTTCGGTCTGGGAATACAATGGGTCGCTGGATTCAATCACCACAAAAAAACGGTCATGCGTGGCCAGGGCGAAGCGGCGGTTTTTGAGAAGGGGATGATGCAGGTGCGGCAGGCGGTTCAAAAAGAGCATGCCCAGCAGCGCGCCGAACGAGCCGAACAAAATCGTCAGTTCGTAGGAAGGCGGGAACGAATAAAACGGGCTGAACATCGGCTTGCCGCCGATGACAATCCGGTAATCGTAGGCGTTCATAAACCAGATCATCAACATGCCTGTCAGATAACCGGTGCATCCGCCGACAAATGAAAACCAGCCCACGCAGGAATTCTTGATGCCCATCGCGCGATCCATGCCGTGAATGGGGAACGGCGTGAAGACATCCCATTCGCGGAATCCGCGATCGCGCACTTTCGTGGCCGCCGACAACACGGCGGCAGGCGTTTCGAATTCGGCCATGATGGCGAAAGGAGCGGGCATCAGTGATGTCCTCCAGCTTCCGCCCCGCCCAGCGGGTGATGCGGATCAGCCTGCGGTGTCACGCCTTTGACTTCCGCGATGGCAATCAACGGGACGTAGCGGATGAACAACAGGAAAAATGTGAAGAACAAGCCGAATGTTCCCATGTATTGGCAGACATCGACCCAGGTGGGGCTGTAATAGCTCCAATTGGCCGGCAGGAATTCGCGGTGCAATGAAATATCCACGATGACGAACCGCTCAAACCACATGCCGACATTGACCAGGATTGAGAGCACCCACACGATGATCATGCTGGTGCGGATTTTCTTGAACCAGAAGAACTGCGGCACGATGACATTGCACGTGACCATGGTCCAGAACGCCCACCAATACGGCGCCGGCCGCACGTGCAGGAGCGGGCCAAAGATGAACGGATCCGCCGCGCGCGTTTGGAAGAATTGGAACCTCTCGTAAGGGTTGCCGCTGTACCAGGCGATGAAAAACTCCATCGCGTAGGCGTAGCCGACGATCGAGCCAGTGGCCAAAGTGACCTTGCACATCAACTCTACGTGGCGCACCCGAATGATCTCCTCCAGATGAAGCAAACGCCGCAACGGCACCAGCAGCGTCAGCACCATGCCGAACCCGGAATAAACCGCGCCCGCCACGAAATAGGGCGGGAAGATGGTCGTGTGCCATCCGGGCAATTGCGATACGGAGAAGTCCAGGGACACGATGGAGTGGACCGACAGCACCAGTGGCGTGGATAGCCCGGCCAGGATCAGATAGGCCTTTTCATAATGGCTCCAGTGCCGGTTGGAACTGCGCCAGCCCAGCGCGAACAATCCGTAGCCGAATTTGCGAATTTTGGTCTTTGAACGGTCGCGCATGACGGCCAGATCTGGAATCAGGCCCATGTACCAGAAAAGCACCGAGACCGTAAAGTAGGTCGAGACGGCGAACACGTCCCACATCAGCGGCGAGCGGAATTGCGGCCAGATGCTGTTGGAATTGGGGATGGGAAAGAGCCACCATCCATACCAAATGCGCCCAATGTGAATGAGCGGAAAAATGCCCGCGCACATGACCGCGAAAATGGTCATGGCTTCCGCGGCGCGGTTGATCGAGGTGCGCCAGCGCTGCCGCAACAGAAACAAAATCGCGGAAATGAGCGTCCCGGCGTGCCCAATGCCGATCCACCACACGAAATTGACAATCGCCCAGCCCCACATCACAGGATGCTGCAAACCCCAGACGCCCACGCCGGTGGACATCAAATAAAGTATCATGACGAAACAGACCGTCATCATGGTCACGCTGATGGCAAAACAAATCTTCCACCAAGCGGGCGTCTCGCCTTCGATGACGCCAGCGATGCGGTCTGACAGCCAGCCCAGGCCGCGCTGGTTGCCGACCAGCGGCACCCGCGCCAGTTCGCGCGGAACCGGCTGCACCTTGATGGCCGCTTGTTGGTCCATCAGCGCGCTCCTTTCTCAGCGGGAGGCGGCTCTCCAATCGGCTCGCCTTCGTTGAACGGGCCCTTATTGAACTCTTCGGTGCTGTTGGGCAGCGGATGTTCCTTGTAATCGGGCATGCCTTGATTTGGATTGCGCACCCGGGCCAGGTAAGTGCAGCGCGGTTTTGTCAAAAGGAATTCCAGAACTTTGTAAGTGCGCTCTTGGGCCTTGGCCTTGGCCACGCTGCTTTCCGGGTCGGAAATATCCCCGAATACAATCGCGTTGGCCGGGCAGGCCTGCTGGCAGGCGGTCTTGGGCACGGTGCCTTCCTTCTCGGAAAGGCGGATGTGGTCGCTGTCGCGCGCCTTGACTTTGGCCGCGATCTTGGCCTGCTCGATGCGCTGGAGGCAAAGGCTGCATTTCTCCATGACGCCGCGCATGCGCACGGTCACGTCCGGGTTCTTGACCATCTTGGCCAATTGCCATTCGTCCTCGGGCAGGTTGCCTTTGTCCGGGTTCTTGAGCCAGCGCATCAATTCCCATTCGCCATCGGTTTCGGCGATCAGGGGGCTGCGATACAAAAACTTGTGGGTGATCGGATGCCGGTTGTAATCGAAAAAGTTGAAGCGCCGGACCTTATACGGGCAGTTGTTGGAACAATACCGGGTGCCTACGCACCGGTTGTAAACCATCACGTTCAAGCCTTCGTCATCGTGCGACGTGGCGTTGACCGGGCAAACATTCTCGCAGGGCGCTGATTCGCAATGCTGGCAAAGCATCGGCTGGGCCACCGCTTGCGGCTCTTCCAGCGGGCCGGTGTAATAGCGGTCAATGCGAATCCAGTGCATTTCGCGGCTCTTGCCGACCATTTCCTTGCCGACGATGGGAACGTTGTTCTCGCTCTGGCAGGCGATCATGCACGCCTCGCAACCGACGCATCGGTTTAAATCAATGGACAGGCCCCACTGGTGCAACCCATTCGATTTGGCCGCATCAAATGGATTGGGATAAAGGGGCGCAACAACCGGCGGCTCCTCTGGCTTCATTCGCTGGGCGAACGCCGGCTCTTTGCGGTAATTTTCCAGGTTCGACTCACGGACGACCGGGCGGCCATCCATGGTCCAGTGACTCTGGGTGTCGGCCAATTCGTAGCTGTTATCGTCCGTCCCTTTGACAGCCGCGCCGGAGGCATAGTACAAGTTGTCGCTCGTGCGCAGCTTGTAGGCGTTATAGCCCGCCTCAGCGCCGACCTGGCCGGTTTTTTCGCGCCCATAGCCCAGGGGCAGGCCGACTGTATTGTCAGCCATGCCGGGCTGAATCCAGATTGGCGCCGTAACGGTGCGGCCATTCAAAGTGACACTGACCTTGTAATTGAAATACTTCTGATTCTGGGTGAGGCGGTCGGTGAACACGCCCAAGGCTTTGGCCGTGGCCGGGCTGAGCAAAATCGCGTTGTCCCAGGTCAGTTTGGTGATCGGATCGGGCAATTCCTGCAACCAGCCGTTGTTATTGTTCCGGCCGTCGTCCATTTTTGAATCGCGGCAGAAAATGACTTCCATGCTGGCAGACGTGGGCGCGGGAGCCATCTTCAATTCGCCCAGCAGGTTCGCCAAGGCGGCCGGGTCGTGCTTCGCATCAGCCGGGCCGCTCGCGCTGCCGGCCCAAAATCCGTCGTGCAGGAATTTGCGCCAGTGGTTCTCGTCCTCGCCTCCAACGGCTTTGAAAGTCTCTCGAACAACCTGATAGGCGCTGCTCGCCGCCTCGCCGCTGATCAGCGCCAGCGCTTCCAATTCCGTGATGCCGCCAAACAACGGATCGATCAACGGCTGCACTGGCACGATGGTGCCATCGGCTGTCCGGGCGTCGCCCCAGGATTCCAAATAATGCGCCATCGGCAAATCCCAGTGCGTGGCGGGATGCGTGGTTTCGTTCCACGAAGTTTCGTCGTGATGATAGCCGAGGCGGACAACGGTTGCCGCCTTGGCTTGCGCTTGCGGCCAATTCAAATCAACGGGCGCGTTGTAGCAGGGATTGCCGCCGAGGATGACCAGCGTTTGAACTTGCCCCGCATTGAGCGCTTTCGCCAGCTCGGCCAGCGTTCCTTCCTTGGCTTTTTCCTCTCGTTGCAGATATTGGACCGTCTGGCCGACGGCGCCCAAGGCCTCATTGATGGCCAAAACCAGCAAGTGCGCCGCCCACGGCAGGCGATGACCCGCCATGACCAACCCTTTGGCCCCCGCGGTTTTGAGATCCTTGGCGCATGTGCCGATCCAGTTGTCGTGCGCTTGGGCCGGAGCGGCCAATTCGTTCAGTTTCGCGTCCATGCCTGTGGAGCCAAGGACGCTGAGCGCTAATTTGGCCAAGACGGGCACGACCAGGCTGGGCGGCACGCGCAGGCGATGGTCCGCGTTGAGGCCCGTCAAAGTAAAGAGGCTTTCAATCGCATAGAGGCGGCTCATCGAATCGGAAGGCCCGTTCAATGTGCGGCCTTTGGCGAACTCGCGAATGTTCGCGTAAGCATGGTCCTCGCTTCCGATGAAATCACAGTCCAGGCAAACGATGACTTGCGCCTGATCCAGTTTGTGAATCCGGTCGAACGGGCTTAAATCCAAATCCACCGGCTCATAAACGTGCCAGCGGGCCGACGGATACTTTGCGGCGATGGCCTTTTGCAGCCGTGCGCGGGAAGGGGAGTCGTTTTGTTCGAGCAGGAAAGCCATTCCGGCGCCGTCGCCCGCCGTTTTGCCCAAGCCGGCCAGGAAATCCAGCGCGGCCTGCCGGCTTTCGCCGTGGCCGTTTTTGGCGCAATGCATGGCGCGGTCGGGATCGTAAAGACTCAGGAGCGACGCTTGCGCGAAATGGTCGGTGCCTCCGTTGCTGCCCGGCAAATCGGGATTGCCTTCAATCTTGGTCGGGCGGCCGTCGCTTGACTTTACAACCAGCGCCTGGGCTTTGCGGCGCGAAACGAAGGAAGTGGCAAAGTATTGCGGAACGCCGTGAACGTAGTTCATCGGCATCTTGGCGAACGGATAAATCTTCTCCACCGGCCGCCGGCAACCCGTCGCGCCCAGCCCCGCCAGCAGGAAGGAGGCGGACATGACTTTGACGAAATTGCGCCGCGACACCGGGTCCGTGCATTCGCTGGCTCCGGCAGGAAATTCGCGTTCAACCCACTCGCGGAACTCCGGCGTCTCGGCCAAATTATCAAGACTGCGCCAATACTTTGGGCCAATCTCAGGCTCAGGACAGGTGGGCGGGATCGTTTTCATCGATGGCAGGTCGAACAATTTTGCAGTGACTGCGTGTGCCAATCCCGCATGATTTTGGAGCCCATCTCCAATTTCTTGGCTGTTAGGTCCCGTGCGTCATCCGTTGGCTTCCAATCCAAGTCCGTAATCTTGTCCAGCGGGCGCAAGTGCGTGGCGGGATGGCGGTGGCAGTTGAGGCAAAAGGTCATGCTCAACGGCTTGGCATGGTAAACCGTGTCCATGTCATTGATGTGCCCGTGGCACTCGACGCAGCTTACGCCGCGGTTCACATGGACGGAATGGTTAAAATAAACGTAATCCGGCATCTTGTGAATCTGCACCCACTCGATGGGCTTCCCGGTGGCCGCGCTGTCGCGGACAACCGCCAGGCGAGGATCGTCCTTGAGCACCTGGGTGTGGCAATTCATGCAGACCGAAGTGGCTGGGATGTTGGAATACCAGGATTTTTCCACTCCGTTGTGGCAATAGCGGCAGTCCAGCCCCAATTGCTTGACATGGACGCTGTGCGGGAAGGCCACCGGTTGGATGGGCTCATAGCCCACGCGGGAGTACTTCGGCGTGAAGTAATATGTCACGCCGCCTGTCACCGCCGTCCCCACCAGCAGTGCGCCGATGATGATCTGGCGCGGCAGCCGGTTCGTCCATTTTGGAAAAAAGTCTGACATCTCAGCTCTTCATCTACCCAAATTCAAAAACAAACCGGCGCGATTTTTGTGGCCGCCGCCGAATTCGTCAATCTTATTCATCTTCATCACTCCAGGGTCATTAGTAGAATTTCCCATTCTCCCAGCCCAAGGATAAGCAATCCTGTTGGACGCTCGGTTCTTGTTTAAAGGATTCTAAAGGCTGCTGGCAAGAGAGTTTGTGAAATTTTTCACGAATTAGGCTGGCGTAATTATTGTTATTAGCGCGCGTGAAGTTGTGCCCCGCGCGAAAAGCGTCAGGGCGCCAGCGGCGAGGCCTGGCCCCACTTGCCCGTAAAAACGAATTCTTTGAGCGGCTTGCGCGGGCGCCTGGCCAGGTCGCGCTCCTTGAGAGCGTCTGGCAACTTGGACACGTCTCCCTCGTAGCCAATCGCCAGCGCCGTCCACGCGTGATTGTGCTCCGGTATGCCGTAAATTTCGCGCGCCTTGTCGGGCAGGATTCCCGCCATCTGATGAACGCGAAGGCCTCGCGCCGTCGCCTCGATCACCAAATTTGCCGAGGCCAGTCCCAAGTCATGGGCCGCGACTCGGTTATCGCTGCCGTTTTTGGCGAATTTCGAATTATACACGCCCAGAGCCAGCACCGGAGCCGCCTTGGCCCACGCCTGATTTGGCTCTACCAGGCAGGAAAGCAGGCGGTCGAACTCCGCGCGATTCCCGCTGGTGGCGATGATGTAACTCCAAGGCTGTTCATTATAGGAGGAAGCCGCCCAGCGCGCCGCCTCAAAAAGTGAACGGAGATCGGCCTCCGGCACGGGGCGGCTGTCGAAGCTGTAGGGGCTCCATCGGTCCGCCAGGAGTTGTTGAATAGGGTGATCAGTCGCTGCTTTTTTGTCATTCATAATTTCTCCCGATTTGAATTGAACTGAACCAAACTGATTGCCGCGTTCCGCCGCGTGAAAACCACTCTGCCATACAACCCGCCGGTGTCAACCTAATCAGGGAATCCTTGAGGAATCCTCCATATTGCGGAGACGGCGCGGAGTGTCACGTTATGGCCATGAACGATTCCGAAGCGGCGTTGCGCGAGGCGCGGGCCGAGCTTGCCGCGTGGCCGGCCAGGCTCGAACAGGCGGTCGCCGAACGAACGACGGAACTAGCCGCCAGCACCAGGCAAATGGAGGCCTTCGTCTTCACCGTCGCGCATGATTTGCGGGCGCCGTTGCGCTCGATGCAGAACTTTTCCAGCCTGTTGCTCGAGCGGGCCGGGCCGGGCCTGAGCGAAGCTTGCCGGGATTTCGCGGTGCGCATCAATCGCTCGGCCCTGTTCATGGACACATTGCTGGTCGATTTGCTATCCTTCAGCCGTGTCAGCCAGCAGCCGATGGACTTGGAGCCGGTGGAATTGGAGGGCGTCGTTCGTTCTGTTCTCGTCCGGCTGGAAAAGGAGATTGAAGAAAAAAAAGCCGCCATCGAAGTTGCGGGAACATGGCCCTCGGTGCGGGCGTATCAACCGGTTCTTGCCCAAGTGCTGCTGAACCTGATCGGCAACTCCCTGAAATTCAGCGCGCCGGAAGTTCCCCCGCGCATCCGCCTCCGCGCCGAAACTCTCGGCGGCGTTGTGCGCACTTGGGTGGAAGACAACGGCATCGGCATCGAGCCAACTCATCACGAGCAAATCTTTCGCCCATTCACCCGGCTGCACGGCGAGACTTACGGCGGCACGGGTATTGGCTTGGCCATTGTGCAAAAGGGCATCGAACGCATGGGCGGCAAAGTCGGCGTGCAAGCGGACCATTTCCAGGGCAGCCGCTTTTGGTTTGACTTGCCCAGGGCGGAAGTCCCGTGAAAATTCACCGGGGCAAACCTGCCATGGCCTCGGCCGCCTGTTTGCCGTAAGCGGAGTCCGGCGCGGCGGAAATCGCCTCCTCAAATTCCTGCCGCGCGAGGGCGGCGCGTTTCAAATTCGCATCCCCGATTCCCAGCACAAGCTCCCCGCCGGCGCGCGCTTCCGGCGTTCTTGCTCCGAGAGTGTCCATCATGGCCTCGGCCTCATGGCGGGCCTTTTCAGGCTCGGCAATCCACAAATGCGCCCGCCCCAGCGCCACCCACGCGCGCAGGCGCAACGGCGTCTCGGCCGTTTCGGAATGCGCGATAGGTTCCAGGAGCGGGATTGCTTCAAGCGCATTTTGCTGACGCGCGAAGAAATCGGCCAGGGCCCATTGCGCGGCCGGATCGTTCTTATTCTTGTCAGCGGATTCCTTCAACGCCGCCAATTTCGCGTCCAATTCCGGAGATTGCTCCGCCGCCTGCCGAACGCGCCGCAAAATGAGGCCCCTGGTGATCGGCTTCTGGTCGCGGCTGACGATGACCCCGCGCGGGGAAAGGCAAATGAACAGGGGCGTTTCCAACGGATGAAACCGCGCTGCGGTCGCGCGGGCGCGGGAGACGTTCAAGTCCATCAGAGCCAGCGCCGCGCCCGCGCCGTCTCGCGTGCCGCCGGATTCCAAGGCAGTGCGCGCCTGGTCATCCCATCTGCTCGCGCCCGCCTCCGCCACCAGCACGCACAACGGCAGATTCCTTTCCGAAGCCCGCGCCTGCGCCGCGCCCAGTTCCGCCGGGGTCGTAACCGAGGAAACCGTTTCCCCTCCAGGCCTCGATTGGCACCCGCACCAGCAAATCGCGGCCAGGGCGAAATGGGCGATCTTCTTGACAACAGGAGCAATCATGGCGCGCATTAGCGAACCGGCTCAATCCGCAAATCCGCGAACTCTGAAACGCTGTCCGCCTTCGTCCAAAGCCCGGTTTGGCCGGGGCCGGTAAATGTGCTGTCGTCCCTTTCGATGACCGCTTTGCCGTCGAAGCTAACGGTCAGATGCCGTCCTTTCGCCTCGAACCGCAACGTGTGCCAGGCATTGGCGGTCACTTTGACCGGGACTTCCTCGATTTTGGAACGCTTGCCCCGCACTGTCTTGAAAAGGTTCACGTTGTCTTCCAGCGAGTTGGCGCGGGCGATGTAATAATTCTCCGGCCGGTAGCGCAGCACGATGCCCCCCGATTCATCGACTTTTCCGGAAATTGCCTTATACTTGACCTCAACCGCCGCGTCGCGCGCCCGCACCGGTTCGTAAATGCACAGTGGGAAACGGTAGCTGGTATCGTCCGCGCTTTCCTGCTTGAGGACAAATCTGCCATCCGGCGCTGAATCGTCCTCGCGCACGACCCACGAAACCGGCCCGCCACCGCCCGTCAGCGCCGTCGAAAAGTCGCGCGGCAGGGCGCCAACCTCCGCCGCGTCAAAGTGAATTTCCTGGGCGGTTGGGGGTGTTTCACGCCCCGCCGGCCCGGCACAACCGGTCATCGCAACCAAGGCGGTGACGGCAGCGGCCAGGCAGGCGACAATTCTATCCTTCATAGCTCAAATGGATTAACGCAACAGAACCGCCGCCCGTCAACTTCCGAATGCCCGCCGCTGTTTTCGCGTTAAACGTTTATTGCCAGTCATGAATTCAACGCAAGCGCCGGTATCGTCATGGCGTTCATGATCTTGCTGGCTAATTCACGAAAATCGGCTGCCGCTTCTCGCACTCCAACGGCATGGCTGCCAATGGCGCCATCAGCGGGAAGCAATTCAAAAATCGGTTTGCGCGCTTCTTGGGCCATCGGCACGAGACTGCGATAATGCTTAATGGTTGCAAGACAATGAGGGTCATTCGCGGGTATGTTCTCGCCCTCGTCCTCGCCAAGTACACTCGTGCGATAAATTCCTGGCATTCGGTTTACCCATCGGTCGAAGGCTTTTACCGGCCGGCTCAAACGAACGCTATGTTGTTGAATGATATAACCAAGCGGCTGCATTCTTCCTGTTGGCAGTTGAAAATCCGGCCTCGGCCAATTGTCCAAACGCTTTCGCCAAAGGTTGCGCCACGAGCGAAGGGTGGGTCCGAAATTCTTCAAGCCTTGGAGTGAGAACAGGTCCGCTCCGAGCGGAATGACGATATAATCGGAACCAATTAACACCGAACGATTGATAGCCCCGAGGTTCGGCCCCACGTCGGCAATGATGATTTCCGCTTGAACCCGCGCGGCCGCCAGTTGCATGACCTGCCAGAAAGCCGTCAGAATGCGAAATGGCCGATATAGATTGTTATCGCCCATGCTTTCAGGCCAGACATTGGAGAGAGTCTCTTCGAAGCCGGCGAGAGCAACGTCGCCCGGAATGACATGAAGATTTCGAGTGACTGGTTGCAATATCGGTTCCAGCAAATCGCCAACCGCCGTCAAGGGTTGGACGGCGCGATAAATGGTTGAAGGCCCAGTGGACGTTTCCCAAAGGAATTCCAACTTGTCTTCATCGAGGAAGGCTGCGGTGAGATTGGCTTGCGGATCGAGATCTATGGTCACGACGCGCCGGCCCATTTCCGCGAACATCCACGATAAATGATATACGAGCGATGTCTTTCCGACTCCGCCCTTATTGTTAAAAAACGTAATAACCGGAACGCTCATGGTTTCTTTCTGATGGTGGCGAGCACTGTCGCTGGCTGGATGTTGAATACGAGTGGCGGGTTCCCATTTTTTTCCAACTCTGCTCTTGCTACCGCAATGCCAACGCCGAATCGCTGAACAAAACCGAGAACCTTCATTGCGTCAGCGAGATTAGGATTCCGATAATCCGTTACTCCGGGCTGGCCAAAGTTTTCCGCCGTTACTGCGCCGAACGCTCCGCCTGGATTGTGAATCTCGATTCGGTCGTCAAACCAGTAAACCCGGACTGGAGAATTAGTTCCTTCATAGGTGCGATGCATGATGGCATTGCGCACGAGTTGCTGGAGCGCAACCATTGGATACGGGATTGTTCGTGTTTCGGTGGGCTGCGATGCAATATCCACTGCCATGCGATTATGGGACAAAAGTTTGTCGTCAATGCGGCGCAGCACTTGTCCCAGCGGCCCGTCAATCCGCGTCTCATCCGCGATTGGGTCTGACCAGCGGACTCCTTGGATGCGGACAAATTGAATGTAGGCGCCCGGCAGCCAGTCGCGCGGCTCATTTCCAAGCACCAGCAGGCCGAGCAAAGTCGGGATTGGCGTGTCCGCCGCGGAAATCATTTTGCATGCCGCGAGCCGTTGTTGATAAGTTCGTTCGTTGGCCGCAAGGACATCAGGGGCGAACGCATTGGCAATGTACTCCTGCTCAAACAAAAGCTGGCTAAGATTTTGAAGCTGCGAAGAAGGGATAGATTGAACGTCAAATGGAAGATCGCGAGATCTGCGCCGTTCGTTCAAAATGCGCTCATCCTGCGCGGTCGCGATTCCCCTGCGGGGGCCTAAACGAATCCAAATGCGCCCGTCATAACGAACTGGCGGCGCATCCGCGGGTTGAATGGTCACGACGGCGACCTCCGCGCCTTTTAGGATGCGCTTTTCCACGATTATGGTAGGAGGAAGCAAAATCTTGCCGTCCGTCTTGATATCTGCCAGCGTTCGAAGAAGTTCATCTGTGATGGGCAAGCCACTGGGATTACCGTCGTCCCTGATGCCCACGAAGAGGACTCCCGGTTTGCGATGATCTGGCAAATCGTTGGCAAATCCACAGACTGCCTGCCGCGCTTTCTCGGGCGCGTCACCCTTCCAACTCTCTTTCCTCTCAGTCAAATCTGATTCCGCATCCTCAAGCAGGGCTTCCAACTCTGCATTTGAGTAAGTCATCGCCGGCATATCGTTAGATGTGATTTTATTTATTCGCCGCAGCTTGCCCGGCACGAGCAAAGAGGGCGATTTTTATTATTTGCTCAATTCCGTATCGCAAAGGATCATGCGGCGCACGCAGGCTTGCGTCCGCATGCCATGACCACGCCGACTTTTCCAAATCCTAAGTCAAATGCCGCAGACATCAACAGTACATTTCGCCATGATTCAATGGGCCGTCATGAATACAACCAGGCCATTGATTTGTCGCATCACGGGTTGCTCGGTCCCGTTCTTCCCTTTCGTCTTGGTAAACCCCGCGTGCGTCCCGGTGCAACCCTTGACGCTCGTGGGATGGTCAGATTTTTCCCACAGCGCAAACAACAGGGTATTCATTGAATACGCGTGTGTACCCGGCCCAATTCAGGCGCGTCTGTTTGATTGGGGTTGGCCGAGTTCCAGTTCTGCGAAGCCTCCTCCTTCCCCCCTCGGGGAGCCAATTCGCCGCCAGCGAATGGCTTCAAGCGCCGCTCAACAAAAGGAATGGCGCTTTCGATTTAGGAATTGCTCTTGACGATGGAAGCACTGGCGCAGCGCGAGCGCCAAACCGGAGAGCAGCCATGCCATCCACCAATGGAAATCCTACGCCGTTTGCTGCTTGCGCGGACGGTTGGATTTGTTTCTGCCGTTGGCAATGCCGGGAGTTCTCAGGGAATTGCCAGGAGCCGGCAAGGCCGTGCGCTGGGGCGCGGCAAATGCGGGCTGGCTGCTGGCCGCGGATTGCGGAGATTGCGCGGGCTGTTTTTGCTGGCGGGCGGTCTTCAATTTCGCCTCGGCCTGGAGCCAGTATTCCATGTCGCGGCCGGAAGGGCGGCCGCCGGATTCCCAAAGATCGTAAGCGCTGGAGGCTATTTCATCTTGCGTGGGCTGAAAATCATTCCTTGAGTTCGTGTTCATGTTCATACTTTAAAAAAAGATACGTAATGAAATTATATCCATATCCAAAAGAGCATCAATCGGGGAAAATCTGGGCGGATTCTAATGGTATTTCTGAACGGCTAATCAGGCGATTGCGGAGCGCTTCATTAGAGAGTATTTTGAAATAGCATGCAGTTGATGCTCTTAGGTTTATCGGCCGCGGCCATCCTGCTCGCTGGCTGTGGCAAGCCTGTGACCGCGCTGGATTTGGCGGGAACATGGATGCCTCAAGCGGCATCTCGAAAATGGCTTGCGACAACAAACGATTGCCGGATTGTTTTGCAGTCGAATGACGCTTTTAAGGCGTCTGCGCCAGAACGTCTGCTGGAAATCTCTGATCAGGCTGCGGGGAAAACCATTTCCGGAAACGGGACATGGACCTTGGAAAGAAAAAGCAAACTTGAATTGGATTATGATGTGGTAATATTGCATTTCAATATTATTGACGGGAAAGAAGCCAGTTTTCTTTGCAACAAGCTCTTGGTTCAGGGGCCAAAAGACAACATGAAGTTATTTTTTTACGTTGAGGAGGAAGGCGGCCCGCGCTTCGTGTTTGAACGGAGGCCGGAGCAAGCCATCTCCCTGGACGGAGGGAAGTAAACCGGTTTGAAAGAACTGCCGAATGATGTTGACGCGCCAGTGCTTCCTGTTCGTCTCCTTCTGGGGATTTCATTGTCGGATGGTGATCAGCGGGGTGACAGTATGCGGCTGGCTGGCCACGTCTAGTTTCTCGCGTCGGTTTGTGAAATCATGGATGGATGTTTTCTCGTCGGTGCCGCTTCCGAATATCGCCGAAGGTCGGTCAATGGAAAATCCGCAGGGCCTATAGTCCATGCCATTGGGGCTTGCGCTCCTGAATTTTGGAGGTTTGTCACTCATTTGCGCGGCTTTCGCATCGGCTTAAAGTCCCCCACTATGGATATTGCTCGGTATTGCAACAGAGAGAGAATATTTTTACTAAGGGCGATGTTGGCTGTTATCGCCTTGGGGCGTCTGGAAGCAGATGCCCAAACGAACATTTGGACCAACTCAAGCAGCGACACCTGGGACGATGTGTCGTCGTGGTCGCTCGGCGTTCTGCCGGGCAGTTCGCAGTCGGTCGTGATCACAAACTCCGGCGGGAAGTCCGTGGCCATCAATCCGTCCACGCCAGGCAATTTCCCCGGCTCGATGACCGTGAGCAGCCTGACGATTCTTGGCTCGACGAACACGGAGAATGTGCTGCTCCTGAATTACTTCGGCACGAACATCCCGCTGACAGTGCTGAATGGAATCACGTTGCAAGACGACGGGCAAATTTTGAATCTCGATTCGGCCCTGGTCGTTCAGAGCGGCACGTTTCTCGTCACGAACTCGCAAATGATCCAGGATGGCGGCCTCGTTTGCGCGACCAACGCGCAAATGCGTCTCAGCGAGGCCGAATATGACATAACCAACGGCGTGTTCGAAGGCGGCCTCGTGTGGATCGGCGTGCCGTTCCCCAGCACTTTCAACCAATACGGCGGCACAGTGTTGATCACGAATTTGAGTCTCGGGCCCGAAAACGCGCCCAACAACCCGCACGGCGGCGCGTATGCCTTGTATGGCGGGAACCTCAGCCTTCCCGGCGGACTGGCGCTGGTGGGTTATCCCAACAACCGGGCGTCATATTTGCAGGAGGGCGGAACCAACCAAACCACAGAGGTGTACGTTTCGCCAGAAAGCAGTTCGTCCTTCACGTTGAACGGCGGTTTGCTCACAGACAACAATGTTGAAGTGATCTCTGACACGTTCGGCCCCGCCGCCATCGTGCAAAACGGCGGTTCGCATGTTATCACCAACACGCTGGTCATCGTTGGCGGCGCCGCTAATGGATATACCGTCCTGCCGGCCACCTACAGTCTAAACGGCGGGACGTTGTCTGCGGACGGCATCGAACTGGGTGCAGACGAGGGAGACTCAGTGTTCGTGCAATCGAATGCGACGACCTGCGCGGGAACAGTTTACGCGCATAGCGTCGGATATTACTCAAGTCACAACACGATCGTCACGCTGTCGGGCGGCACGCTGAGTTGTTCGAACTACACTACCGACGATGGCGGCGGCAGCTTGAATCAGAGCGCCGGCGCGCTGGTCGTCAGCAATCTGCTGGACTTCGGCGGGTTCCGGGAGGTGGCGCCCAATTACCACATCTACGGCGCCTACACGTTCACCGGCGGGACGGTGACTGCGAGTAATATCAGCATCACCGGCGACTGGATCATCGGCGATGGCAGCACAAACCGCATCAGCAATCCCGGTTTCTTCAGCCTGGCGCACCTGCTGCGGATCGGCAACGCCGTCGAACAACTCGGCCAGTTTATTCTTGCGACGAACGCGACGATTGATCTGGCCGGCAGCGCCAGCCGGTTAAGCTTCGCCAACAGCAGCGGCCAGATTTGGGCTGGCGGCGCAACATTGGTGATTGCCGATTGGAATGGAAACCCTTCCGGCGGCGGCGCGGAGCAGTTGAGTTTTGGGACCGACCAGTCGGGGCTGACCCCTGCGCAATTGAGCCAAATTCAGTTCCAAATCGGTACGAATTTCTATTCGGCGAAAATCCTTGATACCGGTGAAGTGGCGCCGGGTTCGGCGTCCGCCCCTCCACCCCCTCAACTAGTCAACAACTGGGCGAATCCCATGAGCGCGAAATGGGAGGACCCCTATTGGTCACTGGGCATTCTGCCCGGGTCGAACCAAACCGTGAACATTACCAATGACGGTTACAAAGCCGTCAATATTGACAGCGCAACCTTTACCAATTACCCGGCTTCACTGACGGTGAGCAACCTGGTCGTGGCTGCTCCGACGCACGGGCTGGGCTCATTACTGCTCAACTATGCGGGCCTTGGAACACCTCTTAAGGTGTTGAACTCCTGCACCATCGGCGCCAATGGAACGATTGACAACTTCTCGAGCAGCTTTGAAGTGGACGGCAATGCCGGCGGCCAGTTGCTGGTTGACGGTGGAACCTTTACGCAGAACGGCGGATTGACTGTCGTGAACGGGCCAGTCTCCGTGTTAAGCGGCGCCGTAAACGCAACTAATGGCGATCTGACGCTGGGGCCAGTGACACTTGGGGCGGGTTCTGAACCTTCGGACCCATACAACCCGGTTGCTGTGTTCACTCAGGATGGTGGGAGCATCGCAACCCAGAGCATTGATATTGAACAGGGGGGAGACTATCACATGGCTTCTGGCGTCCTTTACGCCATCAACGGGACAACATGCTCGGCAGGCACCTTCATGCAGTACGGAGGCACAAATTACGGGAATGTTACGCTCACAGGCGATTACTACGCGCTGTTCTCCGGCCTGGTTCAAGGGGAAACACTGACCGTCGCAAACGACAACAACTTTCAGCAAGAGGGCGGACTGCTCGACATGCAGTTCATTAATGTCACCGGCAACTCGAATTATCCGCCCGACCTGGCACCCAGATTCATCGGCGGCGTTGTCCATTGCGGCACGCTCAACATTGGCAACAACGCGCGAGTTGAACTGCGCGGCGCGGATTTCTTTCTAACCAATAACTTCCGCCTGCAAGGAATGGCATTTATCGTCGGCGATGTCGGTTTGGTTGTCGAGCACGCTGATTGTGTGCTTGCGGCGGGCCATTTCCATTTGCCTTCGATGACCCTCGGACCTTACGCAAGTTTCGATGAGTCCGGTGGCACGAACGAAATCAGTGGTGGGCTGTCCATCACGGGAACATACTGGCTGGGCCAAGGCACGCTCGAAACCACCTCCACGGGAGTGGGCGCCGCCGCGACCTTTACACATTTGGGCGGGAACCACTTTGTCGCTGGCGTTCTGTCCATCACCGGCCCCTACAACCAGAGCGGCGGCAATGTCGCGTGCGAGGGCCTCTATCTGCGTGGCGCGTTGACCATGACCGTGACCTATATGGGGATGCCGCCCCCGCCGGCAGGCACGTTTACCAACACCGGCTTGCTTGACCTCGGCGGTACGATAACCACGGAGCTGCCCGACTTTGAAGCCGGCCAGGTGGAACTTGCCACCAATGCCACCATCGCCTTCAGCAACGGTTTCCCAGCAATAGTTCACTTCGACAACAGTTCTGGCGTGGCCTGGACGTCCGGAGCGCTGCTGGTCATCACCAACTGGAGCAACTCCGATCATGTGTTCGCCGGGACCGATTCCTCCGGCCTGAACGCGTCTCAATTGCAGCAGATTCATTTCGCCAATCCGTCGGGATCGCCGCCCGGCAACTACTCCGCTCAACTTCTCTCCACGGGTGAAGTGGTGCCGGCTCCGCTCCCGACGCTCCAATCGGCGGTTATTGGCTCCGCGTTGATGTTGACCTGGTCGTCCGGATGGTCGCTGCAAAGCGCAACGAATCTTCCCGGTCCTTACTCCGACATTCCAAGTGCGACCTCGCCATATACCAACGACATGACGCTCGAGGCGCAGCAGTTCTTCCGGCTTCGACTAGGAACGGAATAAGGCGCGGCTGGACACCACAGGCGTTCTGATTGATGCCGAAGTTGAAAACTGAAAAGGAGGCGATCCCTCAATGGTTTTGGAGCGAGGGATTGCTTGCTCTAGCACTTCTTTATTAAAATCGGCAATCCGATGCCGTGTCGAACACATCCGTGACTTTCGTCCACGCCTCCCTCTGACTGTCGTTGATCTCGCCTAGATAAAGGATGTGCCGCTGCACCCAGCCTCGCGCGGTGCGCACCTTCCCGGCGATGCTCCAATAGCAATGATCCTTTCCGTTCTTAAACCGGTGATGACAATGCAAAAATGGCTTGGCCATAACAATGGCCGCATCTTGCCGCAATCAGCACCAGCAGTGGAAGGGGGCAGGTCTGCACCAAACGAAACCTGACAAAAAAACGCCGTTGTCTTCCCTCGTAAACCCCGTCTGCCACCCTTCAAAAAAAGTAAAATCGCCCCCTCCAGTTGCGAAAGTCGGGCTAGGCGGGGCACGGCAGCGCGCCAGCCGTGCCATCCCCGATTTCTACACCAAGCTCTCCAAAATGGCGGGGATGCGTTCCAGGCTGCGGTTGAGGCTGGCGCGGGTGATGGATGCCTCCGCTTCGGTCTGGCGATTGAACAAAATCTTCCAGCCGGGCGATTCCACCCAACTGTCAAAAGGCACTTCGGCCTTGTTGCCGCTGTCGCCAATCTTGGTGTGGCGCACCAGCAGATCGGCCACATGAACGGCGGCAGTGACCTGCGGTTGCAGGCGCGATTGCTGCGGCGTGTGATGGCATTGCACGATCTCCACGAAAACTTCCGGCAGCCGCTGCTTGCGCATATACATGGCGCCCAATTCCGCGTGATCCACGCCAAGCACCTCCCGTTCCATTTGCAGCAGATCGCCCGGCATCTCGGCGCGATTATGATAAATCTCGTTAAAATGATCGGGAAACGCCGACGCCATCACGATTTTACCCACGTCATGAATGAGGCCGGCCACGTAATCGATCTCGTCATCCTGGGATTGCAGCAAGTCCGTAATCTCGCGCGTCATCAGGGCCACGGCGATGCAATGCCGCCAGAATTGGCGCCAAGGGAAGCGGCGTCCTTCGGCCAGGCGCTGAAAGTCTTCGATGATCGGCGTGACCATGGCCAATTGGCGGATTTGCCGCACCCCGAGGTAAAACACGGCTTCCTCGATATTTTTGACAGGCTTGGCCATGCCGTAATAGACGGAATTGACCAGGCGCAGGAGTCGGGCCGTCAAGCTGGGGTCGCGGCGGATGATTTCGGCGATCTGGGAGGTATAACGCTGATCGGCGCCGAGCAATTCGCGCAAGGCGCTGTCGATGCTGCTCAGGGATGGAAGGCAAGCGCAACCGCTCAAGCGCGCATCAATGTGCGTGCGGTCTAATTTCTCGCAGGTCGCGTGTGGAACCGAAATTTCAAGACTCATTCTCTTTCTAAATCGGATGAATTTGGAAGAAGTTAAGAGCCATTTCCATCAGGACTTTCCAGAACCGCCGTCCATTTCATCCGTTCGATTCCACGACCTCCATTCCTAGAAAAATCAGACAACCTAATTTAAATAATTCTGATGCCTGAAATATTTCAGTTTTACTGGATTTTTCAAAAATCCATGTTACAATTCCCTCGAATGACAACATGGATGTCAAAACAAGGCCGCACCAGGGCCAAACATAGGAAAACAAGGTAACACAAGCCAAAACTGGTCATTTTTAGCCACTTCGCGCGCGCGGAAACGGCCTCCCAGCCCGTGCGACGCGCACTTTAAACTTTTATCCACGCCGCCCAGCCTCCATGCTGGCGGCCTTGAATGGTGAATGACGTTTCTACATTTGCAATCGCCGGACGGGAGTTCCGTTCCCGCCTGCTGTTGGGCACGGGCAAATTCTCATCGCCGGAATTGATGCGCCAGGCCCTTCTGGCCAGCGGCGCGGAAATCGTGACTGTGGCCTTGCGCCGGGCCGATTTGAGCGGCCGCCGAGATCCTTTTGCCAACATTCTGGAATTCATCGACCCGGCCCGCTACCTGATTCTTCCCAATACAAGCGGCGCCATGAACGCCGAGGAGGCCGTCCGCCTCGCCCGCCTGGCCGCCGCCGCCGGATTGCCCAAATGGATCAAGCTGGAAATTCATCCCGACCCGCGCTACCTGCTGCCCGATCCAATCGAGACCCTGGCTGCGGCGCAAACCCTTGTCCGCGAGGGATTCACGGTGCTGCCGTACATCAATGCCGACCCCGTCCTCGCCAAGCGATTGCAGGAGGCCGGCACCGCGACCGTTATGCCGCTTGGCTCGCCCATCGGCTCCAATCGCGGCTTGGAAACGCGGGAGCAAATCCGCATCATCATCGAGCAAGCGACGGTGCCGGTGGTGGTCGATGCCGGTTTGGGCGCCCCCAGCCACGCGGCCGCCGCCATGGAACTGGGCGCCGATGCCGCATTGGTCAACACCGCCATCGCGATTGCTCCCGACCCGTGCCGGATGGCCCGGGCCTTCGCCCAAGCGGTGCATTGCGGACGCGAGGCGTACGAAGTCGGGCTGGCCTCGCCACAGCGGACGGCCAGCGCCACCAGCCCCGTCACGGCCTTCGTGAATTAGCTGATGTGAATGCCAAGATTGAGATTTTGTCCCGTCCCGTGCTTCCGGTCGCGCGCGTCCGCAAGTTGCTGGCCGCCGCCGGCCGCGCGCGCGTGCTGGTGCTGGGCGACGTGATGCTCGATCAATTTATCCGGGGCCGCGTGGCCCGGATTTCCCCAGAAGCGCCCGTTCCCGTGGTCGAATTCGAGAGCGAATTGATCATTGCCGGCGGCGCGGGCAATGTCGCTCGGAACCTGGCGGATTTGCGCGTGGCCACCGAGTTGCTGGGCGTCGTCGGCGAGGATTATTCCGCGAAGCAATTGAAGGATGTTCTGCGCCACGAACGCATCGGCTGCGGCGGCTTGCTGTCGTGTGATAACCGCGTGACCAGCATCAAAACGCGCGTCATCGCGCAGCGCCAGCAATTGGTGCGCGTGGACCGCGAAAGCCGCCACGATCTGGACGGGGCCACGACCGAGCGGCTTTTGCTGGAGTTGGAGCGCCGGCTTGCGGTATCCCAAGCGGTCATTCTTGGCGATTACGCCAAAGGCGTCGTCACCCAGCGGCTGCTGGACGGAGCGAAAGAACTATGCCGGCCGCGCGGTGTTTGGCTGAGCGTGGACCCAAAACCGTCCCACCATCTCGATTTGTCCGGCGTTTCGCTGCTCACGCCCAATCGCAAGGAAGTCTTCGATCTGGCGGGCATGATTGACAAAACGCCCGGCGCGCCAGCGGCGGAAGACGGCCATTTGCGGGACGCTGTAGAATTATTATTGACAAAGCTCAATCCGGCCTTGCTCCTGGTCACCCTGGGCGATCAGGGAATGCTCCTTTGCCAGCGCGGACACCGCCCGGTTCTCATCCCGACGGTCGCGCGGGAAGTCTTTGATGTCTCTGGCGCCGGGGATACGGTCATCGCGACCTTTACGCTGGCAATTGTTGCAGGCGCGTCCCCGGTGGAGGCGGCCATTGTCTCCAATCATGCCGCCGGGATTGTCGTGGGAAAATTGGGCACCGCTACCGTGCAGCCGGAGGAATTGTTGGAAAACTTCCGCCGGGAACAATCTCCAAAATGACTTCCGAAAAAGTCAACCGGCTTCGCGCCATGAAAGGCCGCGAGCGCATCGCGGCCCTGACGGCCTACGATTTCGCCATGGCCAAAGCCCTCGACGGCGCGGACCTTCCGTTGTTGCTGGTCGGCGACTCGTTGGGAATGGTCGTGTTGGGCTACCCGGACACGACCTGCGTGACGATGGCGGAAATGGAGCACCACGTCCGCGCCGCGGCCCGCGCCAAGCCGCGCGCGTTGCTGGCGGCGGACATGCCATTTGGCAGTTGCGAAACCCCCGCCCGGGCCGTCGAGAGCGCCCGGCGGTTGGCTGCCGCCGGGGCCGAGGCCGTCAAGACTGAGGGCGGACGAAACATTCTCCCGCAGATTCAGGCCATCCTGGCCGAGGGCATTCCCGTGCTGGGCCATCTGGGAATGCTGCCGCAAAACGCCGTGGCCGAGGGCGGATACCATGTCAAAGGCAAAAACGAGCCGGAGCGCGCGGCTTTGCTGGCCGATGCGGCCGCGCTGGCCCAGGCGGGTGTGTTCGCCCTGGTGCTGGAACTGGTCGCCGCGCCGGTTGCCCAGGAAATCACGGTGGCGATTTCCATTCCGACGATTGGCATCGGCTCCGGCGCCCATTGCGATGGCGAGATTCTCGTCACGACCGATTTGCTGGGCACTTCGCCGGGATTCATCCCCCGGCATGTGAAAAAAAATTGGCATTTGGCGGAACAAATTCACGCGGCGGCAGTCGAATTTAAAGAGAGAGTAATCCATCCTGCCCGATGAAGAGCTTTACACATCTGGATGCCCGCGGAGAAGTCAACATGGTCGATGTCTCCGCCAAGCCGCCCATGGCCCGCGAGGCGGTGGCGCAAGGCTCGATTCTTTTGCAACACGCCACCATCGCGGCCATTGAGCAGGACCAGGTGGCCAAGGGCAACGTGTTTGCCTGCGCCCGCTTGGCCGGAATCCTGGCCGCCAAGAAAACCGGCGAATTGATTCCCCTGTGCCATCCCTTGAATTTGTCCCATTGCTCGGTCGCCTTTGAGATTTCGCCCGCGCGCGACCGCGTAGTCATCACGGCCACCGCCCGCGTCACCGCCGCCACCGGCGTGGAAATGGAGGCCCTGACAGCCGTCAGCGTCGCGGCCCTGACCATTTACGACATGTGCAAGGCCCTGGACAAAACCATGCGCGTCTTCGATATTCACTTGGTGTCAAAAATAAAAAGATAATGCAGATCAATGCCGGAATCCTCACTATTTCCGACCGCGCCTCGCGCGGCCAATACGACGACCTGGGCGGACCGCTTTTGCGCCAGGCGGCCGTGGCCCGCGACTGGAAAGTTCTGGTCGAGTCGCTCGTGCCCGATGAACGGCGCGACATCCAGCGGGCCATCCGCGATCAAATCGAAAAAGGCTGCCATGTCATCCTGGCCACCGGCGGCACCGGGGTGGCCCCGCGCGACGTCACGCCGGAAGCCGTGCTTGAAATTGCCACGCGCGAACTGCCCGGCTTCGGCGAGGCCATGCGGATGGAATCCCTGAAAATCACGCCCAACGCCATTTTATCCCGCGCCTTGGCGGCGGTGGTCGGCCAGACCCTGGTCATTTGCCTCCCTGGAAAGCCGGGCGGCGCGCTGGAATGTTTGGGATTTGTGGCGGCGGCGGTTCCGCACTGCGTCGAGGTCTTGCGGCAGTCTCCAACCAGTTGCTGACGCGATGCGAACCGTTCTTTGTCTCTTGCTGGCTGTCATGGCGGGAGCTGGATGTGTCAGCCAGAAAAAGGCGCGCAACAAGGAGCGGGACGCTTACATAGCCGGCCAGCAACAGGCGATGGAGGCCGCCTCGCGGGCGCGGCGGGAGCAGCAGGGGCCGGTCGTTTTCGTGCAAGGCCAGGTGCAAAACACGGTCGTGCCTTGGGAGGAGGGCATGAAGTTAAGCCAGGCCATCGTGAAGGCTGTTTACACCGGATTCATGAACCCGCGCCTTATCCGCGTTGTGCGCAACGGCCAAACCGTCGGCGAACTCCAGGGCATCGACCTCCTGCATAGGGAGGACATGGATGTGGAAGATGGTGATACAATATTGATCCTGCCGTAAAAGCTTTAATGAAATACGATCTTCTCACCCGAGTTGCCTTGGCTGCGGACGCAACGCCGCCTTCGCCGTGACGGCCGTGGCCGTGTTTCATCTCGGCCGGCCGGGCCAGGAGCCGGGTTATAGCCTCGAAGTATTCGATGCTGTTGGCGAGACGATCGACGCCGTCACAGTAGGAGAATCGCGGATTGAACCATTGCGGGCAGGCGAGATGCCGGGTGTTCGCCCGGCGGGTTGACTCCCAGCCTCTGATTCCAAGCCCGTTGGCCGCGCGCCGCCCTGCAACTGTTCTTGACAAAAAAAAAGTTGCATTTAAGCGTTCGCGTGGCATTAGTCCTACTCCAAATCAATTATGTTGAACTTTAAAAGAAACAAAATATCGACGTGTTGGGCGGCCATAACCGCCCTGTTGGCCTTTGGACCGAGCGTTTTTGCCGGTGAAGCCGATATTAATATCCCCAACCTGACCGTGGTCAAATTCAACGGCTTGGGCGGCGTCAGCGGCTTGACCCTGATGTACGCGGGCCTGGGGGTCTGCCTGCTTGGCGCCATTTTCGGCCTCTTCCAATACTTCCAAACCAAAGCCCTGCCGGTCCATGCGAGCATGGGGCAGGTCTCGGAAACCATCTGGGAAACGTGCAAAACCTACCTTTTCACCCAGGGCAAATTCCTGGCGATCCTGTGGGTGCTCATCGCTGCTTGCATGCTTTATTACTTTATGGGACTGCAACACGTCCCATTTGGCAACGTGATCGTCATTTTGCTTTGCTCGATCCTCGGCATTCTTGGCTCCTACGGCGTGGCCTGGTTTGGCATCCGCATCAACACCGTGTCCAATTCCCGCACCGCCTTCTCAGCCCTCAAAGGCGATCCACTTGCCACTTTGGGCATTCCGCTGCGTTCGGGCATGAGCGTGGGGCTGCTGCTGGTGGCGGTGGAATTGTTCTTCATGATTTGCATCCTGGTCTTTCTCCAGGACATGGCCGGACCCTGCTTCATCGGCTTTGCCATCGGCGAATCGCTCGGCGCCTCGGTCCTGCGCATCTGCGGCGGCATTTTTACCAAAATTGCCGACATCGGCTCGGACTTGATGAAAATCGTCTTCAAGCTGCCCGAAGATGATCCCAAAAATCCCGGTGTGATCGCCGATTGCACCGGAGACAACGCCGGCGACAGCGTCGGGCCGACGGCTGACGGCTTTGAAACTTACGGAGTGACGGGCGTCGCGCTGATCGCGTTCCTGGCGCTCGCTCTGGCGGACAAATCCGGCCAGGCCACTTGCGCGACGTTGATTATCTGGCTGTTCGTCATGCGGGCGCTGATGATTGTGACCTCGCTCATTTCCTATTTTATCAATGAAGCCGTGAGCAAAGCCCTGTTCAGCGGGAAGAAGGACTTCGATTTTGAAGCGCCGCTGACGCATTTGGTCTGGCTGACCTCCATCGTTTCCATCATCATCACGTTCGTCGCCAGCAAACTGCTGCTGGGCGATTTCAAGGATGGCGCCGGCGTCGCGCAGCCGGATTTGTGGTGGGTGCTTTCGACCATCATCAGTTGCGGCACGGTGGCCGGGGCGGTCATCCCGGAATTCACCAAAGTCTTCGTCAGCACCAACTCCCGCCACGTCAGGGAAGTGACCAATTGCTCCAAGCACGGCGGCGCGTCGCTCAACATTCTCTCCGGCTTCGTGGCCGGAAATTTCTCCGCGTTCTGGATGGGCCTCTGCATCATGGTGCTGATGGCCGCCTCCTATTACTTCTCGCAAAATCCGGCGTTGCATTCTTTTCTGCCGCCAAAATTCGCTTTCGCCGCGCCGATTTTCGCTTTCGGCCTGGTGGCATTCGGTTTTCTCGGCATGGGGCCGGTGACCATCGCGGTGGACAGCTACGGGCCGGTGACCGACAACGCGCAATCGGTCTATGAACTTAGCCAAATCGAGGCGCGCCCCGACATCAAAGGGGAAATCAAGCGCGACTTCGGATTCGACGCGGACTTTGAACATGCCAAGCACCAATTGGAAAAAGGCGACGGCGCGGGCAACACCTTCAAAGCCACGGCCAAGCCGGTGCTCATCGGCACCGCCGTGGTGGGCGCCACGACGATGGTGTTCGGCATCATCATGCTCTTGCAGAGAATGTATGATGACCAGGTGGCTTCCGGGCTTCCCGGCATCTTCAAGCCGGTCGTCGATGCGTTGAGCATCGTGCAGCCGGAAATCATTCTGGGGCTGGTCATGGGCGGCTCGGTTATTTATTGGTTTACCGGCGCCTCCTGCCAGGCCGTCGTCACGGGCGCCTACAGCGCGGTGGTTTACATCAAGGAGCACATGAACCTCAGCGCCAGCACCGCCTCGCAAAAGGACAGCAAGGAAGTCGTCCGCATCTGCACCGTTTACGCCCAGAAAGGCATGTGGAACATTTTCATTGTCGTTTTCTGTTTCGCTCTCGCGCTGCCGTTCTTCAATCCTTACTTCTTCATCGGCTACCTGATTGGCATCGCGTTCTTCGGCCTCTTTCAGGCCATCTTCATGGCCAATGCTGGCGGCGCCTGGGATAATGCCAAGAAAATCGTTGAAGTGGACCTTCGCCAGAAAGGCACCGATCTCCACGCCGCCACCGTCGTCGGTGACACCGTGGGCGATCCTTTCAAAGACACTTCGTCCGTCGCGATGAACCCGGTCATTAAATTCACGACTCTCTTCGGCCTGCTGGCCACGGAGATTGCCGTGACCATGAAAGACCAGGGCCTTAAGACCGGCATTGCCGTGTTCTTCTTCATTGTGGCGCTTGTTTTCGTTTATCGTTCATTTTACTGCATGCGGATTCCAGAGGAAACGGCCAAGTAAATCCCATGCGAATCGTCTCGCTGCTGCCCAGTTGCACAGAAATCGTCTGCGCGCTGGGTTGCGCGGACCAACTGGTGGGGCGTTCGCATGAATGCGATTTCCCCGAGGAAATCACCTCCCTCCCCGCCTGCACCTCGGCGCGGGTGGATTCGGCCGCGCCCAGCGCCGCCATCGACATCCAAATCAAGTCGCTGCTGGAGCGGGCGCTTTCAATTTATATGATTGACACCGCTCGGCTGGCGGAATTGCGGCCCGATGTCATCCTCACCCAGGCCCAATGCGAGGTATGCGCCGTCAGCCTGGCGGATTTGCAAAAGGCCCTTCCCGAATCACTCGCCCGGCACGCCAAAATTGTTTCCGTGGCTCCCCTTCGCCTGGCCGGCATCTGGCAGGACATCAAAACCATCGCCGAAGCGCTGGGCGTGGACGAGGCGGGCCGCGCGTTGTTGTGGCGGTTGAAGAACCGCGTGGTCGATGTCATTCAGAAAGCCTGCGTGCTCAAGAAACGTCCTTCGGTCGCCTGCCTGGAATGGTTCGATCCGCTCATGACGGCGGGCAACTGGGTGCCGGAGATGGTGGATTTGGCCGGCGGGGCCGATGCTTTGGGCGCCCCTGGAAACCACTCCGCGTGGCTGCAATGGGAGAAGCTGGCGCAGACCGACCCCGACGTCATCATCCTGATGCCGTGCGGCTTCGGCCTGGAGCGATGCCGCCGCGAAGCCGCCACCCTGGCAGCCCGGCCCGAATGGCGCAAGCTGCGGGCCGTCAAGTCGAAGCGCGTCTTCGCCACCGATGGCAACGCTTACTTCAATCGCCCCGGCCCGCGCGTGGTGGAGTCCATTGAAATTCTCGCGGAAATCCTTCAGCCCAAGCTATTTGAGTTCGGGCACAAAAACCGCGGCTGGGCGGCGTTTTAGGCCGCGGACGATTTTGTGTAACATTTCGCGGGATTTGCTTCTGTGGGGAGTGTATGAGTGAAACCGCACCAGAGAAGAACATGCCTAATCAATGCCCGCAATGCGGGGCCGCGCTGCCAGCCGGGGCCCTGGAGGGCCTTTGTCCAGCCTGCCTTCTCCGCCAGGGGGCGGAAACGGGGCCTGCGCCGGAGGCGCTCCCATTTCAGCCGCCAAGCGTGGAGGAAGTGGGGCGCATGTTCCCGCAATTGCAAATCCTTTCCTTCCTCGGCAAAGGCGGCATGGGAGCCGTTTACCAGGCCCGCCAACTGGTGCTTGACAGGATCGTCGCGCTCAAGATTCTGCCGCCGCAAGTCGCGGGCGGAACAGGCTTTGCCGAGCGGTTTAATCGGGAAGCCCGCGCGCTGGCCCGCCTGAATCATCCCAACATCGTCGCTGTCTATGAATTCGGCCAGGTCAACGGGCTCCCGTTCTTCGTCATGGAATTCGTGGATGGATTAAACCTTCGCCAATTGGAGCAGGCCGGCAAACTTTCGCCGCGCGAGGCGCTCCAGATCGTTCCTCAGATTTGCGAGGCCCTTCAATTCGCCCACGATGAAGGCGTCGTCCACCGGGACATCAAGCCGGAAAATATTCTCGTTGACAAAAAGGGCCGCGTGAAAATCGCCGATTTTGGCATCGCCAAAATTCTCGGCGCGGAGCGCGGCGCGACCCTCACGGAAACCCGGGGCGCGATCGGCACGCCGCATTACATGGCGCCCGAGCAGGTCGAGAATCCGGCCGCCGTCGATCATCGCGCGGACATTTTTTCCCTGGGCGTTGTGTTCTACGAGATGCTGACCGGGGAATTGCCGCTGGGCAAATTCTCGCCGCCCTCCTCGCGCAAGGTCGAAGTCGATGTCCGCCTGGATGACGTGGTCCTCCGCGCGTTGGAAAAAGACCCGGAGCGCCGCTACCAGCACGCCAGCCAGGTTAAAACGGCCGTCGATACGATCTCCACTTCCGCCGGCGCGCCTCCGCCGCTGGAGGGCGGTCCCGCGCTGGCGCAAGCCATTCTGGAGCGCGATTACTCGCTGGATATCAAAAGCTGCCTGCGCCGCGGTTGGAAGCTGTTGTGGGGAAATTTTTGGCCGCTCGCCGGCGCGAGCTTTATCATTCTCGCGCTCCTGGGCTTCGCAAGCATGATTGGCGGAGTGGCGGGGCCGGGCAACGGCCGGGGAGCGCCCGTGGTGGCCCTGCTGGCCCTCGGCCCGCTCATGGGCGGCTTGTTCTCTTTCTATCTCAAGAAAATCCGGGGCCAGCCTGCCACCATCGAAACGGCCTTCTCGGGATTTGGCCCGCGGTTCCCGCAACTGTTGCTTGGCGGTTTGGTCGCCGGATTGTTGACTGCGCTTGGTTTCATGTGCTTCGCGCTGCCCGGCCTTTATCTCGCGGTGGCTTGGTGGTTCACGCTCATTCTAATCGTGGACAAGCAACTCGAATTTTGGCCGGCCATGGAAGTGAGCCGCAAAGTGGTGACCCGGCATTGGTGGAAATTTTTCGGGTTCTGGCTGCTGGCGTGGCTGCTGTCTCTCGCTGGCGCGCTGGCGCTCGTTGTCGGGCTGTTCATTTCCCTGCCGTTCGTGTTGATTGCCGTCGCCTATGCCTACGAAGATGTTTTTGGCTCCCAGGCGCTGCCGGCCACTGCCACCATACTCATCCGCCCGGCCAGGGAGTGGAAATGGAGATGGAACCGGCGCGAGACCGCTGCCATGTCCGTTTTGGTGGCCGCCGTGGTTATGGCTTTCCTGGTGATCGCCTTCGAAGCAAACAGGATACGCCGCGACCGAATCATGGCCCAGGAATACGAGCCGCCAGTGACTCAGCCCGTTGGCGTGGTCGATCAGCCCGCCGCCGCGGACACCGGGAGTTCACGGGAAACCCTTCAGACGCGCATGGATGCGGCCACCGCCATCACCTCGCCTGAAGCCCGAAGCAAAGCGATGACAACTCTGGCAGCCGATGCCGCCAAAGCCGGTGAATGGGTCCTGGCCAGAACCGCCCTCTCGCAGATTAACTCTGTCGATCAGCAGAACCAAACCGCGAGTGAAGTCGCCCATCTGCTGGCCCAGCGCGGATTGCGAAAGCAGGCTGTGGAAATTGCCAAAACCATCGGCGACCTCACGTTGCGGGACAGCACCCTGTCTGATCTTGCCCAATGAGGGCGCGGCCGCGAGAATCCGCCTTTTGAGTTCCGAGCATTCAACACCGCCGCGTGGCGCGCCCGCCGATATTTTCGCGACGACGCGCTGGTCCGTCGTGCTCGCCGCCGGCCATCGTTCCACCCCCGAGACGAACGCGGCCCTGGAGGAATTATGCCGCACGTATTGGTATCCGCTCTACGCCTTCGTGCGCCGCCACGGGCATTCGCGGGAAGACGCCGAGGACCTGACCCAATCCTTCTTCGCGCGCTTCCTGCAAAAGAACCACCTCGAAAAATTGCGGAGCGAGCACGGCAAATTCCGCGCGTTCCTCGTTGCTTCGCTCAAGCATTTTCTGGCCAACGAATGGGACTCGGCCAATCGGCAAAAGCGCGGCGGCGGCATCCCCACGCTTTCCCTCGACTGGCAGGATGCCGACGCCCGCTATCAAATCGATCCCGCCGACAATCTCAGTCCCGACAAAATCTACGACCGCGCCTGGGCCGTGACGCTGCTGGCACGAGTCATCGCCCGCCTGCGCGAGGAACACGCCGCCGACGGAAAAGCGCCGCTTTTCGACCGGCTCAAGCCGTTCCTGACCGTCGGCAAGGGCGACATTTCCTGCGCGCAGGCCGCGGCTGAACTCGGCATGACAGAAGGGGCCGTGCGGGTGTCCATCCACCGATTGCGCCGGCGCTACCGCGAACTTTTGCGGGAGGAAATCGCGCAAACTCTTTCCGACCCCGCGCAGATGGAAGAGGAAATGCGCGCGTTGTTCAGCGCCTTTTCCTAAAGGGCCCGGATTTTTCTATTTTACGACAAGTTCCACGCTTCCGCTGTGGCTGTTGAATTCCGGCGCGTACATGCACTGGATTTCCGCCACCCCGTCCTCATAACGTCCGCGAAGCTGGACGCGCGACGAATACTCGAACACGTAAGTCCCCTTCGGCAGGTAATCAATGAAGAAATGGCTCGCGGTGTCACGCGTGCTTTCGTAATAGGCCAGGCCGTCCTGATATTTGTATTGCGAGAGCACGCTGACCGGTTCGGTGCCGCTGCCGCGCTGGTCTTTGAGATGGACGAATTCCATGTCGCGGTCCACGCGCAACTCCAGCCGCGTGACCAATTCATCGCCGACGGCCAGCGGGCTTTTGACCGGCGACAGCACGGGGCCGCGCGCCGTATTGGCTTTTGTGAACAGCGTCTTTGTCAAATGCAACGGCGTGCCTTCATAGGGCTTCACTTTTTCGATGTTCTCCATGTACTGCCAATGCGCGCTGCCCCAGGCCGCGCCCGGATCGGTTTTTTTGACCGTGATTTCCCCCAGCTTTGGCTTGATGTCCGCGGGCGCGAAGCGAACTTCATAAAATCCCGTGCCAGGCTCGGTCTTCGCGGCTGTCTTGGGCGTGACATCCTTCCCGCCCATCGTCACATCAACGAGTTGGGCGCTGGCCAGCAAATCCGTCCCGCGCAGGAGCAGGGCATAGATGGCATCGGCGGTGGCCTTGGTCGTTTTCCAATCCTGGGTTTGCTTTTGCTTGAGCAGCCAGACGCGGCAATCCTCGACCGCTGGCTGGTCGTTCATCACTTCGTCAAAGGCCTCGATCATCAGTGCCTGCGTTTCAATCGGCGCGCGATACCACCACCAGCTAACTTCCTCATCGCGCCAAAACATGCCCAGCTCCCCGCTGCTCACGCTGCGCTCTTTGATGGAGCGCATGATGGCCCGCGCGGTTTCCAGATTGCCGCCGCCGCCCCAGCGTTTGAGCGCGAGAGCGATTTGCCCCTGCGACTGGCGGCAGCCGATTTCCAACCCGTATTTCCGCGATTGCCGCAGGAAAAATTCCACGGCCTTTTGCTGCGGCGGCGCGATGGGATGGCCCGTCAAAAAGAAGCTCCGGCCATACAAATACAGCGCGTCCGTCGCGCTGGGAGTGTAATCCTCCGGGTGAGGCATGTTCTTTTGGATGCTCTCGTAATTCTCATTCATCCACTCGTCCAGCCGTTGCAAAGCGCGCTCGGCCGGCGCCATCGAAACGTCCACACCCAAATGCCGCAACCGCCCAAAACCCGTCACGATGTAGAGCGTGATATAATCGCTGCCCGGGCCGCCGGGAAACCACGGCCAGCGGCCATCGTCCAATTGCTGCCCCGTCAATTTGCCGAGCGTCGCGCTCATTTCATAATCGAGCCGGTTGTCATCGAACAAAATGCCCGCGTTGCGCCGCGCCTGGCTTTCCGCCTGTGCCTGTTGAACCCACGGCGTTTCCTCGAGCATGACCGATTTGAGGTCCTGATTTTTCTCCAACGGCGAGTCGAGGGCCGGCGTGTTTTTCCACCGGTCAAAGATCGCGCGGATTTTCGGATCGCGGGTGGCAATGTGGCGCGCGAGCGAATTCGCGTAATACCGGTTGAAGGTCTGTTCGCTGCATTCGTAGGGAAATTCCATCAGATACGGCAGTGCCATGACGGCGTACCACGCCGGGTTCGAGACCATTTGCAGCGTCAGGCTTTGATTGCGCAACGTCCTGGATTTGTGCGAATCGATCAGCGGCTGGAATTCAAATTTCTTCGAGGCCGGCCCGCGAATCGGCAGCGGCAGCGACTCCGTCACCAGAACGCGCCTCGACAAAACAGGCAGCGCGCCTTCTTCGCCATCCGAGCAAGCGTCCGTGGCCGCGACGGCTTTGTAACTCAGGAACGGCGCGCCATCCGGGGCCGCGATGCGCCACGAGAAACCGCGCGATTCCTTGGCCGGAATGTCGAACAATTGCTCCGGCTTCGTGTTGCCGAGAAGTTTGTCTGCCGGCGCTCCGCTGGTCATGTCGCCAAAGTTCAGGCGCACGCGGCCCGTTTGGCGTTTGTCGCTTTGATTGGAGACTTTGACGGTGAACTCGACGATGTCGCCTTCGCGCAAAAAGCGCGGCGGGTTCGGCTGCGCCATCAGGTCCTTGGCGGTGAAGGCGTGGCCTTCGAGAAAGCCGGCGCGAAGTTTTTGATCATGCGCGAAAGCCAGAAAATGCCATTTCGTCAGCGCCTCCGGCATGGTGAAAGTCATGCGCACGTCGCCATTGGAATCCGACATCAACTGGGGATAGAAGAACGCCGTTTCGCCCAGATTTTTTCGCGCGCTGATCTTGCTCAAATCGACGGCCGGGGTCGCGCCGGGACGCTCGGCTTTGTCTTTTTCAACATCCAACGAATCGAAGGCGAAGGAGGCAGGGGCTCTTTTAGCGCCCCCCATGGGAGCGGCCGCGGCGGCTGGCATCATCTCTCTCTCGAGCGCCATTCCTTGAACTCCTCCACCGCCAAACCCTCCAGTTGCTATCGTCCTGTTCGCATATCTTATTCCGCCGAACCCCTGGTGAAGAGCAAAAGTGGACCGCGGCCACCAGGGGTTAACCACGTCATAGGGAAAATGGCGGTAGTTGATGGTCACTCCCAACATGGTGTTATTCCATGATCCCAAATATTGATTAAGTGGAAGGGTAAAATTCATGAACTGTGGCTGCGCGCTCGAGTTGTCCTCATAAAAAACCCCAAACGCCCGCTGCCACGCCTGCGGCGCGAACGCATCCAGCGATTCGTCGTAAAGCGCCGCCACCATTTCCGCGGTTGCGTGTTCGGCCTTTGGCCCCGTGATAAGCGCGCTCCAGGTTTCCTTCTGCCCCGGCTGCAATTTCGACGTGAAATGTTCCCACTTCACCGTCAATTCCTTTTCTTTCCACGGCACGGAAATTCTGCGCGACTCCATCCACGCGCGGTTTTCGCGCACTCGCGTGACGTGCAGGGTCAATCCGCCGCGCATGGCCGCTGTCACGGCGATTTTGATTTGTTGCTGCGTGCGGCCCGGCTCCGTCCAAAAGCGCTGGATGATTTTATTGCGATGTTCGATCTCCACGAACGCGCGCCCTTCATCGTAACCAGTCCCCCACAGCGCGCTGAATTCATCGCCCGGCTGCGCTTCCCAATTTGGCGCCGCCAGCAGGTCGGGAATCTTGATCGCCAGCTTTTGGGCGTTCGGCTGCACCACTTGAATCGCCTGTCTGGTTGTGACGCGCTTGCCAAAACGATCCTGCGTTTCCAGAACCGCGCGGTAAGCTCCCGCACTCAGCGCGAACAACAACTTGGCCGTGCCATTCGTGTCCGTGGTGAAGGCGTGCTCCGCGGCCACTTTCCCCAGCGGCCAGTTATTCGGATCACTCAAGTCGTCCTTCCCCCAGCCGGCCGGCCGGGGCCAGTAATAATATCCCTCCGCGAGATTCGGCCGATGCACTTTTTCCGGCGGTTGCAATTCGTAAACTTTCACGATCCCTTCCGCCGTTTGCGCTTCGCCATCCAATGTCGCCGTGTGAATATTCAATTCAACCGGCTTTTCTTCCGTCTGCCATTCGTCGTCGCTCATCGTGGCTTCCAAGGCCGTGTAGCCAATGCGAATGTCGTGCTCGGCCGAGCGTGTTTCGCCCGCGTTGTCCGTCACATCGGCCGTGATGTGAAAGCTAAAAGTCGGTTCGTACTTTTCCAGAAACCGCGGATTTGGCTGCGCCGTGAATTCAATCTTGAACGAGCCGTCGGTTTGAGTCCGGGCCGAGCCATGCGCGATTTCCTGCGTCTGAAATTGATCGGCGGCAAACCACCAACGCCACCACCACGGAACGTTCGCGCCGCGCGTGACGCGATACTTGACCTCCGCGCCATCGACAGCCGCGCCGGTGTAACTCATCGCGTGGCCGGTCACGACGGTCTTCTCGTTCAGCTTCGCGGCTGTGCTGGGCGCGTCCAGCGCGGCCTGGAACTTCGGGCGCTTGTATTCCTCCACGCGAAATTGCGCCACGCCCCCCGCGCGTCCCTCGGCTTGCAACGACATCAGGCCCATCAGCCGGTCGCGCGGCGCGGTGAAACTGCCGGCGAACGAACCGTAATCGTTGGCCCTTTGTTTCTGGCGCCCGATTTCCTTTCCATTAACGTCATGGAACACCACCGTCACGTCCTCGCCCTTGAGAACCTCGTAATTGTTTTTAGCCTGGCCGGCCCAAAGGCAAATGCCCTTGTATTGAATAATTTGGCCGGGCCGGTAAATCGCGCGGTCGGTGAAAAAAACCGTGCTCGCCCGCGGGCGCGGCTCTTCGGGCTGGCCCCACTGATACCACCATATGTCCTGCGCGGAGGCGATCTCATCTTCGCCATGACGGGCGCGAAAAAGGTAGCCGCGATTTTGATCCGGCTTCATGGAGAAAAA
The DNA here is from genome assembly GCA_036501625.1 of Verrucomicrobiia bacterium. Taxonomy (GTDB): domain Bacteria; phylum Verrucomicrobiota; class Verrucomicrobiia; order Limisphaerales; family Palsa-1400; genus Palsa-1400. The sequence continues at coordinate 59,161 of DASXZY010000086.1, forward strand.
TCCATTCGCGTCCGTTTTCAATTTCGGATCCGCCAAACGGTTGCCGTTGTTGTCCAGATGCCAGACGGAAACCTCCGCGCCGCTGACTGGCTCGCCCGAATTGGCTTGCAGGACAAATCCTTCAATGCGGCCGGCGCGGTTGCGCGTAATCAGCGCCAGGTCGCTGACCCAAATCCCCGCCATCGAAATGATGTTGTTGCTCTCGCCGAAGTTTTCGTTGGCGCTGGCGGCGATGAAGTAATAGCCCTGTTTCAAATTCTCCGGTGCGCCGGCCTCGAAATTTGTTTCTTTGAAATCAGTCGTGGGCGGCAGCGTTGCGGACCATTTCAACGCGGGAGTTTTGGCCAGTAATTCCCGGCGTTGCTTTTCATCCAGATTTTCGGGACGCGGATACTGCCGTTGCAGGAACGTCTCCCAATCAACCGGAATGGCGCGGAAATAAACGGTGTTGAGATTTTTATATTGGATGGAAATTTTCGGCCGCGGCGCGTTCCAAATCCGCTCCGTGTTGATCGACACGGATTTGGCTTCAATATCCGCAATCAAATTGTGGCAAAGCTGCCCGCCCGGCGATTGCGGAAACAGCTTTTCCCCGCGCGCCGCCAAGTCACGCGCCGCCAGCAAATCGCCTTCCTGCTGAAGCACGCCCCCTTCGCTCTCCAGGGCGAGCGCGCAGATGTCGGAATCGGCCCAGTCGCGGATGAACGTTTCGAGCGCGGATTTGTAACGGGCGTTTTTGTCTTCGCCGAAGGCCGCGTTCCAACCCCAGGCCAGCCGCTCCAAATCGTCCGCCGCGAAGGCCGTGCGCGGCGCGGGATCGTTCTGATGAAAGCGCAAAAGATCGCGATAAAGTTGCAGCGCCTTCGCCTCCGGCGCGTTGGCGCTGGCGTCCAGGTGATCCACCCAATTCAAGAATTCCCCGGACGTTCCGAAAATCGCGCTGTCCGCCCGCAGCTCGAAGCCGTTCTCAGGAGCGGCGCCCGCCTGTTCGCCGGAGGTGTAAAACCACAGCGCTTCGTGCGCGATGAAATCGTAAAGCGTCGGCCGGTAACTGTCCGGCATCGACCCCTTATCCAGAAAATCATCCCACGCGCTAATCGGGGTTGCTTTCAGGGATTTGTCCGCCGCCAGCGCGCGTTGGAAATGCCGGTCAATTTCCGTGAAGAGCCGGGGCAAGTCCCAAGAGGTAAAATCTTTTCCCGGCGCCTGCGCCGTGGCCGTGCGCTGCATGAACCGCCAATTGTTCTGCTCAAAGTATTGCCAATACCAATGCGCGAGCACGGCTTCCAGCGCCGGCTGCATTTCTTTGGGCGCGCGCGGCAGTTCCGCTTCCAGGCGCGTGATTTTTTCCTCCGGCTTGCCGCCCTGGATGTTTCCTTCCTGTTCGATTTTTTCGGCAATCGCCTTGGCGGCTTCGGCATACGCCTTGTCCTTGAGCGCGCCAGTGACGATTTGTTCGAGATTGGTGATGGCCGTTTTGGGAAGGGCGTGCTGCCGCGCATCTTCCACCTGGCGCCATAGCGTGTCGCGCGGGCTTGCGGCCAGCGAAAAGTTCAAGGCCGCCAGCAACGCCAATGTCAAAATTTGTTTCATTCCACTAAATCAGACGGCAATCCGCCCCTTTTTGCTCCTCCGGCGGGCATTGTCAATGGAGATGCCCCTGAGGTAATGTAACCCGGAAGACCGAAAAAGGATGCGCCGGTAATAATCCGGTAACAAACCGATGGCAGCGTGTGCTCCATGAAAATGAAATATTCATTCTGGCCGCGCCCGGCAACGAGACTGTTGCTGGCGCTTTCCACCACTGTCCTGCTCGCCGCCGCCGCGGCGCGGGCAGCTTCACCTTCCGATACTCTCGAACAGGGGATTTATTCGGAAGAGACCCGGGGCGACATCGATGCCGCCATGCAATTGTACCAAAAGGTCATCACCCAGGCCAAGGCCGATCAGGCGTCAGCCGCCCAGGCCCAATACCACTTGGGCGTCTGTTATTACAAAAAGAAGGATTACAACGCCGCCACCGCCGCGTTCGACGCCCTCATCAAGGATTATCCGGATCAAACAAACATCACCGCGCTGGCCAGCAAATATCTCAATGGCGCCCGAGCCTTGCAGCCGGCCCCGTGGAGCGATGGCGAGGTCATGAGCATGGACATCAAGCTGGAAGGCGGTTTGAAAATCGGCTCGGCCAAATACACGGTCAACGCCGGCGAAACCAACGGGGAAAAAATCTGGCGCTTTTCGACCCACATCGACGCGGCCGGGAACCAGTCCGTCAGCAGCGTGGAAGCCGATGCGGCCACGTTCGCGCCGCTGCACAGCCGCTGGAAACACACGTTGCTGGGGGAAGTCGATTCCGTATATTTCCCGGGCCGCGTCAATTTGAAGAAGACCGGAAGCGATGCCGTGACGAAATTGGATTGCCAAGGCTCCGTTATTGACAACGAGGAAACCGTGGAATGGATGCGCTGTTTGCCTCTCGCCGATGGTTTCAGCACCAGCGCGCAACTCATGGCCAGCCTGGGATCGCATATCATTCCCGTGAAATTCACGGTCAGCGGACCGGAGCAGGTGCAAGTTCCGGCCGGCTCCTTCGATTGCTACAAAATTGACCTGAGTATCCACCAAACTTTTTGGGTTTCCGCCGATCCCAAACATTACGCCGTTAAATTCGAAGCGGGCGGCGCGGTGGGAGAATTGAACAACGTCACGGTGCAAACGCCGGGGCAGGGCGCGGCTTACCATGATTCCGCGTTCGGATTTTCCATTTCGGCGCCGGCCGGCTGGTCGTTCGATAAAAAGGATTTGGACAAGAAGGACCGGTCAGCCGTGGCCATTCTTGACCCGCAGGGCGTGGCCGCTTCGGTCTTGTCCGTCGTCGCCATGAGTTCCATCAAGGATGGGGAGACCAACTCCATCCGCAAAGCCATGGAAAACGGGCTGGAGGAGCAGGCCAGGGAGTTCAAAAACTTTCAGGTGCGCGCCGATGGCTGGCAGGACTTGACCCTGGCTGGCTCGCCCGCCGTCAGTTCCGTGAGCGATTACACGGCCGGCACAGACACGAATGTGGTGTATCACGTTTGGAGTTTTGCCGGGGCGAATTCCGTGCGGTTCAGTGTGTTTATGCGCGCGGCGGATTTCGATTCGTTCCGCCCCAAGATTGACGCGGTCATCGCCACCTACAAAAATCAGTGATGAGGTTTCCGCGGCATTTCTCCATCAACGCCAGCCGGCCCAACTCGGGCTGGCTGACGCTGCTTTTGCTGCTCAGCGTGCTGGTGCCTTCGGCCTGCCTGCTTTGGTTTATGAACCAGGCCATGAACAATGAGCGCCTGGCCGTCCGCCAGCAATTCGCGGATAACCTGGCCCAGGCCCGCGACCGCTTGCAAAGCTCCTGGTCCAACGCTGCCGCTTCCCTCGATACGAATCTGCCCGCCCGCGAATTGTTCGCCGCCGCCGTCCGAGGCGGAGTGGCGGACAGCGTCGTTTGTTTCGATGCGTCCGGCAAAGTGGCTTATCCCGACGCCGGGCTGCCGCGCGAGTTCGATCCAGGTTTTCCCATCGCGCCGTCCAAGGACCCGGCCAAGGCGGCCGAATTTTTTGGCAGCCTCGCCGCCGCCGCCGCCGATGACTCCGTGGCGGCCCGAGCCTTGGAAGCGCAAGCCCGCAGCCTGCTTCAAGCGGGACGAAACCAGGATGCCGCCGATGTCATAGAGCGGAAACTGGCCGCGCCGCGATTCGCCAAAACGGCGGACGCGGAGGGGCGATGGATCACGCCCAACGCCGAATTGATGGCGCTTGAGGCAGAGCCAATGAACCGCCCATTGCTCGCTGGCCTGCGCGGGCAGTTGCTGGATTACCAGAACGCAATGCCTGCGTCGCAACGCCGTTTCCTGATGCATCGCCTGCTCGAACTGTTTCCACAGCAAACCCAGGAACTCTCTTTCCCGACGCTGGCCTCCGAAGAATTGGCGGCCGCCTATCTCGCCGCAACACCCAAACAGGCGGCCAACGGCCAATTGCGCCCCGCGCCTCTGCCCGGCACGTGGCAAATAGCCATCGGCGGCGGCAGGCTGGTCGCGCTGTTCAGCACGGAAGGATTGCGGAAGCGCCTGGCGCCGGTGCTTGGGGCTGGCGTGATCCTGCTCGCGCCCGGCCAATCGGGCGGCTCTTACGCGATTGAAGCCGGCGACGCGCAACCCGGCTGGCAAATCGCCCCATCCGAGCGCGAGCAGAGCCTGATGAGAACCGCGGCCGACGCGCAAAACGCCTCCTATCTCTGGGTGGGCGCCATCGCGCTGGCGGCGGTCGTGGCGCTGGCCATGTTGGGCGTCCGTTTAATCAGCCGCCAGGCGGAAGTGGCGCGGCTGCGCAATGATCTCGTCGCCAACGTGACCCACGAACTTAAAACGCCGCTGGCCTCCATGCGCCTGTTGGTCGATACGCTTTTGCGCGCGCCCGTCCTGAATGAAGAAACGGCCCGCGACTATTTGCAGTTGATTGCCCAGGAAAACCTGCGCCTAAGCCGGTTGATTGATAATTTTCTGGCTTTTTCCCGCATGGAACGCAATAAGCAGGCGTTCGATTTCATCGAAGCCGCGCCCAAAGACATTGTTGACGCCGCGGCCGCCGCCGTGCGCGAGCGCTTCACCGCCGCCGCCTGCCGCTTCGAGGTCGAGGCCCCGCCCGCGCTGCCGCGCGTCGCCGCCGATTCCGGCGCTCTCGTCACCGCGTTGTTGAACCTGCTGGACAACGCTTACAAATACTCCGGCGACTCAAAGGAAATCCTGCTGCGCGCCGGGGCCGAGAACGGGCGCGTGACGTTCGCCGTGCGCGACAACGGCATCGGCGTGCCCGCGCGCGAAACGCGGCGGATTTTCCGGCGATTTTACCAGGTGGACCAGCGCCTGGCGCGTACGGGCGGCGGCTGCGGCCTCGGCTTGAGCATCGTGCAATTCATCGTGAACGCTCACCAAGGGACCGTGCGCGTGGAGAGCGAGCCGGGCAGGGGCAGCACGTTTACGATCACCTTGCCGGCCCTCGCTCGGGCAGCCGCATGAAAATTTCCCGCATTCTTATCATTGAAGACGAGCCGGCATTGCTGCGCGGGTTGAAGGACAATTTAGAGACCGAAGGCTACGACGTCCGCACCGCGCAAAATGGCGAGAAAGGCCTGGGCGCCCTATTGCAGGACCCGCCCGATCTGCTGCTGCTGGATTTGATGCTTCCCAAGGTCAATGGCTACGAGATTTGCCGGGCCGCCCGCGCCCGCCAATTGGACTTTCCGATCATCATGCTTACGGCCAAAGGGCAGGAGGACGACATCGTGCGCGGGCTGGAATTAGGGGCCGATGATTACGTGACCAAGCCGTTCAGCATCCGCGAATTGCTGGCGCGCGTCAAAGCGCTGCTCCGCCGCAACGGGGCCGCCGGCGCCGCCGAATACCGCTTCGGCCACTGCCGCCTTGATTTGACAGCCCATAAACTTTATCGCGCCGGAGCGGAATTGCCGCTGACGGCCAAGGAATTCCGCCTGTTGGAATTCTTTGTCCGCCGTGCCGGGCGCGCCCTCACGCGCGACAGCATCCTCGACGCCGTCTGGGGCCAGGAGGTGATGGTGACCGACCGGAGCGTTGATCGTTGCGTGACGACGCTGCGGGCGAAGATCGAGGAAGACGCGCGCAATCCTGTTTTCATCCAGACCATTCGTGATATAGGCTATCGGTTTGAGACGCCGTCATGATTGAAGCCCGGCAGTTGACCAAAGTATTTCAGGATCGCAAGCGCGGACAAGTCCGGGCGGTCGATGGAGTCGATTTCCGCTGCGAACCCGGCCGCATCTTCGGCTTGCTGGGCGTCAATGGCGCCGGCAAAACGACCTGCCTGCGAATCCTGGCGACTATCCTTCGCCCCACCGCTGGCACCGCTGTCGTTCAGGGATTCGATATTTTAGCGGAGCCGGAAAAAGTGCGGGCCAGCATCGGTTTTCTCTCGACGGCCACCGCGCTTTACGGGCGAATGACGGCTTACGAACTGGTGGAATATTTCGGGCGGTTGCATGGCATGGAGGACAGCGCGTTGCATGCGCGCATCGAGACGCTTTTTCAAACACTGGACATGAACGGATTCCGCGACCGCCGTTGCGACAAGCTTTCCACCGGCATGAAACAAAAAACGTCCATCGCCCGCACGCTCGCGCACGATCCGCCCGTGATGATCTTTGACGAACCGACCCTCGGTCTTGATGTGCTCACGGCCCGGACGGTCCTGGGCTTCATCCGCGAATGCGGGCAGCAAGGCAAGACCGTCATTTTCTCCACGCACGTCATGAGCGAGGCGGAAAAAATGTGCGACGAGATCGCCATCATTCACGGCGGGCGCATCCTGGCCGAAGGCGCCCTCGCGGAATTGCGGCAGCGGACGGGCGAGGAGCATCTGGAGGATATTTTCATCAAAGTGGTGGAGGGCCGCGTTTGAAACTGCGCCCGATCGGCATTGTTTACCGCAAGGAATTGCGCGACTTGATGCGCGATTTCCGCGCCATCATTTCCATGATCGTGGTGCCGGTCATTATCGTGCCGGTCATCATGTTGGGAGCGCTCAAAATCGTCAAAATGACGATGAAATCTGAGCCGAACATCATGGTCCTTGGAGCGGAAGGCTCACCGGGCACTGTGGCGGCTCTGCGGGCGCTGCATAAGTTCGATTTTGTGCCGGCCAGCGAGGATTTCACCAACCTTATCAGGACCAAGCGCATCCGGGCGGCGGTGGAAATTCCCAAAGACTTCGACGCTGCCGTGGACTCGGACCGGATGACGTCCATTCGCATTTATGCGTATCAGGGCGAGCCGACCTCGATGCAAATAGCTCAGCAATTGGACGAATTCTTCCGCCAGCGCCGCGACCAAACCGTGCGCCGCCGCCTGGCCGAACGCTCGCTCCCGGAAACTGTGGCCGTGCCCTTTGACGTCCAGCGCGAGAATGTCGCTTCGCCCAAGCAAGTGACCGGCAGCCTTCTGGGCATGATCCTTCCCTATGTATTGATCGTGATGTGTTTGACCGGAGCCATTTATCCTTCCGTCGATCTGACGGCCGGCGAAAAGGAGCGCGGCACCCTGGAAACGCTGCTTTCCAGCCCGGTGGACCGGACGAACCTCGTGCTCGGCAAAATGCTGGCCGTCCTCACCATGTCGCTCGGAACGGCCGCCCTCGCGATTACTTCCAATGGATTCGCCTTTTATTTCGTTCAGCGGGGCGGGATGGCCAAGCTGCCGCTGGAGCTGGACCCGGCCGCGCTGATTGGGGTCTGCATCGTCATGATTCCGCTGGCGGTTTTGCTTTCGTCGGTGACTGTCGCGGTCGGCCTGTTCGCGCGCAGTTGCAAAGAGGCCAACACCTATTTGCAACCGATGCTTCTGCTGGCCATTCTGCCGGCCATTGTTGCGGCGCTGCCGGGAGTGGACTTCAATTATCGCGCGGCCTTTTTGCCGGTCGTCAACATCAGTTTGCTGTGCAAGGAAATGCTGGCGGGCACGAGCCATTGGGGCCACATTCTGGTGGTCTTTGGCTCGACATCGGTTTACGCCGCCCTGACAGTCGCCGCCGCTGTGAAATTGTTTAAGCGCGAAAGCGTGCTGTTTCGAAGTTGAAAAAGGCGCGCCATGATTTTTACCCCGCCAGAATTGGAGGAAATCCTCCGGCAAACACCGGCGCTGAAACGAGCGTATCTGGTCGGCGGCTGCGTGCGCGACGCCTTGGCGGGCCTTCCGGCGGGAAAAGACTTTGACATCGAGGTCTTCGGCCTCGATTACGAGCAACTCATGGCCGCTCTCGCGCGTTGGGGGCGGACGGATTTGGTCGGGCGCTCCTTCGGCGTCGTCAAACTATCCACCAGCAGCGGGCGCGCTTACGACTTCACCCTCGCGCGCAAAGATTCCAAAACCGGTTCCGGCCACAAGGGATTCGCAGTGGCGTTCGATCCGGCCATCGAACCGCGCGAAGCGGCGGCGCGGCGGGATTTCACGATCAATTCCATCATGTACGACCCGCGCGAGCGCCGGGTGCTGGATTTCTTTGGCGGCCAGGAGGATTTGCGCGCGGGAATTTTGCGGCATACCAGCGAGGCCTTTTGCGAAGACCCGCTTCGAGTGTTGCGCGGGATGCAATTCGCGGGGCGTTTCGCCTTGCGGGCCGCGCCGGAGACGGTGGAGCTTTCGCGCCGAATAAAGGGGAGCTTCTCCGAACTGGCCGTCGAGCGCGTTCGTGAGGAATGGTTCAAATGGGCTCGCGGCAGCCGCCTTCCTTCAGCCGGACTGCGTTTTCTAGTCGAAACCGAATGGGTGGATCATTTCCCCGAGATCAAGGCCATGCTCGGCACGCCGCAGGAACCGGAATGGCACCCAGAAGGGGACGTTTTTACGCACACCTGCCACTGTTGCGACGCGATGGCCACACTGCCGGCCTGGCTTGAAGCCAGCCCAGAGTCGCGGACTATATATATGCTGGCGATTTTGGCGCACGATTTCGGCAAACCCGCCACGACCCATCGCGCCATCAAGGATGGCCGGGAGCGGATTGTCTCGCCTGGCCACGAAGCGGCAGGCGTGCCCTTGGCGCAGTCGTTTTTGGAGCGGATGCGCGCCCCGCTGGCCATCGGGCAGCATGTCGCCCCGCTGGTCCAAAACCATCTGTTTCACCTGGAAATGTTCACCGATCGCGCGATCCGCCGCCTGGCTCGCCGCCTTGCGCCGGAGAGCATTGATGGCCTGTGCCTGGTCATGACGGCCGACAGCATGGGCCGCCCGCCGCGCCCGGCCAAAGTCCCGGAGCACGTGCGGGAGCTTCTGGCGCGCGCCCATGAACTGGAAGTCCGCCAAACACCCCCGTCTCCCATTTTGCAAGGCCGCCATTTGCTCCCGTTAGGTGTGCCCCCGGGCCCTGAAATGGGCGAAATTCTCCACAAAGCCTACGAAGCGCAACTGGAGGGAACATTCGGAGACCTGGAAGGAGCCTTGGCTTGGGCCGCCCATTCCGCCCATTTGCGCGATTGACACCTTGGGTTCAACAGGTATCTTCTCGCAATCGCGGAGTCGCCGCGGCACGAGAGGGCGGCCATCCCCATAAAGTGGCATTGGCAATTTAATCTTAAATAATGAAATGAAACGTCAGTATCAACCATCGAAAATCCGGCGCAAACGCCAGCATGGCTTCTTGAACCGCAATTCCTCCAAAAGCGGCCGCGCCACCCTTCGCAATCGCCGCCGCGTCGGACGCCATCGCCTGACCCCTGTTTGAATCGCATGGCCGGACAGCCATCGTTGCGGCTGCTGTTTCCACGTTCCAGCCGCCTGAAATCGCGGGGCGAGTTCGCCCGCGCCAGGGCGGAAGGGAAGCGCCTGGTTTGCGGCTGCGTCATCGCCAATGTCCTGCCGCGCGTGCCCGGCCAAAAAAGCCGCCTGGGAGTCGTGACCAGCAAAAAGATCGGCGGGGCCGTCGTCCGCAGTCGCGCCCGGCGGCTGTTGCGCGAGTCCTTTCGCCTGCATCAGCGCGACTTGGCCAGAGCGGTCGATTTGGTGCTGGTGGCCCGTCCCTCCATTGCGGGCAAAAAGCTGGCGGATGTGGAAGCCGATTTGCGCAGAGTGCTGCGCCAGGCGCGCCTGGACGGTGCTTGCGAATGAATATCGCCCAATTTACGTTGATTTTTCTAATCCGCCTTTACCAGACACTGGTCTCGCCGGTGCTGGCGGCCCTTTTGGGGCCAACGGCGGGCTGCCGCTTCACGCCCACCTGTTCGCAATACGCCCGCGAGGCTGTGCAATCGCACGGCGCCGTTATGGGCGGCTGGCTGGCTTTGCGCCGGCTGGCTCGATGCCATCCGTGGGGCGACTGCGGTGAAGACCTGCCGCCGGCCGCTCCGTTGAAATTGCGCAAATCAGAAATCTGTCATGGACCGTAAGTCGATCATCATCATCATCGTGGCCGTGGCGCTGTATTTTGCATTGTCCCCGGTCATTGATCATTTTTTCCCGTCCAAACAGATGGCCGTCACCGCGCCGCCCGTTCCTGCGAAGGTTGCCTCGGCGCCAGAAACTTCCACCAATCTTTCATCGAATGCGCCTCCAGCCGGCCCAGCCGATGCCGCTGTGGCGGCGCGCCCGGAATCCTCGGCGCCAGAGCAAATCCTGACCATTTCCAACGCCGACCTGATCTGGCATTTCACCTCGCGCGGCGGCGGATTGAAAGAAGTGGAATTGATCCATTACCCCGCCGTTATTCGGAAGCCCGGCACGCCCAAGTCGGAAACGAATTTGCCGGCCAGCCTGAATCATAACGCGCCGCTTCCTGTGATGGCCGTCATGGGCGAAAAATTGCAGGGTGACGGCGACTTCACGATGTCCCGCCAGGGTGATGCCGTCCATTTCGAGAGGACGCTGGCCAGCGGGTTGCGCGTGGTCAAGGAATTCCAGGTCAGCAGCAATTATCTTTTCAAAGCCAGCGTGCAATTGGAGAACACCACCGCCCAGCCTTTGCGCGTGCCGGACCGCGACGTGATTATCGGCACCGCCACGGCCGCTGGCGCGCTGGATGATCCTTCGGCCATGGGCGCGTTTTGGTACAACGGATTGAAGTCGCGGAAAATCCTGGATAGCTGGTTCGCCAACCGCACCCTGGGCTGCATTCCGGGAACGCCGCGCTGGCATGATGAAGAAGGCGCCAGCAACGTCGTTTGGGCGGCGATTCACAACCAGTTTTTCGCCCTCGCGGCCATTCCTTCCAACGCGGCGCCGGAGGTTATTATTGACAAAATCCGGGTTCTGCCGCCGCCATTGAACGGGCCGACCAATTCCACCAGTTCCTATTTGACCAACGGCTACCAGACGGCCCTCGTTTATCCCATGACGGTGCTTGCGCCGCACAAAAGCCTGGAGACGTCATTCCTCGTTTATGCCGGGCCGAAGGAATACAAGAGGCTCGCCGAAATCGGCCAGGCCATGGGCAACAACCTGGACCTCATCATGGATTTCACGGGCATGATGGGCTTCTTTTCCAAATTGCTGCTATGGTCGATGAACGAGCTTAACGAATTAGGCCTCGGCTACGGGCTGGCCATTATCGCCATCACCGTCATCATCAAAGTGGTCTTTTGGCCGCTGACCAATGCCAGCACCAAATCGCAAAAGCGCATGCAGGCGCTCCAGCCGCAGCTCAAGGCCATCGCCGATAAATACAAGGACGACTCCGGCAAGCGAAATGAGAAGACGATGGAGTTTTACAAGCAAAACAAACTCAATCCCATGGGCGGCTGTGTTCCGATGCTGATCCAACTGCCTGTCATGTATGGATTTTATTATATGATGCGCGGGGCCATTGAATTGCGTGGCGCCCATTTCCTGTGGGCTTTTGATCTTTCGCAGCCGGACACCGTGGCTGTCATCGCGGGCTTTCCCATCAACCCAATGCCGTTGATCATGGGCGCGACCCAGCTATGGCAATCGCACACCATGCCGCCCTCGCCGGGCATGGACCCCGGCCAGCAGAAAATGATGCGCTGGCTGCCGGTCATGATGATCGCCATTTTCTACAAGATGTCGGCTGGGCTGGTGTTGTATTGGACGGTGAGCAATGTCCTAAGCATTTTGCAGATGAAAGTGACCAGAACCGCCAGTAAGGCGGCGTCAATAAATAACATTTACAACTCACTGGGGTGATGTTATCCATCACGGCGTGGTATCTCTTCGAGATATGCGCCGGAAGTTGCAGCATCTCTGGCCGCACCTGAATGAGCGGTCCAGGCGAATGCTGGC
>DASXZY010000087.1:0-6289 GCA_036501625.1 Verrucomicrobiia bacterium
TCATGAAAATGTTCGTCACGTAACAGCCATTGCTCACTACGAGCGGAGTCACGCTCAAGTTGGCGATGCCGCAAGCGTTGCTCGCGCTCATTCCGTTGAGCACGGAATTGGTCGTCGGCAGATTGGTCGGGTTGCAGCCCAGGTCTCCGCCGATAGGCGTGCCTTGAATAACCGGGAGCGCGTTATTCGCGGTCCAAGTATAAACCACGTTGGTGGAGGTGCTGTTGCCGCACGAATCGTTCGCGGTGACGGTAAACACGTTGGTCACAAAACAGCCATTCGTGACCAAAATATTCGTCACACTCAATGGCGCGAGACTGCACAGGTTGCTGGCCGTCATTCCGTTCGTGACGGTAGAGTCGCTCGGCAAATTCGTCGGATTGCAGCCCAGGTCAGCGTTGGCGGGAGCGCCATAAATCGTGGGCGGAGTCGAGTTCGATGTCCACGTGAACGTGACGTTAGTCGAGGCTGAGTTTCCGTATGTGTCGGTCACCGTGACGAAGTAGGTGCGCGCATAAAGGCAATTGATATTAGTATCGGTGTGGGTGACAACGATGTTCGAGGTGCCGCAACTAACAATGGCTGTCACGCCCGCGGCAATATTCGTGTCGGTGGGCAGATTGATCGGGTTGCATCCAAAATCCTGGTTAGGCGTCACATTGACCGCGATTTGCGGCGGGGTGGTGTCGGCATAGCCGAAGTTGACTCCGGGGAAGTCTTGGCAGGCGACAAGCGTGACCGAGGCAACTCCGTTCGTCACGCCAGGCGGATAGGTTTCGACGAAATTGGTAGCGGTTTGGACCGCGATAAAATAGGAGCCGGCGGAAAGGTTGGTGAACGAATAATCCCCTTTCGAGTCGGTGATGTTCGTGGCCAAGCTGTTGGAGGCGGCGCCGTAGAGGACTACGGTCACTCCAGTCATCGGGGCGTCTCCGCTCAGGTTCGTGTTATTAACATCGCAGTTAAGAAGGACGGTTCCCGACACCGAAGCGACGCCGCCGACGCAGTTGCCGGTCGTGTTGGTTGAACATTCGACGGTGCCTATGCACGAACTGCAAACGTAAAGCGGATTGCCCGCCAAATCGTAAACGCCGCAATGGCTGGCGTCCGGCTCCACCGTGCCAGTGGTGGCGACACTGAAAAATGTCTGGTTGGAGCAGGTCAACTCAGCGGAGCCAAGGTCGAAATTCGTGCATTGGCCCGGCGCGAGATTGAAGGAGGCCGGAAGGGTGAAACCCAGGCTGGTCAAAGCGGGGGCGTTGAGGGTCACAGCCGAAAGGGCGGCTGAACCGGTATTGCAGACTTGAATCTGGAAATCGATGCTAGGCGGCTGGGAGAACAAAGTGGCCGAAGGGAGAAGAATGTTGTTGTCGTTCGTGCTGCCATCCAAGTCGAGAGCGGAATACAGATTCACCCCGCAAGAAATCGAGGCCGGAACAACCAAGGCAACCGCAGTGGCCGTATCCGCCACAGGATATCCATTGGTGTAAACTTCTCCCAGATTGGTCACCGTGTCTGCCAGGAGGGCCTGGCCTTGGACGGTCACCGTGTTGGTGGCGTTGGTGGGGAAGGACATCGAAAAATACATCGTGGCCGAAGCACCCGGCTCGAAGACATTGGTTGGGCTGGCAAAAAAGTTGGTGGTAAGATCGCCAAGAAGATTATCCGAAATAATCACGTTGGTCAGCGCGATGGTGCCGCAATTAGTCACCGTGATCTCATAAACAAAAGCCGGATTATTGCCAGGGCCAGATGCCGGGCAGTTCGCGGCAAAGCCTTGGGCGGTTGAACCGAAGGGGCCGTGCCCGTTATTGGGCTGGAGACAAGCGACCTGCTTGCTGATCTGGATGCATGGCGAACAGGGAACCGGGACTTCGAGGAGCAGGAATTGGTCGTTCGTCGGATTGGTCACATAAACAGCGCCATAAACATCGCCGCATTGCGGGTTCCAACTAGCGTAATTATTTGTGGCAGCAGTCAGAAGACCATTCACAACGACTGGATTGTAAGTCGGATAACCGCACGCGCCGTCAGGCATGGAGCCATCCGGGATGGGCGTGTTCAAGACAACTTCGCAAGAACCGACGGATCCGACACCGCTGCCGACCAGCGTATTAAGGGCCGCCTGAACGCTCCAATAAAAGGCGTTGGTGCCGTTGAAGGTCTGGTGATTAAGGATATAATTCACCATCTGCCAATTGGTCGAGGAAACCAGCGTATTTGGATGGCCCGGAGGCAGTTCGCTGTTCAAATTGGGATCGCATGTAGAAAAGATAGCACCCGTGAAAGCGCTGCCCGGCACCTTTACTTGAGTTGGCGAGATGTCATCCCCCTCATCCACACACCAAGCCGCATACAGTCCGTAAGGAATTGGCGGATTTAAATAATTGGTCTTGTTAACGAGATTGGTGACATCGATGAGAAAATAGCTGACCAGCGGCTGCTTTGAATTAGTGGCGAAAGGAAATTCCGTGATGTAAGCGGTCAGGTCATTGCTCGGGCTGGGCGGAAAAACCAGCGGGCACTCCTGGGCCGAAACGGGGTGTGCGGCGGCACAAAAGACAACAGCGGCTGCCAGAGACAGAAAACGAATGGGGTTATTTGGAAGGAATTTCATGTAAACTCACTTTTTCGCACTGACGGCCCGTGACGGCGCGCCAAAGCATTAATCAAAAACTGCCGGAACACTTCTCAAGTCCAAAGACGAAAAGAAAACCGCCCGCCTAAGGGCAGGACAGCTCACTCTTCTTGCGGCTCATTCTAAAGACATCTCGCGCGGACGCTGCCGTCCGCGCGAGAAAAGGAAACGATCTGCTTAACGGCGGAAGAACCGGCGAACACAGACCAAGCCACCCAAGGCCAGGCTCAACATCGTGGCCGACGTGCCACCATCCGGAAGGGGAGGGCCGCCGGCGAATGCGCTTTGCGAAAGGGCACCCAAGGCTATCAAAACAACTAACATCATCGATTTATTCATATTTGGCTGCTTTCTTTTGGTTTTCTAAGTGTTTACCTGAAAACTCTGGACAGGAATCGAATTGGTTGGGGGCGGATTAGGAGGCGGGAGGGGCGGGCCGCCGGCAATCAATTTGGCCGCGCCAAAACCCACCAGAATCATCACTGCCCACAAGCACAATTTTAATCTTTTCACAACTTATTCGGTTCTTGAATACTGTCTCAAATTCTAACCTTTGTGTCTCAAAATAGAACGTAACGCTTCCGAGCTAAATACATGCCAAAAAATAACACTTCAAACAATTCATACGCATAGTGCTTATAATAAGCACTTTAGGAGATTATAATTCAATTCATTGCAATCTGCATTATCGCAAAAAGTGTAATGCATTCCGACAAAAAAAATCAGGAACCGCAGATCTGTTGTTACGCAAATGGTTACTAATGCGCCATTTACGAAATACATGAATGTTTTGTAAGGTTTTCCGACAATGCCTGGCTCAGTTTTCGCCTGAGGCGCGGGTGCGGGCTGGCAGCGATTCGAGCGCCTCGAATAGCAGCAGTCGCTCCGCAAAATGGCGGCATTGAAGGTCTTCCGTTAGCAGCCCGAAGCCTTCGCCATAAGCGCGGCCATTGACTACGCAGGCGTCGACCCGGTTTTTCTCCAATTGCCGCCCGGCCTGCTGGATGGCATGGGTACGGTCGCCTTCTAATTCGTACTTCCAGCCAATGAGCCGTGCTGAGGGGTACCATATTCGCAAATCAGCGATGATTTTGGATGTGGGCGCCAATTCGGCCAGGATGGTTCCGGCCCGGGTTGAGATTTTTGCAGATTGAATCTTCTCCAGGCTCCCATCCGGCGCCCTTCGCCAGATTTGGCCAAACGTGAAATCGCTAACCGCAGCCGCGTGAAAGACCGCGTCCGCGCCGCGCCCGGCCAGTTCCTGAAGCTGCTGGCGCAAATTGGCCCCGGTGGTGAACGCCAGCGTCTGTTGCGCCCGCGAGTCCAAACGGCAAGTGGAGCCCTGCCCGCGGAGCAACACGACCTCATGGCGGCGGTCGGACAAGAAATTGGCGAGTTCGGTGCCGAGTGTGCCGGTGGAAAAATTGGTCAGGCGCCGGACTTCGTCCAATTCTTCATAGGCCGGTCCCGCTGTGACGATGCACTTCAACCGTGAGTTCATGCCGGTTCCAAACTGCATCGCCTGATGGCGGCTTGCCAAGCCTCTTCCTTTGGTTACCCTGCGATATGCAGGAGCAGGAAATGGGGTTTCAGCATCCGCCTGTGTGCGTCGCGGAGACATTGACGGGCCAGCCCGGGATTGTGGACGTCTGGCTCTATTTCTACGAATCCGCGGACGGCGAAGCCCTGCAGACCCGGCACGAGGCGCTGATGACGCCCGATGAACGCGCGCGGCACGAACGTTTCCATTTCGAGCGCGACCGGCGGCAATTCGTCGCCACGCGCGCGCTGGTCCGGACGGCACTATCAAAGTATGCAAGCGTGGCGCCGGCTGATTGGCGGTTCGCGGCTGGCTCGCATGGAAAGCCTCATGTGGCGCAACCCGCCACTTCGCCCGCGCTATTTTTCAATTTGGCGAATACGCAAGGGCTGGTTATTTGCGCGGTCAGTGCCGCGCATGAAATGATCGGAGCCGATGTCGAGCGGATGGATCGCAAGACCGAGATTTTGGAACTGGCGGAACGGTTTTTTTCGCCGTTCGAAGCCGCGGCATTGAAAGCTTTGTCGGCCACAGAGCAGAGGCGGCGGTTCTTTACCTATTGGACGCTCAAGGAAAGCTACATCAAAGCGCGCGGTCTCGGCCTGGCCATTGCGCTGGACCATTTCTCGTTTCGTCTTGAGGGACAGAACATCGGCGTGAGGTTCGAGCCGGCGTTGGCGGATGATGCCACCCGCTGGCGATTCGCGCTTTGGACGCCGCGCGAGACGCATATGATTGCTGTTGGAGCCGATACGGGAGGGGCGCCGCTATCGTTGCGGGTGCAGCACATCGTGCCGTGAAGCGCTCAACGCCCGGAGCCGCCTTCGCCGGTGCGGCGCAGGAGGGGAAGAGCCGCCAGCGGTATGCACTCTGGCCCCACCGGCGGCGCGGCCACGGAAATAATCGGAATCTGGTCTTTCGGGCAGGCGGGAAGGCGTAATGAGAACGTGGCCCCGTTTCCTAAAACGCTCTGGCATTGCACCGAGCCGGACATTGCTTCGGCCAGCCGTTTGACAATGGACAAACCAAGACCGGTGGAACTTTCGCCGCCGGTCGGGCGCGCGGTTAAACGGGTGAACTTGCCGAACATCTTTTTGAGGTCTTCCGGACTCAAGCCCGGCCCCTGGTCGCGCACCAGAACGACCATGTGATCCGCCTCCGGCACGGTATGCACGTGAACGGAGGTCATCGAGGGCGAAAACTTAAGGGCGTTGGAAATGAGGTTGTCCAGAATTTGCAGGACCGCCGCTTTGTCGGCCTTGACCCACAGCCTCGGCGTGGCGCCAAGGACGAGCGAGATGTTTTTTCGCGAGGCAACCGGCTCGTTGTTCTCAACGCTTTTTTGCACCAGCGCGAAGAGATCGCACGGCTCAAGCTTGGAAGCGAACTTGCCTTGCTCAATGGCGTTGGCGTCGAGCAAATCGGTAATGAGGCCTCTCATCCGGTTGCCGGCCTCGACGATGGAATCGGCCATTTGGCGAACATCGCGTGGATCTCGCGTGAAGTTGATCATTTCCGCGCATCCCAAAATCACGCCGAGCGGGTTTTTCAAATCGTGGGCGGCGATTCCGAGGAATTCGTTCTTTTCCAGATTGAGTTGGACGAGATGCTCGTTGTTAGCGGCCAAGTCCTTTAAGGCGCCTTGCATCCGGCCAAAGGCGCGGGCGCGGCTTGATTCGAATATTAATCCCAGCGCGTACATAAAGGCTATCAATCCCAGATAACCGGCCGCGGAAACCAGCGGAATCCAAGCTGGATTGAACGTGACCGGCATGTTCCGCCCGGAAAGGTCCACGCTGGCGATGCACGCGGCCGCGACGAACAGAATGATGACCCACCAGCGCGCCGCCCGCGTCCCGATGAGCAGCAGCGCGCATAACGGCACGCTGACCAGCCAGGCGATGGCGTGCCCGCGCAAGCCCCCCTCCACGGCGCACAAAGTCAGAAAGCCAAACGCCATCGTCATGACGAGTAAGGCGGCGTCAATAAATAACATTTACAACTCACTGGGGTGATGTTATCCATCACGGCGTGGTATCTCTTCGAGATATGCGCCGGAAGTTGCAGCATCTCTGGCCGCACCTGAATGAGCGGTCCAGGCGAATGCTGGC
>DASXZY010000088.1:0-313605 GCA_036501625.1 Verrucomicrobiia bacterium
ATAGGCGGTCGCTCCTTTACCGCTTACGGAGAATCTCTTGGCGGCGCTGTTCGGGTTTCATGCTCTATATCTATATCACTAGATATATAATGTCAAAAAAAACCAGAAAATCGTTCCTTTGAACTTTTTTGCAACGCACCCGATGCGACTGCCTTGGGCGGTTTCCGATGGACATTGTGCGGCCGGCCTGGTTGAATCTTGCTTTGAATGTTGTTCAACCAGCGACATGTTCCAAAACCTCCTTTGTCAAAATATATTGACGATTTGTGGCTGGTTCGGGGCAAACTTTCGGGGACGTGGCGCAACATGATTTTCCCCGATGGCGCGATGGAACTCATTCTCAACCTCGGCGACCCGCAAAAACTCTGCCGGCGGGAGAATCAGGAGGAAACTTTCTTCAAGCGCAGTTGGATTTCCGGGGAACGCGCCGCGCCGATTGTCATTGAGGAAACCGGCGAGGTCCATCTGGTTGGCGCGCGTTTCAAACCGGGCGGCGCCTATCCGTTTTTTCGGTTCCCTGTTTCCGAATTGACTGGCCGTGTGGTCGAGCTCGACGCCATCTGGGGCGGCGAGCTCGAAAGGCTGCGCGAACAATTGGCGGAGGCGCCGGATGCTCAAACCGTCTTCGCCCGCCTCGAGCAATGGCTGCAAAACCGGCGCTCCTCGCACATGCAGCCGAGCCGCTCCGTGGCGTTCGCGCTGGCCCGCATTCAACGCGGCGGAGATGAGGCGCGGATCGGGCGCATTGTGGAAATGACCGGCATCAGCCACAAACACCTGACGCGGGAATTTGACCGCTGGGTTGGTTTGACACCCAAGCTGCTGGCCCGCATATTCGCGTTTCAATCGGCCATCGCGTGAATTGGCTTCAAAACCGAGTTGAACTGGGCGGATGCCGCCGCCGCTTGCGGCTATTTCGACCAGGCGCATTTCATCCACGAATTTCGCGCCTTTACTGGCCTGACCCCGGAAACGTATCTCACCAAGCGCGGCGCATTCCTCAATTACGTTGAGGTTTAAACGCGGCCCTGGATGTCAAATTTTTACAATACCGCCGGCGCTGGGCGCCTTATTTTCCCAATATGAATACAACCAAATATTTAAAAGTATTTTGTTTGACGCTGCTTGCGCTGCCGTTGCTGGCCGCCAGTCCGTGCCTCGCGGGTGATGCTTCGACGCCGATTTCGCCGCTTGAGCCGCTCGCGTTCCTGGTTGGCGGCGAATGGGAGGCCAAACTGCCGCCGCAAGCCGATGGCCGGCAGATTTCCATCATGGCTCATTTTACCTGGGCCAATAATCATCAGGCCATCCGCATCAGCAACAACTATGCCCTTGGCGCCAAGATGGCCCCTTACGTCGATGGCATCTACGCGTGGCATCCGGGCAAGCGCGTGATTGTCTTTTCGTATGTCGATGCGCGGGGAAATTTCTACGAAGGCACCGTCAAGCCGGAGACAAATGGCTTGCTGCACGAATTCGCGATGACCGACCCCAAAGGCCAGGTCACCCAATTCACGGCCCGCCAAACTCGCGATGGCGGCAGCGCCTGGGTCAACGAAATCTTCACGCGCCAGGACGGCCATTTAACGCCGGAAGTAAAAGTCCGCTACGAAAAGGTGAAAACCGCGCCAAATAAAAATTAGTTATTTGGCGAGGTTAAAACACACGACGCGGTCCTCGTCCCGCAGATAAAGCTTCTTTCGCGAAAGGACCGGCGCGGCCCAGCATGGATGATGCAATTGCGGCGCTTGAAAATGACAAATCTCCTCCGGCCTGGCCGGGTTGGGCTTGAACAATCCCACCAGCCCGCCTTCGCCAACGGTAATCAGTTTTCCATCCGCCAGGATGCTCGAACCGCGCCCGTAAACCTCCGGCGTGGCCGTGCTGTGCGGCGCCCATCTCTCGTCCACATCCCACATCACCTGGCCCGTTTTCAATTCCACGCAGCGCATCCGCGCATCCGGCTCGTTGCGCCCGCTGCACGCGTAAAGATAGCCGTCCAGAAAAATTGGCGTCGTCCAGTGCAGTTCCATCGAGATGCCGCGCCAAACCTCCTGCACGCCTTTGCCGTCGGGATTGACCCGCAGCAGCACGGAACCGATTTTGTAGTAAGCGCCGGAAATGAAAATCAGGTCATCCACCACGATCGGGCACATCGCGTTGACCGAATCGTTTACTTGTGAACGGAACCAAAAACTGAAGTTGACCGCGCCCGTTTTGGGATCGAGCGAAACCAGCCCCTGGCGTGTCAAACACAGAATCTGCCGCCGCCCGTGAATCGTGGCCGCCACAGGTGTCGAGTAGCTGGCCTGTTTATCCCACGCTTTCCAATGCACGGTTTGCTGGCCGGGCCAGCCGGACATCGGCACGCCTTCCCAATTGGCTTCCCCCACGCTTTCCCAAACCGTTTTTCCCGTGCCGGGACCAAAGGCAACCACGCCCGAATTGGGCTGTCCGCCGACCATGACGATCAGCAGGCCACCCTCCAAAATGGGCGAGCTGCCGACGCCGAAAAATGCCTCCGGCACTTTGAAATCGGAGGCAGTGTCGCGCTGCCAAACGAGCTGGCCCGTCTGCAATTGGAGGCAGACGAGCTTTCCTTCCGCGCCAAACGTGAAACAAAGATTGGACGTCAACAGCGGCGTCCCGCGGGGGCCGTTGTTGTATCCGTAAGGATCAATGAAATGGCTGGGATACGCGTAATGCCAAAGGGATTTCCCCGTGGCCGCGTCAAAGCACTCGACGATTTCGTCATCGCCGATGCGGTGGTGGATCACGAGTCTTTGGCCGAGGACCGAAGGAGCGCCGTAACCCGTCCCAATCGCGTGTTCCCAAACCAGAGGCGGACCGGCTGCCGGCCATATGTCCAGCAAACCGGTCTCGGCGGAAATCCCGTTGGCGTGCGGCCCCAGTAACTGCGGCCAATCGGCGTCCGCGTCCTGGGCGCCATGCGACGCCGCGGCCAGCAGCAGAAAAACAGCCGCCAGCCAGAACCCGCGTTGCGCGACGGAAACCACGGAGCCTGACGGCAGGCTTTTGGCCCGCCCGGTTATTTCTTCAAATGCCCGGAAACCAGCTTGGTCATCTCGAACATGCTGGCTTGCTTTTTGCCGTTGAAGACGGCCTTGAGGTTATCGTCGGCGTTGATGAGCGTCTTCTTTTTCGCGTCCTGCAAGCCGTTCTTTTTGAT
Organism: Verrucomicrobiia bacterium; assembly: GCA_036501625.1. Classification (GTDB taxonomy): domain Bacteria; phylum Verrucomicrobiota; class Verrucomicrobiia; order Limisphaerales; family Palsa-1400; genus Palsa-1400. Next base: position 3,191 of record DASXZY010000088.1, read on the forward strand.
GTAAGCCCAGAGCTTCTTGGTCAATTCAGTGCGCGGCAGGGGTTTTTCCCCGACGACTTTGGCCAGCTTCTCATCCGGTGTGACCGGCTTCATGAAGGCTGCGTTTGGTGTTCTTTTTGTCTTTTTTGGTGTAGTAGCCATGCCTCCTTGTGCCCGTTCGCCGAGGGGAACGCAATATAAAATTTGCACATAAAATTTTGCGCCAAAACCGCTCCCGCGCTGGCTTGCGCCGGGGCTGGTTCATGGTAAAGAATAGCGGCCAATTTTAAATGACCATCGCCAAAGCCATCGGGTCCATTCCTTACCGCCTGCAATTGGCGGGCGGCTGGATTGATCAGCCCTTCGTTTCCCGGCTCAATCCGCGGCCGCCCGGTTCCATGGTTGTCGTTTCGCTCGAACCCACTTTTCGCCTCATGGACCGCTCCGGCTGCGCCACTGGCACACGCGCTGTCGCGAACAAGTTATGGCACGGGCGCCTTCCCGGCCGGCCTCCCGAGGAACTGGCGCGCGAACTTTACGAGGCGGAAAACAACGGCAAAACGGAGCCAAGCGGCTCGCAGGACATGATCGGCCTGGTCTACCCCGGAATAAATAGGCTTGACTATGACGCGGCCGTTCGCGGCGGGATTTTTCCGGCGAATATCGAGACCATGGCCGAGCCGGAGCCGGCCCGCTGGCTGGAAAAAGTTTTGCATCTTCTCCCGGTTGAACCGCGCCCGCCGGGATATGACCCGCTCGGTGAAAAATGCCTGGAGCCGGATTGGATTGCCCGCCTGGGGCAAAGCGGGCGGGATTGTTTCGATGCCATCAAGCGCATGGATGCCGCGGCATTGGGTGCGTCGCTCAATGAGACCATGGCCTGCTGGGAGAGACTGCTCCCGCGCGTGGTGCGGCATCCATTGATCACACTGGACTTGATGGCGCTCCTCCGTGCGTATCAAGAAGAATATTCCGGCGCGATGTATTCCGGTTGCGGCGGCGGCTATCTCATTGTTGCCTCGCTGGTTGAAGTTCCCGGATCGTTGCGCGTGAACGTCCGCCTCCAATAACATGGAATACCAGGTCATCATTTCAGCCGGGTTCGACGATTTGCGCGCGCGCGACGCGCGCCTGCTGGAAAGCGCCGCCCGCCTCGGCGAAGTCGTGATTTATTTGTGGTCCGACAGCCGCATCAGCCAGGAAACGGGCCGTGCGCCGAAATTTCCTTTCGCCGAGCGTTTTTATTTCCTGAACTCCGTGCGGTTCGTGCGGCGCGTCATAGCCGCGGACAATTTTCCCGAAGTCACAGCCGCGCCGCCGCCCGCCGCCGCGGCGCCATCGGCCGGCCCGCGAAAGAAAGTCCTGGTCACGGGAACTTACGATTGGCTTCACTCCGGCCACGTCCGTTTTTTCGAGGAAGCGAGCGCGCTGGGCGATCTTTACGTGGCCGTCGGCCAGGATGCCAATATCCGCCTGCTCAAAGGCGAGGGCCATCCGCTGCTGCCGCAGGAAGAGCGCCGTTACATGGTGAATGCGATCAAGTTTGTCAAGCAAACGCTCATTTGCAGCGGGACGGGCTGGCTCGATGCCGAGCCGGAAATCAACGTCATCAAGCCGGACATTTACGCCGTTAATGAGGATGGGGATCGCGGTGGCAAACGTGAATTTTGCGAGCGGCGCGGCATCGAATACGCCGTGTTGCGCCGCCAGCCCGCCGCCGGATTGCCCGCCCGCAGCAGCACGGACCTGCGCGGATTTTAGAACGTGTGAAAAAAGCGGCCGCCAGCTAACCTTCTGCCATGAACGACTCGAAATTAAAGCAAGCCCTCCAGAAGCGCCGCCTCGTTTGTGATGGTGCGATGGGCACGCAATTGATGCTGGCCGGATTGGAGTCCGGCTCTTGCGGCGAGATGTGGAATTTGACGCACCCGGAGCGCGTGCTGGCCATCCAGGGCCGCTACGCCTCGGCGGGGGCCGATTGCATCATCACCAACACCTTTGGCGGCAACCGGCTCATGCTCACGCGGCATCTGCACGCGCAAGATTTGGCGGAGATCAATCGCGCGGCCGCGAAAATCGCGCGGGAGGCTTTTGGCGGCAAGGAAGGTTACGTGCTGGGGGACATTGGCCCGGTCGGCGGCGTGCTGGAGCCTTACGGCGATTTGAAAGTGGACGACGTTCGCGCCGCGTTGGGCGAGCAAGCGCAGGCGCTGGTCGAAGGCGGGGTGGACGCGATCATTCTGGAAACGCAAACCTCGCTGGAAGAATTGGGCCTGGGCATCGAGGGCGCCAAAGCGGCGGGCGCGCCATTCATCATCGCGTCCCTGGCCTATGACCGTTCGATGGATGGCACATTTTTCAAAACGATGATGGGCATCTCGCCGGAACAGGCCGCGGAATTCGCGCAAGAGCAGGGCGCCGACGCCGTGGCGCTCAACTGCGGCACCGGCATGGACATGGAAGCCGCCGCCATGATCGTGCCGCTCTACCGTTCCAGCTCGACTCTCTTTACGATGGTGCAGCCCAACGCCGGGCTTCCGGTTTTGGAGAACTTGAAAGCCGTTTACAAACAAACCCCCGCGCAAATGGTGGAAGCGCTGCCGAAAGTCCTGGCCGCCGGCGCCAATATCATCGGCTCCTGCTGCGGCAGCACGTCCGAGCACACCCGCGCAATCCGGGAGGTCGTGGACCGTTTCAATGCCGGCCAGTGACCTGGAAACCCGCCGCGAAAACGCGGACTCCGCCGAAGGGTTTGCCTTGGCGGAGTCAAAGAAACGTTAGCGCAGCCGAATTCGGCTGTATAATTGTCAATCCCGGCGCGCGGACGGCAGCGGGATGATCTTCAATCGCGCGACAACAAACAACGCGGCCGCGGCCATAAGAGTCAAAGCAAAGGTCGGGGCCGAGTTGTCCGGCACCGAAGGCGGATCATACTTGGGGTCAAAGAAGTACAACTCGCCCAGGAAAGCGCCGTCCACATTCCGCAATTGGATGCCGGTGTCTCCGCCAATGATGAGAGGATCCCAAAAAAGGATTTAGGTAAAAATCGCGCGAAAGTGTAAAGAATACTTATACTTTACATCCATTTCAATCGTTCGCGCGAAGTTCAACATGCCGGTGTTCTCGCGTTTAATCTTGTGGACACATGGTTTCCTGCGGAGCCAGCCTCCGGGCTTCTTGCCTTCATTTTGTCCTACCGGCAGGGGCACGGTTCCCGCTATGCTCGGCTGCGATGAATGACCAGTCCATAACCCGGAATTGGGCGGAACCGCCGCGCTTCGCGCTGCTGCTGGCGCTGATGGTCTTCATCCCGTTCTGGAATGTCCTGCTGGGGTTCGATGTGTTTGTGACACGGGATTTCGGGCTGTTCTCCTTTCCGGTGGCCACTTTTCACAAGGAATGTTTCTGGCACGGGACATTGCCGTCCTGGAATCCGTATGACTGCTGCGGGGTGCCGTTCCTGGCGCAGTTTAATACGCTGGCGCTGTATCCGCTTTCGCTGATCTATTTGCTGCTGCCGCTGACGTGGTCGTTGCCGGCCTTTTGCCTGTTCCATGTGTACTTCGGAGGCATGGGCATGTACTTCCTGGCACGGCGCTGGACAGGCTCACAGGCGGCGGGGGCGCTCGCGGGTGTCCTATTCGCCTTCAACGGGCTTTCGCTTAATTTCCTCATCTGGCCCAGCCACATCGCGACCTTTTCCTGGGTTCCATGGGTGATCTTTCTGGTCGAAGACGGATGGCGAACGGGCGGAACGAGAATCATCGCGGGGGCGTTGGCGGGGGGGATGCAAATTCTGGGCGGAGGGCCGGAGACGATCGGTTTCACATGGCTGATCCTGTTCGCGCTGGCGGCGGTCGAGTGCGCCGGGCGGCCGCGGACGTTCTGGACAACATCGCGCCGGCTGGCGGTCATGGGATCGCTGGCCCTGGGCCTGGCGGCGGCGCAATTGCTCCCCACCATCGATTTTGCGCGGCATTCGCATCGGGGCCTGAATTACGGGCGCTCCGACTGGGCCATGCCGGTGCTGGGCGCGGGAAATTTCCTGGTGCCGATGTTCCATACCATTCCCATGCAAACGACGGTCGCCCAGCCGGGGCAATACTGGACGACGTCATATTACGCGGGAATCGGCGCAGTCTTTTTGGCGGGACTCGCTGTATGGCGGGGGTTGCGCGAACCGCGGGTCTGGCTGCCGGCGGCGTTCCTGCTGGGAAGCCTCGTGCTGGCGCTGGGATATAACGGATACGTCTTTCTTTGGCTGCAACGGTTGATTCCGGGTTTCGGCATGTTTCAGTTCCCGATCAAATTCGTCCTAGTCACGCTGACGGTGGCCCCATTGCTGGCGGCCTGCGGACTGGCCCAATATGAAAAGCCGGCCGGCGAATCGCGCGCGGGCTGGCGTGTCGAGACAGCCTGGGGCGCGCTCATGCTGGGATTAATCTGCGTGATCATCTGGGTCGCGAAGCGCTGGCCGGTGGAGGGCGGATCGTGGCAGGCGGCGGCGGCGAATGGCTTTTGGCGGGCCGTATTTCTGGTGCTGACCGTGCTGGCAGTTTATGTGTTCGCGAAACGCCCGGCCTGGCGCGGTTGGAGCATTGTGCCGCTGCTGGCGCTGGGATGGCTGGATGTGCTGACCCACGAGCCTTGGCAAAATCCGGTGGTGGAACCGGGAGTTTATCAACAGGGCCTGGCGGCGATGGATGCGAAGTTCGAGCCAAAGCCCAGCCTCGGAGAATCCCGCGTGATGTCGTCATCATTCGCGGCCGGGCAGCTTTATTACCACCCGCCAACGGACCCGAAAACGGCCTTTCTCCAGGACAGGGCCGTGTTTCTGGCCGATTGCAACCTGCTGGATGACTTGCCGAAGGTGGATGGCTTCTTTTCGCTCAACCTCCATGAGAGCGATGGAGTGCTGCGGTTGATAAGTTCGCGCACGGGACGAAATCTGGACAGCCTCGAGGATTTGCTGTCCGTTTCGCGGACAACCGTGCCGGGGCGCATTTTCGATTGGGAGGCGCGCACCAATTATATTCCCATCGTCAGCGCGGGGCAGGCGCCTGTCTTCGCGGAGGACGCGGCGGCGTTCGATGCGATTGACAAAAACACCGGAGATTTCCGGAGTTCTGTGTATCTGACAGAGGACGCAAAAGCGAGTGTCCGCGCCGTTCGCGAGCCTCGCGCAAGCGTTGTCGCAAAAGACTTTACGCCGGGCCGCGAGAGCTTCGAAGTGGAAACTCCTGCCGATACCATGGCCGTTCTTTCGCAAGCATACTACCACAATTGGAAAGCGAGTGTGGATGGAAAATCCGTGCCCTTATGGCGCGCCAACTACGCGTTCCAGGCTGTGGAAGCGCCCGCCGGAAAACATCTTATCTTGTTGGAGTACAAGGACAACGCGCTGCGGATTGGCGGCGCGATTTCAATCGCGTGCCTGCTGGGTTGCGGGCTGGCCTGGCTGCTTTTGAAACAAAAGACCGCCGCGCAAAAAAGTGGCCTGTTCTCTGCTACATCATGAGTCCTCACGGCTTTGCAAAAGGCAATTCGTGAACAACTTGTAATAATAAATAACCGCCTTTTGCATGGTTCACAGCCGGGGGAAGAAAGGCAGTGAAATGCAGACCATGAAACCGGGGCGGCGCGGGTTTACATTGGTCGAGATCATGATTGTCGTGGCGATAATCGGGCTTTTGGCGGCCATAGCGGTCCCAAATCTCGTTCGCTCGAGAACCACATCTCAGACCAATTTGTGCATAGACAACCTTCGCATGCTCGACGCATCGAAACAGCAATGGGCTTTGGAACAGGGAGCGGTCTCGACATCGCTTCCGCAAAGCTCCGACATCCAGCCCTATTTGGGCCGCGGTGACGGAGACTTGCCCATTTGCCCAATCGACCCGCAGCAGTCCTTCGCGACCAGCTACGTGTTGCAAAACATACAATCGACGCCCACTTGCCAGATCTCGCCGACGACGCACATGCTGCCGTAAGGCAGCGGTGCTTCAAGGCGCGTGAAGCGCCAGTCGCCAAGTGGACCCGAGCAGCGCGGCCAGCGCGAGCAACGCCGCCGCGCTGGCCAGCCCGCCGTGCAGCCGGCGAGGCGGCACGAAGCCGAGGGCGCATCCAAGGATCGCGCCCGCGGCGAATCCGCCCAAGTGGGCGGCGGTGTCCGAGCTGGGGCTGAATCCGACCAAGGCGACGATTAGCAGCACGCCCGCCGACAGCGCGCGGAAGAACAATCCGCGCCCAAAGGCGTGCCGCCGCCATTGGGAAAAGGATTGGACGATGACCAGGCCGAGGGCGCCTGTGACCATGCCTGACGCGCCCAGGCTTTCGTGCGGTTGACTGTAAAAGAGAAAGCTGGCCACATTGCCAGCGGCTCCCGCCACGAAGGCCGCCAGCAAGGCCACGCCCGCGCCGTATCGCGCCATGGCCAGCCCCATCAGGATGAAGCCGGTCGAGGCGTTGGCCGCGAGATGGGAGATGTTCTCGTGCAAGGTGATGGCCGTCCAAATCCGCCACCATTGGCCTTCCCGGATTTTCGCGCTATCAAGGATTCCCGCGTCGCGGAAGGCAGGAAAGCGAACCGCGCTCCAGTAGTAAAAAGCAGCGATGGCCGCCGCCCATCCCAATCCGCCCCAATGGAAAAGCATCCCCGCCTGTTTCCAACGCCAGCCCCGATTTTCCAGTTGGTATTGCTTCAGGCTGGCGAGGGCCAGGTCCTGGTCTTGTTCCTCCACAAGCAGCGCCCATCCTTCTTCCTCCGAATGATCCACGACCGGCTCCAAACCCTGGCTGGCCAAAACCAAACCCCATTCCATCGCCTGCCGCCGGGAATGGGCGGGGATGCGCAAAGGCGGCTGTTCCATAATCAACCGGCGGCGATTCGGGCCACGGCGCAAGAGGCCGCCATTAAGCCAAACGCCCCCGTGACAAAGCTGGCCGTGCCATAGCCATTATCGCAAGTGATGCGCCCCGCGCAACCTTCGGCGAGCGCCTGGGCCGGTTCGGTCGAGTAAACGCAAGGGACGCCGAAGGGAGTTTTGGGGTCGCGCGGGAAGCCGTGAGTGTCTCGCAATATTTTGCGGACACGCTGCAGGAGGGCGTCGTGCGACGCTTGGGCCAGGTCGCCGACGCGGATTGCCGCCGAATCGCGCCGTCCGCCCGCCCCGCCCGCGGTGACGATCGGGATTTCGAGTTGGCGGCAGCGGACGATCAGCAGGCACTTCTCCGCGACGTGATCGATGGCGTCCACGACGAAGTCAAAACGGGTTTCGAGAATTTCCGTCGCGGTGGATTCGGTAAAAAACTCAGCCAGGGGGCGCGCCTGGCAGGAAGGATTTATGGCGCGGATGCGCTCCGCCATGACTTCCACTTTGGGCCGGCCGATGGCGCCCTCGAGGGCGTGCAATTGGCGGTTCACATTGCTCACGCAAACGTCGTCCAGATCCACCAGCGAGATATGCCCCACGCCGCTGCGCGCCAAAGCTTCCGCCGTCCAGGAACCGACCCCCCCAATGCCGATGACGCAGACGTGGGAGCGCAGGAGGCGTTGCAAGCCGTCCGTGCCGTAGAGGCGGGCAATGCCAGCGAAGCGCGGGTCAACGTCATTCATCGCTGCTAATCATACTCCCAAACTTAATCGGAAAAAGATTAAGATTCGGAGCAAGACGCAACCCTATTGCAACTTAAATGGCAGGCTCACTACGACGCTGTAAAGGTCCGACAGCGTTTGGGCCGTCGGCTGGTGAAGACTGCTGGGGCCGAAACGGAAGATGGCGGCGGATTCAAAGCGCCGGATCACCGCGCAATAACTATTGTTGGCCATGACTCCCAATAATTCTCCCGATTTCGTCATGACCAAGTCTCCGCTGGATGGGTTGAACTTTCCGAACAAGCCCTTGAGCGAGTTATGGTCCATTTTCAAATACTCCGGCGTGGTAACGTCGATCTGGAATTTGCATTCGCCATAGTAATCCCCGCGCGTGCCGGTCACCACGGCCTCCTGGAACAGGTAAGGGTCCTTGGACAGGTGATAGACTTTGCAGCCAAGGGAGCGGGCTTGCGCGGCCGGCACCGGGATCAGCACGATGCGCGGGTCGAGCAGATAAAATGAAATCGACTGGATCGGAAACACAGCGGAGCCGTGCGTCAGGGTGCCGGTCAACTCCTGCCATTGCGTGCCCGGCGTCCACAGCGTCAAGGGCGTGTCCTGAATGTGGCAAAGAGCGAACGTATTCGTCTCGTCGGTCACCAGGATGATTTGCGCTTGTTTGTCCTTGGCGGAATCCCCTCCGAAAAAGCCCGGCCGGACGCCAGTGAAATCAGCGAGGACACGGTTGCTGTTGATCTCGTCGTAAATCATGTTGGGCGTCATCGGCCGGTTGTCATGGATTTCCTTGGCCAAGTCGGAAGACTTCGCGGCCAAGGCCTTGACTCCTTCCGCTAGGCGGACGTTCTCCCGGCGCTGGGCATCGACTTCCTCCTGCAATTGAGACATCTGCGACAGCGTGGAGCGATTGGCGGCTTCGCTCATCTGCAATTGGTTCTGCATCGCGGTGCGGTCCGATTGCATTCCTTCGTTGGCCTTCTGCAATTGAGACAATTGCTGCTCCAGCGAGGCGGCTTTTTCGGATTGCTTGCGCGCCTCCGCTTCCATGGCAGCGCGCGCTTCCTTGGTGATGACAGTCTCGACCGTGGAGTCGTGAAGCTGGCCGTTTAAAGTGGCGATGTTCGACTGGGCAGTGGCAAATTGGCCCCGCAAATTGGCCTGCTCCTCGGCCAGGCGGGCGGCCTCTTGCTGTTTGTTTTGCAGTTGACCCTTGGCGGCTTCAATTTGCTGGCCCTGCTCCTGCACGGTATTCCGCGTGCGCGCCAGTTCGCCCGCCAATTGGTCGCGGTTCTTGCGCTCTTCGTCCAAGGCCAGCCGCATGACATCGCCCAAATCCTGCCGCCCCGTGACTTGATTGGTCGAGGTGTTGGATTGCGTCAGGCGCGGCGCGCCGCCCTCGGTTGTCTTATTGAGATCGACGGTCGAAAAGGCCAGCAGGCTGACCAGCAGAAAATCGCAAATGACGATGAGGATGCTGCGGTTCATGGATCAGGCGGCCAGCGAGGGCGCGGCGTGCGTGGAAGTTTCCGGCGCGGCGGGAGGCGCCTCGGCTTGCAACAACAATCGGCGGCGCACCGGCCGCAGATTGAAGATTTTAAAAATCGAAACGAAGATGACTCCAAACGACGTGGACGAATAAGCGGCCATCAGGCTTTGCTGGATGATCCCCAGCGAAACCAAGATCAAACAAATAATCGTGCCGGCGAAGCCAAGGTAAAGGCCGCCATCGAAAAGATGCTCCTCGTTTTCAAGCAGCTTGATTTGGACGCGCGCCGGGACTTTTTGGCGCCGGATTTCGGCCAGCTTGATGAGGCAGGCGCAATAAAGCAAAGCCTGGAGCACGAAAAATAGCGCCAGGGTAAACAGACTTCTTGCATTCATAACGTTAGTTTTGGCGAGGGGGGTTTTGCCGCCAGCCGCCGCGCCCGCCATGGGCAGGCGCAACCGAAAGGTCAACTCTTCCTTCTGGCTATCCTGCGCGAGAAACGGCTCGCTCAGGAGCAGCACCACCAGCAAAAACCCCATCGCAAATAATAGCTCGCGGGCCACGTGAAAACCCCGCACCCGCAATAGTTCCTCCTCCTCAACCAAGGCCGGCCATACACAATGCCCCGCGGCAGCAAGCAGGAACCCGCCCGATATGTAAAAGAACCACTTAACGATCAGCGCAAACCAGCTAATGCGCAAGGCATAATCTGTTCCCGCCCGGAAGAACGGCGCCATCGGCCCGGAAGCCGTCCAGCGCTGGCGCCGAGGCGAATTAAACAGCCGCTCATGCCGCCGCAAAAGTTCGTCCAAGCCGCCCTCGCCATAACGCAGGCCGGCCGACAAATCATCCAAGCCGGTCTGGCTGAATTCGCGCAAATAGCCGGCCACTTCGCCCGGCCTTTCGGAAAGCGCCACCACCGCGAACAATTCCGGCCAGCGCGCGCCGGCATTTCGCGCCTGTTCCGCCAGCGAGGCCAGCGTCTCCGGGCTGTCGATCTTGCCGGCAAATACCGTCAGTTGCCCCCAATCAAGCCGCTGGCCCAGCGACATAACGTCAAGGAGAATTTCTTCCAAAGGCTGGGCGGTCGCGCGGGTGCGGGCCATGGCGGCGCGGTCCACCACCGCGTCCCGCAATCCCGGCGCGAGAAAATTGCCCTCCAGCAGCAATCCGGTGATGGAAATCGCCGCGTCAAATGCCTGGCCGGAGGACGACTGCGACGGAGTAAAAAGCACGGTATTCGTGAGGTCGCGGGCGCGGAGCAATTCGCGCACGGCTGGCGAGCCGGTCGATTGCAAATAATCCAGCGCTTTTTGCCGGTTATCCATGCGAATGAGCTGCGTTGTCACGGGCGAATCCGCTGGCGCCGACGGGCCTCCCGGAAAGAGCGGTTCGCTGCCGGGTTGGGCGGCGAGGGAGGAAGCCAGTCCGCTGGTCCACGGGAGCTTTTCATCCTGGGCCGCGCGCAAGATCAGCCGGGCCGCCTCTGGATTGCCAGCCTTTTGCAGCGACTGGCCGCGCTCAACAAGGGAAGGCTGACTGCCCCCGGCCAATCGCAAAACCGCCCCATCGACGGCCCGCAGATGCATCGGCACAAGCCAACCGCAGGCCAGCATCAGCCCCGCGAACGCGACGCACAACGCGGCCCACAGCCATCGGCTCCGGTCCATGTTCATTCAGCAGCGTAGATTATATCTCGTCATTGACCACCCTGAGTTCGACGGCAGGCAAACCCGGATTGTTCAATCGCCGCGTGGATTGCTTTTGGCGGCTTGCCACGCGGGGCGTTTCCCTTTTTAATCGCGTCCAACATGAAATTGAAAAAGGCATCGCCAGGCTCCGCCAATCTTCGGCCGCATTCGAGCATTGTTTTGGACGGGCCGCACCGGGCGCCCAGCCGCGCCATGCTCTACGCCGTCGGCTTCAAAGAGGAAGATTTTAAAAAACCCATTGTCGGCATCGCTTCGACTTGGAGCATGGTCACCCCCTGCAACTCGCACATTGACCAATTGGCCCGCGAAGCCGAGGCTGGCGCCAACCGCGCCGGCGCCAAGGCCATCATTTTCAACACCATCACAGTTTCCGACGGCATTTCGATGGGATCGGAGGGGATGAAGTATTCGCTCGTGTCGCGCGAGGTCATCGCCGATTCCATTGAAACGGTCGCGGGCTGCGAGGGCATGGACGGTCTGGTGGCCATCGGCGGTTGCGACAAAAACATGCCCGGCGCGATGATCGCCCTGGCCCGGCTGAACCGGCCTGCCGTGTTCGTCTATGGCGGAACCATTTTGCCCGGATGTTTGACAGGCGACACGCGCAAGCTGGACATCGTTTCCGTCTTTGAGGCCGTGGGCGCCCACGCCAACAAAAAGATCGGCGACGCTCAGTTGCAGGAAATCGAATCCTGCGCCATTCCAGGACCCGGTTCCTGCGGCGGCATGTACACAGCCAACACCATGGCCAGCGCCATTGAGGCCCTGGGCATGAGCCTGCCCAACAGCTCGGCCCAAAACGCCGTCTCCAAAGCCAAGAAAGAGGATTGCCAGCGCGCGGGCGCGGCTGTGATGGATTTGCTCAAGGCCGGGCTGCGGCCGCTGGACATCATGACGCGGCAGGCTTTTGAAAACGCCATCACTGTGGTCATCGCTCTGGGCGGATCGACCAATGCCGTGCTGCATTTGCTCGCCATCGCGCACGCCGCCAAAGTCAAACTTTCCCTGGACGACTTCACCAAAATCGGGCGCCGCGTGCCGGTGCTGGCGGATTTGAAGCCGAGCGGACGGCACCTGATGTCCGAGTTGGTGGCCATCGGCGGAATTCAGCCGATGATGAAAACCCTGCTGCAGGCGGGATTGCTGCACGGCGGCTGCGTGACGGTCACCGGCAAAACGCTGGCGGAGAATCTGGCGGGCGTGAAGCCATATCCGGCAGGGCAGGAAATCATCCGCCCGCTGGATAACCCCATCAAAAAGGACAGCCACCTAGTCATTCTCTACGGCAATCTTGCGCCGGAAGGGGCAGTGGCCAAGATCACCGGGCACGAAGGGACGCACTTCGAGGGCGTCGCGCGGGTTTTCAATTCAGAAGAGCAGGCGCTGGAAAAAATCCTGGATGGCTCGATCAAAGCGGGCGACGTGGTCGTTATTCGGCTGGAAGGCCCCAAAGGCGGGCCGGGCATGCGCGAAATGCTGGCTCCCACCAGCGCCATTACGGGGCGCGGCTTGGGCAAGGATGTCGCGCTGATCACCGACGGGCGGTTTTCCGGCGGGACGCACGGATTCGTCGTCGGGCACATCACGCCCGAGGCATATGTTGGCGGCCCGCTGGCGCTGGTTAAGAACGGCGACAAAATCCTCATCGACGCCGTGAAGCACGAATTGACCGTGGCCATTTCCGCCAGGGAACTCAAAGCGCGGAAGCAGGCGTGGAAGCCAATCAAGCCGCGTTACACTCGCGGTGTCCTGGCCAAGTATGCCAGCGCGGTGACTTCCGCCTCAACCGGCGCGGTGACGGATTTGAATATACAACCGTGAGCCGCGAAAAGAGAGACGGTCAGTTGCGCCATGTAACAGCCCCGAAAAGAAATAACAGGCTGATGCCAAGTGTAAATAGAATCGATGTCCAGAACGACCATGGCTCCTCGCTGCGGCTGTAAGATCGAAACTTTCCCCTGATGCTGCCTGTGTACAAGGAGTATGAGCAGTAGACAGCCAGAGTGAATCCGACTCCGAGTTCAAACGCGCGGTGCAAGCCTGTGCTCATGTGGTAACAATTAAGATAATAATCGGATGATTCCCATGCGCGGTTAACGGATGGCTGCGGCGCCTGGGGACCTGTCCGAAGCCAATTGTCCCCCCCGGCCGGGTCGGCGCCCTCCCATAGGACACGTCAGTGAGTCGCTGGCGCCGCCGGTGTCCCGCCTTTGGACAACGTATCCGGCATACTGTCATTTTCCCGCACCCTGTGTTCAGGGAAATCCCCCTTGCACAGCTTCAATCCGGGCGTAGATTAAAAACAAAGAGGTATTGGCATATTCATTGCTATGAAAGTAGTTGTGGATAATACAATTAATAAAGCATCTGTTTCGCTCCTGGCGATGGCAACGATAGTTATCGCGGCAATTGCCGCCAAGATCCGGGCCACCGCCAAAGCGCAAGCCCCTGAGGGGTACGAGGATGCGTCAGGATTTCATTTCGGTTCCCCCGATCGCGAGCATTGAGCCGCCCGGCTCGCTCCGCGAAAGGCAACCGAAATGTGTCTTTTTTGGACACGGTTTGTCCAAGTCCAAGACGCTCCCATTTTGCCCGATTCGGGCATTAATTCCCTCCGGCAGGACTTCTCTTCCTTCTTTTTCTTTGCTCTCGAATGGCGGTCACAGGTAGGTTTTTCCAATGAATTTCTCGATTTGGCGCCTGCGGATTATCGCGGCGGCTTGGATTTTGGCGGCCTCCGCTGCGTTCTCCGCCTCGTTGTCCGATGTGGAAAGCCAAGCGCGAACGCAAATGGCGGAGTTCGCGGGGAAAGTTCCTGGTCTTTCCGTCGCGATCGGCCAGGACGGCAAAATTCTATGGTCGGAATGCCTTGGCTATGCCGATCTCGAGGCCAAGAAGCCCGTCACTCCGCGGACCTTGTTCCGCATCGGCAGCGTTTCCAAACCGATGACCGCCGCCGGTCTCATGCTGCTGGTCGAGAAGGGCAAAGTGGATTTGGACGCGGATATCCACCGCTATGTCCCGGACTTTCCCGAGAAAGGACACGTAATTACCACGCGGCAATTGGCCGGGCATCTGGCAGGCATCCGGCATTACAAACCGGGGGAGTTCTATATGAACCGCCATTTCAATAACGCGCGGGACGGCCTGCGCATCTTCGAAAATGACCCGCTTCTCTCAGTTCCCGGTCAAAAATATTTCTATTCGAGCTATGGTTTCAATCTGATCAGCGCGGTCATGGAAGCCGCAGCCGGGCAGGACTTTCTTCCGTACATGCAGGAGGCGGTCTGGACGCCACTGGACCTGACGAATACCATGCCGGACGACGCCACCCGCTCCATCCCGGAGCGCACCCATTTTTACGTGGCCAAGGCCGGCGGCGGGTTCAAATTGGAACCGGACGTGGACAATAGTTACAAGTGGGCTTCGGGCGGATTTCTTTCGACGCCAGAGGACTTGGTACGGTTTGGCTCCGCGCACTTGCAGCCGGGCTTTCTGACCAGCGCGTCCCTCAAGGCGCTGTTCACGCCGCAGAAGACAACTGACGGCAAGCCAACGGGATACGGCATCGGCTGGACCATTCAGAGGGATAAGTCCGGCCACCGCATTTGGATGCACACCGGCGGCTCCGTTGGCGGGACAACGGTGCTGATGATTCAGCCCGATTCCGGCCTGGTGCTGGCCATGACCGCCAATTGCACCGACGCCCCCTTGAATAAGTCTCCGACTGGCGTCATCCTTCAGGAATTCGAGCCTCTTTTCCTGGCACAATAACATATCTTCATATCAGGATATATTGATTTTTTGTTTGGCATCTCCGGCTTGATTGGCCTATAGTCTCCCCATGGACGAAAAGAGCGGACCATCCCGCCACCGGACCGACGCGCTGCGGCGCCTGCTGCGCGAGCGCATCGTCATGCTTGACGGCGCCATGGGAACCATGATCCAAACCTATCGCCTTGAAGAGGCGGACTATCGCGGGGAGCGATTTAAGGACTGGCTGCGCGATGTCAAAGGGAACAATGATCTGCTCAACCTGACCCGGCCGGAGGTGATTCAGGAAATCCACCGCCAATATCTCCAGGCCGGCGCGGACATCATTGAAACGAACACGTTTAACAGCACCCGCATTTCGATGGCCGATTACGGCATGGAATCGCTCGCGCATGAATTGAATGTGGCCGGGGCCAGAAACGCCCGGGCCGCCGCCGACGCCGTCATGGCAGCCGAGCCGGGGCGCGTTTGCATCGTGGCTGGCGCGCTGGGGCCGACCAACAAGACCGCCTCAATTTCCGGGGATGTCAATAATCCCGCGGCGCGGGGCGTCACGTATGAACAATTGGCCGGCGCGTATGAGGAGCAGGCGCGCGGTTTGCTGGAGGGTGGCGCGGACGTTCTGCTGGTCGAAACCGTGTTTGACTCGCTCAATTCCAAGGCCGCGCTTTTCGCCGTTGCCCGGCTGTTCGATCAAGTGCCGCGCGTGCCGGTCATGCTCTCGTTTACGATTACCGATTTGAGCGGGCGCACGCTCTCCGGGCAAACGGTCGAGGCTTACTGGAACTCCGTCTCGCATTTTCCGTTATTGAGCGTCGGCATCAATTGCGCGCTGGGGCCTAAAGAAATGAGGCCCTTCATTGAAGAGCTTTCGCGGGTGGCGCCGGTCTATTTGAGCGCCTATCCCAACGCCGGGCTGCCCAACCCCATGCTGCCCACCGGCTTCCCGGAAACACCCGAAACCATGGCCCCGCAATTGGCGGACTGGGCGGCTTCGGGCTGGCTGAACATCATCGGCGGCTGTTGCGGCACGACCCCGGCGCACATCCGCGCCCTGGCGAAGGCGGCCGCGAAATTCAAGCCGCGCGTGCCTTCCAAGGTCGAGCCTTGGTTGCGCCTGAGCGGCCTGGAGGCCCTGAACATCCGGCCCGATACCAATTTCGTCAACATCGGCGAGCGCACCAACATCACCGGCTCGCCTAAATTTTCCAAATTGATCCTGGCCGGGCATTATGAGGAAGCCCTCGCGGTGGCGCGGCAGCAAGTCCTCAATGGCGCGCAGATCATCGACGTCAACATGGACGAAGGGATGCTCGATGGCGTCAAAGCGATGACGCATTTTCTTAATTTGATCGGATCGGAGCCGGACATCGCCCGTGTGCCCGTGATGATTGACAGTTCGCGCTGGCCGGTCATCGAGGCGGGCTTGCGATGCGTGCAGGGCAAGGCCGTCGTCAATTCCATCAGCCTGAAGGAAGGCGAGGAAAAGTTTTTGCAGCAGGCCGCTTTGGTGCGCCGTTACGGGGCAGCGGTGGTGGTCATGGCTTTTGATGAAAAAGGCCAGGCCGATTCGCTGGAGCGCCGCAAGGAAATCTGCACGCGCTGTTACAAGATTTTGACCGAACGCGCGGGATTCCCGCCGGAGGACATTATCTTCGATCCCAACGTCCTGACCGTCGCGACCGGCATGGAGGAGCACAACAATTACGCGGTCGATTTCATTGAAGCCACGCGCTGGATCAAACAAAACCTGCCCCGGGCCAAGGTCAGCGGCGGCATTAGCAACATTTCCTTTTCCTTTCGCGGTAATAACCTGGTGCGCGAGGCGATGCATTCGGCCTTTCTTTATCATGCCATCCAGGCCGGCCTGGACATGGGCATTGTCAACGCGGGCATGCTCGGCATTTACCAGGAGATTCCCAAAGACCTGCTTGAATTGGTCGAGGATGTCCTGCTCAACCGGCGCCCCGATGCGACTGAACGCCTCGTCAAGTTTGCCGACACCGTCAAGCAGAAAGAAAAGGGGGGTGTGGTTGAAGACGAATGGCGCAAAGGCACGGTCGAACAGCGCCTCGAACATGCTTTAGTCAAAGGCATCGTGGATTTCATCGAGGCCGACACGCAGGAGGCGCTGGAGAAAATCGGGCGCCCGCTCTCCGTCATCGAAGGGCCGCTCATGGCCGGGATGAGCGTAGTGGGCGATTTATTTGGCTCGGGCAAGATGTTCCTGCCCCAGGTGGTCAAGAGCGCGCGTGTCATGAAGAAGGCCGTCGCCTGGCTGCTGCCCATCATGGAGGCGGAAAAGCGCGCCGGCGGGCCGAGCCGCGCCCAGGGAAAAATCCTGATGGCCACCGTCAAAGGCGACGTGCATGACATCGGCAAAAATATCGTTGGAGTCGTGCTGGCCTGCAACAATTACGAAATCATCGACATGGGCGTCATGGTCCCATGCGAAAAAATTCTCCAAACCGCCCGCGAACTGAACGTCGATATGATCGGCCTGAGCGGGCTGATCACGCCGTCGCTGGACGAAATGGCGCACGTGGCCCGTGAAATGCAGCGTGAAGGTTTTTCCGTGCCGCTGCTTATCGGCGGCGCCACGACCAGCAAGGCGCACACCTCGGTCAAGATCGCTCCGCATTACGGCCAGGCGGTCGTGCATGTGGTCGATGCCTCTCGCGCCGTCGGCGTGGCCGGCCAATTGGCCAACCCGAATTCCAAACCGGCGTTCGAGCAGCGGAACCGGCAGGAGCAGGAGAAAATCCGCGAACAGCATGCCGGGCAGCGGGTCAAGCTGCTCTCATTGGAGGAGGCGCGGCGGCGCAGGCCCAATTACGAATTTAAGCCGGAAGAAATCGCCGTGCCGGAGTTTGTCGGCGCTCGCGATGTGACGGTTCCGCTGGCGGAATTGATTCCATTTATTGACTGGTCGCCCTTTTTTCACACGTGGGAATTGCGCGGCCGTTATCCGGCCATTTTGAAGCACGAAAAACACGGCCCCCAGGCCGCCGAACTCTTCGCGGACGGCCAAAACTTGCTGCAAAAAATTGTCAATCAGAGATTATTGGAGGCGCGCGGCGTTTACGGATTTTTTCCCGCCCAATCCGCCGGCGATGACGTGGAGCTTTTTGAGGGCGAAGAGCGGCGGACTTCCGCGGCCATGCTCCATTTTTTGCGACAGCAAATAGAGAAGCCGGAAGGGCAGGCTAACTTGAGCCTGGCTGATTTCGTCGCGCCTGCCGGTGATTACATCGGCGCCTTTGCCGTCACGGCCGGCCACGGAGTTGAGGAATTGGCGCGGCAATTCAAGGCGGAGCACGACGATTACAACGCGATCATGACCGAGGCGTTGGCTGACCGATTGGCGGAGGCGTTCGCCGAGTATTTGCACAAGCGCGTCCGCGTGGAATGGGGCTACGGCAAGGCCGAGAACCTCACGGCAGAGCAATTGATTGACGAAGAATATCGCGGCATCCGCCCGGCCGCGGGCTATCCCGCCTGTCCCGACCACACCGAAAAATGGACGCTCTGGAAATTGCTGGAGGTGGAGAAACGGACTGGCATCCGGCTGACGGAAAGCTGCGCCATGTGGCCCGCCAGCAGCGTCAGCGGACTTTATTTCGCCAGCCCGCGCGCGAAGTATTTCGGCGTCGGCAAACTGGATCGCGACCAGGCGCAGGATTACGCGCGGCGCAAAGGCATGGAACTGAGAACAGTTGAGAAATGGCTCGGGCCGGCGCTGAATTACGATCCGGTTTAGCCAGCGTCAACGCCCGGCTACATTGAGCAAGGTGGTGCGTTTCTTCAATGTCCGAAGGACGGCGAAAACCAGAAATCCGCCCAGGAAAAGGCCAAACCAGACCCAATTGACGGTCAGATGCCGCTCAACCACGGAGTCGGCAATGCAATCAAACAAAAAGAAAAAGGTGACGATCAGGAAGAAGGCGTTGTACTCCCGCTGCAGGACCGTCCGCCAGCAAAAGGGCATGGCCGGCGCGTTCCACAGCCGGGGATTGGGGATGAACGCGGGTGTGACGGCGGCCCATTGCTCGAACTGCTCGCCGAAACGCTCCCGCAGAAAGGCTTCCTCCGCCAGCATGATGCGTTCGTAGTAAAGGGCATAGATCGTTGTCACCAATAATGCCAGCCACCAGGTGTGAAATGAAAGGCAGAAGCCCAGCATGACGAGGTAGTTGCCCAAATAAAGCGGGTGGCGCGTGACGGAGTACATGCCGGTGGTAGACAGGCTGGCGGCGAGCTGCGTCTTGGTGTTCCTCCCCGAGGTGTCTCTGGGCGCGCGCCCGACCGTCAGCACACGGACAGCCAGTCCTGAAAATGAAACGACCATGCACAACAATTGCCAGATGTCACTCTCCGCGTCGGAGCCGCCGAGATAAGTGAAGGACGCGAAGCAGACGACGAACATGGGAAGCAGCGCCAGCGGCAAATAACTCCGCCAGCGAAAAAGCCACGACCCCGATTTTTCCAGTTGGTTGCGCAAGGACATCGACAGGCGAATGCTATCCGGCAATCCGTGCGAATGTCCAGAAAATTTGAAGCGCGCGGTTCAAATCGGCTGGCCGCGCCTGCGCGCCAGCACATAATAAAGAGTGGGCGTCGCCACCAGCGAGAGCAGCACTGAAATGCACAGCGCGCCCATGACTGCGATGGCCAGCGGCCGCAGCATGTCCGCTCCGCTGCCAAGCCCCCAGGCCAGCGGCATCATGCCCAGCGCCGCCGCCAGCGAGGTCATCAGAACGGGGCGCAAACGGCGGCCTCCCGACCGAACCAGGGCGTCCTCCAGGCTGGCGCCCTGCGCGCGCCAATGTTCGACCAGATCAAGCATGAGAATTCCGTTCTTGGCCACGATACCAACTCCGATAATGGCGCCCAGAAAAGAAACGATGTTCAGCGTCGTTCCTGTCAACCACAAAGCCATCACCGTCCCGAAAAGCGCCAGCACAGCCCCAAAGACAATCGCGATCGGCTCGGAAAAGGAACGAAACTCAATCAACAGGACTGTGAAGACCAGGAATAGCGCCATCAGCAGCACCGACAGCAGGTTCACGAACGATTCCTGCTGCTGCTGATAAAGTCCGCCGTATTCGACAGCCCCGGCCGGAAGCGATTTATCACCGCCCAACCTGGCCTGAATGTCCTTCATCGCGCTGCCGAGATCGCGGCCCTCCAATCGCCCGGTCACGGTGATGTTCTGCCGCAAATCCTCCCGGTCCAATTCGACTTCCCCCGGCTCCCGCGCCACATCGGCCACCTGCCGCAGCCGCACAGACGCGCCCGCGGCGCCGCGCAACGGCAATTCCGCCAAAGCCTCAGCCGAACGAACGATGTTGGAATCGCCCGCCACCCGCACATCGACTGCATGATCGCCTTCCAGCACGTGCGACGAAATTTTGCCCAGCATCGCGATATTGGCCGCGTCGGCAATGTCATTGGCCGTAAAGCCAAATCGTTGCGCGTCGGCGGGCCGCACGCGAATGTTGATCGAAGGCTCGGTTTCGGTCAGCCCGTTGAACGTATCCACCACTCCAGGGACGGCTTTCAACGCTGATTCCACGCGCGGCGCGGTCTCTTTCAGCCAGTCCAGGTCGGGTGAGAAAACTTTGACTTCGATCGGGTCCGGCGTCAGCGACAGATCGCCAACAAGGTCGGTGAGAATGCCGGGAAAATCCCAGCGCTGGGCGGGAAATTGCTCGTTAAAAGCGTGGCGCAGCGAGGCGATGACATCCTGCGTGGGATGCCCGCGGCCGGCTTTTAGTTTGACAAGAAAATCGCCGCGGTTCGGCTCTGTGATGTACCAGCCGAGTTGCGCGCCCAGCCGGCGCGAATAGCTTTCCACATCGGGATTGGCGCGGAGAACGGCCTCCGCCTGGTCAAGCTGGCGCGAAGCTTCCGTGAGGCTCGTGCCGGGCGGGGCGCTGAAATCGATCACAAAGCCGCCTTCATCGAACTCTGGCAGAAAATCGGTTTCCAAATGGCGGTAAATGAGCACGCCGAGAACTCCGATGATGACGCAGGCAACGAGCGTGAGCCATGCATGGCGCAAACTCAGCCGCACCGCGTCTTCGTAAACGCGCACCACGCGCTTCAACACCGGCCCATGCTCTTCGGGCGCCGGGCTGTCCGCCACCTTGCGCGGGCGGTTCCGCACAAACCAGCTTGCCAGCGACGGCGTGAGCGTGATGGCCAGCGCCAGCGAGGTCAGCAGCGAAACGACCATCGTAAGCGCGAGCGCCCGGAAAAAGACGCCCGCAATGCCCGCCAAAAACGCAAGAGGGATAAACACAACCACAGGCGTCAGCGTGGACGCGAGGAGCGGGCGAAAAATCTCCCCAATCGAATCCCGAATTCCTTCCAGCCGCGACATCCCGCTGGCAATTTTCGTGTAAATCGCCTCCACCACGACAATGGCGTCGTCGATGACCAATCCAATCGCCGCGGCCATTCCGCCCAGGGTCATCATATTGAAACTCATGTGCGCCAGGCGCATGGCGGCCAGCGTAATCAGCAGCGTAATGGGAATGGTCACGATGGCCGTCAGCACACTGCCCCAATTCTTGAGGAAGAAAAAAAGAATGAGCGTGGACAGAATCAGCCCGAAGACAATGGCGTCGCGGACGCTTCCGACCGATTCACGGACGAATTGCGATTGGTCGTAAAAAAAGGCCAGGCGCATGTCCGGCGGCAATTCGTGCCGCAGCTTCTTCATCTCTGCCGTGGCTGCCTTGGCGATATCCAAAGTGCTGCCATCGGGCTGGCTGAAAATGTTCAGCAGAACGGCATCGCGCCCCTCGGCAGTGACTCTCGTGAAAACCGGCTCCGGGCCGCGCGCCACCGCGGCGACATCCCGGATTCGCACCGGATGACCGCCCGGA
This sequence comes from Verrucomicrobiia bacterium, assembly GCA_036501625.1. Classification (GTDB taxonomy): domain Bacteria; phylum Verrucomicrobiota; class Verrucomicrobiia; order Limisphaerales; family Palsa-1400; genus Palsa-1400. Next base: position 24,647 of record DASXZY010000088.1, read on the forward strand.
GCGGCGATGGCGACATTGCCAATTTCATCAATGGTGTGGACGCGCCCGTCAACGGTGGTCAAGTACAAGCGATAATTCTCCTCCAGGATGCCCGCCGCCGTGATGGAGCTATTGTTGGATAGCGCGGCCGCCACGTCGGTGAGGCTCAAATTCGCCGCCCGAAGCTTCAAGGCGTCCGCCGTGACGTGGAACTCCGGCTTGTGGCCGCCCGTGATTTCGACCTGGGCCACGCCGGGAATTTGCAGAAAGCGCGGCTTCAAATTGTAATTCGCCGTTTCCCACAGCGACGACAAATCGCGCGTGGGGCTGGTCAGGCTGACGCCGATGATCGGGAAGGCCGCGAAGGTCATCCGCGAGACTTCAGAGGTGGCGGTAGGCGGAAGTTCGCTGCTCAATTGTCCCATCGTTCCCAGGACATAAAGCTCGGCCTGCGCCATATCGACCTGCCAGTTGAAAAAAATGTTGATCTGGGCCGAACCGCGCATGGTGGCCGAGCGCACGCTGACGGTGCCAGGGACGGCCTTCATCGCTTCCTCGATGGGCTTGGTCACGGAGGCCATCATTTCGTCAGCGGGCATAATCCCATTGTTGACAAGGATGACGACGCGCGGGAAATCCGTTCGCGGAAAAACCGACGAGGGCGTGCGCCATGCGGCAAACACGCCGCCCGCGCACAGCGCCAGCGCGATAAACGCGATGGGCAGCGCGTTGCGAATCGCGAATGCGCCGAGAGAAAAAGTCTTCCCTTCGTTCATGCGAATAACGGCTTCACGCTAGGGCGCCTGCACCTTGATTTTCGTCTTGGCAGGCAGTCCGTAGGCGCCAACCGTAACGACCGTGTCGCCCTCCTTCAGCCCCGGGCCTTCCACTTCAACCAGCCCGTTTTCGCGCAATCCAACTTCGACCGGCGCCTGGGCCGCGGCATCGTTGGCCACGATGGCGACGACGTTGCTGCCGTCCGCATTCTTGACAACGCTTTCCGCCGGGGCGGCCAGGCAATTGGAATGCGTGATGGTGACAATCCGCAAGGGCACAAATTGATCCAGGCGCATCCGGCTGCCTTCCGGCAGCGGCGCCCGCACCAGCACGGCGCCGTTGGAAGCCTGCACGCCGGCCCCGATGAACGACACGGAACTTGCCACCGGCGGGTCCGTTTCCAATTCCACGGCCTGCCCCGCCTGCACCGCCCCGGCTTCCGCTGCCGGGATGTCCGCGTTGACGACCAGGCGGTGGAGATCGGTGATGGCGGCCAGCACAGTCGCAAGATCGACGGCTTCGCCCGCATGAACCTGGACATGCGTTACCGTGCCCGCGATCGGCGCGCGGATGCGCAACAATTCCTGCTGCGTTTTGGCGGCCGCAAGCTGCTCCTCGGCGTCCTGCACCGCTTTTTGCGACGTGTTTTTCAGCCGCAAAAGATCGCGCTGCCGGGCCGCGGTTTTTTCGGCATATTCCACGGCGACGTCGGCCACGCGGCTGTCAAGTTGAAATAGTAAATCGCCTTTTTGCACGGTTTGGCCTTCGACCGCTTTTGCCTCAGTGACTACGCCCGCGACCGGGGACGCCACGTTGGCGGACGCCGCCGGGGCCGCCGCCACCTGCCCAAATCCTTCGACGTATCCGTGCAGCGTTTCGCGCTGAAGTTTTCCGGTTTGCACCGTGACCACGGTGGGAACATTTTCGTCGTCGCCGCCGCCGGCGGATTCAGCCTTGCCTGAACCGCGCATGGAGCGCCACAGGAAAAAGGCGCCCGCGGCCAGCGCGATAATGACGATCCCCGAAATAATGGTTTTACGGTTCATTTTTGGCTTGCACTGTTCGCATGACACGCTCCGGCAGGGTCAAAGGGCTTTGCGTGGCGTCTTCCAATTGCGCCAGGGCCTGCTGCGCCTTGACCAGCGCATCCAGGCGCGACACCGCCCCGGAGCTAAATTCGGCCTCGGCATTGGCCTGAGTGAGGGGATCGACTTCGCCCGCGTCGAGCATGGAACGCGCCGACTTCAACCGCTGTCCAAGCTCATCCAAAAGCGTCTTGGCCACTCGCAATTCCTCCAATGCCGCCCGGTACCCCGCCAGCGCGCCATCGATCTGCCCGATGGCCTGGGCTTGAACGGACATAAAACTCGCGGCCATCTCGCGGCGGTTTGCTTCGGCTTCAGCCACGCCGCCTTGATTGTGGTTGAGGATGGGCAGGCTGACGGTCAGGCCCAATTGCCATTCGCTGTCTCCCGCGCTGCCGTTGTTCCACGCATAGCCGGGTCCAAGATGGACATCGGGATACTGCCCCGCGATGGCAAGCTGCAAGGCCGATTGGCTGGCCGCGTATTGGGCCAATGCCGCGCGGACATCCGCCCGGCCCAGAAGCGCCTGTTTGCGAACATCCGGCTCGGCCAGGTTCGCGGGAACCGATTCGAGTTCATCCTCGGCGAACCGCGCGCCCTCCAAGGCCGCCGCCGGCAAACCGAGCGCGGTTGCAAGCTGCGCGCGAGCCTGAATTTGCTGCCGCTCGGCATCCTGGCGCGCGAGCCGCGACGTGTCGAAGGCGACCCGAGCCTGAGTCAAGTCGAATCCAGACGCCGCGCCCGCTGTCACCTGGCCCTCCAAAAGTCGGACCACATTGCTTTGGGCCGCCAATTGTTCGTCAAACAGAACGCGGGAGCGTCCGGCCGCCTGGAGATTCAAGAGCGCCGCCCGCACGCCGCCGCGCGCCTGCCAGATCGCGCCAACCCATTTCCAATAGGCCGCCTCCGCCAGTTGCCGCTGTTGCGCGACGCGATAGCGGCGTTTGCCAGCCGTCTCGATAGGAAGATCGAAGCTCAACGGAACAATCCACGGGCTGGGAGCGCTTGGAATCTGCGCATCGTATCCCGGCGTCACCGTGACCGATGGATTCGGGCGCTGGCCCGCCGTGATGATCGCGGCCGCCGCCGATTCCCATTGGGCGCGGGCGAGGCGCAAATCCGGGTGATAGTAAAACGCGACGCAGGCCAGGTCGCGCATGTGCCATTCGGGGCGGGGCCACTGGCCCGTGATGCCGTTCGTTTCCAGGAATTGCCGCAAGTCCTGATTAGTAAGGGAGCCGGACTCAAACGCCGCCGCTGTCTGGGCCGGCGCGAGCGGCCGCGGCGTAAAATGAGCGCAGCCCGCGAGCAGCAGCGCCGCGCACGCCAGCCCTGAAATGCAGGGGCGTTTCATGTCAGTCGCCGATGGTGAACTTGGCCCGGCCAACACTCATGCGTTCCGCGTCAATAATCGCTTCCATGCGGCGCAAATCCTCCGCGATGCTTGTGCTGAGAATCAAATATTGGAATTTCGTCCATTGCCCGATCTCGTGGCGCGCCGCCCCCAGGCGCTTTTCCAATTGGGCCGGGCCGTCGGCTCCGCGGCGCCGCAGGCGTCCCTCCAATTCCCGCACTGTCGCGGGCGTCAAGAAGACCGTTACGAGCGCGTCGCGCAAATCGGCGTCGGCTGCCGCGCGGGCGCAGACGGTGGCGGCGCCCTGGACGTCGATATTGAGGAGAACGTCCTGGCCCTGGCGCAGCTTGTCCAGGACTTCCGGCTTGGGCGTGCCGTATCGCTGGCCGAAGACCAAAGCGTGCTCCAGAAACGACTCCGCCGCGATCCGGCGCGAAAACTCCAGTTCGTCAATAAAATAGTAATCCTGCCCATCCACTTCTCCGGGGCGCGGCGGGCGGGTCGTGCAGGTGATGGCGCGGGTCATCTCCGGATGGCTGGCCAGCAGTTGCTGGCAGAGCGTGGTCTTGCCGCCGCCGGAGGGGGCGGAAATGACAATGAGCAGCGGGCTGGTGGCCCAGGCCGAAGGTGGTGGCGGGCCGGCGTTCATTCCACGTTTTGCACCTGTTCGCGGAATTTTTCCAGTTCGGCCTTCAACAGCACGACCTCGCGCGAGATGCCGCTGTCGTTGGCTTTGGAGCCGAGGGTATTGACCTCGCGGTTCATTTCCTGGGCCAGGAAATCAAGCGTGCGGCCCACCGGTTCCTTAGACTTGACGCAATCGTCGAATTGCTGAAAGTGGCTTTCCAGGCGCGCCAGTTCCTCCGAAATATCGGAGCGGTCGGCAAAATAGAAAACTTCCTTGACCAGCCGCTCGTCCTCCAGGGCCGGGGCTTCCAAGCCGGCGGACTTGATGCGGGCCAGCAATTGCGCCCGATATTGCTCGGTGGCGCGCGGGGCCATCTTCCGCGCCCGGCGCACGCCAGTGCGAAGCCGGCCGGCGTGCGCGGCCAAAACTTTGCTCAGCCACGCGCCCTCACGTTCGCGCATTTTAAGCATGACATCCAGGGCGGTTTGCAGGGCCTTGGAAACGGACGGCCAAAGTTCCTCGGCCGGGATGTCGTTCTCCGCCGGTTGCATCACACCCGGCGCGCGCGCCAGCAAATCCAGCGACATGCCATCCGCCAGCTTGAGAGATTTGGCCAGGGCGCGCAATTCCCGGGCGTAGGTTTTGGCAAGGGCGGCGTTGATGAGCGATTTTCCCGTCCCGCCCGGCGCGGCATGAACGGAGACGCGCACCGTCAAGCGCCCGCGCGCCACGCGGCGGTTGATGGCGTCGCGCAATTGCGCCTCAAGCACTTCCCACTCCCGCGGCAAATGGACCGCAATTTCAGTCTGCTTGCGGTTGACGGAGCTGACTTCGACCGTCACTTTGCATCCGCGTTGGGAACATTCGCCGCGCCCGTAACCGGTCATTGATTTCATTGCTGCCATTCGATGTATGCGAAACAGCCCCGCATTGGCAATGTCATTCGTGAGGCGGCGAATGTGCTTGAGTTCCGGCGCCCGGCGGTTCAGCCTCGCTTTCAAAAAACGCCTGTGGCCGGATTGCCTTCCAGCGATGAATTTTTCAAAGAGCTTCCGTTCCTGAAACAGTATCGGGACGTGACTGTGCCGGCCAACTTTCGGCCCGCGCCGCCCGATTGGCATGTCGTCATCGCCGACGTGGTCAATTCGACTGAGGCCATCAAGTGCGGCGATTACAAGAACGTCAACGTCCTGGGCGCGATGACCATTATCGGCCTGCTCAATGCAGCCGGGGAGATCGAATTTCCATTCGTTTTCGGCGGGGACGGCGCTTCGTTCTTGGTGCCGCCGTCCTTGCTGCCCGCGGCGAAGCGCGTTCTCTTGGCGGCCAAAAACCGGGCCGCGGAATCTTTTGGTTTGACGCTCAGGGCTGGCGTGGTGCCCGTCGAACGTTTGATGGCGGGGGGCTTTGCCATTGGCGTGGCCAAGCTGGCGGTGTCGGAGCACTTTGCCCAGGCCATTTTCACGGGCGGCGGGATTTCGCGCGCGGAGGAATGGGTCAAGCGGCCGCCGCCGGGCGAGAATTATGAACTCCCAGCCGATCCCTCCGCCGAGGAAGCCGATTTTACCGGGCTGGAGTGCCGCTGGAATCCGGTGCGAAGCGAAAAGGGCGAAGTGGTCTCGCTGCTGATTCAAGCTCAAGGCGGCGCGAAGAATGAAGTCTATCAGGAAGCCATCGCGCAAATCGAAGCCATCTTCGGCCGCACCAGCGATTATCATCCAGCCGCCGAGCAGTCGCTGAGTTTGGCGACCACAACGAAAGCCTGCCAGCCGGAGATCAACGCCAAATTGGGCGGCCACCCGTTTTGGGCGCGCTGGCTGTGGCTTGGCCGGATGCTGTTTCAGAGCCATGTCGGAAATCTGTTGTTTGGCCGGCCGCTGCGACTGGCTGGGGTGGATTGGAAGAATTACAAAAAGTCGCTCATCGAGAACACGGATTACCAGAAATTCGACGACATGATTCGGATGGTGATTTCCTGCTCAACGCAAAACCGGGAAAAGTTCGAGCAGTATTTGAAGGAGCAGCGCGCGCGCGGGCGGCTGGCTTACGGCTTGCATGTCACGGATCACGCGCTGCTGACGTGCCTGGTCTTTGACCGCCATCATCGCCACTTCCATTTCGTGGACGGCTCCAACGGCGGTTACGCGCTGGCCGCCAATTCGTTGAAAGAACAGCTCAAGGCGGGCCTGCCTCATGCCCAAGTTTGACTTCCGAAAACGGCGAGCGGCCTCTTTGGTTCTCATTTAAACTGTAGTCATGATTCTGAATCCGGATCAATGCTATCAGGCGGTCTTGACGCGCGACGCGCGTTTCGACGGGCGTTTTTTTGTCGCGGTGAAAACGACGCGCGTTTACTGCCGCCCCATTTGCCGGGTGAAAACGCCGATGCGCAAGAATTGCCGGTTTTTCAGCCATGCCGCGGCGGCGGAGGCGGGAGGATACCGCCCGTGCAAACGCTGCCGCCCGGAACTGGCGCCGGGCAACAGCCTCATGGAAGCAAGCAGCCAATTGGCGCGAAGCACGGCGCACTACATCGGCCAGGATTTTTTGGCGGAGCGCTCGTTGAGCGAGCTGGCGGACAAATTGGGTGTGACCGACCGCCAGATGCGCCGCGTGTTCCGGGAGGAGTTTGGCGTTTCGCCGGTTGAGTTCTGGCAGACGCAGCGCCTCCTGCTGGCAAAACAATTATTGACCGATTCCGCCATGCCGGTCATCTCCGTGGCGCTGGCCAGCGGCTTCCAAAGTTTGCGCCGGTTTAACGCGCTGGTCAAAGAACGCTATCGGCTGACCCCAACCGAGTTTCGCAAAGGGCGCGGGAAACAATTGCCCGCGATTTTTTCGGAGTTTCCCTTCCGGTTGAGTTACCGGCCTCCCCTGGATTGGAACCGGCTTCTGGGTTTTCTGGCCGCGCGAACCGTCGCGCGCGTGGAGGCGGTGCACGATGGGAGTTATCTCCGAACGGTCCGCATCCAGCGGCAGGACCGCGAGTTCTCCGGCTATCTGCAAGTCAGGCACGACGCGGATAAGAACATGCTGTCCGTGCGGTTCTCAGACGAATTGCTTCCTGTCTGTGCGATTGTCCTTGAGCGCGTCAAACATGTTTTTGATTTGCACGTCGATCCGGCGGCGGTGGACGCGGCGCTGGGGCCTTTGGCCGCGAAATGCCCCGGCCTGAGAATTCCCGGCAGCTTTGATGGATTTGAGATGTCGGTGCGGGCCATTCTCGGGCAGCAAATTTCGGTGGCGGGCGCGCGAACATTGGCGGGCCGGCTGGTGTTGCGGTTTGGGACGCCGCTCCAAACGCCCGTTCCCGCGCTGACTCATCTGTTTCCGACGCCGCGGCGGCTCGCCTCGGCTGCCGTCGATCAAATTTGCCGGCTGGGCATCACCGGGCAGCGCGCGAAAACGTTGATTGCTTTATCGCAAGCCATCGCGAGCGGCGCCCTGTCCATGGAACCGGGCCGCCGAATCGAAGACACGCTGGAGCGGCTCCGCGAAATCCCCGGCGTGGGAGAGTGGACCGCGCAATACATTGCCATGCGCGCTCTCTGCTGGCCGGACGCCTTTCCGCACACCGATTTGGGCATTCGCAAGGCGCTCGGTTCGAGCAATCCGCGCGAAATTTTGCAGTTGTCTGAAAAGTGGCGGCCCTGGCGGGCTTACGCCGCTCTGCACTTGTGGAACAGCCTGGAGAAAGAATTATGAAATCATACATGACGCTAAAGACGGCGCTCCTCGGAGATCTGTTATTGACAGCCAGCGAAACGGAATTGACCGGCGTTTTTTTCGCCGATTGCGAACATGCCGCCCGGCGCCGCGAAGGCGAGCATAATCCCAAACAGCCGGTCCTTCGCCGGGCGGCCGTGGAGATTCTGGAATATCTCAAGGGCGCGAGGACGAACTTCTCGGTACCCCTGCGCTGCGAGGGAACGGACTTCCAGCGCGAAGTCTGGCGGCAAATCGCGCTCATTCCGTTCGGCGAAACGATTACCTATGGAACGCTCGCGGAACGGGCCGGCAATTCCCGCGCCGTTCGCGCGGCGGGAACAGCCACGGGGCGAAACCCCATCGGCATTATCATTCCCTGCCACCGCGTCGTCGGCAAACACGGCGCTCTCGGAGGCTACGCCGGCGGCCTGGCCCGGAAAAGGCGCCTGCTCAAAATCGAATTGAATCCGATGGCGGCTTAGGGCTGCTCTTCTTCGTGAATCCGGCGAATCCAGATGTTGCGGAAGCGGACGGGATTGCCGTGGTCTTGCAACGCGAGCGAGCCTTCGTCGGGAAGTTGCTTCTTATATTTGGCGAGAGTCTTGTGGCCGGTCGGGCCTAAGATCGCCTGCTTGTTATGCAGCAGCAGGCCGTTTTGGATGACTGTCACGCTGGCGGGGCGGACCAATTCGTGGTTCTCATTCCAGCGGGCAGCCTCGAAAATGATGTCGTAAGCCTGCCATTGGCCGGGCTTTTTGCAGGCGTTGACCAGAGGCGGGGACTGCCCGTAAACGGCGCCGCACTGGCCATCGGGATAGGTGGGATTGTCGAAGCAGTCAAGCACTTGCACCTCATAAATCCCCTGCAAGAACACGCCGCTGTTGCCGCGCTCCTGGCTGTCGCCCACCACTTTGACCGGTTCGGCGAACTCAAGGTGCAATTGGAAATCACCAAACTTCTCCTTGGTATGGATGCCCTCGCTGTGAGGTTTGACCTCCATGTAATCCTGGCGAACGGTCCATTTTGCCTCGCCTCCCTTGTCGCTTTCCCAATGGGAAAGATCGTTGCCATCGAACAGCACGATGGCGTCGGCCGGCGGCGCGGCGCCGTCGCTGAAAGTGGCGCCCGGTGTGACGACCGGCGGCCTGGTGCGGGCGGGATCGTGAACGTGCCATTTGCCGGAAGGCAGCATGGGAGTATCGGTGTATCCGAGGACGGGTTCAGCCACAGCGTGGCGGGCGGTCCCGGCCAGGCCGGAGACCGCGATGGCAATCAAAAGAGTTTTACGCATAAAGGAATTTCAGCAGAACCCGCGCTGAAACGCAAGATGGAACACCGCGCTCACCAATCCTTGAACTTCCCGCGCTGGGTGTTGATGGGCTGATTGGTCGGGGAGAAAAGCAGGACCTTGGCATCGTCCTTCAATTGATCGAGCAACTGCCGGGCTTCCTGCGGGCTCATGTGGAGTTCGGCCGCGGCCTGTTCGTCCTGTTTATCCTGGTCGCCCTTTTTTTCGTCCTGGCCTGCCTGGGCTTGCTGCTGCTGCTGTTTCTTCTTCTCCTGGTCTTTTTTGGCCTGCTCCTGTTTGGCTTTTTCCTCGTCCTTCTTTTGCTGGTCGGATTTTTGCTGCTTCTGCTGTTGTTGGTTTTGGTCCTTCTGTTGCTTGCCCTGCTGGTCTTTCTTTTGCTGCTGGTTTTGGTCGTTTTGGTCCTGTTTTTGCTTTTGGTCCTTTTGATCTTTTTTGTCCTTCTTGTCCTGCTGCTGTTGCTGCTGTTGTTGTTGTTTCAACTGTTCCAGCTTGCGCTGAACAAAAGCCATGTTGTTGCTGGCGTCAAAATCATTGGTGTTCAAACGGATGGCGCGATCATAATTCTCAATGGCCTGCTGCCACAATTCCTTCTTCTTGTCAGGATCGGGCTGCGGTTCGCCCATTTGATAAAGCGTGTTGCCCAGGTTGTAATAAGTGCTCTGCTGGGTTTGGGGATTCGAAATGATCTCCGGCGAATTCAGGGCCGCATTGAATTGTTTTTCGGCATCGTCCAGCTTCATGGATTTGTAGGCGGCCGCGCCGGCATCGTAATGCAGGCGGTAATCGTTGGTTTTCTGCTGGGCCAGCCGGTTGTATTCGTCGAAGGCGTTGGTGAAATGGCCTGACTGATAATCGCGGAAGGCGCTGGAAGGCGAAGCGGAACTGTTCCAGGGAACCAACGCCAAAACGATCGCGGCCGCCACTTTGGCCAGGGCGGGCGCGGCCGTTCGCTTGCGAGCCGCGCGCGAGCGGGCGCGCTCCGGCAAAAGCGCCTCCGCAACGAGGCACAACACCGCGAAGCCCAAAAACCAATGATACCGCTCCTGATACACGCGCGTCAGCCGCGTCGTTTCCTCGCTCTTGGGCAGCGGAGCCAGGCCGCGCGAATACAGCGTCTCCATCGGAGTGGCCCCCTGCAATGGCAAATAGAATCCGTTGGCATCCGTGGCAATTTCCCGCAAAAGTTTTTCGTTCAAGTTCGATTTGACGGCATTGCCATTCTCATCCTTGATGAACGTCATGTTTCCCTGCTCATCGGCCACTTGCAGCAATTCTCCCTGCGGCGTGCCGACCCCCATCGTGAAAATGCGCATGCCCGCGTCAGCGGCTTCCTTGGCGGCAGCGATAGTGTCTTGATCAGTGTCGTGGTCGTCGCCGTCGGTGAACAGGACCATGACTTTATGATTGTCGTTGCCCTTTTCAAAAGCTTGCAGTGTGGTGCGAATGGCGGAGGAAAGCGACGTTCCGCCGACCGGCACGACGCCGACCGCGACGGCATCCACCGCCTGCTGGAAAGCCTGATCGTCCAGCGTCAACGGGGCCTGCAAAAAGGCGCCGCCCGCGAACACCACCAGGCCCATGCGATCCGATTTGGCGAGGCGCATAAGATCCATCACCGCAAGTTTCGCCTTTTCGAGGCGGTTGGGCAAAACGTCGCGGGCCAGCATGCTCTTGGAGGTGTCGATGGCTGCGATAATGTCCAATCCCTGCTGCTTGGCTTCTTCCCACGCGAAGCCCCATTGCGGGCGCGCGATGGCGCACAGGATGCCGGCCACCGCCGCGACTTGCAGCGCCAGGCGCACCTTCTCCCGCGCAGGCGAGACGCCCGCCATCAGGCTGGAGGCCAGGCGGGAATGGACAAATTGCAGGACTAATTTTTGTTTGACACGCCACGACCAGTAGAAGAACCCCGCCAGCGCCGGGACAATGACCGCCGCCATCCAAAGCACCTGCGGATATTCGAAGCGCACGAAATGCAGCAGCGGCAGAAGCAGCGCCAGGAAAGCCACGATTAAAAAGACAAAGAATCTCATGCGTTCAAGGCAGTTTTCTCCAAACGGTCTGGGCCAGGCTCATTTCGAGCGCCAGCACCGCCAGCCCGGCCACCGCCACCTGGCCGAACAACTCATCATAATGCTGGTACTTGTTGACGACAACTTCCGTTTTCTCCAGCCGGTCGATGTCCGCGTAAATTTTCCGCATCGTGTCGGCCGTGTCGGCCCGGTAATACTTGGCCCCGGTCTGTTCGGCGATTTTCTTGAGCGTCTCCTCGTCCACATCGACCGCCATTTCCCGGTATTGCATCCGGCCAAACGCATCCCGGCCGATGGGATACGGCGCGGTGCCCTGCCGGCCGATGCCAATGGTGTAAACCTTCACGCCGAGAGCTTGGGCGGCGTCCGAGGCGGTCAGGGGGGCGATCTTGCCGGAATTGTTTTCGCCATCCGTCATCAGGATGATGATTTTGCTTTTGTCCTTGAGGTCCTTGATGCGATTGAGCGCGGTCATCAGCGCCGAGCCGATGGCCGTGGCCGTTTCGTTGATGACGCCGATGTTGAGCCGGTCCAACTGGCTTTGCAAATAATCGTGGTCCAGCGTCGGGGGAGAGGCGATGTAAGCATCCTTGGCGAAGGCGACCAGGCCGATTCGGTCGTTGGGGCGGTTGTCAATAAATTTTCCCAGGACTTCCTTGGCCAGCTTGATGCGGCTCTCGCCAGGGCCGAAATCCTCCGAGCGCATGCTGCCGGACAAATCCAGGCAGACCGCGATATCAATGCCGCTGGCTTTGACGTGCGATTCGCCCTTAATCCGCCGCGGCTGCGCCAGGGCGAGAATAAAAATCGCCAGCGCCAGCCAGCGCAAGTTGGCCAGAATGGCGCCCGCGCGCGAGCGCCGCAGGCCCGAGATCGGCCGCACCAAATCAACTGAGGAATAAACAAAGGAGGATGCCTTGCCCATTTTGCCTTTGAGCCAGGCCAGCGCCGGCAGCAGCAGCCACAATAGCAGCAAAGCCGGATGCGCGAAGGCGTTCTCCAGCCACGCCAGCGGCGAGAATGAGCCGGCGGCCGCCAGCATCAAAAAGTGGGGATGGGCCATGCTCATGGGGCGGCGGACGCGGTGGATTGAATTTCAGCCGGGGCCCAGCGCGGCTCGGTTTCATTGACCAATTTCAGCGCGGCGGCATGCAATCCGCGCAATTCAACTTCCGTCGGCTCATACTTGGCAAATTTAATCAGGTCGCAATTGGCCAGAAATTCTCCCAGGCGCAGCTTCTGCTCGGCTGTCAATAAATTCGTGGCCTGCAATTCATAAAGAAATTCCTCCGTCGTGCGGTCGGGCGCGTGGAAATTAAACCGATCCTCCAGATACTCGCGAATGGCGCCGGAAACGGCGGTCGAAAAAGCCTTCGGGTCGCTCAGGAGGGCCAGCGCGGCTTCCAAAGCGTGGCGCGCCCGGATGTGCGGCGGCGCCGGCGGCGCGGCCGGAGCGGCAGCCGCCTTCCTGTTCCGATAACGCCAAAACAGCCACGCGCCAAGGCACAGAGCCAGAATGACCGAAATCCAAATCACCCAAAGCCAGCCATTGGGAATTTCGATGAGCGGTTTGATGGCCTGGTGAAAAGTCAGCGCGGCCGAATTGGCGGCGGCTGATGGCGCGGGAACGATGAGGGCCGAATTGGTGTTCATCCGTGGCGGCGGCGTTTCTCGCGCGTTTCAAAAAATGCGCCCAGGGCGGCGGCGTACGGCTCGCCCGCGCGGACTTCAATGGCGTCGATGCTGGCCGAGCGCAGCAGGCGCGTCAATTCGGCCTGATGCCGGCTCCTGCGTTCGGCGAAGGCGCGGCGTTTGCGCGCGTCGTGCGTGTTGATTTCGATCATCTCGCCCGTCTCGGCATCGGAGAAAACCAGCCGGCCCAGCGCGGGCAATTCCAGCTCAAAGCGGTCCACCACCTGGATGGCAATGACATCGTGGCGGCGGTTGGCCTGGCGCAAAGCCGGCAGCGTGCGCGGCCCCAGCGTCGGCGAAAGCAAGTAGCCCTTGGCGGAATTTTTGTCGCCTTCCTGCGCCCGGCGGCTCTCAAAAAGAAAATCGGAAATCACGACCACGATGGCATGGCGGCGGGCCAGGCGGTTGAGAACATCCAGAGCCTCGCCAAAATTGGTGCCGCGCCGGGCCGGCTGAAAACAGAGAATTTCGCGGATGACCCGCAGGACGTGCCGCCGCCCTTTCTTGGGCGGTATGTATTTCTCGACTTCCTCCGTGAACAGGATCAGCCCCACTTTGTCATTATTGCGGATGGCGGAAAAGGCCAGCACCGAAGCCAATTCGGCGGCCAGCTCCCTTTTGGATTGGTCGCGCGAGCCAAAGAGGCCCGACCCGCTCAGATCGACCACCAGCATGAGCGTCAACTCGCGCTCTTCCACGAATTTTTTGACGAACGGATGGTTCATCCGCGCCGTCACGTTCCAATCGATCGAGCGCACTTCGTCGCCCGGTTGGTATTCGCGCACTTCCTCAAAATTCATGCCCTGCCCCTTGAAGACGCTATGATACTGGCCGCCGAGCGTTTCAGAAACCAGCCGCGTGGTGCGAAGCTCGATTTGGCGGATTTTCTTAAGGATTTCGCGCGGAATCACGGCACCGGCAGTTCGTTGAAGATTTTAGTGATGATCGTTTCGCTCGATTTCTCTTCGGCCTCCGCTTCGTAGGTGACCGTGACCCGGTGCCGCAGCACGTCCATGCCGATGCTTTTCACATCCTGCGGGGTGACATAGCCGCGTCCGCGCAGGAAGGCGTAGGCCTTGGAGGCGAGCGTCAGCGCGATGGTCGCGCGGGGCGAGGCGCCCAATTGAATAAGCCCTTGCAAGCCGTCGATTTTGTAGGGGGCCGGGTCGCGCGTGCAGCAAACGATATCGACGATGTAATCCTTGACCTTGTCATCCATGTACATGTCGTTGAGCGTCTGGCGGGCTTCGATAATTTGCTGCGCCGAAACGACCTGGCTGGCCGCCGCCGTGATCGAGGTGCGGGCCATCAGATCGAGAATCTGCCGTTCCTCCTCGCGCGACGGATAAACAATTTTCAATTTCAACATGAACCGGTCCACCTGCGCTTCAGGCAGCGGATACGTGCCCTCCTGCTCAATGGGATTCTGGGTGGCCAGCACTAGGAACGGCTCTTCCAGCCGGAAGGTTTGATCGCCGATGGTGACCTGTTTTTCCTGCATCGCTTCGAGCAAGGCGCTTTGGACTTTGGCAGGCGCCCGGTTGATTTCATCAGCCAGCACAAGGTTGGCGAAAATGGGGCCGCGCCGGGTCGTAAAAGCGCCCGATTGCGGATTATACACTTGCGTGCCGATTAAGTCGGCCGGAAGGAGGTCGGGCGTGAATTGGAGCCGGGAGAATTTGACGTTCAAGGCCGAGGAGAGGGCCTTGACCGAGAGTGTTTTGGCCAATCCGGGCACGCCTTCGAGCAAAACGTGGCCATTGGCCAGCAGGCCAACCACAAGCCGTTCGACCAGATAAGTCTGGCCGATGATGACCTTGCCAATCTCGCTAAAAAGCGGGCGCACAAACGCGCTGGTCCGCTGCACTTCATCGTTAATCGCGCTGATTCCTGTATTCATATAGTCAGGAGACTACCTATGCCCAAAAGACACTCCAAAATCAATTCTTGTTCAGAAAAACGCCCGGCCGCGAAAATGCCCTGCGCTCTGCTGTGCTCTTTGTGCCTTTGTGCTGCCAACCGCTTAATCGTTAACCAACACAACCCCAGCAACTTGCATAAATCGCGCTCGGAAAATCGTCCATTTTTGCAGAAGATCAGGGGTCTCGGCCAAAAAAAATGCAGCTTTCGCAACGGCTCTTTCAAGGCATTTTTTCGAATAAAATTTCGAAGCGCACGGGGTGTGCCCGCGCCCGCCGCTTCGGTCAGGCGCGCTCGCAGGCGGCCAGGATTTCGTCCATTTCCTGGTTGAGGGCGTCGTCGATGCGCTTTCGCTGCTCATCGGCGTCGAACCAGGCCAGCGTTCGTCGCAGGCCATCGCGGAATGGAATGACGGCCCGGAAACCGGGCACAAACGTTTTGATTTTAGTATTGTCAAAGACCGCGCTCCAAGTTTTGTCGCCGAACAGCGCGCCCGCCCGCGCCGGTTTAATCCGCGCGATGAAATCCGACGGGATATGCACGATCTTGGCCTTCACTCCCAGGCCCTCGGCGATGGTCTCATGAATCTGATTCCAAGTATGAACTTCGTCCGAAGTAATGTGGAAGGCGTGCCCGATGGCGCGTTCATTGCCCAGCAATCCCAGGAATCCGCGCCCAAAATCCTCCGCGTGCGTCACGACCCACAGCGAAGAGCCGTCGCCGTGAACGATGATCGGCCGGCCCTTTTTGAGCCGGTCAGCCAGCGTGTAACAACCGCTCCCGCCAAAGACCACCGGAAACCGCGTGTCATACGTCAGCGAAGGGCGCACGATGGTCGCCGGAAAGTCCTCCTCCCGATGCGCCCGCAGCAGCCGCTCTTCGCACGCGATCTTGCTGTTGGAATAATCCCAAAAGCTGTTCCGCAAGGGCGTCGATTCATCGATCAAATAATGCGCGGGCGGTTTTTGGTAAGCCGAAGCGGAACTGATGAAAATGTAATGCCGCGCTGCGTTGCGAAAAAGTTCCAGGTCGCGCTCAATGTGTTCCGGCCGGTAAGCAATCCAATCCACGACAACATCGAAATGATGCCCGCGCAACGCGGCGCGAAGTTCCTCTGGCTTGTGAGCGTCCGCAATAAGGCTATGAGCGCCGGGAGGGTTGGGCTGCCGTCCGCGATTGAGCAAGTAAAGCTCGATCCCTTGCGCGAGGGCCATCCGGCTCACGCAAGCGCTGATCGCTCCAGTGCCGCCAAGAAAAAGAACCTTCATAGAATCTCACAGAAACCTGAAACACAAAAAAAGGCGAGAAAGCTTTGCCGTTCCCAGAAACGAAAAGCCCGCCTGGCGCAACCAAACACCAGACGGGCTATTTATCCCCCCAAACAACGTGAACACCTTACCTGAAATAAAATTGGCTGCAATCAGGGCGATTCTGAAGCCGCCCATCGGGGAAAAACTTACTGTCAAATTACAATCGTGACTTCCCCGGCCTTTGCCTTCAAATTACCGCTTCAAGTGGAACATTCATCTCCAGTGTCGCGCAGCGGACGGTTCTCGCAAGGCCCAGAGGCCGATGTGGCCAAGTTTACTGAATCGGTTTCCTTCGATTGGCGGCTGTGGGAGCAGGACATACTCGGCTCGCTGGCCCATGCCGAGATGCTGCAAAAGGCCGGCCTGATCTCCAAAGCCGAGATGCTCGAAATCGAATCCGCCCTCAACGACATCGCGCAGGAAATTTGCGAAGACCAGTTCAAATGGAACCCCGCCCTGGAGGACGTTCACATGAACATCGAGGCGGAACTAACCGCGCGCACCCCCGCCGGGGCCAAGCTCCACACCGGACGCTCCCGCAACGACCAGATCGCGCTCGATATGCGGATGTGGCTGCGCGATGAAATCGTCGATTTGAGCCGCGCCTTGCGCGCGCTGCAAGCGGCGCTGCTTTCGATGGCGCGCAAGAATTCGAGCGTGGTCATGCCGGGTTATACGCATATGCAGCGGGCGCAACCCGTTTTGCTCGCGCATCATTTGCTGGCTTACATTGAGATGCTCGACCGCGATTGCGGCCGGTTGGTCGATTGTTTCCACCGCGTCAATGTCTGCCCGCTCGGCAGCGGCGCCATCGCCGGTTCGACCCTTCCGCTCGATCGCGAAATGGTGGCCGCGCGCCTCGGTTTCGTCGATCACAGGGGCCGCGCGCGCCTGACGCAAAACTCGATGGACGCCGTCAGCGACCGCGATTTCGCCGTCGAATTCTGCGCGGCCGCGGCGCTGGTGGCGGCGCATTTGTCGCGCCTGGCGGAGGATTGGATTTTGTGGGCCACCGATGAGTTTGGTTTCATCACCATCGCCGATGCCTACACGACCGGCTCTTCGCTGATGCCGCAAAAGAAAAACCCGGACGTGGCGGAATTGACGCGCGGCAAGACGGGGCGGGTTTACGGCAATTTATTTTCGCTGCTGACGCTTTTGAAGGGCCTGCCGATGACCTACAACCGCGATTTGCAGGAGGACAAGGAGCGCCTCTTCGATTCCGCCGACACCGTGCGCGCTTCGGCGCGGCTGATGGCCGGCATGGTTTCCAACACGTTGGTGAACGAAGCGAGGTGCCTGGCCGCCGCCGCCGACCCGGCCCTGCTGGCGACCGATTTGGCCGACGCGCTCGTGCGCAAGGGCCTGCCCTTTCGCCAGGCCCACCAACTCGTTGGCGCGGCCGTCGCCGCCGCCGTCCGCCTGGACCGGCCGCTGGATCAATTGACCGCGCGGCAATGGCATGAAATCGATCCCGTCTTCGAGGGGCGGGTGTTGGAAGTGTTCGATTTGAAAAAGGCGCTGGCCCGGCGCGATTTGCCCGGCGCGCCCTGCCCGCAACAAGTGACCCGCCAGCTTAACCGCTGGCGAAAAATCCTCTCCCAAGCCTGACGCCCCCATGACAATCAAATTCTTTCGCGGCCGCGCTTTTGCCCTTGGCCTGGCAGCCCTCTCCGCCGCGCAATGGGCCGCCGCCAGCGCCAACGATTATTGGGCGGTGGAGGACCGCGCCGCCCGCGAAAAACTGCCGCTCTTCAAAACCATTCCCGCCGCGCTGCCCAGCGAGTTGACTCCCAGCGACGGCCTGCCCGGCCCCAATACGTTCGTGACGTGGGAGCGCTCGCATGGAGACAGCGGCGGACGGCGTTACTCGGCGCTGGATCAAATCAACAAGAATAATGTCAGCCGCCTGGCCGTGGCGTGGACGTATCACTCTCACGATTCCGGCACGCCGCTGGAATGCAATCCCATCATCGTGCATGGCGCCATGATTACGCCGACTCCCGGCGAAAACGTCGTGGCCGTGAATGCCACCAATGGGGCTGAGTTATGGCGGTTTCACGCGCAGGGCCGGCCGGCCTTCCGCGGGTTGATTTATTGGCCGGGCGCCTCGGAAGCGCACGAGCGCATTATGTTCACGTCGGGCGCGCTTCTATGCGCACTGGATCCCACAACCGGAAAGCCTATTGAATCATTTGGCGAACATGGCCAAATCACGCTGCCGGGCGTCGCGCGCGAAGGTTACGGAGCCTCCTCCGCCGCCCCGGCGATTTTCCAAGGCATCATCATTGTGCCGGGCTACATGAAGGATGTATGGGGATTTGATGTCGCGACAGGCCGGCAACTGTGGACTTTTCACACTGTTCCGCACGAGGGCGAATTCGGCTACGACACCTGGGACGCGACCGAGGATTACGCCGCCAACGCCTGGGCCGGCATGGCTTTGGACGAAGCTCGCGGCATCGCCTACGTCACGACTGCCGCGGCCAAGCCGAATTTCACAGGCATGCGCCATCGCGGCCAGAATCTCTTCGCCAATTGCGTCATCGCCCTGGACGCCCGCACTGGCAAACGGCTCTGGCATTTTCAGGAAATCCGCCACGACATTTGGGACCTCGACATCTCCGCGCCTCCCAATCTGGCCACCATCACGCGCGATGGCCGGCGCATTGATGTCGTGACGGCGGTGACCAAAATGGGCAACACACTTTTGCTGGACCGCACCAGCGGCAAGCCGATCTTCCCGTTTCGCCTGCGCCGCGCGCCAACCAGCGACGTGCCCGGCGAGCAAACATGGCCCTACCAGCCGGACCTGGAATTGCCGCAACCGTTCTCCAAGCTGGAGTTTGACGAATCCGATTTGACAGACCGCACGGAGGACGAGGCCGATTTCGCCCGCAGCCATTTCAAGGGCATGCGAACGGGCCGCTTTATGCCGTGCGCCGACGGCAAGCCGACGCTGTTCTTTGACGTCGATGGCGGCGCCGAATGGACGGGCGCGTGCATCGACGTTGAGACCGGCCGCCTTTATGTGACAGCGAACCACGTCGGTTGGGCCATCACCATGTTTCGCGATGACGACCCGCCCGATGACAACAACGCGCCCAAAACAGCCGGCCATAAAGTTTATGACAAAACCTGCGCCGTCTGCCACGGCCGGGATCGGCTGGGGGCCGGCATTTCCCCGCCCTTGCGCGGCCTGCGGCACCGGATGACGGAGGAAGCTCTTGTCAAACAAATACGCGGCGGCAAGAACGCCATGCCCGCCAACCCGCTCCTGGGCGAGGCCGACCTCAAGGCGCTGACGGATTTTCTCCTGCTGCGCGACCGCTCCATTCCGGCTGAGACGCCCAAAACAGAGCGGCCGATTTACAGCTTTGCCGGCTACCCGCGCTTTTACACGCCGGACGGTTACCCCGCCAACAAACCGCCCTGGGGCACGCTTAATTGCATTGACCTCAACAGCGGCAAGCTCGAATGGCAGGTCCCGCTCGGCGAGTATCCGGCCCTCGCCGCCCAGGGCGTTCCGGCGACGGGCACGGAGAATTACGGCGGCGCCATCGTGACGGCGGGCGGGTTGCTTTTCTGTTCGGGCACGCGTGACAACAAAATACGCGCCTTCGACAAAACGAACGGCCGCGAGTTGTGGTCTGCCAAGCTTCCCTGGACCGGCAGCGCCGCGCCCGCGACCTGCGAAATCGCCGGCCGCCAGTACGTCGTCATCCCCGCGACCGGCGCGCTGCACCTCGGCACCCCGCGCGGCGACGCCTTTGTCGCCTTCGCTCTGCCAGAAAACTGACAAGGGTGCCGCAGTGGGAAGTGGGAAGCTCCAGCCGGGCCAGGCCTTATGGATGAGGCGCGCTGGCAATTTGCAAATCCGTATTCCAGCCTTGCGCTTCCGCCACCGCTTCGGGCGCGCGGGCGTGGCGGGCCGTTATTTCGCGCGACTCGCCGGGCATCAGCGTCAAGTAATTATCTTCCCAGAGCACGGGCAGAATTTCCTCCCCGCCGCGGCCTGACGTTATTTTGACACGAACCAAAAAGGCTGGCGCGTGCCCGATGTTCTCCAGGCGGACGCGCGTCGTTTCTTCCTGGCCATCAGGCTCCGAGACGGCGGTCATTTTCAAATCGGCCGGCTGCAATTTGCCAAGGGCCGTGAAGTCCGCGAACTGGCGCGTGGGAGTGTAATACCAATCCGATCCTTCCTTGGGTTCGCCCATCGTGTCGCCCCGCTTCGAGAGCCAATAGACGTTGCGGCTGACGATCCGGCCGGACGCATCCGAAAGCGCCAGGCGAACGAAATAGACCGGGCTGGCCCCTTCCTGCTCCGGCAGCGTCAAGACTCGCGCGCTGCTGTTTGGCGCGGCGTCCAGGGATGCCTCGCCCGAGAATGCCGGGGTTCCGTCAAGAGTAAAAATTTCCGCCTTGGCCCGCAGGCCGAGAAACGCCTCAAAGTAGTTATTGACAACCACGATGGAGCGGTCGTCGTAGGAATATTGAATGTGCAAAGGCTCGCAGGCCTTCTTGGCCCCGAAATAGCCGCCGCCCGGCCGCAGGTAATAATCGTAGAGATGCCAGATGACCGAGGGCCAGGCGTTGTTCATCATCCATTGAATGACTCCCGTCGAATCAAACTTGTTGCGCCCGTAAGCCTCAAACATCGCGCGCTCGCCGTCGTAAGCCATCAATTGGGCTTTGCGCGAATAGTCCTCCACGCCGGCGGGCGCGCCCAGCCGCTTGGTAAGCGCCTCGGTGAAAATATCCAGGTGTTTGAAAGGCCCGCCGCCGGCGTGATAGCTCCAAAACTCGTCGATGGGCCACAGATGATCCGGCGGCAACATGCGGCGCAGGCTCTCAATGGGCGGGATGGCCGGGCCGGGGCTGGTCTCGGTGTTGAAGCCGCAGGCGCCGCCCGCCGTTTTGTCAACATACCAGTAAACGGGCGGCACGTAGTCGTAGGGGCCGGTCATGCGGATGCCCGTCGGCGCGCCCAATTTGGTCGGTTTGGCGGACGCGGACGACTGCGCCGAATCCGGCCAGCGAACTTCCTTCAACACGGCGAGGTAATTCTTCTCCGCCCGTTCGTTGGGCGGATTGTCGCTGCCGTACCACCATGTGATCACGCAAGGATGATTGCGGATGCGCCGGGTTTGGTCGCGCAGGGACTGGGCGGCGATGCCGTAATCGGTGTCGGTCCATTTAGGCCACTTTTCCCAAAAGTCGCAGCAGCACCAGCCCGCGATGACCATGATGCCGGCCTGGTCGCACAAATCCAGAAAGCGCCCGCTTTCCGTTTTGCCCTCAAAGCGGATGGCGTTGAGGTGCATGTCTTTGACATAGGCGATTTCCTGCCGCTCGCGCTCGGCGGAGTCGCGCAGAAAGATGTCCGGCGCCCAGCCGCCCCCGCGCACGAGGATCGGCCGGCCATTGATCTTGAAAACGCGATAACCCTTGTCGTTCAACTCCGAAGTGGCTTCGCGCATGCCGAAACGTATCGTGTCGTGATCGGAGACTTTTCCATCGACGATCGCTTCCAGCTTCAAGTCATATAGATTTTGCGGCCCAATTTCGCTCGGCCACCACAACCGCGGCTTGCTGAAGGCGAGCTGGGGAAACTTCTCCGGCGTGAACTCCACTTCCTGGCCGCCCGACGCCGGCAATTCGACCGCCTGCTCGAATCGGGCGCCCGCAATCTCGCCGCGCACGATCGCGCGAACCGGGTGGCCGCTGGCATTGCGCACTTCCGCCCAGACTGTCAAACGAGCCGTGTCCAGCAAAGGCATATCAAGTTTGGTGACGACCTGCGGCGAGCGCAACGCGACGGGGCCAGTCGTGGACAGATGCACGCCGCGCCACAATCCCATGTCTTTGTCAGGCGGGGCGGGATTCCAATCCACCCACGTGATGCCAAGATTGTCCGGCTCCGGCGCGAAAATCTCGACCGCCAAAGCATTGGCCGCGCCGGGCCGGGCGGCGCCCGTGATGTTGAAGTTGTAAGTCCGGTAGGCGCCCGCCACATCATGGTCATTGGCCACCAGCTTTCCATTGACCCAAACGTTCGCCCGGTAATTGATGCCGTCGAATCCCAGCCAAACTTGCCCGTCCTGGCTGGCCGGCACGTCGAACTCCGTCCGATACCACCAGGAGACTTTGAACGGGCTGTCTGCCGGCATGGGCCGCAGGGAAAAATTGGCGCCGATGGGATAACTCATGCCCGGCAGCGAGCGGAAATTCATGCCGAAAAGCGGCTCCGAATATACCTTGTCCTCCACCAGAGTGCCGACGACGGTGGATGGAACCCTGGCGTCGTACCAATTAGCCGTGGCAAATCCCGGAGTGGAAATCGCGGCGCCGCCGGCATTCACCTTGGCCGAAGATTGTATCTTCCAGCCCTGCTCCAATGGCGTTTCAGAGGCGAGGCCTTGGCGCGCGAATCCGGCGATGGCCAGAGCGAGAATAACATGGTTAAACACGAAGTGGATTGTCATCCATTAACATCTAAACCCCAAGCCTGAAAATGACGATTTCCAGAAGGAAGTGCCGGAGGCGGCGGGTTGTCAATAAAGGTGATTGACCCGCAAGATTTCTCTTGCATTGTGATCGAAATCGCGAAATGTTTTTAGGCACATGGAAGAACCGCTGAAATTCCAGTTTGAGCTGCCGCGGACGCCCATGGGACCCCTCGTCGAGGTGTCCACGCGGGACATGGAAAAACTGCTGCTCAAGAAGCTGCAGGAGTCGGAGAATAATCCCACGCAGGCCCTGTGGCAATTGGCGCTCTTCTACAAACAAACCCGCCAGCACGGCAAGGCCCTGACCCGCCTCCAGGAACTGATGCCGATGGTTCCAGACCCGGAAGAGAGGGCCAAGTGCGTTCTGACGATGGGCCAGACCATGGAACAGACCGGCAACTACGCGTCGGCCGTTGGCTATTACAAGCAGGCTCTGGCCCTGGAGCCAATGAATACCTGGACATGGTATTTCATCAATAACAACCTCGGCTTTTCTCTCAATATCATGCAGCGCTTCGCCGAAGCGGAGCCTTATTGCCGCCGCGCCATTCAGACCGATCCCAACCGCTCCAACGCCTACAAAAATCTCGGCCTCTCCCTGTCCGGCCAGGGCCAATACCGCGAGGCGGCCCAATGTTATGTCGCCGCGACCCAGACCAACGCCGCCGATCCGCGCGCCTTCCATCTCCTGATGGACCTGCTCAAAGACCATCCGGAGTTGGAATATGATTTCCAGGCCGCGGCCATCGGATGCCGCAAGGCCGTCGAAACCGCCGCCCGCAAAGTGGAGGAAATGAAGCCGGTCATTCATCGCGGCTGGAAAAAGCGGATCATTCTCTTTCGCGCCAGAATCTTGGCCATGCTGCGGCGGTTATGGGTCGGCTCCCCGCCAGAGTTGTGACTCCGGACGCGTGGCGGCGCTGCGTTCGCCATATCGAACTGGCCATCGCCTCCCGCAAACTCTTCCTCGACGGCCAAAAAATCCTGGTCGCGGTTTCGGGCGGCCTGGATTCCATGTTGCTCCTTCATGCGCTCCACGAACTCTCCGCCCAGCGCAAATGGAAACTGGTGGCCGCCCACTTCAATCATCAATTGCGCGGGGCGGCGGCCAAACGGGACGAGCGGCTTGTGCTGGAGCGCGCAAGCCAGCTTGGATTAAAGGCCGTCGCGGGCACAGCGGATGTCGCCGCAAAGGCCCGCGCGGCCGGCGTCTCGCTGGAAATGGCCGGGCGCAAAGCGCGCCATGATTTCCTGGCCAAAACGGCGCGGCGGCATCGAATCCCCTCAATTGCCCTGGCGCATCATGCCGATGACCAGGTGGAATTGTTCTTCCTGAGACTGCTGCGCGGCACGGGCGGGCGCGGATTGGCGGGGATGCGATGGCGCAACCCGTCCCCCAGCGATCCTTCGATCGAATTGGTTCGGCCGCTGCTGGATCAGAGCAAGGGCGCATTGCTGGAGGCGGGGCAGGCGGCTGGCCTGCGCTTCTCAGAAGACGCCACCAACGCCTCGCTTGATTTTGAACGGAATCGCGTGCGCCACGAATTGCTCCCGTTGCTGCGCGAGCATTACCAGCCGCGCCTGGAAGAACGCGTGCTGAGCTTGATGGACTTGACCGGTGCGGAGTCGGAAGTTGTGCGCGATCTGGCGGAGCGGTGGCTGGCGGCCAAACGCCGGACCGCGTTTTCCCGGTTGCCCGCCGGCACGCAGCGGAGCGTTCTGTATTTGCAGTTGACGCAAATCGGGCTGGCTCCTGATTTCAATCTCATCGAACGCTTGCGCCTCCAATCCGGAACGCCAGTGGCGGCCGGAACCGGCCGATGGGTGGCTCTGGATTCCGGCGGATGTTTGCGCGCAGGCAAGACGGAGCAAGCGAAATTCGACCCTTCGCAAGTCTCCCTGAGTTTGGCGCGCACGAAAGGCCGGGTGGAAATCGGCGGACTCGCGCTGGCGTGGGAAATTGGCCCGGCGCGCGGAAGCAACTTCACGCGCGAACCAAACGTGGAGTATTTTGACTCCGACAAAGTTGGCGAGACCGTTTGCCTCCGCCATTGGCGGCCGGGCGACCGCTTTCAGCGCATCGGGATGGAGTCGTCCCGGAAACTGCAGGACCTATTCACGGATTTGAAAGTGCCTCGCGCCCAGCGGCATCAGCGCGTCGTGGCGGCGACGGCTCGCGGAGAGTTGTTCTGGGTGGAGGGCTTGCGAATCGCGGAAGGCTTCAAGCTGGGGCCAAAGACCGTGCGACGCCTGAGGTGGCGCTGGCTGCGGGCGTGAAACTTTTGCCGGGCCGCGGTGTTTATTCGCGCGATGGCTATGAAGCATAAATTGGCCCTGGCCTGCATGTTCGGAGGAATGGCGCTGGCCTGCGGAGGAGGCCCGATGTCCCCCGCGCGAATTGGCGCGGAGCAGGACAATCCCTATTCGGTGATTAGCGACCGCAACATTTTCCGCCTCACAACGGCGCCGATTCCGGTCGAGCCGCCGCCCAAGCCGCCGGATTTGCCAAAGGTGATGCTGACCGGATTCGTCGGCAAGGGAAGCTCGCTGAAAATTCTGCTGGCCATTGTGCCCAAGGACAACAAGACGCCGACTGTTTACGCGACCTTGACGGCTGGACAGAAAGAGCACGACGTGGAATTGCTGGATGCCCGCCCTGAATTCGAGGAAGTCGATATCATCAATAGCGGCACCCGGCAAACCCTCTCGGTCAGGAGCAACAGTTACGATTCCGAGGCCAGCGCACCCGCGGCGGCGCCCGGCCGGCACATCATGCCCCGCGGGATGCCGCCCGGTTTCGTATTCCGCCGCCCGCCGGGCAGTTAGCTTCGCAGGAATTCCGCTCCCGCCCAATCGGCAAAGCGCAGCCCCTTGTCCGTCAGGTGGAATCTCTCCGGGTTCATTTCCCCGTAACCCAGCTCGATCATCCGGTCAATTTCCGGCTTCCATTCCTGGCGCAAATCAAAACCTGTCCGCCATTGGAACTGCTCCAGCGGCCAGCCCGCGTTCATGCGCAAGCCAAAGGCGGCGATTTCCCCGGCGCGCGCCAGCGGAGGAAGCTTCTCCGAAGATTCAACGGCGCGCTGCCCGCTTTCTATCCGGTCGCAATACCGCATGGTGTTGGCGACGTTGCGCGAGCGAATGCCGCCCACGTAAGCGGCGGCGCTGGGGCCAAGCCCATGAAAGGAACCGCCGCGCCAATAGTTGACATTGTGCCGGCAGGCGCGCTCCGGCAATTCCGCCGGGGCGGAGGCTGTGCGCCGGGCGAAATTGGCCACTTCGTACTGCTGAAATCCCGCCCCGGACATCGCCGCCAGAAGCTCGTCGTACATCGCGCACGCCAGGTCCTCATCGGTTTTCACGGCCCCGGCGCGCAATTGCTCGAAAAGCGGCGTGTCCTCTTCGTATATCACTTCGTAACACGCCAGGTGCTCGCTGCCCAGCGCAACGGCCTCGGCCAGCGTTCGGCGCCACGAATCCATCGCCTGGCCCGGAATCGCGAACATCAAATCCAGGTTCACGTTGTCGAAACCCGCCGCGCGCAAAATATCGAACGACTTGAAAACCATCTCGCGGCTATGCACGCGGCCGAGCCGGTCCAGCAACGCCTCGTCAAAGGATTGCGCGCCCATCGAAATGCGGTTGACCCCTCCCTCGCGCAGCAGCCGGGCCTTGTCCAGCGACACCGTGGCGGGATTGCATTCGACCGTCCATTCGGCCGCGCCTGTCCAGCCCAGGCGGCGGATCGTTTCCAGGATGCGCTCCCATTGCCGCAGATTCAGCAGCGAGGGCGTGCCGCCTCCGAAAAAAATGGTCGTCGGGCGCCACCCCGCCGCGGCCATCTCCATCTCCCGAATGACGGCCTCGACATAGCGGTTGATCAACGCGCCATCGCCCGCCTCGGAATAAAAAGCGCAATATTCGCACTTCTTCGCGCAAAACGGGACGTGAACGTAGAGGCTTTCGATGGCCGCTTCCTGAGTCATGGCAAGTTCACTCGTTGGTGGATGATTGGCCGTCACGTATAAAAAGGCCGCGATAGCGCGGAGGCAGAAGCCCCGCCACGCCGCCGTTTTTGCCTGTCGATGGCCGGCCCTCGACGTAATGGTATTCCCCGTTCTCGTCCTGCCAGATTTCCACCACTACCAGTTGCTTGCCCGTGTGCGGAAAAAACCGCTCGAAGTGCATGGTCTTGGCCGTGGCCATTTGAGGCGGTTTAAGAATTCCCCCCAGTTCCGTCCACATGCGGTCAATCATCGCGTCCATCTCCTGCGGGAACGGTTGAATGGTGACCACCACGTGCCCGGCGGCATTTTTGGACCGCTCGGTGTGCCGAAGTTCAAGGCTTCTGAATTCCTGTTCGTCGCGGCGCATAAGGCGGTTGACGCTCTGCACTTGTTCCTTGCTCAAATCGAGTTGCGAGACGAATCGGCGGCCAATCCCCACTCCCTCCGGCCCCGCCGCGAAGGCCTCCAGCGCGCCTGCCGGAATAAGGATGGCTTTCGACTCGCCCATGCGGTCCTTGAAGAGGAGAATCGTTACGACGACCAGCCAAATTGAACCCGTCACCAGCGCGAATCGCGGCAGCCATTTCCATTTCTTGCGCCGGCGGACTCCGCGCGGCAAATCGCCGGGCAGGTTGTGGAAGAGTCCGGTCGCGTCCTCGACGGCGGCGCGGAAATCGCCGGCATCCTGGTAACGGCGCCGGGGAGATTTGTCCAAGGCCCGCATCACAATTTCATCCAAGCGCGGGTCCGCGCCGGACTTGACGGAAGGCGGCGCAAAATGGCCCACTGGCAATTCGCCCGTGAGCATTTCGTAAAGCAGCACTCCCACCGCGTAGATGTCGGCCCGGCGGTCCACTTTGCCGGGGCGGTCCAACTGTTCGGGCGCCATGTAAGCCGGCGTGCCCATAATCATGGAAATCCGCGGGACGGACGATCTGCTTTCGCGGCGCCTGCCCATCAGCCGGGCCAATCCGAAATCGGCGATCTTCACGCGCCCCTTCTTGTCAAGCAAAATATTGGACGGCTTGATGTCTCGATGCACGATCCCTTCTTCATGCGCGAATTGCAGCGCGTGGCACACCTCGATCACGATCCGCAGCGCCTCTTCGGGACGGACTTGTTTCTGTGCGATCAGCGTCCGCAGCGTGACCCCATCGACATATTCCATGAGGAAATAGAAGAAGCCGTTGATCTGGCCGAAGTCGAAGATGTTGACGATATTGGTATGGTTAAGTTTGGCCAGGGCTTTGGCCTCGCGGGAAAAGCGCTGGGCAAAGGCGGGGTCGCGGCCTAATTCCGGCGAGAGAATTTTCAGCGCCACCAGGCGGTCCAATTGCCGCTGGCGCGCCTTGTAAATCGTGCCCATGCCTCCCTGGCCGGCCACTTCCAGAATTTCCAGGCCGGGAAAAAGCGGGCCTAGTTCCGCTGGCGTCGGCGCCATCAACGGCTGGTCTGTGTCCGCGTAAGCGGGGGAGTCGAAATTGCTGCCGCATTCGGGGCAGGTCGCCCCAGTCGTCTCCGGGGGGACCGGCGAATTGCAATGCCTGCATATGCGGATGGTGTCCATGTTGGTCGGGACATTTACACGGTGGCTCGATGAAAAACTCTAAATCTGGAAATTGCTTTTGATCCTGTTTTGTTTGTTGGTCACTTTAATGTCCGTCTTCTCATACGTCACCAGGGAATGGGGGGGGACGCTCTGAGTCAAAAATACGCTGGCTCCGATGGTGCTTCCTTCGCCGATGACCGTTTCACCGCCAACAATCGTCGCATTGGCGTAGATGGTCACGTTGTCTTCCAGAGTCGGGTGCCGCTTCTGCCCTTTGAGCGTCTGGCCGCCCGAGAGCGAGCGCGCCACCAGGCCGACGCCCTGGTAAAGTTTGACATGCCGCCCAATCTTGGCCGTCTCGCCGATGACTGTGCCCGTTCCGTGGTCAATAAAAAAATGGGAGCCAATCTCCGCTCCCGGATGCAAATCAATCCCGGTGCGGCTGTGCGCCCACTCGGTCATGATGCGCGGGATCAACGGAATTTGTTGCAGATAAAGCTGGTGGGCCAGTCGCTGCACCGCGATGGCTTCAATAAACGGATACGCCACGATGATCTCTTCCTTGCTCAACGCGGCCGGGTCGCCCGCGTATGCGGCCTCGGTGTCCGTTTGCAGCAATTCCCGCACCTGCGGCAGGTTGCACAAAAAGTCCAGCGTCAGCGCGTGCGCCATCTGGCTGGAATCCCGGGCGTCCATCTTTCTTTCCGGGCCCGCGTAAGAAAGGCTTTTGTAAATCTCATCCGCCAGATGCCCCAGCACCGAGTCCATCAAGGTGGCAATCTCCACTTTCAATTCCGACGAATGGATCGACTTGTCATCGAAAAAACCCGGAAACAGCAGTCGAAGCAGGCCGCACGAAATGGTGGCAATGGCAGTTTTGGACGGCAGATTCTTCCCGTCCAAATGGTTGATGCCCCCGACTTTCGCGTACGAGGCCATCAATCGGTCTGTCAATTCTGTTACTGAGAGCTTCAACTGAGGGAAGTATCCGATAACTGAGCCCGAAACGCAAGCCGGGCTAATCCGAAGCCCAGCCCTGAAAATAAGTATCAGACCGCCCAGAAACGCAGAAACCTTGGGGTTCTTCGCTGCCTTCGGTGGAATAGAGTGTCTTCATTCCCCCCGGAGGGGCAAGGATTTTCCAAAATCTTCACCGCAATAGTCTGCGGCGCCACGATCGAAGATCTTGCATTTTATATATTGCAT
This sequence comes from Verrucomicrobiia bacterium, assembly GCA_036501625.1. Classification (GTDB taxonomy): domain Bacteria; phylum Verrucomicrobiota; class Verrucomicrobiia; order Limisphaerales; family Palsa-1400; genus Palsa-1400. The sequence goes on from DASXZY010000088.1 coordinate 53,716, forward strand.
TACCACCAAAGAGTGGTATTATCTCGGATATGTCGCGCTCCGGCGCGTGTTCTTTTTTGGGCCGTTTGGCGGGATTTTTACAAAAAATTTAGAAAAAACAAACTGAGATCAAAGCAATTCAAAGCAAAACAAGGTCGAACAAGGCTCCACAAGCTGTTTTCGAGAAAAAACAGCCGCCTCCCGGCGCGTCCCGAAGCATGAACGCCGCTTCTCCCGGCTTCCAAATTCGGCCCTCAGCCTTTACGCTGCAACTCGCATGCATCGCGCTTCGCTGAAAAATGCCAGCCGCATCGTCGTCAAATTGGGCACCGGCGTCCTGACGGACAGCCGCAAACAGCTCGATTTGGAGCAAATCCGGATGCTGGCCGGGCAGATCGCCGCCATCCGCGCGCAAGGCAAACAAATTGTCATCGTCAGTTCTGGCGCGGTCGGGGCGGGCATGGGCGTTTTGGGCCACGCCAAGCGGCCCGCCCAGCTTTCCGAGTTGCAAGCCTGCGCCGCCGTCGGCCAGCCGCGCCTGATGACGATGTATGAAAAGCTCCTTGCCGAGGACGGCTTTTGCGTGGCCCAGGTTCTTTTGACACACGATGATTTGGAGCACCACGAGCGGCATCTCAACGCCCGCAGCACGCTCGTCACGCTCCTTCAGCATGGAGTCATCCCCATCATCAACGAAAACGACGCGACCTCCTTCACGGAAATCAAATTCGGCGACAACGACAAGTTGTCCGCCCTGACCGCCTGCCTGCTGCCCGCCGACGCGCTTATCATTCTTACGACCGTGGACGGGTTGATCGAAAATTTCGGCAAGCTGAATCCACGCACCGTCAGCCTGGTGGAGAACCTTGACGCCACCGTCGAAAAGATGGCGAGCGGGACCGATAGCGAAACAGCCGTCGGCGGGATGGCCTCGAAATTGCAGGCGGCGAAAATCGCGGTGCGGGCGGGCATCCCGATGGTGATCGCCTCGGGCAAAAAAAAGGCGGTGCTGGCGCGCGTTTTGGACGGCCAGGAGGAAGGCACGCTGTTTGTCGCGCAATCCGGCCGGCTGGCGGGGCGCAAGCGCTGGATCGCTTTTTTCCATCATCCCAAAGGCGCCCTGTTTGTCGATGAGGGCGCCCGCAAGGCCCTGCGCGAAAACGGCAAGAGCCTTCTGCCGCCGGGCGTCGCCCGCTGTGAAGGGCAATTCGCCGCCGGCGATGTCGTGCGCCTCTGCGATCTCAATGGCACGGAATTCGCGCGCGGGCAATGCGATTTCGACTCCGAAGCCGTCAAAGCCCGCCAGGTCCGCGAGGTCCTGGTCCACCGCGACAACCTGGTCATATTGTGAAGAAGAAAAATTCCGCGATTGTTGAGTTGCTGGAGATCATGGCCAAATTGCGCTCGCCGAGCGGCTGCCCTTGGGACCGCGAGCAGGATCACAGCACCCTTCGTTTCCACGCCGTCGAGGAAGTCTATGAATTGATCGACGCCATTGAGAGCGGCGACGACCAGGAGATGGCGGAGGAATTGGGCGATTTGCTTTTGCAGGTTGTTTTTCATTGCCAGCTTGGGCGGGAGCGCGGCGCCTTTGATTTCGAGCGCGTGGCGCGGCATATTACTGACAAGCTGGTGCGCCGGCATCCGCACGTTTTTGGGGATGTCAAGGTGAAGGACGTGGATGAAGTCTGGGCCAATTGGGAAAAAATCAAGAAAGCGGAAAAGCACGGAACGCGGCACGCGCGCGCCTCGGCGCTGGATGGAATTCCCCGCCATTTGCCGGCCTTGATGCGCGCGGAGAAACTTGTCAAGAAGGCGCGAAAGGCCGGCCTGCTGGAAGGCGGGGCCAGGGGGCCTTCTGTCAACAAAACTTCACTGGCCCGCCAATTGTTTGAACTGGCCCGGCAAGCGCAATCGCGCGGGTGGTCCGCGGAGGATTTATTGCGGCAGGAAGCCGCGCGCCAGGAACGGAAACTGCGCCGGCGGGAACGGCAGAAGAAATGATCGGCGCAAATCAGGGGTTGTCATGGAATGGGTTTGGAGTTATTTCCAAAAGCATATGACGGATCCAAGGTACGCAAAACTGGCCAGCCTGCTGGTCAAGTATTCGATTGAGCTGAAGAAAAAGGAACGCATTCTCCTGGACATGATCGACGTCCCTGACGAGTTCACCATCCAACTGATGCGCGCGGTGCGCCACGCCGGCGCCATCCCCCTGGTGGAAATCCGCCACACCCGCGTCACACGCGAAATTATGCGCCAGACCGGTGACGACCACGCCGCCCTCGTGCGCGATGTCGAATTGTCCCGCATGAAACGAGTCCAGGCCTACGTCGCCATCCGCGGGGCCGGCAACGCCAACGAGACCGCCGACGTGCCCCCGCGCCTGACCGCGCTTTACGCCAAAGCTGTGCGCCCCGTGCTCGATTATCGCATCAACAAAACGCGCTGGTGCGTTTTGCGCTGGCCCACTCCCAGCATGGCCCAGGCCGCCAACATGAGCACCGAGGCCTTCGAGGATTTTTATTTTGACGTCTGCACCATGAATTATCCCAAAATGGCGCGGGCGATGCTCCCCCTGCAAAAGTTCATGAACAAGACGGACCAGGTCCATCTCAAAAGCCCCGGCACCGACCTGCGCTTCAGCATCAAAGGCATCGGCGCGCTGCTGGCCGAAGGCAAGCGCAACATTCCCGACGGCGAAGTGTTTTCCTGCCCTGTCAAGAAATCCGTGCAGGGCGTCATCCAATATAACACGCCGACTTTGTACGCGGGTTCGAAGTTTGAAAATGTCCGCCTTGAATTCAAGGACGGCCAGATCATCAAAGCCACCTCCTCCAACAACGACAAGCGGCTCAACGAAATCCTGGATACCGATGCAGGGGCGCGCTACATAGGCGAATTTTCACTCGGCTTCAATCCTTACATCCTCAACCCGATGTGCGATATTTTGTTTGACGAAAAAATCGCCGGCTCGCTCCACTTCACGCCCGGCCAGGCCTACCAGCAGGCCGACAACGGCAACCGCTCGGCCGTGCATTGGGACATGGTGCTGATCCAGCGCCCCGAATGGGGGGGCGGCGAAGTTTGGTTCGACGGCCAGCTCATCCGCAAGAACGGCCTGTTCGTGCCCGCCGCGTTGCAGGCCCTCAATCCGAAGAACCTGAAGTAATCAGCCTTTCAGAATAGCCAGGAATTGCTTCATGGCCGGCGAGAGGACTTTGTTCTTTTTGTATATGGCCGCCAGCGGGCGCACCAATTCCGCGCCCTCAATCCGGACTTCCGCCAGCGTCTGTTTGGCCACTTCCTGCGTGATCGTCCCCTGCGGCACGAGCGAGACGCCCGCCTCGATTTCCACGGCGCGTTTGACCGTCTCAATGTTGTCAAACTCCATGACCGTTTCCACCTGAACGCCGTGGTCCTTCAGAATTTTGTCGATGGCTTTGCGCGTCGGAATGTCCGGCTCGAAGCTGATAAATTTCTCGCCGGCCAGTTGTGACAGTTTAACGGACTTCGATTTGGCCAGCGGATGCTGCGGGTGGCAGATCAGCACGAGCGAATCCTTGCGCAACGGCACCATCTCGATCTTGAGATCGCGCGAGGGATAGGCGACCAAGCCCAAATCAACCACGTTGCTCAGGACATCGTCATAGACCTGGTTGGCGCGGCGGTATTCCAGATGGACGTTGACGGTGGGATAGCTCTTGAGAAATTTTTTCAAATACGGCGGCAAATCGTGCAGCCCAATGCTGTAAATGGTCGCGACGCGAATGGTGCCGGAGATGATGTTCTTGATCTCCTGCATCCGGTTGTGCATGGAGTCGTGCGTCTGGATAATTTGCTTGCTGTACTCGTAAAGAACCTGTCCTTCGCGGGTCAGGCGGAATTTCTTCTTGCTGCGTTCGATCAGCAACGACTTGAACTGTCGCTCCAGCGAACTGATTTGCTGGCTGACGGCGGACTGGGTCACGTTGTTGATGGAGGCGGCCTGGGTGAAACTCTCTGTCTCGGCCAGATCGCAGAAGACTTTTAGGCTCTCGATTTGCATTTGTTAATAAGACGCGCTATCGAGTATAAAATCAGCTTATAATGTTTGGCAATGGAATTTTCCGGCGAAGCCAGAATTCGCAGCGGAATTATGAAGTTGGCGGCTCGGACTAGTTATACCGCAGCGGCATCTCAAACCGCACAGCCGTGCCGCGGCTGGCTGCGCCGCTCACGGCGAAAGTTCCGCCAAGCTGCGCCAGGCGCGATCTCATGTTGGCGACGCCGTCCATGCCTGCTTCGTTCCCATGGTTTTCCCAGCCGCGTCCGTTGTCGGTGATGTCCAAAAACAGCCGGCCGCGCTCCACTTTGATCTCCAGCGTCACTTCCGTCGCGCCGGAATGGCGCACGATATTGGTCAAGGCTTCCTTGAATGCCAGGAACAATTGGTGCCGGTGCCGCGAGTCAAACGCATAACTCACGGCGCCGATGGAATCCTGCAGCCGCCAACCGATGCCGGCCAGCCCGAGGAATCGCTCGGCGTACAGGGAAAAATAACTCACCATCGATTCCAGTGAATCGTGCGTCGGGTTCATGGCCCAGACAATTTCGTCCAAGGCCGTGACCATGTGCCGGGCTTTGCCGCTCATCTCCTCCAGATAATTGCCTTTGGCGGCGGGCGCGGCCGCGTCGGACTGCGCGCGGATGCCCAGCATGCTGATTTCCGTCAGGCCGGAGCCAAGGTCATCATGCAAATCGCGCGCGATGCGGGCGCGCTCCTGCTCAAGCGTGTGCCGTTGCTCAGCAAGCTGGCGTTCGCGGATTTGAATTTCCAATTCGACCGTGCGCCGCCCCACTTTGCGGCGAAGTTGCGTAATCCAAAGGGCCGAAAAAGCCAGCACGCACGCAAGCGCCCCAAGCATGACAAGCAATTTTTCCAGCGTCCACCACGGCGGCCGGGCCAGCACTGAAATGTCGGACGGCGAATTGAGGAGCAGCCCAAACGAGGTCGCATCCTGGCCGATGCCCTGGCTGGCGTACACGCCGGTGAGTTCCAATTCGCTGCCCGGCGGAACATCCTGCAAAGCCGCGCCATTTCCCGGCAGCAGGGCCAGGAATGATCGCAGCCCGGCGCTCATTTCGAGAACCTGTCCGGCGGGCGTGGTTCGTTGATTGACAAGGAGCGCCTTGATGCGCACCCAGGTGGCGTCGAGGTCGGTGCGGGCAAGATCATTCGGTTCGAGGGTTCGCGGTTTGGGCAGCGGCGCGCGGCCGGTTTTGCGGGCGGTGGCTTCGCGCAGCACGGGCAGGCCGCTGCTCAATTCTGGAAAACCCACAACCTCCACCATGTCCCCAGTCTCCAGCGATTCGGCGTTCTTGGCGACAAATCGGACGCCGCTGTTTCCATCCATCAGAAAACAATCCGGCGCCCGGACGTGAAGAATTTGGCCGGAAATTTTAATGCGCTGCAGCACGCTGGCCTGCGGATCGAACAGGAACAATTCGGCGGCCGATTTGCGCGGGGTGGAAAACAAATCCGCCGGAGCCGGTTGTTCAATGTTCATGCTGGCTCCGTAGATGCGGATTTCTCCGACCGTGACCTGGCGGGTAAGATAATTCCACGTGGCGAACAGGCAGCCGCGCACCCGCACCAGCGCGTCCTCCCAGGTCTTGGTGTCGCGCGCCGGAAGCTCGGCCTCCCGAAGTTCAATTTTGATGCGGCCATCCGGCGTCAGGAGGGTGATTTGGTTGCTCTGCGCGCCGGTCAGGATGCCTTGCAGTTCGACGTATTGGGCGTCGAGGCTTCCGTTGACCAATTGATCGCGGGCCGGGTGTATTGGCTCCGGCAAATCGCCGAGGCCGCGCCGGGTTACGCGGCGGGCATTGACGATGGGCGCGAACTCGCCGGGGCCGGTCACACCTTCCACTTGCAGGCTCTCGCCAATGCGCGGCGGCTCGGAAAGGCTCTCCGAATAGTCAATGACATAAACCCCGCGCGTGGCATCCTGGATGGTAAAGGCCTGGTGGTCAGGCAGGACGGACGTAATGACTCCGCGAAGCCGGACCGGATATTGCCGTTCCGCTTCTTCCCGTTTCAATCGATGAATGTCCGAGGCATTTTCCAAAAGAGGCAAGCCCGATTGAGGGACTGTTGCAAGCGCCGCCGCCGGGCTGGCTGGCTCACCGGCCACCGCCAGGTCGTCCGCGCTTGAAACCAGCAAAATGCCCGGCGTCTGCTGGCCATCGCTCGTCCGCGCCGGCTGGCAGTATCCCGTCGCGCGAATCCGATGGTTGAGAAGCGCATTCGGTGACAGGCCCGAAGCATCGGCGGCGACGATGCGGATGTGCTCGGCGCGCGAAGTTAATTCGGCATCGAATCCGCCAGCCCCGCGGCTGAGAAAATCCGCCTTGCCTTCGACCTGGGCCCAGATGCCGCTTTTGTTGGAAGGCCACAGCTGGCCGATGGAGAGGCGTTGCGGTTCGGGAAGGCGCGCCGGTCCGAGCGGAGTCAAATTCAGGGCCGGCCTGCCCACGGACAGGCGGCTGCCGTCGTCCGACATGGTGTAAAACGTGTAAAGCCCGGCTTGCGGGACATCCAGAAAGCCGGTGAAACACAAACCCACCCGTTCCGATCGAACGATGACACTCAAATCGAAATTCGTGGCCGTGCCCCGGCTTAATGGCGCGCTGTGATCAAAGTCAGGCAGCATATTGCCGGGCGTTTCCGCGCAAATGTAATCCAGCCCCGGCAGCCAGTTGGTGGCGCCATCCGCGCCCGCGACCGCCCGGAATAGCGCCGTGCTGGGAATGGTTTGCCGGGGAAGGCCGGGACCTTGGTAATCTACGCGCAAACCATACTTCTCCACGCCGTTGAACCATTCCACCCGCAACGGATTGCGTCCCGCCGCCAGGTAAACGGAGCCGGATTTTTCGACCATGATATGGACGCCATCGTTATCGACCACAGGCCCAATGGCGCCGATGCGATAGCCCGCCCCGGAAGGAGCGATCGTCCCGCGCCCGTTCAAGATGACGCTTTGGCCCGCGTGGATCGGCGCGCCATGAAAATCCAGTTCTAATTCTTCAACCCCGGAATCATCTTTAAGCACGAGTGCGTTTTGGCTGGGGTTAGCCCACCAAACATCGCCGCGCAAATGAAGGGAATGGAACTCCTCCGGATTCTGGGCCGCCTGCTGGCGGATTTGCCCGACTTGGGTGATGTCCGCAGCCGCCAGGCGGCCGGCATCCGCCGCGCAAAACAGAACCAGGGACAGGAAGCTGGCCAAAGTTTCACGGCACATAAGGAGTAGAGTATAGTTCCGGCGTTATTGTCCCAGAAATATATCCAACGATGGCGCAGAACCACACCTTTGTGAGGCTAGGCAGGGCAAGGAATCCTGCCAAAATGGCCAGGTTAATCCTTGAATAGTCACCATCACGGCACAGCGAGGCCCTCTTCGAGAGCAATGCGCGGATTTACGCTCATTGAACTGCTGGTCGTTATTGCCATCATCGCCATCCTGGCCGCAATGCTTTTGCCCGCGCTGGCCAAGTCAAAAGAACAGGCCCGAACCACCCAATGCCGCTCTAATCTACATCAGTGGGTCGTTGCGTTTAACATGTATTGCAATGATTTTAAGGACAAGTTCCCCGTCGGTTGGACGCCGGGGCAGCCGGACTCCGTATGGATGGGGGCCTGCCAGCCTTATTATATGAACACCAACATCTGCCTGTGCCCGACGGCCACCAAATTTCGCAGCGGCCTTTCGGCCGGGCAGCAGCTTGCCGGGTCCTTTGACGCCACTTTTTATTCGTGGGGGATCATGGGCAGCAATGGCTATCCCATTGAGGATTGGGGCTCCGCGGGAGAACAGGGCAGCTATGAGTTTAATGGGAACCTTTATGGTGGAAAGATGTCCATTGCCGGCCCTCTGCACCTGACGCCGGTATTTGGCGATGGCATCTGGGATGGAACCAATCCCACGCCCACTGATCCGCCGCCCACCGGGCAGGGCATTCAAACGGCGGACGGCCTGGATGAATTTGCCCTGGTCCGCCACGGCGGCAAGAATCCCGAAGACATGGCTTTCCTCGACGCCTCCGTGCAACTGGTTGGAATCAAACAGCTTTGGTCGTTCAATTGGTCCCCGCAATGGGTGGCCAGTCCTCCTCCGCGCTGGCCCTCATGGATGGGCCCCTACAATTAGAAGCCGTCTTCTATCCCCAAAATACCAGAACCATCCCATATGATTATGAAAAAATCCCTGTCCCTCATCGTGCCGGCCGCCGCCCTCCTTGGCGCGAGCTGGTCCGCCCTGGCAGCATCGACCGTTCTTTATACGGAAGATTGGGGCACAACCAACGGAGGCAGAACTTTCGCGGCTGTGGGCTGGACTGCCGTGGAGCCTTCATCAATCAATCCGCCGTATGTGGGATTCTATTCGGCCGGGACTCCAACCGATTCCGGCAGCGGCGCTCCCTTGCCGGCCGAAACGGTTTATTACACCGGCCTCACCGCCGGGCAAACGGAAATGATTTACACGGTGGCCGGCGCGGGCACGGGCGGCGGCGGCGACTCCGCTTTTACGGCCATTGACCCATCGCTGCACCCTGGCCTCACCCTCTCTGTGGAAGCCAGCGATGAAGGAAGCTCGACGGCCAATTATTTTGCCGTGCAAGTCGGCGGGGCTTGGTATGTGTCCACCATAGCGCTGGCTGCCTCCAATCCAACCTATCCTCAGTTTGCGCTCTCCAGCTTGACTTATACAACGCAAGCATCCGCCTGGAACCAATTGACCGTCAGTGCCAACGGCGTCACCATCGGCGCCGCGGCCTCGGCGAATCTGTCTGGGCCAATCACCGGCATCGGCATCGTTCAATTCGGGGCGGGCGGATGGAATTACAATGAGGTCATTATTTCGGAGCCTCCCATAACCTCCACCGTGACGGTCTATACTGAAGATTGGGGCACGACCAACGGCGGCAGAACTTTCCCGGCCGTCGGCTGGACCGCCGTCGAGCCTCCATCAATCAATCCGCCCTACGTGGGGTTCTATTCGGCTGGAACTCCGACTGATTCCGGCAGCGGGACTCCCTTGCCGGCCGAAACGGTTTATTACACCGGCTTGGCCGCCGGGCAAACGGAAATGATTTATACTGTGGCTGGCGCGGGCGCGGGCAGTGGCGGTGATTCCGCTTTCACTGCCATCGATCCGTTGCAATACCCCGGCCTGACTCTCGCGGTCGAAGCGAGCGACGAAGGAAGCTCGACGCCCAATTACTTTGCCGTGCAGGTCGGCGGGGCTTGGTATGTGTCCGCCACCGCTCTGTCTGCCGCCAATCCGAGCTATCCGCAGTTCGCGCTCTCCAGCTTGGCTTACACAACCCAGGCAGCCGCTTGGAACCAACTGGCGGTTAATGCCAATGACGTCACTATCGGCTCCGCGGCCTCGGCGAATCTGTCAGGTCCAATTACCGGCATCGGCATCGTTCAATCCGGCGCGGGCGGCTGGAACTACAATGAAATCATTATTTCGCAGGCTCCAGCAGCGGCTGCCACAGGGCCTTCCGCAACCATCTACTCAGAAGATTGGGGCACGCCGTTTCTCAACGCCACTGGCACTCAAAATGGCGCCGCGAACGTGGCTGATGTCGGCTGGAGCGCTTCTGGCATCGCCTACACTGGATCGTATTCCGCGCCGGGAAGCATTGATGTTGGCACGGGTGTCACCTTTCCCCCGCCGCCTCTTGGAAACATCAACGGCACCAACAACTCCCTCTATGCGTCCCTGGACCAAACCGACGGTTACATCGGAGTCCTCTACACGACCGACACCAATGGCCCCGGCGCGGATGGCGACGTTGCCTTTTCCGACATCAATCCCGCCAATTATCCGGGCGGCGTGGTGCTGAACATGGAATCGCAATTCAATTCCACCACTCTCGCCACCAATTATTTTGCCGTCCAAGTCGGGGGCCAATGGTATGTCTCCGCCGCTGGATTTACGAACAACGGCCCCAACCGGGTGCCCGTCTTCGCGCATAGCAGTTTGGTTTACAATCCTCAGGCCAGCAATTGGAACACCCTCAGTTTCCAGGAAGGCGCGGTGAACCCCGCCGACCCTGTTTCCATCGGCGCGCGGGCGGGGGCCAATTTGTCCGGCCCGATCACAGGCGTGGGCATCGTCGTCTTCGGAGACCCGGGTTTTACCGGAGGCGCGACCGGTTACGGCATCAATTTCGCCGCCTATAGCATTACGACTCCTTTGGTCAACTCTGGCGTTGCCGCGCCAAAAATCGACGCGGCAGGATTCAGCCAAACGGCCTTCGCGGGCGGAACCGCGTCATTCGCCGTTGATGCTTTCGTGGGCGCGGCGCCTCTGGCTTACACCTGGACGCTGACGACCCCCAGCGGTTCCGCCGTGCTGAACAACGGAGCAACTGGAACAGGTTCCTTTATCATCGGCGCGAACAGCAACTCGATTGCCATCTCCAACGTCAGCGCCGCGGACGCGGGAACTTACTCCGTCGAAGTGGCCAATCTGCACGGCTCTGACTTCAGCGCCAACTACTCCACCAACACTTTGACAGTCAATCCTCTTCCCAGCGACGTCCTCTACGCGGAGACGTTCCCTGTGGCTGGCCCGTTCCCAGCCGGCGAATCACCGGCGGCGGTTGGATGGACGGCTGCGGTTTCCTCCTCGGACAATCCGAACCGCCTGGACGAAGCCGGAAGTTTGTATGCCTTTGAAGCCGCGCCCACGACCATGGGCTTTTTCACCTCATCCGCCACGGATGTGCCCGGACTTTCGGGATTGCCATTTACCAACATCAATCCGGCCAGTTTCCCCACCGTGTCTTTCCGCGCCAGCATCGCGGACCCGACGGGCGACACTGCGACGGCCATTTATTTCGCGGTGGAGATGACGGGGGGCCAATGGTACGCAAGTTCATCCTCAATTCAATTGGCCGCGGCGCCCGGCGTCTATAACACCTACGGCCTGCAATTCAGCACGGCCGCCCTTGAATGGAACACGCTCACAGTCAGCTCCAGTGCGGTCGCGATTGGATCAGTCGCCTCGGCCGATCTCACCGGAAATATCATTGGCGCCGGAATCGTATTTGTCTTCGGCGCCACCGCCGCTGAATACGATATGAACAGTTTTGAATTGGTGACCGACCCAACCCCGCCTGTGCTGGCCAGCTTCCCGTCGCTGCCGGACGTGCCGTATCCGCAAACAGTTTACGCGGGCGGCGGCGCATCCTTCTATTTTACAGAGGCAGGGACGCTTCCTTTGACCAACAATTGGAAGTTTAACGGCTCCGGCCCAAACCTCGCCGACGGCACTGCCGCCAGCGGCTCTGTCATCAGCGGATCGCAGACGACCGAGATCACGATCGAAAACGCAGGCTCCGCCGACGCGGGCGCTTACGACCCGTTCGTGTCCAACCCGGCCGGGACAACGGACTTGGGCAGCAGCCCGAATAATGTTTACGGGACGCCGACCCTGACGGTCAATCCGCCGCCCCTGGGCCTGATTTACACGGAGGTTTTTCCTCTTTACAAACCGGTCACCGCGAACCAGCCCTTCAGCCTCATTGGCTGGACCAACCAATCAGACGTGCCGGCCCGCATTTACCAAACCGGCAGCGCCCTGGTCGGCACGGGGGCGGCTTACGCTTACGAATCCATTCAGACTAATTCGCTCTTTTATGCTTCGACGGCCTCGGACACCGGCTTTTCGGGATTGCCGTTCATCGCTTTCGACCCCGCGAATTATCCCGCGGGCAGCATTGGATTTTCGACCAGCATGGAAGCCGGCAATGCCGCTTATACGAACGTCTCCGCGTCCTTTGCCGTAGAACAGGGCGGCCAATGGTACGCCATGGTCACGCCAGTCGCGCCGGCCGTCGCTTCTCCTCCGACTCCGCTGTCCACCTCGGCTTTCACGACTCTGCCGACGCAATACTACAGCCCGCTGGCATCGCAATGGCATACCCTCACTCTGGCGGGCACGGCTGGAGTCATCGTGGGAGGAACGCCCGCGCAAAACCTGAGCGGCCCGATCTCGGCCGCGGGTTTGCTATTCCAGAGTTTTGGCACGGCCGGCGGCTCGATTGACTACAATTCCTTCACCATCCAAGCCACTGGCGCGGGCAGCCTCCTCGGTGGCATCAATATTGGCCCAGAGGTCAATGGTTCGGCCACGCTTTCCTGGATTGGAAACGCGGCCGTCAATGTCCAAAGCTCCACGGACTTGAAACATTGGACGGATCTCTCAGGCACGCTGGGCATGCACAGTTTCACTGTGCTCATTGCCACAAGCCCTGCGGTTTACTACCGGCTTGCCGCCCACTAACTGCTGGCCTGCCAATCGAGCAGTTTCAGTTGCACGGAACGGCGGCCGTTGTATTCGTTGACAGACGGCGTGAAGGCGATGTCGAAGCGGCCCTCGGGCAACTTGGCGTCGCGGCAATTCCACCAAACCGCCTCCACGGCTTCTCCGCCGGTTGTCAAGTGGAGTTTGGCGTGCTGGTTCTCCTTGCCCATGCGCCAGGGCGGCCGGGCGTGGCGGACGCCGCGCAATGCCAGGCGCACCACCGGATTGCCTTGGCCCATCGGCTCCAGCCGTGCCAGTTCCGCGATCTGATCCAGCGTGAGATCGGATGAGGCCACTTCAGCGTCCAGCTTCAGGCAGGGCCGGAGCTGTTCCTGGGTCAGGATGGCGCGGGCCATCTCATTCAGGCGCGACCGCAATGGGCCGACTTGCCCAGCCTCGATGCTCAGGCCCGCCGCCATGGCATGGCCCCCATGGCGCAACAGCAAATCCGCGCATCCGCGCAGAGACGCCGCCAAGTCAAAACCGTCGATGCTGCGGCCGGAACCCCGCCAGCAAACGCCGTCGCCGCCCAGAATCAAAGTCGGCCGGTAAAACTCCTGCAACACGCGCGACGCCACGATGCCCACCACGCCGATGTGCCATTCCTCGCGCCCTTCGACGATTACGAAATCCGTGGCGGCATCGAAACGCGGGCGGAGCGAGGCGGTAATTTCCTGGCAGATGGCGCGTTCAATGTCCTGGCGCTGGCGGTTGCGCTCGTCGAGGCGGCGGGCAAGCGTTTCGGCCTCGCCTGCGTCGGTGGTCAATAACAATGAAAGGGCGTCTTGCGCGTCCTCCATTCGCCCGGCCGCGTTCAAGCGCGGGCCGAGTTGGAAGGCAACTTGGTAACTGTCGGCGCCCGCTTTCGCGCCAGCCACGGTTTGAAGCGCGCGCAAGCCCGGGCGCGGCGACGCATTCAACCGCTCCAGCCCCGCGGCGGTGAGAATCCGGTTTTCGCCTGTCAAAGGAACGATGTCGGCGATGGAGCCTAGCGCGGCCAGGTCCAGTTGCGCGCGCAAGTCCGCGGCTTCGGCCTCCGGCACGCCCAATTCGCGCATTCGCTTGAGCAGCGCGTGGACGAGTTTGAAGGCGAGGCCGGCCGAGCAAAGTTCGTGAAAGGCGGCGCCCAATTGAGGATTGACCAGCGCCACCGCTGCCGGCGCGGGATTGGAAATCTGGTGATGATCCAGCACCACAACATCCACGCCCTTTTCCCGCAGCCACGCGATGGTATCGACGGCAGTGGAACCGCAATCAACCGCTAACAGCAGTCCCGCTGGAAATTGTTGCAGGCAGCGTGCGGCAGCATCGCGGCCCAGTCCGTATCCTTCCTCCAGGCGATGCGGCAGATAGTGCGCCACGCGCCAGCCTAGCGCGCCGAGCGTCTCCTTGAGCAGAGCGGTGGAAGTGACGCCATCGACGTCGTAATCGCCAAAGATCACCACCAGTTCACCGCGCGCGCGGGCGTCCAGCAGGCGTTCAACGGCGGCCGCCATATTCGGAATCAGGAAAGGGTCGGCCAGATTTTTGAGGCGCGGCTGGAGAAATCGCCCTGCCAATTCCGGATCGCCCGCACCGCGGTTATGAAGGCACTGGGCCAGCAAAGGAGAAATTTGCAAGGCCTCCGCCCGCTGCCGGCAAAGCTCCGGCTGCGGCGCGGCCATGGTCCAGGTGAATTTCATTCGGCGGCCCAAGTTTGGGGCGTCCCGGCGCGGAAGACAAGTTGGCATCGGCCTTGCCTGCTTTTATACTTGCCAAAAGCGGTGGGGTGGGGCATGGTCATCTCATCAGAATGAGCGATTTTGAAGCCATTCAGGCGGTCTTGGTTCGCGCAGCCCGGCGTCGGCGCCTGGAACGGGCTTGGAACGGCATGTGGAAGGGCCTCTTCATTGGCGCGGCAGTCTGGCTCGCGGCACTTGTCGTTTATAAACTTGCTCCCATTCCCGCTTCGATTCCCAACTATGCCGGACTCTTCGCGGCCCTTTGCATCGCCGGGGGATTTCTGCGGGGCTGGATGCGTCCGCTTAATTTGAGCCAGGCGGCCCGCTGCCTGGATGAACGCCAAAATTTGCAGGAGCGCCTCAGCACTGCCCTCGAAGTGGCTCCCTCCGGTCCAGTCGAAGGCTGGCGCGCATTGCTGGTTTCGGACGCCGCGCGATTCGCGGCCAAATTGGATCCGCGTAAAGTTTTCCCTTACCATCTGCCTCGCGCCAGCCGATGGGCTTTGGCTGCGCTGGCCGTCGGCGCCGGATTGGGTTTTATCCCGGAGTATCGCACCAGGGCTTACGTCGAAAAACAGCAGGATGCCGCGGCCATTAAGGAAGTCGGAAAACGCATCGTTGAAGTCACGCACGAGACGCTGGAGCGCCGCGCGCCCGCGATGGAACAGACTCGCAAAGCGATCGAAACCACGCAGGAAGCCGGCCTGCGCCTGGACAAAGGCTCGCTTTCCCGCAACGACGCACTCAAAGACCTCGCCAACGTGGCTGACAAACTCAAACAGCAGTTGAAGGATTTGGGCAACAAGAATCCCGTTTTCAAGGCGCTTGACCATCAGGCGCGCGACCAGGCCAGCGCCAGCCCGACCAGCGCCGCCAATCAAAAACAAATCGACGCCCTGCAAAAGGAGTTGGGCAAGGCCGCTGAAAATCCGGCCGCGCTGGATAAATTGATGGACAAACTCCAGGCGTTGCAAAAAGCCGCCGCCGGGATGCCCAAGGATGATTCTCCCATGGCCGCCGCCGAGCGCCAGAAGATGGCCCAGAGCCTTTCGGACCTCGCTCAGCAAGCCCGCGAATTGGGCGTGCCCCTGCCCGACCTCGCCGATGCCATCAGTCAATTGCAGAACAGCCAAAATCTCAATTTCCAAAAAGACATGGATTTGGCCACGTCCGACCTTGAGAAAACCCAGCAGATGTCAAAAGAATTGAAGAAAATGCAGGAGCAGGCCGACCGCGACGGCAAGGATTTGCCGGAACAATTAAAGTTCGGCCAGGCCGACCTCGCGCAGCAAACGCTGGAGAAAATGGCTGAAAAAGTCCGTTCCGGCAAAATAACCGCGGAAGAAGCGGCCAAAGTCCTGGATGAAATTTCCCGCTCGGTCAGCCCGGCCACCCCTTACGGCGATGCCGCGGAACTTCTGCACAAAGCCGCCCAGCAAATGCGCGCCGGTGATAAACCGTCCGCAGGGCAGTCCCTGGCTGACGCCGCCAAGGAATTGGCCAAGATTCAATCGCAATTGGCCGACGCGAAGGCTTTGCAGGAATCGCTTGACGCCTTAAATAAAGCTGAGGCCTGCCTCGCCACGCACACGGCCTTTGGCGAATGCCCGCAATGCGGCGATTGCAGCGGAAAATGCCTGGCGGCCGGACATTGCCTGGCACTGGGCAAACGCAAAGCCGGGCGCGGGGTTGGCACTTGGACGGATGATGATTCCCAGTTGTATCCGCAGATGAGCGGCCTTTGGGACAATAGCGGCATCAACCGCCCCGACGGCGACCCTCGCGGCCTGACCGACCGCGGGGACCCGCAGTTGGCGGACAATCTTTCCCCGACCAAGCTTCACGGCCAGATTACGCCCGGCTCTCCGATGCCCAGCATCACATTGAAGGGAGTCAGCATCAAAGGCCAAAGCTCGGTCGCCTATCAGGAAGCCACCACCGCCGCCCAAAGTGACGCGCGAAGCGCGTTGAACCAGGACCAAGTTCCGAGGGCCTATCAGGGAGCGGTGCGCGACTACTTCGACGATTTAAAGAAATGACCGCAACATGGTGAACGCGAAGCCTGCCACGAGCAGCGCCGCCACCAGCCACCAGAACCAATGAACCCCGCGCGGGATGGGTTTTCTCCGCGGAGAGAGTTCGCGCTCCACGAAATCGTCGTAGTCAAATGAATTGTCAGGCAAATCAAGGCCGCCCGGGGTGGCGTCTTCCGACCATCCCGTCCGCTCATCGGCCCCGCATTCCGGGCAGGCTTTGGCTCTGGCCGGCACATCCGCGCCGCAGTTGGGGCATGTTTCGGGAGATTTCAAGGCAGACGCAAAACGCGCGCGGCCGCTTCAGCTTAGTGCGGCTTGGAGTGGGAGAACGCACCGACGATGCCGCGTCCGCCCCACATCGCGGGCGAAACGGCGCAGGGATCGACGCTCCAGCGAGCGGCCAATTGGTTGACTTTTTCGACGTTGGCGGCCATCGCTTCGCGCAGGGCGAAGGGGCTTTGTTCCGCGGCGTATTCCAGGCAGAGCATCTCCAGGTCCTTCTCGGCGGCGGTGACCGGCCCCTGGTTCCAGAGCGTCTCGCCGCCCCAGGCGTAGGCGCGAAAGACGCGGCCCTTTTCAAGGAGCGCCCAGCAATGATGCTGAACGACCCGGTTGGCGCTGAAGAATTGCACATGGCCCAGCTTCCGGCTCAGGCCAGTCAGAAAATGGAAACAGCGGTCGGGGTCTTCCGACGGTTCAGGCAGCCCCGAACCGACGACCAATACCCATCCCGACATCGGGGGCGAGATAAAGAGCTTGTCCTCGTGCGCCTCGGCCAGGCCTTCCTCCCACGAGCAGGGCGTGGGGCGGTGCAGATGAAGGGCTGCCTGCACGACCGAAGCGTTGACAGCCTTGATCGCCAGCCAGCGGCAAGGTTGCTCGAATGTGGCGAAGCGCAACGGCGTCGAAAGACTTGCGCTCAACTCTTCGCCGCCCGAAAGCGCGGCGCGGCGGCAGGCGCAATAAATGAAAAATGCCCCGATCCCCAAGACAATTCCGAACGGAATCAGCATCAGGAGCCAAACAAGTTCTTTGGCGTCGAACTGCACGCAACCTGAATGTAATCCTGCTTTTCTCATCTTCAATGGAAATTCTTTGTCACCGGGCTGGTTATTACCCGCATTTCCCTGCAATCTTCACCCCTGATTTGCCATGCGAAAATTATTCTATCTTTGGGCGGCTCTCTCCGCCGTAGCCGCGCGGGCGGAAAACTTCACTGTGCGCGACGGCGACCGCGTCGTTTTGGCCGGCGACACTTTGATTGAGCGCGAGCAGGAGGCGGGCTGGCTGGAAACGATCACGCGCGCCTCGTTCCCCGATTGCCATCTCACCGTGCGCAATTTGGGCTGGAGCGGCGACACGCCGGCGGGCCAGAGCCGCGCGTCGTTCGATTTCAACGTGCCGGGGAAAGGATTCCAATTGTTGACCGATGCGGTGTCGCGGGCGCGGCCCACCGTCGTGATGATTGGCTATGGCATGGCCAGCTCCTTCGCGGGCGCGGAGGGCTTGCCGCAATTTAAGAAGCAGACGGAGCGGCTGCTCGACGCCATCCAGCATGATTCCTCCGGCCCGGTGCGTTTTGTCATCTTCAGCCCGTTGCGCCACCAGAAGCTGCCGCCCCCCATGCCCGATCCCGCGCGTCACAATGCGATGCTGGCCGATTACACGTCTGCGCTGCGCCAGATCGCCCTTGCCCGCGGCATTCCGTTCGTGGATTTGTTCGATGCCCCGGACGCTTCGCGCCTTCGGAACATGACCGATGACGGCATTCATTTGACTGTGCCGGGTTATCATTGGATGGCCCTGGAAACGGCCCGGCAATTGGGCTGGCATCCCTCCATCAAGTCCTCGGACGGCCCCATGGTGGAGAAAATGCGCTGGGAAATCACGCACAAGGACCAATTGTTCTTCGACCGCTGGCGCCCTGAAAATCAGACCTACCTCTTCGGTTTCCGTCAAAACGAACAAGGGAAGAACGCCAAGGAGATTCCTGAGTTCGATCCGCTGATCTCCGATTCCGACGAGCGAATTTTTCAATGGCAGCAGGCAATCGCGGGCCGGACGAAGCAGACTCCCGCCCCGATGGTTTTGAGCGAGCGTGCGAAAGGAAAGGAAGCGCCGCCTTTGCCGGATTTTGACGTCGCGCCCGGTTTTGAAGTCAGCCTGTGGGCGTCCTCGCCGCTGTTGGCCAAGCCCACGCAAATTAATTTTGATCCGCGCGGCCGCTTGTGGGTGGCGGAATCGTCCATCTATCCGCAAATCGCCCCCGGCCAAAAGGCCAACGACAAGATCGTCATTCTGGAGGACACGCGCCACACGGGACATGCGGACAAATCCACCGTTTTTGTTGACGGATTGTTCGTGCCCACAGCCGTCGAGCCGGGCGACGGCGGCTGCTACGTAGGCCAAAGCACTGAGTTGCTGTATTTCGCCGGCGACGATAAGGCCAAGTCGCGGCGCGTCGTGCTGTCGGGCTTCGGCACCGAGGACACGCACCACCTCGTCCATACGCTGCAATGGGGGCCGGACGGGATGCTCTACTTCGATCAATCCATTTACATCCACAGCCATTTGGAAACGCCCAATGGCGTCGTTCGTCTTAACAGCGGCGGCGTTTACCATCTCCGGCCGGACTCGATGCGACTGGGCGTTTTTCTGCGCGGCTTTTGCAATCCGTGGGGCCATCAATTCGACGCCTTCGGGCAATCGTTCGTGACGGACGGCGCGGGTTTTCAAGGGATCAGTTGGGGCATTCCCGGCGCGACGTATTTCACCTATGCGGACATGCGGCGCGAATTGCCCAGCATCAGCCCCGGTTCGTATCCGAAGTATTGCAGCCTCGCCATCGTGGCCAGCCGGCAATTTCCGGACGACTGGCAGGGCAACATGCTCACGGCTGATTTTCGCGCGCATCGCATCGTCCGCTTCGCCGTCAATCCGGACGGCGCTGGTTACGTCTCGGCGCAATTGCCCGACGTTCTGCGCACGACCAACGACACCTTCCGGCCCATTGATCTGAAATTTGGCCCCGACGGCGCGCTTTACGTGGCCGATTGGTGCAACCCCATCATCAATCACGGCGAAGTCGATTTCCGCGACCCGCGGCGCGACCACGATCACGGCCGCATCTGGCGCATCACCGCCAAAGGCCGCCCGCTGGAGGCATTCCGCGATTTTTCCCATGCCACCGATGCCGCCTTGCTGGACAATTTGCTTTCGTCCAACAGTTACGATGTTCAGCAATCGCGCCGCGTTTTGACCGAGCGCGGAAAGAGCATTCTTGCGCCGCTGAAGAAATGGACCTCGCGGCAAACGAGTGAAACCGCCCTCCTGCAAGCGCTGTGGATGCATGAATCCATCGAAAGCCGTGACGACTATCTCGTTGACAAACTCTTGGCCGCCCAGGATGGCCGCGTCCGCGCCGCCGCCACGCGCGTGCTGGCCGCCTGGCCGCGCGTCCGCTCCAATGGCGGAAGCGCGGAGCCGGATGCCTGCTACCAGCGCCTGCTGAGCGATCCGTTTCCCCGCGTGCGCGTGGAAGCCTTGCGGGCCATCGCCGGCATTCCTTCATTGCGCTCCGCCTCCGAGGCCCTGGACACCCTCACCGACAAGATGGATTCATTCGAGAATTATGCCCTGTGGTTGACAATCAACGACCTGGCCCAGCCGTGGCTGAAGGGCGTGCGCTCTGGCGCCTGGAATTATGCCGGGAAGGAAAAGCAGCTCACTTTTGCCCTCAAGTCAATTGAGCCTGAACTGGCCACCCCTGTTCTTTCTGACTTGCTCAAAAAACAGGTCCTGTCCGGCGGCGGGCAAGGACCGTGGATTGAACTTATTGGATCGGTCGGGCAGGAGGAAGATGCGCAAAAACTTTATAATGCGATTCTTGACGGCGCCTTCACGGCGGCCGCCGCCGAGCGCGCCTGGGCCGCGCTGGCCGCGGACGCCGCCCGCAACATCCGGCCTGGCGGACGCACCAGGGAATTGGCGCGCTGCCTTGCCGCCGGCGGCGGGGAAGCCCGGATGCAAATGGTGCGGCTGGCGGGCGATTGGGAAGTGGCCGCCTGCGCGTCAAACATTTGTTCACTGGCCGTTAGCCAGGAGGCTTCGGACTCCCTGCGCGAAGCCGCCTTCAATTCGCTGCGCAAGATCGGCGGCTCTCAAGCCATCGCCATCCTGCAACCGTGGACCGCCCGCGGCGAACCAATGGAACGGCGCGAGCCGGCGGTGCTGGCCCTCGCCGCCATTGATCTGTCCCACGCGGGCGCAAGGGCCGTTTCCTTGCTGGAAGACTTGGCGAGCCAGGAAATGGCCATGCCGGCCTGGCGTTCACTCCTGAGCCGCGCGGGCGCGGGCAGAATACTTTCCGCCGCTTTGCCCACAAACGGCTTCCCTGCCGGGGCGGCTCAGGCGGGCTTGCGGGCCGAGCGCGAAGCGGGCGGCAAGGACCCGGAATTGGTCATGGCGTTGACTCGCGCGGCAGGATTGCACGGTTCCGAGGCGCAGTTGAGCAAGGAGGAGGTCATGAAGCTGGCCGATTCGGTCCGGCGTGATGGCAGCGCGTCGCGCGGCGAAAAGATTTTCCGAAGTCAACAACAGAGCTGTGCCACCTGCCACGCCATTGGCGGCGTTGGCGGGCGCGTCGGGCCGGATTTGACTTCCATCGGCGCGAGCGCGCAAATGGATTACTTGATTGAATCGGTCTATTATCCCAACAAGGAGATCAAGGATGGCTTCCAGTCCTGCCTGGTTGAAACCCGCGACGGCGGGGAACTGGCCGGCATCCTCATGCGCGAGAATGATCGCGAACTGGTCCTGCGCACAGCCGCTGACCAGGAGGCGACGGTGGCCAAGAGCCTGATCACCAGCCGCAAAGTCGGCGGTTCGCTGATGCCTTCGGGGTTGGCGGACAATTTGACCATGAGGCAGCAACTGGATTTGTTCCGCTTCCTCTCCGAACTGGGCAAGCCCGGCCCATTCGATGCCTCCTCCGGCCACGTGGCCCGGTTTTGGAAAGTCGCGCCGTCCGACGCTGCCGCCGCCGCGCCGGGCCCCAATCTGGCCGGAGACCCCTGGCATCCGGTCAGTTCTCTTGTTGACGGCAGCCTGTTGCGCGGGGACATCAAGAGCCATGTGCCGGAGGACGCCAAGTTTGTGATGGCGGCCGCGCGATTCCGCACCGCCGCCGCGGGCCCGGTTCATTTCGACATCCCTTCCGATGGAACAACATGGATTGACCAGCAGGAAGTCGCCGCCCGCACCTCGAATGTCACCACGGAACTTCCGGCGGGCACCCATGAAGTCGTGATTCGTTTCAAATCCGGGGATTTGCCGCCGTCCTTCCGCCTGGAATCCTCCGACGTAACGTTTCTGACGAATTAAGCTAAACTGCATCGTCCCGGCTAGGTCAAACAGGAATATGTTTGGCAGGCAGCGGCGCCACAAGGCCTTCCCGCGCGGCTTGAATGGTGATGGGCGAGCGCGCCCGGCTGGCCATTTCCCGCGCCCGGGCCACCATGCGGGAAACCTTCTCGTCAGTATGGTCAGGGTCGTGGTGGAACATGAAAAGCTGCTTCACGTTGCCCTGCATCGCGAAGGTGACCGAGTCCTCGAAGCAACTGTGCCCCCATCCAATGCGCTCCTCGTATTCTTCCGGGTCGTATTGGCAATCGAGGACGAGGATGTCGGAGTCACGTATAAATTCCAGCGCGGCCAGGTCTTCCGCCGGCACGGCGTCGAAGGCGCCCAGCTGGCCCGATGCCGCGCCCGCCTTGGCCTTGGCGCGAACCTGTTGGAACAATTCGACATCCGGCAGGTAGGAAACCGAGCCGCCCGGTGTGGAAAGCCGGTATCCGACGCACACGCCGGGATGATTCATGAAATGCGCCTTGACCTCAATGGACCCGACCCGGAAGGTCGTTTCCTCCAGTTCGGAAAACGCGATGTGCCCGGGCATCTGCTGCATCGTGATCGGAAAATAAGGATTCTCCATCTGGCTTGAGAGAGTATTTTCCAATCCCTGCCGCGCGCCGTCGCCGTAAATGGTGACCGCGTTGTGCGGGTTGTAGGCGGGCGTGAAAAACGGAAAGCCCTGGATGTGGTCCCAGTGCGTATGCGTGATGAGCAGGTTTAAATTGATCGGACGGTCCCCAAATTCCTCCACCAGCGCCAGGCCGAGCTTGCGAATGCCCGTGCCCGCATCAAGTATAATGATTTCGCGGCCGACCCGCAACTCCACGCACGACGTGTTGCCGCCGTAACTGACGGTATCCGACCCGGGCGTGGCGATGGAACCGCGCACGCCCCAAAATTTCAGATACGTTTCATGGCCGCCTTCCGGCTGGCCGGTTTTGTGCGCCCCGCCCCCGCTTCCATTGCTGGACAGGCCAGCCAGGAACCTTCCCAAAAACCGCGGGGGAGTCGATCTGGCCGCGTATTCGTCGGCGCCGGATTCCAGGGCAGCGAGCCGGTCCTCCAAATGGCCGTCGCCCAGCGCGACGAGGATAGGCCGGCGGCCGGGCTTTTCGTTGGGGGCGCAACAGGAGCGCGCGATTTCGTAAAGCGGCGTTTGCCAGTCGCACACGACCAATTCCGGCTGGTGTTCGCGGGTGGCGGCCAAAGCATGGCCGTGGTCGGCGGCATTGATGACGGACCAGCCATCTTCGTTCAGGCCGGGGGTTAGCCCGCGTCGAAGGACTTGCTCAGCCTCAATGACCAGAACCGTTTTCATGGCGATAGTTTCAAGTTTGACAGGTTCGCAAAAAAACACAAGACGGCATTTGACAACCTTGGCATCATTTACCCCCAATCCTTTGTGGGCAGCCGGCCGGTGGAATGCCCGATGCCGTCAAAGGAATTGGCCCAAAGAGGCGCACAAAATGCGAAAAATCGCAGAAATCGTTTCCGGCATGATTTTTGGCGGCCGCATGCGGCTCAATAAGGGCGCCTCGGCGGATAAGCGGGTCTCGGCGCTCGACCGTTCCGAATTGGTTTTTTTGGCTTTCATTGCGGGGCGGACATTGTTATGGAATACTCAAACATGCGAAGGTTTTTCATTATCCTGTGCGGCTGGCTGGCCTTGGGCGGCGTCGTTGCTTTGGCCGGCACTTTTCCGCTGACCGACGGCACCAAGATCGTCGGCACGCCGGAGTCGATCGTCGATAAGGGTGTCGTTTTTCAATTTGACAGCGGAGACCTTTCGCCGCGCATCGATTGGGAAAGGTTCACCCCGGACGCCTTGCGTGAATTGATGGCCGAGGCCAAAACCGATGCCCAGCGCACAGTCTTGCAGCCGATGATCGACAACATCCCGCAGGACGTAGCCAAAAGGAAGGAAATCGTCATCAAACCGGTTGAACCGCCTTTCCGTCCCAAGAGCGCTAGCGGCATCGTTGGGTTGTTCGGCAGCCCGGCCGGCTGGTTTATCATCCTCGTCCTCTACGGAGCCAACTTGTTTGCCGCCTATGAAGTGTCTATTTATCGCCGGCAGCCGATGGCGACAGTTTGCGGCCTGGCGGCCATTCCCTTTGTCGGGGTGCTGAGTCCGATTATTTACGGAGCGATGCCGACCCAAAGACCGCCGCCCGAACCTGTCGAAGCCCCAGCGGCAACCGCGGTCGAAGGAGCGGCTGCGGTGGCGGAAGGAGTGTCCGTCACGGCGGAAGGCGCGCCTGCGGCGGCAGGCGAGCCAGGGACTGAGGCGGCCTCGCCGTCCGCCCCAGCCAAGCCGGCGTTCCCGGACCCGATCGTTTTCGCGCGCGGCGAATTTTCATTTAACCGCCGCTTTTTTGAAACAAAGTTTGCCGGTTTTTTCCGCGTCATTCCGAGCGAAGCGGAAAAGGACCTCGTGCTGCAAATTACATGCAGCCGGGGCAAATTCGCGGGCCGCCGGGTTATGCGGATCACGCCCAACGAACTCTACCTGCAAGTGTTCAAGGGCGAGGCCAGTTCGGAGGAGATGATTCCTTTTGGCGAAATCTCCGAGGTGCAAATCCGGCACAAAGACAGCGTCTGAGGACGCCCAAACAAACGCATGAAAATCCGCACCATCCTATTGTTCGGCGCGCCCGGCTCGGGCAAAGGAACACAGGGCAAAATCCTTGGCGCCATCCCCAATTTTTACCATTTCTCCTGCGGGGAAGTGTTCCGCAACTTGCGGGCGGACACGGAACTGGGGAAAATTTTTATCGACTACTCCAGCCGCGGGGAATTGGTGCCCGACGAGCCGACCATCCGCCTCTGGCTGCACAACATCGAGGGCGCCGAGCACAGCGGACAGTTCAATCGCAAGACCGACACCCTGGTCCTCGACGGCATTCCGCGCAACATCGGCCAGGCGCAAATGGTCAAGGACCTCGTGCAGGTCGCGCAGGTTTTTTACCTGTGCTGCGCGGACATGAAGAAGCTGGTCTGGCGGTTGCAGCGCCGCGCCTTGCGCGAAAACCGGCTCGACGACGCGAACATCAAAGTCATCCGCCAGCGCCTGGAAACCTACGAGCGCGAAACGCGCCCTGTGCTTGATTTCTACGGCGGGAAACTCGTGCGGACGGTGGACTCGACCCAAACGCCGATCAACGTCCTGCGCGAGATTCTCGGCGTGCTGGCTCAATTGGCCGCCCCGCCGAAATCGTAATGCCATTGAGAGCCGTTTTCATGGGCACGGCCGAATTGGCCTGCGCCAGTTTGGAGGCCCTCCTGGCCGCCGGCTCATGCGAAATCGCCGCGGTCGTGACCCAGCCCGACCGCCCCAAGGGGCGCGATTTAAAGCCGCAACCGCCGCCTGTCAAGATCACCGCCGAAAAGGCCGGCTTGCGCATCTTGCAGCCGGAGAGCGCTCGCGAGGCCGCCTTCGTCTCCGAATTGGCCGCGTTGCGGGCGGATGTGATCATCGTCGCGGCTTACGGCCAGATTTTGCGCCAGGCGGCGCTGGATTTGCCCCGGCTCGGCTGCCTCAACGTGCATGCGTCCCTCCTGCCGAAGTACCGCGGCGCGGCCCCGATCCAATGGGCCATTCTTGACAACGAACCTCTCACCGGAGTGACCATCATGAAAATGGACGCCGGCCTCGACACGGGCGGCATTCTCGCGCGACGCGCTATTCCCATCGACCCCGACGAAACCGCGGCCGGCCTGCACCATCGGCTGGCCGTGCTGGGCGGCGAACTGCTGGTGGCCACGCTGCCTGCTTACGCGGCGGGCGCCATCATTCCCCAGCCGCAGGAACACGCGGCGGCCACCTACGCGCGGAAGATTACCAAGGCCGACGGGCGGCTGGATTGGACGCGCCCGGCCCTGACGCTGCGGAATCAAATTCGCGCGTTCACGCCGTGGCCGGGCGCCTGCGTGGATTGGCCCGCGCAGGGGCGGCCGCGCTTGTTGAAAATCTGGCGCGCGCAAATTGAGGCGGAGCATGGCAAGGCGGTTCCGGGCCAGGTAATCGAGGCGGGCAAAAACGGGCTGGTCGTCGCGTGCGGAACTGGCGCGCTCCGGATTGAGGAATTGCAATTGGAAGGCGGGCGCAAAATGGCGGTCGCGGAATTTCTGGCCGGCCACGATCTGAAACCGGGAGCCTCCCTGGCCGCGGCTAATTCTCAGTGACTCGGCGGACTCGGAGCGGCTGGCGGTTGCGAATTCATCGATTTTTTTAACGTGTGGAACGGGCGCAGAATCTCCGTCAGAACCTTCGGGATATAGAGCGGCTCGGCCACGGGTTTTTTCAGCGTTCCGGTGACGCGGTATTCAAAAAGTTTGTCAAGAGGAATGAGCATCCAGCTAAAAAAATGGCCGAAGAGCGGCGTGTCGCGCAACAGCTTGGCTTCGACGTGCGCGTTCAGGCGCGCCTCGGTGTCGAGCGTCCCGCGGTAGAGCAGCCGGAACCCGGACGAGCGGATTTCCAGATCGTCCGTAAACAAAACCCCGTTGGTAATCATAAAGGAGGCGCGGGCGTCGCGCGCGCGGCTGTTGCCGGACCCTGGCGCGATGGCGTTGAGCACAGGCGAAAATACGCCGAAAAGTTTGATGTCCCACAATAAACCGTCATGAAGATGCAGCCAGCCGTGCCCGAAAAAATTGGTTTCCCGCGTGTCAAACGGCGCGTTCAAAACCAGGTGGCCGTCAAGCGAACCTTCGAGCTTGCTGTGGGCATCCCAGTCATGCGCCAGGCTGGCCAGGTTCAGGTCCTTGAGATTGAAATCGCTGTCGCATTGGGTGTCTCCGTGCGGGTTCCATTTGAAGCCAATCCAGCCTTGAAGATTGCCGTTCTTGTAGAGGCCCGCCGCCACGTTCGTCACGTTCACTGTGCGGATGTGATAATCGACCGTGCCTTGGATTGAGTCCGCGTGGATGTGGTCCCAATGAAAATGATCGCCTTTGACGGCGAAGTGCATGTCGGTGCCGTCGTCGTCGCCCGGGCGAAAGGAGCCGGAGGCCTGCACATGCGGCGGGGTGTCGAAATGGACCGCGCTGAGGAATGACGGGGCGATTTTGCCCAGGGCGCGCCGGACCGGCTCCGGGTCAATGGCGCTGGTGGCGTTGCTCATGGAAATGACGCCGGAGGCGAAGTCGATCCCCGCCACCGGCACCGAAACTTGCCCCGAAGGATGCACCAACTTCAAATCGGTGACGCGCAGAAACCGGTTGGTGTAATCCAGTTGCGCCTTCAATTGCTCGACATTTTCGCCGCGCACGGCGAACCGGCCGGTCGAAAGCGCGGCGGCGATGCCGGTCGTTTCCGGCGTCAGCCAATTGCCCCAGGCGTCGCCCTTCAATTCCGGCTTGTCCGCGAAATCCCATTCCCGCATGACGCGTTTTTGGGCCGGCGTCAGCAGCGGCATGGCCAGGGCCGGGTCCAATTTGCTGTCAAAGCGAAAATGATAGTCATGCGCAATCTCGCTCCAGGTGTAATCCAAGTCCAGCCAACTGCCATTGACATTGAGGCGGAGGCCGGAGACGTTCCAAACCCGGTTCGTGTAATTGAAGCGCGCCTCGGCCGAATTGACGGCGATGCCGCGGAAGGCGCCCTCTTGGACGGCAAACTGTCCCGCCAATTGGAGGCTGTCGCGGGACTCAGCCGGCCATGCCCCGGCTTGGTTCGTCCAAGGCGGAAGCACGAAGCGCAATCCGGCGCTGAGGCTGGGCGGCGTCTTCCAATCGTAGAGCGTAATCCATCGCTGGGCGTTCTTGGTCAGCAGCGGCGAGATTTGATGCGGATCGAAATCGGCCGCGGCATGGACGCGGGCTTCGCGAGTGGCGACGTCGAGCGTGCCTCCGGCATCGAGGCGGCCGCGATACATGAACGCTTCCAGCGAATCAATGTTCAATTGGGGCGGGCGCCAGCTTCCTTTGAAATCGACGCGGTCCAATTTTAATCTGGATGTTGTGATGTTGGTGGCCGCGGCTTGCCAATCCAGATTGAAGGGCTTGGCTTGGTTCCACGCGCCCCAGGCCGGATCGGCGGCGGAAGAATCTGCTCGCCGCGTTTGCAGGACCAGCGACGCCGAATCGGCCGATCCCCAGCCGGACTGGGTTTTGGCGAGGCGCAGCGTGCCGTGAAAATCGTCCGGCACAAAGCCCGGCGACCGCAAGGCGGTCACGCCATCCCATTGCAAGCGGGCCGCGCGCACCCAGTTGCTGCCGGCGGAGGAATTCCAGGCTGTGTTCATCTCCTGGCTGTCAATATGAGCTGACACGGAATAGTTCGTCCCGGCCTGGCGGGAAAGATTGACGGAGGCCGCCAAGGCGCGGCTGCCGCCCCAAGGAGTGACGGCATCGCGGGCGTTCAGGCGAGCCTGCAAAAACGGCTCGCTGCCGAAATCGAACAAATGGGCGCAAGCCGCGCGCAGCCGGAGCGGGCCTGCGTGGCCCCAAGGCGATTGCGCGCCATCGGCGCTGAATTCCAGGTCGGCCCGCAGCGTGTTGCTGTCGCGGCCTTCGCCGTAGAAATTGATGTTCAATTGGGGCGCGCCCGGAAAACGAAATTTTTGGAAAATGTCCCAGGCCGTGAGGCGGGCAGGCGGGGGATGGGCCGGCTTGACAGCGGACGCGGCAGCGGCAGCGGCAGCGGAGGCGCTGGAGCGCAATGGGATTTTCCAATTTCGCGCGGCCATGAAGTCCCGAATTTCGCCATT
The DNA here is from genome assembly GCA_036501625.1 of Verrucomicrobiia bacterium. Lineage (GTDB taxonomy): Bacteria > Verrucomicrobiota > Verrucomicrobiia > Limisphaerales > Palsa-1400 > Palsa-1400. Next base: position 81,942 of record DASXZY010000088.1, read on the forward strand.
GATGTGGATGTTGATGCCGCGAAACCACGCGCGGCAATCCTTCATCAAAGCCGCATTGTTGGTGTCAAGAATGACCCGCAAACTTACGTCCCTGAGCGACAGCGGCTCCTGGTTGGTTGGCGCGACAGGCAAGGTCAGAGTAGCTCGCTGGACGTCAAACGAATCAATTCGCAAGCGGAAGCGCAGGCAAGCTTTGGCATTGAGGTTAAGCTCGGTCCATTCCGCCGTGAGGCGCGGGCCGGCCGCCTGATTGGTTGGGCTGAAGGAAGCGTTCTCGATGACAATGGAAGGCCCCCAACCGATGCGCGCGCTGGCGAACTGCGCCTCAAAGCCGCGCTGCCTCAACGCGCCCAGGAGCGGGTTTTTCAGAAAATCCGGCATCCCGGCCAATTGCAAATACGCCGCGGCCGCGACCGCCAAAAGAATGACCAGGAGAATCGCCACGCGGCACCATTTGAATACCTGAAAAAAACGGCGGACCCGTTTGCGTTGAAAAAAGGAACCCATGAATCACTAGAAATCCTGCCGGGCGGTGTAGGGCGTCAAGTTAGGCTTGACGAGGTTTTCGTAATCATCGGCCGGAAACTCGAAGATCAAAAGCCGGCCATTCCGCGTGACGGCGGCGTAGGGATGAAAAAAGGGCGAGCGCGCCCCGAATTGGAGCCGGAAGATTTCGTTGGTTGGGCTATGTTTGACTTCAAATTCAAGCTGGAGATTGGTGGAGGAGAGGCCGAAGCGTTCCAGGTTTTGCCCGCCCATGCCATCCCAATAAACGGCGCGCAGGCGCCCAATGCGCTTGACGCATTCCTCGGTGGCGAGCGAGTTGATGCCCATCTGGCTTGCAAAGCCCGGCGCGAAAGTCCAGCCGCCCTCCGGATCGCGCAGCAATTTAAGCGTGCCGCCGCCTTGATGGGCGGTCACGCTCACGACGTTGCTCGACGCGAAATTCCAGACTTGCCGGTCGCGCAATTGCCAGGAAATGCGCGGCAGCCGGCTGTAATCCTCCTCCGCAATCGTATTGACGCCATCTTCGCCCAGCCGGTGCTCGAAGACTTTGCCGGCCTGGTTGGTCCCGAATTCGATGCGGGCTTCCGTCCGCTCGCCAGCCTTCGGGCTGAAGCGGACGGCGTAACGCAAAGCAGGATTCGTCAGCCCGTATTCAGAGTATTCGGTCACGACATTCTTGACGATCTCTGTCGGAACATTGGTCAAGCCAGCCAGCCAATATTCCATGAGGCCGGCATCGGCCGGGAATTGTTCCCCGCCGGCCTTGACGAGCCATTGCCCATTGGTCTGTTTTTCCACCGTAAAGTTATCATCGCCCTGAACGGCGATGGATTCAACGAGGCTGGGGGAAAGACTCAGGAAATGCTGGTCCAGAAAATTGGTGTAGGGCGCCAGCCACGGCAGAAGCGGCTCGCGGGCGATGGCTACAACGCTGTTTGGATCCTTGAGCCGCGCGAAGACTAGCGCTGGAGCATTAGACGGGCCGCGGCCGGCCTGCAATTCAGCCACCACATTGGTGTGATCCAGAAAAGTGAGGGACAGCGCCGGATTCGTGTCCGAGGCTTGCAGGCCATAATCACCCAGGTCGGCATGCGGGTCGTCGGTGACGAAGTTGCTCACGGACAGAGTTTGCAATTGGTCCAGAAGCTCGTCGATCTTCGGCGTGTCGGCCCGCGCCACCAGCGAAAGTTTGCGCATGAACCAGAGGTGGTTGGTGCTGTCGCGCTCCAGGTCAAACTCGTTCCCGCCCGCGCGCACGCGCAATGTCTGGAAGGCAAGGCGGGCGGGGTCCAGCAGCGCGCGGTCGCGCCATTGGTCTTTGTCCACTGGGAGCCAGAAAACGAGTTTCGTGGGGATGACATAAATGGCATTGTTGCCGACGACTTGGACATGGACCTGGTCGCGGAACACCGTGAGATCGCCAATCTCCAGGCGGCGTTCCAGCCCGGAGCCTTGCAGCAAGATCGTAAAGTGCGGCTTGGTGAAACCGAAATCCTCCTGCGCGGTCGGGCGGTCGTTGAGGTCCTTGGCGTCGAGGCGGTCGGCCCATTCCAGCCCGGCCAGATTGGTCAGGAGGGCGGTGACGACTTCATTTTGCGCGGGATAAGAAATCGGTTTGACAAGTTTCCAGGGGCTGTTCGCGCCGCCCGCGCGCGCGGCCTGAATAATGGCGTGGCCCCACGGATGAATTTCAATATTGGTCACCAGAGCCGGATCGAGGCCGGGCAGAATCAAATGGCTGGCTTGGAGTTCACGCTGCTTTCGCAACGGCCGCTCGACCACCGCGATGAAGGCGAGCATGGCCGCCGCCGCCGCCAGCAAAACCCATGTGGGCTTCCAATTCATTTCGGTCAGTTTAGCGCCGGCGCCGCAGCCAGACCAATCCGCCCAGGGCCAGGATGCCCGCGGGCAGGCCCGCCAGGAAGAGCCAGCGAACGGTGGCGCTTTGGGCCGAGGTCAAGTAGAGCCTGTATTCGTCAATGGGTTGGGGCACCAAGCCTTCGAGCACGAGCGCCGGGCGGTGGAGGAGCCAGCTCAAGGCCAAAAAGGCGAAATCATGGTTGGGCTGCCAGGAGCCCATGAATTGGTCGTCCAGAAAATCCGAATCTCCAGCCAGCACAATGCGCGTGCCTTCGCCGCGCGGCGTATCGACGCCCTTGATGCTGCCCTGCTCAATGGCCGCCAAAAGCCCGAAAGCGCCTTTGCGATGATCCACCACGTCCACTCCGTTGGTCGATGTGGCGGCCAGAATCGTGACTTCTGGCGCGCCCGGAACGCTGTTGCTCCCGCTTGGGAGCAAGGGCCGCGTCCAGACCATCATGATGGGTGTCTGGTCTTTGGCCAGCGCGTCAACAACCGGATGCGGCGGATTGAGTTGGGCCGTTAAAAAAACGCCGGAGGATTGCGGGACCCAGCGCGGGTCCGTTTCCATCACGCGGTTCGCTCCCAATTGCATGCCCCACTGCTTGAGCACTGGTTCCAGGCCGCACGGCTGGCCCAGCAAGGCCAGCAGGCGCCCGCCTTGTTTCAAGTAAACACCAATCTTATTGACTTCTTCGGGCAGAAATTCCCCCTGGCGCGGCCCCGCCACGATGAGCAATTGGCAATCGGGGGGCACGTCATTGGTGCCGCGCAGCGTCAGCATATCCCAACTGCTGTCGATCTCCTTTGTTAAAATGGCGGCCAGTTTGGAATAACCCGTGTTGCCGAGGTCTTCGGATTTCCCGGAAGGGTCGCCCGGGCTGCGCTCGCCGTGGCCGTAAAGAAAGTAGGTCTTGAGGGCTTGCGGGTTGCTGACCGAGTAAATGGCGCTGGTGAAAAGCACCTCACCGAGAAAGGCATTGCGCCGCACGTACTTGCTGCGTCGTTCCATCAGATCGCGGAAGTCGTACTTGGCCATGCTGCCGGCATAGACCAGCTTTCGATGGCCGCTGGCTCTATCTTCGAAGAGCACGAAATCCTTCTCTTGCGCTTCCGTCAATCCGATTTTGGCCAGCAGTTCTTTCGCTTTGACAGGGAACCGGGTGTAATCGAGCAGGCTGACGTGAATGTGCGCCGGATTGGCGTCCTGGTATTCGTTGAGCAGGCCGCTGGTCAAACCGTAAAGTTCCTCATTCTCGCCGCTATTGGCCTGGAAGAAAATGGTCACATCCACTTCGTTGGTCAGGCTGCTGAGCAAGGCCTCCGTCTGGTGGGAAAGCTTGAAACCGGCCGCCGCCGACAATTGCAGGCGCCGGAAGTGGCCCATCGCCAGGTAATTGGCCATGACCAGCAATCCCAGCGCGGCCACTGCCATCACGGCCATGTTCAAGGCGCCCAGCCAGCGCTGGCCGCTGGAAAAGCTTGGTTTGGAAGCGGGGGGTTGGGCCATTTTATCTCCAGCGCCGGCTTTCAATGATCCGGCAGGCCAGGAACAGGAAGAACAGGCTGGATGTCAAACAGAAAACAATGGAGCGTGTGTCCACCACCCCGCGGGAGAAGTCGTTGATCTGGCCAGTCACGCTGACGCAACTGAGAACCTGGCCCGCCCAGTTCCGCTGCGGATCCATCGGGCCGGCCATGTAACCCGTCAAGAAAAAGGCGAGGTTGATGGCGAAGCCGATCATGGCGGCGACGATCTGGCTGCGCGTCAGGGCCGATGCGAAACAACCCGCCGCCATGTAAAGGCAGCCAGTGAAAAAGATGCCCAGATACGTGCCGCCGAGAGTGCCGGCATCCAGCACGTGGGAGCCGCGCGCGAAGAACCGCAAGACCAGCACGCACGCCAGCAGCGGCAGCCACATCAGCATGTAAAATACAATCGCCGCCGTAAATTTGGCCAGCACCACCTGCCATTCCGAAACCGGCGTGGTCATCAGCGTTTCAAACGTGCCGGAGGATTTTTCCATGGCGAAGAGCCGCATCGTGATGACCGGCGCCGAAAAAAGCACGATGAACCAAAAGCATCCGCCCATGAAAATCTGCGTCAGCGGCATGGGCGTCGGCTCTCCCTGGAGTTTTTCCAGCAAAGCGACAAAGCTCAAGCCCATCAGGAACATCGCCCCGGCAATGACGACGTAACCAATCCAGGAGCAAAAGAAACTTCCCAGTTCGCGCCGGGCCAGTGTCAAGTAGGCCTGCATTAGCGCGATTCCTCCTCGCTTTCCGGGCGGGTCAGGCGGATGTAAACCTCCTCCAGCGAATGACGCACGCGGGACAACTCTCGCAGCTTCCAGCCCCGCTCCACGACCAGCGCGAAAATCCTGGGTCCCAAATCGTGCGGGCCGGAGAGAGCCAGATTGCAGCGATGATATTCGCCATCCGCTCCCGAAATGGAGTAATGCGCCAGTTCAGGCATTTGCTCCCAGCAGATTTTCAATTCGTCCAGCGGCGCGGCGATTTCGACGATGAGATGGCCGTTTTTGCCGACGCGCTTCTGCAAATTCTCCGGCGTGTCGCAGGCCAGAATCCGGCCTTCGCGCATGATGACCACCCGGTTGCAGGTCATCTCAATTTCCGAAAGGATGTGGCTGGAGACCAGCACCGTGTGGCGGCGGCCCAGTTCCTTGATTAATTGCCGCACGCTGCGAATCTGGCTGGGGTCCAGGCCGATGGTCGGCTCGTCCAAAATAATCAACTCCGGCTCATGAACCAGGGCGTCGGCCAGGCCCACTCGCTGGCGGTACCCCTTGGATAGATGGCCGATGATTCTCTTGCTGACATCCTCCAAACTGCACTGCGTCAGGACCGCATCGACGCGTTCGCGCGAGGCTCCGCGGCTCAAGCCTTTGAGGCGGGCGCGGAACTTCAAGTATTCCCGCACCCGCATTTCCGGGTGCAACGGATTATTCTCCGGCATGTAACCTATGCGGCGCCGCACCTCGTCAGCTTGCGTAAAAACATCCATTCCCGCCACTTTGGCCGAGCCGGAACTAGCTGGAATGAAGCAGGCCAGGATCCGCATGGTCGTGCTTTTGCCCGCGCCATTGGGACCCAGCAAGCCTACAATCTCCCCGCGCTCGACCTGAAAGGAAATGTCCGCCACGGCGGTGTGGCCCGCGTAACTTTTTCTTAAATTGGAAACGTCAATCATCATTGGCCCGGCGCCTTCAACGGAATCTAAGGGCCGTTTCGCCTGCCCGATAGCCTAAAATTAAGTTGCCGCGGGTGCGCGGCACAAGCACCGAAAGCTCCGCCGTTCCGCCCTCAGCCAGCGAGGCCAGGGCCGCGTGGACATCCAGAAAATTGCCCACCCGCCGGTTTCCGATGGCTTCAAGCACGTCGTACTCCTTCAGTGAAGCCCGATCAGCCGGGCCTCCTTTGTCCACGTGCGAGATGACAAGGCCAACTTCTTCGCCACCCAAATTTTCCAGCCCCATTTGCCGCGCCAAACTGGGCGTCAATTCCTGCAAGTCCAAACCCATCCGGCGGTGGAACAACTCCGTGAACGCCTGGAGGCGCAAATCTATCCGGCGCGGTTCCCCGTCGCGGCGCACCGTCAAGTCGAAGTGCATGTCCTCTTGCGCGCGCAGAATGCGGGTCAAATCGATATAATCGCCCGCGGGATGGCCGTTGAGTTCCTCAATGACATCGCCGGTCTTGAGGCCCGCGTCCAGGGCGGGACTGTTCCGCTCAATATTCAGCACGGTCAATGGCTCATTGACGCTGATCTGCGCGCCAAACCAGCGCCCGGCGGTTTCGGCATTAAAGATTTCTCCCAGCGCGTGGCGGACTTCCTTGATGGGGATGGCAAAGCCGATGCCCTGGGCGCCTTCCAGGATGGCGTTGTTGATGCCGATCAAGTTGCCGCGCAAATCGACCAGCGGTCCGCCGCTGTTTCCGGGGTTGATCTGTGCGTCGGTTTGCAGCCAATTCTCCATTTGCAAATCCTGGTTTTCCTTGGGCGCGGCGCGGCGCTTGGAACTGAGGATGCCCTTGGTTACGGATTCGCCGAGGCCAAACGGATTGCCCAGCGCCAGCACGGTTTCACCGAGCAGCAGATCGTCGTCCTGGGCGAAGCTGATGGCCTTGAACTGCTCGCCCTTCTTATGAGGGATGATCTTGAGCATGGCGACGTCAATCTGCGAAGTGCCGTACATCGGCTCCACGTCATAGACACCGCCGCCGGCCGCATCGGAGAGTTTGACCTGGATGCGGGTGGCGCGCTTGACCACGTGGAGATTGGTCAGCAGGTAACCGTCCTTGGAAATGATAACGCCCGAACCGAGCGAACTTTCCACTTTGGGCCGTCCATAGAAACTGCGCCAAATCGCCTCGTAGGGATCGCTGGCCTGCACCACGCTCTCGGTCCGAATGTTGACCACGCATGGCATGACCTCCTCCGTCACTTTCACGATGGCATCGCGGCGCACGTCCGGCTCCGCCTGGGCGGCCGCAAGAAGGGACCAGGCCAGTGCGCTGGCGGCGATCCTTCCGGCCAACCGTCGATGAGAGGAAAATGCCCGCTGCATGTTCATAGTGACGACAGGGGGGATGGAAAATTGTTCAACAACTCCCTTGCCGCTCTTCATTTTGCCAGCAAGAAAGCTGAAAAGCAATAGGCGGCCGATCAATCCGCCATCGCGCGCCCCGCGATCCAGCCCGTGGTCCAGGCGGCCTGGAAATTAAAGCCGCCGGTGATGCCGTCAATGTCGAGCAATTCCCCGGCAAAATGCAATCCAGGGCAAATCCGGCTTTCCATCCGTTTGAAATTCACTTCGCCCAACCGCACGCCCCCGCAGGTCACGAATTCGTCCTTGTTCAAACTTTTTCCGGTCACCGGCAATTCGGTGGCGAGAAGCTGCCGAACCAGGGCGTCCTGGAGAAAACGCGGCAGCGCGGCCCAGCGGGTTTCGCCTGAAATTCCCGCCGCCAAAACCAGTTGCTCCCACAGGCGTCCGGGCAGCGGCGAAATCGGCGTATTGACAACAAAACGCGCCGGTTGCGCTTCGCGCCGGGCGCGAAATTCGGCCGCGATTTTATCCGCGTCCAGGTGCGGCAGCCAATTCAGGCGCAGTGGGAATTGGCAGTTCGCCTCGTGCAGGGTCCGCGCGCCCCAGGCGGACAACCGGAGCACAACCGGCCCGCTCACGCCCCAATGCGTAAATAACAAATCTCCGCGCTCGCGCAATTTCGTTTCCGGCACCGAGGCCGACACCGAGGCAACGGATACGCCCGCCAAGGCCCGGACCCACGGCGCCGCAATGTGAAACGTAAACAGCGACGGCACCGGCGCGGCCAGCGTGTGCCCCAGCGATGCCGCAACGTCTCCGGCGGAGGCGGCGCGGCATCCGCCCGTGGCCAGAAGCAGCCGGTTGCATTGCATCGGCGTGCCATTGTTCAAAGTCACTTCGAAGCCGCCTCCAGGCAGTTTGGCGGCGCCGGCCACGCCGCTGTGGGTCTGCGTTTTGACTCCGGCGGCGCTGGCCGCGCGCAGCAGGCAATCGACAATGGTCTGGGAGGAGTCGGTGGTTGGAAACATCCGGCCATCGCTCTCGGTCTTAAGCTTGACGCCGTGCCGTTCAAACCACGCGACGGTATCACTGGCCTGAAACGCCGCGAACGCCCCCAACAAAGCCCGCTCCCCGCGCGGAAAACGCGACGCGAACTCCCGTGTGTCAAAACAGGCGTGGGTGACATTGCAGCGGCCTCCGCCCGAAATGCGGACTTTGTCCAGAAAGCGCGTCCCTTTCTCCAGCACCGTCACCTCCGCCTGGGCGCCCGCCTCAGCGCAGGCGATGGCGGCGAAAAAACCCGCCGCACCGCCCCCGGCCACAATGACGCGCCGCGCATTCAATCCGCCAAGGCTAAATGTCATCCATTAATTAGTCATACAAATTCGTGACAGATCGGTGTCTGATATGTCAAAGAATAACCTGTGGTTTGGACAAAGACAAAAATGGCGGTCGCGGGCGTCCTGCTCGCGGGGGCTGGCTTTTTCGTTGTCACGGAGATTCAGGCGCATTGGTTTTATCCCGGGCTGGCCGGCGTGTGGGTGGGAACCTATTTTAATCAGCGCGTCGCGCTCAAGATCACCCGCGACAACGGAACCTATGCCGCGCGATTCAATTATATTGACGTTGGAATCGATGCTCCGGCGACCCATTTGAGGCTCGGCCCCAAATCAATCCGCTTTGGAATCCCCGGCGCGGCTGATGCATTTTCCGGCACGCTCGATCCGGCCAGAACGTGGATGGCGGGCCAATGGCGGCAAGGCACGAATGTCAACCCGCTTACGCTCACGCACACCGACAAGCCGGCCGTTGGGCCGCCTTTGGCGGACGCCGATTGCGCGCAACGGCCCGGCTCGGATCTGCAAGGCTGCTGGAAGGGCAGCCTCCGCTCCGGCACGAGACAGCGAAATGCCACCCTCAGAATTGCCGAAGAATCGAACGGGAAATTGCGCGCGGAAATGGATTGGGCGGATTGGGGCGGGCATCAGATTCCCGCCGTTTCCGCGTCGCGCGACGGCGGCCTCGTCAAAATCAGGTTCCAGGTTCTTGGCAATTTCGAGGGAACGCTTGACGCGGCCAGCGGGCAGCTCATTGGCCCGTGGCGGGGGTTCGGCGAGACCAATTCCGCGAGTTTCAGCCGGGCCGATTTGCAGGCGGAGCAGTCGGCCAAAAACTTCGTCTCCGCCAGCCCCGATGAATTGCAAGGGCATTGGCGGGGCATGATCCGCTCGCCCAATGGCGGACTTCACTTCGTCTTCCACATCGCCAAAATGCCGGACGGCTCATTTTCGGCGGCGCTGGACGACCCCGACGAGGGCGAAAGCAACGTCGGTTGCACGAGCGCGCAATTCACGCCGCCGCATGTCAGCATCATGTGGGGCGGCATCCGCGGCATATTCAACGGCTCGCTCAAAGATGGAAAATTGACCGGGACCTGGCGGCAATACGGCAGGGTGCAGCCGCTGACGTTAAGGCGCGATTCATGAATGCCAGGCGCGCTTTCACATTGATCGAGCTTTTGGTGGTCATCGCCATCATCGCGATCCTGGCCGCCATGCTATTGCCCGCGCTGTCCAAGGCCAAAGCGGCCGGCCAGCAAACGGCCTGCCTCAACAATCAGCGCCAATTGCAAGCGGCCTGGCTCATGTATGTGCATGAACAGGGCGACGTTCTGCCCATCAACGGCCAAGCCATGACGCCCTATTCGTTCAATGCCAGCACGACCAACTCCTGGGTGGTCGGCGACGCCACGTATTCCGCGGATATATCGTATCTCAAGCAAGGCACGCTTTATCCTTACGCGGGTGCGCCGGGCATTTACCATTGCCCTTCGGATTACTCCAAAATTGATGACGGCAGCGCGCCGCGCAATCGCAGCTACTCGTTGAATTTTTATCTCAATGGCGGGCTTGACCCGCAATACACCAATGGCCGCGCTGACACGTTAAGCAAGGTCGTGACGCGCTATTCCAGCGTTACCAAGCCCGCGAAGGTGCTGACATTTCTGGATGAAAACCAATATACCATCGAAGACGGCGTATATCTTCTGTTGCTTCCGCCTGCCACCGCCTGGCAAAACGCGCCTTCGGACCGCCATAACCAGGGCATGATCGCTGCTTTCGCGGATGGGCACGCTGAGTATTGGCATTGGCTTTGCCCCAAGACGATGACGGGCCTGGCCACTCCCGCCTCCAGCCCGGCGGATTTGCAGGACCTTCAGCGCCTGCAAGCCGTGCTGGCCAGTTGGCCGTGAAGGATGTTAGCATCCGGCCATGAAAAATCCCTGGCCAATTCTGGCTTCTATTCTTTGCGTTGCTTTGAGCGCGGGCGCGGCTGGGCCGATGCCGCTTTGGCCCAACGGTGTTCCGGGAGAGAAAGGCGACATCGGCGCAGAGCGGGACATGACCAAGCCGAGCGACGGCCTCGTCCAGGGCAAGCCTGTCATTCGCATTGGCAATGTCAGCGTTCCGACAATTACGGTCTATCAGCCGCCGGCGGAAAAGGCATGCGGCGCGGCGATGGTGGTGTGCCCGGGCGGCGGCTATTCCATTCTGGCGATTGATTTGGAAGGGACCGAAGTCTGCGAATGGCTCAACTCCGCGGGGGTGACGGCTGTGCTGCTCAAATACCGCGTGCCAGCCCGGAAGGATCTGGAACGATATGCCGCCCCGTTGCAGGACGCGCAACGCGCGCTGAGCCTCGTCCGTTTCCACGCGCAAGACTGGGGCATCGATCCCAAACGCATTGGAATCATGGGCTTCTCGGCGGGGGGCCACCTGACTGCGGCGGCCAGCACGCATTTTGAACAGCGAACCTACGAGGCGGTGGACCCGGCGGACCAGGCAAGTTGCCGGCCGGATTTCGCGATGCTCATTTATCCGGCCTATCTGGTGAAAAAGCTCGGCCCGGAACTTTCGCCGGAATTAAAAGTGACCTCCAGCACGCCGCCCACGTTTCTGGCGCAGACCGAGGATGACCCGGTTCACATGGAAAATAGCCTTTTCTATTACCTGGCCCTCAAGCAGGCCAAAGTTCCGGCGGAACTGCATTTGTACGCCAAGGGCGGGCACGGCTACGGCTTGCGCGGCCCCGGCACGGGCGTCCTTTCGTGGCCCAACCGCGCCGAGGAATGGCTCCGCGGGCTGGGCGTTTTGGATAAGTCCAAAGATTAGAACCCATCTCATAAATAGGGGAAGGGCGCGTTGCCAAGGGTTTAAGGCAGGCACAAGGCGCGAGGAAGGAGGATATCCGCGGCGATCTTCGACTAACGAGCAACGCCGCGCCGGCCTCAAAGACTGGCAACCCTTCGAGAGAATGGCCTTGCATAAGACCGGGCCTCCGCAGGCGGGTATTTTTGGGGCGCAAGGTGCGTTTGGGTGATCTGGAATTGGTGTCTTGGAGCGTTGAGCCGGGGATGCTTGTTGTTCTTGCGTTTGGCAGCGCGTGGTTCACGTCTGCGGCGAGGGTTCGCCTTGGCAATTTCCACCGGCGCCGCCGTTTGGCTTTGGACCGGGCGCGCGTCAAAGCATGGGTAAAAGGCCGCGCGGCTCCCTGAAAATCGACCGTTTTTGCAGAAAAACAGGGGTCTTCGCCTAAAAAAGTGCAGCTTTCGCAAGAGCTTTTTCGGGTTTTTGCGATTTTGAGATTTTCAACATGTTGTCCATGAGCAGCTTGCGATTAGATGAACCCCGCCAAAAAAATCGTGCTGAAAAGCCTACGGTAGGTTTTATGGTTATTGCCGTTTATGGCATAATTCGCGAATGAACATAAAAAATTGTGCGGAAAATGCCGGCGCGCCCTCTGTCGGGAGGGCGAGCCCCGCAGGTCCCATTATTCCATGGAAACGGGGGGGGATTGGGTCGCGAAAATGGGGAAAAATTCACGTGGCGGACAGTTCCGGCAAATTTTCGCGCCTTTTGCGCTTTCTCGTGGCCGACTCTTATTCAGGGCGTCGTGGCACCCCGCCCTGTAGGTGTAGGCCAGGACGGGGCGGCTTGTGCGGACGGGGCAAATCATGGCAAAACAAGGCGGAACAAGCCATTTTCAAGTGAACAGGCTTGAAACCCGCAGCTTAAGTATGACGCTTGGGATTACGATTAAGAGTAAGATTACGATTAAGAATCTGGAAGAACACCATGAATAACGGCGGCGCACTCCAGCGTTACGTGCCTTTGGTTTGCTGGGCGGCGGCCCTGCTGATGGCCGTTTTTATCTGCCTGAGAATCCTTTCTTACGGCTATCTGCCGCCCGGGGACGCGCGGCGGCATGCGGCCAAGCCCTTCGCCGGCAAACCTTACTCGGAGATCGTGGTCATGCGCCCGGAATACGTGGTGGACCACAGCCCCGGCTGGGAATGGTTCCTGGGCGTCCTGCATCGCACCCTGGGCTGGACGGAGGATGAATTGTTGAGTTTCTCGCTGGCGAGCACCGTGCTGGCGATTTTTTGCATTCCGCTGTTTTGGGTGCGGCACCCAGAGGCTTGGATGGCGGCCATTTTGGCCCAAATGCTGGCCATCCCCCAACTCATGGACCGCTTCGCCCAGGCCCGCCCGTATTTGCTGACGGAAACCATCCTCATGGCGCTGCTTTTCTCCTGGTCCAAGGTGCAGGAGCAAAACCCCCGGTGGAGCAAGGTCCTCCTGGCCTGCGTGGCGTTCGCGTTTTCCGTATGGATTCATGGGACGTGGTATTTGTGGGTCCTGCTCTTCGCGGCCTTTTTTCTGGCGCGGCGCTGGCGGGCGGGGCTTTGGCTGTCGGGTTGCTGGGTGGTGGGAACCATTGCAGGTGCATTGTTGACAGGCCGTCCTATCGCGTTCCTCTACGAAGTCGTGTTTACGGCCAAGTGCATTTACGAAGAACACGCGCCCAAGTGGATGTTGGTCGGCGAATTTCAGCCCAGCAACGGCGAATACTTCACCATCGCCATGCTGGCCATTATCTATCTTTGGCGGCGCGGCAACAGCAGCGGCAAAACTTCCCCCCCGCTCACTTCGCAACCGGCCGTTTGGATGATCGTCATCAATTGGATTCTCGGCATGACCGCTGATCGTTTCTGGGCCGACTGGGGCGTGGCCGGCGCCCTCGTGTGGATGGCCGGTGAATTCGATGAAGCCATCCCGCAGCTTTGGAACCCCGGCTCGCTCCAGCGCCTGATCGCCTGCGGCTGCATCCTGGCGCCTCTTTACCTGGACTCGACCAACGACCTGGGCCGGCGCTACACTAACTGCTTGACAGAGCCTTTCGTGGACGGCTCCAATCCTGAACTTAAAGGTTGGATGCCCGGCCCGGGCGGGATATTTTACGCGGACAATATGCAGTTTTTCTACAATACATTTTACAAGAATCCGCGGGGCGATTGGCGTTACATTGAGGGCTTCGAACCGGCCCTGATGCCGCCGGACGACTTGAAGATTTACCGCGGCGTTCACCTTGCCCAGGGAAGCCCGGAGTCCTATGAGCCGTGGGTCAAGAAAATGCGTCCTATCGACCGGCTGGCTGTCGGGCGCAACGGTCCGCCCAATATCCCGGAGCTGGAATGGAAGGAAGGGGCCAAGGACGTTTGGATTGGGCGGCTGCCTGTAAAAAAATAGTTGACATAGGAGGCTGCCATGCCCATTTACGAATTCGCCTGTCCCGCGTGCCGGAGAATTTTCAGCTTTCTTTCCAAGCGCTTGCAGCCGTCCGCTCCGCCGGCTTGCCCCAAGTGCGGCCAGCGCAAGATGGCCAAGCAACTCAGTTCATTCGCGATGCCACGCGGCTTGCCGGAGCCTTCCCCCGGCGGCGCCGATGCCGGCCCGGACGAAGGCGCCATGCCCGACCTTGACGACCCGCGCGTGGCCCGCGCCATGTCCGAAATGGAGCGGGATATGGACCACCTGGACGAGAATAATCCGCGTCACATGGCGCACATGATGAAGAAGATGAAGGACCTGATGCCTCCCGGCAGCGTGCCCAAGGAATTTGACATCGCCATCAAGCGCCTCGAAGCAGGGGAGGACCCTGAAAAAATCGAGGCGGACATGGGAGATGTCCTGGGCGATTTTATGGGCGGCGAAGAAGAAGGCGGCCCCGGCGGCAGCAGCGGCTACACGCGCGACAGCGGATTATACGACTATTGAACTGAGAAGGGCCGAGCTGGCGCGTCAATGATTGAGGATGCCGATCTTTGTCACGGCCAGCACGAAAGCGAGAAATCCGATAATCAAAAGCCAGAAAGAGCCTTTGATGACCGCCACCAGCACCCCGGCGCCCAAGATCGCGGCCATGACCAAATAGACAAGAATTGCCAAAAAAGAATTCATCAGGCGGCCATTTTACGAGAAACCGCCGCAGCCGCAAGTCCTGTTTTTTCATTATTGTGTTGCGCTCAGGCGTTCATGCGGTAGCTTTGACCACTCGTGAATAGCGAATACATTAAACAAGCCCTGGCCAAAGTGGGCAATCCGAACGTCTTGGTTAACCTTATCTCGCGCCGCGTCCGGCAATTGACCTCCGGCGGCGGGAACAGCCGTCCGCTGATCGATCAAGCCGGCAACCTGGGCGCGGCCGACACCGCCCTCCTTGAAATCATCGAGGATAAAATGGATTTCGTCGCCAACGTGGAGGGTGAGGAAGAGGCCCAGCCCACCGCCAAAAAGCGGCGCGGCCGCTAATCCCCGCGGAGAGCCGCCGCCGCCCGCAGGCGCAGTTTATGGCCGAAATCCTGCACAACTCCAAAGCCCGGCGGGATTACAACATCCTGGAAACTTTTGAAGCGGGCATCGTCCTGCACGGCTCAGAAGTCAAAACGCTGCGCGCCGGCAAAGCGCAGATCAACGACGCCTTCGCCCGGGTGGAAAAGGAGGAGGTCTGGCTTTACAACGCGCACATCGACGAATACGCGCAGGCCAACCGCTTCGGCCACGCGCCCAAGGCCCCCCGGAAATTGCTGCTGCACAAATCGGAAATCCGCAAGCTGTTCGGCCTGGCGTCGGTCAAGGGCAATGCGCTGGTGCCGCTCTCCCTTTATTGGAAGAACGGCAAAGTAAAAGTCTCCCTCGGCGTCGGCAAGGGAAAAGTGGAGTTCGACAAACGGCAGGACATCAAGCAGCGCGAATCCGACCGCGAATTAAAACGCGCCACCATGCACCAGTTGAAACGGAAATAGGGAAAGACTGCCGCGTCAAGCATCAAGCCGCCGCGGGAGCTTTG
The DNA here is from genome assembly GCA_036501625.1 of Verrucomicrobiia bacterium. GTDB lineage: Bacteria > Verrucomicrobiota > Verrucomicrobiia > Limisphaerales > Palsa-1400 > Palsa-1400. Next base: position 97,070 of record DASXZY010000088.1, read on the forward strand.
GCCTGGTCTTTCTTCCAAGTGCGTTTGGGCGCCTTGGTGACCAAGCCCTTTTTGATGGCCTTGGCCGAGACGCGGATGTAACGGACTTCCCCATCCACAAGGGCCTTAACCCTTTGAAGATTAGGCATGAATCGCCGCTTGGTGATGGCAGTAATATGAGTGCCGATGCCGCCCTTTTTCTTGGCTTTGCCGCTGCGCCAGATGTGGCTGCCTTTGATGGAGCCGACGCCGGTCAATTCGCATTGTCGTGACATAATTCGATAAATAAAGGGCAGAAAATAACGCATTCCCGCCGGTATTCAAGCAGAATTATCATCCCTTTTTGTGGCTTGCCCGGATGACGGCGTTGTCTAACATGGGCGCGTGAACGCGGAAAATTTTTACGACCAATACTGGGCCAATGGCCTCCACGTTCTGGGCCAAAAATGGGATGAAAAACGATTCCGCCGCGTAATGGGGCCTTTGATTGACCGCGAGCATGTCCTCGATTATGGCTGCGGCTTGGGCTTTTATTATCAGTCCTGGCTCGCCAAATCAGTCAAGAATTACGCCGGGGCCGACGTGGCTTCGGTCGCCTTGGATGATTTGCGCCGGAAGGGATTTGAGGCCTACCGCATCGACCCAGAAAAGTCGGCCATCGATTGCCCGGATGCGAGCTTCGACGGCATCGTGTGCAGCGAGGTGCTGGAACATTTGTTTGACCCTATGCTGGCCGCGCGGGAACTGCACCGCGTTTTGAAGCCGGGCGGCGTGATGGTTGTCACGGTGCCCAATTTTGGCTATCACCCGTGGCGGCTGATGGCGCTGCTGCGCGCGCAGGTGCCCTCGGAGCCGGAGGACCCCAAGAAAAATCGCTTCAACGGTGTGCATATCCGCTTCTTCAGCAAGCTGATGCTCCAGCGCCTTCTGGAAGGCACCGGCTTTTGCAACGTCTCCATCGGCAGCTATGATGAGTCGAGCGTGTGGGATATAACCAGGGGCCTGGGGCCGCTGGCCGGCATCAGCGATCTCGCGTGGAAATATCTACCGGCGCCATTTCACTTGCGCTTCCTGCAGCACCTCTGGCCCAACGTCTGCGCGCCCCGGTTGCGGGCGGTCGCTTACCGCGCCTGAAGTTTCCAATCACGAGCGCGGCGGAAGCTTTTTGGGCACGAGGTTGCGGCGGAGAACGGCAAACTTGGGCAGGCCGTCTTCCATCGGTACTTTGACTTCCCCCTGGATCAACGGGCGCGCGTAATGGACAAATTTTTCGTTGATCATGAAACCGTCGGCGGTGATCCAATCGCGCGGCAGCGGATGCTCCACGTTGGCGATGTCTCCCAGCGGCTGCAAGCCGGTGGTAGATTTGTATACTTCGCCCGGTTCGCGCACGATCTTGACCATGAACCCGCTTTTGCCTTCGGCGGCGGCGCGCACGGCGGCCTCCCCGCAAGCGGCGGCTTCGGCGGCGTCGGTGGCGCTGGCATAATGGGCCGCGCAACGTTGCGCGCAGCCGAGCGTGACTGTGCGGGCGCGGGCATGCAGTTTATCCGTGATCAATTGGCCCAGGCGCACCGCCGCGCCGGACAGCACCGGATGCCCAAAGGCGTCCAGCCTCAATTGGTCGGCGCTGTATTCGGAACCATCGACATTCTTCAAGCCTTCGCCAACGACAATGACGCAGTAGCCGAGTTCCGCGATCACGCTTTTCACTTTGTCCAGAAACTCCTGTTCGCGAAAGGCGATCTCCGGCAGCAAAATGATGTGGGGCGCGTCGTTGGGGCAGTGTTTGGCCAGCACCGTGCTGGCGGCAATCCAGCCCGCTCCCCGGCCCATCACCTCGATGATCCCGCAAGAACCGCCGTCGCTGGCCATGCTGCAAATGTCAGCCGCCACTTCCAGGACCGTGCAGGCCGTGTATTTGGCGACTGATCCGAAGCCGGGGCAATGATCGGTGTGGGGCAGATCGTTATCGATCGTTTTCGGAACGCCGATGACCCGCATCTCGTATCCGCGCTTAACGGCTTCATGGTGAATCTTGTCGGAGGTATCTTGGGAATCATTGCCGCCCGCGTAGAAAAAGTAGCGGATATTGTGCGCCTGCAACACCTGAAAAAGCCGGTCCATGTCTTTTGCGGCCTTGTCTGGCTTCTTTTTGAAATCCAGTTTATAGCGGCAGGTGCCGAGGGCGGCCGCTGGAGTATGTTTCAGCGCCTGAATGGTTTCGGGCGATTCCTGGTTGAGATCGATCAATTGCTCATCAAGGATTCCCAGGATGCCGTTGAGACCCCCATAGATATTTTGGATAAAAGCGAATTTTCGAGCCTGTTGCGCGACCCCCGCCACACTGGCGTTAATCACCGCGGTCGGCCCGCCGGACTGTGCCACTAAAAGATTGCCAATTAACTCAGACATAAGGGCAATAGAAGACAACGCAAGCCATCCCTTTGTAAAGGGCAATTGAAAATGCGAGGCAAAAACCGTTGCGCCAGCATGGCCAGCGGAATGCGCCGGCGCGCGGCGGCGTCACGGCACACGAATTCGGCAGAAACGAATCGCGGGCAATCGGCCTATTTATAAACAATCATGATCTGCAAAGCGCCTCCATCCGAATAGACGCTTGTGCTGATCAAAGTGCTGCCGGCGGGCACGGACGCGTTAATCAATGCCTGGACGGCGGCTGTGGTAGCCGGCATCGGAACGATCACAACGAGGTACATAAGTTTATTGAGCGGCGGTTAATTGCGTGACGAGTTTCTGGAGATTGTCTCCTGCCAAAGCGCGGATTTGGGCGGCGGTCGCGCCGGGCGAAATCACGTTGGCAAGGTAATCGGCGTATTGTTGCGTTGTGCCGGTGAAGGCGGAACCATCGGCGTTTTTGGCGGATTTGAGCGGCTTCACAATCGCGGTGTCGTATTGAGCGCGCAGGTCGGTGTTGGGCGGCGAATTGATCGTGGTCAAGGCGGAAACCGCGGTTGAGGCGGCTTGCGCGTTGGTGGGGCTTTGCGCGGTTGCGATATACATCGCCACGGCGGCCTGGCTTTGAACGGCGGTGGCGCCGACGGCAAAGTTTTCCGAAACGTCAAGACCAAGAAGAAGGTCCTGCAGGCCGGAATGCATTCGGATGCCGCTGACCAATTGCGGCGTCACATCGGCCGCGTTGGTGCGCAGGTCCTCTTCGCCCGTGATGGCCGTTTTGCCTTCATTGGCCACCACTTTGCCGGTCGGGACGGAATAGAATTGGCTGCGAATGTAGCCCACCTTCATTTCGTACATTTGCGTCTGCTTGTTTTCGGCGAGGCTGGCCCCGATGCCGGTATCGACCGAAGTAACGATGTTCTCGCGGATTATCGTACTGCAGCCCGCCACAATCGTGATGGGAAGAATCAACGCGAGTTTAAGATAATTTTTCATTGAGATGTATTGTTGGTGATGAGTTTATTGGTTTGAGCAACGCCTGATTCCACGGAGTAATTCTTGATCGTAAGATTCCCTGTCCTGAGTTTGACCGAAAGGACGACGTTGGAGGCGAGAGCAGGATCAATCTCGACCCGATGCCGGTTTAGCAGGCCAACATCGGCCCCGGACGGTCCAACCGTCATCCCAGCTATGCGCGTGTTCGAGACGTCGATGCCAGGACGATTGGTGGTCGTGATCACGCCAAACCCAATTCCGGCGATCAAATAATGTGTGCCACTTTGATTGGTCCATGAACACCCGCCGCCCGCCGCCGCGCAAAGAAGAATGAGGGAAAGAAAAGCAGGCAACCGGCGCTCGCGTATGGCGTAAGATTTCATCCCGGCAATTCGGACGCGCATGACTATGGGGTCTCGGCGGCATTTCTGTCAAAGCAAAAGAGAAAAAGCAGCGTTCTAATTCTTTACTCCGCGCATCTTTTTGGGTGTTGCCTGCCGCTGGGGCGCATTTACAATGACGCAGTGAGTGCTCTCTTAATTGGCCTTTTGGGCGCCCTGCTGGCTGGCGATGCTCCGTCGTCAGCGGCGAATGCGGCTGCGGTTTCCGCCATTCCTGTCATCAATACGAATGATCCGGTTGAGAAGGAATATTACCAAATCATGCTCGACGATGATGCGGCGGAAAAGGAAGTGCTTGGCTGGATGAATTCCGCCGATTCGCTGGCCAACGCGGGCGGGGGCCGCTCCCAGTTGACGCTTAACCTGAGAATCCAACAGCGCCTGGATGCCATCAAAAAGGAATACCAGGACTTCGTTGACCGGCATCCCAAGCATGTCAACGCCCGGCTGGCCTTCGGCAGTTTTCTTAATGACAACAACGAGCAGGAAGCCGCATTCAAGCAGTGGGATGAGGCCCGCCAATTGGACCCGGCCAATCCCGCCGCCTGGGACAATCTGGGGAATTATTACGGCGAGAATGCCCAGGCCTCCAACGCCTTCAGGTGTTACGACAAAGCCCTTGCATTGAACACGAACCAGCCGGTTTATTATCACAATCTCGCCGCGACGCTTTATTTGTTCCGCGACGACGCCCAGCGCTACTACCATTTGGACGGCGAGCAGGTTTTTGACAAATCTCTCGGTCTCTACCGCCAGGCCATTAAAATGGACCCGGCCAACTTTATTCTTTATAGCGATTACGCCGAGTGCTTTTACGGCGCCAAGCCGCCGCGCTGGCAGGAAGGATTGCAGGCCTGGAGCGAGGCCCTGAAAGTCGCGCGGAACGAGGTGGAGCGCGAAGGAGTTTATCTTCATTTGGCGCGCATTAACCTGCACGTCGGCGACTATGACGGCGCCCGCAAAAATCTCGATGTTGTGACCAATGCCAACTATGCCAAGTTGAAAAGCGGCCTTGAAAAGAATTTGGCCGCCGCCGCTGGCAATACCTCAGCGCCGCCCAAATAATTATCCGGGGACGAGTCGGCGGCACAAAAAGACGCCCTCCTCCTGCGATTTCGTGATCCATTCCTCCACGATGTCCAGGCCGCGCTCTCGCAGAAGCTGCCGGATGGTGGCGGACGTGTGGCGATAGGAGAAAAACAGGCGAACCACACCGCCGGGTTGAAAAAGAAAATGTTCGGAATGCACGACCAGTTCCCGTTCGTGAGCGAAACGAAAATTCCCGACGATGCGCCATAAGCCGCCGGTTTCCTCGATTGAAAATTCAATTTCACCATCGCCCGGTTCGGCCCCAAGGTCTTCGAGGAAGGCGCTAAGCCAGGCGCGTGTTTTGGAATTGTCGTATCCCGGCAGCACGCGTTCGACGCCCGCGCGGTACTCGGGCCCGGGCGCCAGATTGGCGCTCAAGAGCAGGAGATCGGCCGGCCGCGCCAGGAAGCCGGGCGGAATTTGCTCCGGCTCGAGATTCGGAATCATCCCAAAGAACGTGAGGATTCGCGGCGCGTCCGCGCCGCCGAGCGAATCAAAGACTTCGGGCAAGTCAGGAGCCAGCGCCAAGTCGCACAAAAGCGGTCTGCAGGGCACGTGGAGGGATGCGGCCTTGGCGGCGGCAGTCAATAATAATGGAAGGCTGACATCGCATGGCACGAAGGAAAGCTCCGCGCCCCGGCTTTTGAGGAGGGCCAGCAGGCGCGCCTCTTTCTTCCCATCGCCGCAGCCGAGGCCAATCACTTTGACTCGCGGCCCCAGCAACCCGGCGGCCGCCTCGAAACCCCTGTGATACGCAAGCAAACAATCGGGGTCAAAGAACGCCGGAGAGAAAGAGCGGTGAAGAGCCATCCACAATTGCGCTTGCTTGTAACTGGCGTAATGGAACTTGGGCGCAATCCGCCGCGAGCGCAAACTTTCACCCAGCGCGTCCCTCACACTGTCCGGGAATTGGCTCGAGTGGACCGTTACGTTGATGGTCGATGACACCCGGAATTTTAGGCCCGCCCTTTCAATTGTCGATTGTCAATTCATATCCATTATGCCATTGTGCGGCATGAACGCGTTCGAGGAAGAACTGTCGTCACGTCTCAATCATATCCGGGAGCAAGGCCTTTACCGGGAATTGCGGCGGATTGATTCGCCCCAAGGCCCCAGCATTAAGATGGGCGGAAAATCCTTCCTCAATTTCGCCTCCAACGATTACCTGGGCTTGGCCAGCCATCCCGCCTTGAAAGAGGCCGCCACTGAGGCTGTGCGGGACTTCGGCGCGGGAGCCGGTTCCTCGCGGCTGCTATGCGGTTCGCTTGCTCCGCATTTGGCGCTGGAGGAAACGCTGGCTGCTTTCAAAGGCGCCGAAGCCGCGCTTTCATTTGGGTCCGGTTACGCGGCCGCCTGTGGCGTGATCTGCGCCCTCTTTGACAGCAATGACGTCATCGCGGTCGATAAGCTCATCCACGCCTGCATTGTCGATGCCGCCCGGCTTTCGGGGGCGAAGTTGCGCATCTTCGGCCACAACAATCTCAATGACCTGGAGAAAATCCTGCGCTGGGCGGACCGCCGCCACAAGGACCCCGCGCTCTCCCAAACCGACCGCCGCTCCCGCACGTTGATCATTACCGAGAGCGTCTTCTCGATGGACGGCGATCAGGCGCCCTTGCGCGAAATGGCGCGATTGAAGGAGCAATTCGGCGCGTGGCTCATGGTGGATGAAGCCCACGCGACCGGCCTCTACGGAAAAAACCGGCGCGGACTGGCTGAGGAATATGAAGTTGACAAGCAAATTGAAATTCAGATGGGAACCTTGGGCAAGTCCTTCGGTTCCGCCGGCGGCTACGTTTGCGGTTCGCGCGTGCTCGTCGATTATTTGATCAATCGCGCCCGCCCGTTTCTTTTCTCGACCGCCCCGGTGCCGGCTGCTGCGGCGGCGGCCGCTGCGGGCGTGCGCCTGGTGCAAAGCCAGGCCGGCGAGGAGCGCCGCAGGCAGCTTTGGCTCAATGTCGCCGAGGTCGCGCGGCACGTCGATGGCCAGGGCAGCGCCATTGTCCCGATGATGATCGGCGACGAAAACAAGGCCATGCAAATCTCGGCCGCGCTGCTCGAACACGGCGTGTTCATCCCGGCCATCCGTTTTCCGACGGTCGCGCGCGGGCAGGCGCGGTTGCGCATGAGCCTGACGGCCTCCCATGGCCGGGCCGAGATCGATCAATTGCTGGCCGCCCTCCGCGCCTTGAACTTAGTCAATAAGAATTGATTTGCCCTCCCTCGAGCAGTTAGACCGGCGGTTCGTCTGGCATCCCTTCACGCAAATGCGCGATTGGCGCAAACGCGAGCCAATTGTCATCGTCTCCGGCCGCGGCGCCGTCCTGCGCGACGCGCGGGGCCGGGAATACCTGGACGCCAATTCCTCCATTTGGACCAATTTGCACGGCCACCGCCATCCCGCTATCGATTCCGCCCTCAAGCGGCAATTGGGCAAGATCGCGCATTGTTCCGCGTTGGGCTTGGCCAGCGAACCCGCCTCATTGCTGGCGGAGAAATTGGTTCGCGCCGCCAATCCCACGCGCGGCGGGCGGCTGGCTCACGCGTTCTATTCGGACGATGGTTCCACCGCGATCGAGGCCGCGTTGAAGATGGCTTACGAATATGCGCGCCGCACCGCCTCCTCGCGCGCACCCCGGTTTTTGTCGCTAGGCTCCGCGTATCACGGCGATACCATCGGCGCGGTCAGCCTCGGCCATATTGATTTGTTTCACCAGGCTTATCGCGGCTTGCTGTTCAAGTCGGACCGCGCGTTTACGCCGTTCTGCTACCGCTGCCCGTTCAACCGCGCGCGCCCCGAACGCGCCGACGCCCGCGCCTGGCGGAAATGCAATTGGGAATGCACCGCCAGTTTTGAAAAGCAGGTGGCCGCGCGCGCGAAAAAGGGCAATCCCTATGCCGCGTTCGTTTTTGAGCCGCTTATGCAAGGCGCCGCCGGCATGACGCCGCAACCGGAAGGCTGGCTCCGCCGCGTCGCGGAAATCGCGCGCGGCAGCGGCGCGTTGTTGATTGCGGACGAGGTGATGACCGGTTTTGGCCGGACTGGATCCATGTTCGCGTGTCAAAAAGAATCCGTCACGCCCGATCTGATGGCCCTCGCCAAAGGCATGACCGGCGGATACCTGCCCATGGCCGCGACCCTGGCCAGCCGTGCCATCTTCAACGTGTTCCTCGGCGAATATGCCGAATTCAAAACCTTTTTTCACGGGCACAGTTACACCGCCAATCCCCTGGGCGCGGCCGCCTCGCTGGCCAGCCTCCGCCTGCTGGAATCGACCGCGTCCGTTCGCGCGCGCGCCCAATTGCAAAAGGCTCTTGCGGAAACTTTGCAAACGCTTTGGTCCCTGCCCCAGGTTGGCGATATTCGCCAGGTTGGATTGATCGCAGGCGTAGAGCTTGTCAAGAATTGGCGCACGCGCGAGCCTTTCCCAGCGCGCGAGCGCGTTGGCGGCCGCGTTTGCGAAGCGATGGCCCGCCGCGGCGTCCTCACCCGCCCGGCCGGCAATGTCATCGTCATCATGCCGCCGTATTGCACGACCCCCGCCCAAGTCCGCGACATCGTTGCCGCCCTGCGTGAGGGCGTGGTCGAAGTGTGCGGTCCCCTTTGAGCTATTCCGGTTTATAAATTTCCGCGCCGTTTAGGACGAATTCGCGGGATTTTTCCTCCAGGCCGCGCTTCAAGGCCTCGTCTTCGCTCACTCCCTGTTCGGCGGCGAATTTTCGCACGTCCTCCGTGATCTTCATGCTGCAAAAATGCGGGCCGCACATGCTGCAAAAATGCGCGCTCTTGGCCCCTTCCTGCGGCAGCGTTTCATCGTGAAATTCCCGCGCCGTCTCCGGGTCCAGCGACAAATTGAATTGGTCCTCCCAGCGAAATTCAAACCGCGCCTTGCTCAAGGCGTTGTCGCGATACTGCGCCCCCGGATGGCCCTTGGCCAAATCCGCCGCGTGCGCGGCAATCTTGTAGGCGATCACGCCGTCCTTGACATCTTTCTTGTTCGGCAACCCAAGATGTTCCTTCGGCGTGACATAACACAACATCGCGCAGCCGTACCAGCCGATCATGGCCGCGCCAATCGCGCTCGTGATGTGATCGTAGCCGGGCGCGATGTCCGTCGTCAGCGGGCCGAGCGTATAGAACGGCGCCTCGTGGCACCACTCCAGTTGCTTGGTCATGTTTTCGTGGATCATGTGCATGGGAACGTGGCCAGGGCCTTCGTTCATCACCTGCACGCCGCGCGCCCAAGCGCGCTTTGTCAAATCTCCCTGCGCCTTCAACTCCGCGAATTGCGCTTCGTCATTCGCGTCGGCGATGGAGCCGGGCCGCAGCCCGTCGCCGATGGAAAAACTCACGTCGCAGGCGGCCATGATTTCGCAGATCTCATCCCAGTGCGTGTAACAGAAATTTTCCTGGTGATGCGCCAGGCACCACTTGGCCAGGATGGAACCGCCGCGGCTGACAATCCCCGTCGCGCGCCGCGCTGTCAAAGGAATGAACCGCAGCAGCACGCCCGCGTGAATGGTGAAATAATCCACGCCCTGCTCGCACTGCTCCAAGAGCGTGTCGCGATAAATTTCCCAGGTCAAATCCTCCGCCTTGCCGCCCACTTTTTCCAGCGCCTGGTAAATTGGCACCGTCCCGATGGGCACCGGCGAATTGCGCAAAATCCATTGTCGTGTCACATGGATGTTTTTGCCGGTGGACAAATCCATGACCGTGTCCGCGCCCCATTTGATGGCCCAGCGCATCTTCTCGACTTCCTCCTCGATGCTCGACGCCACCGCCGAATTGCCGATGTTGGCGTTGATTTTCACTAGGAAATTTCGTCCTATGATCATCGGCTCCAATTCGGGATGATTGATGTTGCACGGAATGATGGCCCGCCCGCGCGCGACCTCATCGCGCACAAACTCCGGCGTGATGCGCGCCGGAATGGACGCGCCAAAGGAATGGCCCGGATGCTGCCGCGCAAGCTCCCCGCCTTCGCGCGTCCGTTCCGCGCCGCCGTTTTCGCGGATGGCGATGAATTCCATTTCGGGCGTGACGATGCCGCGCCGCGCGTATTCCAACTGGGTGACGACCTTGCCGTGTTTCGCGCGCAATGGAGAGCGTTGCGGCATATTCAAAGCGTCCATCCTGGAACCGGAGGATGCGCCGTTGGAATGATGGCCGTTGCGGTGCGGCGCCGGACTCTGTCCGCCATATTCCTCAACATCGCCGCGTTCCAAAATCCAATCGCGCCGCAAAGCCGGCAGGCCGTCACGGACATCTCCCGCGAACGATTCATCGCCCCAAGGCCCGCTGCAATCGTAGACGCGGACGGATTCATTCGGCTCCGCGCGGCCCGAGCGCGCCTGGGTCGGATGCAAAGAAATTTCGCGCATGGGCACTTTGAGGCCCGGATAAAGCGCGCCCGTCGCGTAAACTTTTTTGGAATTGGGCAGCGCTGCGCTGCTGTGAGGCTCGGGCGAATTATTCTTGGCAATCATAAAAATGCGCGGCGGTGGCATCGGCGGTGGCGGCGTTTCCTTCGCCAGCATTACCTGGAGCAGGTTCAACGGGTCATTTGCTTCCGCAAAACTCTCAGCCTTTGGGCCACCGCGGCACTGGCTCCCGCACAGGCCAAACGCTAACGCGCTAGCCCCCGTGCGTCAAGCGGGCTTTCCGCGCGCGCTCTTTGTGCTGACTTGGCGGCGTGAACCTGTATAGTGGCATCCACATGGACTTCGTTAACCATTTGGTCAGCTTTTGGCCGCACGCCGTGGCAGTGCTGACTTTGTTCGCGGCCGCTTTGGCTTCAGCCCATGCCGTGCTTAACAAGCGCGATACCCGGGCGGCGGTGCTTTGGATCGGGTTCATCTGGCTGCTGCCGCTGCTCGGCCCGGCGCTCTATTTGTTGCTCGGTGTCAACCGCGTCCGGCGCAAGGCGCGGCTCCTGCGCGGCGCGGCGCACCATCATCACGCGGCCGTCAGCGCTGAAACCATTTTCGTGCCCAAGGCCCAAGCCAAGATCACCGGGGAAGCCGCTCATCTTGAGCAATTATCGCAGGCCATGGGCCGCATCGTGCGCCGCCCGCTCCTGCCGGGAAACAACGTCCAGCCGATGCTCAACGGCGACGCCGCGTATCCGGCCATGCTGGCGGCCATCGCCCAGGCCACGACGACCATCGGTCTGTCAACCTACATTTTTGACAACGATCGCAACGGGCGCGAATTCGTCGAAGCCCTCGTCCAAGCGGTCAAACGCGGTGTGCAGGTGCGCGTTCTTATTGATGCCGCCGGCGCGCATTATTCGGTGCCGTCCATTGTCCACGCGCTCCATCACGCGCGCGTGCCCGTCGGGCGGTTCCTGCCGACGCTCGTCCCCTGGCGGCTGATGAGCATGAACCTGCGCTTGCACCGCAAAATCATGGTCGTGGACGGCGTCACTGGCTTCACTGGCGGAATAAATTTGCGCGAAAGCAACTTGGTCGCCCAGAATCCGCACCGGCCGGTGCGGGACTTGCATTTTCGCGTCGAAGGCCCGGTCGTGGCGCAATTGCAGGAAGCCTTCGCGACGGATTGGGCGTTTACGACTGGCGAATCGCTCAGCGGCCCGGATTGGTTCCCCGCGCTTCAGCCCTGCGGCACGATGCTCGCCCGCGCCATACCGGACGGGCCGGACGAAGATTACGAGAAATTCAATTGGGCCATTCTGGCGGCGCTTTCGTGCGCGCGGGATTCGGTGCAGATCGTCACGCCCTACTTTTTGCCGGACCAATCCCTGATCTCCGGGCTCAACTTGGCGGCCTTGCGCGGGGTGCGGGTTGAGATTCTGCTGCCGAAGCGCAGCAACCTTCCTTTTATTGACTGGGCGTCGCGCGCGATGTGGTGGCAGGTTATGCGCCACGGCTGCCGCATCTGGCTGGGGCCGCCGCCCTTCGATCATTCCAAGCTCATGCTGGTTGATGGCCAATGGTCGCTCGTCGGTTCCGGCAATTGGGACACCCGCAGCCTCCAGCTTAACTTTGAATTCAACCTGGAATGTTATTGCCCCGAACTGGCGCGTTCGTTGAACGAAATTATCCAATCCAAAATGACCGGCGCGCGCGAAGTGACGAAGCAGGAGCTGGACGCCCGCGGCGTCCTCGTGCGGCTGCGCGATGGCGTCACGCGCTTGTTGGACCCGTTCCTCTGACGTATAGGTATAACGATGGGCGCGGCCAGTTTCATCAGGTCCAATTTGCGTTTTTACGCCCGCAGCCATTTGGGCGCGCTGCTCGGCGTGGCGGTGGCGGGCGCGATTTTGACGGGCGCGCTGGCCATTGGCGATTGCGTGCGCGAAAGCTTGCGCGATCTGGCGCTGGCCCGCATTGGCCGCGCGGATTCCGCGCTGGTTGGGCGCGACCGTCTTTTCCGCTCGGCCCTGGCTGATGGATTTCCGCGGTCGGCGCCCGTCTTGCAATTGCCCGGCACCGCTTCCGCCCCCGACGATTCCGCGCGCGCCAATCACGTCCAAATTCTCGGTGTGGACGCCCGTTTTTGGAGTTTGGCTGAAACGCCGGTTCACCGCGAAATTCCATCGGGTTCGGTCGTGCTGAATTCCGCCCTTGCCCGCCAATTGCGCGCCAAAACCGGCGACACCGTCGTCCTGCATGTGCAAAAGCCCTCGCTGCTTTCGGAGGAAGCGCCCATTTCGCCGCGCGAAGATATTTCCAAAGGGCTGCGCTTGACCGTCAGCGCGGTGGCGGCAGATTCGGAATTCGGGCGATTCGGTTTGCAGGCCAGCCAGGCTTCGCCGCTCAACGCGTTCCTGCCGCTCGCGTGGTTGCAGGCGCAAGTGGAGCAGCCCGGCCGTGCCAATCTCCTGCTGGCCCCCGAAGGCCGGCAGGACTTGAAACAGCACTGGACTCTTTCAGACGCCGGCCTGGAATGGCGCGATGTGCCGGGCGGTTCAGAATTGCGCAGCGGCCGAGTTTTCATCGATTCCAACATCGTGGCGGCGGCGGGGCCGGGACGGGAATTGGTTTTGACGTATTTCGTCAACGAGCTTCGCCACGGCCAAAAAACAACGCCTTACTCGATGGTCACGGCCGCGAGCGCGCCGCTCGTCCCGGCGGACTTGCGCGACGATGAAATTATGATCACGCCGTGGCTGGCGGACGATTTGCAGGCGAAGCCGGGCGATGAATTGCAGTTGGCCTATTTCGTCCTTGGAATGGCGGGCCGCCTGGATGAGAAGCGGGACACGTTTCGCATTCGCGGCATCACGCCGGCGGAAGGCCCAATGGCGGACCGCACATTGATGCCCGATTTCCCCGGCATCGCCAAAGCGGAGAAAACGGAGAACTGGGACGCGGGCTTCGCCATCAACATGCAGAAAATCCGCCCCAAGGATGAAGATTACTGGAAGCAATATCGCGGCACGCCAAAGGCCTTCGTCACCCTGGGCGCCGGCCGGCGGATGTGGGCCAACCGCTTCGGCGATGTGACAGCCATCCGTTTTCCCGCGTCCGTCTCGCGGCCGGAAGTCGAGCGCGCGATGTTGGACAAGCTCGATCCAGGCGCGCTTGGCTTGTCGTTTCTCCCAGTGCGGCAGCAGGCGCTGAAAGCCAGTTCGCAATCGGAGGATTTCGGCGGTTTGTTCATCGGGTTCAGTTTTTTCCTGGTCGTGGCGGCGTTGATTCTCCTGGCGCTGCTCTTTCATTTCAGCCTGGAACGGCGCGTGGCCGAGACAGGGCTTTTGCTCGCGGTCGGCTGGCGGCCGCGCCAGGTCCGGCGTTTGCTCCTGGTGGAGGGCGTGGTTATCGCGGCGGTTGGCGGTGTGCTGGGCTGCGCGGGCGGCGTGGTTTACGCGAGGGGAATTCTGTTCGGGTTGACTACGCTGTGGAGCGCGGCGGTGGCGGAGTCGCCGCTGCAATTTCATGTGACAGCCCAAACCCTGGCCATTGGCTGCCTGAGCGGAATCATCATCAGCATTATTGTCATAAGCCTGGCCGTGCGCGGCTGCGCCAAACGCCCCGCGCGCGAACTCCTCGAACAAGGGAATGAATTGGAGCGCGCGGCGGCCGGGGCGAAACACCGGCGGCGATGGGCTGGCTGGCTCGCGCTTGCCAGCGGACTGGGCGCGCTGGCGATGGCCGCCTCCGCGATCATTCAGCGTCACACCGCGGACGTGGAATCCTTTTTTGGAGCCGGGTCGCTGCTGTTGATTTGCGGCGCGGCGGCGGCGGCGGTTTGGTTTCGATCGCTGGCAGCGCGCGCGCATTCGCGGCCGCTGACCCTGGTCAGCCTTGGCTTGCGCGGTTGTGTGCGGCATCCGCGCCGCAGCCTGGCCATTGTGGCGTTGCTGGCCAGCGGCGCGTTTCTCATCGCTTCCGTCCAAGCCAACAAATTAGACGCCACGCGAGACGGCACCCAGCGTTCCTCGGGAACCGGCGGCTTCGCGTTCATCGGCGAATCGGCCCTGCCTATCGTGCAGGATTTAAACACTAAGATTGGGCGCGAATTTTTTGGATTGGATGAAAGCACGCTCAAGAACGCCGCCATCGTTTCGTTGCGCGTGCATGACGGCGACGACGCCAGTTGCCTGAATTTAAACCGCGCGCAATCGCCCCGGCTGCTGGGCGTCGATCCGCGTCAACTGCAAGAACGAAAAGCCTTCACCTTCACGCAATTGTCCGATCCCTCGTTCGCCGCCCGCCCGTGGGATTTGCTGGAGCGGGGCGCCGGCGATGAAGTTCCCGCTGTCGGCGATGAGTCGACGATCACTTGGGCGTTGCACAAAAAAATTGGCGACACCGTCGATTACACCGATGAACATGGCCGCCCCTTCAAAGTCCGGCTGGTGGGCGCGGTGGCCAATTCCATATTGCAAGGCAGCCTGATCGTGGCCGAGCCGGCTTTTGTGCGGCATTTTCCCGGCGATGCAGGCTGGCGGGTTTTCCTGGTGGATTCACCTTTGGTCGAAGCGCCGGCCGTGTCCGCGGCGCTGGCGCGCGGCCTGCGCGACCGTGGCCTGGAACTCACGCCAGCCGCGGAACGCCTCAATGCCTTCAACGCCGTGCAAAACACCTTTCTTGACACGTTCCAGGTGTTGGGCGGGCTGGGCCTGCTGCTGGGCAGCGCGGGTTTGGGCGTGGTCGTGTTGCGCAACGTGCTGGAGCGCCGCGGCGAACTGGCGCTGCTGACCGCGGTCGGTTTCACGCCGCGCTCCCTGCGCGCGCTCGTTGTCGCGGAACATGCGGCGCTGGAAGGGCTGGGCCTGGCGCTGGGCATCGCAAGCGCGATGCTGGCCCTGCTGCCGGTCTTGCTTTCGCACGCCTCGCGCGTATCCTTTGTTCCGCTGGCGGTGGCGCTGGGTTTGGTTTTTCTAAGCGGCTTGTTTTGGACGTGGGCCGCGGCGCGCCTGGCCTTGCGCGGGGAATTGCTGCCAGCCTTGCGAAACGAATAATTCTTGACGTAAAGATGAAAATGAACATTGCGGCGGCCGCGGCTCTCGCGCTCCTCGTTTCCGGCCTGGCCTTCCAGGCGTGCGCGGAAGGCGCGATTCTCTACCAAAACAACTTTGAAAAAGCCGCCGTCGGCCAGGCGCCGGGCGATTTTCTGGTGCTCGACGGCGAATTCGCGGTGCGGGAGACCGATGGCAACAAATATCTCGAATTGCCCGGCGCGCCGCTCGACACTTTCGGCGTTCTCTTCGGCCCGACGACCAATGCCGGCGTCTGTGTCAGCGCCCGCATTTTTGGCACGGCCAGGGGGCGGCGTTATCCGCAATTCGGCGTGGGGCTGGGCGGCCAGAACGGATACAAACTCAAAGTGTCCCCAGCCAAGGACGCGGTGGAAATCTACAAGGGCGACGAGTCGGCGGCCTCCGTTCCATTTCATTGGAAAACCGGCGCCTGGACCATGTTCAAGCTTCAAATTCGGCAGATCGAAGGCCCGGCCTGGAGGGTTGAGGGCAAAGTCTGGCCGCAATCGGATCCCGAACCCAAGGAATGGACCGTGACGCTCGACGAAAAGGCCGCGCCCCATCCGGGACGGCCCTCGATTTGGGGCAGCCCCATCTCCGTCACGCCCATTCGCTTCGACGACTTGGTTCTCACGGCCGAATGAACAGGGCATTTTCCTTTTTGCTGATCGCGCTCGCGGCGGTTTCATCGAAAGGCGCGCCGGTCAGGATTCAAGTCGAGACCGATTCGGTCGTCAGCCGCATTTCCCCGCGTTTCATTGGCTTTGGTTATGAGACATCAGCCGTCGCGCAGCCGGGTTTCTTCAGCGCGCGCAATGCGGTCATGATTCAGTTGTATCGGAACTTGAGTCCGCACGGCCTGATCCGCATTGGCGGCATCATTTCGGATCATACGGAATACGCGCCCAACGGCGCCCTCGCGGCCCGCACGCAAACCGGCGTCACTGTCATCAATAAAGCCAGCCTTGAGGACCTCGGCCAATTCGCGCGCGCCATCGGCTGGCAAGTCATGTGGGGATTGAACCTTGGCACTGGCTCCAAAGAAATGGCCGTCGAGGAAGCCCAGGCGGTCGATGCGGCCTTGGGCAACGGCCTTCAATCTTTTCAAATTGGCAATGAAGTGGAGGCCTTGCGGCGCTTTGCGGGCAGCTATGAGGATTACCATTCCAATTACGCGGCTTGCAAAGCCGCCATCCGCTCCGTCCTGCCTGGCGCGCCGTTTTCAGGCCCCGATGTGATTGGCAATTTACGCTGGATTTCGAACTTCGTTTCCGCGGAATCGAAGGACATGAAACTTCTGACTCACCATTACTATCGCGGCGGCGCCGGAAATCCAAAGTCCACTCTGGACCTGCTCCTCCAGCACGACGCCGGATTCGACCGCCGCTTGGGAAAGCTCAGGGAAATCTGTCAAGAGCCTGACCTGTCCTTTCGCATCAACGAGGTCAATTCCTATTCGGGCGGCGGAAAAGCCGGCGTCAGCGACACCTTCGGCTCAGCCCTTTGGTGTTTGGATTACATGTTCGCGCTGGCGTCCTATGGCTGCGACGGTGTGAACATGGAAACGGACATCAACCAATTGGGGTTCATCAGCTACTATTCCCCCATCGTTCATGACGCCTCCGGCCATTGCAACGTCCGCCCGGAGTATTACGGGATGCTGGCCTTCGCCGTCGCGGGCAAGGGCGAGATGCTCAAAATTGACATGGAGAAGCCGGGCCTGAACCTGTCCGCCTACGCCGCGCGAAGCGTCAGGGGCGAACTTTGGGTTGCCGTTATCAATAAGGATTTCGCGCGCGACGCTGATGTCGAAGTGACTTTGCCCAAAGGCTATTCAACCGCCGCCGCGATGCGCCTGGCCGCGCCATCCATGATCAGCACCAATCAAGTGACACTGGGCGGCGCCGGAGTCTCCGCCGCCGGCATCTGGACGCCCGGACCCCTCGAAAAAGCCGCGGTCACCGGCAACACCGCCCGCATTTCCATCCCGCGCGCCAGCGCCGCCCTCTTGCAATTGCGATAATTTTGGCCCCCATTCTTGGCTATTCTTTCTTGCGGACCTTCCCACGTTTCTGTTAAAATGTTCACCCGCAATGGCATACAACGCGAAAATAAAGGACCTTCCGGCGCACGAACGCCCGCGCGAGCGGCTGGCGGAATTGGGGGCCGATGCGCTGAAGACGTCCGAATTGATTGCGATTTTGCTTCGCACCGGCATGAAGGGCGCGTCGGCGATCCAAGTGGCTGAAGCGCTGCTGGCGCGGTTTGGCACTCTGACGGCTTTGGAGCGCGGGTCGATCGATCAGCTGCGCACCGTGAAAGGCATTGGACGCGACAAGGCTATCGCGCTCAAAAGCGCCTTCACGCTGGCCCGCCGCATGGCCAGGGAATTGCAGGGCGAGGCGCCGCTGCTTGACACGCCGGAGAACGTCGCTAACTTGCTGCGCGAGGAAAATCAAAAGTACGAAGTCGAACACCTCCAAGCCGTCCTGTTGAACACGCGGCGAAAACTCATTCGCGTGGAGATTATTTCGCAGGGCTTGGTTGATTCGCTCCTGGTGCATCCGCGCGAGGTATTCCGGGCGGCCATCGCCGCCAACGCCACCGCGTTGGTGCTGGTGCATAATCATCCCAGCGGCGATCCCTCGCCTTCGGCGGCGGACATCAAAGTCACGAGTGATCTCGTTCGCGCCGGGCAGTTATTGAAGATTGAGGTGCTGGACCACATCATTCTGGGCAGGCGCTCCATTGAGAGCATCAAAGACTACGTCTCGCTGCGGGAATTGGGCTACATCGCGTAGCTATTTGGCGCCGGTAATTTTGGCGATGGCCTGCGCGTAATGCTGGGCTTTGCGCGTTTGGTGCAGCTTGTTGGCCAGCGTTTCCATTTGCGTGTAAAGGCCGACCGCATCGGGATAGTCGGGATGGCTCGTGAGAAATGAATCGCACAGCGCCAGGGCTTCTGCTTCGCGATGGGCGGCCGTCAACCGGTCGGCCAGCGCAAGGGTTAGGCGCACAGTTTGTTGCGGGGACGGATCGAAGTTCAAGGCGTTGCGGAGGGCTTTAATGGATGATTCCTCCATCCCCTTCCTGTGTTCGAGATCTGCCAGTTTTTCCGACAGCACCGCGCTCTCCTGCGGCACGGAAGGCCCGAGCAGGTAATCGATCATTTCGGCGGGCGTGGCGCCGAGCACGGAACTTTTGTTGACAATTTGAAGATCGGACCACGCCAGCAGCTTGCTGTGGCGGGCCGCCAGCGCGTCGTGCAACTCCTTGGGAGAGCGGCTAAAAGGGCGATAGAGCGGGTCGCCAATCACCGTCGTCTGCCACGAGATCAATCGCTGGCAGGCGTAAGCCGCTTCGCCAAAAGTGAATCGCTCTCCCAGCCAATAAGCGAAGAACAGGCCCATATTCGGCGTGCCGTCCAAGTACGGTTCATCAATGCATCCCATCGTCGCCGTCGCGCCATCGGCCAGCAGCGGGCCGCACCAGTTTTGCGTGGTTGAGCGCAGCGTGTGCGCGCTGAACGAATGCAAGTGATAAGCGAAAGCACCCGGCATGAACTCGACCTTCGGCTGGGTGAACGGGCCGGAAACATTTCCATCATACCAGCCGGCGTAAAGCGCGATCTGGCTCATCGGAAACGCCGCTGGAAACGTCTCCGGTTTGTCATCCACCACTTCCTCAATGCCCACATTGCGCGTTACTTCCGCCGCCTCCCGCAGCCAGTCATCGCCGCGCTTGAGGTCTCCGGTCGCAAGGCCCCGAAGGTCAAAATAGGCGCGGCCCCAAAGCCCGTTCGCTTCCGCGGCCAGCGCCTTGTCAACAAGGGAACCCGCAATGGCCGCGCTGGGGCCGTCCAGGCGCGTGACCAAAAGCAGCCCATTGGTCGGATCGAGCCAGGATTCCCGCACTTTCCCGAAGAGGTGATTGCCGCGCGGCCCGGCCAGCGGCCAGATGGAATTCTTAATGGGCAGCGTGCATAACTCCGAGTCCACCGCCGCCCCGTTGTGCCTCAATTCCCCGCGAACCTTCTCCGCCTTGGGGTCCGACAGCATGAAGTCTTCCGCGATGCGCAACGGCACTCCGTAGCAAAGGACCGCGTAGCGGACTTTGGCCGTGATGGGCGCGATTTCATTGGTCGTGCCAGGCGGCACAGGCCCATAGACGAACAGCTTGTTGTCTTCGAGAAATTTCAGCAATGGCTGCTCCAATTTCTCCCGGTACTCCCCGCGCGACATCGTCTCGCCTTCGGTCAAGTCGAAGCCCAACACTTGGTTGGTCGGCACCTCCCGCACCGCCGCGTAATGCTCCGCGACGTCCTTCGATTCCGGCATCCGCGAATTGTAAACGACCACGACAGAGTCACCCGGCCCGGCCGCTTGGAGCGCCAAGGCCAGCGCCATCGCGCCGCAAACTCCTGTCAAGAAAGCATTGGAGGACATGCGTTTATCTACGCAATATCCACCTTCAAGCCGTCGAAAGCAAACTCAACTCCAGACGGCATATCCGCCTGGGCCTGGTCATGATCGAAGTCGTGGGTGAGATGTGTGAAGCAGGTTCGGCCCGCGCCAATCCTCCGGGCGGCCGTCAGCGCCTCATCCAGGCACAAGTGCGTGGGGTGCGGCGCGCGCCGCAAGGCGTCCAGCGCCAGCACCTCGACGCCGCGCACTTCTTCGAGAGCCGCGGGCGGCACTTCCTTGCAATCGCTCAAGTAAGCCAGCCGTTTTTGGCCGTTTTGCTTGAACAGAAAACCGGTCGTCATGACCGATCCGTGCGGCAAGTCCATGGGCGTGACCTCCAAATCTCCCAGCGCGAACGGCCCGTCAATGACGTGCGGCTCCGGCGCAAAATAACCTTTCGGAATTACCGTGGCCTGGAAGGCGTAATTGAAGACGCGGCGCAAATTGGACATCGTCGTTTCGCTGGCATAGACGGGCAGGGGAGTCCCGCCGCGAAGATCGCAAAAGCGCCGGCAATCATCCAATCCCATGATGTGATCGGCGTGGGCATGCGTAAAAAGCACGGCGTCCAGCCACCGGATATTCTCGCGCAGGATTTGAATGCGGAATTCCGGCGTCGTATCGACGACAAATTTGATTTTGTCCGTGGCTACATAAATCGAAGGCCGCGTTCGATGGTTTTTGGGATTGGCCAAAAACTCTGGCGGATAATCCTTGCCGATAATCGGCACCCCTTGGGACGTGCCCGATCCCAAAAAAACCAAATGAAACGACATCTCTGCAATCTACCCGCGACCGCGCCGCTGGCCAGTCAAAATCAAATCCGCTCTTCCGAATCCAAAAACCGTTTCACCAGCAACAGCATCACCGAAACGAGCGAGAGCGCGCACACGGCCGCCGCCAGCCCTGTCGCGATGTCCGGCAGGATGCTTGCCGGCACCAGCCTCAGCGGGTAGAGGAACAAACCGGCTCCCGTCAGCGCCAGAAGCACGCGCCCATTCCGCCCCGCCGCCGCTCCTCCCGCTTCCAGCTTCCAATAGAGCAGGCCGATCGCTATCCCAAGCGCGGTTGCGATCACAGCCGCCAGCGAGAATTGAAACGAAAATCCTTCCGCCCCGCAACGCAACGAGGCCGTGGAGCCTAACGCGCAACCGAGGCCGCCGGCCGTTGATAGCGAGGCGACGCGCCAGAGCGTGGGCGCTTTGCTGAATTCCGAGTTTAAGTGCGTCATGTTATTCATAAGTTTCATCTTTCGATGAATTTCATAACGCAGGCCCCGTGCCACACGGCTTCATTTTCATAACCTGTTGCGGCATAATATCCAACAAAAAGCCTGCCCGCCAGCCGAATTACGAAAACCCGTAAAATTACGAAATTACGTGACACATTACGACTTTTCGCGCAGTTTGTGACCGTGAGCCTTGAGGCCCTTCAGAAGATCGCTCTTTCCATCGTGGAAACCCGCGACGCCGCGCTGCTTCTCAAACAGATTGTGGAGGGTGTGGCGGAACATTCGGACGCTGCCCTCGTCCGCCTTTGGCTCATGGAGCTTGGGGACGTCTGCGCCGAGTG
This sequence comes from Verrucomicrobiia bacterium, assembly GCA_036501625.1. Lineage (GTDB taxonomy): Bacteria > Verrucomicrobiota > Verrucomicrobiia > Limisphaerales > Palsa-1400 > Palsa-1400. The sequence continues at coordinate 118,439 of DASXZY010000088.1, forward strand.
CCGATTCCAAAAAGAATGCCCGGACCACACGCGGTGCCTGCACTTGGCCGCCAGCGTGGGCCGTTCGCGAGATGGAAGGAAGGATTACTCGCGGCTGACCGGCGGATTTCGCCGCATTCCCCTGGGCGCGCGCAAAGTCGGGCGCATCGCGGCGGAAGGCCGGCCGATGGCGGTGGCGGAAGTGGCGCCGGACCAGGAATGGGTGGGCGACCCGGCTTGGATCAAAGCCGAGCAGGTGCGGAGTTTCGCCGGGGAGCCGCTAGTATTCCAGGGTGAAGTGCTGGGCGTGTTGTGTGTGTTCGCGCGGGCCCGGTTGAGTCAAAAAGATTTCAAGGAACTCCGCGCATTCGCCGGCCTTGCGGCGGTGGCCATCGCCAACGCGCGGGCGTTCGAGGAGATCAACCGGCTCAAGAATCGCCTGGAACAGGAGAACGCGTATTTGCGGGAGGAAGTCAGGGCAGTGTCAGCTTCCGGGAACATTGTGGGCCAATCTCCCGCGTTGAAGAAGGTGCTGCATCAAATTGATCTGGTCGCGCGCACCGATGCCAATGTTCTGATTCTGGGCGAGTCCGGCGTTGGCAAGGAACTGGTGGCCCGCGCCATCCACGAGCGCAGCCCGCGCGCCTCGCATCCGCTCATCAAAGTCAATTGCGGCGCGATTCCCGACAACCTTTTTGAAAGCGAGATGTTTGGGCACGTCAAAGGCGCCTTTACGGGCGCTGTGCGAGACCGCGCGGGACGATTCGAACTGGCCGACGGCGGCACGCTTTTCCTTGATGAAGCCGGTGAAATTCCTCTCGCGCTCCAGGCCAAATTGCTGCGGGCAGTGCAGGAGCGGCAGTTCGAGCGCGTTGGCGAGGAGCGCACGCGGCAAGTCAATACGAGAATCGTCGCAGCCACCAATCGCGATTTGAAGAGCGAAGTCCAGGCGGGCCGGTTCCGGCGGGATTTGTTTTACCGGCTTAGTGTCTTTCCGATTGAAGTGCCGCCGCTGCGCGAGCGCCGGGAGGACATTCCGCTGCTGGCCGCCAGCTTTCTTCAAGCCGCCGCGCAAAAACTCAATCTCAAACCGCACCGCCTGGCCCAGGCGCAAATCAAACAATTGTGCGACTACGATTGGCCGGGCAACGCGCGCGAATTGCAAAATGTGCTCGAAAGCGCGCTGATTCTTTCCCAGCACACCGCCTTTTCCATTCAACTGCCGGCCGCCTCCGCGTCTCGCACCAAACCGCCCGGCGACGTCGAAGCCAGTTTCAATCCCGCCTCGATACTCACGCGGGCCGAGTTGAGAGAACAGGAGCGCGAGAGCATCCGGGCCGCCTTGGGGCGGGCCAATGGCAAAGTTTTCGGCGCCGGGGGCGCGGCCCAACTTCTCGGCATGAAGGGCACGACGCTCGCATCCCGCCTGGCGGCTTTGGGAATAAGCCGGAGAGGAAATGCAGGCTAACGTGGGCTGCCGGCTCGTCGGAATCACCCATTGCCCCGAGGCGGGAACAGCCTTACTGGTACTTTGTTGTGAAAGGAGAAATTTATTTATGAAAATCACGAGCCAAGCCTTTAAGGATGGTGGAAACATTCCTGAGCAGTACACCATGTATGGAGAGAACCGCATTCCGCCGATTCATTTTGACCAGGTGCCGTCCAGCGCGCGCAGCCTGGCGCTGATCGTGGACGATCCCGGCACGAGCAAGGGGACATTCAATCATTGGCTGCTGTTCAACATGGACCCGAAAGTCAAAGACATCAGAGAGGGCTGCGTGCCAGTCATGGCGGCGCAGGGCAAGAATGATTTTGGCGAGACCGAATACGACGGGCCTAAACCGCCTTCCGGCGAGCACCAATATTTCTTCCATCTGTATGCGTTGAATACCGTTCTGCCAATTTCGCGAGGCAGCACGCGCGAGGCCTTTGATCGCGCGATGGATGGCCATATCCTTGAAAGCGCCACGTTGATGGGCAAATACGCGCATGAAATGAGGTCAGCTAATGGCCGATAATATTGAAAGCGGGCAATGACCGTATTCGTACGCCGCAGCAGCAGTTCATCGGCTGCGCATTAACCTTGCTTTCGCGGATGGTTCCCGGTTCACTGCCAGGCCAACGATGGTTGATGAGAAGTCGGTAAATGTTTTGGGAGTGGCGGTCAGTCCCATCAACATGGGGCTGGCGCTGAAGGCGATTACCGAGGCCGTCGCGCGCAAACAAAAAGGGTACGTCTGCGTGACCGGTGTGCATGGCGTCTCCGAAGCGCAGGCCGACCCGGAATTTCGCCAGATTCTCAATCGCGCATTTCTCTGCACGCCGGATGGCATGCCGCTGGTCTGGGTCGGGCGCTGTCAGGGCCAGAAACAAATAGGCCGGGTGTATGGCCCGGATTTGATGCTGGCCGTGATGGAGTTGTCAGAAAAAAACGGCTGGAGCCATTTCTTTTACGGCGGCGCCAACGGCACGGTGGAATTGCTGCGAAGCAAGTTAATCGAGCGTTTTCCGAAACTGCAAGTGGCGGGCACCTATGAGCCGCCGTTCCGTCCATTGAACCCAGACGAACGGCGTGATCTTCAGGAGCAACTCCGCCTCGGGCGGCCGGACATGATGTGGGTCGGCCTGAGCACGCCAAAGCAGGAGCGGTTCATGGCCCAAAACCTCGATGACTTGGACGTGACCCTGATGTTTGGCGTCGGCGCGGCCTTCGATTTCCACGCTGGGAAAATTCGCCAGGCGCCGCGATGGATGCAATGCTCCGGTTTGGAGTGGTTCTTCCGGCTTTGCTGCGAGCCGCGCCGGTTGTGGAAGCGTTACTTCAAAAATAATCCTCTCTTCGTGGCTCGAATTTTTTGCCAGTTCACCGGTTTGCGGAAGTTTCCGCTGCGCCATTGACGGCGCGCGCGATGATGAGCAGATTCTTGCCGATCGGCGGCGCGCAAATACTCGTCTCCATAAAGTTCTCCACCGGAAAAATCACGCGGTCGAAAAAACGGACGGAGGCGGGCTTGAAACTCCTTTGTCCCAGCATGCGGCAACTAATCAGCCATGCGAAATATCCCGCCAAGTCAAAGTAGCGTATCCTTTCAATCTTGAATCCAGCGCGGGTCAATTTCGTGACCGCTTCCGCCCGGCCATAGCGGCGGTAATGCCCAAAATCGCGGTCAATCGGCGCGTATATCTCCTGGCGCGCCGGGACAAACAGCGCCAAGGCGCCGCGGCGGCTCTTCAAAAGCGCGTTGTAAAGCGACAGTTCCTTTTCGTCCTGTTCAATATGCTCCAGCACATTGATGCTGATGATGGCGTCCCAATCAAGGCCCGGGGCGTCCTGGATTGTTCCTTGGATGATGGGCTGCCCTGGCAGCAGTTGGCGAAATTGTTCGCAGAATCCCGCTTCCGGCTCGATGCTTTGCAAATACTCAACTCCGGGCAAGGCCCTCAACCGGACGGTCATTTGGCCAATGCCCGCTCCAATCTCAATCGCGCGCCCGCGGACGAAAGCCCCCATTTCTTTGACAAGAAGGCGCTGGTAATTTACGGCTTGGCGCAATGCCTCAAATTCAAAATTTCCGGAGGTGGTGTTCTGATTGTAATCTGTCGACATGGCGGCGGCGGTCAACGCGGCACGGCGCTACGTTGCTCAATCCGACCTGCTGAATCAAACCCAATTATAAGGCAAATTTCCGCCGGGCCACACCGAAGGCCGCGCTGGCTCCCGCCAGGAGCATCCAAGACGACGAAGAATCCGGCACAGCCAGCGGTTCGATCTGGGGGCCGATCTGCCCAAGCACAATGTTGCCGCCAAACCAGCCCTCGAAGTCGCTGCCGAACCAAAATTGATCGCTGTAGTTTGGATAGGCCAAGCCACCCGTTCCATAGGTGAAACTGTCTTGCACAAATGTTATTGATGAATCCGTGGTGAAATTGTTCAGCGGCGCATAAGGCGCCTTGCCGCCGCCTGTGTAAGCCGCGCCAAAAGCCGCCACATCGTAAAAACCCGGCTGGAGGACAATCGGAGTGATGCCAATTTCGGCAAACAGGTTGCCGGCCCCCAGAGTGGGCAGCGTGCCGGCCGCAATGGTCGCCGAAGTGATGAGCGAGCCGGGCGACGAGCCGTAAGGCGATATTCCCCCGCCATTGCTCCAGAGGCCCACTTTCTCCGCAGACGAAGTGGCGCCGCCCGGATCAAAGGCCGCCAGTCCCACTACCGTCACTGGTGAATTGACTTGGAAGGTATAGCCGACTGTGTAGCCCGTGCAGTAAACGGGCGAAAGGCCGCCGCCAGTAAAGTCGATTCCCAGCGAATCCGCGAGGAGGTTGGAACTCGCGAGCAACATGCTCCCGAGAACAATGGCAAGATTTTGTATTTTCATAATCACGAATTGCTCGAATTCCGCATGTCAACAGGTACGATTGCCTGAATGACCGCGTGAATGCAATAAGTATTTACGAAAAAACATTAGGTTTTGATAGTGGTTTCCCCGGCGAATTCAATGGCGCTTTTCCGCTCGCTCGCAGGACTGCCGTCTCACAAAACTTCGCAACCGCCGAAGGATTCTACGCTTGCGATACTCGTATTGGCTCGTAATTCCAGGCGCCGCGGGGTTGGAAGATTGCGGCGGACCTTTAGGATTTCAGCTTGAGATGCTCCTCGAAACGCTTGCTTTGAACGGCTAGCAGTTTGCCTTCGCCATCGTAGCGCAGTTCAATGACCCAATCGAATACCTCAGCCGGCCACTTGCCGTCCGGGAGCAGCGCGGCGGGATCGCCGCCCAGGGCCTGAATCAATTCGGGAATTTTTCCATGATGCCAGCAGGCCAGGATCACCTTTCCGTGTGGCTTGGACTTTAGTTCGTCCGCCAGCGCCTCCGGCTCTTTGTCCTTAAATGTTGTGCTAAGTGGAAGATTCAGCGCTTTGGCCAAAGGTTCCAAAGTCAGGCGCGGGCGGTGGCTGTTCTTCGAATCCGCCGTCGCGAAAAGAGCGTCAGGTTTCAACGCCTGCCCGTCCACTTGAAATTCGCTGAAATACTTCACATACGCCTGCGCCCGTTCCTGCCCGGCGTTCGTGAGTTCCAGCCCGGTCTCCGATTTTTCAGCGTGGCGAATGATGAGGATGACGGTGTCTTTCAGCCCGGCGGAGCCTTGCCCGGCGCAAGACACCGCCGCAGCCGCCCATAATAGGACCGCGCGAAATAGGATGCCCTCTCTCATTTGGTGCCGCTGCTGCCGCCGGACGGATTGTCGATGGGCGCGCCGATCAAATTGCCGTACTCAGTCCAGCTTCCGTCGTAGTTTTTGACGTCAGAAATGCCCAGCAGATATTTGAGCACGAACCAGGTATGACTGGAGCGCTCGCCAATCCGGCAATACGCGATGCTTGCCTTGGAGGGATCGACGCCTTTTTCCTGCACGTAGATTTTGTTCAGATCATCGGCCGATTTGAAGGTGCCATCGGCGCTGACGGCCGTGCTCCACGGGATGCTTTTGGCGTTGGGAATGTGGCCGGCGCGCTGGGCGGTCTCCGGCAAATTGGGCGGGGCGATGATCTTGCCCGAGAATTCATCGGGGCTGCGGACATCGACCAGATTGCGGTCGCGCCCCGCCGAAGCCTGCAACACTTCCGGCAGCAAGGCGCGCAATTCAGAGTGATAACCGGTGACGGTATATTTTCCAGGCGCGACGCTGGGCACGTCCTTGGTCAGGGGGGCGTCCTGCTCGTTGAGCCATTTGACGCGGCCGCCGTTGAGCAGGTGAACTTTCTTGTGGCCGTAAAGTTTGAAGAGCCAAAAACCGTAGGCGGCGAACCAATTGTTATTGTCGCCGTAAAGCACAACTGTGTCATCGTTGCCAATGCCCGCGCCGCCGAGAAGTTTCTCGAAGGCTTCGCGGCTGATGATGTCGCGGCTGACTTGGTTTTGCAATTGGGTGCGCCAATTGAAGGCCACCGCGCCGGGAATGTGCCCGGACTCATAAGAGGCGGTGTCCACATCGATTTCGACGAATCGGGTGTTCGGCTGGTTCAAGTGGGCCTTGGCCCAGGCGATGTCCACCAGCACTTCCGGATTGCTATAGCTGCTCATGTTTTATGTTCCTTTTCTTTTTATTATACAGATCAGGTGGTTGGAAAAAAGCCAAATCCTTCCGTTTCCAACTCAGGGTGATGTTTGCGCATATTGGAAAGATATTTGAAAATGTTGTCGGGAAAAATCATGACGCCCAGGCCCTTCTTCGTTTTGGCGGCCACTTCGCGCGCGCCCTCGAAAATCAGGCCTGCGCTCGGCCCCGCCAGCAAGCCCTCTTTGCGCGACAATTCCAGCGCCCGTTGATACGCCAGTTTGTAATCGATCTCCATGATTTCATCCACGACAGACGAATCAAAAAGCTTAGATACATGCAATTGGGAAACATTGCGCAACCCGGGAACATCGTGCCCTTCCGTCGGCACGATGGCAATAACCTGAATGGCCGGGTCTTTTGCCTTGAGAAAGCGTCCCACGCCTGTGACGGTCCCGCAAGTGCCCAGGGCGGCGAAGAAATGAGTGATTTTGCCCTGGGTTTGCCGCCAGATTTCCGGGCCGGTCGTCGTGAAGTGAGCCTGCACGTTGGCCTCGTTTTCGTATTGATTGGGCATCGCGTACTCGCCGGGCGAGGCTTTGGCGTGGCTCTTGGCGCGGTTAATCGAGCCATCTCCCAATCCGGGCGCGGGGCAAACGTCGTCGTTGAGGACTTCCAGGTCCGCCCCTGCGATTTTCAAAAGCGTCTTTTTCTCGCCGGGAATCCTGCCTGGCACGATAGCCCGGAGCTTGTAACCCCTGGCGCTGGCAAGCGCGGCTAAAGAGAGGCCGGTGTTGCCGGAAGTCGCTTCAACGGCGTTGTGACCCGGGCCGAGTTGGCCTTTGTCTTCCATATGGCGCAACATATTCCAGGCCGCCCGGTCTTTGACGGAGCCGAACGGGTTGTACCATTCCAGTTTCGCGTAAAGCTTAAAATCCGCCGCCGGGTTTAATTTGCGAATGCGCACCATCGGCGTCGGATTCTCCTCCGACGGCAACATCTCAAAAATATCTTCATACACCCGAATCTGATGATCCATAACCTCCATATGCCTATCACACGAGTGGGGATAGTAAAGTAATTTGATGCTTGAACGCTCCCAAAAATCGTGCCACCATTGTGCCAACTCGAAAAGCCCTCGTTATGAAAAATACATCCAGAAATTTGCTGGCTGCGGCCGCCATGACCGGACTCCTCAATGGCGCGACCGTCCGGCAAGCCTGGGCCGACGGCACCAATACGCCAGCCGTCACCAAAACCAACATTGCGCCCGGCAAAGCCGTTCCGGCGAAAAAGATGCCGAAGGTCCACGATTGCTCAGGCGATAACGAGTGCAAAGGCCTGGGCGGTTGCAAGACTGATGACAATTCCTGCAAATTCAAGAACGCCTGCAAAGGCAAGGGCGGCTGCGCGTTGACTAAGAAGGACATTGAGGGCTGGGTTAAAATGCAAAAAGAAGCCGCCGCCAAAGCCGCCGCCAAGGCCGCTCAAAAACCGCAGCAATAATCCGCAAGTTATCGCAAAACGCGATAGGAATTTCGCCACGGGTCAAAACGGCAGATGCCTTGATATTCGCATTTGTCGCAGGCGAGTTCGCGGCCTTTTTGAAACGGATTCACTCCGATGGCGCCATCGAAGATTTCACCGCCCATTCGCACTAATTCGGTTTCCAGGCGATCCAACATGGCCGCGAACGCCTCCGGCAGCATAAGATCGCTATTGTTCGCATAGGGTTCGCCGTCGAGCTTGAGCCTGAATTTAAACTGCGCGCCCTCGCTGGCATTGCGATTGTCCAGATATGGGAGAGCCTGAAAATCAAACCGTCCCAAATGCTGGTAACGCCGCTGGCGCAGTGCTTCCTGATTCTCCATAACCTCCCGGCGCGTGCTGCCGTTTTCCGCCTGCCCGCGCAAATTGACATAGAACACCCCAGCCGGCGCCAATTTGTCCACGCCGAAGACTTCGCGCGCGCCGCGCAAATGCCGCAAGACGCCCAAGTATGCGAGCAATTGCAATTGCAAGCCGTGCGCCAGTTTGACTTTGTTCAGTTCCTGCGCGCTGGATTTATAATCGATGACCACGGCCAGGGCCGCGTCATCGCCCTCGGCCCGAAACAGATCCACCCTGTCAATAATCCCGCGAAAAATCAGCCGCCTGCCCGCGCCCAAATCCATCTCCCACGCTGGCAGCCGCCCATTTTCGACGCCGAATCCCAATTCCACCGCCCACGGATCGAAGCGGTAGTGCGCCATCCACTCGACCGTGGCCGCCACAAAATCCTGCAATGACTCCGCCACCGTGCGCGCGGCAAAACTGGCCGGGGCGCTGGCGTCCAAAAGCCCGCCGCGGAATCCGGGCGCGATTTGGGCGGCGCTTTCTTTGACGCGAAGGCGGGCCTCTTTGGGAGTGAGATCGCGCCACTTTTTGCCGTCCTGTTGCAGGTTTTGATGAAAGCGCGCCAGCACTTCGTGTTGAAAACTGCCCCGCTCCCGCGAGTCGAGTTCAAATCGTTTCCGCTCCTCAGCCCGCAAGCCGGAGCGGACAAAGAATTTGAAGGCGCAAGCCGCGAAGTCCTCCAATCGGCTGACCGATGTCCGCAATGCCGAGCCATGCAGCCGGGCAGCCAGCTCCGGCTCCAGTCGATCCGGCTCGGCCACGCAGGCGAAAGATTCCATTTGCTGCCGCAGGGAGGCAAAAGCCGGCCGCGACAGCAATTCATTCAAGCCGGGAGAACGTCCGCCCGGGCATGCGAGTTGTCCCGCCAATTCGCTCAAATGCTCTGCCTGCCTCCAATCCGGCAGTTCGAATTTTTCCATCGGCAATTTTGAAAAGAGCCGCCGCAAGTGCGCGAAAAATGGCGATGGATTCAACGCCGCGCCTTGATTGTCCTGCCGGGAGCATGTCACGACCAGCCGCTGGCGGGCGCGCGTGCAGGCGATGTATCCCAGGAACCGTTCGCGGCCCAAGAACTCCCGCCTCCGCTGGCCCAGGCGAACCTCGCGGGCCGCCAATTCCTCCCGGTCGGCCTCGCCCAGCAAGTGGCCTTCCGGAGGCGGCGCTGGAAAGACGGTTTCATTGGCGCCGAGGACGAGGGCCAGTTTCAATTCCGGGTTCCGCGAGCGGTCAATAGCTCCGATCAGCACCTGGTCCAGGGCCGGCGGAATCACGCCCACGCTCAATCCGGCCAGGCCCGCCTCCAAAACGGGCAGCCAATCGCGCAAGGCCATCTTTTCTTCGGCGAAAGCCAGTTCCAATCCGTCCAGCCACAAATTCATCTGTTCCCAAATCGTGGCGTGGATGGCGCGATCCGGATCCTCGGCCAGGCTCCAGTCCTGGAGCCTCTTTTCCACGCCCAAGTCCTGCCACAATTGCCGCGCGGCTTGGGCCAATTGCGGACCGTCAAACCGAAAGTTGCGAGCGGCCGCGAAATTCCAGAAATCGGCAAATGGCCCGATCCATTTCTGCCGCAGCCCTTCGGCCCAGTCCGGTTTTCCGCCGCGCGGCGGCAGCGGCGCGAACCACGCCTCGCCTTTCCAGCCGCGCTCCAGCGCCTCGTTTTCCAAACGGTCGATGGCCTCTTGCTCAGGCGCGACCAGCCCCGTTTTGAGCGCCGCAAACCAATCCTCGTGCTGCCAGCCAAAGGCCGCCGCCCGCAAGACGCTGCGCGTCAATTCCACCAGCGGGTGCTGCGCCACAAAGCGGCGGCGGTCCAGGAAAAATGGAATCTCATATCGCGTGAACACACGCCGCAAATGATCGTGGTAGCCATCCATGCGGCGCAGCAGCACCGCCGCCTCGCGGAATCGCCCGCCTGCCCTCGTAAAACGCAAAATTTCCCGCGCGGCCAAAACGGCTTCCGCCGCTGGATTCGCGCACTCCGCCAGCCGCAATGATTCACTTGGCGAGGCGCCGGTTTGTTCGGGAAAATCTTCTGGCTGAGTCCATTTTTCCTCAAGATGGCGCAGGACGGGATTGCGCGCGAATCGGTCGCGCGCCGGATCGCGTTTCAAAATATCCACCGTCACGCGCGCGCCCGGCAGGCCGGAAAAACGGGCCTGGCATTGGCGGAAAGTTTCGCCCAGGCCGGTCCAAATCGAGAGCCACGAACCGGGGACGGCGGGCGGATTTTCCAGGCAAAAAGCCAGCGTGGCCTGCTTGCACCGCGCGGCCACAGCCGCCAGCAAATCCATTTCAGGCGGTGTCATTTCGGCAAAGCCATCCATCCACAAGGCCGAAGCCAGTGTTTTCGAGGGATCAAGCTGCTTGAGCGCCGCCGTGGCGAGGTCCAGCAAAGACTCGCCGTCGCGCAAAGAGCGCCGTTGCATCCAATCCAGATAATCCGCCAGCAGAATGGAAAGATCGTGCAGCTTGCGGCGCAGCGGTTCGGATAAATCATCTCGCGCGGCCAACTGGCGCAGATCGTCCGGGCAAAGCTGGCGTTGCTGAAGCTCGCGCAATTCCAGGCTCAACTGGCGCGCGAAACCCGGGAGCCCGGCGCTGGCGTGAAAAACTTTCAGGTCCTTGCGCCGCCGCGCCAGCAGCGCGTGCAAAACCATGACGCGCGCGTCCTCGGCAAGCAGCCGTTGCTCCGGCTGGCCTGCCCACGCAAGCGCCGCGCCGGCCACCCGCTCGAACGATAGAATCTGCAAGCGCGAATAACCTTGCAGCCGGGAATCGGCCAGAATCTGGCGCTCCAACTGAAAGGTGGCTTGCTTGGGCGCCAGCAGGATCAGCGGCGGCCCATCAGGTTCCGCCAGGAGAATCTGGCGAATTTCCGAGAGGCAGCGGAATGTCTTTCCGGTCCCCGCGGGTCCGAGCAAAAAGCGCACATGCACCATTTATAAGTCGCGCAAAAATGGCGCCGCGAAAAGAACATTCCACGGCTATCACCGCATTCTCGATACTCGGTCGAAAAGCACCTCACGGCGCAGTCCAAGGCGGTGCTCGATCCGCTCGGAGGCGGAGGATGGATAAGCGCGGCTGGGCACGATGTTGAAGACCTTGCAAGTCGAAGTGCTGATCGAGCCATTGTACTCGTATCCAGCTATTGCTCTTATCGGATTGTTAATGGCGTCGATGTCGCCGTTTGGAATGACGATGGCGGCTACGGGCGGGAATTCCGAGTCATCGATGACCAATTGTTTGAGCGTGAGCCCCCCTTGGGCTGCGGCCGATTCAATGGCATTGCTGACACCCGCGGCGGTATATTTGTCGTCCAGCTTGGATGGCCATGGGACTGGATTGCCAAGATAGTCGTACAACGCTTGATTGGCCGCCCGCAGGTTGCTGGCGTCTGTCAATTCTGGCGATGGCTTGGCGTAGCTCCAGGTCTTATTTGTGAGAACCCACGGCGCCTGGCCAAAATAGACGCCCCCAAATCCGCTGCCTTTGGAAACCGAGTAAAAGCTGACATGCGGATAGCCCTCCTGGCCCATGGTCTTGACAAGATGAAATGTGCCGGAGCCATTGGTCACGTGAATTATTTGCTGCGGCTCATTCGAGGTCACGATGGCCTGCACCGTCGTGACGTAAAAGCTTAAATCAGCCTGTTCCTCCGAGGCGAGCGTGTAAGTGCCATCGATGCTATAGGTTTGATTGGTTGTGATTGTGGGCGAGGTGCCCCGCACTTCGGTAATGACGATGCTATCTCCCGGCGCGAATTCCACGTCTCCCAGTTCAATTGGAACCGAGTAAGGCAGCTCGGCAGAGACACCGACCATCGCGCTCGTCGCGGCCAGCAGCATGGGAAGCAGAATTTTCATAATGATGTTTTCCTTTGTTGAGTTTGTGGAACGGGCAGGTCTTCCTTCACTATTTGTGGAGTGCAGGTCAAAGCATCCACGACCAAATTCTTCTCGCGGAAAAAAGTGTAGGTGGGATTGGAATAGGAGAGCCGAACGGAAATGAAAGCGCGGGCGGGCATAGGCCGGAAAAGACTCAAGCCAGCCGCTAAAGCCAGCGCGGCCGCGATCGCCGATGGCCACGCGAAACGCCGCCAGAACCTGCCAAGTGAATCACCCGGCATCGCCGCCAGGGCAGCCTCAATGCGCCGCTTCAGCCCGGAATCAAAGGCCAGCGAATCGGCTTTCCGGCGAAAGCGTTCCGCCATTCCTTGGTGCGCCCGCACAGCCCGGCAGCAATCAGCGCACTCCTCCAAGTGTTCCTCGGATGCCGACTGCGCGGCCCTTGACAAGCTCCCGTCAAGGTACTCGAACATCTGGTCTTGGAAACTTTGGCAGTTCATTATTTCTTGTTTGTGCCGCCCGCGTTGAAAAGGTTCAGTTCGTCCGGGAGCAGGCGTTGCATTTCGGCCAGGCCATAATGCAGCCGTGACTTGACCGTCCCCGGGGCGACATCCAAATGCTCAGCGATTTCACCGATTTTCATGTTTTCATAAAAGCGAAGCACGAGAACCTCCCGGTGCGGCGGACTTAAGCGCTCCAATGCCTCCATTAGCGCGCCGTTCGCGGCCTCGGCGTCCATGCGGTGAGGGCCTTCATCGCAAATGGGGGTTTCCTGGCAGGCTAATTCGTCATCAAAAACCAGCCGTTTGCGGTCGCGATGGTAGTGGCGGCTGAGATTCAGCAAAATGGCGTGAAGCCAGGTATAAATGGAGGAGCGGCGTTCAAAGCGATGCGCCGATCGCAGGGCCTGCACAAAGGTGTCCTGCACGAGGTCTTGGGCATCGGTTTCGCTTCCGCACAAAAGGCAGGCCGAGCGGAACAGGCGCGGCCCGAAAGCGTCAATCAAATCCCGTGTAACGGCGGGATCGCGGTCTTTGAACCCACCCATGAGCTGTTCCTGGTCCATTCATCCTTTGTGCCAGGAAAGGCCAAAATGGTTCAAAAGAGGAAAGTCAGGCTTTCGGAAGCGTGCGCTCGTTTGCCAGCCATTTTTCGACATCCCCCAGCGAGGTAAAATCCCACAGAGCCTCAGCCAGATTTTGGATGTCTTCGAATGGCAAAGCCTGCAATCGCGCCACGATGCTCTGAGGCAATTCTCCCCACCGGTGCCGCATTTGTCGCAAGACAAGCTGCTGGCTTGCCTCCTGTCGGCCGCGTTCCAACCCCTCGGCGATTCCTTCTTCTTTCCAGCTTGTGGTTAGCTCCATCATGGCAACTTTTTCTTTCGGCTCTAAAATATCAGCCTCCCGCCTGAAAATCAACAACTCTTGCGCGGTCAACCGCAGGTAACTGTCCACGAAACCGGAGATCAAACGCATCTTGGCGGGATCGAGCTTCAAGGTGGCCAGCAGCCGGAGGCATTCTAGTTTGACGCGAGGGCGCTCTTCCTCTGTCATCCCATTTTGGCCATCAGTGCGCTGGCGACCGGATTCGGTCGCCGCATGCAGTCTCGCCACTTCATCAGTCCCAGTTGAATGACCCGGTAATCGAATTTCATCACCGCCATGTCAGGAAATCCGACCTCGTAATGATCCGGTTCCGGCACATGGGAATCATGCGAAAACAACACGATCGGGTAAATCGGGAGGGCGTGTTTCTCATGCAGCCGGGCGAAATACTGGAACATGCGCCGCCCAAAATCCCGCTGCACTTGGGCCTGATGTTCCAAGTGAACCAGAAAGAACGAATCCCGCCCGAAAAACCGTGCGCGGACAACCAAATCGGCCTCATGCCGCTCGCCTCGCGTCACGTCGGTAAAAATCTCTTTGTCCAGAAAGTCTAAGGGCGCTGATTTGTCAAAGTAACTGGATAAATCGGGCAGAAAAAGCTCCACGAAATCACCGAAAAACTGGGTCAATAACTCCTTGAACAGGCGGTCATGATTGATCATTCCCGTATTGTGCAGGCCTCCTGGCGCGTTATGTCAAGCCGCGCAACTTGTCTCTTTCTTTCCCGGCCCGTCTTGAGTATTTACACGTTATGCGAACGGCAATTTACCCAGGCAGCTTCGACCCCCTGACCAATGGCCATCTGGACCTTATCCAACGCGCCGCCAAGTTGTTCGACCAAGTCATCGTTGCCGTGGCCAGCAATGAAGGCAAAAAGCCGCTCTTCTCCCTCAAGGAGCGACTTGACCTGGTCAAACAGTCCCTGGGCGACTTTCCCAACGTCCGGGCCGATTCCTTCGACACGCTGCTCGTCGATTATGCCGAAAAACAAAAAGGGCAGGCCATCATCCGCGGCCTGCGCGCGGTTTCGGACTTTGAATTTGAATTTCAGCTCGCCTTGATGAATCGTAAGTTGAATGGGCAAGTGGAAACGATTTTTATGATGCCAAGAGAGACCTACACTTTCCTCAGTTCGCGGATCGTTAAAGAAATCTCGCGCCTGGGCGGGCAGGTGGATTGTTTTGTCCCGGCGCATGTCCGGGCCGCGCTGGCCCGGAAATTCGGAAGGCCCAATAGCCACAGCTAATTGTCCCTATGCCGCTGCAAGTCAACATCCGACATTTGGAAGACCATGACGTCCGGTTGCAGGGCGAATTGCCCGCCGAGGAATTGGACTTGGGGAATACGGACGAATTAGTCCGGGTGCGCCTTCCTTTGCGCTACGACTTGACGGCCCAATTGGTGGGGGAGGGGATTCTGGTGCAAGGCCGGATTGAATTGGCGCTGGACTGCGACTGCGCCCGATGCCTCAAGCCTTTCCAGTACCACCTCGAAATCAATGATTGGACAGCCCATCTTCCGCTGGAAGGCCCTGAAAGGGCCGCCATTAAAGATGATTTGGCAGACTTGACGCCATACCTGCGCGAGGATATTCTGCTTGAGTATCCGCAACATCCGTTGTGTGAGGCCGGTTGCGCGGGGTTGCCCAATCGTGCCAATGAACATGAAACGAAACGCGCCAGCCAGACGGGAAGTTCGTCTGCCTGGTCTGAACTGAATAAATTAAAATTTTAACACAGGACATATATGGGAGTTCCCAAACGCAAGCCTTCACATAGCCGCCAGCGCATGCGCCGGGCCTATAATAGCACCATGAAGGTGCCTCAATTGAGCATCTGCCCGCAATGCGCGGCCCCTTGCGTCCCGCACCGTGTGTGTCCTGCCTGCGGCTTTTACAAGGAACGGCAAGTTATCACTGTCAAAGTGGCCGCCTGACCGGCTTTCCTGGGCGCGCAAATGACCCCTCGTTCGCGCCCATGTCACTATGCGAATTGTCGTGGATGTCATGGGCGGCGATCACGGCGCCGAGACTATTATTGACGGCGCCCGCCTGGCCCTTCAATCCAGCACTTCCATCACTCAACTGGCCCTCGTTGGGCGCTTGGCCGACATCGAGGCCGGCATGAAACATACCGGCTGCCGCGATCCGCGCGTGACTATCGTTCCGGCCAGCGAGGTCCTCAACATGGATGACAAGCCCGTCGAGGGCCTGCGCCAAAAGAAGGATTGCTCGGTCTTGCGCGCCGTCGATCTGCTTAAGGACGGCTTGGGCGACGCCATGATTTCATCGGGCAGCACGGGCGGCATTGTGGCCGCCTGCGTCCGGCATTTGCGCCGGCTGCCGGGCGTGGACCGGCCGGGCATCGCGACAATCATTCCGGCGCCAAAGAATGAATTTGTGCTGCTGGATTCCGGCGCGTGCGTCGAATGCAAGCCAGCCCACCTCCTTCAATTCGCAATCATGGGCAGCATCTATTCGCGGGAAATCCTCGGATACAAAAATCCGCGCGTCGGCATCCTGAGCAACGGCAAGGAGCCTAACAAAGGCACCGAAATCACCCAGGAAGCAAGCGGGCTTTGCAAAATGGCGGACATAAACTTTATCGGGTTCGTCGAAGGCCACGATCTCTTCAACAACGAAGTGGATGTCGTGGTTTGCGACGGGTTTGTTGGCAATATCGTCCTCAAGACGCTGGAAAGCTTTGCCAAGGGAATGGGCAGTTGGATCAAGGAAGAAATTTACAAGAACCCCAAACGCATCCTTGGCGGCATGTTGGTCAAAAATGCTTTGGGCGCGATCAAGCGGCGCATGGACCCCGACCGTTTCGGCGGCGCGCCTCTGCTGGGGCTGAACGGCACCATTTTTAAAGCGCACGGCTCATCCGGCGCGGTGGCCATCGCCAATGCCATTGGCGAATGCGCCAAGGCACTTCAACATCGCCTCAATCAAATGATTGCCTCCGAACTCGCCAAAGCAAACGCCCACGCCAGCGCCGCCAAGCCATGAAGTTGTCATCCAAAAAATTCAAAAATCCCCGCGCCCGCCATAATTTCCAGGGGCGCACATGTTCAATTCTGTCGGTCGGCTCTTATGTTCCCGACCGCGTTCTTTCCAATGCCGATCTGGAAAAAATGGTCGATACCAGCAACGAATGGATCGTCACCCGCACTGGGATCAAGGAGAGGCGCATTTCCGCCCAGCACCAGGCCACGTCCGACCTCGCCGCCAAAGCCGCCCGTGTTGCCATGGAACGCGCCAAAGTCGCCCCCGAAGAGGTTGACTTGATTATCCTGGCGACCATCACGCCCGACATGCCGTTTCCCTCCACCGCCTGCCTGGTGCAGGAAAAAATCGGCGCGGTCAATGCGGCCGCTTTCGACATCCAGGCCGCCTGTTCCGGCTTCATTTACGCGCTGGAAATCGGCCAGCAGTTCATCATGTCCCGCACCTACGACACCATCCTGGTCATCGGCGCGGAAAAACTTTCCTCCATCATCAATTGGCAGGACCGCAATACGTGCGTGCTTTTCGGCGATGGCGCGGGCGCGGCCATCCTGCGCAACCGGCCCGAAGCTCATGGATTATTGACAGCCTGCATGGGCGCCGATGGCGGACGGGCCGGCCTTTTATGCATGCCAGGCGGCGGATCGGCCATCCCGCCCACCCACGAAAGTGTCGCGGCCGGCCTGCATTTTCTGCGCATGGATGGCAAGGAGACTTACAAAAACGCCGTGACCGCCATGCAAACGGCCGCCGAAGAGGCGCTGCGCCGTTGCGAAGTCGATATTTCGCAAATCCAATGCATCATCCCGCATCAGGCCAACCAGCGGATCATCGATGCCGTGGCCGAGCGCTTGGGCGCCAAGCCGGAGCAATTATTCGTCAACCTGGAAAAGCACGGCAACACCTCCGCCGCTTCTGTGGCGATTGCCCTGGATGAAGCCGTGCAAACCAAGCGCATTCAGCGCGGCGACTTGGTCTTGATGATCGTCTTCGGCGCTGGCCTGACTTGGGGCGCGGCAGTCATTGAGTGGTAAGCGCTGTGCGGCAGGAAAAACGCTGACGATCGCGCACATCGTCCATGGAGTTAAGGAAAGAACATCCGCCATGCCAAACAGGGCACAACATTAGCCTATGAAAAGAGCGGCCGCCGTGAATCACGCCTGTTTCGCAGCGTTGGGCATTCTTGCTTTTGTGTTCGTGGCTGGATGGCAGGCCCTCGCCGCGCCTCTCACAGTCAATCTCGCCGGCGGGTTCACCAACCAAAGTTACACCATCACTTACAACGATGGAAGCTACGATGACGTCAACGTTAGCGCAACATTCTCTCTATCATTAGCTCCCTCCACACCGGCTTATAACGTAACAAATTTCACCAGTTCGTCAGCGCAAGTGAATGGAACGATTCATGTATGGGGCAGTGCGACGCACAACGCCCCTGGGCCGGTCAATACCGCAGATTTCGACAATATCTATAATTACAATGCGCTTCCTGCCTCCGTTGTGATTGCCTACGAGGGCAAAACAGGCCAGGGCGGCATTCAAAGCATCACTTGGCAAATCGCGACTTCGCGCAGTCAAGACAACGCCGTCCCATATTACCTGAACTATTCTGGACCGTCTCAACCGCTGTTGCTCTATATCTCGTTGCCATCTCCATTCTGGTACACTCAAGACCAGGAATACTATGATTCCAGCCTTGCAGTAACGGTGGCCGGACAGCAAAACGTGTCGAGCGCGTTGGTTGGCACCGTCAGCGACACGGCCAGCGGCAAACTCCTGCCAGGAGCTTATTTGAGTTTTGGCGGGGTTGTTCAAGCCGCCGACGGCAACGGGGCGTTCAGTTACCAGAATATCCCTGCGAATGCCTACCAACTCATTGTTACGAATTCGGGCTATGCTTTTTACTCCAGGATCATCACGATTCCAGCCTTTGCCATTCTGCACGACAACGTTCATTTGTTTCCTGAGACCAACGTCATCACATTTTGCCATGAGCCTCCCGATAATTCCTTGGTCGGTCATGTCTTTCTGTCGTTGACTGCATCGACGGGGGTCAAGGCATACTATGGATTCTACCCGGCTGCCTCCAAAATTGCGGGACCTGGCTATGTGAATGACGACGAAAACATGCCATGGGACATTGCGATTTCCTACCCGTTGACACAAACGCAATACTTGGCTGCGGCAAGAACGATCACGATTGACCTGGCTTCGCCCCCGCTCTACACCCTGGCTGGTTTCAATTGCATGGCGTGGGCCGCGAAGGTAGCCTCCGCGGTCGGCGTCATCTTGCCACCTTATAAACTGGGTGGGATCATCCCCTCTGATTTGGCATTCGGCGATTCGTTGATCAATCTTGGTGCGGGGGCAACTTACAACGGCGGATTGGTGGTTCTCAATAGCGGACAATTCTCTAGCTCGAGTATGGATGGGCCGGTCTTTTTTGACTTAAGCCCCTCGCCTTACGATTTTGATTACGCGGGAATCGAGGCGGTCGGTCACACGAATGCCTCGAATTTGGCCACCAATCTTGGACTCCAATTGAATCACCTCAACCTCGGCGCCCTCAACGCCAATACTGCCACTGGCATCCTGTTCACCCTTGCTGGCGTCGATGTGACGAAGGCGTTGGTATCGATGAACTGGGGCGATGGGTCGGCGTTTCTGGAGCAGTCGCTGACCTTGTCACACATTTATGCCAATGGCAGCTATAATGCCAATTTGCTGGTCATTGATGACGGGGCCGTCCATTCCTACGACTTCAGCGTGATTGTTTCCGCAGCGGCTGGGTCCGTTTCGAATATTCAAGTGGCGCCATTTCCGCCGGTTAACTCACTGAACCAAGGGCTTAGCCCCGCCAGCGCAGTTCCAAATTACCCGCTTCCCCTGGCGCAATCCATTTCGTTCAGCACGAATGGTCACGCGCAAACCACCTTTATCGGGGCGGCTGGGGAAACGTATGAAATTCAGGCCTCAACAAATCTGAGCCAAGGTTTCACGACTGTCACCAACCTCACCGCAGGAACAAATGGAATTTTCAACTTCGACGATCCCAATGCGTTTCGCAACAGCTGCGGTTTCTATCGTGCGGCTCTGCAGTGATGCAGCCGAGGCGTGACTGAAGCGGATTGTTGTCTTGAATCTTTATGAATGACGGCCGACGCCTCCGCGAATTGATTTGCCGATCAAGCGCATTTCCGCCTTTCGTCAATCCAGGTGGATGATGCCTCTTTGGAGGGCGGTGGTGGCGGCTTGCGTGCGGTCGTTGACCCTCAGCTTCGCCAGGATGTGCCCCACGTGCAGTTTGACTGTGACTTCGGCGATGGTCAGGTCGGCCGCGATTTCCTTGTTGCTGCGGCCGCGCACAATCAGTTCCAGCACCTCGATTTCCCGCGAGGTCAGTTCAGGATGCATCAAGCGTTCCGCCAGCCGCGTGCCCACGGCGGGAGAAATGCAACGCTCGCCAGCATGGACGGCGCGGATCGTGTCAATCAATTCATTTCGCGCGGCCGTCTTCAGAAGATAAGTGCGCGCGCCTGCCTGCAAGGAACGGTAAATGTCCTCTTCCCCGTCGTGCGTCGAAAGCATGACGATGGCCGCCGTGGGAAACTCAGAGCAGATGGCCCGGGTCGCCTCCAATCCGCTGATGCCCGGCAATTTCAGGTCCATTAAAACAATGTCCGGCCGATGCTGTCGGTAAACGGTGATGGCCTGCTCGCCGGAAGACGCCTCCAATTCAACCGCCATGTCCGCCTCGACGTTGATCGACCCGGCCAATCCCATGCGCACCACGAAATGGTCATCGACCACCATGATGCGAATCCGTTCTTTAGCGCTGCTCGACATTTAATACTCCCCCCCGTTCAGGCCGCGGGCGCCTCCTCATGTGGTTCAAGTTCGGCCTCGGCGGCCGACGCTTCCCGTTCCGCGACTTCGACCACGATCTCGGTGCCGCGTCCCGGCACGCTGTTGATGGAAAAAGCGCCCCCAATTTTTTCGCTGCGTTCGCTCATGTCCAGCAACCCAAAATGCCCGCCATACACGGCCAGGTTCTTTCCTATGACAAATCCGCGGCCATCATCATTCACGCGCAACTGGACTTTCTCCGGCTGGTAGGCCAGGCGGATTTCGATGTGGGTGGCCTCGGAATGTTTGAGCGCGTTAGTCACGGCTTCCTGCGCGATGCGCAACAAATGGTTCTCTACTTGCATGGGCAGCTTGTGCTGGGCGCCGCTTGTTTCCACGGAGATGCGGACGTGCGTGCTGGCGGCCATCAACTTGGCGACTTCGGACAGGGCCGTCGGCAGGTTGTTGTTTTCCAGCAAATGCGAGCGCAAGTCCCACACAGAGCGGCGCGCTTCAAAAAGGCTGCGCCGGGTCATATTGCGTGCCAGGTCAAGCATCTGGCGGGCGACGCGCGGAGCGTCATCAAACTGCGCGGCGACGGTTTCCAGTTGGATCGTGATGGCCACCAATTCCTGTTCCAAGGTGTCGTGAAATTCGCGCGCGATGCGGGTGCGCTCTTCCAGCACGGCCTCGCGCCGGAGCTTCTGTTGAATAATGGTCGTTTGTTGGCGCACCTTGCGGTCCAGCGCGAAGACCCAGGCGAAGCCCGCCAGCAGCACCACGCTCATGATGCCCAGCATCCAGAGCAAGCGCGAAAGCGTCCACCAAGGCGGATTGGTGATAACGGTTACGTCGCTGGAGGAGCGGAGCAGCAATTGAAACGCCTCCGGCCGGTATTCCAGCGAGGGATTCCAATTCTCCACCGGCTGCGCCAGGCACACACCTGTCAATTCTAATTCGCTCCCGTTTTGCAGGGCCGCGAACCGGCTGTCGGCTTTAGAGGCGTTGAGGTGCGCGTTAAGGATTAAATTCTCCGCTTCCAGCACCAAAATCTGGTCGCCCGCCCTCTGAATTCGGTTCATCAGCTTCCCCCGCAATCGCACCAGCAGCGTGTCGTAATCTTCGGAGGGCAATTGGTCGATCCTGACCGCCATCGGCGCCGGTTCGGCTTGATGCCCAACGACCTTGAAAATGGCGTCGTCCAACACCGGCGCGTATTGGCCCAAAACGGGAAAGCCTGCGACCTCCACCACGTCCCCCGGCGACACCGGGTTGGCCTGTCCGCATTTGACATACAGGCTGGCCCCGCCGTCTTGGATAAACAGCGAGTTCTCCTTCTGCTCAGTCACGACGCCTTTGACTTTGATGCGCCTCCCGTAGTAGCCCTCGGAATTGAACTGCAACATGCTGGCCAGAGGCACCTCCGCAATATCTCCGGGCGGCGGAACTTCCACGATGATATTCGATACGCCGGTCACACTGAGATAGGGAGCGCGCAATTGCCGCTTGCGATTGAACCGCGTCCGGCAGACGCCCTGCACGCGCACCGTCGCGCAAATGAGCTTCTCAGGTTCGGCCCCCTCAAAATCGCCAACCAGGGCGGTCAGCCGTTGGCCGTCCACCATCAAATCCAATCGCGTCCGTTCTTTCGTCACAGGGATGACAGAGCGCACCTCGCCCTGGACCTCCACC
This sequence comes from Verrucomicrobiia bacterium, assembly GCA_036501625.1. Lineage (GTDB taxonomy): Bacteria > Verrucomicrobiota > Verrucomicrobiia > Limisphaerales > Palsa-1400 > Palsa-1400. Next base: position 140,149 of record DASXZY010000088.1, read on the forward strand.
CATTGGCTATCCTCTTTGCCGCTGGCCAGCGATTCATAATCGACGCGCCGGGGAGCTGGCAACGCCGCCCGTCCAAGCACCGTGACGTGGCGTGCGAATACCATCGGAACGTAATCGCCCGGCTGGGTGGGGCCGTCGATTTCCACTTCATCGCCAGCGCTGACATTGGTGCCTTCTCCCAATTTTATGTAAATGCCCTCGGTCTCGTCTTGCAGGAACAATCCGACATCCGCCCTCGCATTGCAAAACGTCACAATGCCGCGCAACCGCACTGGATAGCCTTCGGCCGCTTGCGTGGGGGAGATTCCCCGGACTTGCCGGACAGTGGTTAGAGGGGAAGGGCTTGCCGCCGTCTGTGCCTCGGCCCGGTTGGACATCGAAAAAAGCAGCCCTCCCAGCAGGGCCGCCTGCAACGCGGATGGTGACGCGGCCCGCCTGAAGTCGAAAGTGTTCATGCCGCTAAAGTGCCAGAATTCGCCCCCGACTTCAACGCAAGAGGAAAAGTCTGAGGTGATAACCCGCATGGCGGCTCACCTTCTCAACAACCTGGCGAGGGGTCAACCAAGCACTCAGGCTAATAAAAACCTATACTAAAGGCGTACTTCAAACCAAACCATTTAATTTCGTGACAATTTTCCGGGAACGAGGCAAGATGATTCAAATCCAATATGCAAGTTGGCAAAACATATCGAATCGCCGAACAACACTCGACAATATGAAAATAAATAGACTTCTCGCGTTAGGACTCGCAATTGCTGCTTTGGCGGCGAGCCGCTGCATGGCCCAAACAATCATCACCAACTCCTATACGAACACCTTTGACACTGGAGGCGCCACAACCTTTATCAGCGGGGGCGGCACCAGCGTGGCATCATGGCTGTATTGGTACGGCTTGTCGTTCGGCAACACCACGATGACCAACGACCCCACCATGGACGCGGACAATGAGACCAACAGCTCCGGTTCACTTTACTGCGCGCTGCCTTTCACTGGCCTAAATCAACAAGTGCAGATGTTCGGAACATTTGACAACGCCTCCGGCTACGACAGTTCGGTTGTCATGCCCCTCAACATCATCACGCAGATGGCCTTTGACATCCATGTCGCGCCAGGAACGCCGACGGACGGGAACGGCAATTTCGGCCAAATCACACCAAGCATAGTGGATCATGGATTTCAGGGAGGCGGGCGATTTGGCACTTGGGCATCAATGACGATACCAGGAGCCGCCACGAACGGATGGGTTCACATGGTGGTTCCAACGAACACCCTCCTGCCGGACATTCTATCGATGGAAAGCCAAGGGGATACGCAAGCCGCCGGATTCGGTTTCTACGTCCAGAGTTACGGTGGGTATCCAACCAATCCGATCACGTTCTGGATTGACAACGTCGCCGCAGTGGCTGCCTCCATTCCTCCTCCTCCTCCTCCTCCTCCCACGATGAGCATCGCCGCGGCGCAGCAGGGCTTAAACTTGTTCGCCGGAGCCGGCGCAGGGCTCAATAATCGTGAGAGCCTTGAAACGATTGGCAGCATTTATAGCTGGGTGGGGGCGTCAGGGCCGGTGAGCTATTCATTCACCCTCACCAACTACCCAATCGCGACCAACGCGCAATTTCAGACCCATATTTTCCTGGATCCAAACCCGAGCACCGGCTCAGCCCCGGATTATTCGGACCCCAACTGCATCTTCTTTGACCTTGAAAGCACCGCTTCCGGCGGCGTCGCATGGATGTTCCGTTACAAAACCAACGAGCCGCAGGGCAATACGATGGTCTATGGCAGCGGCACGCTCGCGACCGTGGGAAGCAGCAATATTCTCGGCACTTACATCGCGACCTTCAACAATAACACGAATGTCACGATGACCATGCCGGACGGCACCAGCACCAACTTCAGTATTCCTGATACCACCGGAGACACGACAGCCTTGTTTGCCAGCGGCGTGGTTGCCTATTTTGGCGTGCAAGCCAATAACTCGGTTGCCGTCAGTTCTCATATCGTTGCTTCCGACTTCAGCATCAGTGGATTGGGATCGGGCATCGATTTCAACGACAACTTCATCGCGGATGATGGAGCCTTGAATAGCAGCATTTGGGAGATTAACGCCGTATATCCAAGCTGCGTTAAATTCCTGACGCCGGCTGATGTTTACTATGTCTATTGGTCAACGCCGGCGATTGGCTATTCGCTGCAAGAAAGCCCCACGCTGCTCAATCCGGATTGGACGACTCCAACTACCTACACCTCGTTTGTGGCCGGCACCAACGATGCGCAATTGATCAACACCAACGATCTTCCCGGCGGGAACATGGACTTCTTCTCCGTCGTCAAGCGCAACTTCACCAACTTGCTGGTCTTGCTGCCGGGTGAAACCAACGCGCCCAACACGCCCACTGGAAAAATTGGAACGCCCTTCTCGTACGGCCTGATTACCAACGGCGGCGTCATCGCTCTCACGGCCACGGTCATTGCAACAGATGCCAAATTCTATCCGGTGAGCGGAATCAGTGACATGATTCAGGTCACGGACAACGCCGGCGGGTCTGATCCGACTCCTGCGAATCTGGCGAACGGGACGGGTCAATACACCGTTTACTTCACCACCGCAGCCAACGGCATTGTGATCACGGCGGCTGACACGACGACTCCCTCGACGCCGGTTGGCAACAGTTCGACCTTTAATATCAGCAATTGATGAAGCTCCGCTTCCATCGGGCGGGCCCGGAGGAAATCCGGCGCCCGCTGCTCCTGATCGGGGGCTTTACGCTGATTGAGTTGCTGGTGGTTATTGCGATCATCGCCATCCTGGCGGGCCTGCTGCTTCCGGCCTTGTCACATGCCAAGCAGCAGGCGCAAACGACCCAATGCATGAGCAACGGGCATCAGATGATGGTGGCCTGGCACATGTATGCCGATGATAACGTCGACGTGCTTCCTCCCAACGACTATCCGTGGTTGACGCCGTTCTTCGGCAACAGCAACCCGCGCTCCCTCAGAAATTGGGTTTGCGGCACCATGGAGTCGCCGATTGATGCGATCACCATCAGCGAGCTGACGGACCCAGTCGGCACGGCCCTTGCCAACTATCTTCCCAACGCTCTTGTTTATCATTGTCCGGCCGACCTGCAAATTGATCCATACTCGAAAAAGATTCATGTGCGGAGCATGTCCATGAATTCCGCCGTGGGCACGGTCTGGAATAGCAGCAGCACCTATACCAGTGGCGGACCTCGCCTTGGCTCTGCGGTCTTGGGCGAGTGGCTCGACGGACAAAGCTATACCGCCAATAATTATCTGACTTACGGCAGAATGTCTTCTTTCACCAAGCCCGGCCCCGCCAACACGTGGGTGTTGATGGATGAAAATCCGGTCTCGATCAACGACGGCTCGCTGGCTATCTCCGCCGCCGCATCGCGTGGAGCCACTTATCTCGTAGATTTCCCCTCCGGCACCCATGACCGCGCGGCTGGCATCGCGTTCGCGGACGGCCATTCTGTCATCCATCAATGGAAAGATCCGCGCACTTACTCCGCGGCTGGAATTGTCAATGGCCAAGGCGCGCAGGGGCCGACTTTGCAGACCCCGGACGACATCGATTGCTTCTATCTCGCGCCCATCACTTCCGCGTTAAAATAGCCGTCCGTCTAAGTTCGCCTTCCGAGAGTTACTTCCGCGCCGCCTTCAACAACTCGCGGGCGCCTGAATTCCCAGGCCGCAGGCTTTCTCCAGCAGCGCATTCGCCTTTTGCTCATTTCGCGCCACGCACCCCGCCAAATGTCCATGCCAGTCGCGGATTGGTCCGGGCCGGCGAAAAATAGCCCAGCGCCAGAAACACCATCGTCAAAGCGGCGGTTAAGGCCAGCCCCGGCAGCATGGTGAAAGGATTGGAGGACGGCAAACTCATCGGCGAACCTCGCTCCGCTGGCATCGAGGCGCCGAACTTTTCTGGTTGACTCATGGAGCAGCCATTTTACCCGCGCTCCGAGCCGCCACCAAGCGAAAATTCGGTTGGCGGCGAGAATAAAGGCCCGGTCACGGCAACGCCAGAATTCCCGGCAAATCGAGTTTGGCCGCTTCCTGGGGATCAATTTTTTTGAGGCCCGTGGCTGCCATCCTGCGAAACATGAAGCCTTCCTGCTCCGATTCCGCCATTTTCTCCAGCATGGGAAGCGCCGCCTTTGCGGATGGGCCGATGTCGCCCAAAAGCGGAATGGCGGAAAGCAAGGAAAGCGACTCATTATCGTCCATGATTTCTTTGACAGGCGCCTCCTTCTCCAGGCCCAGCCTCCACAAGGCCACTTTCGCGGGCCATCCGAAGCGCGGGTGCGCTTTGACATCGGGATGGCTGGCAAGCTCTCGCAGGATGGGCCCTAATTCGGATTTCTCTTCCGGCGCGATTCTGGCCAGCGCCGCCGCGGCCGCAATCCGCTGCACAGATTTGCCCGTTTTCATCATTTCTTTCAGCGTAGGCACGGCCGCAGCCGCTCCGGGTCCGATGCTTCCCAAGGCCCGGCACAGGCTGGCCGTTTGAATGTCCATTCTCCTTGTCGCTGGCAGGAGCGTGACCAGGGCCGGCACGGCTGGTTGGGCGGCGGGGCCGATTTCCGCCAGTGCATTGGCGGCCATGTCGGCGCCCAGGCCGGGAAAACTGTTGGGTGGCGGAGCCATTTGGAGAACATAAATCAGCGCGGGCACGGCTGGCGCCGCGTCCGGCCCGTACATGCCAATGACCTCCAGCGCCCGCAGCCGCTCCCTGGCGCTGCCTCGAATGTCCCGCGCCAACTGTTCCACTTTCGCTGGGACATTTTGATTCATTTCACGCACGACCTCTCGGTAATGGCCGGAGTCAATCTTCGAGAGAGCGATCGCGGCGGCGCTTCGCATGTGTTCGTCGCGATTAGTCAATTGTTGCTCAATCAGCGGCAGCGCCGGTTGGGCGGCCGGCCCCATCTCGCCCAAATACTCCAGCGGCGCCTCGCGCGTCTGGAACGTGCCGCGAGGGGCGCGCAATTGGCCGGTCAATATTTGCAGCACAAGATTTGTTTGACGATCGATCTTCCAAATCGCATGGGCCACGGAATTGGAGATCACCTCATCCCCGCCCGGCAACTTCCGCAATAGCACCGGCACGGCGCTCGCGGCTTTTGGCCCAATGCTGCCGATCAAGGTGATCGTCTCGGCGGCGTCGGGCTCCCATCGCACTGCCTGCAGGTCGTGGAGAAAATCAGGAAGATAATCCGCCTTGGCATCGCCCAGCGCCTCAAGCGCCGCGGCTACATCGAAGTCACGCGTGATGAGGCTGGCGCCGGCATCGTCATTGAATCGGCGCATGAGCGCCGGCAGGGCCGCCCCTGCGTCAGGCCCCAACGCTTGAAAGACCCGAAGCGCCGACGCGCCGCGATCAACCCGGCGGCGGGGCGCGAACGCGGCCCGAAGTCCATCCGGCAAGGGCAGCCCGGACTCCGCCAGCCAGCCGAACCACGAACGGCGGCGCTGGCGCCTGTCCTCCGTCACGCAGTCAACAAGAAACGAAATGCCCGGCTTTCCCATGCCTCGAAACGCCGCCGCTGCCTCCTGCGTCCCCGGCTGGCCCGCCTGGCTCAGCCATTCGCTGGCTTTCTTCCCCTCAAAACTCGGTTCGCGCGCGGACTGCCAAATCACCGCCCCAAGCACAATGAACGCGGCCGCCGCCAGCCATTGCAGAGCGCGCGTTCGGTTCCCGTTCACAGCAGCTTGATTTGCATCTCCTCTTTTTCCAGCCCCTCGGTCAGGCCCTCGATGCGCGCGCGGCGGCGCTCGATGATGTGCTTGTCCAACTGCTCGTCGTAGGGCACCGGATAGCGGCCGTCGTAACACGCCATGCAAAACGAGTCCTTCGGCAGGCCCGTCGCCTTGACCATCCCCGCCTCGGACAAATAGGCCACCGAATCGGCGTTGAGATAGCGGCGGATTTCGTCCAATGAATGATTGACAGCCATCAGCTTGGAGCGGTCGGGGAAATCAATGCCGTACACGCACGGGTTTTTGTGCGGCGGGCAGCTTACCAGCACATGCACTTCCTTGGCGCCCGCCTCTTTTAAATTGTTGACGCGCGCCTTGCAGGTCGTGCCGCGCACGATGGAGTCGTCCACCACAATGACCCGCTTGCCTTTGACCAATTCGGTGATGAGGTTCAATTTGACGCGCACGTTGAAATCGCGGATGAGCTGGGACGGCTGGAGGAAGCTCCGGCCCACATAATGGTTGCGCACGAACGCCATTTCATAAGGGATTTTCGATTCCAGCGAATACCCCAGCGCCGCGCAATTGCCGCTGTCCGGCACCGGCACGATCACGTCGGCTTGGATCGGATGCTCGCGCGCCAGTTCGCGGCCCATCTCCACGCGCACCTTGTAAACGTTGCGATTGGCGATATTGCTGTCCGGCCGGGCGAAATAGACGTATTCAAAAATGCAAAAAGCGCGCCGCTGATGGTCGGGAAACGCTTGCAGCGTGCGCGGGCCGTTTTCGTCAATAATAACGATTTCCCCCGGCGCGATCTCCCGCTCGAATTTGGCCGAGATCAAGTCCAGCGCGCACGTTTCGCTGGCCAGCACCCAGCCGTGCTCGAGCTTGCCCAGGCAGAGCGGGCGAAAGCCAAACGGGTCGCGCACGCCGATCAACTCCCGCTCCGTCAGGATGGCCAGGGAATAAGCGCCTTCCAGCCGGCGCACGCTTTGCACCAGATTCTCGCTGCCGGCCGCAGCGGGCTGGCACAGGAGATGGAGGATGATCTCGCTATCGACCGTGGTGGTGAAAATCGCGCCCTTGTCCTCCAATTCCTCCCGCAAGGCGGCCGCGTTGGTCAGGTTGCCGTTGTGGGCGATGGCGATCTGCCCGCGTTTGCCGTCGCCGGTCAGCGGCTGGGCATTGCGCAAATGGGACGAGCCGGTGGTGGAGTAGCGGGTGTGGCCGATGGCCGAATGGCCGGCCAGGTCGTGCAGAATTTTCTCGTTGAAAATTTGCGAGACCAGGCCCATGCGCTTGTACTCGCGGAACTGCCGGCCGTCGCACGCGACGATGCCCGCGCTCTCCTGGCCGCGATGTTGCAAGGCGTAAAGGCCGTAGTAGGTCAGCTCGGCGGCATTCGGATGGCCGTAAACGCCAAAGACTCCGCAATAATGTTTTGGATATGATTGCATCAGGGCAAAGCGCTCTCTGCGATCATGAAACAAGGGCAATCGCTTTGGCGCAAGCTCATTCAAACTTACGACAGGAAATGGCGCCCGCCAGAAGGCGGTGAAGAATTACTCGTTGAGGGACGCAGCCGTCAGCCGGGGGAGAACATTAAGCAGCGTTGTTGGGAAATCTCGCGGGTTTTGGTACATGTAAGCGTCCCGCGAGCCGCCCGTGGCCCAACTGGTCAGGAACCACATCGTATTAAGTTTTTGCCAGCCGGCGGAGCCGTCCATAAAGACTTCGTTGCCGCCTTGGGGCCGTTTGTTGGGCAGGTGGGAAGGCATGTTCACAAAAGCAAACGGGCCTTCGGCGTCTCCGGGATCGTTGCCGCCCCACGCACTATCGACATACATGATCGTGTCGGCGCTCAGCACCCACCACGGCTTGGATTTGGTCGTTTTAACGGGGCTGGGCGCGTTGAGAAAAGCGCCCTGATCATTGTTCCAGGCGGTGATGCCGCCATAGTATTGATAACCCAGCACGACCTGCCCGCCGAAGGCGTTGTTCTCGTCATCCGTGTAGCCCGGCTGATAAACGGGGAAGCCGGGCCGATTCGGGCAGGACCAAATCGTCCGCCCGGAATTGGTCTGGGACGTGCCGGGCATTTGCAGGTAATTAGGCATGCCGGACACGCCTGACAAACCTAAAACAGGATCAATGCAAATCTGCACCCATTCCGTGAAGGTCGGATTATTGGGCCGGGCCTGGAAGAAAACTTCCTGGTTGTCCGACGCGTAGGAGGTCGCGCTGATGTACACCTGCCGCAGATTGCTCAGGCAACTGGTGCGCGCGGCCTGCTCCTTCGATTGCGCCAGCGCGGGCAGCAGCAGCGCCGCCAGGATCGCGATAATGGCGATGACCACCAGAAGCTCAATCAGCGTGAATCCTTCGCTGGCAGGCCGTCGCAATATGAGCCGGGATCGCATGGTTGATCCTTTATTGCGGCCCCAGCGGCTGATAAACCACGCGGTAATACATCAATTGCCCGCTGATCGGGAATTCCATCGAGTAAATCGCGCCATGCTGCGCCGGATTCACGCCGTCGATTGCGTTCTGCCAGTGCTTCAGGTCGGGGCTTTCCTGGAAAACGATGCTTGACTGACCCGAATACTGCGCCGCCGCTTTGAGCAGCAGATAACCATCAACAGGGTTGACTCCAGAACTGACCATCTGCGGGGTCGGGTTGGCGCTAATGACGATAGCGTTAATGAAAACATCGACATCAGCCAGGTAGGCTTGATCGGCCACCCCTTGCAGGTCCAAGGTGCCGCTGGGGCTGGATTGCAACAACGCCCCGAACGTGTCATCGCCATCCGCCAACGGCAGATTGGCGCCGTTGAACGCATACTGGGCCAGGAACGCGCCTGACGTGGCTTCCGTCCAATCAGCCGCGCGGAGCGGGGTGGTCACCGGGTCAAACGACCAAATGTTGACTCCATAGACGGTGTTCGGAGCCAAATGCTGGATCAACAAGTCGAGGCCGGTCGCCGTGACGCCATTCTCGAAGTTGTCAAAAATAAAGCTGTTGTAGAGGAAGGCCGTTGTCAAGTCCGGCGGGCTGTTCGAGACCGTTCCAGGCGGCGCGGTCGTGTTGCGGTCGCGGTCGGCCAGGGTCCCATTGTTCAGGGCCGAAACGGTCACCCGAGTCGTGCCATTGAACACTTCGCTCGGCTGGGCCAGCGTCATGGATTGGTACCCGGGCTGGACATTGCCCGGCGTGGCCACCGCGTTGAACTCCAGCTTCAGCACGGTTGCGTTCGCGTTGGTCGGCGGTGGCGAATAGGTTCCTACGACCTCCAATTGCACCGGGCTGCTGGTCACGACGCCAAACTGATTGGAGATCACCACATAATAATAGCCATCATTGCCCGCCTGCGAATTGGGCACCACCAACACGTTGGTGCCGGCGGACGGATTGCTGGCCAGTGAAATCGCGTTGCTGTCGTAATACCATTGATAGGACAGCGGCGGCGCGCCCGTGGCCGCCACGCTGAAGGTTTGCGTATCGCCGTTGTAACCGTTGGTGATCGAACCCGAACTGCTGGAAATGATGGGCGAGGGGTTGGCGATGATTTCGATCGCGTTGATAAAGACCGAGAACTGGCTGTTAACGCTCAACGCGTCCATCACACTTTGGATATCCAACTGGCCATCCGGGCTGGAGAACAGCACGGCGTTGATGGTGTCCATGTTATCCGCCGCCGGTTGGACGGCGCCGTTGAAAACATATGGATCGGCAAAGACCGTTCCGGAAATTGCCTCCGTCCAATCCGAGTAGCGCGAGGGCGTGCTGGCGGGATCGAACGACCAAATCTCAACATTGTAAGCCGTGCTCGGCGCCAGATGCTCGATCAACAGGTCAATGCCTGAGCCGCCGGTCTCCACGTCGTCAAATATAAAACTATTGTAAACAAGCGCCGTATTGAGCGCGGGCGGATTATTGGTGACAGTATTCGGCTCCGCGGTGGTGTTGCGGTCGCGGTCCGTCAACACGGCCCCGCCAATCGCTGAAAGGGTCACTTTGGTTGTGCCATTATAGACGACGCTCGGCATCGCCAAGGTCATCGTTTGGAACCCGGGGGCGATATCCGCGGGAGTGGCCACCGCGTTAAACTCCAGCTTCAACACGATGGAGTTCGCGTTAGTCGGCGACACCCCATAATTATTGACTGCCAGTTGCACGATGGAACTGTTGGTTTTTCCGCCGCCGCTTTGGCCGCTGCCCGGCGCGACGCCGTTCGAGGCAACCAGATAATAATAACCGCTGTTGGTCAATTGCGCGTCCGTCAGCGTCAGAACGCTGTTGGTCGCGGTCGGATTGCTGGCCGATGGAATGGCCGTCCCGGAATAATTGGAGGCGGCGTTGTAATACCATTGGTAGCTGATCGGCGGGCTGCCCACCGCGCTCGCTCCGATGGAAACGGTGTCGCCGACGTACTGGTTCGTCAACAATGCCGGCGGTTCAGCCGCGTAGGATGGAGAAGTAATCACGCTGGGCGCCGGCACGGCATTGGTTTGGAGTTGCTGCACCTCCGTGTAGCTCAAGGCGCGATCCCACCAGGCCACATCATCCATCTCGCAGGTGGTTCGCTGGCTGGCGGCCTTGCCGCGCCAACTGCATGCCAGCGCTTCCGAATTGAATGCCCACGTCAGATTGGAGCGCAATGTGGGCGTGGCATTGGTGCGAATGTAGCTGAACGCCGCCGGGTCCATGACCCCGTCCACGTAAAGCGTAACCGTGCCGGATTTGTCCACCCAAACCACATGATGCCAATTGCCGTCCATAACGCTGTTGGAAGACAAAACAAAGGGCACGACCGCCTGGTTTTGGTCGCTGCGCACATAGCAAGCGAGGTTCGTGGCTGGCCCGGCCGCGCTCAACGTCGTGCCGAAGCTCAGGAACGTTGTGGTCTGCGAAGAGGACGCATTGTCAAATATAACCGTGTTCACCTGCGTCCCGGCCCCCTGGCCGTTGACCCAGTAGGAGATGCTGTAATTGGTGTAGTTGAACGCCGGCACGATGCCATCCAGGTAGCCGTTTTGCAGGCTGGCGCTGTTGAACGACAGCGCATTGCTGAAGACGCCGGGCACGACGCTGCCCCCGGTCATGTTCGTCAAGTTGAAATTGTTGGCGAGGTAAATGTCGGGCGTGTTATTGGGAATGGCATTGGTTTCGATGGTATCCGAGGGCCAGTATCCGAAGCAGCCCAGGCTCAATTCCGGCGCCGGGTCCGGCAGGACCACCAGGGGCGCGGGAACGCTCGAAACCGTGCCGTTGGGATTGGAGGCCGTGACGTAAATGCTGTTGCTGCCCGCGCTGGTCATGGTGTTGTTATAGACCGGCAGAGACAGGATTTCGTTGGTTGCGCCGCTGATGGCCGCGCCGTTCTCGTACCATTGCAGGCTCAAGGGCGGCGTTCCGATGGCGTTGGCGTTTAACGTCACATAATCACCAATTGAATTGGTCTGGCCATTCCACGGCACGGTGAAACTGGGCGGCTGCGGCGCCGCAGGCATCGCGATGCTGTTGCTCATGACGAATTGCACCTCCCCCTGCGACAACGCACGGTTCCAGACGGCTGCGTCATCCACCGCGCCGGTCAGGTAGCCTGCCGAAGTGGCGCGCTGCAAAGCGCCAATGGCGAATGTGTTCATGGCCATGTTATAGGGGAAGGTGCTGCCGGTCTCCGCGCCCATGTTGATAAGCGCACTGGGCCAATAGCTGAACACAATCGAACTGCTCTCCAGAACGCCGTCCTGGTACACGCTGACCACCCCGTTGCTGTCCACCCATGCGAAATGATGCCAATTGCCGTCAAAGAGGGCGTTGGTCGTGTGCGTGTGATTGACAACCGCCGTTCCATTCACGTTGCGGATGATGCAATCCAGGTTTGATTCAGTCGTAGCCGTGCTGCCGGTCTGAACGATCATGAGCGGGTTGTTGTTGGTGGTGCTGGCCATGGCCCATACGTAGTGGGTGACCGAGGTTGGCATCGGCACCTTGAGCCACATCGCGACCGTGTAAGGCTTTCCGTCAAAATACGGTGCGCCTGTGGCCAGGTTGTTTGTGCCCGGAATGGGCTGGGTATTGACCAGGTATTCGTTCGTGCCGTTAAGATAAATGGCGTTGCCAAATTGCCCCGCGACGTTCGTTGGGCCGGCCATGGCCGTCAGGCTGAGGCCGGAAATCACGTCCGGGGTGGTCACCGCGCCGGTGTCTGAATTGGTGGCCAATTGGTCCATGGGCCAATATGACACCAGCCCGGTGTAAATTTGGTTCGCGGTTACCTGGCCGAAGGCGCTGCCAAGGCTCAGGGCCAGCGCGGCGCATAGTGGGAGAAGTCGGGATTTCATGCTTTTGAATGTATTTCGGATTGCGGAGAGGAACTTGTCGATCTGGCTTGGTGCGGTCGTGCTCGTCAATGCGTTCGGACTGCTTTCAGTTATTACATTATAGATAGGCATCATGCCGCAATAGCACGAACGTGCTATTGGCTGTCATTTTGCCGAGTTCGAAGCGAGCCTAGTATTTACGCCGGCCCTTGGCAAGCGAATTCTTCGCCCCAGCCCTCTTTGGTGCGCCAAGCCCGGTAGGCCGCGGGCGCAATCTCCGATGGTTTAATCTCGCTGCGCCCGCCCCAAAACACATTTGTATAGCCGACAGGGATGCCGCACGCCGCCAGGTGCCGGTCGATGGCCGCCTTGTGCTCCAGCAGGAGCGGCTTTTCCATGCCGTGGGCCACACCCATGATGTTGACTCCGTGAAATTCTGGCCCCCCTTCGCGCCAATACGCGTGGGTCATAATGTAATGCCGGCCCACCTCTCGCCCCGTTTCAATCTCGCGCCCAGCCGGCACGGCCCAATGAAACAAGGCGTTGAAACGCGTGACGCGGTCGCCATCTTTCAAAGGCTTGACGTGTTCGAGGAACGTCGAGAAGCGCCCGATGATTTTCCGCCGCTCAAAATCGGCCGCCGCCTCGAAAAACTCGTCCAGAGAGACGCCGGCTTCGGCGGCCCGCCCAGCCCAAAGGTCGTCCACGATTTCTTCGGGCTGAAATTCGCGCTTAAGCGCCGTCAGGACGCGCCACTCGCCCTCGTTCAACTCCACCACCGCCACTTCCGTCACTTCCGCCGGCCCATCCGCCTTGGCCCCAGGCTCCAAGCCGCGCCGCCGAATATGGCCGACCCCCAGGGCAAAGAGCCTTTTGGCCGGCATGATGCGAAAGTGTTCCGCGCCGGTGCGCCGCGCCAGCCATTGGCAATGCTGCTCCATGGAGAAGCCCTGCGGCACTTTGACTGTGGTCCACAATTTATAATTTGACCCGGTCGTGGCCGTATCCGTGGAACGCAGGACAACGTGCCCGGAAAAAGGATCATGGCCAAACATGTAATCGAAAGCGGCGTCCAATTTTCCCTCCGGCACCTGCCACGCGACCAGCGCGCCTTGGGCGAGATTGGTGGCCAGCAGTGTCTGGCGCACGCGACGGATGGTGCCCGCCCGCAACATCGCTTGAATGCGTTCGGCCACCAAAGCTTCCGCAAGCCCCGTCTGGCGGGCAATCGCCTGCAACGGCGCCCGCTGAAACCCCTGCAACTTGTCCTCGGACACCGCCAAGATGCGAGCATTGACGGGGTCGCTAATTTCGTATGGGTATGCGATAGAATTCAACACCGCATCCTACGCCTTGGGCCAAACACGTGCAAGCAAGTCTCGCCAGCCGATTCTTCATCCTGCTCCTAATCATAATCGTAATCAGTTCGGTGCTTCCCTCGACTTTTGGTTGGCCTATTTTGAAGTCGTGCGGCAATCTAATGCTGACAGTGAATTCTAGCAGCGTCTCAGTCCGCGTTCGGGCAGGTTTCGCGCATGCCAATCAAACAGTGGCGGCATGTTTAATCCCAACTCTTCTGGCCATTGTCCTGGCGTTGGCAGCCTCGAAAGCACAGGCGGAAGTCGTCTTTACAAACCTGCACAGTTTTGGTGTCTTCACCAATGGCGAATCGCCCAGCGCCGCCCTCGTGCAAGGCATCGACGGCTATTTCTACGGCACGACTTCTGGCTGCGCGATTTCGGCGGCACACACGGCAATGGCACGGTGTTCAAAATCAGCGCCGACGGGGGGTTAAGCAGTCTTTATTCCTTCACTGGCAACGATGATGGCGCATATCCCTGCGCGGGGTTGGTGCGGGGCGTCGATGGAGATTTTTACGGCACGACTGAATTCGGCGGGACGAACGGCTACAATGGCACCGTATTCAAAATCAGCGCCAATGGCGTGTTAACCAGCCTTTATTCCTTCACTGGCAGCGATGACGGCGCATATCCTGCGGCAGGGTTGGTGCAGGCTGCCGATGGCAGTTTTTACGGCACTACTGAATCGGGCGGCGCCGGCGGTAACGGCGTCGTCTTCCGCGTTTACGTCAGCCCCGCGCCGCCGGTCATTCAAACAATCGGCCCCGCCTTTGGTGTGCAAAACAACCAATTCGGATTCAACGTTACCGGTGCCATCGGTTCAGCCTTCATTATCCAGGCCAGCGCCAGTCTGGCTAATCCAAACTGGACCCCCATAGCCACAAACATACTCATCAACGGCCCCTTCCACTTTAGCGATCCGCAATCGACGCTTTATCCCAGCCGCTTTTACCGGTTGGAATCTCAGTGAACTCTCAGGCCTGATTACTACACTTCCACGACTTTCAATCTGTTTGACGGTCGGCGCCAAGGGGGGCATTTTAACGACATGGGCGCGACAAAGCCACCGGTTCCCAAGGCGGCCCTAAAAGGCGTGGTGGCGGCGGCGCTGGCTATCTTCGCTGGAATTCTGATGTGGTCTGCGGCATCCGTGACAATGACCAGCCCAAGTCCTGGTCTCTCAATGTCCAGTCCTCAAGCATGAGCCCCACCTTAAATCCCGGGGACACAGTGAAGACGCGGGCTTTGTCGAATTCTGAACGGGCGAAAATCCGCCGATTCAGCATCGTCACCTTCGTGCCTCCGTCCGAAAAAGACACTTTATTCGCGTTTCGCGCGGCAGGATTGCCGGAGGAAACGGTCTCAATCACAGATGGAAAGTTAATGATTAACGGTTCCGAACTGAGCCAAACCATGCTGCCGGCGGTCTTTAAAGACAAACCCATCTTGATTCCAGAGGCGCCACATTCGAATATGACATGGAGACTTGGGAAAAATGAAGTATTCGTTATCGGAGACAATTTTTCCGACGCCAACGACAGCCGCCGGTGGGGACCTCTCTCCCTAACAAACGTCATCGGCGTCGCGACGGCTGTCATCCGGAAAGACACTGGCGCCGTGGAAACTCTTCGGTAAGCAAAATCTTTCCCAGCAAGCATATCCATGGTTTTTAACGGGCTGTTCACACATGCAAAGCCAAAAATACAATTGACTTATATCTGGGTTTGTGCCACTTTATGTCAAACCTATGAAATCTTTCACCATCCCGACCGTGCCCGAGGCCGGGGCTGCATGGCTGCTTTTAACCGCCAGCATGGCAGCGGTTGCCCTTTTCCGCCGCCGCGCCTTGAACGCTGATTGAGTCGGCCGGCGACAGCGCTGCATCCTCTTCGCTGCGTGTCAACGCGGCCGCGTCCCAACCGGCCTTACGTAATCCTTGACGCCTTCCCCGGCGGGATTATGATTTATTTGACCGGGCCTGCCTCCTGAGCAACGCGGCCCCGGCAACCAACGAAAGTATAAAGTTCGACATGTCGCTTTTGATCAAAAATGGCGAAATCGTCACTTCAAGTGAACGCTACGTCGCCGACATTTTTTGCGAAAATGAGACCATCACTCGCATTGACCGAAACATCAAACCGCCCGCCGATGCCGAAATCATCGATGCCACCGGGCACTATGTTTTTCCCGGATTCATCGATCCGCATGTCCATATCCACCTGCCGTTCATGGGGACGCTGGCCAAGGACACCCACGCGACGGCCAGCAAGGCGGCGCTGATTGGCGGCACCACGACCTACATCGAAATGATCTGCCCCGCGCGGAGCGAAAAGCCGCTGGAGGCCTTTGAACTCTGGATGGGCAAAGCCGAAGGCCAAAGTGCGTGCGACTTCTCCTTCCACATGGGTGTGACCCGCTACGACGCCCAGGCCGAGCGGGATTTCCGCGAAATCGTCAAGCGCGGCGTCCGCAGTTTCAAGGTTTTCCTCGCCTACAAAGGCGCCTTGGGCGTGACGGACGAGGAGCTTTATAAAACGCTCGCCCTGGCCCGCGATTTGGGCGTCATCACCACCGCCCATTGCGAAAACGCCGAGCTGATCCTCGAACTCCAGGCCAAGCTGCTGGCCGAAGGCAAGACCGGGCCGGAATACCATTATTGGAGCCGCCCGCCCATCGTCGAAGCCGAGGGCGTGCATCATTTGATGACCTTCGCCGAGATGACCGGCGCGCCGGTTTATATCGTGCATTTGAGTTGCGAGGAGGCTCTGCGCGAAGCGTTGCGCGGCGCGGCCCGCGGCGTGAATGTCTGGGTGGAAACGCTCATCCAGTATCTCTTGTGCGACAAAACGGACGCCGAGAAGCCGGACTTTGAAGGCGCGAAGTTCGTTATGTCGCCCCCGTTGCGCGAGAAGCAAAACCAGGAAATCCTGTGGAACGGATTGCGCAAAGGGTTCATTTCCACCCTGGCGACCGATCACGCTCCCTTCGATTTCAAATCGCAGAAGCCAATGGGCAAAAACGATTTCACCAAAATCCCCAATGGCATCCCGTCGCTCGAAGACCGCATCAATTTATACTATACATACGGAGTCAAGCGCAGGAAGATCGATCTCCATCAATTCGTCCAGACCGCCAGCACGGCTGCGGCGAAGATCTTCGGGCTGTTCCCGCGCAAGGGCGCCATCCAGCCCGGCGCCGACGCCGACCTGGTCGTGTACGACAAAGCCTATCGCGGGAAAATCTCCGCCGCCACTCATCACATGAATCTGGATTACAACCCATTCGAGGGCGTGAAGATTGAAGGCCGGCCCCGCGTCGTGACCGTGCGCGGAAAAGTGGCCGTGCGCGACGGCAAATTCATCGGCGAACCCGGCCGCGGCCAATTCCTGCGGCGGACGGCCAGCAGCTTTTGAATCACTGCCATCCTTTCCAAGAAAAAAA
This sequence comes from Verrucomicrobiia bacterium, assembly GCA_036501625.1. Lineage (GTDB taxonomy): Bacteria > Verrucomicrobiota > Verrucomicrobiia > Limisphaerales > Palsa-1400 > Palsa-1400. The sequence continues at coordinate 157,005 of DASXZY010000088.1, forward strand.
ATGTTCTTTTCCGTCTTTTTTGCGCATAGGGCGGGCATATAGTTGCATTGATGAACGAGGTGACACAGCAAGCTGTTTTGGACGCGCTCAAGACCGTCAAGTATCCCGGTTACTCCCGCGACGTCGTTTCGTTCGGCTTGGTCAAAGACGTTGCCGTCAAGGGCGGCGCGGCCAGCGTTTCTTTGCAGTTGACCGGCGGAAACGCGGAGGTCGCGCGGCAGCTTAAGGGCGAGATCGAGGCCGCCCTGCGCCGCGTGCCCGGCCTGGAGCAAATGCACGTCGAGGTGCGCGCGCCATCCGGCCAGACGGCCCCGTTGCAGGCAGGCCAGTCGGGATCGCGCCAGGCTCGTCGGCCGGGGCTTAATCGCGTGGTGGCCATTGCCAGCGGCAAGGGCGGCGTCGGCAAATCGACCGTTTCCGTCAATCTGGCCTGCGCGTTGCGGCATTTGGGGGCATCGGTGGGGCTGCTGGATTGCGATATTTACGGGCCGAGCATCCCGCTCATGATGGGCGTCCACGAAAAACCGACCATCAGCCCCGAAGAAAAACTCGTGCCTCCCACCGGCCACGGCATCAAGTTGATGAGCATGGGATTCCTGATCGAAGGCGACGCCCCCGTCATCTGGCGCGGCCCGATGATCATGAAAACCATCCAGCAATTCATTTCCGATGTGGATTGGGGCGAATTGGACTTTTTGCTGGTCGATTTGCCGCCGGGCACGGGCGACGCCCAGCTTTCCCTTTGCCAAACCGTGCCGCTCGATGGCGGGGTCATCGTGACCACCCCGCAAGAGGCGTCGCTGGGCGTCGTGCGAAAGGGCATCGTTATGTTCGAGAAGGTTAATGTGCCCATTCTCGGCATCGTCGAGAATATGAGCTATTTCACCGCGCCGGGCGGCGAGCGAATTGAGATTTTTGGCCACGGCGGCGGGCGTTCGGAAGCCGAACGGCGCAATCTTCCCTTTTTGGGCGAGATACCGATCTTTATGGAAATCCGCCAAGGCGGCGATACCGGCTTTCCGGTGGTGGTGGCCAATCCGCAAGATGCTCCCGCTCAAGCCTTTATTGACATTGCAAAATGCTTGCGTGACAAACTTGCATAGGTTACGTTACAAATAGACTGTATGGACTATTCCGCCGAGCCTGAAGAAGTTCAAGTCCAGCCTGCCGTTGCGCAGAACGGCGGGTTGGAGGATTTGATTTGGGAGCAACTGCGGCAGTGTTTTGACCCGGAAATTCCCCTCAATATCGTCGATTTGGGCTTGGTTTACGGCGTTTCCGTTCACGAAGGGCAGGCCAACGTTAAAATGACTCTCACATCCCCCGGTTGTCATTTGGGCGGGCAAATCGCAAGCAATGTCCAGGAAAGGCTTTTGGCGCTCGATGAAGTTCAGGAGGCCAATGTGGAGTTGGTCTGGGACCCGCCCTGGCATCAGAGCATGATCAGCGCTGGAGGCCGCAAGGCGCTTGGCTTGGAGACGGTTTAATCCGATACTTATCACGATGGCACGCTCACTACTCATATGGCATCACTCGCACCCCCACTAACTCTACAGGACTGTATGTCGCAAAATCCCGCGCAAGTCTCCAGTGGTCCCGACTTTGTTCGGAAATCTTCCCTCTACCTCGAGTTCGAGGCCGAGAAGGAAGAGATCATGAAACATAAGTGGATCGAATCACAAAAGGCCGGGCACGATATTGGGTTCGAACACGCTCTGACCGATTGGATTATCAAACACCGCACCAAATGGCGCCGGGGCCGCCAGCAGCATTCGTCCCAGGCCGCGCCCTAAAAGCGCTTCCGAAGGTCGAACAGGTGATGAACGGCCAATCCCGTCCTGCCGTCCCGCCCAGGCCCCCGGAGCATTCCTGACTGCTCCATGCCGGCTTCCTCAGTCATTCTTGAATCCGCAGCCGTCAAGCGCGCGCTTAATCGCATTGCCCACGAGATTGCGGAACGCAACGTTGCCAGCGCGGAAGTGGCCCTGGTCGGCATCCAACGCGGCGGCGTTTTTCTGGCCCGGCGCTTGTCTGGCATTTTGCAAGCCATTTGGAACCACCCCATCCCGGTCGGCGAATTGGACGTGAGCATGCACCGCGACGATTTGGACCGGCACGCTTCCCGCATCAAAATGCTTCCCACCGTCATCCCATTTGACATCGCTGGCAAGACTGTCATCCTCGTCGATGACGTGCTGTTCAGCGGGCGCACAGTGCGGGCCGCCTTGGACGCCTTGCATGATTTTGGCCGGCCGCGACGCGTTCAACTCGCAGTGCTGGTCGATCGCGGCAGCCGCGAATTGCCCATTACGGCGGACTTTGTCGGCAAAGAGTATCCAGTTCCCTCCAACGAGCGCATCGAAGTGCGCTTCCAGGAGGAGGGCGGCGCGGACCAGGTGATGGTGGAGAGATCGTAAGCATGGCGTGGAACCGAAAACATCTTCTTGACATAGAATCGCTCAGCGCGGAAGAGATTCTGACCGTGCTGGACACCGCCCTCGCCTTCAAAGCAGTCGGCCAGCGCGCCATCAAGAAAGTCCCCGCCCTGCGCGGGCGGACCGTGGTCAATCTTTTCGTCGAGCCATCCACCCGCACGCGCATCAGTTTTGAATTGGCCGCTCAGCGCCTGACGGCCGATGTCATCAATTTCTCGGCGGAAGCTTCTTCCCTCAAAAAAGGCGAGACGCTTAAAGATACCGCGCGCAATCTGGCCGCCCTCAACGCCTCCATCATTGTCATCCGGCATAGCGCCAGCGGCGCGCCTCATTTTCTGGCCCGGTTCCTGGAGGCCAGCGTCATCAATGCCGGCGATGGCGCTCACGAACATCCGACCCAGGCTTTGCTGGACGCCTTCACCATCCGCGAAAAAAAGGGCCGCATCGAGGGCCTGAATATTACCATCCTGGGCGATATTCTTTACAGCCGCGTGGCGCGCTCCAACATCTGGGCCATGACCAAGCTGGGCGCGCGCGTGACTTTATGCGGGCCTTCCACTCTCGTGCCGAAAGTTTTCGAGAAATTGGGCTGCCGCGTCACTTACGACGTGGACGAAGCCATCGCGGGCGCGGACATCATCAACCTCCTGCGCATCCAGCATGAGCGCCAGCGCAAGACGATGTTCCCCGGCTTGGGAGAGTACACGAAACTTTTCGGTTTGACTCACGCCCGCCTGGCGCGCGCCCGGCCGGAAGCTCTGATCATGCATCCAGGCCCCATCAATCGCGGCGTGGAAATCGACAGCCAGATCGCCGATTCCGAACGGTCCCTCATCATCGACCAGGTCACCAACGGATTGGCTGTGCGCATGGCCGTCCTGTTCCTCATCAACGGCGGCCAGGGGCCGCAAGGCGTCGCAGCGTAGCAGCGAGACAGAAAGCAACCAATGGGTTCCTCGGGCACAGACAAATCGCGCGTTTCAGGCTGGCTGAATCACATCGCCCTCTGGAGCGGCGCCCTCGGGACGGCGGGCGGCGCGCTCGTCCTCGCCGGCTGGTGGAGGGGCGCGAACGCCCTTAAAGGCATTATCCCGGGCGCGACGCCGATGAATCCCATGACGGCGGTGGCTTTTGCCTTGGCGGGCATCTCTCTGGTTTGTTACCGCAGGACCAAGGCGGGACTGGCCCTGGCCGGAATCGTGGCGGCAATGGGCGCGCTCAAATTGTTTGAATACACCACCGGCTGGAAACTGAATTTTGACCAGGCCCTCTTTCGGCAGCAATTGCAGACGGCGTCGCATCATTATGAAATGGCCCCGTCCACGGCCCTGAACTTTTTGTTGTGCGGGCTGGCGCTCTGGCTTTTGCACGCGGCCAAAGATGGCCGCCGCCGCGGGGTGCAAACCCTGGGCCTGGCCGCCACTCTGGTTTCACTGGTGCCGCTGGTGGGTTATATTTACAGTGCCAGCAATCTTTACAGCATCGGAAACTATCCCATGGCGCTGCCGACCGCCGTGCTCTTTACCATTCTGGGAACGGGATTATTTCTCGCCGACCCGGACCGCGGCGTGGCGGCTCTTTTCACCAGCAACACGCCCGGCGGCACCCTCGCGCGGCGGCTCCTGCCCGTCGGCCTGCTCGCGCCTTTCGTCCTCGGAGCGATTTGGCGCTGGGGCGTCTCCCGAAATTGGTTCGCCGCCGGCTCCGGCATGGCCGCGATGGTCGTGGTCGCGGCTGCCCTCTTCACCGGCCTGACTTGGCGGATGGCGGCCATCTTTGACCGTTCGGACCTGCGGCGGCGCGAAGCCGAGGAAAATTTGCGGAAGGCCCATGACAACCTCGAAGTGCGCGTGGTCGAGCGCACGGCCGAACTGGCCGCGCAAATCGCGGAGCGCCATGCTGCCGAAGAGCGCGTGCGCTTTCAATTGGAGCGCATGGAATTGCTCAATCGAATCACGCGCGCCGCCGCTGAACGCCAGGACATGCCCAGCATTTTCCAGTCGGCCGTTCACACGCTGGAAGACCAGATGCCCCTGGATTTTTGCTGCATCTGCCGCTGTGAAACCGGCGCGGAAGCCCTGATTGTGGCGGCGCTCGGCCAGCGCGGGCAGGAATTGGCCGCTGCTTTGCGCGCCGGCCAGGGCGCCCGGCTGGGCGTCGCGGAAAACGGATTGGAGAAATGCGTGGCCGGGAATCTGGCGCATGAGCCGGACACGTCGCGTTCGGAGGCGCCGTTCGTGCGGCGCCTGGCTGCGGCGGGCCTGGGCGCTTTTGTGGCCGCTCCGATCGCGGTGGAGAGCAGCCTTTTTGGTGTGTTGATGGCGGGCCGCCGCCAGCCCGGCAGCTTTGCCAGCGCGGAATGCGAGTTTTTGCGGCAATTGAGCGAACACATCGCCCTGGCTTCGCAACAAGCGCAGCTCCATGCCGCCTTGCAACAGGCCTACGACGATCTTCAGCAAACGCAGCAGGCCGTCATGCAACAGGATCGCTTGCGCGCCCTCGGCCAGATGGCCAGCGGCATCGCCCACGACATCAATAACGCGATCAGCCCCGTGACGTTGTACACGGAATCCCTTTTGGAACGTGAGCAGAGCCTCAGCCCGCGCGCCCGCCAATATCTGGAAACCATTCAGCGCTCCGTCCAGGACGTGGCCCAAACGGTTTCCCGCATGAGGGAAGTCTATCGCTCCACTGAGCCGGCGCTGTCGCTCGCGCCGGTCGCGCTCAATACGCTCCTGGCGCAGGTGGTGGAGCTTTCGCGCGCCCGCTGGCGGGATGTTCCGCAGAGCCAGGGCCGGTTTATCGAAATGGTTGTTGAGTTGACACCCGAACTGCCGCCGTTTCGCGGAGTTGAAAGCGAAATCCGCCAGGCCCTCCTCAATTTGATTTTCAACGCGGTCGATGCCATGCCTCAGGGCGGAAAAATCATCGCGCGCACCCTCGCCTCTCGAATGCACGGCGATGTTCCCGGAGTCCTGCTTCCGCGCGCGGTCGTGGAAATTGTTGACAACGGGGCTGGCATGAGCGAGGAAACACGGCGGCGCTGCATGGAGCCGTTTTTTACGACCAAGGGCGAACGTGGCACCGGCCTGGGGTTGTCCATGGTTTACGGCATCGCTGAACGACACGGCGCGGAAATTGAAATTGTCAGCGAACTTGGCCGAGGCACCGCCATGCGCCTGCTTTTCCCGCCGCCTCCGCCCCCGATGGCCCCAGACAGCGCGTCTTCCGCCGTGCCCGCGGCGCCGCGCGGTCGCATGCGCATCCTGCTGGTCGATGATGACCCGACGCTGATCAAATCTCTGCGCAACGTTCTCGAAGCCGACGGCCACGTCGTTACCAGCGCCAATGGCGGACAGGCCGGCATCGACGCCTTCCGCCAGGCGCAGGCGGACAAAAAGGAATTCGCCGTAGTCATCACGGATTTGGGCATGCCTTACGTGGATGGCCGCAAAGTCGCCGCGACCATCAAGACAGCTTCGCCCCAGACACCGGTGATTCTCTTGACAGGCTGGGGCCAGAGAATGATCGCGGATCACGAAGTGCCGCCGCACGTGGACCGCGTTCTGAGCAAACCGCCGAAAATTCGTGACCTTCGGCAAGCGCTGGCTCAGGCTGAAGCCCAGAAAGGTTGAATCTTGAAAGTATTCTGGTTCATTCCGATATTCATTGTCGCGAGCGCCGCGCTCCAGGCGGCGGTGGAGCGCGAGCCGCTGCCTTTTCGCGTCCCGGCGGCGCTGCCAGATGCGGCTGAAGTCTTGTCGCCCTCTGCGATTCAAATTTCCGGCTGGCTCGGCGCCCGGCTCCTGGCCAATGAAACAAACCGATTGTTGACGATTGACACCGAGCCGCTGCTGGCCGGGTTCCGCCACAAGCCCGGCTCTCATCCGTGGATTGGCGAGCATGTTGGCAAGTGGATGCATGCGGCCACGCTTGCCTGGGCCTCGACGGGCGACCCGCGCCTGCGTGAAAAACTCGACCGTGTGGCGGCGGAATTGATCGCGGCCCAGGAGCCGGACGGTTACCTGGGAACCTACGCGCCGGAACAGCGATTCGGCCTTTATCCTAACGCCGATTGGGATGTCTGGTCGCACAAATACTGCCTGATCGGATTGTTGACGTATTACCGGTACACCGGCAGCGAACCCGCGCTGGCCGCCTGCCGCAAAGCGGGCAATTTGCTCGTCCACACTTTCGGCCCGGGCCAGAAGAGCATTCTGTCCGCCGGAACCCACATGGGCATGGCCGCCACCAGCGTGCTTGAGCCGATGGCGCTGCTTTACCGCTGCACTGGCGACGCGCGTTATTTGGATTTTGCCCTCTACATCGTAAGCTCCTGGGACGAGCCGAAAGGCCCGCGCATTTTGCAATCGCTGACGGCAGGCAAAGGTGTCAACAAAACCGCCAACGCCAAAGCCTACGAAATGCTTTCCAATCTTGTCGGTTTGTGCGAACTGGCCCGCGCCACGGGCAAGCATGACTTCCTCGTTCCGGCGCTCAATGCCTGGCAGGACATCGCGGACAAGCGCCTTTACATTACCGGCAGCGCGAGCCAGGGCGAACATTTTCACGACGATTTCGATCTTCCCAACCAGCCCGGCGCGCACGTGGCCGAAACCTGCGTCACCACGACCTGGATTCAGTTGAATCTTCAGCTTCTCCGATTGACGGGCGATGCGAAGTTCGCCAATGAATTGGAAAAAACGACCTACAACCACTTGGCGGCCGCGCAAAATCCTGCCGGCGGCGACTGGTGCTACTTCACGCCGTTGGAAGGCAAGAAACCCTATGACTCGGGCATCACGTGCTGCCATTCGAGCGGCCCGCGCGGGATGGCCCTCGCTCCGGAAGAAGCCTACCTTCGGGAGAACGGCGCCTTGCTGGTGAGCACCTTTGAAAATTCGTCCGTCACTCTGGAATTAGGCGGAACCGAAGTTCAAGCAAGCCAACGGAGCCATTTTCCCTTCGAGAGCGGCTCAACACTGGAGATGCGCCCAACAAAGCCCGCCCGTTTTGCCGTTTTCATTCGCGCCGCTCCCTGGGCCGGCCCAATCTCGTTCCGCGTCAATGGCAAAGCGGTTTCCTGTGCCGTCGAAAAAGGCTGGTTTGTGATTGCCGCGCGCAAGTGGAAGAGCGGCGATAAAATCGAGATGGCCTATCACTTGGGGCCGGCGCTCGTGCAAGGCGAACACACCAACAAAGGGCTGGCCGCCCTCGAGTGGGGGCCGTTTGTGATGGCTTTCGACTCTGCCGCCAACACAACGCTGCCTCCTGTCAATCAAATCAAATTCGCGGACATCAAGCCGCGGCTCCTGGCCGGCCCCCGCGAACCGTTTCAGATTGCAGCCGAGGTCAGCGTCCCAACGGGTTCGGCCTCCGCCATTTTCGTTCCGTTCGCGGATGCCGGCGCAACCGGCGGTGAATATAAAGTGTGGCTGCCCGCTAAGAAACTTTGAACCTCTCCACGTTAAATCCGGCCCAGCGCCAAGCCGTTGAAACCACCGAAGGCCCCGTCCTGATTCTGGCCGGCGCGGGCACCGGCAAGACGCGCGTGATTACTCATCGCATCGCCCGCCTCGTGCAAAAGGGCGTCGGCCCCGGCCACATTCTGGCGGTCACGTTCACGAACAAAGCCGCCCGCGAAATGCAGGAGCGCGTCCGCCAGCTTTTGGGCCGCCCGGAAAAATCGGAGAACGGCGAAAAGCCGGCCCGCCCGGCCATCTGCACGTTCCACTCGCTGTGCGTGCGGATTTTGCGGCTGCACATCGAGCGCCTCGGCTACAAACGCAATTTCGTCATCTACTCCGAGTCCGATCAATTGGGCGCGATCAAGCGCATCCTCAGCCACATCTCTGACAAAGGCGCCAAGTCCGACGCCTATGCGGTGCTGGCGCTGTTGAGCCGTTTCCGCAATGGCGGCGACCAGGCCTCCGCCTTCACGGACCCGAACGTGGCGGCGCTGGCGCGGCACGTGCAAACGCGCTACGAATCCGCCCTGCGCGCCTGCAACGCCGTCGATTTTGACGATTTGATTTTGCTCACGCTCAAGCTTTTCGAAGAGCATCCCGATGTTCTCCAGGCTTGTCGTGAAAAGTATAAATATGTCATGGTCGATGAATACCAGGACACCAACGCGTCGCAGTTCAAGCTGGTTCATTTCCTGGCTTCGGCCCATCGCAATCTGTGCGTGGTGGGTGATGATGACCAAAGCATTTACGGCTGGCGCGGCGCGGATACGGCCAACTTGCTGGGATTGGAGAAGCATTTCCCGTCCGTCAAAATCGTCAAACTGGAGCAGAACTACCGCTCCACCAATACCATCCTTTCCGCCGCCAACGCTGTCATTAAGAATAATCCGCGCCGCCGCGGCAAGCAGCTTTGGTCCCAAAACGGGCAGGGCGCGCGCATCCTCCTCCACACCTTTGCCAGCGACGAAGCCGAGGCCAAGCGCATGACGGAGGACATCCAATGCGAGCGGATGGCCCGCGGCGTCCCCTGGCGCGACCACGCCATCCTGTTCCGCACCAACCAGCAGGCGCGCCCGCTGGAAACCGCGATGCGCCAGGCCGGCATCCGCTACCATCTGGTGGGCGGCCAGAGTTATTTTGACAGGCGCGAAATCAAGGATTTTCTCGCCTACCTGAAAATGTTTGTCAATCCGAACGACGACATCAGCCTCCTGCGCGTGGCCAACGTCCCCGCGCGCGGCTTGAGCGACGTGACCATGGAGCGCCTTCTGCAAGCCAGCCAGGAGCGCAATTGCCCGGTTTACACGGCCATGAAACACACCGATGTCCAGGCCTCGTTCGTTCCCGCCACACGCAATGCCATCCAGCGATTCCTCGAATTGATGGACCGCCGCCGCGGCGAACTTGCGGCCCGGCCCGCCGTTTCGCTGGCCGTGTGGGCGCGCGAATTCCTCGACGAAATCGGCTATGAGGCCGAGTTGCGGCGCGGCGAGAAAAACCCGGAAATGGCCGACAGCCGCATCAACAATCTGCGCGAATTGGCCGGCGAATTGCCGCCCTCCGCGGATGACCCGCAAGCCGCCCTGGAGAAATTCCTCGACGACCTGAGCCTGGATTCCGACCGTGAAGACGAAAAGGAAAACACCGGCGACGCCGTCACGCTTATCACCGTTCACAGTTGCAAGGGACTGGAATTTCCGCGCGTTTGGATCGTCGGCTTGGAGGACGGCTTGATGCCCCACGCGCGTTCCAAAGTCGAGGGCACCATGGATGAGGAGCGCCGGCTGTTCTACGTCGCCATGACGCGCGCGATGCAAAGCCTGACGCTAAGCCACTGCGTCGCGCGCAAAAAGTACGGCGAACTCAAACCCTGCCACCCCTCGCCCTTCCTGCGCGAAATTCCTCCAGATTTGCTTGACTCCGCCGACGAGCAGGGAAAGAAGCCAGTCACAGTCGCCGCCGGCAAAAATTTCTTCGCCGCCATGAGAAACGCGGCGAGTTAATAGATTACTTGATAACGCCCTCGTCCCGCAGGAGAAATCCATCCACTGGGGCCGGTTTGGCCATGACGCGGTTATCGCCCGCGAAGGCGATCCAATTCTTTTTGACAGTAAATTTGGTCTTGCTCGCCAGGGCCACCGCGCGCAGCGCGTCCCAGCCGTTCAAACCGTCTTCGGCAAAGCTGCCGCGGAAAAAATGCCAGGAGTCGTGCGAGCCGGCCCGGGGCGTAATGTGCGTGTTGAAATCGAAACCCAAAATCGGCCCTAGTTTGTCCCACTGCATGTCATTGAAGAGGCCGTGTTTCTCGAAATGCTTGCCTTTCATGCGCTCCACCGTGCGCTCATTTTCGATCACGATGGCCGGCTCCAGCGGGTCCTGCGCCGTGTGCAATAGGAGGAACGGCGGCGAAAACGTGGCCCGGATGTAGGTCTGGTTCGTCAGGGCGGCAACGGCGTCCAGCAGCGTGGGGGTGGCATTGGTCAGAGTCGCGCGGGCGCGGCGGAAGAAATAAAATTCATCGGTCGCGCCGGGCATGAAGATGAGCGCCTGCACGGTGTCGTTGCCGTGGAACGAACTCAGCATCACGCGCACGCAATTATGCCGGTCCAATTCAGAAACGTTTTCCGACAGCGGCATCGCGGCGAAAGCCTGCTGCCACGAAGTCTGCGCGCGCGCCGTTGAGAAGCCGCAGGCCAGCGCGAGGAAAACAAGAAGGGCGCGGGTCATTGTCAAAACGAAAGTTGCGCCAGGCGCTCCTGGATTTGCCCGGCGCACCGGGCTAGGTAGCTGAAAATGCGGCTCATCTCCTCCAGCCGCCGCAACGGCAGAGCCTCCGCGCGGCCAGGAGAGGCGGCAGGCGGCGCGGCCATCCATCGGTCATTCATCGAGCGCAATTCTGCCAAAAGCGTTTCGCGCCGCAACTGAATTCGCTCTTGCAGCGACTGCAAATGGCCGGTCCATTCCAGCGTCTGCTCGAATAATTGCGCGCGCATTAATGGCGAAGCGGCCCGTTCGCGGGCGGCCAGAAATTCGCCGGTTTCCCTGCAAACTTTGCCGGTCAACATGCACAATTCCACTGCGTCCTCCGGCACGCTTTGGACATTGGCGGGGGGCGCGCCGGTTTCCAATTCCAGCAGATGACGCAGCCGGTCTTTAGGTTCTCGCAGGCAATTGTGGGCCGCGTTCAATTCCGCGAAACGCGCGGTCGCGGCCGCCTGTTCCTGGGCGCCGGAGGCGTGGGCGCGATCGGGATGCAGGCGGGCGGATTGTTCCAGGAAGGACGCCTTGAGCGCGTCTAGGTCCAGCCAGGGCTGGCGCGGCTGGCCGAGCAGGGCAAAATAATCCGTCACAACGGCAGCCTTACGCGCTGAAGCTCTCGCCGCAGGAGCAGGAACTGGCGGCGTTGGGATTGCGGACTTTGAAGCCGCCGTCCTGGAGGGCATCGACGAAATCCAATTCGCTGCCAGTCACATAAAGGGCGCTCTTGGGGTCCACCACGACGCGGATGCCGCCGCTCTCGACCATAATGTCGCGGTTGGCTGGCTGGTCCTGCAAATCCATTTTGTATTGCAACCCCGAACAGCCACCGCCAACGACCGCGACCCGCAAAACTCCATTGGGCCGCCCCTGCCGTTGCAGAAGCGAATTCACCTTAAGGGCCGCCGCCGGGCAAACCTTGATAAGCCGTTCGTCCCCGACCCGAAAATTGGCGGGCGAGGCGGCCTGCGGAGCAACTGTTTTGCCAGCAATCACGCCGTAATGTAACCACGTTGGAGGCAACGGTCAATCAGCATGCGAGGCGCAATCAGAGCGCTTGCCGCGAGGGATGGAGCCGGCCTCATCATTCGATTTTGTCACAAACAACATTTTTTTCACAACGGAGAGCGGTTGGTGTTTATATCATTGTCTGATCTTGCCCGCAATCTGGCTGTCTCCCGCATAGCGCTTTCTGCCAGCGGGAGCATCAAAAAAAACGATGTTTATAGGCTCGTAAATCCTCGAACAAGCAATTCGCCGTTCGTTTAAAATGTTAGCTTTTTAGAGTCAACGAATAACGTTGACAGCTGCGCTCTGGCGGCTCACTGTCCGCTCCACGGCATTGGTTTCGAACATTATTAACATGACTGCCCGTTATTTTATGAATATGATTTATGCCAGAGTCTCGTGTGTCCTTGCCCTGTCCGCCCTCCTTTCAGGCTGCGCTTTTTCCACGGATAAAATCGATTTGTCCTACAACGCCAGGGGAGCCAGGGAGAAGGTGGCGGGCGCGGAAGGAGTCAAAGTCCAAGTGACAGCGATTGACAAGCGCGCCATCCGCGACAAAGTAGGCAGGAAGATCAACGGTTTTGGCGCCGAACACGGAGCCATTGAATCAACCACCGATGTCGTCGAACTGGTCAGGGGCGCCATCGAAACAGAATTGAGCCTCCGAGGTTTCCCCAAAGGCGATTCGGCGCTGGTTACATGCGACGTGAACGAGTTTTGGAATCGCTTCAAAACTGGGTTTTGGTCGGGCGATTCCATTGCCTCAATCAACTTGACCGTGCAGGTCAAGAACCGCGAGGGGAAGGTTCTGTTTTCGAAAAACGTTGTGGCGGAAGGATTGGAGCCTAACATTCAGGTGGCGGCGGGACATAATGCCCAACCCGCTTTGGAACAGGGATTGTCGAAGGCGATTGAAAACCTGTTCCAAGAACCAGACTTTATTCCATCCCTGTTCAAAGCTGCCGGAGTGGCCCAATAGCAAAGCCGCCACTGGCATTTGAACGGCCGCATGAAGCGCCCCAAGGAAATTGCATGAACGCCTGGTTCCGATCTGCCATTTGCGCGGCCATGTCGCTGGCCAATCTCACCGCCTGGTCGTCACCACCTCCGCCGGTTGCGCGCCATGCCGAAGATGATTTGATTCGAACCCTCTCCTCCCCAGATTGGCACAAAGTGGACGATGCGCTTGACCAATTGCATGACCGCTATTCCAACAGCCCGAACGCAACCCCGGCTATCCGAAAGCTGCTCTTCAACAAGCGCGTCCAAAGAAAGGCGGCTCACATCCTCGGAGAACAACGTGCCACCCTTGAGTTGGACGAGGTAAAGGTAATCCTTGGGTTTCTTAGGGCCTACGATGTCAATGAAGTCATGGATGCGCTCAAAATTTTGCGGGCGCTCCAGGAGCCGGACGCTATCGTGCGGAAAATCGTCGCCGACATATTGCCACTGCTTAAGGATCCCGAGACCCACGTCGTTCGTGACGCCTGCCGAACCTTGGCAGTCCTCGGCAATAAGGATACCGTTCCCTTCATTGAACCCCTATCGAAAGATAAGAGGTCGGATGTGCAAAAGGATGCCCAGGATGCTATCGCGCGGTTGGAAAAAGGGACGTAGCTTCGCGCCGCCGCCACATCCTTGAAATTAGTTGACAATTCAAAACCATTTCGGCAAGACTGGGGGCGAACTTGCGTTGGCCAGCGATAACTTCCGAAATAATAGGTATGAGTAATTTATGCAAACGGTTTGCCGCCGGAGTATTCCTCCTGGCTGTGATTTCAACCGCAAAATCGAGTTCGCTCACTTCTGGCGACCCTCGCGACATCGTTCGGACCCTGAAGGTATTGCGGAGTCCTGAGTATTCGGCAGCGGTGCCAGCCATATTGCCGCTGCTCCAGAATGAAAACGCCAACGTCGTGCGGGACGCCTGCCGGACTTTGGCTGTTATCGCGACCAAAGACGCCATTCCTTCCATCGAACCCTTGTTGCACGACAGCCGTGCTGCCGTTCGCAAAGACGCCCAGGACGCCGTTGACAATCTGCGCGCGGGCCGCCATCCGGATTATTCCCTCCATCCAACCCAGCGCCCCGCCGTGCTTGCGTCGTTTGACCCGCCGGACATCGTTCGGACCCTGAAATTGCTGCGAAGCCCGGAGTTTTCCGCGGCAGTGCCTGCCATCATCCCGCTTCTCCATCATCAAAGCGCCAACGTGGTTCGCGACGCCTGCCGCACTTTGGCCGTGATTGGCACCAAGGAAATTATTCCCAGCATCGAGCTGCTGTTGGACGACAAGAGAGAAAACGTTCGCAAGGACGCCCACGACGCCATTGAACAATTGCGCCGAAACTCGTGACGTAAACGCGCGTCGGAGTCCAAACTCTTTTCAATAAACCGAAGCCGATTCCTTCGTCCTTCTTCGTGCTTGCGCGGGGCAGGGGATTCCCATCATCATGCCGCCTGTAAATGAAACGACACATGAAGAATATCCCTCGTTTGGCCGCAGTGATGGCCCTCGTTTTTGCTTCGTTTTTTTGCGGCGTTCGCTTGACGGCGGCGCAGACCAACGCGCCCGCCAAATCCAGTGCGCCGCCCCCTCCGCTGGAAGCCGCCGATGGCTCCATGGTCGGCATCCCCAAAGCCGGCTTGGGCAAGGATTACCAGTTCACTTCCTCGATCATCCCGCAGGAAGGCGAACTTACCAGCACCGGGTTGTCCGGCCGGATTGTCCGCTTCGAACTGTTCCCCGACGGCGTGGATATGTATGAATCGACGCCCGGTTTCGTGGTCACGAGCGATCTGCCCTCGCGCCGTTTGCTGGCCACCTTTCCAATTATCAGCCAGGACGGCCAGCGGGTGGTGGTGGATTTCAACAAGGGCATGAGAAGGGTCTTCACTGATGCGTGGACCAGCGAAGGCGGCTTGGATTTTTCCGAGCACGACCGGGTCCTGGAAGTGCCGGACAGCCGCGTTTTTGAAGTGCGGCTGGCGAATGACCGCTTGATCGTCCGCCAGAGCGTCCAGGCACGCAGCCGGGATTTCGAGCAGGACGTTGAAAACCGCTATGAAATGCGCTACTTCATCAGCCCTTACAAACCTGGCGCCTTGGAAGGCAAGGAAATCAGCCCGCAGGATTTTCGTTACGTTCGCTATTTTGAAACCCAGGGCCACATTGAAGAATCGACCGGCCGCATTTCCGCCGATATCGCCCGTTTCGACATCCGCCAGCCGGTGGTTTTTTATTATTCGGCCAACACCCCCAGCAATTACATCCAGCCGGTCATGGACGGCATTCTTTATTGGAACTCCGCGTTCGGCAAAGAAATCGTGCAGGCAAAAAAGGCGCCCGAGGGCGTGACCGCGCCAGACGCCGATCATAACGTCATCCAATGGGTGCCGTGGGACCTCGCCGGCAGCGCCTACGCGGACGATTTGATGGACCCGGTCACGGGCCAATCCGAACACGGCCAGGCTTACATCACCAGCGCCTTTGCGTTTGGCGGCCGGGCCTCGGCGCGCCAGTTGTTGCGCTCGATGGAAGACCTCGCCGAGCCGAAAAAAGATGACAAGAAGAAAGAGGCCGCCTTGCGCCGCGCCTTTCCATTTCAGAGTTCCGGCCCCCATTGCGATATCGATCCAGTGGCCTTCGCCCAGCAGATGGCGGGCGGGCTGAAGGATGTCCTGGCCAGCGACGAGTTGACCGACGCCGCCGTCCTGCGCATCTCACAGGATTACGTGCGCGAAGTGGTGGCGCACGAGGTTGGCCACATCATGGGCTTGCGGCACAATTTCGCCAGCAGCCTGGCTGGCACGCTCAAACAAACAGAACTGGACGACTGGTTCAAGGCTTACGTCGCGGGCAAGCCGCTGGACGGCTTCACCAACAAATACCCTTCCGAATCCGTCATGGATTACAATGTGCTCAAGGCTGGCGTGTTCATCGGCTGGCGGATGCGCACCGTCAAGGTGGCCCTGCCCGACGATCGCGCGGCCATCGCCTGGGGTTATTTTGACAGCCCGGACGTCCGCGAGAAGAAAATGTACTTCGCCACCGATCAAGACATCCGGGTTTATGGTGACGTCCGCCAGTTCGATTACGGCGATGAGCCGGTCGTTTCGGATTACTCCGGCCTCGCGGAAGCGATCAACCTTCTGCCCAACGGGGTGATTGAATCGTTCATCCGCGCGCGTGCGCCGCACAATCCGCGCGACCGCGTGCCGCTGGAACAGGTCGATCTAAGCCCCACTTATTCGGCCACGCGGCTGACTGGTGAATTCGGGGGCATCCTTTCCTGGTTCAGGGCCGACACCCGCTCGTTCCGAGTCGAGAGCAAATTCGATTTCATCGGCGAGCTGAATCGCAAGGAGCGGATGCAGGCGCACTGGACCTATCTGACAAACCAGATTGAGGAACTCGGCGGCTTGGACCGCACCGTCTTTTCGTTCATGCCGCTGGACTTGAAATTGGACCTCAAAGACAAGCCCACCAATGCCCCGGCTGTCGAGCGCCTGAACGGCAGCAACCTTACTGAGCGGCTCGAAAAACTTCTGACCAACGCCAGCTATTCCACTTTCGTGGGCTTGGACGATAAGAAATACAGTTTCACCAAGGAGGAGCGCGCGCTCATCGTTCAGCGCGGCAAAAAGTTTTTCGAGGAAGTGGATAAGGATGTCGTCCACCGCGTCTGCGAGCGATTGACTTCGGCCCCGCGCAATCTGGACTTGGAAGCCAATGGCTACGACGGCGATGATGACGTTGTGGCCAAATTGGACAAGCGCATCATCGACCTGGCCAAGATTGTCATCACGGCTCAGGACGAAACCAACCGCATCGAGGGCAAATTAGACAAGGCCACCGTCTCTGTGCCGAAATTTAAGTACGACCAGGCCACGCGCGTCGAGGCCGCCAAAATGCTCGCCCCGAACGCCGGTTCCTACAAGACCTGGGCCGATGAGGCCAAGTCCGACATTAACGAGGCCCTCAAGAAAGAAGTCGATGCCGCGCTGGGTTTGGATCATTTCAACGGTTTCAAGATCACGCTTTTGTCGAGGCCATTGCAGGAATGGTATCAGGAGCAGCAAGACCTGCTGGCCATGCTGCCGAAGTAATTCACCAGGCCAGCGCCGTGCCGCCGACGCGCGGGTCGGCGCCGCTTGAAAAGAGGCCATCGGACGACCAGCCCACGCCTTGGGCCGCGCCCAAATACCTGACTTTGCGCACGGCTTGCCCGCGCTTGAGCCATTCCGCCACGACCGCCGGATCCATCGCCGCCTCCGCCTCGACTTCGTCCGGCTTCCACTGATGGTGGAATTTCGGCTCGGAGATGGCTGTTTGAACATCCATCCCCAAGTCCACCACATTGACGATGTTCAGCAGCGTCTGGCTGATAATCGTCGGCCCGCCCGCCGCGCCAATGGAAAGAATGGGCCGCCCGCCTTTCAGGACGATGGCCGGGCTCATGCTCGAAAGCGGGCGTTTGCCCGGCGCGATGGCGTTGGCTTCCGCGCCGACCAAATGAAAATGGTTGGCTACGCCAGGCTGCGCCGAAAAATCGTCCATCTGATTGTTCATCACCACGCCCGTGCCGGGAATCACGACCTTGGATCCAAAACGCGTATTGACTGTGGCCGTCATCGCCACCCAATTTCCGTCCGCGTCGGCCGTCGAGATATGCGTAGTGTGCTTGGAACTGGGAAACACGTCGCTGGCGGCGTCCTCCGGGGCGCCTGGGCCGGCCGCGGTGGAGGCGCGCGCCAAATCGATTTTTGCCGCCAGCGCGCGGGCGTAATCCTTGCTGATAAGCCCGCGCGGAACCTTGGCGAAGTCCGGGTCGCCCAGCCAATACGCGCGGTCGGCGAACGCCAGCTTCATGGCTTCGACAATGAATTGATCGCGGTCCGCGGCGGTGAAGCGCGGGTTCGAAAAATCGCGCGTCTCCAGCATATTAAGAATTTCCAGCACATGAACACCGCCCGAACTGGGCGGCGGAAATGAAACCACCGTGCATCCGCGGTAGGCCGTCGAAACCGGCTCGCGGCGAACCGCGCGGTAATCATGAAAATCGGCGGCGGTCAAAATGCCGTGATTTTCCCGCATCCACTGGGCGGCAGCTTGCGCGAATGGGCCGTCATAAAACCAGCCGATGCCATTCTCCGCGATGGCGCGGCAAGTCCGGGCCAAGTCCGGTTGCTTGAGGATTTCGCCCTCCCGTCGCGGCGTGCCATCGGGCTTAAGAAAGATCGCGGCCGACGCGGGGAATTTCGCCAATTCCTTCGCCTCGCCGCGCAGGGCCTCGGCATATTGGGCGCGGATGGGAAATCCGTCCTCCGCGATTTGCGCCGCCGCCAGCAAATGTTCCTTGAGCGAAAGTCTGCCCCGCATTTTCAACGCCATCGCGCATGCTGCCAGTTCGCCGGGTATTCCGCTGGCCAGCGCACCCGTTTCGCTCAAGCCGGGCACGACCGCGCCATCGCGGACGTACATGTCCCGGGTTGCCGCCGCCGGGGCCATCTCCCGCCCGTCGATGCACGCCAGTTCGCCCTTGGCATCGCGGATCAAAATGAAGCATCCGCCGCCGATTCCGGAATTATAACCGTTGACCACGCCCAGCGTCAGCGCCGCCGCGACAGCCGCATCCACCGCGTTGCCGCCGCGTTGCATGGCCGCGATGCCGGCGCGGCTGGCAATGGCATCCACCGTGGCAACGGCTCCGTGGCGGCCTGCCGCGGGCTGCCCAAGGAGGGCAGGGGCCAGCAGGCACAACAGAACGCATGGGAATAATCGGCGTCTCATCGTGTCAAACGGCCTTTTCCTGCGCATGCCGGATGTCGCGCGCTTCGCAGAGATAGACGACTTCCTCTGCGATGTTGGCCGCGTGATCGGCGACCCGCTCCAGGCTCTTGGAAATGGTCATCAGGTTCAGGCAGCGGCTGATGGTCTCTGGATTCTCCGTCATGCAATCGGCCAATTCCCGGTAAAACTGGCGGTTGAGCGCATCGACTTCCTTATCGCGCGGGATGACTGTGCGCGCTTTCTCCGGCTCCTTGCGCACGAAGCTGTCCAGCGATTCCTTCAGCAGGCCCAGCGCCATGCCCGCCATGCGCGGGATGTCAATAAATGTTTTCAGCGGCGGCTCCTGGTTCAATTCCGCCACGCGCCGCGCGATCGTCGTCGCCTCGTCGCCGACCCGCTCCAGATTTTGCGAAATTTTCATCGCGGCCGTGATGAGGCGCAAGTCCGAGGCCAGCGGCGCCTTGGCCAGCAATTGGATGGCCTGGTCGTCGATCTCCACCTCCAGTTGGTCCATCAAATCGTCGTCGGCCTGGACTTGCTGGGCGAGGCTGTCGCTGCGCTGGCCCAATGCCTGTACGGCCTGGCTGACGGCGCTCTCGGCGTAACTGCCCATCGTGAGAAGCTTCTCCTTGAACGCGCCCAATTCATCATCGAAATAAATTTGCATGGGAAAAAATCAGGGCATTGGTTTCATTTGGCCGCCGGGCTGTTGGAGCCGCGGGTGAGGGCGCGCACGCCGGCGTTGAAAGCCAGAGCGATCAGCAGCAGCACCAGCGCGCCCGCCCAAGCCTGGCGATGCCAATCGTCGTAGGGCGAGATGGCGTACGTGTAAATCTGCCGGGGCAGCGACGCGATGGGTTCGGAAAGGCTGCGGCTCCAGAATTGGTTGCCCGACGCGGTGAATAGGAGCGGGGCCGTTTCGCCCGCGATGCGCGCGCAAGCCAGCAAAATGCCCGTGATGATTCCCTTGCTGGCGGACTTGAGCACGATATGGACCACGTATTTCCATTTCGGAATGCCCAGGGCCAGCGCGGCTTCGCGATAACTGTCCGGCACCAGCGCCAGCATCCCTTCGGTCGTGCGCAGCACCAGCGGCATCAAGATCAATCCCAGCGCCAGCCCGCCCGCGTAAGCGGACGCGCCTTTCATTGGCACCACCACCATCGCATAAACCAGAATGCCCCAAACAATCGAAGGCGTGCCGTTGAGAATATCGGCGCAAAAACGCACCGCTGCATTGACGCGCGGCGAGCCGAATTCGGAAAGGTAAATCCCGCCCAGCACGCCCACCGGCACGCCCAGCAAGACCGCCAGCGCGACCAGCGCCAGGCTGCCCACAATTGCGTTGGCCATGCCGCCGCCGCTTTCGCCGACCGGCTTTGGCAGGTGCGTGAAAAAATTCCAATCCACCGCGCTCGCCCCGAACCGCACGAGATGAAATAGGATTAGCGCCAGCGGCAGGATGACCAGCAAGGCGCACATGCAGCAAAGGGCGGAAACGATGGCGTTTGCGGTCTTGCGCTGGAAATCGCGGCGGTTCATGCGGATGCCATCGTTTTGGGCGCGCTGACCGCGCCGACCAGCAGGTGGGCCAGGATGTTCGTGAGGATGGTTGCCACCAGCAGCACAAGGCCCAGTTCAAACAGGGCGCTCAAATACAAATCATCGACCGCTTCCGTAAATTCGTTGGCGATGCCGCTGGCCAGCGTGCAGCCGGGCGCGAAGAGCGAGGCCGAAATATTCTGGCTGTTGCCGATGACCATGGTCACGGCCATCGTTTCGCCCAGGGCCCGGCCCAATCCGAGCATCGCCGCGCCAAAAATGCCCCGGCGCGAGCTTCGCACGACCGCCAGCCAGGTCACTTCCCATCGTGTCGCCCCCAGCGCGAAGGCGGCTTCCCGCTGCGAATCGGGCACGCCGCGAAACACTTCGCGCGAAACGGACGTAATGATTGGCACAATCATGATCGCAATAATGATGGACGCCGAGAGGATGCTCTGGCCGTAAATATGCCCGCCAAAAACCGGCAAATATCCAAAAAGCTTTTGCAGCCACGGATACGGATGGGCCGCCAGCCACGGCGCCATCACGAAAATGCCCCACAATCCCAGGATCACGCTGGGAATGGCCGCGAGCATTTCAATGAGCGCCAGGGCGGGCGTCCGCAGCCAAGCTGGCGCGATTTCTGTCAAGTAGATCGCGGCCCCCAGGCTGAGCGGCAGCGCGATGGCCAGGCCCAGCGCGGAGGAAACAAACGTGCCGAAAACGAACGACAGCGCGCCGAAGGAGCCGTTGACCGGGTCCCACTCCGAGTTGCCCAGGAAATGCCACCCGAATTTCTTGAGGGAGAGTTCAGAGCCGCGAAACAGCTCCCAGCCCAGCAAAACGGCCAGCACAAAAACTGTCATCGCCATGCACCAGGCCAGCGATTTAAAGACGGCATCCCCCGCCTTGGCGGGCGGGGCCAGCGCCACGCGCGGTTCGGCGGTTTCGGCGGTATTCATCTTCGCGGCGCCAGTTAATACTTGATGCCGGCGATTTCGGCCAGCACACGTTTGCGCAAGGCTGGCGGCAGCGGCGCGTAATCCAATGGCGGCGCCAGCCGCTGGCCGTCATTCATGGCCCATTGCAGGAATTCCACTATTTTGCGCCCTTTCTGTTCGTCTCTCTGCTGCTGATAGACCAGCAGCCAGGTCGCGCCGGCAATGGGATACGCGTTTGGCCCGGCCGGATTGACCATTGAGAAACGAAAATCGCCCGGCACCGCCACCGTGGCCAGCGCGTCCATGACGGATTCCACGGAGGGAGCGATGAAATTGCCCGAACCATTCTTGACGTTGGCGCACGGCAGTTGGTTTTGAGCCGCGTAAATCAACTCCACATAGCCGACGGCGCCCGGCATTTGCTTGATCTGTCCGGTCACGCCCTCGTTGCCCTTGGCGCCCAAACCCGACGGCCATTTGACGGCCATGCCGCGCCCGACCCGCCGGCTCCAGTCCCGGCTCACGCTGGACAGGTAATCGGCAAAAATGTAAGTCGTCCCGCTGCCGTCGGCACGATGCACTACCAGGATGTCCATGTCCGGCAAAGCCTCGCCGGGGTTCAGCGCGGCCAGGCGCGCGTCATTCCACTTGGTGATCTGGCCCAAAAAAATTCCCGCGATCGCCGGCCCGTCCAGTTTCAAACGCGGCGAGCCGGGCAGATTGTAGGCGATGACATCGGCCCCGGCCACCGTCGGAACGTGCAGGATGCGCGCCGATGATTTGGCCAGGTCCTGGCTGCTCATGGGGCCGTCGGTCGCGCCGAAATCAACTGTGCCTTCCAGAATTTGTTTCTGGCCCGCGCCGGAGCCGATGGATTGGTAGTTGAAGCGGACGGACGGATCGACGCGGCTGTATTCGTCGAACCATTTGGAATAGATGGGGTAGGGGAATGTCGCGCCCGCGCCGTTGATGAGCAATTGGGCCGAAGCGCCGCCCGCGCCCGCCAGCGCCAAGGCAGCCGCCAAACTCGCAATCCTCATCCGAATCCACCGCATCTCACATGCTTATAGCCCGCCGCGCCGCGCAACTAAAGTGAAACCGCGTGACAATATCGTGACTTTTTCTATTCTCAAAACGTGACCGCGCCGCTCCTGGAAATTCGCAACCTGCAAATCGACTTCGGCCGCGGCCCGAACGCCTTGCGCGCCATCGATGGCGTCTCCCTTTCCCTTCAGGCTGGCGAAACGTTGTGCATGGTCGGCGAAAGCGGCTCCGGCAAGAGCGTGACCGCGCTCTCCATCGCGCGCCTTGTGCCCTGCCCGCCCGCGTTTTATGCCGGCGGCGAAATTTTGCTCGAAGGCCGCGATGTCCTGCGCATGAACGCGGCGGAATTGCGCGGAGTGCGCGGCGGCGTGGTCAGTTATGTTTTCCAGGAGCCGGCCGCCTCGCTCAATCCGGTTTTTCGCATCGGCCGCCAAATCAAGGAGGCCCTCAAGCTGCATCAGCCCGCCCTGGCCGGCGATGCCGAAGTCGTCCGCCTGCTCAAGCTGGTCGGTTTTCCCGCCCCGGAGACGTGCCTGAAAAGTTATCCGCACGAGCTTTCCGGAGGCATGCAACAGCGCGCGATGATCGCGATGGCTCTCGCGCCGCGCCCGAAACTTTTAGTGGCCGACGAGCCGACGACCGCGCTTGATGTCACCATCCAGGCGCAAATCATAGAATTGCTCGGCCAGCTTCGCCGGCAGCTCAACATGGCCGTCCTTCTCATCACGCACAATCTCGGCTTGGTGGGCGATATTGCTGATCGCGTGGGCGTGATGTATGCCGGGCAGATGGTCGAAATCGCCCCGGCGCGGGAATTGTTAAAAAGCCCCTGGCATCCCTACACGCGGGCGCTGATGCGTTCCGTGCCGAGTCTTGACTCCGAGTCCGGGCGGCTGGCGGCCATTCCCGGCGCCGTTCCCGCGCTGGGCGCTTTTCCGCGCGGCTGCCGTTTTCATCCGCGCTGCCCGCGGGCGCGGCCGGAATGTTCGGCCAGCCCGCCGCCGCTGCTGGAAGCCGCCCCGCGCCGCTGGGTGCGCTGCCCATTTTGGAATTCTCCCGAATCCGCGCCGCCATGAACCTTCTCGAAGTTCATGGCGTCAAAGTCCAATTTCCTGTCCGCGCCGGGCTGTTCTCCCGCGCCAGGGAATTTGTGCGCGCTGTCGATGGCGTCAGTTTCACCGTCGAGCGCGGCGAAACGGTGGGCCTGGTCGGCGAAAGCGGCTGCGGCAAAACCACCCTTGGCCGGGCCGTCGTCCGGCTGATCGAACCCTCGGACGGCCGGGTTCTCTTTGAAGGCGAGGACCTGACGCGATTGAAAGGCGCCGCCTTGCGCGCGCGCCGCCGCAATTTCCAAATGATCTTCCAGGACCCCTACGGCTCGCTCGACCCGCGGACGACCGTCGGCAACATCATCGGCGAGGCGCTGGACATCCACCGGCTTGCCCCAAAACCCGCCGCGCGCCGGGAGCGAATCGAGGGACTGCTTCGCGCCGTCGGCCTCGACCCTTCGCACTCGCGGCGTTATCCGCACGAATTCAGCGGCGGCCAGCGCCAGCGCATCGGCATCGCACGCGCCTTGGCCGTCGAACCGAAGCTGATCGTGTGCGACGAACCGGTCAGCGCCCTGGATGTTTCGATCCAGGCCCAGATCGTCAATCTGCTGCGCGACTTGCAGGAGGCGCATGAGATCGCGTATTTGTTCGTGGCCCACGATCTGGCCGTGGTGCGGCATCTCAGCCGCCGAATCCTCGTTATGTATTTGGGAAAGATCGTTGAATCCGGCGAGGCCAAAACCGTTTGCCGCTCCCCGTCGCATCCCTACACGCAGGCGTTGATTTCCGCGGTGCCCGTCGTGGATCCCGATTCCAAGCGCCGCCGCCTCATCCTGTCCGGCGACGTGCCCTCGCCGATTCACCCGCCCAGCGGATGCCCCTTCCACCCGCGCTGCCCCATCGCGGAGGCGCGGTGCAAAACGGAAGCGCCCGTGTTGCGCGAATTGGAGCCAGGCCACTGGGCCGCGTGCCATCTGGCCGCGGCCGGCCGCAAGGCTCAAATCCGCCCCGCCAACAGCAGCACAATGACAATCAAGACAATCAGCCCCAACCCGCCGCTCGGATAATAGCCCCAGCCATTGCTGTAAGGCCAAGTCGGCAGCGCGCCCAGGAGCAGGATTATCAGGATGATCAAAACAATGGTCGAACCTCTCATAATTTGACCACTGTCCAGCTAGGATTGTGCCACGCCGTCGGAAACGGCAAAAGCATCGCCGCGCGGGCGCCTTTACCGCGTGTCAACCAATGAGTTGCTTCTCCGCCGCCACGCGAGGCCCGCCCCTCAACCCCCTGTTCGCTCATGGCAGATTGCAAACTGCCGTTGCAATTCGCGCTGCTATGCGGCCAAAAGGCGCGCGATGGCTTCGCCTATGGGCTGGCCTGTGTGGTTTTCGTAGAATGTGAAACCTGGAGATGGATTCACCTCAAAGCAATGCCATTGGCCGCCGGGTTGGCGCCGCAGGTCGATGCCCGCCACCGCTGCTGGCGCGCCGCCAACCGCGAACTGACAAATCTTCGCAGGACAGCAAGGCGGCGCCGTGAGCCGCCCGCAAGACCTCCGGAATATTTTCAAAACACGCTCTAAGTTCGGAAAGCAGCCCGCGGATGCATGATCAGATGCGGCCGCAACAAAGGTGTCGCCATTTTCGCGCGGGCGTCATAATGTGCCGGAAGTGGTCAAAGAGTTGACAAAGTTCTTCAGGCTGATTTCGCCCGTGGCGGCGGCCTGCGAGCCGGATGTCATCGACATCCATGCGAATCGGCTGCCGATTGTTTACCGGCGCCACGCGCGGGCGCGGAATTACGTGCTGCGCCTGCACTTCAACAAAACGGTCATGGTCACCATTCCGCGGCAGGGCACGCGGAAATTCGCTCGGGAATTCGTGTCCAGCCGCAAGGGATGGCTGGAAAAACAATGGCGCATTTTGGAGGCCCGCCGCGCGCCCCCGCACGTGCTGCGGCCCGGCATGGAAATCCTGCTGGCCGGCCAGCCCGTGACGCTCGAATTGCTTCCTTGCGGGCCGGATTGGGAATTGCGCTTCGGCCCGGAACGGACTCGCGTGGCCAATCCCGCCGGCAATTTGCGGCCCGCCCTGGAACACCATTTGCGCGGCGCCGCCCGCGTCCAACTGGCGCGCCGCGTGCGGGAATTGGCGCGGGCGCATCCGTCCGATGTCAAACGCATTGTGATCCGCAATCAGCGAAGCCGCTGGGGTTCCTGCTCCTGCAACGGCGCGATTTCCCTCAATTGGCGCCTGATCCAATTGCCCGATCACGTGCGGGACTACATCATCATCCATGAATTGATGCACTTGCGGGAATTGAACCATTCCACGCGGTTCTGGCAGCAGGTGGAAAAAGCCTGCCCCGGTTATCGCGCGGCCGAGGAATGGCTCAAGCAAAATTCCGGGCAGGTCGGTTTTTAACGGAAAAATTCACCGTCAAATCGAATGTTCAAAAAACTTCTGTGCGGACTGTTTTTCGCGTCGCAAATTTTCGCGGCGTCCCCGGACCCTGCTTTTTGGTCATGGGCCAATACGCCGCCAATGGGCTGGAACAGTTGGGATGGCTTCGCGACCACCGTCACCGAAGCGCAAACGCGCGCCCAGGCCGATTACATGGCCGCGCATCTGCGCCATCACGGCTGGCAATACATCGTCGTCGATATCCAATGGTATGAGCCGAACGCCACCGGCTTTGATTATCAGCAAGGCGCCCGCCTGGAAATGGACCAATGGGGGCGGCTGCTGCCGGCAACCAACAAATTTCCTTCGGCCGCGGGCGGGCAGGGGTTCAAGCCGCTGGCGGATTACATCCACGGCCTTGGTTTGAAATTTGGCCTGCATTTGATGCGCGGCGTTCCGCGGCAGGCGGTGAAGGCGGAGTTGCCCATTAAGGGCACGGGTTTCACAGTGGACGGCATCGCGGACATCACCAACGTTTGCCGATGGAATTCCGACATGGATGGCGTGGACGTGTCCAAACCCGGCGCGCAGGATTATTACAATTCGGTCTTCGACCAATTCGCGTCGTGGGGACTGGATTTCGTCAAAGTGGACGATTTGTCCCGGCCTTATCATGCCTCTGAAATTCACGCCATTCGCAAGGCGATCGACCGCACGGGGCGCGCCATTGTTTTCAGCACTTCGCCCGGAGCGACGCCCGTGAGCGAGGGCGCGGACATCAGCGCCAACGCCAACATGTGGCGCATCAGCGACGATTTCTGGGACCATTGGCCGGAGCTTTTCGCGCAATTCAAACGCACGCGCGACTGGACGCCGTTTCGCGGGCCGGGGCATTTTCCCGACGCCGACATGCTGCCGATTGGCCTCCTGCAAATGGGCCAGCATCCCACGCGCTTCACCCGCGATGAGGAGATCACGCTGATGTCGCTCTGGAGCATCGCCCGCTCGCCGCTCATGATCGGCGCGGATTTGACCCGGCTCGATGATTTCACGTTATCATTATTGACAAACGACGAGGTCATCGCCGTGAACCAAAACAGCGCGGACAACCGGCAATTGTTTCAAAAGGACGGGTCGTGCGGATGGATGGCGGGCGCGCCAGGTTCGCCGGACAAATATCTCGCGCTGTTTAACACCGGCGATCCCAAGGCAGCGCCATCGTCCGCGGTTGCTGTACAGATGGCGGAACTGGGTTTTGCGGGCGGCGGGCGCATCCGCGATTTGTGGCTGCACGAAGACCTCGGCGCCATGCCGGGTGAATTCGCGCCCGTGATTCCCGCGCACGGGGCCCGGCTTTACCGCGTCTCGCCTCTCACCGCGGCGCCGGAAAAGTAATCGCGACTTCGACGGGCGCGCCGGGCGGGGGAAGATGGGCCGGCAGAGGCTCCCATATCAAATCGTTGTCATGGCCGGGGCCGGTGTAATTGACCAGGGCCACCGGGTCCGTCACCAGCGAAATAATGGAGCCGTCCATCTGCGCGAGAAACTTGTTATTGACGATGAGGGAGCCGTTGTAAATCCACCAGCCGCGCGCCATATTGGTGCTGGCGTCGTTCTTGTAAATCAAATCTTCGGCGGGGCGGCGCGTTTCGCCTTCAGGAGTTTTCCACGAGACTTCAATGGACGCCTTGTCGCCCGGAATCGTTTCCGCCGATGGATGGATGACCGGACCGGGAATGCCGTTGGAAGGACTGCCTGGAAAATCCGCGCTGCCGGGGCCGCGCGCGCCCAGCAGCAGCATGGCGAGGTGAAGATGGAAAGGCTCCGCGGCGGTTTTCAATATGCTTTCGTGGGTTTTGCCGCAAGTCGTGACTAGGAAATACTCCATCAGCCCGTTGGTCTTATTGAGCGTGGCTGGCAATGTGACTCGGCGCCGCCGCTGATCAAGCCGGACCAGGCCGATTTGATAAATGCCCGGTTCCACCATGCGCACCGGGGAATTCGTGCTGGAAGAAGGGCCGGCCGGCTGCGCGCCCGCGGCCAAAGCGCCGCACAGCGCGAGCAGCCACGCGCCCGTCTTGGGCATTGGCGTCACAATTTGCTCTCGACAATCTCCAGCGCCGTGACGGTGTAGGCGGTGTCAAGAATCGGGTCTTTTTCCCACCAGCGGCCGTTGTCGTTGGCCCAGGAGCCGTCGCCGTGCTGGAGGTTCAGCAGCTTGAGCGACAATTCCTCGCGCCAATTTATTTTGCGCCCGGCGGCAGTTTCCAAAGTGTCCACGCCCGCGAAGGTCAGGGCCTTGGCCATCAGCTCGTAATAGTAATAAAGGCCCGCCTGTCCCATGCCCGGGTTTTCCTCGACGGTGTAATTGCCGCGCAGCCAGTCCAAGGCCGCCACCACGCGCGGATCATCCGGCTTGAGGTCGGCGTAAATGTAGCTCAGCAAACCGGCGTAACTCATGGTGCCATAAGAGCGGAAGGCCACGCGGCCCGAAGAAAGATTGGTGGCCGCCCCGGCATTGCCGCGGCCGGGCAGATAGATAAAACCGCCCTTGTTCTTGACATCGTCGGAGGCCCACGGCTGGGCATTATAGGCCGGCAGGTTTTGGCAATTCTGCACGAAGCGGATGGCGGCTTTCCAATTCAAATCCGGCGCCTTGATGCCATTGACATCCGCGGCCGCCGGCTTCGTTTCGTAAAGCGCCTCCAAGACCAGCATGGTGTTCGAGAGATCGGGCCGTTTGTCCGATGCGCCATAGCCAATCCCGCCGCTAAACGGGCTGTTGGTCTGTCCTGTTGGGGCCTCGCCCACCTGAAGGCCGATCAAATACCGCCGCGCGTTCTGAATGACAGGCTGGTCGGAAGGGCGGTTGCGCAGAGCCAGCGCGCTCAAAACGACGGACGTGTTGTAAGATTGCAATTCCTCCTTATAGATGCCGCCATCGGGCTGGGCGCAACTGAGCATGTAATCGTAGCCTTTGTCAACACTAGGCGATGCGGGTGTGGCCGGCGAAGGCCCGGTCAAAGCTGTCAAGACGAGCGCCGTCAGCGCCGGATATTTCGGCGAGGACCACCATCCGGCGGCGTCCTGCTTTGCCTCCAGCCAGGCGCGCCCCCTTTCGATGGCATGATGCACTTCATGGCGCAGCGATTCATTGCGCGGCAGCAGCCCCGGCGCCTCCTGCGCGACCGCACCCAGTCCCGCCGCCAAAAACCATCCCGCGCAACAGCAAATGCAAACGAAACGACGTGTCATAAATAATCCTTTCCCCCCAAATCTGTTGCATCCCGCACGTAAATTCAAGACTCCGTGACGTGACCGGGATAGCGTTGTGCCAGTGTGAGCAAACGCCGGCTCTCCAATCGTTCCGGCGAGTTGAACTTGAGCAGTGCCGTTGTTGTCCGTCCGATGGCTGTAAGGCCAGCTATTCGGGCGCCTTCAATTTGGAAGTGACTCTCCCAAGCGGCCATTCGCGGATGGAACAAGAAAACAGGCTGGCCGGTTTCGGGATCGACGGAGGCGAGGTTGGTTCCTTTGTAACGATTGGAATGGAAGCACGCATAGGCGAGATTTTCAGCGGTGGCCGCGCCTCGATGTTGTTCAGCATTGATGCCCGGCGTTGTTGCAAGCCAAGCTGGAGAATTTCTTCCAAGTGTTCCCGTTCGGGCTGAACCTGGCGGGCAAGTTTCTCAGAGATATCAATCGTCAATTGCACCAGCGTTAAGCTAACGCCGTGCTGTTAAACCGTCAAAATTAAAAATAAGGCGGCAGAGCAGCCGGGCGCCGCCGCCTAAGGAATTCAAATCTCGC
Organism: Verrucomicrobiia bacterium; assembly: GCA_036501625.1. Taxonomy (GTDB): domain Bacteria; phylum Verrucomicrobiota; class Verrucomicrobiia; order Limisphaerales; family Palsa-1400; genus Palsa-1400. Next base: position 186,258 of record DASXZY010000088.1, read on the forward strand.
GCTTTAAAAAATGCACGGGCGGCTTTATAATCAAACACATGACTGTTAATTATGAGCCGAAAGGGAAAATCATGATTTGGCACATTGTGCTCGCGGCGGCGGCATAGCAACGGCATCAATGGCGAGATCAATGGCTATTACATGCCGTCGCCAACGGCCAAATTCGTCGAATGAGTTTGCACGATCAGGCTTCTGCGTGCGCGTGCGCCAGGAGCCTCGCCAGCCGGCTTCTTTTCACGCCGCCAGCCTCTTGGCATTTGCGCAAATGAAAAGACGCGTCCCATCGCCAGCCGCTGTCGTGAAATTTTTCATTGATTTACGCTCTTCCTTCGCTAATGTTCGCCCCCTGCTATGAGTTCTGAAAAAATTGTGGTTTGCGGCGGCGGCGGCTTTATCGGCGGTCATTTGATCGCCGATCTCAAGCGCCAGGGCCACACCAATATCCGCTCCGTTGATATCAAACCTCATTCCGAATGGTACCAAGTCTTCGCGGACGTCGAAAACCTCGTGCTGGATCTCCAGCGCCGCGACGCTTGCGATCAATCCCTCAAGGACGCCCGTGTCGTCTATAATCTCGCCGCCGATATGGGCGGCATGGGATTCATCGAGAACAACCGCGCCCTCTGCATGCTCTCGGTCCTCATCAACACCCATTTGCTCATGGCCGCGCGCGAGTCCGGCGTGCAGCGGTTCTTTTACGCTTCCTCCGCCTGCGTCTATAACGCCGACAAACAGCGCGACCCCAATGTCACCGCCCTCAAGGAAGAGGATGCCTATCCCGCCATGCCGGAAGATGGTTACGGCTGGGAAAAGCTTTTCAGCGAACGCATGTGCCGCCACTTCCGCGAGGATTTCGGCCTGGCGACGCGCTTCGCCCGCTTCCACAATGTTTACGGCCCCCTGGGCACCTGGGAAGGCGGACGCGAAAAGGCCCCCGCCGCCATTTGCCGCAAAGTGATTGAGGCCAAGATGTCCGGCCGCCACGAAATCGAAATCTGGGGCGACGGCCATCAAACACGCAGCTTCATGTATATCGACGACTGCCTGCACGGCATCCAAGCCATCCTGGCCAGCGACATTATCGAGCCGATTAACCTTGGCAGCAGCGAATTGGTGTCCATCAATCAACTGGTCGATATCGTGGAGGGCATCGCCGGCATCAAGCTGAAGCGCAGCTACAATTTAAAGGCGCCCAAAGGCGTGAACGGCCGCAACTCCGACAACACGCTCATCAAAAAGCTGCTCGGCTGGGAGCCAAACATCCGCCTGCGCGACGGCCTGGAAAAGACCTACCACTGGATCTACGACCAGATGCGCCAAAAAAAGGCCTGAAAGCAGCCTCTCTTCCTTGGAGGGCGGAGTGCCACGCCGCCCTGAAATTAACGGGACCCGCATCGCTATTTCGGACGGCCGTACCTGAAGTAAAACGAGCAGACCCGGAAAGCGAGCATTCAGTTCACGATTCCCTCTTTTAATTGTATTTTCCCGCTTGCGTGAGTTTAAGACTGTGGCATATTCGAGGCGTGCGGCGCCCTTGGCGTCTTGTTCTTTCCCATTTTATTAAGCACTCTCTCACGAGAACAAGGCTCGGTTAACGATAACTGTTGGCGAAACGCGGTGAATTACGGTGGATTGCGTTTGAAATATGGCGCTTTGGGACAAAATGTCCCTTAAAATAGAGGCTTCGGCAGGCTGCGGGCGGGCGGCTTGACAGTGCGGGGGCCGCGTGACAGCATCGCCGCAATGAGCACGCTGCCAAGGAGCCGGAGCCGGCGATCAGCGTTCACGCTGATTGAGCTTCTCGTGGTCATCGCCATCATTGCCATCCTGGTTTCCATGTTGCTCCCGGTTTTGTCGAAGGCACAGGACGCTGGCCGGGGCGCCCTTTGCAAATCCAACCAGCGCGAGCTGACGGTCGCGTCCATGAGCTATTCTATAGACAACACCACCTGGCTCAATCCGCTCCAAACCGCCGTGCCCAATTCCTCCGTGGAAACGACCTATCGCGTCATTCTCTGGTATTATGTGGCCCAGGTTCCCAAAATCTTCGATTGCCCTTCGGAGCGCGACGCCGTCTATGCCGACGGCATCTCCCCTTACGATGCCTCCTACGGCGGCTTCGCGCTGGACAGTGCCACCAATTGGAGCGAAACGGGCATCGGCGCGCCAAGCTCATACGAGAAATGGAACCAAAGCGGCATTGGAGTGGCGGGAGCGCATTGGATTCACATCGACGGCAATCCCAACCCGTCCGCGCAAACCAGCAGCATGGCCTTCGGGCGGCCTGTGCCGGATTATTATGAAGGATTGCATCGGTCGTCGGAAATGAACGCGGCCGCCAAGTTGATTTGGTATGGAGACGGCGGCTGCAGAAGCGCGGCCACCTGGGCGGACGATAGCTGGTGGATCAAAAGCACCGATACCAGCGGCGGCGGGTCGGAGGACCTGGCCGGTTTCAACCGACTCCTGCAAGACCAATACGGCTGCCAGCGTCACGAGGGCAAAGCGAATTACGCCTTTGCCGATGGCCACGTGCAATTGCTCAACGCCAATGAGATTCGTTGCGACCAGGAAGAGTGCTGGTGGTCGATCAACCTTGGTTTTCATCAGAGCCAGCAGCCCTGATGCAACAAGCCCGAATATTCATCTTGACAGCAGGCGCGGTTCTGCTGGCCGGCCTGGCTGCTGTCTTTGCTGCTACGAGGATTGGGCATTTTCACCGCGATGGCGAGGCCGGCGCCAAGGTCTGGTTTTACGACCAAAAAGCCCAGCGGCTTTACGCGGCCCCGCGCGATCTCATCCCGCCCGATGGCGATGACGGCAACCGGGTGCGGGCCGTCGTGATCGGCTTTCAGGGCATGGGCGGCGATGCCAGTCAAGTCAAAATTGCCTACCTGGAAAAATACGCCCCGGAATTGAAGGCGCTGCTGGAGCGGGCGCGGGACGCGCACGCGGCCAAAAGGCCATTCACCGAGAAAATTCCCCCCGCCAACAGCGCGTTCACGCAGGACAACACGATGGTCAAGCACCCCGGCGAGGCCATGTGGAGCGCCCTTGGCACGGCCGAAGCCCGCCAGATCATGAGCGAATGGCGCGCGTGGCGCGGCCCGTCTGGCCAGCAGCCCATGATCTCCGTTCCAACACTCCAGTGATTGAAGATTGAAGAATGTGGCAGGGCGCGTTATGGATTGAATGGCCGCATCTGTTGGCGGCCGGGCTGGGTTAGGCATCGTGAAATTGTTCATCGACATGGAAGGCGGCGCGCGCGAGGCAGCTTGGAAACTGCTGGCGGTGTGCCTTATTATAGTCTTGACAGGATGCGCCTCGCCCGGCCCGCGCAGTCGCTACTTGGGGCAAATCCAGCCCGCCACCGAGACCAATCTCCTGGCTTATTGCTCTGGCACGAGCCTCGATCTCCGCCTTCCATTGCGCGCGCGCGACGCCTTCGCCCACGCCTCGTGGGCCGGGCGCGACAGCGGCACGGCCAATTACCTGCACCGCTACGCCGTCCTCGATTTCGACCAGGAAAAACGCTCCGCGCGCCGCTCCATTGTCAATAAGACGAATCGGCTGGTCATCCACTATGAGAAGCAATGGCAGCAACTGTTGCATCGCGTGTTCGACGGCCTGGCGCCCGCCCAGCCCAAACACGCCGTGGCCCTCCTTTTGCAAAACCAGGAATTGGCTGTGTTCAGGGATGACAAGGGAGATTTGCACGCGGTCAGGCTGGTAAATATTCCGCCCGGCGTGGTCGTCGATCGCACCGTCAACGACACGGAGTTCGCCGCCGTGGCCCTGCGCCTTCTGGAAGCCGGCGCCACTTCCATCGACCCGAAGCAAACGCGATTTTTCTTCATGACAGGCGAAGACCCCGCCTTCGTGCTGGTGGACGCGCGGGAGCGGATGATCGTCTTTTTGGATTATCCGTCCGACCCGGAACAGCAGACGGTGCCGGTCTGGTTCGCGGTGCGCGCTTTGAACACGCTGGTCGTGCGCAGCCTGCTCATTACCGCCATCAAGAATCCGGTCACGCTGGTCTGCCGCGGTTTCTGGCATTTGGGAACCTCCGGCGCCGCCGCCGTCGATCCGTCTCCCGGTGATCCCGGCAAGCCGCCGCCGCCGCTCTCCACCGGCCCGCCCATGGACATGGCCAGTTGGGAAACAGCCCTGGACCGCATGCTGCCCGAACGCCGTTACAAAGGCCGCGTCGACTTGCTCATCGATGGCGACAAGTTCTTTCCTGACTTCATTGAATCCGCGGCTGCGGCGATGCGAAGCGTGGAAGTGCTGGTATTTATATTTGATACGGATGACTACGCGGTCAAGATGGCCGACCTGCTCAAGAAACGCTCTTCCCAAATCAAGGTGCGGGTGCTGCTCGACGACATGGGATCGCTCTTCGCCGCGCAGGCGATGCCGGAATCGCCCATGCCGCCGGGTTTCCAGCGGCCCGCCAGCATCCGGTCGTATCTGCGCGATGGCTCGATGGTCCACGTGCGCGCTTCGGCCAATCCGTGGCTGACCTCGGACCACCGGAAGTGCATTATTATTGACGGGCGCGAGGCTTACATCGGCGGCATGAACATTGGGCGAGAATACCGTTACGACTGGCACGATATGATGGCCAAGGTGACCGGCCCCATCGTTGGGCGGCTGGAAACGGATTACCGCCTGGCCTGGGCCCATGCCGGCCCGCTGGGGGATTTGGGTTACGCCTGGACGTGGCTCTTCGACCGTGCCTCCACGCGCAAGAACGCCGTCACCAATGCCATCGACTTGCGCCCGCTTCGCACCTCCACCGGGCGGACGGAAATCTATCGCGCGCAATACGAAGCCATCGAGCGCTCCCGCAGCTATATCTACATTGAAAACCCCTACTTCGACGATGAAAGCTGCGTGCGCGCGCTGGCGCGGGCCCGCCAGCGCGGCGTGGACGTGCGCGTGATCTTCCCGGCGCGCAACGACAGCGGCTTGATGCAAGTCTGTGATTCGATGGTGGCCGACGACCTCGTCCGCAACGGCGTGCGGGTTTACGCGTATCCTGGCATGACGCACGCCAAGGCCGCCATTTACGACGGCTGGGCGTGCCTGGGCAGCGCCAACTTCGACAAGATGAGCCTGCATGTGAACCAGGAAATGGACATCGGATATTCCGATCCGGCCGCGGTTGCGAAGCTTAAGCAACAATTGTTTGACAAGGACTTTGCCCGCTCGCGCGAGATCGTCCAGCCCGGCCCCAGCAGTTGGTTTGACTCGGTCGTCAAAGCATTCACCGGCCAACTGTGAACTTTTAAACCTTGAACTCGCCGCGCCCGCCGTTATAACCACGCCCTCGAATATGAAAGTGTTGCCTCAACGCCAGCCCCTTGCGGGGGCGCCGGCCCGGCCCGCCAAGCGGCTGCTGGCCGCCAACCGCAATGAAATCGCCATCCGCGTCTTCCGCGCGGCGACGGAGCTGGGCCTGCGCACGGTCGCCATTTACGCGCAGGAAGACCGGTTGAGCATCCACCGTTTCAAGGCCGATGAAGCCTACCTCATCGGCCAGGGCAAAGGGCCCGTCGGAGCCTATCTGGACATCCCCGGCCTGATCGCGCTGGCCAAGGAAAAGGAAGTCGATCTCATCCATCCCGGTTACGGATTTCTGGCGGAGAATGCCCAGTTCGCGCGCGCCTGCGCGGAGGCTGGCATTACCTTTGTCGGGCCGCGGCCGGAGATCATCGAATTGATGGGCAACAAAGTCGCGGCGCGCGCACTGGCCCGCAAGACGAACGTTCCCACCCTTCCCGGCACGGAGGAGCCAGTCGAAGACCGCGCTGAGGCGCTCAAGATCGCGCAGCAAATCGGCTTCCCGCTCATCATCAAAGCGGCATTTGGCGGCGGCGGGCGCGGCATGAGGGTCGTTCATCGCGCGTCCGAACTGCCCCACTTGCTGGACGAAGCGCAAGGCGAAGCCGACCGTTCCTTCGGCAATTCTGCCGTGTTCCTGGAGAAATACATTCCCCGCGCCAAGCACATTGAAGTGCAAATTCTCGGCGACCAGCACGGGCACGTCTCCCATCTGCACGAGCGCGATTGTTCGGTGCAGCGCCGCCATCAAAAGGTCATCGAAATCGCCCCTGCCATCGCCCTCGACGACGGCGTGCGAAAAGACTTGTGCCAGGCCGCCGTCAGCCTCGCGCGCGCCGTCCAGTATGACAACGCCGGCACGGTCGAATTTCTTTATGATCTTGACAAGCGCGAATGGTTTTTCATCGAGGTCAACCCGCGCATCCAAGTCGAGCACACTGTCACGGAAGTCATCACGGGCGTGGACCTGGTGCGTTCGCAGATATTGATCGCGCAAGGGCATTCGCTCTACGGATCGGAGATTAGTTTGCCGCCGCAGGAGGAAATGCCGCGCGCCGGCTGCGCTGTGCAATGCCGCGTCACGACCGAAGACCCGGAGAACAAATTCACGCCGGATTACGGGAAGATTTTGACCTACCGTTCCAGCGGCGGCTACGGCATCCGCCTCGACGGCGGCATGGGCTACGCGGGCGCGGTCATCACGCCGTTTTACGACTCGCTGCTGGTCAAGATTTCCGCCTTCGGGCGCGACTTCGAATTTGCCCTCCAGCGCATGGACCGGGCCTTGCGCGAATTCCGCATCCGGGGCGTCAAGACGAACATCCCGTTCCTGGAAAACGTCATCGCCAATCCCGTCTTCCGCTCCGGCCAGGCCGCCACCTCGCTGATCGACACCACGCCCGAACTTTTCCATTTCAAGCCGCGCCGAGATCGCGCCAGCAAGCTGCTCGCATTCCTGGGCGATGTCATCGTCAACGGCAATCCGCAGGCCAAAGGCCACCGTCTTAAAACCCCCCTGCTGCCGGCGCCGTCGCCCGCGCACGAAGGCAAAGGCGAGCCGCCGCCCGGCACGCGCCAATTGCTGCTGGAGATGGGCGCGCGCAAATTCGCGGAATGGACGCTCAAGCAAAAAAAATTATTGGTGACGGATACGACTTTCCGCGACGCCCACCAATCCCTGCTGGCAACCCGCGTTCGTTCGTTCGACATGCTGGCCGTGGCCCCGGCCCTGGCCTGGCGCACTCCGCGGCTTTTCAGCCTGGAGATGTGGGGCGGCGCCACCTTCGACACCGCCATGCGCTTCCTGCGCGAGGACCCGTGGGAGCGCCTGCGCCTCCTGCGCCAGCGCGTGCCGAACATCTGTTTCCAAATGCTTTTTCGCGGCTCCAACGCCGTCGGCTATTCTAATTACCCGGACAACGTCGTGCGGGGCTTCGTCCGTCACGCGGCCGCTTCGGGCATCGATATTTTTCGCATCTTTGATTCGCTCAATTACACGCCCAACCTTAAGGCGGCCATGGAAGCCGTGCAGGATACGCACGCCGTCTGCGAGGCCGCGATCTGCTATACGGGCGACATCCTGGACCCGAAGCGCGCCAAGTATTCCCTGCGCTACTACGTCAAGCTGGCCCGGGAATTGGAGAAGATGGGAGCGCATTTCTTGTGCATCAAAGACATGGCGGGCCTGTGCCGGCCATTCGCGGCGCGCGCCTTGGTCAAGGCGCTGAAGGACGAGATCGGGCTGCCTATTCATTTTCACACGCATGACACCAGCGGCGTCAATTCCGCCTCCGTCCTGCAGGCCAGCGAGGCGGGCGTCGATGTGGTGGACCTGGCCATCGCCTCCATGAGCGGTTCCACCAGCCAGCCCAATCTCAATTCCATCGTGGCCGCCCTGCAACACACCCCGCGCGACACCGGCCTGGACCTGGAGGCCCTCAATGAATTTTCCGAATACTGGGAGCGGCTGGCCGCCTGCTACGCGCCCTTCGACACCGCTCCCCGCAGCGGCACGGCTGAAGTCTATTTGACTGAAATGCCCGGCGGCCAATACACCAACCTCAAGGAGCAGGCCGCCAGCATGGGCCTGGCCTTGCGCTGGCACGAAATCGCGCGCGCCTATGCCGAGGTCAATGAATTGTTTGGCGACATCGTCAAAGTCACGCCCAGCAGCAAAGTCGTGGGTGACATGGCGATGTTCCTGATGACTCGCGGCATCAAGCCGGCCGACGTTTTGAATCTGGAGCCGGGCAGCGTCCCGTTTCCTGCGTCCGTTATTGACATGCTGTCCGGCAACCTCGGCCATCCCGCTGGCGGATGGCCCAAAAAATTGCAAAAGGTCGTGCTGGGCAATCGCGAGCCAATTCGCGGGCGTCCCGGCGCGGGTTTGAAACCGCTTAATTTGCGCAAGACCAAGGACGAGCTTTCCGCCAAGCTCAAGCACGAGGCGGATGACGACGAGCTTTACAGCTATTTGATGTACCCGGAAGTCTTCGCGGAGTACGCCAAATTCAGGCGCGATTATGGAGATGTCGGCGCGCTTCCCTCTCCCGCGTTTTTCTACGGCCTCAAACCGGGCGAGGAAATTTCCGTCGAAATTGAAGAAGGCAAAACGCTGTTCATCAAATTCAGCCATCTGGGCGATGTGGACAAGGATGGCCGCCGCGCCATCACATTCGAGTTGAACGGAATGACTCGCGAGGCGTCCGTGACGGACCGGTCGGTGCAGCTCAAGGCCAAGACGCGCCCCAAGGCCGACCCCGCCGACCCATTGCAAGTCGCCGCTCCGATTCCCGGCTTGATTACGTCGCTGGCTGTCAATGTCGGCGCCAAAGTGGCCAAAGGCGATAAGTTGCTTACGCTTGAAGCAATGAAGATGCAGAGCACCATTTACGCTCCCGGCGATGGCACTGTGGAGGCAATCCACGCCCAGGTCGGCGACACTGTGGAGAGCAAGGATTTGCTCCTGAAGATGCGCAAGGGAGCTTGAACCGCGTCAATTGCGGCAAAGTTCATCTTGCCATCGGGCCTCCGGTCGTAAATCGTGTCCGGCGGATTTAAATCAGGATGCGTCGCTCACTTTGGATTTGCCTGGCCTTGGCGGCGTTCACGGTGGCGCTCTATGCGCCGGCGTTGCGCTGCCAATTCATTAGTTTTGACGACCCGGTTTACGTCTCGGAAAATCAGCACGTCCGCGCCGGGTTGACCCTTCCCGGCCTCGCCTGGGCCTTCCGCGCGACCACAGGCGGCAACTGGCACCCGTTGACCATGCTCTCCCACATGCTCGACTGCCAGATTTACGGCCTGCGGCCCTGGGGTCATCACTTGACCAGCGTCCTCTTCCACGCCGCGAATGTGGCCCTGATTTTCCTGGTATTGATGCGAATGACGGGCGCGGCCTGGCGCAGCGCCGGGGTGGCTCTTTTGTTCGCGGCCCATCCGGCGCACGTTGAATCGGTCGCGTGGGTTTCGGAGCGCAAAGACGTGTTGTGCGCCTTCTTTTGCCTGCTGTCGATTTGGGCTTACGTGCGCTGGGCGGAACACGCCAGGCGCGGATGGATTTACGCGTTGGCGCTGCTGTTTTTCGCGATGGCATTGATGTCAAAACCGATGGCGGTGACGCTGCCATTTGTGTTGCTGCTGCTGGATTTTTGGCCGCTGGCCAGAATTCCGCGTGTTTCGATGTTCAGGCTCATTGTCGAAAAGACCCCGATGTTCGCCTTGACCGCGCTTTGGTGCGGCATCACCGTTTGGGCGCAAGGCATCGGCCAGGCTGTCGCGACGGAGGCGGATTTGTCCGTCGCGGAACGCGTCACTCATACGTCGCTGGCGTATCTGAATTACCTGCGCGTCCTGGCGTTCCCGTGGCATCTCTCCGCCTACTACCCGTATAAACATGGGACGCCGTGGCGCGGCGCCATCGAGGCGGCCGCGGCCTTGGCTCTGATAACGTTGCTGGCCGCGGCCATGGCGCGGCGGCAGCCCTATTTCGTGGTGGGCTGGCTTTGGTTTTTGGGAATGCTCGTGCCTGTCATCGGCCTGGTGCAGGTCGGGGGGCAGGGGTGGGCTGACCGTTACGCCTATCTTCCATCCATCGGCTTTTTCGTGATCGTGGTTTGGGCGGCGGCGGAGTTGGCCGCGCGGCTTGCCGCTGTAAAACTGTTGATTCCCGCGGCGGTCGTGGCCCTGGCGGCGGCAACGATCGTGGAACTTCAGTATTGGAAAGACACCGGCACGCTCTTCGCCCGCGCGATGAAAGTGACGGCCAATAATTACCTGGCCATGACCCTCGTTGGCAACACGGAGGAAAATCAAGGCCATTTGGACAAAGCCGTTTGGCTTTACCGCCACGCGCTGGCTGTCAAACCCATTTACCCGGAGGCGCATTTTTTCTTGGGCCGCGCCCTGGAAAACGAGGGGCAAATAAACGCCGCCCTGTCAGAATACAAGGAGGCGCTGCGGCTCCGCCCCGATTTCGCTCCAGCCCATACGATGCTGGGGCTGCTGCTCTCCAAAGAGAATAAGCTCGACGAAGCCATCCGCCATTATCAAGCCGCCCTCAAGTCCGAGCCGGAATCTGATGCGGCCCAAACTGATTGGGGGATGGCGCTGGCGTTGCAGGGCCGCTGGCAGGAGAGCATCGCGCATTACAAGGAAGCCGTGCGCTGGAACCCAGCCTCGGCCGAAGCCCATAGCGGCTTGGGGTTGGCTTGCATCAAAACGGGAAACATGGCCGAAGGCACGGCGGAATTGCGCGCCGCGCTCAAACTCAATCCCAGCGACGCCCAAACCAGAAGCAATCTCGGCCAGGCCCTCAACCAGCAGCAACAGTGGGCCGAAGCGGCGGAGTATCTGCGCCCGCTCGCGGAGAGCGAGCCGTCGAACTCCGTGGCGCAGTTCCAATATGGATTGGACTTGGAGCATCTCGGCCAAACCCGCGAGGCCGTCAATCATTACGAGGCCGCGCTGCGCCAGAATCCGGATCTGCCCGACGCTTTGCAGCACTGCGCGTGGATTGCCGCCACCGATTCCCAGCCGGGACTGCGTGACGGCGCCAAAGCCGTGCGAATGGCCGCGCGCGCCTGCGAACTAACCGGCCAGAAGCGCCCGTCGATGCTCTTGACGCTCGCCGCCGCCTACGCGGAAGCGGGCCGTTTTGGCGAGGCCGTCTCAACGGCGGAAAAGGCCGAGAATTTTGCCGAGGCCGCGGGGCAAACCGGGCTTGCCGCGGAAGCCGCGCAATTCCGCGCCAGCTTCGCGGCGGGCCGGCCTTTTCACGGCGGTCAATCAAAATAAAATCAGGCTTGCCGCCGCCCGTTTCGATTCTATGCTTCGCCCATGACTGCTCATGCCGAAGCCCTTGCGCGCCTGCTCGATCCGGGCATCATCCCCGTCATTCGCTGCGACAGCGCGGAGCCTGTCATGGCCGTTTGCGAGGCCCTCGTGGCCGGAGGCATTACGGCGCTGGAAATCACGATGACCACTCCCGGCGCGCTCGGCTGCATCAGCGAGGCCGCCCGCCGCTTCGCGCCGCACGCGATCACCGGCGCGGGTTCCGTCACCAGCGCGGAGATGTGCCGCGCCACCATCGGCGCCGGGGCGCGCTTCATTGTCACGCCTATTATGCGGCCGGAAATTGTGCCCGTCGCCAAAAATGCCGGATGCCCAATCGTGCTCGGCGCGTTCACGCCGACTGAAGCGCAATTGGCTCACGAAGCGGGGGCGGACTTCGTCAAAATATTCCCAGCCGAAGGCGCGGCTTTCATCAAAGCCGTTCGCGCGCCGTTGCCGCATTTGAAAATCATCCCTACCAGCGGCGTCTCCGTCCAGACCGCCCCCGAATTTTTGGCCGCGGGATGCGTCGCGCTCGGCGTTGGCTCCAATTTGGTTTCGCCCAAAATTCTCCGAGAGCGCAATTGGGCGGAGCTGACCCGGATGGCCGCGGAATTCGTGGCCATCATCCGGCGGTTTCGCAATCCATGAGACGGCTTTTGCTGGCGCTGGGATGGCTGCAAGCCGTTTCGATCCTCGCCCAGGAAACAAACTTCGATGGCCGGCCTTGGAACATTTCCACCGGCAATCTCTCGGTCGCGTTCATCCAGCATTCGCCCATCGGCGCTCTGCCGCGGGATGGATATATTGAAGCGCCGCCCGCGCATGATTCGCTCGTGCGCTTGAAACAGGCGGGGCTTGTGGCCTACGAAGATTATATCGGATGGGGCGCCGTCGAGCGCGCGCCGGGCCAATGGTCATGGGCCGAGCACGACGCGATGGAAAAGGCCCTGCACAAGGCCGGCCTTGAGTATGTGGCCTACACCTGGGTGCATTTTCCGCCCTTGTGGCTGCGCGAAGAACCCGCTGGGCGAACGTTGATGCGCTGCCTGGAACACAACCAGGAAGCGTTCTACCTTTCCATTTTCGATCCGCGCACCATCGAGTGGTACGATCGCTTTTACAAAAATCTCCACGACCATTTTGGCAATCGCATCGACGGCGTATATGCCTGCATCCTCGGCCCGTATGGGGAGGGCAATTATCCGCTTCTTGACAAAAGCTGGGTCAACATGGGCCATTGCCACGAAGGATATTGGTGCGGCGACCCGTGCGCGCTCGCAGCCTTTGCGGCCGCCATGAAGCAGCGCTACCTTCGCGTCGCCGAACTCAACTCGGCCTGGGGCGCGAATTATGCCTCGTTCGATGACATCCGCCCGCCCGCGGAATGCTCTGGAGAAGATTTCAAGCCGTCCCCCGGCGCCTTTCCCACGCCGCAAGCCAGGAGGCGATGGCTCGACTTCATCACCTGGTATGATCAGGCTATTATTGACTTCGCGGGCCAATCCGTGCGCGCGGCCCTAGAGTATTTTCCGCCCGAAAAAGTCCGCGCCAAACCCGGCGGCAGCGCGGGAGGAGTGAACCCGCTTCCGTGGGGCACTTACTGCCCCGGCTACGCGAAGATGGCCCAGCCTTTCCACATTGTGCTGCAACCCGCCGATTGCCAGGGCGCGGTTTTTGCCGATAAGTGGATGGGCACGGCCTACCAGTTTTACGGCGTCAAGGAAGGCACGGAACCGGCCGGTGGCTTGAACGGCCGCGATTTCATCCGGCGCATGTTCTCGGACGCCTCATGCGGCGCGGCGCAATTTTTCACCTACGAATTCGAGGCCCGCGCGGCCGACATGCGCCAATACGTTTCGTTATATGCGGACCGCCCTGGTGACACGGAAATCGCCGTCTATGCGCCGACCACTCTTTACCGCCTCGGCGCCAGCCTGCAACCCACGATCGCGGCCGCCGTCACGCTGCGGGATTTGTGCGAGTTCGATGTATTGGACGAATTGCTGATCGCCGACGGCGCGCTGGCGAAAGGACGTTGGAAAGATTTGCTGATCTTCCAAGCCGATATTGTGGACAAGCCCATACTCAATCAATTCGACGCCTTCCAGCGCTGCGGCGGGAGAATCTTCATGATCGGCGCCGGTCAAATAAAAGATGTCGCGGGCCGGCCGTGGCCGGGCGCGGCGGACGCCACGAAAATCCCAACCGGCAAAGGCAGCCCCCGCTGGCTGGCGGCATTGGCAGAAGACCTGGCTGGCGCAAAGGGCGTCGATGGCAAGCTGGATGGCCTCTGGACGTGCCGGCGCGGCAGCGAATCGTTCGTCTATAATTCCACGGCCAAGCCTGTTGAGACTGCGATTGACGGCAGGAGCGTGACCGTCGCGCCCTATTCGATCTGGCGTCCCGCTTTGTAGCAAGTTACGCTGGTGGCAATGAAGATTTCGGTCATCGTGCCGGCGTTCAACGAGGAAAAGCTCATCGCCGCCTCGCTGCGCAGCATGCGCGAGGCCGCCAGCAGCTTTGCCCGGCGCGGATGGGAGACCGAATTCGTCGTATGCGACAACAATTCCACCGACGCCACCCCCGTCCTGGCGCGCGAGGCTGGCGCGCGCGTGGTCTTCGAGCCAATCAATCAAATCGCCCGCGCCCGCAATACCGGCGCGGCCGCGGCTGAAGGCGATTGGTTTATCTTTGTCGATGCCGATTCGCGCCCAACGGCGGAATTGTTTGACGACGTCGCCGCGCAAATCGAATCCGGCCAATGCTTGGCGGGCGGCTGCACGATGCGCATGGATGAGCGCCACCTGAGAATGGATGTGGGCACTGGCTTGTGGAACCTTGTCAGCCGATTCACTCGCTGGGCGGCTGGGGCGTTTATCTTTTGCGAGGCGGCGGCTTTTCGAAGCGTGGGCGGATTCGACCTGAAGCTTTACGCGTCCGAGGAACTCGATCTGAGCAAACGGCTTAAAAAACTGGCTCGCGCGCAAGGAAAGAAAATGGTCATCCTGCGCCGGCATCCGCTCCTGACCTCGGCCCGCAAAGCACATCTCTATTCCCGCGCCGAACTCGCGAGCTTTTTGAAAAACGCCATCCTGCGCCCGCGAAAAACCGTGACCAATCGCGACGCCTGCTCGCCTTGGTACGATGGCCGCCGATGACGGCCGTTACGCCAGTTCCTTGTTCTTGGGAATTTCGAGCACCTCGATCTCGTAGCCTTCCGGCGCATCGATGAATGCGAACCCGCCGCCGCCGGGCCGCGTGGTGGGGCCGTCGGAATATTTGAGGCCCAGCGATTCCAAATGCCGGCCAAATTCCTCCAGGCTATCGACTTCAAATCCGAGGTGAGTCAAATCCGCCTGGACGTGGACGGGCCCGCTGGCGGGAAAGGAGCAAATTTCAATCAGCTCCTCGCTTTGCGGCGCTTTGAGGAAAACCAATTCCGAGCCGCGCGGCGATTTGTGCCGGCGCAATTCCTTCAAGCCCAGGACTTCCTTGTAGAATTTGACCGACCGTTCCAAATCGCTGACGCGATAGCGCGTGTGATTAAGGCGTGTAACATGCATGGGGCAAGATAACCGCTTCGCGGCGAAAGGCAAACGGCCGGCTATTCCTTCTTCCGCAGCGCATCCACGCTCAAAGGGCCGGCCCCGGCCGCGGCCAGATAGAAAAATACGAAGCAATAAACCACCGCCAGTTCGCCGCGATTCTGAATCGGCCACAACCCTCCCGCCGCGTGAACCTTGAAGTAAGCCACCGCCATTTCTCCCGACAAAATGAAAGCCACCGGCCGCGTCAACAATCCAATCAGGATCAATCCGCCTCCCGCCAATTCTAAAATGGCCGACAGCCCAATGAGCGTCATCAGATGATCGACCTTGGCCCCGCCCGGCGGATAGCCGAGCAATTTCTGGGCGCCATGGCACACAAAAAGCACGCCGACAGCGATCCGCATGACGGACAACAGGATAGGCGCAACCTTCGCGCAAAACGAATTGGAGGCAGTCATAGCCCGCCTAATGTGCGCCAGCGGCCTGCGCTCTGTCAACTTGAGAATTGCCGGCTTAGTGAGCGCCCTGTTCGCGCACGAAATCGATGCACTGCTTCACGTCTGGCACCGAGTGGGTCCAATTGTATTCGTACTCGATGGAAATGTTTCCCTTAAAGCCTTGCGCCTTCAATTCCTCCAGAATTTCTTTGACCTTGCCAACGCCCGTGCCGAAGGGCACGCAATGGCCCGATTCGCCGGACACGTCTTTGTCTTTCAAATGGCAGCTCATCACGCGGCCCTTGAGCAGCTTGATCGATTCCAACGGGTCCAACCCGGAAGTGACCCAGTGCCCGGTATCCGCGCAGGCCCCGATGCGGGGGTCGCGATCCTTCACCACGGACAGGACATACTTGGGGTCCCACACCTTGTAGCGCGGATCGTTTTCGCGGCGTTGATGCTCGTGAATTCCCACCCGGATGTCATACTCCTTGACAAGTTTCTCGATCATGTCCAACTGGTTGACGGACTCCGTCGTAATTCCGTAAAGATTGAGCTTCTTGGCGAACTCAAAAATCTTCCGCCACTCCGCCTCATCGCGCCCGCCGACCACGCCATAATTGACAGCAATGATGCCCGCCTGGGCCAGCTTGGCTTTTAACGCCGCCAGGTCCTCGTCCGACATATTGTGGTCCAACTTCGCGCCGGGCCGGTCGGCCGAGAGCTTCTGGCCGGGATAAAACTCAATCATTTTGCCGCCAGCTTCGACTGTTTTGTCGATGGCCTCGAAGGCGGAATAATGGTTGAACGTATAAGCCTGGCAGCCCAAAGCGAATCCGCCGGTATCATATTGCGGCGGAATATCCATCGCCGAGAGTTGCGCCGCGGTCAGGGCGCAAAGAACGCCCGCCAAAATTAGTTTTCGATAGGACATAGTCCCCGTATCAAGCCGCCGCCTCCGGTGGAAGGCAAGACATTTCCGCAAGCAATAGGCGACAGAACGCGAACAATCACAACGATTGTTGTTTGGGGTTCACAGGCGCCTCGTTAAATGCCGCGATAGCGATGGGTTTTAACAGGCCCTGCGTCAATTAACCTCCGGCAAAAGCACGCAAAATTAATGGGAATCCACTTGCCTCGAATCGGGCGGTGTTGTAAGCAACATGCTGCAAAATAATTTGCAGGCACGCAGGCGGCTGTCGAATAAACTGAGAACTAGGAAGGTCAAACGAATGACGAATCAAGAACGCCCGAGACTTACGAACAAAACGACTCACCATTCCCTTCGCCGCTGGCTCGCCGGTCTCTGCGCCGCGTTGGTCCTTGGAGCGATGCCGGCGCTCGCGGCCGCTTACTCGCTGGGCACGACCCGCCTTCTGATGGGGCCAGCCGCCGGAACAAACAGCGTCGTGCTGTCAGTCTCGACTCCGGCGGGCGGCTGGACGAGCTCCGCCAACGCTCCCTGGCTGCACGTCAACATGAGCGGGCAGGGCAAGACGAACATCATCTTCACTTGCGACAGCAATTCCGGCCCGACCCGCTCCGGCACGCTGACCATCGCGAACATCACTCTCACCGTGACCCAGGCCGGCGTCGCTTACACCGCCGCTGGCACGCCCGTGACGCTGGCCGCCGATGTGCTGATTCCAGAAGGCGTGGCCGTGGACGGCGCGGGCAACGTTTATTTTTCGGACGCCATGTTCGGCACCATTGAGAAATGGACTCCCGCCAGCAACAATCACACGGCCCTGGTTTCCGGCCTGGGCGAATACCTTTATGTCGCTCTTGATGCCTCGAACAACGTTTACATTTCCGATTACCAAAACAACCTCATCAAGGAATGGAATGCCGATTCCGGCATAGTGACCACGCTCGTGTCCTCGGGGTTAGACAGTCCCAGCGGCATCGCCGTCGATGGCGCGGGCAATATCTACATTGCCGACCTTTTCGACTACGCCGTCAAGGAATGGTCGCCCGTCACCCGCAATTTGAGCATTGTGGGAACTTCCGAAATCGGGCCGCTCTCAATCGCGCTGGACGCCGCCACCAATATTTATGTCGCCTATGCGAATTCCAGCCCAATCAATGAGTTGACCGGCGGCGGCAACGTCACCACGTTGGTTCCCTCTGGCCTGAACCAGCCCTATGGCCTGGCCGTGGATGGATCGGGCAATATGTACATTGGAGACACCGACAATAACGCGCTCAAGAAATGGAGCGCAGTCACCGGAACCGTCACGACCCTTGCAAGCAGTCAGCCGCATATAACAGGCGTCGCCGTGGATGGCGCGGGCAATA
The DNA here is from genome assembly GCA_036501625.1 of Verrucomicrobiia bacterium. Classification (GTDB taxonomy): domain Bacteria; phylum Verrucomicrobiota; class Verrucomicrobiia; order Limisphaerales; family Palsa-1400; genus Palsa-1400. The sequence goes on from DASXZY010000088.1 coordinate 203,722, forward strand.
TTTATTTCGCCGATGATAATAGCGCGGCCATCATGGAACTGCCTTTCGCCTTCGTGAACCCGGCCTCCAAGACCGAACCCATGACCGCCGGCGCTGACTCTTTGCCTCCCGTGCTGCCCGCGACCGCAAACTTGCTCGCCCCATTCAACCCAACCAGCGACCAGTCATGGCTCGCCATTACCGGCGTGGCCAGCGGCGTGGTGAGTTATTCGTTTACAGCCAATTCCGGCCCCAGCCGCACCGCCCACATCAGCCTGCTTGGCCAAAGCATTTCCATCATTCAGGCCGGCTTCACTTTGGGCGCGATTTCGCTCCTGGAAGGCCCCGGCGCGGGCGCCGACTCCGTCGTTCTCGCGGCAAGCCCAGGCAATGCCGCATGGACTGCCGCGTCCGATTCGCCATGGCTGCACACCAGCCAGAGCGGCGCGGGCAGCGCGAACGTAATCTTCAGCTTCGATGCCAATCCCGGCCAGACACGCATCGGTTCCCTGACCATCGCCGGCCAGCCCGTGGCCGTGACCCAGGCCGGAGCGGCCTACGTCGCGGATCAGACGCCGGCCAGGCTCGCCGCGAATTTGCCAGGGCCCACTTTCATAGCCGTTGATCAGTCCGGCAACGTTTACATCCCCGGTTATAACGATGGTTCGCTCAGGGAATGGATTGCCGCCAACAATAGGGTCTCCACCTTGATTTCCAACAATCTGCAGGACCCAGTCGGCGTGGCGTTGGACCCGATGGGCAATATCTCCATCTCCCAAATTTTCACCATCCAGAAGTTCACGCCGGCGACCGGCACCCTGACGAACGTGATTACCAACAGCGTTTACTTTCCGGATGGCATGGTCTTCGACAGCTCCGGCAATCTTTATTTTGCCGATTCCTTCAACAATGCCATCAAGGAACGGCCCGCCAACAACAACACCGTGATCACGCTGTTAACCAACGGGTTGTTCCATCCTGAGGGCATCGCCATGGACGCCGCCAGCAATATCTATGTCGCGAACTTCCTTACCAATTACGCCCTCATGGTTTTCCCGCCAGGCGCGACCAACCCGGTCATCCTCGCTTCCTCGAACAACCTGGCCTTTCCCGATGCCATTGCGGTCGATGGCGGCGGCAACGTTTACATCGCGGACGGCGGCGATGGCGCGGTCAAGGAATGGAACGCGGCTTCCAGCAATGTGATCGCCTTGGTCCCGGCTTCTTTGGGCATCACCCCCGACGGCTTGGCGTTGGACGGAGCCGGCAACATCTATTTTTCCGATTTCTTCAAGAGCAACCTCTTTGAGTTGCCGAAAGCTTTCGTGGACCCCAGCCCCCGCCATGAAAGCGCGGCCGCTGGCAACGATTCTCTGCCAACGGTGCTGCCCTCGAATCAAAATTTGCTCGCGCCTTTCAATCCAGTCAGCGACCAATCATGGCTCACCATTGCGGGCGCAGCCAATGGCGTCGTGCATTTTTCGTTCGCCGCCAACAGTGGCGCCAGCCGCACGGCCCACATCACATTGCTGGGTCAAAGCATACCGGTCATCCAGGCCGCCTATTCCGCAACGCCTTCGCTGCTGACTGGCGCGCAAGTCGTGGCTCCGGGCGTAGTTCAATTCGTATTCACCAACACCACCAGCCCGACCTTCACCATTCTCTCCACCACGAACCTGCAGCTTCCGTTGAGCAATTGGACCGTATTCGCCAGCCTGAGCAACGCCAGTTCCGGCATCTTCCTCTACACGTCACCGCCGACCACAAACGACTCCGCGCGCTTCTACCGCGTGCGCTCGCCGTAGTCCGCACCCATGCGCGCGAATCGCGCTGCGAGGATAAGTCAAGTGTAAGTCAAGTTTTCAGACAAGCGCTTAAGAATTCTTTAGCGCTCCACCACCGCTCTATATGAACTCAATTGACAGTGCATTGCTCCTCCGCAAATCGACCCGCCGCCATCAATTCAATCGAAACCACTCCGCCGTTCCCGGTTGAAGGCAACGGACTCGTTTTCGCGCGCACGATGCAACAAGTATTGGACATCGTTTACTTGTCTGCCACCGGCACACCCAGAGGTTTTTTTCCGAGCGGCGTCAATACCCGGCGCAACTCGGACCTTGGCGGAAATTAGAGCGGGGTCAGCGGGTGGTCTGGCCGTGTTCGCGCAGGATTTTCCCGCCGTTCATGGATTCGTCTTGATGCGTTTTGAGGCGCGCCATGCAGTTGGCCCGTGAAGTTATTTCGGCGGGGCGGGGTCGGTCTCGGCGCTCACTTCTTCCTTTTCCTCGCTGATGACGGGGGCGATGGCTTGGAGTTTGTCGGAGGCGTCCAATTCAATCAACTTCACGCCTTGCGTGTTGCGGCCGGCTTCGCGGATGTCGCTCACGCGGGTGCGCACCATTTGGCCGGCCACGGTGATGAGCATGATTTCGTCCGCGTCTTTTACCGTCAACGCGCCCACCACGTGCCCGGTGCGGTCAGTCGTTTTCATCGTGATGATGCCTTTGCCGCCGCGGGATTGCAGGCGGTACTCGGAGAAATCGGTGCGCTTGCCGATGCCGTGTTCGCCGGCCACCAGCAGGGTCGCGTCGGGCACGACCACGGCCAGGGCTACAACGGCGTCTTTCTCGCTTAATTCAATGCCGCGAACCCCGACGGCCGCGCGGCCCATCGAGCGGACGTTGCCCTCGGAAAAACGGATGCTCATCCCTTCGTGCGTAATGAGAACGACTTCATCTTGGCCGCCTGTTAGTTTGACATCGATGAGCGTGTCGCCGGACTCAATGCCGATGGCGATGATGCCGCCTTTGCGGACGTTGGCGAAATCGCTGAGGGATGTTTTTTTGACAGTGCCCTTCTGGGTGGCGAAGAAAATTTCGCCTGGTTCGGTCCACGTTTGGTCCTCTTTGTTCGCGCCGGTTTTGGACACAATGCGGATGAGCGCGGCGATTTTTTCATCGGCTTTCAATTCGAGCAAATTGGCGATGCTGCGCCCCTTGGCGGCGCGGCCCATGTCCGGCACCTCGTGGACGCGCTCAACGTAGGCGCGGCCGGTGTTGGTAAAGAATATGAGATAATCATGCGTGCTGGCGGTGAAAAGGTGCTCGATGAAATCGCCAGCCTCGCCGGACGCGGCCGAGGTCTCGCGCGTGGCCATGCCGATGACGCCCTTGCCGCCGCGGCGCTGGGCGCGATAGGAACTCACGTTGGTGCGCTTGATTAGCCCGCCGTGAGTGATGGTGATGATGACGCCTTCGTTGGCGATCAAATCCTCGATGGCGATTTCGCCTTCCTCGGGCGCCAGTTCCGTCAGGCGCGGGGTGGCGTATTTCAATTTGATCTCGCGCAACTCGGCCTTGATGATCTCGAAAACGCGCGACTCGCGGGCCAGGATGTCTATCAAATCCTTGATGCGGGCGAGGACTTCCGCGTATTCGGCGCGGATTTTATCCGATTCCAGCCCAGTCAATTGATAAAGGCGCAATTCGAGGATGGAATTTACCTGGGCTTCGGAAAACATGTAACGTCCGCTGGTCAGGCGCGCCTCGCTGCGAATGATGATCCCGAAGTGCTCCACCTGTTGGCGCGTGAATTCGTAGGCGAGCAATTTGATCTTCGCTTCCTCGCGATTGCGGGATTGGCGGATGATGCGGATGAATTCATCCAGGTTGCCCAGGGCGATGAGATAGGCGTCGAGGGTTTCGGCGCGCTCTTCGGCCTTGCGCAATTCATAGCGGGTGCGGCGGATGATGACCTCGCGGCGATGCTCGATGTAGCATTGAATCAGCGCCTTGAGGCCGAGCGTTTTGGGCCGGCCATGATCGATGGCGACGGCGTTGATGGCAAAACTGGTTTCCAGCGCGGTATGCTCGTAAAGATTATTGATGACAACCCTGGGCAGCGCGTCGCGCTTGATTTCGACGACCACGCGGGTGTTTTCATCCGATTCATCGCGGACGTCGGTGATGTCAGTGATGACCTTTTCGTTGGCGAGGGCGGCGATGCGCTCGACCAGCAAGGCGCGGTTGACATTGTAGGGAATGGCCGTGATGACAATATGCTCGCGCCCGCCCTTGGTTTCCTCCAAACCGATTTTCCCGCGGATTTTGACCGCGCCGCGGCCGGTTTGAAAATATTGCTTGATGCCCGCCAGTCCGCAAATTACGCAGCCGGTGGGGAAGTCCGGCCCTTTGATGTGCTGCATCAATTGCTCCACCGTGATCTCCGGCTGGTCGATTTGCGCGCAGATGCCGTCGATGACCTCGCCCAGATTATGCGGGGCCATGTTGGTGGCCATGCCCACGGCGATGCCGGTGCCGCCATTGACCAGAAGATTCGGAAACGCGGCCGGGAACACAACCGGCTCGGTCAGGCGCTCATCGTAATTGGGAACGAAATCGACGGTGTCCTTTTCCATGTCTTCCATCAAGGCGGCGCCCAGATGGGTCATGCGCGCCTCTGTGTAACGCATGGCGGCGGGCGGATCGCCTTCGACTGAGCCGAAGTTGCCCTGGCCATCGACTAAAGTTTCGCGCATGGCCCAGGCTTGAGCCATGTGGACTAGAGTCGGGTAAATGACCGCTTCGCCGTGCGGATGGAAATCACCGCTGGTATCGCCGCAAATTTTGGCGCACTTGTAGTGCTTGCGGCCGGGATAAAGATTCAGCCGCTGCATCGCGAACAAAATGCGGCGCTGCGACGGCTTGAGGCCGTCCCGCACGTCCGGCAGCGCGCGGGCGATGATGACCGACATCGAGTAATCAAGGAACGAATTCTTGATCTCGTCCGCCACGTTGATCTTGACAACTTTTTCGTTGGCGGCGTAGAGCGGGACGCCGCCGGGCGGAGGCGGATTCTCCGGCCCGCCGGGTTTCGGCTGGTTGATATCGTCAGGCATGGAAATTAGACGTCGAGGTTGCGGACGTTGAGGGCGTTGTCTTCGATGAATTGGCGGCGCGGCTCGACTTCGTCGCCCATGAGCCGGGTGAACATTTCCTCGGCCTCGACGACGTTGGACATGTCAATGCGAAGAAGTTTGCGGTTTTCCGGGTTCATAGTGGTCTCGAACAATTCCTTGGCGTTCATTTCGCCCAAGCCTTTAAACCGCTTGATCTGAATGCCGCGCTTGCCGGCTTCCTTGACGCCCGCCAGGATTTCCGCGATGGAAAAGAGCGGCTTGGCCGTGGCGCGCTCGCCTTCGCCTTCGACCAGCTCGAAAAGCGGCTGGTCCTGGGCGGAATAATGCTCGACGTTCAGCCCCTTGCTTCCAAGCTGGGCCAGCAATTCCATGACCGATTTGCTCTCGTGCAATTCAACGTGGCGGGCGCGGCGGGTGTTGCCGTTGCGGGCGGTTTTGTCACTTCTTTCCAACAGGCTGGTGTCGGTTTCCTCACCGAAAAGTTTCAGGTCGGAATTGGCCGAGCCGAACTGCCGCAACTCCTCCTCGGTGTGAAAGTAATGCACCGTCTCCTCATTGCCGTCGCGGACTTTGACCAGGTGGCGCGGCAGTTCGTGGGTCACGCGATGGCGGCATTCGATGTATTCGCCGAAATCGCCCCCGTGCCGGCGGAGGGCCTGGACGTATTTGTCCAGCGACTCGAGCAATCCGAGGATTTCCCCCAATTGCTTTTCCGACAATTCGCGGCCCGTCGAAAGATCGCGCAGGCGGACATCCTCCGTGCCGAGTTGGATGAGAATTTTGTTCATCTGCCCGTCGTCATCGACGTATTCGACGCGCTTTTTGCGGGAGATTTGGTAAAGCGGCGGCTGCGCGATATAGACGTAGCCCTGCTTGACCAATTGCGGCATCTGCCGGTAAAAAAACGTCAACAATAGCGTGCGGATGTGCGAGCCGTCCACGTCGGCATCGGTCATGATGATGATCTTGTGGTAGCGCAGCTTTTCCAGGTCGAATGCTCCCTCGCCTTCGCCATCGCCGATGCCCGTGCCGATGGCCGTGATCATGGTGCGGATTTCAGTGTTTTGCAGGACTTTGTCCAGGCGCGCTTTTTCGACGTTGATGAGCTTGCCGCGGATGGGCAAAATGGCCTGGAACTTCCGGTCCCGGCCCTGCTTGGCCGAGCCGCCGGCCGAATCGCCCTCGACGATGTAAAGCTCCGTATTGACAGGATCGCGGTCGGAGCAATCGGCCAGCTTTCCGGGCAAGCCGCCGCCGGTCAGGGCGCTTTTGCGGACGGTCTCGCGGGCCTGGCGGGCGGCCTCCCGGGCGCGCGCGGCCATGAGGCTCTTGTCAATGATGCGCTTGGCGATGGGCGGGTTGCCGTCAAAGAAATTCATCAGCCCCTCGTAAACGACCGACGAGACGAGGCCGTCAATTTCCGTATTGACAAGCTTGACCTTCGTTTGCGATTCAAAACGCGGGTTCGGCAGCTTGACGCTGAGGACGCAAACCAAGCCTTCGCGCACGTCGTCGCCGGAAATGGCCGGGTCTTTCTCCTTAATCAAATTGTTGGCCCTGGAGTATTGGTTGATCGCGCGCGTCAGGGCGGAGCGGAAGCCGGTCAAGTGCGTTCCGCCGTCGGGATTGGGGATCGAGTTGGCGAAGCAGAGGATTTGATCGGTGTAGCTGTCGTTGTATTGGAGCACGCAGTCAAGCAAGACTTCGTCCTTTTGGCGCACGAGCACGATGGGCTTGGGATGCAGCACTTCCTTGTTGCGGCCAAGCTGGCGGACGAATTCTTCAATGCCATCGCGGTAAAAAAAGCGCTCGGATTTGTTCTCCACCCGCTCGTCCTTGAGGAAGATTTCGACGCCGGGATTCAGGAAGGCGAGTTCGCGCAGGCGGCTGGCCAGCAGGTCGAACTTGAACTCGGTCGTGATCGTGAAAATGGTGGCATCGGGCTTGAAGGTAACGAGCGTGCCGGTGTGCTTGGATTGGCCGATGACCTCCAGCTTTTGCTTCGTCACGCCACGCTCGAAGGCCATGTAATAGACCTGGTTGTCGCGAGAAACCTCGACCTTGAACCAGTCGGAAAGGGCATTAACGCATTTGGCGCCGACGCCGTGCAAGCCGCCGGAATACTTGTAGGCGCCCTGGCCAAATTTTCCGCCCGCGTGCAGGTTGGTCAATACCAATTCCACAGCCGGCATCTTCCATTTCGGGTGCATATCGACCGGAATGCCCCGGCCGTCGTCGCGGATGGAAATGGAGCCATCGACGTGAATGGTCACGTGGATGTTTTTGCAAAAGCCGGCCAGATGTTCGTCGATGGAGTTGTCCAGCACCTCAAAAACGCAATGGTGCAGCCCGCGTTCGTCGGGATCGCCGATATACATGCCGGGCCGTTTGCGGACGGCTTCCAGCCCCTCCAATTTATCAATTTTGGAGGCATCATATTTGGCCGATGCCTCCGGCGCGGTGCTCGGATTCTGCTGATTATTCTCTTCCATGTTAACTCTCGAAAAAGACGCCCCTGGGCGGCATTTGACCTCCCTCGTTGCGACATGAAAAATCTACGGGAAAACCGTTTCGGAGACAACCTTTTATGTGAAGATTCTTTCGCCCGAAAACACCATTAGTTGTGGCCACGTTGCGCTGATTATCCCAAATATGGGGAGGTTCGTGCTGGGCAATCTAAGCGGAAAAGCGGCGTCCCACTTGACGCGGCAATGAGCAGGGTAAGGTGAGGGGATAACTGGGGAAGGCGCCTATCTCAGGCGGGCCAACTTGCCCCGGGTCTGGCAAGTCTAAAATCCACTTCGTGCCCGCGTATCAAGCCTGTTTGGATAGGCCAAAAGTGAAGGTATTGCTAGGACTGGCCTATATTGAAGACCATTCCGAACGGGTCCCGGAGATAACATCGCGGAAGGGAAGCGTCCTCCTCGACTACGACACATCCCGCGGCGACAAGTTTCCGCTTGGCGGCTTGGATGTCTTTGGCGAGAAATTCAAAAACCGGCCCGTGGCCGTCATCACCCTTTTCGACATAAAGGCAGAACGACCCGGTTTCGAACCCCGCAAGCCTTTCATCCTGATGCGTCACCGGCAAGCCGAGAACAGAACCGTAAAACTTGAGGGCTTTCTTCCAGTTTTTTCGCGCGAATGATGACGTCGCGCGACGATTTGAAGCCGGAATGACCCATGCGCGGAGCATGCACGATCGCGGCACAGTGCGTCAAGTGCAATTTTGAGCGAGTGATCCGCTGCGAGGGATCTTTTGAGTCAGGACGATTTTGCTCTCGACGCGCGAGCGGCGGCAAGGAAAAAGTGCAAATAGTGACGACCGGGCCAGGGAAACTAGGCGTGGAAGCTCAACCGCATACATTGTAGCAACAACATATAGAGAATCCAGTTGAAGAAGACCTGCTTGAAAATAGGGCCATTACGACCCTATGCGACAGAGTTAGAGACACGATGGCACGTGCTAAGCGTCGCGCGGTCGCTTTCGTAATGGCCTTGTTCCCTTCTCGGAAACGCTACGCCTTTTGCGCCAAAATTGCCGTGTCTTCGCCGTCGGAGGCTTTGTGGACTTGGTGTTCGTCGAGCACGAGCACGCCGTGGGGTGGAAGGTCGTAATTGCCGCTGAAAGTGCGCTCGGTCAGGAAATCGTGCATCGGTTTGTAGAACGTGATGCGCACGGGCGTGTTCTGATGGTTCAACAGGAAGAACAGCCGCGTGCCTTCCTTCTCGCGCAGGCTGACCTCGACCGAATCCGGCACCTTGAGCAGCGTTTGCAGGAGGCAAAGGTTGCGCAGCCAGGAGATTAAGTCGCAATAGAAGGCCTGCTGGGAAATCGTGCCAATATAAATGGCCTTGCCGAGGCCGAAATTGTTCATCGTCATGGCCGGGCGGCCCGCGTAAAAATCCTTGCTGAAGGTCGATAAAATCTGGCAGCCGTCCGGCTCAATGACATCGCACCAGAGCCGCGCCGTATGCAGATGGCTGGTAACGAAGGCCCCTTTGAAGGCCAGATGGTTTTCTTCCTCCGGCGGCAGCGGATCGAATTCCTTGACCTCCAGCCCAAACAAATCCGTCAGGTCATGCGGAAAACCGGTGTCGGCGGCGATGTGATGCTCATCGACCAAGCCCGTGTTGCACGTGCCGACCAGCGTGCCGCCGTTCTGGACGTAGAGCTTAAGCGCGTCCGCCTCGGCGCCCGTCAGCAGGCTCAACGAGGGCGCGATGACCAGCTTGTATTTGGACAGATTCTCGTGCGGGCGCGCGAAATCGACCGCGATGTTCCGGTCATGCAGGGCGGTGTAAAAAAGCTGGACGTGTTCGCGCAGCGAAAAATGCTTGTTGGGCTGGCGGGGCAGGGCGAGCGTCCAGTCATTGTCGTGCGTGAACAGAATGCACGTTTCCGCCACGACCGCTGTCCCCTCCAACGACGGCGCCAGGCGTTTGACTTCCTGTCCGATCTGGCTGATCTCCTTGTAAATGCGGCTGTCCCCGCGCCCGTTGTGCGAGAGGACGCCGCCGTAAAACTTCTCCTGGCCGATGCGCGGCTGGCGCCAGAAAAAATACAGGACAGCATTGGCCCCGCGCGAAATGGTCTGATAGGTGAACAATCGCACCACGCCGGGCCTGACCAGCGAATTGACCTCCTGCCAGTTGACGTGCCCGGCTTTCTGTTCGATGACCCAAAAACCGCTGCTGCCGTCCGGCGTGCGGATGTTTTCCTTTTTAATCGAGCGCAGAAAATCGGCCTCGCAGGCGTTTTCGGAGGATTTGGATTTGATGGTGGCGTTGCTGTTGAGCGAAGCGAAATCGAGCGCGTCGGCCACGTCAAATAAATCCACCTGCTGCCCGAAAGCGCGCATGTTGGTGGTCACCGGCGCCCGCGGCGAAAGCTCGTGCAGCAGGTCCGCCTGCATCCGCACGAAAGCCACGATTGTATCGCTGCAAAAACGCCGCCAATCCAGCACCAGGGCCGGATTATGCGGGGCAGGGGCCACCCGCGGCATCGGCATCTCCGACCAATCCTGCACCGTCTGCCCCCAAAAGCGGGTGCCCATCATGTTGTTGAGATTCTCAATGGTCCCGTATTTGGCCTTCAGCCATGCCTGCCAATCGCGCTGCGATTCCTGGTTAAACGAGGGCTGCATGGAATGCGTGCCGACGTTGTTGTCAATTTGCCAGGCGACCAACTGCGGATGGTTCCCCAGGGCCGAGGCCATGGCGCGGACGATTTTGCGGCAATAATCCCAGTAAAGATCATTATTGAGGCAGCAGGCGTGCCGGGTGCCTTCGCACAAGGGCAGGCCGCGCTCGTCGGTCGGCAGGATTTCCGGATGTTTCTTGGTCAGCCAGATCGGCGGGGCGGCGGTGGGGGTGGCCAGGACGACTTTGATGTCTTCCTTCCCCATCAGATCCATGATGCGTTGCAGCCAGGAAAAATCGTATTCGCCCTCGCGCGGTTCGCACAGGCCCCAGACGAACTCACCCATGCGCACGATGTTCATATCGGCTGCGACCATCAACTCGATATCTTCCCGCCAGCGGGCTTCCCCGTCTTCGGCTGTTCCCGCGTAAGGGTGGACCCAATGTTCAGGATGGTAATCGGCTCCGAAATACATATGCGGCAATTTCCTGCATACCGTACGACCGTCTTGAGTTCGTTGAAAATATAACCGCGCCCCCCGTGCTTTGGCAAGCAAAAGCGTCAAAAATGTGACCAGCAACTGGCGTTACCGGACGTGGAAGCTGTAAAAGCGCTGCGGGAAATTCGTGGCGTTGGTGTCCGTGAATTGCCAGGTGTTGTTGCCGCCCAGTGATGATGTTGGTATATGATCGGCGCCCAGCTTTGGGGAAGGGCCAGATTGGTGGTTGCTTCCACAATATTGGTCGTGTTGTTGACGCCGGCAAAGCTGAGGACGATGTTTCCATTGGCGCCGGGCGTGATGCCTCGCATTGGTCCAGGTGATGGTCGCCGCCTGGGCGATGGTGGAGAAAAGAATAAAGACCGACAGTGCGATAAGCCTTGGGATATGAATACACAGGATCGAATTTTCCATTTTATTCATCACAAACGCGCAGGGTGTCTCGCCTTCTCGCCGGATGCAATATTTGAGCAATAAAAACTCGGCAGAATCGAAAAAAGCCCTCCTGTTGGCTCAAGAAGATTTTCGCTCGATGCGCGCGCCGAGCTTGACGAGGCGCTCGTCAATGCGCTCGAAGCCGCGGTCGATTTGAACGATGTTCTGGATGATCGATTCCCCTTCGGCGCAAAGCGCGGCGATCAGCATCGTCATGCCCGCCCGGATGTCCGGGCTGGTCAGCCGCGCGCCGCGCAATTTGGCCCGCCCAATGACGACCGCGCGGTGCGGATCGCACAGGATGATTTGCGCGCCCATCGCGATGAGGTTGTCCACGAAGAACAGGCGCGATTCATACATCTTTTCGTGGATCAGAATCGTCCCATGGCATTGCGTCGCCGTGACCAGCGCGATGGAAGTCATGTCGGCGGGAAATCCGGGCCAGGGGGCGTCGTCGATCTTGGCCACGGCGCCGCCGAGGTCGTGGTTGATTTCCAGCGCCTGGCCGGCCGGCACGAGCAGGTCGTTTCCCTGCGCCCGCACTTCGACTCCGAGCCTGTTATAGACTTGCAGGATCATGCGCAAGTCTTCGTGGCAAACGTCCTTGATGAGCAGCTTGCCGCCCGTCACGGCCGCGACGGATATGAAGCTGCCGATTTCCAAGTAATCCGGCCCAATCCGATGCCGCGCGCCGTTCAAACTGTCCACGCCCTGGATTCGGAGGACGTTGGAACCGATGCCCTCGATCTTCGCGCCCATTTGCGTAAGCATGCGGCAAAGCCCCTGCACGTGCGGTTCGCCCGCGGCATTGCGCAGGACGGTTTCGCCTCGAGCGAGCGCGGCGGCGCACACAGCGTTTTCGGTGGCGGTCACGGAGGCTTCGTCCAAAAGCACGTCCGCGCCCGTCAATTGGCGGGCCTTCAATTCAAATCCATCCGGGTGCGCGATGACCTGCGCGCCCAGCGCCTGGAGGGCCAGAATGTGAGTATCCAGCCGCCGCCGCCCGATGCGGTCGCCGCCCGGCCTTGGCAGAAAAACGCGGCCCGTCCGCGCCAGGACAGGGCCGGCCAGCGTGACTGAACCGCGAAGCTGCGCGCAAAGCGCGGCGGGAAGATCGGACTTCAAATCGCCGGCCGCGTGAACCTTCATCGCGCTGCCGGAGCATTCCACTTGCACTCCCAAAGCGCGCAGGATGTTCTGCATGACTTTGACATCCTCGATGGCTGGAAGATTTTCCAGGACGACTGGCTCGCTCGTCAAACACGCCGCCGCGCAGGCCGGGAGGGCCTCGTTCTTGTTCCCCTGCGGGACGATCTCTCCGGAAACCGCCGCGCCGCCGGTGACAAAAAACCTGTCATTGTTGGCATTCATTCAGCCGGGCGATTGTGAAACCCCGCCCCCGCATGTTCAATGCCAAAGAGGAAATCAGATTCCAGAAACACCGATGACCGCCGATATGTTTATCGGATGAGCATCGCTTTGAAGCCCGCTGCCCCGCCGCAATCTCGGCCATTATTTCCCGGCCGCGGAGGCCCACTTGGTCAGGGCGTCGCGCTGCTGCGCGGTTAGGCGGGCATCGGGGTGCATCCGGGCGTAAAAGGCCACCGGCATGTCGCCGCTTTGCACTTCGTCCGCGATGTGTTCCCAACGCTTGCGCTCGCGCTTCGCGTTGTCATGGGGCCACTCGGAGAAATTCAGGCTGGCACGGGCGGCGTTGACGTCGCGCGAGATCGACCACGACATCGGCGCGATGTAGCTGTACCATGGCCAGCGCGTCTCGTAGGAATGGCAGTCGTAACAGGCGTTCTTGAGGTCCGCGGCGATGGCCGCCGGCGGCGCGTTGCTTGCAAGAAGATCGTGCCCCGCCGCGACGGGCGGGTTTTGGTGTGAAGGACTGGTAAACTGCAAGCCGATCATCGCCAGCGCTCCGATGATGCCTGTTGCTTTGAACCCCTTTTTCATCGGGCAACCATACACCGAAGGCGGCTTTTTCACAAGCGAACGGCTGGCGGCCGGCGTTCTTAACGTATTTTTAACGGGCAGCACGAGATTGCCGCGCGCATCTGCGGCGCCTTGCAATATCTGCACGAGAACGGCGTGGTCCATCGTGCCCGTGATCATCCAGGTCATATTGTTCCTGTTGCTGTGGCATCACCTGGCCCAGAAGCGCTGATCAGGCCTGAATATCATGGCTTGCATTACCATTAAATAATGGTATTGTATTGCCGTGTCGCGCTTCGGCGCATGTTCTTTTCGGTTCAGTTGGCAGGGCTTTTACCAAAAAAGATGTAGAAAAAACTCACTTGGATCAAAGCCAATCAAAGGAAAACAGGGCATAACAAGGTGGATTGCGCTATTTTTCGATAAAAACGGCGTCAGCGGGCCTAGCGCGGCGTCCGGTCCTCATTCGTAAATCGCCACGGGGATTTTTTACCTAACGACTTCCGATGAAACACATTTTCGAAGATTATCGATCCAGGCCGCCCACCGCGCGCCCGCGCCATTTTTCGCTGGCCAAAGGGGCGTTTTCTTTACACAGTGGCCGCGCTTTATGACAACCGCGCCCGTGATTGAAACTGAAGGCCTATCCAAAATTTTTGGACAGCAGCGGGCGTTGGATAATGTCAGCCTCAAGGTTTCTCCCGGCTCCATCGGTCTGCTCGGCCCCAATGGCGCGGGCAAGACCACCTTCATGAAGTGCCTCCTCCAATTGCAGCCCATCTCCTCCGGCAATGCCCGCCTGCTCGGACGCGAAGTCGGGCGCGAAGGGCGGGAAATTCGCAAGCGGGTCGGCTACGCCCCGGAACAAAACTGCCACATCCCCGGCATGGCGGGTTGCGAGTACGTGACCTATTGCGGCCAGTTGTCGGGCCTGCCCTTCCAGGCCGCGCGGCAGAGGGCGCATGAAATGCTCGATTTCGTCGGGATGAGCCAGGAGCGTTACCGCAAGATCGAGACGTATTCCACTGGCATGAAACAGCGGCTCAAATTGGCGCAAGCCATTGTGCATGACCCGGAAATCGTTTTCCTGGATGAGCCGACCAACGGCCTCGATCCCAAAGGGCAGGCGCAAATTCTCGAATTGGTGCAAAGCCTGTGGCGCGCCTATGGCATCACCGTCGTGCTGTCTTCGCATTTGCTGCACGATGTCGAGCGGGTCTGCGAACAAATCATCATCATCGCGCGCGGGCGCGTCCTTGTACATGACAGCTTGGAGAATCTAAAGGCCCGCAAGCGGGGCGCGGCGGAAGTCGTGCTCGCCCGCGGCCACGCTGAATTGCAGGCCGCCTGCCGGAGCCAAAACTGGCTTTGCGACATGCTGCCCAACGGCCATCTCCGCGTGGAGCATCGGGCCGATTCCCTTAATCCATTATTGACGCTCATGCACGGACTTCATCTGCCGCCGCTGGAGATCATCCCCAGCCCGAACGCGCTGGAGGAAACATTCGTGCAAGCCCTGGAGATTTCACATGCCCCTGCATGAGGCTCATTACCAGCACTGGGATGGCGCGCACACGGGCATCTGGGCGCGGCGCGGAGTCATCGCCCAAAACACCCTGCTGGCCTGCCTGCGCACCAAATCGCTGCGGATGGTGCTCGTCTCGTGCTGGCTGAGCGCGCTGCTTATGGCGGCCTTCCTTTTTTTCCTGGGGCAGTTGCTCGTGCCTGACAGCATTGTTACAACCTGGGTCATGCAAATGAATGCCAACCTGCAATCGTTCTTTGGCATGTTCACGGCCTGGCTCGAAGGCCACCCGGAAATCTCCGTCCGCACGACCCAGAACGTCCTCTTTTATTTCTACGGCGTTTATTTGATGCCGCTGAGCATCTTCGCGCTGGGGATGGTTCTGCCGGCTTTTGTCACGCGCGATTTGGCCAGCAGCGCCATTGTTATTTACTCCTCCAAGGCGGTCACGCGCTTCGATTATTTCCTGGGCAAATTCAGCGCCGCCTTCGCCGTCATGGCCATGACGTGGCTGGGGCCGGTATGCGCGGCATGGCTGGTGGGAAATTTGCTGGCGCCGAAATGGAACTTTTTCTGGCACGCGCGAATCGCGCTGATTCACGTCCTGATTTTTGGATTGAGCAGCATGGTTATTCTGTGCCTGCTGGCGCTGGGGGTCTCGGCCTTTTCCAGCCGCGAAAAAGCGACGCCCGCGTTCTGGTTTATTTGGTGGGTGCTGGGCCTGGCCATCCAGCCCATCGCGCTCCACACCTTGCCCTGGCTTCGGCATGTCGCCTTCGGCTACAACCTGCGGCAAATCGCGCTGGAAATTTTCAACATGGGCCAGGATTTGAAAACCGCGCAGGAAAGCATTCCCATTTTTGGCGATATGCTGGGCAAAATCCGCCCGGAAACGCGCGCCGCCCTGGAGGATCCTACTTTTTTCGGCGCGCTGGCGGGATTGGCCATGATGCTCGCCGTGGCGGTTTACATTCTCAAAAAACGTGTGAGGCCCGAATGAGCGCCCTGATTGTTGCGCAAGAATTGAGCCGCTGGTACGGCATCGTCATGGGGCTGAACAACGTCAGCTTCCAAATCGAGCCGGGCCTGACCGGCCTGGTCGGCCCGAATGGCGCGGGCAAAAGCACGCTCATCCAAATCGTCACCGGGCAGCTTCGGCCCAGCTCAGGAACGCTGACCGTTTTCGGCGAGGAGCCGTGGAACAATCCGCGTCTGCTGCGGCGCATCGGTTACTGCCCGGAAGGGGAGGCGGTGCCCAAGGAGTTGCGCCCGCTGGAATGGCTGGAAGCGATGGGCCTGCTGTCGGGCCTGCCGGCGGGCGCGGTCAAAGCGCGCGCCGAGGCGGTGCTGGACAAAGTGAAGTTGCCGCGCGAACACTGGGGCAAACGTCTGGGCCAGTATTCCAAGGGCATGAAACAGCGCGTCAAACTCGGCCAGGGCCTCCTGCATGACCCCGACCTTTTGGTGCTGGACGAGCCGATGAACGGCCTGGACCCGATGGGCCGCCAGGAAGTGGCGCAAACATTGCAGGAATTGGCCGCGAACGGCGTGAGCATTGTGATTTCCAGCCACATTTTGGCTGAGTTGGAGGCGCTCTGCCACAATATCCTGGTGCTGAATTGGGGCCGCATTCTCGCCTCCGGCAGTCAAAAGGAAATTCGCAGCGACATCAAGAATTGGTCCGAGGAATTGGAAATCGAATGCGAGTCTCCGGAGACGCTGGCGAAGCGCCTTTTTGACGCGGGCATCCTGGCCGGGTTCGATCTGCCCGGCGAGCCGGAATTGCTGCGCATCCGCGTCAAGGACGCCGCTTCGTTTTACGAGCGGTGGACGGACCTGCTGCTGTCCAGCGGCGTGACCGTCCATGCCATTCGCAGCCGGAGCCGGTCGCTGCAAAATATTTACGACAAGGTTACCACATGAGCGGCGATCCCCCTCCTGTCATTCGCGGCCCGGACGCCGTGCGGCCTTTGCCCGGCTGGCCCGGCGCGCTGCGCGGGATTTGGCTGATGACGTGGCGCAGCCAGTTAAACCTCCGCCGGCTGCCGGGGCAATTGGCGGTCCTGCTAGTCTTGCCGGTGCTGGTTTGCATGACCATGCGTTCGCCCCGGCAATGGGCGGCGCGGCACATTTCCATGGGCGAGCCTTTCCAGCAGGTCAATACTTTTGTCCACCGTTTGCAGAGGAAGCAGATTCCGATCGAGCCTAAAACCGCCGAGGACCTCAAGGCCGCCGTGTCCGAGGCCAATCGCCAGAGCGAATCGAAATGGATCGAAATCCGGGGCGAGAATCCGGAGAACCGCCGCAAACGAGCCGAGGACTTCGTGGCTGCCTGGCACGCGAACGTGTTGAAACGCGCCCATGCGATCCTGAACGCCAGTCAATACGATGAATTTAGCGCCCTCCAGCAGCGCAACCGCGATAACGCCGCCCGGCGCCTGACCCAGATCGACCGGCCCTGGAGCCGGACCGAGCCGTTTTACCAATGGCTGATCGGCTTTTACTTTTTCATCATCCTGCCTTTGACGTGCGCGCGCCTGTGCGGGCCGCTCATCCGCGACGAATTGCAGGCGGACACGCTGGGCTTTCTCATCACGCGGCCGATCGGGCGCGCGCGGCTGCTGATCGCCAAATACATCGCGCAAACCGCCTGGCTGGAAATCATCCTGCTCCTGGAAACCCTCCTCATTTTCGCCGCCGGGTCAGTCCGTCAAGTCGAGAATCTAGGCCCGCTCCTGCTGCTGGTGCTGGCGGTGCAAATTCTGGTGATTCCAACATGGAGCGCGTTGGGCGTGCTTTTAGGGCAGGCCACGACCCGTTACATGGCGGCGGCGCTGCTCTATGGCGGATTGGTGGAAATGTGCATTGGCAATATCCCGACCAATATCAACAGCCTCTCGATCATCCGCCATTTGGAGACGCTTTTGGCGCACAACAGCGCCTTGAAAGCCACCTTCACTAACTGGCCGGAGGGTCAAACCGCCGCCGCATTGGAGGCCCTGGTAATCGCGCCCGTGCTTTTCCTGGCCGCCGCCACGCTGCTTTTCAGCCTGATGGAATATCACCATGCCGCCGAAATGCAGAAGTAAGATGCCTCTTGCTTGATCTGGTTATGCGTTCAGTATTTGTGATATTGGCATGGACCGCGATGCTGGGTGTTGCATACCCTCAAACAAATGATTGGTCGAAACGGATCGTTAGCAGGACAAAGCATCCATTTTCGGAATTTTTTAATCCCAGAGCGGGTGATGTAAATATTCTGATTATTGACAAAGACCGTTTTGAACATGTCATAAAAATGATTATCAGCATTCCCGTTGTTTTTAGAGGGAGGCCCAGCGCAGAATTCAATCCTGATGAAACTTGTACCACTTACCGATCTGACCGGAAATCCAATTTGGTTTAATCCGGCAAATGTGGCCGCGATCAGGGTCCCGACGACAGGCGAATCTGGTCCGGCTGCCAAGTGCGCCGTAGTGCTGTCTTCGGGAAACTCGATTTGGGTGACTCAAGACCCAAAGACTGTCTCCAGTGCGATTGAGGCAGCCGGTTGAACAGTTGGTTGAGGGTCGCCGGTAGCTGACACCATTAAGGTTGCCTTGGGGCCATTCTCCATAACCCCAATCCCTCTCGGAAGATAAAGTTCAGCGTCCACATTTAGAGCGTCTTTATATTGGCGCGCGGGGCGAAGTGTGCCATGCTATCCCGTTGCCTTGAGCCTAAATTTGCAAGCATGAGCAGCGTCAGTCCAGAACCCTCCGGACAATTCTCCACCACGCGATGGAGCCTGGTCTTGCTGGCGGGGCGGCAGATGTCGCCCGAAAGCGAGGCGGCGCTGGAGAAATTGTGCCGCGCTTATTGGCGGCCGGTCTGCGCTTTCGCCCGCCGCAAAGGCTGGAACGAGGAGGACGCCAAGGATTTGACCCAGCAGTTCTTTGCCAACTTGCTTCAGCGCCAGGATTTGCGCGGGCTGGACCCGATGAAGGGAAAATTCCGCACGTTCCTGCTCTCGGCCTTTGCCCATTTCATGGCCAATGAATACGACCGTGCCACCGCTCTCAAACGCGGCGGCGGCCGCGTGACGCTTTCCCTGGACCAATTCCCGCCCGATTCGCTGGGGAGCATGGCCCCGGCCACGGACATGCCGCCGGACACTCTTTACGACGTGCGCTGGGCGCAGACCATCCTGCAAAGCGCCTTGCGGCAGTTGAAAGAGGAAATGTCGGCCGCGGGCAAAAAAGCGCAATTCGACGAATTGAAACTCTTTTTGACGGCCAATGCCGGCCCCGGCGATTACGCTGCCGCCGCGCGCAAGCTCGGCGTGGAGGAATCATCGGCCCCGGTGCTGGTCCACCGGCTGCGGCACCGTTTCCGGGAGCTTGTGCGGGCCGAGGTCACGGAGACGGTCTCAACGCCGTTGGAACTGGAGGAGGAGATGCGATATTTGTTTGACGTGCTCAACCAATAACCTCGCGAGCCAGCCCTCGGGCAAACTCTTTTGTAATATTGACGCGCATTTGCTTCTTAAACAATTGGCAAAGCCCAAGCTGGCGATTCGATGAACAGCCCCAAACCGAAATGCCCCACGTGCGGGTCGGAGATATTCGCCGACGCGGAGGACGGCCTATGCCTTAAGTGCCTGGGCCGTCTGGGATTCGTGGCCAAAAACGGCGCGTCCGAGGGCGGTTTGCTGCGGCTGGGCGACTATGAATTGCTGGAAGAGGTGGCGCGCGGCGGAATGGGGGTGGTTTACCGGGCGCGGCAATTGAGCCTGAATCGCGTCGTGGCGTTGAAAGTCGTGTTGCGCGGCCCGGTCGCCAGCGCCGGTTTCATCCAGCGTTTTCGCCACGAAGCCAAGGTCGTTGCTTCGCTGCGGCATCCCAATATCGTGACCATTTACGACGTCGGCGAAGAGAACGGCAGCCATTTCCTCTCGCTCGAATTCGTGGAGGGCCGCAGCTTTGCCGAATTGGCCAAAGGCCAGCCCTTGACGGCGCGCCGCGCGGCCGGCTATCTCAAAACCATCGCCGAAGCCGTCGAGCATGCCCACCAGCGCGGCGTGTTGCACCGCGATCTCAAGCCCTCCAACATCCTGCTCGACATTTTCGACCAGCCGCGCGTGACGGATTTCGGGCTGGCCAAGCTCTTGAACCAGGATGGCGAATTGACCGTGGCCGGCCAAGTGCTCGGTTCGCCCAATTACATGCCGCCCGAACAGGCCGCCGGCAAGACTTCCGGCGCCGGCCCGCCCTCCGATGTCTATTCGCTGGGCGCGATCCTCTACGAGTTGTTGACAGGGCGCCCGCCGTTCCAAGGCGAGACGCTGTCGTCCATTCTCAACCAGGTGCATAACGCCGAGCCAGTGCCGCCGCGGCGCTTAAATCCCGGCTCGCCCGCCGACTTGGAAACGATCTGCCTGAAATGCCTGCAAAAGGAACCGGCGCGCCGTTACGCGACGGCCCGGGAATTGGCGGACGACCTTGGGCGGTTTCTGGAAAACCAGCCGATCCACGCCCGGCCTGTTCCGCTCGTGGAACGCGCTTGGCTTTGGTGCCTGCGGCGCCCGTTGCTGGCCGCCCTTTCCGCCGGGCTGGCCGCCGCCGTGATTCTCGGAGTGGCCGGCGTGGTATGGCAATGGCGCAAGGCGGAATTTCACGCCCAAGGCGAATTGAATCTCCGTCTCGGCGCCGAGAGAGACGCGGCCGAAACGCGCCTGAATCTGTACGCGGCCGACGTGGCTGTCGCTGCCCAATCCATTCAGCACGGCGATTTTGGCCGCGCCCGCCGCACGCTCGATGCGTTGCGGCCCCGGAAGGGCGAGACTGACCTGCGCGGTTTTGAATGGCGCTATCTTTGGCATCTGTGCCGCGGCACGCAATTGGCAGTCTTGACAGGGCACGCCGGAACCGTGACCTGCGCGGCATTTTCCCCGGATGGAACGCGCGTCGCCACGGGCAGCCACGACGGCACGGTCAGGATTTGGGACACGGCCAATCGTCTTTGCGTGGCTAAGATTAACGTGAATACCGCGGCCGTTTGGTCGGTGGCTTTTACGGCGGACGGCAAAGGTTTGATGACCGCCGGCGACAAAAAAGTTCAGATTTGGGACACCGGCACGTGGCGCGTGCGGGCGAGCTTTTCGGGCGGGGAAGCCGCCCTTTCAAAGACTGGCGATCTCCTGGCCACAGCGGACTCGAATCCGTTCTTTTGGGAACCGGCGGGGGCCGTCTCGCTTTGGAATTGGCGCACCGGTCAATTGCTGCGCCAGTTCGATTCGCCGGGGCGCGCGCCCGCGCTTTCGCTCGACGGCAAGTGGCTGGCCGCTGCCGGCACGAACAACGTGATTACGGTTTGGGACACCGCGACGGGGAAGATCGTGCATCAATGGCAGGCGGCAGAGCCGGTCTGGTCGCTCGATTTCTCGCCGGACGGCCGCAGTCTTCTTTCCGCCGGATGGTCCAGCGCTGCCGGCCTTTGGACAATGGACAGCGCCCGGCCGCGCATTCTTTCCGGGCACTCACTCCACGTATGGTCGGCGGCGTTTTCGCCCGATGGCACGGCCATCGCCACGGCCAGTTCGGATCAAACGCTGCGTTTGTGGGATGCCGCGACCTTCGAGCCGCAGGCCACTTTGCGAGGGCACGACAGCGAAGTTTGGTGCGTGGCTTTCAGCCCCGACGGCAAGCTTCTCGCCAGCGGCGGCAAGGACCAAAACGCCATGCTGTGGCGGAAAGAGGCGGCCGAACCGCCGCGCGAATTGCCGCACGACGGCGACGCGCCTCCCCGTTTTTCCCCTGACGGAAAATGGCTGGCGACCGCGCAACCCGGCGCTGAAAACTCCATGTTGTGGAATGCGGATGCCCGCGCGCTCGTCAGCCAGGACATCGCCGGTGGCCGGCGGGTTATTGGCTTTTCACCGGATGGAAAGCGGGTTGCATCGGTCGATACTACCGGGCGGGCCTTGAATTTCTGGCTGCCGAATAAGGGGGAGCCGCAGGAGACGGTCTTCCTCGAAGGACTGGCGCCGGAGCAGTCCAATTTCGTTTTCTACGGCATGTCGCCCGAACAAACATTTTTTTTTGGGATTTCCGCGACTGGCCTGATTCAAGTTTGGAACGCGCAAACGGGAACCTTGGTGCGCGCGCTCCGCGGTCCCGCTCCCCCCATCCGCAACGCCGTGTTGTCGCCGCAAGGAAAGAAGATCGCGGTGTCGATCGAACTGGAGAATGTGGCCCGCCTTTACGACTGCGAGACTCGCGCGGAACGCCAGCTTGCCGGGCACCGCGATTTCGTGAGCGGCCTCGCATTTTTGCCGGACAACTCGGTGCTGGCCACCGGCAGCATGGATGGCACGATTCGCTTGTGGCACACAGCGGATGGAGAATGCTTCGCCACATTGCCGGGCCACATGCAGGAGACGACCGACGTGGCGTTTTCGCCCGATGGCCGCACGCTGGCGTCGGTGGGACGGAATGAATCGATTAAGCTGTGGAATGTGGCAACGTTGCGCGAATTGTTTTCCGAGCGCGAGCCAAGCGCCAGCTCATGGCTCCGTTTTTCACCCGATGGCCGCAATCTGGCGGTTGAAATTTCCACGAACGTCCTTCGGGTGCTGGCCGCGCCTGAGGAGTGAGCCGCCGGACTGTCAACGATTCGTTTAAAACGAAACAGCGCGCTTGCCGCCGGCGCGGATTTCCAAGTCAACGGTCTTGCTGCCGCAACGGACCCGGCACGGCTGGCCTTTGAGGCTGTGAATGATGGCGCGTTTCAGCTTGCCGCCCGCCCACTCGATGTCCACCTCGAAACCGCCGCGCGCGCGCAGGCCCTTGACGCTTCCGTTTGGCCAGCACGCGGGCAGGGCCGGTAAAAGCTGGATGTCTTCCGCCTGGCTCTGCACGAGCATTTCCGCCATCCCGGCCGTGATGCCAAAATCGCCGTCGATTTGCATGGGCGGATGAAGCCCGAAAAGATTGGGGCAGGTGTTGCGGGCGGAAAATAATTGCTGAAGCATCCGGTGCGCGTCATCGCCGTCCTGCAAACGCGCGTAGAGAGCCGTGCGCCAGGCGAACGACCATTCCCGCACGTCGCTGCCAGGATCGATGCCGCGCGCGTCGAGAGAAATTTTCGCGGCCTTGGCCAATTCGGGCGTGCGGCTGGCGCTGATTTGGCGGCCGGGATAAACGGCGAACAAATGCGACGTGTGCCGGTGATGATCGTTGGTCGTGTCAAGTTCAGGAGATTTGGGATTGGCATTGGCGCCGCGCTTTTCCTCCATCCATTCCAGCAATTGGCCCCAGCTTCCGATGCCGGGCGCGGCCAGCTTGTCGCGCATCCCGGCGATTTTATCGCGGTAATCCTTGTCCGTTCCCAGCGCGTCGGAAGCCTGGACGAAATTGTTGAACAAATCCCAGACGATTTCCTGGTTGTAGCTGACGCCGTCCTCGTCGGGGCCGTGTTCGGGCGACCAGCCGTGCGGGACCACCAGCCGGCCGTCCGGCAGCGCCTTCAAGTGATCTTCCCAGAACTCGCACGTCTCTCGCATGATCGGATATGCGGTCGCGCGCAGGAAATCGCGGTCGAGGCTGAAGGCGTAATGCTCCCAGAAATGCTGGCAATACCAGGCGTTGGCCGTCTTATCCCATTTCCATCCCATGCCGCCAAAAATATTATGCGACGTGCGGATGGCGAAACCGCGCCGGGTCATCTGGCCATCCGCCATTTTGAATTCGCGCGCGGCCGCGGTTTCCTTGCGCCAGAATGGAAGCTGGCTGGAGACCAAATCAAAAAAGGGCTGGGCGCACTCGGCGAGGTTGGCCGCCTCGGCCGGCCAGTAATTCATTTGGATGTTGATGTCGGCGTGGTAGTCGCTGTGCCAGGGGGGATTATCGTTGTCATTCCACAGCCCCTGCAAATTGGCCGGCAAACCGCCCGGGCGCGAACAGGCGATGAGCAAGTAACGGCCATATTGAAAGAGCAATTGCTCCAATTCGGGATCGACGGTCTTGAACGCCTCCAGCTTGCGCTGGTCCGTCGGCAGCGCGCGCTGGGCAGGGGAGGATTCTCCCAAATTGAGCGCGACGCGGTTGAAGAGCGATTGAAAATCCTTGGTGTGTTCCGCCTTCAACGAGCGCCAGCTTTTTTTCGCCGCGGCGTCCAATGCTGCGGTGAGGCGCGCGTGCGGGTCCAAGCCGCGGAATTGATGGGTTCCGTCGAACGCGTAATCCGTGCCGGCGGCAATCAACAAAACAAGACTGTCGCAATGGCTGAATTCCAACGATGAACCGCCGACAGCCATAGCGAGCGTGCCGCCTTCATTGAGAACGATCATTTGCCATTCGAATTTCAGGCCATTGTCCAATTCGCCTGTGACCGTCGCGCGGTTGCCGGCCCAAACGGTCCTGCTGCCGTGCGCGTCATTCATCTCGATGCTTCCGGAATAACAGCCGGGCCGGCTGGCCGCAAAACGCGCGGCCAGAACGCCCGCCGGATGGCTGCAAAAATATTCGCGCTCAAATTTAACGCCACCGGCATCTTCATACTGGACGTGCGCAAGCGCCTGGCCGATGTCCAGATCGCGGCGATAATGGGTCGCGTGATCGTGGCCGGGCAGGTTAACGAGGATGTTTCCAAAAACCTGGTAGGCGCCCATCGTGTCGTAATTGCCGCTGGGGTTTTCATCGCCAGTCCAGAGGCTGCTTTCGTTGACACTGAGCCGTTCCTGGCCGGGCCCGCCAAAAACGAGCGCGCCCATGCGGCCATTGCCGATGGGCAGGGCCTCGTTCATGGGATCCTTGGCCGGTTGTTGAAACCAGAGAACGAGCTTCCCGTCCTCCGCGGCGAATGCCTGCGGCGGCAGCGCGAGACAAATGCACGCGAGGGCCGCCAAGAGGCGAATGGGGCTGATCTTCATTTACGAGGCGGTCGAGGTTCGCCCTGCCCGGTAGCCGTAGATTCCGTAAAAGGCGATGTAGGCAAAGGCAATCATGGGAATGACAAACGACGCTTGAATTCCCTTATGGTCGGCAATCCAGCCTTGCAACGGCGGAAGGACGGCGCCGCCCAAAATGGCCATGACCAGCAAGGAAGACGCCTGGCTTTTTTGCGGCCCCAGGCCCTCAATGGCCAGCGAAAAGATGTTGGACCACATCACCGAGCAGAACATGCCCACGCCAAGAATGCTCCATTTGGCGGCGTCGCCTTTGCTGCTCATGCTCACCAACAACAACGCGATGATCACGATGCTGAACAATGCCAGCATCCGATGCGCCCCGCCTGAGCCGAGGAAAAACGCAATCAGCAGAACGCCGAGGAATCCGCCATAGATCGCGACATTATGCCAATTGCAAACCAAATTGACGGTGGCGACGGCCGATGGGTCGAAATAAGCGTTGAACACCGGCACGCCAGAAAGGAAGCCCGCGATCTGCGGCCATAAAGCCATGAGAAGAAAAGCGACGGCCGGCACCAACACGACCAAAGTATTCTTGACCGCGCCGCGAATATCGCTCAAGGCGAAGGCGCCCATAAACCGGCCGATCATCAATCCGCCCCAGAAAAAGGCCAGGAATTTGCTGGCGACGTCTTTCTGCAATCCACCCAGCGCGGGCAGGCCAAGATAGCTGATGATAAGGCTGCCCATCGTCACTTCGCCGCCGACGTACATGAAAATCGCCAGCATGCCCAGCGCCGTGTGCGGATGTTTCAGAGCGCCCAGGCCTTGTTCAATTTTCTCGGTATTCGTAAAAGAGGGCAGGTGGGCGAATTTAAAAAAAATCGCCAGCAAGACAAACACGCCGGCAAAGCATAGATAGGGAATTTTGACCGAAGCGGCGCCGTGCTCAGTTTGCTTGCTCAAAAGCGTGAAGATCAGCCAGCCGCCAATGATCGGGCCAATGGTCGTGCCAAAGGAATTGAAGGCCTGCGAAAGATTCAACCGGCTGGACGCGGTGCTTTCCGGTCCCAGAATGGTCACATAAGGATTGGCCGCGATTTGCAGCATGGCTAAGCCTAGCCCGACGATGAAAAACGCCATCAGAAAAAACGGATAGGATGTCTGCACCGCGGCGGGATAAAAAAGCACGCTGCCCAGCGCGGAGATGAGCAGCCCAATGATGACGCCGTTTTTGTAGCCGATGCGATTGATGGGATCGCCGGAGGTCATGGAGATAATGTAATAAATGAGCGAGCCGATGCCGTAAGCGCCGAAGAAAGCGAACTGCACCAGCATGGCCTGAAAATAAGTCAGAGTAAACGCCTCCTTGAAACGCGGGATCAGCACGTCGTTGAACACGGTCATGAAACCCCACATGAAAAAGAGGATCGTCATGATCGCGAACGGCCCGCGGTAGGTTTGGCTGCCCGCCGGTTGAGAGGACGCGGCGGCCGCGCCCGTCGTATTTATCGTTGCCATAATTGCATCTTTAAAGAGTCGCGCGCCGGTTGTAAACTCTTAATCGCACCGCCGAAAATCAGCGGTCTTGCATAAAATCGGCGGGCGTTGAAAGATAACGCAGCCATGAATAGAAGAGATTTTATCCGCAACACGTCGCTCCTCGCCTCGGCCGCGCTGCTCGGCCCCGCCGCCTGGGCCGCGGATTCGGAATTTCCTGTCGTGCGGATTCCTGAAGCCAGGCGCCGTTTCAAAAGCGCCGCTGTCGAGAAGATCATTGAGCGTGTCAAATCGTCCATTGGCAACAAGGAGCTGGCGTGGATGTTCGAGAATTGTTTCCCCAACACCCTGGACACGACAGTCGATTTCTCGATGGTTGACGGGCGTCCCGATACCTACGTCATCACCGGCGATATTGACGCCATGTGGCTGCGGGACAGTTCGGCCCAGGTCTGGCCGTATCTGCCGCTGACCAAGGAGGACGAAGGGTTGCGCCATCTTATCGCGGGCGTCATCAATCGGCAGGCCCGATGCGTTTTGCTCGACCCTTACGCGAATGCCTTTTACAAGGACGCGAATAAAGTCAGCGATTGGAAGAGCGATTTCACGGAAATGAAACCCGGCGTTCACGAACGCAAATGGGAGGTTGACTCGCTCTGTTACACCATCCGCCTGGCGCACGGATACTGGAAGACGACCGAAGACACCTCGCCGTTCGACGACAAATGGGAGGAGGCGGTCTTGCGCATTCCGAAGACGTTCCGCGAGCAGCAGCGCAAACACGGCCGCGGGCCATATCATTTCCAGCGCGACACGCGCACGCCGACCGACAGCCTGCCCGGCAAAGGTTACGGCAATCCGGCCAAGCCGGTTGGGCTGATTTTTTCAATGTTTCGCCCAAGCGATGACGCGACGGTTTTTCCGTTTCTGGTGCCGTCGAATTTCTTCGCGGTCGCAAGTTTGCGGCAGGCCGCCGACATGCTGGAGCAAATCCGCCAAAAAGCCGAGGCGGCCGCGGACTGCCGCGCGCTGGCCGATGAAGTGGAAGGGGCCTTGCGCCAATACGCCGTCGTCAATCCTTTGGGATTCGGAAATATCTATCCATACGAAGTGGATGCTTACGGCAACTTCTACTGCATTGACGACGGCAACATTCCCAGCCTGCTGTCGATGCCTTATGTGGGATCGGTTGGGGCGGATGACCCGGTTTACGCGAATACGCGGCGTTTTGTGCTGTCCGCCAGCAATCCGTATTACTGCCAGGGCAAAGCCGCCGACGGCCCGGGCGGCCCGCACGTGGGCATGGATATGATTTGGCCGCTGGGCATCATTACGCGCGGATTGACGAGCACGGACGATCAGGAGATTCGCAATTGCCTGGAGACGCTGCGCAAGACGCACGCGGGCACCGGCTTCATGCACGAAGCTTTCAACAAGGATGACCCCAAAAAGTTCACCCGCTCATGGTTCGCGTGGGCCAACACGATTTTTGGCGAATTAGTGCTCAAGACGTTCCAGGAACGGCCCCGCCTGTTGGACTAATTTTAATGGAACTTTTCGGCCTCGTGGTTATTCTATCCTTATGAAAATGAAATTCTATTCGACTGCGATGCTGGCCGGTTTGGCCGGCTTGGTTGTGGGCGGATGCGCGGACAATTATCAGCCCGTTTATACAGCCCCGCCGCCCGTGGCGGGCGCCTACGCGCCGTCGCCAGGGCCTGCTCCTGTTCCGTCTCCGGCGCCTGGCGGCGTTCAGGAACCGCCCCCTGGAGCCGCGGTGGAAACCTCCGTGCCCCCGCCCGCGCCTCCGCCGGACGTGGCTCCGCCCGCGCCGGCGCCTGATTACGTCTGGACGCCTGGATATTATAATTGGAATGGCGTGGCCTGGGTCTGGGCTCCAGGCATTTGGGTGCGTCCCCCTTATCACGGCGCGGTCTGGTTTGGCGGACGCTGGGTTTATCGAGGCGGGCGGCATGTGTGGGTCCGAGGCCGCTGGCGTTGAGTGGGCTTTTTTTGAATAATTTTCGGCCAAGAGGCATCTAAACAACGTGGTTTGGAGAGGACACCCAAGGGGGTTTTGTCCGCATCCAATCGACGCAATTAATAGTGCGGCAGGCTTTTAAAACATCGCTGACTGCTGGCGCCATCGTGGTTCTTGTAACCGGATGGGGTGTCTGGCAATGGCGCGCCCGTGCCGATCACAAGCCCGCCTTCCGCGAGGCCAGCGTCAAAAAGGGCGATCTTTACGTGACGGTGACGGCGACCGGAACATTGGAGCCGGAGGAGGTCGTTGATGTTGGCGCCCAAGTGGAGGGGCAAATCCTCTCCTTTGGCAAAGACAAGAGCGGCAAAGCCATTGATTACGGCTCGTCTGTAGAGGAGGGGACCGTGCTGGCCAAAATCGACGATTTCCTCTACAAAGCGGACGTCAACTTGGGCCAGGCGCAATTGGATCAGGACAAGGCGGGCGAAGTCCGTGCGGCGGCCGATCTGGAACAAATGAAGGCCAAACTGGCGCAGGCGGAAGCCGATTGGAACCGAGCGCAAAAACTAGGCCCGTCCGAAGCTCTCGCGCCCACTACTTACGATTCCTACAAGGCCAATTACGAAATCGCCAAAGCTAATGTCGCCCTGGATGCCGCCGCGCTAAAACAAGCCCAAGCCACCACCGTCCAGGCCGCCGCCTCGCTCGACCGCGCCCAGCGGACACTCGATTATTGCACCATCACCTCGCCGGTCAAAGGAGTTATTATTGACCGCCGCGTGACCATTGGCGAAACGGTCGTCTCCAGTTTTAACACTCCCAGCTTGTTTCTCATCGCCAAGGACTTGACGCGGATGCAGGTTTGGATTTCCGTCAACGAAGCGGACATTGGCAACATCCACCAGGGCCAGGATGTTATGTTCACCGTGGACGCTTTTCCCAACCAGACCTTTCGCGGCACGGTGGGCAAAGTGCGCCTCAACGCCACCATGACCCAAAACGTCGTGACCTACACCGTTGAAGTCAACACCGCCAATCCCGACGGAAAATTGCTGCCCTATTTAACGGCCAACGCGCAATTCCTCAGCGGCGAGCGCCACGGCGTGCTGCTGGTGCCCAACGCGGCCCTGCGCTGGCGGCCGGAATTCGACATGATCGCGCCCGAATTCCGCGATACGCCCGCGGCCAAGCTCGTCGCCGGGCACCGTCCGCCGCCCGATTCCGCCGAACCGCGCCATCCCGCCACCTTGTGGGTGGAAGACGGCCAGTTTGTCAAACCTATCTCGGTCACGGCTGATTTGACCGATGGAACGGAAACGGAAGTCGATGGCAAAGGCCTGTCGGACGGATCGCAAGTGATTTTGGGAATGCAACAACTGGCCAGCAACGCGGAAGGGGCGGAAGACGCCGCTAATAACCCGTTCGCGCCAAAGAATCCGTGGCGCAACGGGAAGAAAACCGCGGGCCGCGTGAGGCCTTAAGCGCCGTCTATGGATTTGCTTAAATTGCGGGACGTTCGCAAAACCTATCACCTTGGCGAGGTCGATCTGCCGGTGCTCAAGGGCGTCTCCTTTTCGATCGCCAAGGGGGAATTGATCGCTCTGATGGGCGCCAGCGGCTCGGGCAAGAGCACGCTGATGAATATTCTGGGATGCCTGGACCATCCGACGTCCGGGGAATACTGGCTGGACGGAAAGGAAATTTCCAGCGCTGATGGGGATGAACGGGCCAGGCTGAGGAACCGTTTGATCGGCTTCGTTTTTCAAAGTTTCAACTTGCTGGCCCGCACGTCCGCCCTGGAAAACGTGGTCATGCCCATGAACTATTCGCACGAGAATTTGACCGAGCGCGAGATGCGGGATCGCGCGGCTGAATTGCTGCGCAAGGTTGGCCTGGCGGAACGGATGGATCACCAGCCTTCGCAGCTCTCCGGCGGACAGCAACAGCGGGTGGCCATCGCCCGCTCGCTGATCAACCGCCCGCGCCTGCTCCTGGCGGATGAGCCGACGGGAAATTTGGACTCGCGCACGAGCGAGGAGATTCTGGAAATGTTCAAGCAGTTGAACCAAACGGAAG
This sequence comes from Verrucomicrobiia bacterium, assembly GCA_036501625.1. Taxonomy (GTDB): domain Bacteria; phylum Verrucomicrobiota; class Verrucomicrobiia; order Limisphaerales; family Palsa-1400; genus Palsa-1400. Next base: position 233,611 of record DASXZY010000088.1, read on the forward strand.
GTTTGACAGTGATCCTGGTCACGCACGATCCCGGCGTGGCCGAACATGCCAAGCGCGTCATCCGCATTCGCGACGGCTTGATCGAACACGCTCTCTCGCCCGCCGCCAACTGATCCCGCCATGAAATTTTTTCGCATCCTTAGCACCGCTTTGCGCGCCCTCCGGCGCAACGTGCTGCGCGCGATGCTGACGACATTGGGCATTGTCATTGGGGTTGCGGCGGTGATTGCGATGATGGAAATCGGCAACGGCTCAACTCTGGCCATTCAGCGCACGATTGCCACCATGGGCGCGTTCAATCTGCTGGTTTTTCCCGGCAACATCGCCGCCGCGGGCGTCAGTTTTGGCAGCGGCAGCAGCATCACCCTCACGCCGTCCGACGCCGAGGCCATCGTGTCCGAATGCCCCTCGATCATCGCGGCCGCGCCGGTCGTGCGCACGCGCACGCAGATTATTTACGGCAACCGCAATTGGGCCCCCAACTCGATGTACGGCACCACGCCCGCCTATCTGGAAGTGCGGGATTGGACGGACATGGCCGAGGGCGAAGCGTTTACGGACCGGGACGTGCGCAATTGCAGCAAGGTTTGCCTGGTTGGCGAGACCATCGTGCGCGAGCTTTTCGATGGCGAATCGCCCATTGGCAAAGACATCCGCATGCAGAACGTCAACATGAAGGTTGTCGGCGTGCTGCGCCCCAAAGGAGCCAACATGATGGGCTCGGACCAGGACGACATCGTGATCGCGCCCTGGACGACAATCAAATACAGGGTCACCGGGGCCTCCGCATCCGTGCCCAACTTGAGCGCCTCGTCCACGGCCAGCACGACTGTGCTGCCCAGCCAGGTCTATCCCAACTATTCGCTCAGCCTTTACTCCTCGCCGTCGGCCATCCAGGCCGCCGACACGCCCGCGCCCGTGCGTTTCGCGGGCATTGATGAAATCGTGGCGGCCGCGCGCACCGGCGGCCAGGTGCCGAGCGCCATCGACGAAATGACCGCGCTCATGCGCGAACGGCATCACCTGCGCGGCGACATGCCGGACGATTTCACCATCCGCGACTTGACAGAGATCATGAAAACCATGAGTTCGACCACCGAACTGATGACCAACCTGCTGCTGATCGTGGCGTTGATTTCGCTGGTGGTGGGCGGGGTGGGGATCATGAATATTATGCTTGTCTCAGTCACGGAGCGCACGCGGGAAATCGGGCTGCGCATGGCCGTCGGCGCGCAAGGGGCGGATATTCTGCGGCAATTCCTGACCGAAGCCGTTGTGCTCTGCCTGCTGGGCGGGTTGTTCGGCATCGGTTTGGGGCGCGCCACATCCTGGCTGGTGCGTGTTGTCAAACATTGGCCGACGGCGACCTCCATGGGAGCGGTCATCGCGGCGGTGGCGGTCTCGGCCACGGTCGGAATTGTCTTTGGATTTTACCCGGCCTGGAAAGCCTCGCGCCTGGACCCCATCGAAGCCTTGCGCTACGAGTGACGCCCAAGCATGAGAAAAGTTCCCCTCCTAACAACCCTTTGCGCCGCGCTGCTGGCCGGCGGTTGCATGGTCGGCCCGGATTACAAGCCGCCCAAAACCGACGCCCCTCCCGCGTGGTCCGTGACCAACTCTCCGGAGTCGGCCGATTCCCGGCTGACCAACAGCCCGGCGGAATTGGCGAAGTGGTGGACGCGATTCAATGATCCTGAACTGACCAAATTGGCAACAGCGGCCCTCCAAACAAATCTGGACGTTCGCCTGGCTGAGACGCTCTTGCGGGAGGCGCGCGCCACCCGCGGCAAGGATGCGGGCGGGTTATGGCCATCGGCAAATGTTGGCGGCAGCGCGCTGTTTGGCAATACCGTCAATGGGCGCAATGGCGGCGGCATTACGGCCTACCAGGCTGGCGGGACGGCCTTGTGGAATCTGGACATTTTCGGCGGCGTCCGCCGGCAGCTTGAATCCGACGACGCCAACATACAGGCGGCAGTCGAGAATATTTACGGAGCGCGCGTGACGCTGGTTTCGGAAGTGGCGCTGGACTATTTCCAAGTGCGCAGCGCGCAGGAGCAAATTGCCATCGCGGAGAACGACCTGGAATCGGAGAAACACACGGCGGAAGTCACGCGGCAAAAAGGAGCAGCCGGGTTTGTCAGCGCCCTCGACGAGGCCAACGCCGACGCGGAAGTGGCGACCACAGCCGCGACCATTCCCCCGCTGCAAACGGCCATCGATCAAAACATTTTCGCCATCAGCATTCTGCTGGACCTTCCTCCGGCGGCCTTGTTGGAAGAGTTGTCCAAGCCTGGCAATGTGCCGGCCACTCCGCCGGAAGTGCCGGTTGGGTTGCCCTCAGATTTGTTGCGGCGGCGGCCGGACCTCCGGGCGGCGGAGGCGAATTTGCACGCGGCCGCCGCGCAGATCGGCGTGGCTGTGGCCCAGTTTTATCCGCAATTTTCTTTGACAGGTTCTGTCAACTACCAGAACAACCTGGCCAGGGATTTGTTCGCCGGCCCCAGCGGAATTTATTCCGGAGGGCCTGCTGTGAATTGGCCGATTTTTTCGGGCGGCAGCACCGTCTCGAACGTTCGATTGCAGGAGGCGTCCCGCGATGCCGCTTATATCAGCTACCAAAAAACCGTGCTGGCGGCGCTGGCTGATGTGGAGAGCAATCTGGTCGCGTTCGCGCGGGAGTGGGATCATCGCAAGGCATTGAGCGAAGCGACGCTCAAAAACCGGCGCGCGCTTGATCTGTCGCGGCAGCTTTACCAGGCGGGCACCGCGGAGTTTCTGACGGTGCTGGACGCGGAACGGTCGCTGCTCGCTTCCGAAACGGCGCTGGCGCAGAGCCGGGAGGCTATTTCGGTTGACCTGGTCAACATCTACCGCGCTTTGGGCGGCGGCTGGGAATAGGTTTTCTACGGAAGCAGGATAAGGCGGTAGAAACGCTGGGTTTGGTTGACAGCGTCGGTCACATTAATCATGGATGCGGCGGCGAAAGCGGGAAGGCCGAGATTTTGCCAGGTTCCATCGTCCAAATCGCCTGTGTATTGCACTTGATAGGATTGGCCGGGGGTCACGTTCCAGGACAAGTTGATCTGGCCGCCGCTGGCGGAGACAGATTGGATTCGCGGCGGGCCTGCGGGAACCACGGCCAGTTGGAAGATGACGCCAGCGTTGTTGGTCCCGCCGTATTGTGTCGTTCCGTAGAAATTGCCGTCCGCTCCCAATGCCAGCGCCGCGGCCGGGGCCGAGCCGTCCGCGCCATCCAGCCAGGCTATTGTCGTCAGAACGCCGTTGGTCGTGATTTTGAAAACGGTGCCGTTGTTATTGTAGCCTCCTTCGAAGGTGACGCCGTAAAGATTGCCATCCGGCCCAAAAGCCAGGCCCGCGAGAGGGTGGGTTCCGTCCAGAAAACTTCCATCAAAATTGGTGACCGCGCCAAAGGAATAAAGATTTGTGATGACGCCATTGGTGAACTCGAAGACCGTGCCGTCGCCAGTGGCGCCGCCATCACCGGTTGTGCCGTAAATGGCGCCGTTGCCGGCCTGCACCAACTGGCCTTCCGGGGCGAAGCCGCCGCTGCCGCCAGGAAACAGATACACGTTCAACACTTGGCCGGTGGAATCGATTTGAAACAGCGTCTCGCTCAGCGCGGCGGTGCCATAGAAACTGCCGTCCTTTCCAAGGAGCAGGCCCGCCGCCGGAGAATTGCCGGTCGTGACGGCGTCGCATGAATTGAGCATGCCCAAAGCTCCATTGGTCGGGTTAACCTCGAAGAACGTCCCGGTGTTAAATTCGCCGCCTTGATTGCAGACGCCGTAAAGATTGCCATCGGCTCCGAAAGTCACGCCGTTGGGGGACTGGCCATTGGTGCTATCGAAAAAAGCCAGCGTGGTCAGGCTTCCTGCCGTGGTGGTTTCAAAAACGGTGCCATCCTGATTCGTCGTTTGGCTGGCCGTCGTGCCGTAGAGCAGGCCGCTGCCATCCTGCACCAGCGTGCTGTTGGGATTGGCCTGATCGCTGCCGCCTGTAAACGAGTAAAGTGTGGCCAGGGTGCCGTTGGTGGTGAACTTGAATAAAGAGCCGAAGCCGTTCGTCCCGCCATTCATGGCCGTGCCGTAAAGAGCGCCATCGCTGGCGGAAAACAGCCCATTGGGCTGGCCGCCGTCGCCCTCCGCACTGAAGGAGTGGACGTTGGAAAGACTGTAACCGGGCGCCGTTTGGGGGATAACCCTCAGCAGCGCCGTGACGGTTTCCGATCCGCTGGAGTTGCTGATAATCACCGAATAAGTTCCTGAATCTTGCGGGGCGGCGTTCACAATGACCAGATTCGTCGTGGTGGAACCCGTGACATTGCCGCCATCGGACAAATTCGCGCCGTCAAATTGCCACTGGAAATTGATGGAACCGGAGTTCTGAACCGCGATGCCAAAAGACGCTGCCGCGCCGGCCATAATCGTCAGGCTGGATGGAGTCTTTGAAGTGGTGAAGGGGTTGACCACGAGCACCGCATTCGAGCTTTGCACTGTGCCGGCTGCATTGCTGATGATGACGGAGTAATTGCCGTGATCGGAAACGGCCGCGCCGGTGAGCGTCAGGTTGCTGGTCGAAGAGCCGGAGATTTCGCCGCCGTCGGCCAGATTCGTGCCGTCGAATTGCCATTGGAAGGACGGTGGATAAACACTGTTGACAGCGACCGTGAAGGTGTCGGTCGCGCCCGCGACGATGGTTGCGCTGGCGGGCTGTCTGGTAATGATCGCGGGCACGACTTTTACCGTGGCGGAAGCCTGGGCCGATCCGACGACATTGGTGACAAGGATTGTGTAAGCGCCGCTGTTGGCGAGCGCGGCCGCGGACAGGGTCAAATTGCTGGTCGAGGAGCCGGAGAGCTGGCCGCCGTCAATCAAATTTGTCTGGTCGAATTGCCACTGGTAGCTCATGGCGTAAAGGCTGTCCACCGCGGCGCGCAAGGTGTTGGTGGAACCGGCAACGATGGTGATACTGCCCGGAGGGCCGACGATATCCGGCGCTCCCGGACCAAATCGAAATACGGAACCCCCGGATTCAATGGCCGTTCCTCCGTGGAAAGTCGTCCCATAAAGATTGCCGTCATTGGCAACCAGCAGGCCGCCGCGAGGATAGTAGGATGTGTCTTGAGCCAGTCCTGGCGGCTGGAGGATGGAATCATTGGTGTGGCCAAAATTGTAGAGCGTGGTCAGCGCGCCAGTTGGCGTGATGACAAAAATAGTTCCGGTATTGGTCGCGCCGCCGAATTGCGTGACGCCGTAAAAATTGCCGTCCGGCCCTTCCACCAGCGGGCCTGATGGATCCCGGCCGTCGAGTGGGTAACCCTTGGCGTTGAAGGACGCGCCGAAGGAATAGAGCGAGGTGAGATTGCCATTGGTGTCCACTTTAAAAACGGTCCCGCAACCCATGTCGCCCTCGCCATCGACAACAGCGTTGTTTGAACCGCCAAATGCGGTCGTGCCGTAGAAATTGCCGTCGCGGCCCTGAATGAGCGTGGTGGGCTGGCTTCCGTCAAGAGCATTTCCCGACGGCCCAATCGACGCGCCGAAGGAATACAGCGTTGTCAGCTGGCCGTTGGCGGTCATCTTGTAGATGGAGCCGAACCCGGCATCGCCATTGGTATCGACGGCGGTGGAATTGGAGCCACCGTAGCTCGTGACGCCGTAAAGATTTGTGTCGAGGCCGAGCACCAGGCCGGTCGGGTTCGCGCCATCGGAACCGTCGAAAGAATGCAGTTCCGTAAACGTGCCATTGGTGGTCACTTTAAAAACGGCGCCGTAACCTGGAGTGGCATGAACGTAGCCGTTGGAGCCGCCAAAGTATGTCGTGCCGTAAAGAGTGTTGCTGGGGCCGTTGACCAATGGCGCGCGCGGGCTGGCGCCGTCCAAAGGCTGATGTTGTGAATTGGTGACCGAACCAAACCGGTGCAGCACTGTAAAGCCGCTGGCAAAGCTGCCGTTGGTAGTGGCGCTGAAAACCGAACCCATTCCGTTCGTAAAAAACACATTGGAAATCGCGTAGGAAGCCGTGGTGCCGTACAAGTTGCCGCGGGGCCCAAGAATCACTCCCGCCCGGGGCGCGCCGCCATTGGTAAGCTGGAATAACACGAGGTTCGAAAATCCGGTGAAACCAAAAGTCTGCACTGCGTTGGTGCTCGCGCGAAAAATCGTGCCATACGATTTTGTAACCGCGAGGCCCGTTCCAACGGTGGTGCCGTATAAGGAGATTCCATTGCTGGACGCCACTAGCGTTGCGTCCGAGTTGCCGGTGAGATTGTAAAGCTGAGTGAAGATCGCGCCCGCGCGCGCGTTCGAGACGATGAACAGAGCCGCAATGGCCGAAAGAATTGAGGTTATCCTGTGGTTAGCTTTCACGGTTTAGTTTTTAGCTCATTTGCCGATGTTTGTAAAGGGGTGGCAGGCCGCGCGCATGGCTGATATGGCACGGGTGCTGCTGCTGACACGAGGTGAACGTTAGTTGCCTAATAAATTTTAAGCAAAAGCGGTCGAATTATGCGCATTTCCGGGTCAAATAGAAGCAGCGGCTCCGCCGCCGCATTTACGCTCATTGAAGTGGCGGTCGCGGTGGCCATTTCGGTGCTGGTGATGACGGGGCTGTTCAAGGGTTACACCATGGCGTCCCGTCGGGCGCAATTTTCTTCTTTTCAACTCGCGGCCAACGCCCAGGCCATGCAGCAAATGGAGAGCATCGTGGCCGCGACGTGGGTGGTATCCGGCACCTCCGTCACAAATATATTCAGCCCCTCGCTGACCAACATTCAGGTGGCCGCGCTATGCCTGCCCAATAGTGCGACAAACCTCGTTTACGCGACCAATTTTGCGACAGTGACTCAGGTTTCCACGAACCCTCCGTACGTGCTGGTGCAGGTCAGTTGCGTCTGGAGTTTCCTGGATATGGGGACATATACGAACACCGTTTCCGTGTTGCGCGCGCCAGACCTATGAAAATAAAACTCACCCAATCAGCCGTCGCGGCGCAGCGAAGCGGTTTCACGCTGATTGAAGCGCTGATCGTGATGGTGACGCTGGTCATCCTGGCCGGCACGATCATCCTCACCAATCTTTGGGGAGCTTCCATGGCCGTGCGCCAGCAAATCTGGCTGAGTTCCAGCGACGACGCCGCGCAGGCGCTGGGAAAAATGTTTACGGACATCCGCGCGGGCGCTTCCAATTACGTGGGCAATGGGAACCTTGCGGGTTTTACCAATGCCGGCTCGAATATCTGGCAGCAGGGCAACGCTTTGAAAATCATGCTGGCCAACACCAACGGAGTGACCAACGGCTCCTGGATTTTGTATTATTACGATCCGGCCACGAGCAATCTTTACCGCACAAATTGGACCGGCTCCAACTCGGGCGATTTTCGATTGGTCACGGCCAACATGGTGATGACCAATAACATGTACAACAGCAATATTTTCTCCGCCTACAACGTCTATAACGGCGTCTGGATGCCCGAAACGAACGGAGTCGGCACGCCTCTGGTGTTGGTTTGCCTGGCCTTCACCGAGTTGCAAAACCCGCAGGTGGTTATCGCCTCAGGCAGCACGGTGGACTTCTACCAGATCACCACTAGAATAGCGTCAAGGAACAGGCCATGAAAACTACTATACTCAAAAACCATTCACGCCAGGGAGGCTGGGCTTTGCTGGTCGTCATGGCGCTCGCGGCGGCCGGATTGCTGCTGATGGCCAGCATCATGACGTGGTCCAATGAAAATTCGGCCGTGACAGCGCGCAACAGCGAGTTATTCACCACCACCTACGCCGCGGAATCGGCCACGGAGAAGGCCCTGAGCGCCATCGTGCAGGATGACCAGAATTATGGCGAAGGACTGGTCTTCACCAAGTACACCGCGGCTTCCTACAACGGCTTGATCCCAAACACCACTGACAGCCCGTATTGGGCCAATTATCAATTCAGCGGCGGCACGACCAACAACAAGGTGATCGTCAAGTGCCTGAGCACCACCACGACCAACGTTTTGGGGCCGCCCTATTCCGGCCTGCAATCGGTCGGTTCGACTTACCAGATCATTGCCAACGCGCAAAATCGCAATTCCCAGTACGGCATTCAGGCGACCGTTGGACAGCAAATCGTCCTCGGACAGATTCCCATTTTTCAATTCGCCATTTTCTACAACGACACGATGGAGATCGGCCCCGGCGCCGTCATGAACATCGTCGGCATGGTGCATGGCAACACCAATATTTATATTGACCCAGGCTCAACACTGACATTTTCCAACGACATTTCAGCCACGGGCACGCTCAATCTGACATGGAACCCATTGAATCCTGTGCCCAACAACCCCATGGCCGCGGTCAATTTCGATGGCAGCCATCTGGCTGATGTCAATCCTTTGAACCTTCCGGTGGGCACCAACACCTCAGGTTCCACGACCAATGTGGCGGCCAGCGTTGATGCCATTCTGCAAGTCCCTCCTGCGGGCGAATCTCCCAATTCCACCACGGGCACCAACCGCCTTTATAATCAGGTCGATTTGATCGTCTCCATCTCAAATGGCAACGTCATCACCGTCACCAGCGGCGTCGCGGTCAACAACGCGGCCACCGTTATTTCCAACAGTCAATGGGCATCATGGATCAATACCAACGGCAGCTTTTACAACATGCGCGACGGGACGCAAGTGGACCCGGTGAATATCAATGTGGGCGCGTTGCGCCAGTGGAGCGCCACCAACACCGTGCTGCGCCCGCTGCTCTCCTCGCTGCGCGGTTCCACCGTAGCCGACGTCCAATCGATCTTCGTAGCCGACAACCGGTTTATGAGCAACACGGTGATCACCACCAATTACACGTATACCACCAACACGGCCACGACAACGACCAGCAACTATCCTTCGGCCAATACCTACGTTCCGCCCGTCGCCACGAATACTAGCGTCACTACCACCTCCAGCAATCCCTCGGCCGGCACTTATGTTCCGCCGATCCTGGCCACCAACGTCACCAGCGTTACGACGGCCAACCGGCCGACGTCCAACTACGTCAACAGCATAACGACCAATACCACCCTCACGACGACCGCCAGCTATCCGTCCGGTGGAACGTATCTGGGAGGCGTGACGACAAATACGACGCCGACCACCTCCAGCACGCGCCCTAGTTCCGGAACTTACGTTGGCACCATCGTCACCAATGGCGGATTTCCACGGACTTACACCTACCAAGCAATCACTAGCTACACGTGTAATCTCATTATCAGCTATTCGTATTTCGCCATTTCCGGTTATATCATAAACGGCATAACCGGCTTCACTTACGCCGGAATCACGAGCATTACTACCAACGTCTTTTACATCACCAACTACATCGAATACGCGGAGCCGGGCATCGTGATGACCAATGGCGCGACGCTTCCATCCAACGGGCTTTCCATAGTGACGCCGGACCCAGCCTATGTGGCAGGAAATTGGAATTGCTCCACGAACGGGTCCACCTTTCTGTACCAAACTTATAATGTGGCCAACACTCTTCCCAGCGCCTTTTACGCGGACTCTTTCACTGTCCTTTCGCCGTCTTGGAATCCCAACAGCTCGACCAACTCCATCAGCAGCCGCATAGCGACTTCCGACACGGTCAACGCGGCCATTCTGACCGGCATCGTTCCCTCCAATGGCATCAACTATAGCGGCGGCGTGGAAAACTTCCCGCGCTTTCTGGAGAATTGGGCCGGCGTGAGCCTCTATTATAACGGGTCGATGGTCGAAATGTTCACCAGCCAGATTTCCAATACTCCGTGGCCGGGAACGGGCACCGTTTATAATCCGCCCACCCGCAACTGGGCCTTCGACACCAACTTCAATGACCCCGCCAAACTGCCTCCGCTAACCCCCAGGGTTATTTACCTCAATCGGGCCAGGTGGAGCAGCTTGACGCCAGGCGCAACTGTATTTTGATTTCATGAAAGCCCATTATCTCCATGTTATTTGGCGCCTGGTTTTGGCCTCGGTTCTTCTGCCCGTGTCCGCCGTGCTAGGCGAGCCGTTGTTCAGGGTGTTCCCCACGACCGAAGCCACCATGGAAGGGGGCAACGCGAACCTGCTGGCAATCCAAACTGACAAGGAGCATTTTGATCTGCGTGTGCCCAAGGGATACGGCGTTCAAATTCATCAAACCGACCAGAGCATTGTGTTTTCCTCCGAGACCGGTTCCACCGTCATCACCATTAAGATGAGCACCAACTTTGCGGGCAAGCTGCCCAAGATGGAAACCTTGCGCGACCAAGTGGCCGGGAAGCATCCTGCCGCCTCACTGGTGATGTCCTCCCCTTGCATCACATCGTGCGGAGTCGGATTGCTCTTTGATCTGTTCCAGCCTGTTTCTGGCGATTTGACCATGAGGATGCGTGATGCTTACATTCCATTTGCGGATGGCAGCTTTGAGTTTACTTTTTCTTGTGATTTGCGGGAATATGACACGCATCGGCTGGATTTTGCATGGCTGCTAAATTCCTTCCGATTGCAGGCCCAACCTGCTATGAACAACCCATGAACTTCTCGTTTTTACAAGGTGGCAAGAACCGGGACCAAATTTTTGCCGTCGATTTGGGAAGCCGCACAACCAAAGCGGTGCTCTTGGAACGCAGGGACAACTCCTTCAACCTGGCCCGTTTTGCCGTCCAGGACGCGCCCATTTATGACAAGGCCATGCCGCAAGGTCTGCTGACCGAGCATCTGCGCGCCGTCATGGAGGCCGTCCAGCCGAAAACCAAGCAAGTCACCATCGCCATTGGCGCGGGCGATTCCGTTCTGCGCAGCACGGAGCTGCCGCTCATGCCGGTGAGTGAGATGCGCCAAATGCTCAAATTCAATTCCAAGGCCCATCTCCAGCAGGACCTGCGTGATTACATTTTTGACTGCTACATCGTTCCTCCCAGCGGGCAAAAGCCTGTCGAGCCGCCCAAGGCCGGCGTGGTCAAATACAAAGTTTGGGTGGGCGGCGCCCGGCGCGAATATCTGATGACCCTGGAATCTTCGGTCAAGGCAGCCGGCCTGGCCCCCGCTAATATCACCCTGGGTTTGCTCGGGCCGATCAACGCGCTGGAGTTTTCCCAGCCGGAATCGTTCGCCAAGGAGGTCGTCGCCCTGGTGGACCTCGGTTTCAAATCGTCAGCCATCAGCATTCTGGCCGACGGCGAACTGTGCCTGAGCCGCTCGGTGGAACTGGGCGGCGACCGGCTCACAGCCGGGCTGGCCGAGGCGATGAATATCACCTACGCCGAGGCCGAGGGCATCAAGGTCGGAATGCCGCAGGAAGTCGAAGCCCACTTGCAGCCGCTGGTCGCTCCGCTTGGACGGGAACTGCGCGCTTCGATAGACTTTTTTGAACATCAGCGAGAGAGAACCGTCAATAAGGTCCTTATTTCCGGAGGCGCGGCGCGTTCGGAGTTTCTTATACAACTGTTGCAGGCGGAACTGGGAGTGGTCTGCAAGGCCTGGTTTCCCACCGAGGGTGTCAAGCTCGCGCTGGGGGCGCAACAAATGACTGAAATCGAACAAGTGTCCAGCGTGCTGGCCGTGGCGCTCGGCTCGGCAGCCATGACGCTTTCTTGAAACCGGGTGCAGACGTGCCTGATTTTCAACCCTTCGGCCCGGGGGCAAAAAGCCCAGGCCTTTCGCGCTCAGCTTGGACCTCTTTTCCCCGACTGCGCCATCTTCGAGACCAACGGCCCCGGTGATGCCCGCCGACTGGCGGCCCAGGCCGTGCGCAACGGGTTCGCCACCGTCGTGGCCGTGGGCGGCGACGGAACGGCCAACGAAGTGGTCAACGGGCTGGCCGATGTTCCACGGGGTCTGTCCCTCGCGCGATTAGGACTTGTGCCGTTGGGCACCATCAATGTGTTCGCTCGTGAATTGGGGCTGCCTCGGAATCTGGCCGGCGTGGCCCGAACCCTCGCCACGGGACGCGAATTGGCCATCGACTTGTGCCGGGCGGAATTCACCGCCGGAGGCCGCCCCGAAATCCGCCATTTCCTGCAACTGGCTGGCGCGGGCCTCGACGCGCGCGCGGTCGAATTGGTGAACTGGGAATTGAAGAAAGCAGCGGGGCCGCTTGCTTATGTGGCGGCCGGTTTCAGGGCATTGCGGGAGACCCAGCCTTTGATCACGGTGGAAGCCTCGGAGACAATTACGGGGCAGATCGCTCTGCTGGGCAACGGCCGCTACTATGGCGGGAGCATTGAGGTCTTTCCGGGAGCCAGCCTGAGAGATGGTTTGCTGGATGTTTGCGTGCTGCCCACTGTCAATGGGTGGCGTCCCGTGCAGGGGGTGCTCGGCCTCGCGACGGGCCGGGTGCATCGCTTCTGGGAAGCGCGGCATTTGCGCTCCGCGGCGGTCACGCTCCGCGGCGCCGGCAGGGTCGGATTGCAGTTGGATGGCGAGTACGCGGGCGAACTGCCGGCGAAGTTTTCGGTGCTGCCCCAGGCGGTTCGAGTCATTGTTCCTTGAATTCCTGCCCGCGCACGCGTTAGGTTGCATTGATGAAACATGCTGGAGAAGCCCGGCGCGCGGCGCTGAGACTCATTTTGTTGACGCTGGCGGCCGTTTGCGCGGTCGGATTGCTGGGCCTTGCCTTGGGCTGGGCCGGCATGGTTGCCAAGTTCCTGGGCCACGTCGTCATCTACGCGGCGGCGGCCCTTGCGAGCATTTGGATTTTGTTCTCCATTTTCACGTTCTATTTCTTTCGCGATCCCAACGCCAAAACTCCCGAGGCCGCCGGATTGATCGTTAGTCCCGGCCACGGCAAGGTCGATGCGGTTGATCGGCTCACGGAATCCCAATTTCCTGGAGGCCCGTGCCACCGGATTTCCATATTTTTGTCCGTCATAGACATTCACGTGCAATGCGCCCCGGTTAGCGGAAGGGTGGTATCGGTCACGCACACGGCCGGCAAGTTTATCAGCGCGCTGCAATCCGATTCCGCGCTTTACAATGAGAACGTGCTCATCGGCGTGGACTCCACCCAAACGCCCGGCGAAAAGATTGGCGTGCGGCTCATCGCCGGCGTCCTGGCCCGCCGCATCGTGCCGTTCATCAAGGCCGGCGACGAGGTCCAGCGAGGCCAGCGCATCAGCCTCATTCAATTCGGCTCGCGGTGCGATCTCTACGTGCCGCTGGACTACCAGATCAAGGTGAAGATCGGCGACAAAGTCGTTGGCGGCGAAACCGTCGCGGCCTCCAAATCATAACCTATGGAGACGCCGCCGACACGCCCAACGGAACCGGGAAAAGAAGGCCCGGAGTTGAAAATTTATTTCCTGCCCAACTTGCTGACGGCGGGCAACCTCTTTTTCGGATTCGTCGCTTTGACCAAAATCGTTGAAGCCAGCCCCGGTCCAGCGGGCAATGGCGAGATCAAGGTGGCCCTGGGTTTCATCCTGCTGGCGTGCATTTGCGATTTGCTCGACGGGCGCCTGGCGCGCATGGGCGGAGTCGAAAGCCCTTTTGGGCGCGAATTTGATTCCCTGGCCGATTTGATTTCCTTCGGCGCCGCGCCGGCCTTTCTGGTGCATCGGGTCGTCTTGTATCAAGTATTTGCCAGCCATCCTGAAGTCGGCTGGTTCATCGCTTCCATTTACCTGATTTGCGGTGCGTTGCGCCTGGCGCGGTTCAATTGCCTGGCCGCCATGTCCAGCGGCGGAGGCGGGAAGGAATTTCAGGGTTTTCCCATTCCGGCGGCGGCAGGCTTGGTGGCTTCGCTGACGTTGTTCCTGATGTGGGATGAAGACCGCATCGACCTTGCGACCGGCAAATGGCGGTACTTGCTTCCAAGTTTGCTGCTGTTTCTTTCGGTCATGATGGTCAGCGAGGTCAAGTACCCGTCTTTCAAAACGCTGGATTTGCGGGCGCGGCGGACTTTCCTCAAGACTGTCATTGCCATCATCTTTGTGGCCGCGCTGGTGATTTTGCGCCGGATTATTCTGCCAGTCGTGCTGCCAGTGATGTTTACCCTCTACCTTCTCTACGGCTTTGTCCGCCCGCGCATTTCCCGCAAAGTGCGCCACGAGATCGAGGAAGAAGACGACGAATTTCCGGAGGATGGCCGTCCTCCGGCTGGCTGATATGTCCGGCCATCCCTTTCTCATGGCGGCGCTGACGGGATTTCTCAGCGGCTTCATTCTTTCCGTGCCCGTTGGCCCGGTCAACCTGACCATCATAAACGAAGGCGCGCGGCGCGGGTTGCTGTGGGGGTTGCTGATTGGCATCGGCGCTTCGGCCATGGAAGTCATTTATTGCGCGCTGGCCTTCACGGGTTTCGCCACGTTTTTCGACGGCATCGTCATCAAAGCGGCATTGGAATTGATCAGTTTTGTATTTATGCTTTACATTGCCATCCGTTTTTTAAGCGCGCGCACGGTGCCTTCGGTGGCACGCATGGAGGAGCGGCTCAAGGGGAAGATCCACTCGACGTCGGCTTTCTCGACGGGATTCATTCGGGTCATGGGCAATCCGGGCGTGTTCGTGGGATGGATTGTTTTGGCGGCGAATTTCAAGGCGCGCGATTGGGTGGGCAATTCGGCGGGGGACGTTTGTTCGTGCGTGGCCGGAGTGGGGGCGGGCACCGGGCTGTGGTTTTCCGGATTGAGCTATGGTGTCTCTCGCGGCCACCGCAAGTTCACGGAGAAAACCCTTCTGCGAATGGAGCATGGTTCCGGCGTGGCCATGCTGGCTCTGGCCCTGGCCCAAGGCGTTTATATCGTGGTGCTGATGGTCAAACATCAGATGCTGACTAAGCCCCATTAACAGGCAGGACGTGACGAATGCCCCATGGCTGTGTCTAAATGGTTGCGCAGCCATGAAATTGGATGAATTTGCCTTTTTGAATCAGCAGTTGGCCGGAATGCTCAAAGCCGGTCTTCCGCTCGAAGCCGCCTTGCGCCAGATGTGCGCCGGGATGCGCCGCAACCGCTGGCGCGGCGAACTCGAACGCCTCCAGGCCGATCTCAGCGAAGGACTTCCCCTGGACAAGGCTCTGGAATCCCGCCGTTTGCCGGGCCTCTACAAGCAAATGGTCCGCGTCGGCGCGAAATCCAACAATCTTCCCGGCCTGCTGACCTTGCTGGCCGATCACTATCAAAAGACCAGCCATCTCTGGACGCGCCTCAAGGGCCTGATGATCTATCCCGTGCTGGTGCTGCTGACGGCGCTCGGATTGTCCTTGCTCCTGATTAGCCAGCGCGAACGGTTCGCCAGCCTGTTTGTCTTGCCCACGCTTGTCCCGGGAACGGCGCCGCGCGTGGATGCCTTCGGGCTTTTTGCGGCTGGCTCCTTCATGCCGGCCTTGGTTTTTGGCGCTTTGGCCGCGACGGCTCTATTGCTGCTCATTATTCCTCCGCTGCGCGAGGCCGCGTGCTGGCGGATGCCGGGTTTCAAGGAAGCCCATCTTTCCCGGCTGGCGTCCTCCTTGAGCCTCCTGCTCAAAGGAGGTGTTGATTTGGGGGCTGCGCTGGCATTGATGGGCCGGTTGGAATCAGGGCGGCGCATCCGCCGGGATTTGACTTTGTGGGAACGCGCGCTTGCCGAAGGTGCGGGCAAGCTGCCCGAAGTCAGCAAACGAACGCGCGCCATTCCGCCGCTCTTTTTTTGGCTGGCGGCCGGAGAAGGGGAGGATTTGCCGATGGGCTTCGCGCGCGCGGCGGAAATCTATTACGCGCGCGCTGCTTACAAGGCGGACTTGCTGCTCAATTCCGTGCTGCCGGTTTCCGTCGTGGGCGTAGGTTTGGTGATTGTCGTCCAGATTGTTTCCACCGTCAGGGTGGTCACGGGAACTTTTGATCCCGGCATCTTGCAGTGGTTATGAATCTGTTTTGGCCAAGCCTGTTTTGGTTGCTGCTCTGTTTTGTGCCGATGGTCATCTTTACCATCGGCCTTTACTGGCTGTTTACTCTGCCATTGCGAAGGCAGGAGCGTTCCCGGTTTATGCTGGACCTGTTGGAAATCGGATTTCGCCACGGGCAATCGGCGGAATCGACCATCGCCGCCATTTACGCCATCGAGGATCGCTCTGTTGGCATTCGCTTTCATTTGCTGGCGGCATATGTGCAAAACGGGCTTTCGTTCGCCGATGCCCTCGCGCGCGTGCCTTCGCTGGCTTCGCCGCAAGTGGCCGCGATGTTGCGCGTTGGAGAAAAGCTGGGGGACGCGCGCAAGGTGCTGCCCGTCTGCCGCGGAATGCTCAAGGACGCCTCCTCGCAGGCGCGCAACGGTGTCAATTATTTCCTGTTGCTGGCGATGGTGGGCACGCCGGCGCTGCCGTTGGTGCTGGGGATGGGCAAGGATCTGGTCCTGCCGAAAATCAGGGACGTTGCGGAGGCGTACGGAGTGGACATTCGGCACACCGGCATGATGGCTGTTTTCCATTTCTCCAACTTGATCGGCGGCACCCAAGCGGTCCTGTGCGCGCTGCTGTGCCTGGCTGTGGCGGCCTACATCGGCGGGCCTGCTTTGCGGCGGTGGATCGCGACCGTTTGGCCAGCCCTCTGCGATTGGCTGGCGTACCGCGTGCCTTGGCGCCGCAAACGGCTGCGCCGGGACTTCGCCGGGATGCTGGCGATGCTGCTGGACGCCGGTGTGCCAGAGGCCCGATCCATTTCACTAGCGGCGGCGGCGACGGCCAATCAAATCTTCACGCGCCGCGCTGCGCTGGCGGAGCGAGATTTGCAGGCGGGCCTGAGTTTGCCATCCGCTTTGCGCCGCTTTGACGCCGACGCCGAGCTGTCCTGGCGTTTGGCCAATGCCTCCCACGAACCCAGCGGGTTCACCGCCGCTTTGGCCGGCTGGGTGGAGGCGCTGGACGCCAAGGCTTTTCAACAGGAGCAGGCCTTCTCGCAAATTCTTTCGACCGGCCTCGTCCTGGCCAACGGGCTGATTGTCGGCGTCGTTGTCGGGGAAGTTTTTCATATCATTACATCCATTGCCAATGAGGCGTCGCTATGGTAGCGCGCGCGGCGCAATCGGGACCCCGCGCCGGCGGGTGGATGGTGCTCGAATGCGTCATCGCGCTGGGCATTCTCATCGCGGTCATGATTCCCGTCAGCCTTTCCTTTGTCTCTGAGCATCGCGCCTGCCGCGGTTCCTACAACCGCGCCGTGGCCATGGAATTGGTCGATGGCGAAATGGAAATTCTGCGCGCGGGCGAATGGCGCCAATTCCTGCCCGGCACGCGGCCCTATTCCATCGAGAGCGCGGCCGTCTCCAACCTGCCGCCGGGACGTTTCTTGTTGACCGTTGAAGATCACCTGATCCGCCTGCAATGGCAGCCCGGCTCGAAAGACCTGGGAGGACCCGTTACTCGTGAAACCATCGTGCCTTAAAAATAATCGTCCTGGCGCCCGCGGCTATTTGCTGCTCGAGGCGCTGGTCTATATCGCATTGATGGCGGTGATTCTCGGCCTGGCTTACGGCGCCTATTGGCGTTGCGCTGACAATTCCAAACGCCTGCAAGAAAATGCCGCTGATATCGTGGCCGCTGTCGATGCTGGCGAACGCTGGCGAGGCGACATCCGCCTGGCGCGGGACGCAGTGGTGCGGCCTGAGGGCATCGACCTGGTGCAATCCGGCGACACTGTTGAATACCGCTTCAAGCAGGAGGCTGTCTGGCGGCATTCGTCCCAAACTGGGCGGACCATTCGGCTGCTGGGCAAAGTCAAATCATCCGCCATGCGGGCGGAGCCGCGCCAGCAAGTCCGCGCGTGGCGGTGGGAGGTGGAATTGCAAGCACGCAAAGCCGCGCCGTTTCTGCGCCCGCTGTTTACGTTCGAAGCCGTGTCCGTGCCATGAAAATCCAAATCAAATCTCCATCGGCGAAAAGCCGTGCCTCCGTTCTGCTGGTCGTCCTGGTATTTCTGGGATTGATGGCGCTCATTATTGTCAGCAATAATCTTGTCTTGACGAACCTGGACAAGAACCTGCGCGCGATTGAGCAGAAACAAGTTCGCAAAGCCGGTGTTATCGCCAGGAGCAACAGGCAGTCAAAATAAAATGGAAATCTCCGCGCCGAAAATTTTGGAAGATTTGGTCGCCCAGGCCGAACGGGCCGGCGCGAGCGACATCCATTTGCAAATGCGCGCCGGCGCGGCCCAGGTTTCATTCCGCCTTGACGGCTTGATGACAGACGCCGCGGGGTTAAGCGCGGAAGTGGCGGAGCGGGTTTTTGGGCGAATCAAGTTTCTCGCGCGCCTCAAGACCTATCAGGAATCGCTTCCGCAGGATGGCCGCATTGAACGGGCGGAAATCCATTCCCAGAATGACATCCGCGTAGCCACCTATCCGACTGTGACCGGGGAGAAAATCGTGCTCCGGCTTTTTGCGTCCGCCGGGGCCAGGAGCCTGGACGAACTGGAATTTCCGGCCGCGGCCGTTTCCGAGTTGAAGACATTTTTGCGGCAGAATGCGGGGCTGCTGCTATTGACAGGCCCGGCCGGCAGCGGCAAGACGACGACCATTTACGCCTGCCTGCGCCACTTGGCGGAAGCTGGCGGACGGCACATTATCACGGTCGAAGACCCGGTTGAACAGATCATCCCGCGCATCATGCAAACTGAAGTCAATGAAGCCCGCGGCCTCAACTTCGCCAAGGCGGCGCGGCATTTGTTGCGTCAGGACCCGCAAGTGCTGGTGATCGGAGAAATCCGGGATGACGAAACCGCCAGCCTGGCCGTGCGGGCGGCGCTGACGGGGCACCAGGTCATTTCGACCCTGCACGCCGGCTCCTGCAAGGGCGTTTTTGAACGATTGCTCGTTATGTGTCCCGACCATTATGCCGTTGTTTCCTCGGTGGCATTGGTTTTGAACCAGCGGTTGATGCGCAGGGTTTGCCGCGCTTGCGCGGGGGCCGGGTGCCCCGCTTGTCTTGACACTGGCTGCCAGGGCCGCGCCCCGGTCGTCGAATGGTTCCGGCCCGATGACAAGACCCGGCAGGATTTGCGCGTGCGCGGCCCGGAAGCCGTCCGCCCCGCGCAAACTCTGGAAGCGTCCGCCCGCGCCCTGGTGGAGGCTGGTGTCAGTTCCGAAGAAGAATTGCAAAGGCTCTTCGCCGTATGAACCACGCGGAACTGGCCTACGTCAATCAACAATTGGCTTCCATGCTGCGCTGCGGCATTCCGCTGGAAGGCGGCTTGCGGCAATTGTGCGCGAACATGCGCCGGGGAGCGCTGCGGGCGGAATTGGAAGGGCTGGAGGCGGACCTGGCCGCCGGCCTGCCTTTGGCCAAAGCGGCGGGCCGCCGAAAACTGCCCCAGTTTTACACGCGTCTGCTGGAATTGGGCGCGCGCGGCAATGACCTTTCCTCCGTGCTGACCATGCTGGCCGACTATTACGAAAAGGCGGGCGCGGTCTGGACGCAACTCAAGGGCTTGATGGTTTACCCGGTTATCGTGCTGGTGCTGTCACTTGCATTTTCGGTGTGGGCCGCTTTTCTCGGCCACCAATTCGCGGCTCTCCTCCATCAAGATCGATTCGTTCTTTTTCGGCGCGCTCCGTTGCCGATTCATGAAAACGATAATTTTCTCTGGCTGCCGCCAATGGCTTTGCTCGCGCTGGCGATTCCCGTGCTGGCGATGCTGCTGCTGCCCTCGCTGCGCCGCGCCATGGCGTGGCGGCTGCCGGCTTTTCGCGAAGGCAGTCTTTGCCGGGCGGC
Organism: Verrucomicrobiia bacterium; assembly: GCA_036501625.1. Taxonomy (GTDB): domain Bacteria; phylum Verrucomicrobiota; class Verrucomicrobiia; order Limisphaerales; family Palsa-1400; genus Palsa-1400. Next base: position 253,310 of record DASXZY010000088.1, read on the forward strand.
TTCGGCGCTGGCCGTTTTGCTAAGGGCCGGGGCGCCTTTGCCTGAAGCGTTAGGATTGATGGAGCAAATGCATCGCGGCACGCCGGCGGGAGCAGATTTTGCGTTGTGGAAAACGCGTTGTTCGGAAGGCGCGGGAAAATTCGCGGACGCCGCCGCCGGCAGCAGGATTTTTCCCCCGATGTTTGTCTGGCTGGTCGCTGGCGCCGGAGAAGACATGGCTTCCGGGTTCGAGCGAGCGGCGCACGTCTATGCGGCGCGCGCGGCTTACCGGGCCAACGTGCTGCTCTACGCGGCTCTGCCGGTCTCGCTGTTGTTTTTGGGGTTGATTATCCTGAGCCAGATTTATCCGGTGGGACGGTTGATTTTCGAATTGCCGCGCTTCTTCCTCGGACTATGAACTCCTTCGCGGACAGTCTTCTCATGTGGATTTTGGCGGCGGTATTGCCAGCCTGCGCGCTGGCGGCGGCGGCCTTCTATGTGACCAGCCGGCCTCTGCGCCGGGAGGAACGCGCGCGCTTTCTTCTCGAATTGATCGAATCGGCGCTGGCGCAGGGCCAGTCGGCCGAGAGCTACATTGCGTCTCTGGCCCAAACGCGCGACAAGTCGCTGGGGGTTAACTTTTACTTGCTGGGCGCGTATTTGCAACAGGGCTGTTCCCTCGCCATCGCCCTGGAAAAAGTCCCCGGATTCGGGCCGCCGCAATTGACGGCCATGTTGAGGGTGGGGGAGAGCCTTGGGGATTATGGCCGCGTCCTGCCGGCCTGCCGCGAAATGTTGCGCGACAGTTTATCGGAATCGCGCGCGCTTATCAATTACCAGGCCGGGTTCGCGTTCATTCTCAATCCGCTCCTGGCCGCCGGATTGTGGTTTGTCGGGCTGAAAATCGTTCCCGTATTTAAGTCAATACTCGGCATGTTGAGCGTCAACGACATTCGGCCGCTGGAGTTTCTCATGCGTGTGATGCCATGGCTTTGCATCCTGCAAATGGCGCTGGTGCTGGCCCTGTATTCGTTTTCCGTCCTCATGTTGGGCGGCCCGCGTTTTCTCTCGTGGCTGGAATCGTCGCTGGCGCCGCTGGCGGACCGCCTTTGGCTGCGCGTGCCGTGGCGCCGCAAACGGTTGCAATGCGATTTCTCCGCCATGCTCTCTCTTTTGCTTGACGCAAGTCTGCCGGAGGACCAGGCCATCGCGCTGGCCGCCCGCGGCACCGCCAACGCTGGTTTTATAACTCTTGGCCTTGAAGCGGTTGAGAGGCTCCGCGCCGGCCAGAACCTGGCCGAAGCCTTGCACTGTTTCGACGAGACGGGAGAATTTCGCTGGCGTTTGAAGAATGCCGGCCGCGGCGGCGGCCGTTTTTTCCAGGCTCTCAATGGCTGGCATGAATGGCTGCACGCCCGCGCCTGCCAGCAAGAGCAGGCGGCCGCCCAAACCATCAGCACCGGCCTGCTCCTGCTGAATGGCGCCAGCGTCGCGCTGGTGGCGTTGCTGGCCATCGGCAGCCTGGCCCACATTACCAACTCCTACATGGGCCACCTCAAATGAGCGCCGCCGCCATTGATCTTCCGCCGCCGGATCGCGTGCGCATGATCCGCCGTTCCATGCGCTGCTTTGCGTTCGGCCTGGTCGGCGCGATTCCGTGTTTTGGGCTGGGCATGGGCTGGCTGGCTTTTAAATTGTATCGCGACATCGCGGCCGAGACTGGCGAATCCATAAAACTATATCCGCTGTTCTTGACATCGATCTCCGGCCTCGTGCTGGGCGCGGTTTGCTTCAAGGTTCATTGGCCAAACACTGCCCTGGCTGAAGCTGTTTTGATGGCGGGGTTGCAATTCCTTTTCCTCCGCCGGCAGCACCTCAAAAACGCGCCCGCGGAATGGAACCCAGGGCGGCATCTCATGTATGTCGGTCTCGGACTGGCCAACGCGGGCTTGATTCTGTCGGGAATTTTGGTGATGGCGGCGGTTTACGCGGTGAACCATTATTGACCGATGAATTTCCTGCCCATCGTCATCCGGGAATTGCAAGTGAGCGCGCGGCGCGCCATGAGCTACTATTGGCGCAGTCTGGCGGCCCTCAATGCCGCTTGCGTCACCCTTGGATTTCTGCTGGTTGGCTTCAGCGGCGCGCTTCCGGCCGCCTCGGCGGGAGCGCTGACCTTCCAAATTCTTTCCGGCATCGGCTATGGCATTGCCGCTTTGATGGCCGTGCTGGCCACCTCCGATTGCATCAGCGAGGAAAGGCGGGATGGAACGCTGGGATTTCTCTTTTTGACGGACCTGAAAGGCTACGACGTGATCCTCGGCAAACTGGCGCGGTTGGGCGTGCCCGTTTGTTGTTTGATTGCGACTTTTCCGGCCCTGGGTTTCACCATGCTGCTGGGAGGAATTTCCATCGGCGATTTCGCGAATGTCGCCATCGCCGTGGTCAACACGCTTTTCTTCTTCGCCGCGTTGGGGCTGTTGGTTTCAGCGCGAAGTTGGGATGGGCGCGCGGCGGTTTCCCTGGCCGTGCTGGGAGTTGTGCTGTTTAGCGCCCCGATGATTGCGGCGTTGCTCGGGTTGCGTCTGTCGGGCCTGGTGATGGCGTTTCTGATACCGACTCCCTGCGGAGCGTTTTTGGCCGCCATGCCTCCCATTGCTTTCGTGGCGGTTCCGAATTTCCTCTTGTCTCTCGCCGTCAGCCACGCCATCGGATGGCTGTTCCTGATTGGCGCCAGCCGGGCCGTGACGCGAACTTTTTCCAAGGCCGGGCCGGCGCCGGCGAAACGCCTAAAGCTGGCCGGGGCCGCGAATCCTTCCATCGCGCTTCACGCCGGGGAAATGGCGCGGAATCCGTGGAAGCCGGTCTATCTGCTGGCCGCATTGGTCGGGATCATCGCGGGGATCGCGGCGCTGATTGCGGGCAACGGCTGGTATGACATCCCGACATTCTTGTGCATGGTGCTGGCAATGCATCTGATAGTCAAATTCTGGACCGCTCATTGCGCATGCCGCTCGCTGCCGTCCCGCCGGCAAAGCGGCGAACTCGAAATCCTCCTGACCACGCCATTGGACGGCGACGACATCCTTCTCGGCTCCACGACGGCCATCAAACACCAAATGCTGCGGCCATTTCTGTTTGTGGTTGCGATGGACATTCTGCTGGTCGCGCTGGCCTGGCACAAGCTGGGCCTTTGGCAAGGTTTCATTTTTGCGTGCGTGATGCTGGTGGAATTCCTTTGGTTCATCGGGAACTTGTACAGCTTGACGTGGGTCGGCCTGTGGGCGGGCTTGAAATCTTCCAGCCACGCCAAAGCGCTGGGGCGGACGCTTTTTTATATTCTGCTGCTGCCGTGGTCCGTGCTGGCGATTTCCGCCGCGATGGTGGGAATCATGACCATTGGACGAAGCCTCAGCCCCTTCATGGGCTTTCTAACCGCGGCCGAATATGTGATGGCTCTTGGCATCTGCAATCTTGGCTTCACAGGATGGGCCGTCAGCGAGTTGCGGGACCACTTCCGGCTTCTGGCTGGGAGCCAAGCGCTTCCTTCCGAGGCATTCTTCCCGCAATGGAAACCCTTTCTCGACAAAGTGCGATCCTGGCGCGGCAAACGCGCGCCACAGCCAGCGTGAACTTGCGCATCGGTCCTTCGCGCATTGAGGGGCAGGGCGGGTTTGCCGCGTGCTTCCTGCCCAAAGAAACGCGCGTCGTCGAATACATTGGCGAACGCATCACCAAGGCGGAATCCCTGCGGAGATGCGAAGCGCAGAACTGGCATATCTTTGGCCTCGACGACGAGTTTGACGTGGATGGCAATGTGGATTGGAATCCGGCGCGATTTCTCAATCACAGTTGCACCCCCAATTGCGAGGCAGTTTGCGAAGAGGGCCATATTTGGATCGCGGCCTTGCGCGACATCCCGGCGGGCGAGGAAATCACGTTCAACTACGGATACGACCTGATTGATTACGAAGAACACCCGTGCCATTGCGGCGCGCCGGAGTGCGCCGGTTACATCGTGTCGGAAGAATTTTTCGAGCGGTTCAGAAAACGCTGAACTTCGGCGGCCGGATCGCGGGCGATCAATTCCAGCGGCGAACGCTCATACCAATCGCGTGGCAAATGGCCGACGTATGGCTCCTGTAAAAAGCGCTGGCACAAAAGCGCGATGACGCCGCGATCAGTCTCGCTGCGAATCAAACGGCCCGCGGCTTGGATGACGCGCGTCATGCCGGGATGCAGGTAGGCGTAGTCGAATCCCGCCTGCTCCGTTTCATCGAAGTAGCGGCGCAACAGTTCCCGCTCGAACGAGACCTGCGGCAAGGCGGGCGAGACAATATAAACCGCGCTCAAAAGTTCGCCGGGATAATCGACTCCTTCCGCATACATGCCGCCCATGACGGCGAAGAGCAGCACGCCGCCCGGCGGAGCGGAAGCCAGGGATTGGAAAATGCTTTCGCGCTCATCGGCCCGGAGATTTGGGCGCTGGGCGATCAACCGCGCGCGAACGGGCGGCATTTTGGCCGATACCTGCTCAAGGAATTGATAGCTCGGAAACAGCACGAGGCTGTTGCCGTTTTGCGCGCCGGCCATTTGCGCGATGAGGCTGGCGATCGGTCCGCAGCTTTTGGCGCGCGAGGCGAAGGTCGTTCGCACTTGCGGCAGGATCATGACCTTGCGGTTCTCGCGCGGAAAAGGCGGCGGGAGCGAGAGCGCGGCCGTGCGCTCCTTTTCCAATCCGAGCAGCCGGCGCGTGACCTCGACCGGCGAAAGCGTGGCGGAAAATAAAATGGCAGAAGCGGCCGCTTTGAAGACCGGCGCGATGGCGCGGGCGGGGTCCAGGCAAACCAAAGCCAGCCGCGCGCCCGCGGGGCGTCTTTCCGTCACGCACGCGAAGCCCGGCCCGAACAAATTCAAGATCGCCATGAACCGCTGCCACGCGAAATGCAAATCGACCAGCGGGTCTTCGGCCAGCGCCAGTTTGATCTCCCTTTTCCACGACAAGTAACGGACAAACTCCGGCTCCCACCGTTGCCACAGTTCGCGCAATGCCGCGATCGGCGGTTCCGTCTCGCCAATGGACGCGGACTCCTTCAGCGCGCCGGCCGAGTTTTGCAGCAACGCAGCCGCCTCTTCGACGATGGCCGAGAGCGACTCGAACAGCAGGCCCGGTTGCAGCAGGAGTCGCCCGGCCACGGACCGAAACTCCTCCTCCAGCAATTCAGGCGAAAAAATCTTGCGGGCGCGGTCGGGCAAATTGTGCGCCTCGTCGATCAACAACACCGCCGAAGGCAGCCCTTCCCGATCCAGATGGCTCAAGGCCGCGCCGGGATCGAAGACATAATTATAATCCGCCGTGATGGCATCCGCGCGGCGGGCCAATTCCAATTGCACCTCGAACGGGCAGACCATTTCCCGTTTGGCGGCGGCAAAAACGGCGTCGGGATCAAAATGAGAATGGCTTTCCCGCAGGCGGCCGAGCAGGCGCGACTTCTCCATCTTCGCGGGATAATCCTTGGCGTAGGGGCAAAAATCTTCGTGACACAAGACGCGGTCGTTGGCGCACATCTTTTCCTTGGCTCGGATTTGCGCGGTGCGAAAGGCGCCCGATGAGTTCATCGCGCGAAAGATGGAAACGGCCATCTTCTGCTGCAACGTTTTTGGGGTCAAGAACACGGCCTGCCGGCCCGCGGCCAAGCCGTGCAGAATGGCCGGGTAAAGGCTGGCCGCCGTCTTGCCGGAGCCGGTGGGCGCTTCTGCCATCAGATGTCCGCCGGTTTCCAGCGCCTCGGCCACTGCTTTGATCATTTGTTGCTGGCCTGGGCGCGGAGCGGCGTGAGGGAAGGGCGTGGCGGCCGCGGCAGCGGCTTTTTGCTCCCGGATTTTGGCTTCCGCCAGCCAGATTGCCAGCAATTCGGCCAGGCGCGCCCGCAGTTCGCGCTCCATGTCTTCGCGGACGCAGGCGGCGGGGGCCGCGAACTCCGCGCCCGTGGCCAAGTCAACATAAACGAGCGAGCCGCTGACTGGCGCGTGGCCCATCCGCTGCCACAGGAGGCAGTAAACGCGCAATTGGCGGAGATGGCTTTCCAGCACGGAATTGGAGCCGGGCAGGTAGGCCGATTTGAATTCCTCCACCAGCCAGCTTCCATCGTCATTTTGGACGCAGCCGTCGAGGCGCCCAGTGACGAGGGCCGTCCAATCCTCAACCGGCCAGCGGTCCTGGAGATGGACCTCGCACTGGTAGCCGGGGCGGGCCAAGCGGCGCTGGCTCAGGACGCGCGCGTGCAATTCGGCGCCCAAACCGAGCCGGTGCCAGCCTTCGCCGCGCTCGAAGCCGATGCGGCGGAAGCCCTCGCGCTCCGCCAATTCGCGCACGGAGACTTCGAAGACTCTGGATGTTGGATCAAACTTCAGATGTTCCTCCAAAATACAGGAAGAACTTCCTTCGCGCCAACTTGGGCCGCGAATCCGCCGCGGCCCGCGTGGAGCCGCGGCGGCGAAGTTGGCTCAAGAGCCGACGTTGGCCAGTTCCTCGTTGGTGGCCTCGTTGATGATCTTGAATTGCTCGGCGTGGAAGTTCGGTTCCGGCCGGAAAGAGAGTTTGCCGAAATAGCGCTTCTCCATTTCAATGATCAGCTTTTCGTCCTGCGTGCGCAGCCGCTCCAGCACGGTGGGATGCACCGCGATGCGGAGACGGAAATCCGAGTCGTCCCGCGAACGCTTCTTGAGGATTTCGTTGAGCTTGCGCTGAATTTCCACGCTCATGGTGATGGCGCTCTTGACGTTTCCGCGCCCTTTGCAGTACGGGCAGTCGTCATAAACGGCCGAGCGCACGCTTTCGGAATGGCGCTGGCGGGTCATTTCCATCAGGCCCAGTTGCGAGATGGGCAGGACGTGCGTCTTGGCTTTGTCCCGCCGCAATCCCTCCTTGATGCGCTGATAAACAGACTGCTGGTCGCGGCGCGATTTCATGTCGATGAAGTCAAGCACAATGAGGCCGCCCATGTTGCGCAGGCGGAGCTGGCGGCAGATTTCGTCCGCCGCTTCCAGGTTGACGCGCACGATGGTCGAATCGTGGTCCCGGGTTTGGCCGCTTTTGTGGCGCCCGGTGTTGACGTCGATGGCCACCAGCGCCTCGGTTTCATCGATGACGATGTAACCGCCGCTCTTCAAATGAACCTGGCGCGAGAAGGCATTCTCCAACTGGCGCGTGACATTGAAGCGGTCGAAGATGGGCTGGTGCTCGTTGTAAAGCTGCACCTTGCTGGCGGCGCGCGGATTGATGCGGGAGATCATGGCCCGCATGCGGTCGTAGGCTTGCGAACTGTCCACGACCACGCGGGAAACATCCTCGGTCAGGAAATCGCGCACGGTGCGCTCGATCAAGTCCGGCTCCTGGAAAACGCAGGCGGGAGGCTGGAGCGTTTTGATCTTCTGCTGGATTTCATTCCATTGTTCCAGAAGGATCGCAAGGTCAAGAATAAAGTAGCGCTTCTGCTGGCCTTCCCCGGCCGTGCGCATGATGACGCCCATGCCCTCGGGCAGGTTGATTTCGCGCAGGATTTTCTTGAGGCGCTGGCGTTCTTCCGGGTTTTCGATCTTGCGCGAGATGCCGCTTTGGTCGGAATTGGGCAGGAGCACGAGGAAACGGCCGGGCAGGACCAGATTGGTGGTGACGCGCGGGCCTTTGGTGCCGATGGGGCCTTTGGTGACCTGCACGATGATTTCGCTGCCAGGCGGATACAGGCGCGGGATGTCACGCTGGGTGATGCGGGGGCGGTCGCGCCGCTTGTTGTTATTGTCGCCGCGATCGACGACTTCGACGCCGCTGTCAAAACTAGTTGGAACAATGTCCCAATAGTGCAGGAACGAGTTTTTCTCAAAGCCGATATCGACGAAGGCGGCCTTGAGCGGGTCTTCCAGGTTGCGCACCTTGCCTTTGAAGATGCTGCCGACCAGGCGCTCCTCGGTGTTGCGCTCGATGGTGAATTCCTCCAGGCGCCCGGCCTCCTGCAAGGCAATGCGCGTCTCGAGAGACTCGGCGTTGATGATGATTTCCTTGTGTGTCTTTTGCTCCTGCTTGGGCAGGAATTTCTTGATGACCTTTTTGAATTTGTCGATCAAGGTGGGGGGCTTGGATTGCAGGGGCACAGGCTCGAATTTCTCCTCCGAAACCTCGGCGGGCGTCTCCAAGTTGGGCTTGCGAAAGGCGCCCCGCTTTTCGCGCGGATGCGGCTGAGGCTGCCCTTCCTTCTCCTCTGGATGCGCCTCGCCTTCCGGGGGAAGGCCCGCCGCGATGTTCTCAGCCCGCGCGATTTCGTCGTCATGGCGCGAGCGCTCAAAGACGGCGTCGGGTTTTTTTTCGCCGGTGGCGGCGGCCCGGGCTTCCGTGGCGGAGCGGTCGGGTTTTTGGTTGAAGCCGCCGCTGGGGCGGAAGCGCATGCCTCCGCGCCTGCGGCGGGAAAAGTTTCTGTCACTCATAATTAATGATACCTCCGATAAATGTGGACGTTGTGCAAAATGCCGATGGCGATCAGCGAGCAAATCACCGAGGACCCTCCGTAACTGAGGAGGGGCAGGGGGATGCCCGCCACGGGCATTAAGCGAATATTCATGCCGATATTGATGAACACGTGGCTGAACAAAAGCGTCACCACGCCAATCGCCATGAGTTGGCCAAGGCGGTCGCGCGCCTGGCTGGCGATTTTGATCCCGAAAAACAGGAGCACCGCATAAAGCGCCAGGACCATGACGCTCCCCAAGAAACCTTCTTCCTCGGCGATGACCGAGAAGATGAAATCATTGTGGGCTCCCGCTGTCGGCAGGAACCCCAGCGAATGCTGCGTGCCCTGCCTCCAGCCTTTTCCTGTCAATCCCCCGGAACCGATCGAAATAAGCGCCTGCTCGACGTTGTAGCTTTTGCCTTTGCCAAAATAGGTCAGCAGGTAGTTTTTCTGATAAGGTTCCACGATCTTGAATTTGGGCGGCGCAAACAGGATGAGCGCCACCGCCAAGACCACCAAAATTCCCGCTCCCCCCACCAGCCCGGCCAGCATGCGATTGGGCACTCCGGCCACAAACATCATCGCCAGGCTGATGGCGAGGAAAATCAAAGCCGAACTCAGGTCCGGCTCCCTCACCACCAAAACGAACGGCAGCAACGTGTATCCCAGAACGGCCAGGAACACCTTGGGCCGCCGCAATTCCTCCCGCGGCCGGCTCAAATAATTGGCCAGCCACAGAATGAACGCGATCTTCGCGAACTCCGATGGCTGCAAACTAAATGAGCCTAGATCAATCCATCTTTTGGCCCCGTGATGCGCCGCGCCCAAAGCCAAAATCATCAATAGCAGAATCATCATGCCCCAATAGAGAACGGCCGACCAGCGCGCCAGCGTTCCATACTCGAAGTAACATGCGGCGGCCGCCGCGCCGATGCCCAACACGTACCACAGCACCTGATGCCAATAGGCGCCTTGCAACGCTCCCTGGCCTTCTGTCGCGCTGAAAATGAATGCCGTGCCGAGCAGCATCAACCCCAGCGCGGCAGCGCCAAGGGGCCAGTCCTCGTGGCGGCGATGTTCGTTGAGTTGCGCGGCGTACATGATCAGTTTCTGGCCAAGGGACCCGGCCGTCCCAAGCCGGATTGCTCCCGTTTTAAGATGGCCTCGTATATTTTCTCCGCGACCGGCGCGCAGGTGGGCCCGCCAAAACTGCCGTCCTCAACCATGACGATCACGACGTAGCGCGGCGCTTCAAAAGGCGCGTAGGAATCGAACCACGTCACCCGGTTGAACGCGCTGCCCGGCGATTTCACTTCGGCCGTGCCGGTCTTGCCGGCCACGCGGAAATTTCCCAGCTTGGGCGCGCCGCCATCGTAATGGAACTCTTTGTAAGCGGTGCCAGGCCCGGGACCGTCCCCGGGCGGATGCTCCGTGTCTTGCAGCATGGCGTGCTGAATGATGGCCAGGTCGCGCGGATTGATCCGCACGCGGTCGCGCACCTGGCCGGGCGCAACCAGCTCCCGCACTTCGCCGGTGTCAGGAGACCTGGCGGCGTTGACGACGCGCGGCACATAAAGCGTCCCGCCGTTGGCGATGGCGCAAATCATGCCGGCGCATTGCAGGGGCGAGGCCGTGATTTCCTGGCCGATGCAAATATCGGCCGCGCTCATGCCCAGGTTCGGGCCGGCCATTTCCGGGCCGGGGACATCGCCCGCGACTTCCTGATGAGTGGAAATCCCGGTCTTTTCGCCGAGATGAAATCGCTTGGCGACTTCCAGAATTTTGCGCAGCCGGTCTTTGCCTTTGACAATAAAATAGGTGTTGCTGGAGCGGTAAAAGGCCTGCTCGAAATTAAACAGGCCGGGGCCGGCCGTGTCGCGGATGGGGCGCGAATGGGGCGCCTGATAAACTCCGGGGCTGTCATAAACTTCATTCGGGTCCAGGCCGGTTTCCAGGCAGGCAATGGCCGTGATGATTTTGAAGGTTGAACCCGGCGGGTAAGCGCCTGTAACGGCCCGGTTAAACTGCGGCTTGCACGTCGCGTCGTTCAATCGCGCCGCGTCCTCCTTCGACATGTGGTCTTGCTCATACACGTCCGGGTCGAAGGTCGGGGCCGAGGCCAGCGCCAGGATGTCCCCATTGCGCGGGTCCATGACGATGACGGCTCCGCGGACGATGGGTTTGAGCGCTGGGGCGCGAGCCAGCTCGACCTCGGCCACGTGTTGCAGCGTGGCATCAATCGTCAAATAGACATCTTCGCCGGGCTGGTTGGGCGTTTCGACTTCCACGCGCTGGCGGTAGTTCAGGTTGTTGATCAAAACCGATTCGTCGCCCGGCCGGCCGCGCAATTGGCTGTCATAAACATATTCAACGCCGCTGACGCCCTGGTCATCGGGCATGTCGAAGGAAAAGGCCTCGTCCTCCGCGGCGTCGCGGTGCCGCACGTAACCGAGCAAATTGGCCGCGAGTGATTTGCGCGGATAGTCGCGCACCGGCCTGGTTTCCATTTCGACGGCCGGCTGGCCCAGCCATTGTTCGGACAGGACGGCCACTTGCCGGTCGTCGAGGCCAGGCACGATGGGGAAGGGCACGTAAGGATGCTCGTGGTAATGCCGGATGAAAACCTTGTCGTTGAGCAGGCGCGGCGTTCCCAGGGAGCAGCTCACGCGCCAGGTGATGTTGCTGACGACATCGCAATCGGCCTGCATTTGCAACTGGCGCTTGACGCCCGCGGGCAGGCTCACTTTGCCTTTGTTATTGACGGATTCGGGGTGGGCATTCGTGTAGGCGGCGCGCAGGCTGGAGTATTGATGATCGAACTGGCGGCGCAAATCCTCCAAGTAAAGAATCGCGCTATAACGCGGCTTATCCTGGGCCAGCACGACACCGTTGCGGTCCAGAATCCGGCCGCGAATGGCGGGTGTGCGGACGTGCCGGATGGATTGCTTTTTGAGGTCGGTTTCGAATTGCTTGGCGCGAACAATTTGCACGAACCAGAGGCCGGACAGCAGCACGAACATGCCCAGGGCCATCACGCCAGTGATGACATGCAGCTTTGCGCCCTCTTCTTTAAAAATGTTCAGCACGTTAATAATATACTACACCCGCCCTCGTTTTATTTCCCTATCCGGCCGGAAACTGGTTTCGGTCACGGGCTGGTATTCGAACGCGCGGCGCAGGCGGTCGAACAGTTTGAAGCAGGCGGGCGTGACCGCGCCGCCGGCCATCACCAGCACGACCCATTGCCAGAGCGAAAACCAGCCCAGCAGCGGCGACTGCCCTTTGTTGAGCAGGATGAAAAGGGTTCCCAGCGGTTGAATGGCTCCGGCCGCGGCCCCCAGCAGGACTTGCGCGAAAAGGTGGTCGCGCATGAGGAGGTCGCGGCTGCGGAAAATAAGCACGCCTGTCAACAGGAGCGGCAGGATGCTGGCGCCGAGCGGGTTGAGCGAGAGGGAATCAAACCACAGCCCGCCGCAAATCGCCAGCAGCACAATGCTGGTGAAACCGAGCGTCAAGGATGCGTAGACCATGAGCGCGGGCAGCACGTCGATTTGCGCGCCCAGCAGGCGGCGGCAGAGGCCGGACGCGGCTTCCACGAAGACCGCCAGGAAGGCCGCCGTCAATACGAATGCTGTGGGACGCCATCTCACGGCAGCACCACCCACACTTCCTCCAACGCTCCCAAATCGGCGGCGAGCTTGACGCGGGCTTCGACGGACAAACCGTACTCGTTGGTCTGGATATCGGCAACTTTGCCGATGGGTATGTCCGGCGGGAAAACGCCGCCCGCACCCCACGTCTCCACGTTTTGGCCGGGCGCCACTTTGCTGGCGCCGGACAGCAAATCGAGATCGATCATGCCCTGTTCCTGCGGCGAGGAGGAATTGACGTTGATGATGCCGGTCTCGGAATTGGCCAGGCCGGCTCCATTGACTTTGGCCGCGACGCGCAAATTCGGATCGCCCAAGAGAATGACCTGGGAACGAGTTTGGCCGACGGCCTGCAAACGGCCGACCAAGCCCTCCGGGGTGACCACGGCCAGATTGGTGCGGAGGCCGTCGCGCGCGCCGAGATCGATCTCCAGGCTGCGCCACCAATTGGCCGGGTCGCGGGCGATGACGCGGCCCAGCTTGACGCGCCGCCGCGCTTGACGCGCCCAGCCGACTTGGGCGCGCAGGCGGGCGTTTTCGTTTTCAAGCTGGGCGTCTTCGGCCAGGCGGAGTTGGAGGTTCTGGTTTTGGCGGCGCAATTCCTCGTTTTGACGGAGCAGGTCGCGGCGGGGCGCCAGCGTTTGACCGGCCTGGCCGAGCCATTCATGGGTGGAACTTGACAGGCCAAAAAGAGGGAGGAACAGGCCGCTGATGGCCAGCTTGAGTTTTCCCGCGGCGCCGCCCGGCAGTTGCAACAGCGCCAGCGCCAGCAAAACCACAATCACCAAAGTTATATAATGCGACTTCTTCAGCATCACGCCCCGCCGCGCACATACGCGCGGCCGTTCGGGCGAACGGGAATCAACTTCGCGAAGAAGCCACTCGTTTCAGAAAAGCCAGCTCTTGCAGCACGCGCCCCGTGCCTTCGGCCACCGCGCTCAATGGGTCGTCGGCGATATGCACCGGCAAACCCGTTTCCTTGGCCACCATGCGGTCGATGCCGCGCAACAGCGCGCCGCCGCCCGCCATGACGATGCCCCGCTCGACCAAATCGGCCGAGAGTTCTGGGGGGCAGCGTTCCAAGGTGATGCGAATACTTTCCAAAATGCTCGAGAGGGGTTCTTTCAAGGCTTCGCGAATTTCTTCCGAACGAATGGACAACGTCTTGGGCAATCCGGCGCCTAAATCGCGCCCTTTGACCTCCATTGTCAATTCCTGCTCCAGCGGGAAGGCAGATCCGACTCTGATCTTGATCTCCTCCGCCGTGCGTTCGCCAATCATTAAGTTATAGGACCGTTTCATGTGCGCGACGATCGTCTCGTCAAATTCGTCGCCGCCAACCCGCAGGCTGCGGCTGAAGACGATGCCCGCCAGGGAAATGATCGCGATCTCACAGGTGCCTCCTCCAATATCGACAATCATATTTCCCGCCGGTTCATGAACCGGCAATCCAACGCCGATGGCCGAGGCCATGGGCTGTTCAATCAGGTACACCTCGCGCGCTCCGGCGTGGGTGGCGGAATCTTTGACGGCCCGCTTCTCCACCTCGGTAATGCCGGAGGGGACGGCCACCACGACTCGCGGGGCGATCAATTTGCGGTGATGCACCTTTTGGATGAAGTGCCGCAGCATGGCCTCGGTAATCTCGAAGTCGGCGATCACGCCGTCTTTCATGGGCCGGATGGCCACGATGTTTCCGGGAGTGCGGCCCAACATGCGCTTGGCTTCCTCGCCCACCGCCAGCACATTGGTGGTGCCGGCCTCGATGGCCACGACGGAAGGCTCGCGGAGCACGATCCCCTGGTCTCTGACGTAAACCAGAGAATTAGCGGTGCCCAAGTCAATTCCGATATCGTTGGAAAACAGGCTCTTAAGTTGCGCAAACATGAACAATGCCTATCATTCCTCCTGAGGTTACGCGCGCTCCCGGCGGACGGTCAAGTTTATTGCGTGTCAAGTTTGCGGCAAGATGTTCGCGGGCAGAAGGCATTCGCCCAGCGTGTCAAGAGGAAGGATTTGGGCGGTTCATTTCCGCGCGCGACAGCCGCATAGTCAATACTAAATATATGCGGGGCGCGGGAAAAATGGGGGCTTCTGTTCATGGGGGAACCAGGCGGTAGAATCTTGCCGGGACGGCGGGAAATTCAATGAGCGTGGAAATGCTTTGGTTGATCTGGTTGGTCGAAATGGCGAGCCAATCGACAAGATTGGTGGAAGTTTGCGCCGGTGCTTGAAACCCCGGCCAGCAGCGTCTCGTAACGGACCTTGTTGGTTGAATAGGAGTTCGGCCCGACGAGCCTAGGCATTTTTTTCTGAAAAGGGCTTGTTTGGGTTTGTTTTGGTGGTGGCGGCGAAGGCTTGAAATATTTCGGGATAAGCGGGTCTGGCGATATTTGACCATCCCGAAGTGCGGTTTTTCTGGAAAATGGCTTGTGCAGGCTTGTTTTGCGTTGTTTTGACCATGAATTGGCTTGATTGCACGGGCCTTTTGGCCGACTGGAAGGATCGCAGCAAATATTGGGGGATCTCGGCGCTCGCCCCTCCCGGCGGATGGGGGCGCGCCTTCATTTTTTGAACAGTATTTTAAGTTCATGCAGGAATTGTGACGGAAACAGCGAAAGGACGAAAACCTACCGTAGGCTTTTGCGCATGATATTTTTCGATGATCGCGGCGCGGCGGAAGTGTCTTTGGCAGAATAACTTCCGAATGGATAAATCATGGGAATTGGAAAAGTCGTTTGCGAAAGCTGCATTTTTTTCGGCCGGGATAGCGGTTTTTCTGCAAAGCAGAGCAGATTTTTGACCGCTGTTTTTATAAGTTATTGGTGATGAAATATTTATAAAAATAGGTTTGCGTGTTCTTTTTGCCGGAGGCAAATCAGCTTTTGAAGGGGTGAAGGGACGGCTGGAGTTGCCAAGCCGCCGCCAAAAGACGGGTGCAGCCGATGCTGGACAAGTTGCAGTGCGACGCCAGCATGGAATCGAACTGCCGGCAATATCAAACCCGCTTGAAGCGCATCGGGCAGTTTTGGAGCCAAACCCGGAGACGAAGCGTTGATGTGCCCGGAAACATTCCGCCGCAACGGGTGCTGGCACGTGCTATTCCCTCATCCCAAACAGACCCCTCCAAAAACTGGTTTGCGCCCGCCGCATTTCCCCCCAGGATTCCACCCTACCACTTTCGCACGCGGTAGTATCTGGCGGATTGGGACGGAGCGGGGTCCGCCAAGGTGAGCGTGCCGCCATTGCCCGCGGCCAGGGGAAGCATTGTCCAGGAGTTCGAGGAAAGATCGCTCGTGTATTCCAGCGCGTAAACGTGGCCGCTTTGGGAGGGCAAGGAAAGGCTGAAGCCGGCGGAGGTGACTTGAAAATTCGATAGGGGCGCCTGGGTCAAGGGCGGCGCTGAGCCCACCAGCGCCAAAACATGTTTCCCGCACGCGCTAACCGCCACGACGTTGCTCAGGCCGGGCGGCACATTGGTCGAGTTTGAAAAATCGCTCCCCCACGCGGCCACCGTGCCGCCGGAGTTCAAACCAACGACTGGTTCACCCCCGGCCGCAATCGCTATGATGCCGGACAAGCCTTCGGGCGGATTGCCTGGCGTGTCACCCCATTCGACAATCTGGCCGTCAGCCTGGAGGGCCATACTGAAGACTCCACCGGAGGCAATTTGAACGACGTGCGACAATCCCGCGGGAACAGACGATTGGCCGAAAGTATTGTCCCCCCAGGCCACAACAGCGCCATTGGCTTGCAAGGCCATCGAATAGTATTGGCCCGCCGCGATGCCGACGACGTTTGACAGGCCGGCCGGGATGCTTGTTTCCCCTTCGGAATTATCTCCCCAACCGACAACGGAGCCATCGGACAACAGCGCCAGATTGTGAACCAATCCAGCGGCCACGGCCACGACATTGCTCAAACCGGATGGAGTGGTGGAGATGCTGCCCCAAGCCGTTGCCAAACCGGCGCCAGTCAGAGCGAGGCTGTTGCCGTAGCCTGTCGCAATGGCGATGACGTTGGACAAGCCGGGGGGAGGAACGGTTGCTCCGTACAAGTCCATGCCCCAACCGACGACGAGGCCGTTGCTTTCCAAGGCAAGATCGTAGCTGGAGCCGCAAGCCACGGCGACGACGTTGGTCAAGTTTAGGGAGGCCGGCGGTTGGCCCACGTCTCCCCAAGCCGCGACCGGGACGACAGCGAAAACAGCGTTGTTGGTCACAGTTTCATAAGCATCGGCATAAGTGACGTTATAAGTTCCATCCATCGCCGCCTGCGCGTTGCTTAGGGTCAATGAACCTGTGGTCGCGCCAGATATATTGGAGCCGTCAAACTGCCATTGATAGGTGACGGGAATGTCGGCTTGGAGGGAAATGTTGAAGGCGGCGGTTCCGCCGGGAAAAGTGGTCTGATTTTGAGGCGGGGCGATCACAATGGCCGGGGCTACTGTCAATGCAACCGAATTTGTTTCAACGCCAAAGTTGTTGCCGACGATGATCGAGTAGGAACCCGCGTTGGTAAGTTGGGCGCCGCTCAACGTGAGGGTGGAACCGGTGGCCCCGGCGATGTTGGCGCCATTGAATTGCCATTGGTAAGCGAATGGACCCTGGCCGACGGTATTGGCGGTGAAATCGACGGTCTGATCGACCACGGCATTGATGGCGTTGGATTGGACATAAACCTCCAGAGGCGTCGTATAAAGCATCATTGGGCCGTTGGTGGCCACGCCATACGCGTTGCTGGCAATAACGGCATAGGCGCCGCCGGATTGGCCCGGCTGGACGTTGGTCACGGTCAGAATGGAGTTGGTCCCGCCGGGGACATTCGTTCCATCGCAAGTCCATTGGTAGGAAATCGGCATGGCGCCCACGGCGTATTTGCAGAAATAGGCATTCAAGCCGCTGGCGACACGGCGGTTGATGGGAAGCCCCGTGAACATCGGCGCACCCGTGCCGGCCACCGCCATCGCGTTATATCCGCCCGCGCCAATCGCCGAAATGCCATTTGATGGATACTTTGGCAGCGCGGTTGTGTAGTCGGTCATCGTTCCATTGCGCCTGAAACCAAAAACGTCTCCTCCCGACGTTCCACTGAACGGCGAGGCCAGATCGACGATGTTCGTAAAGCCGTAGGGCTTGCCGTTGTAGTTGAAAGCCGAGCCCCCGCCCCACACGATGACCGTGCCATCGGAACGCAAGGCTTCGTGGAGAAACCACCCGGCCGCGATGGCGACGATATTTGTTGCGCCGGGAGGCGGCGTCAGGCCGCCCATTGGATCATCGCCCCAAGTGACCACTGTGCCATCAGCCCTTAGCGCAAGAGCGTCGGACGATGCCGAAGCCACTTGGACGATGTTCGTCGCTGTCGCCGGAACATTGGTCAACTGGGCGCCAAACACATTGCTGTCTCCCCAATCAAAAACCGAACCATCGGCCAGCAAGACGAGTGCGTGTTGCGCTCCTGGGCCCTCGGCCAAGGCCGCCACATTGGCAAGCTGCGCGGGGACTTTGGACGCACCGGTCGATCCGTAAATTTGCCCGTAAATCCTTCCCCACAAAGCCAGCGTGCCATCGCTCCGCAACGCCAAGCTGTGGGTGCTGCCGGCCGCGATGCTGACGACATGGCTCAATCCGATCGGGACATTCGTTTGGCCATCGAAATTATCGCCCCACGCCACCACTGTGCCGTCCGAACGCAACGCCATGCAATGCCCGTCCCCGCCCGCCACTTGCAAAACGTTGCTGACGCTGGCCGGCACGTTGGTCTGGCCATACGAATTGTCGCCCCACACCAGAACCTGGGCGGATAACGAGAAGCAGCCTAGGCCGCAAAAGTTAAAAAGAAGGAGTCCTCCAAAGAGCTTCCAAGTGAGCCGTCTCATTAAAAAACTTACGAGCATTTGGGCGTTTCGTCAAATTGCAGGCGGATGGCCTGGGGCGCAAATCAGCTTTTGAAGGGGATCTATTTTAGAACGAGGAAATGGCACGGGCCAGTCTTGATTGCGGCAAAATGTTTTCGGGCCACAAGAGCTGGTTTGCGCTCCTTTTTGTCTGCGGGATGAAGATTTTGCTGGCTTTTTCGGGGGGTTAGTATACATAATTGGCCCCAAAGGAACCATGCGCCGCCTCCATATCGCAAGTCCAGCGGGCGCCAGCCTTCCGGTTGACCGGCGCCGGTGGCTGCGGGCATTCACGCTCATTGAGTTGCTGGTGGTGGTGGCGATCATTGCCATTCTGGCGGCGTTGCTTTTGCCGGCGCTGGCGGGGGCCAAGGAACAGGGGAGAAGCATCAATTGCCGGAGCAATCTCAGGCAGTTGCAAATGTGCTGGGAAATGTACGGCAATGACTACAGGGGCACGCTTTGCCCGAATGATTGGATTGACACCATCGACGTGGCCACGCTCAAACAGTTTTCCTGGTGCAACGGCAACGCGCGCGTGGACACCAACACGACCAATATTCAAGCGGGGCTGCTCTTCCCCTACGACACATCCACGGCTATCTACCATTGCCCCTCCGACATGTCCCCCGTTCAGGATCCCAACACCGCACAGCCGCTTTCCCAGGCTCGCACGCGCAGTTATAATATGAGCCAATCGGTCAATGGTTTGGGCCTGTTGCCGAACCCGTCCAATCCGAATGATGCTCCTGTGGATGTTTACCAGCCTTGTTTCATTAAATTTTCCGATATTACAAATCCCACGCCGAGCCGGCTTTTTGTATTCATTGACGAGAACGAATGGACGCTTTCGGACGATCAATTCGGCTATCCGATGCCGAATTTCATGTACGGCTACTGGTGGGACATGCCCGCCAATCGGCATAATCAGGGCGCCAATCTGTCCTTTGCCGATGGGCATTGCGAACACTGGAAGTGGAAGGCGCCGATGATCTACAACAGCGGTTATAGCGGGAACCAGGAAAATATCCAGGCCGTGGCGCCCGGCCAGCTTCCGGATTACACACGCATTGCCAACGCCATGCGGATCATTCCGGTGGACGGCTTGGCGCACTGACGGTGCAATTTTTCCCTGCCATGGCGGCAGGATTTTCCCCAGCGGCGCAGCCTTGCTTTCGCAAATCGTTCTGCCACAGCGTCTTTCATTCGTGGCACGTTCACTGCTGAACAGCGGTCCGTGAATGTCAGTTTATTTCAGGCCGCGTCCGCGCTCGATGCCAACAGCCGTTGGCAGGAAGTCATTGCGGACAACCTGGCTTCAAGTTCACTGCCCGGCTACAAGCAGCAGCAACTGTCGCAGGCGGCGGTGCAGGCCGGCTTGATGCCGGGACAGAGCGGATGGAATGCTTCCCAGCACTTCAGCATCCCCCAAACTGCCGTTTCGACGAATTTCAACGCGGGCGAGCTTAAATATACGGGCGACGGCGGCAATGTCGCTTTGGAAGGCCCCGGGTTTCTCGAGGTCCAGCTTCCCAACGGCCAGATCGCGCTGACGCGCGATGGCGAATTTCACAAGGACGCCAAGGGCTTGCTCGTCACCAAGGAATCTTTTCCAGTCCTCGGCAGCGTGCCGGGTTTGGACGGCCCGCTCGCGCCAATTCAGCTTGATCCCAGCAATGCAGGGACGTTGTCGGTGTCTTCGACGGGTTTAATCAGCCAGGGATCGACGACGGTCGGGCAATTGGCGGTGACGGCCGCGGCCAAGCCGGAATTGCTGACCAAGATCAGCGGGGCCTATTTTCTGGCGCAGAATCCCAAAGTTGGCCTGGGCAAGAGCAGCGCGACGCTGCGCGAAGGCTACCTGGAAACCTCGAACGCCTCCACGCTCGGCGAAATGGCGAGCATGATGACCGCCAGCCGCGGTTTTGAGGCCAACCAAAAAGTCATCCAACTTCAGGATGACCGGCTCAACCGCACCATCAGCGAGTTGGGCAATCCCACCTAATATTTATGTTGCGCGCATTATATTCTTCGGCAGCCGGCATGGAAGCGCAGCAGTTGAATCTGGACGTCATCGCCAACAACCTGGCCAACGTCAACACAACCGGCTTCAAGAAAAGCAAAATCGAATTTCAGGATTTGTTGTACGACACCACCCGTTCCGCCGGCGCGGAACAGAGCAACGGCAACCAATTGCCGACGGGCCTGCAAATCGGCCACGGCGCGCGCGCGGTGGCGACCTCCAAAGTATTTACGGAAGGCGAATTGACCCAGACCGGCGAGCGGCTCGACATGGCGATCCAGGGCGATGGCTTTTTCCAAGTGACGATGCCCGACGGCACGCTGGCTTACACGCGCGATGGCGCGTTCAAGACGTCCTCCACCGGGCAAATCACGACCAGCGACGGCCTTTCGGTGCAAAACGGATTTCAGCCCATCGCGGTCGGCACAACAGGCGTGACGGTTTCGCCTGATGGGACGGTGTCCACCACCAGTTCGACTGGCACGAGCAGTTTTCAGATTCAATTGTATCGCTTTGCCAATCCGGCGGGGTTGCAAGCGGTGGGGCGCAATTTGTACATTGAGACTCCCGCGTCCGGCACGCCGGAATCCGGCACGCCCAACCAGGCCGGCTACGGCAGTTTGCAGCAAGGCTACCTGGAAATGTCCAATGTCAAAGTAGTCGAGGAAATGGTCAACATGATCGTGGCCCAGCGCGCTTACGAAGTGAACTCCAAGGCCGTGCAGGCTTCCGACGAAATGATGCAGCAGGGCAACAACCTCCGCCGCTGATGAACATGATGCGCCGCCTCATATTTTGTTTGATTTTCGCTCCCGTCTTGGTGACACCGGCTCGCCGCGCGTGCGGCGAGCCGGCTGCCTTCCAAATGAAGGCCGAGGCCAAGGTGGACAGCGCCGGCATTTTTCTTTCTCAACTCATCATCCCGTATCCCCACGCGACCCTCCCCGAACTTCGTTTGGCCCAGGCTCCTGTCCTGGGCCAAACGTTGTCCCTTTCCCGCCAGCAAATCATCGAGCTGGCCACCAACGCCTTCCCGGCTGTCAACACGACCAATTGGTCCGGCCCGGTGGCGGTTCACATCAGCCGCCGCGTCCGCCAATTATGCGAGGCCGATGTGATGGACATGCTCCGCGCCGTGTTGCAACGCGACTACGCGGGCGCCCGCGGCGAATTGGAAATTCATCCGACGCGCCCGTGGCAGCCGGTGGCGGCGCCCGATGAGACGCTGACGCTGCAAGTGACGGTGATGCCGCCTGCGGGCATCCTGCCCAATGTGATGCCGACTTTTGAAATCTTGTGCGGCAAAGAGCGGGTTGGCTCGTGGCAGATGCCGTTGCAAGCGCGCATTTGGCGCGAGGTGCCGGTGGCGCATTCGCCGCTTTTGCGCGGTGAATTGCTGCGCGACGCCGACATCGCGCTGGAACGGCGCGATGTGTTGAGCGGGCACGAAGCGTACATTCCGTATCCGGTGAGCGATGCCATGTTGGAGACAGCCGCGAGCATCCAGGCGGGGTCGCCGATTTGGAGCCGGCTTGCGCGGGAACGGACCGTGCTCAAGCGCGGCCAGATGGTGGAGGCATTATTCCAGCAAGGATTGCTGACGATTTCGTTGAAAGTAGAAACACTCGAAGACGGCGCGCTCGGCCAAACCGTGCGTGTCCGCAATCCCAGCACCCGACGCGAACTTTATGGAAAAATTCAAACTGAAAACCTCGTCCTTATCACTTTGTGACGCCACCAATCTTGCCATTGTCCTTTTTATATTGCAGTTGACATCGCTGGGGGCCGATTCGCTTTGGAAAGACGACGCCGCGCCCACTTCCATGTTCGCCGATAAAAAGGCGCACCGGGTGGGAGACATCGTGACGGTCGTGATCCAGGAAAATAACGGCACTTCGCGCAACAACAACACGACCACGGCCCGCACTTCCGGGATTGATGCGAGCGTTTCGAGCTTCCTTTACCCGGCCAGCGCGACCGGGTTGCTGACCAAGAGCGGACAATTGCCAGCCATGAGCATGACGGGGAAGAACACGTTTAATGGCGGCGGCACCATTGCCAACCAGGAAACCATCGCCGCGCAAATCGCGGTTAAAGTAATTGACGTGCTGCCCAACGGGAACCTGGTGCTGGAGGGGCGCCGCCAGACCGCCTTTTCCAACGAGAAACAGGAAGCCGTCCTGCGCGGCACAGTTCGATGCGATGACGTCACTTCCACCAACACAGTCTTCAGCTACAACATAGCGGACGCTTCCATCCAGTACATCTCGCATGGCGCTTTGACGGACAGCCAGAAAAAGGGCTGGTTCACGACGGTTTGGGATAAAGTTTCGCCGTTTTGAGGTTTGACATGCGCCGAGCGTCTCATCTTTTGCTGTTAGTCCTATGTGCGGCCGCCGCGGCCGCTCGCGGGCAGGGGTCGCGCATCAAGGACCTGGCCATCGTCGCGGGCGCGCGGGACAACCAACTGGCCGGCTTGGGGCTGGTCGTCGGCCTGGCGGGCGACGGCGATAAAAATCCTATTGACACACTTCAAACCCTCGGAAACCTGCTCCAGCGTTATGGGCTGACGGTTCCGGCCACGACCATTTCCGCCAAGAACGTCGCCATCGTAATGGTGACAGCCGATATTCCCGCCTTTTCCAAACCCGGTTCGCGATTGGATGTGGTGGTGTCCTCGATGGGCGACGCCAAGAGTTTGCAGGGAGGCGTGCTGGTGCAAACGCCATTGTTGGGCGCGGATGGAAAAGTGTACGCCGTGGCGCAAGGCGCTCTTTCGATCGGCGGCCTCTCCGCCAGCGGCGGGGATGGCGGAGGCGGAGCGAGCGTGCAGAAAAATCATCCGACCGTCGGGTCTATTGTCAACGGCGCCCTGGTCGAGCACGAAATCCCTGCGACCATCGTGAGCGACAACCATTTGGAATTGCTCCTGCGCAATCCTGATTTCACTTCCGCCTCGCGCATGGCGGCCGTGCTTAACGGCAAGTTCCCGTCCTGCGCCTTCGCGGTCGATTCCACCACCGTGCGCGTCGGGTTGCCGGCGGCCTGGGTCTCGTCGCCGGTGGATTTTATTTCGCAGATTGAGTCTTTGGAGTTGACGCCCGATGTTCCGGCGCGGGTGATTATCAATGAACGCACGGGCACCATCGTGGCGACCGCGCGCATTCATATTTCCAATTGCGCTGTTTCGCACGGCAACGTGACCGTGAGCATCGCGTCCACGCAGGATGTTTCGCAGCCGTCCGGTTTCAGCCCGCAAGCCACCACGCAAGTGACGAGCAAGACAGACGCCAAGATCAAAGAGGAGAAAGGCAGCATGGTCACACTGCCGGAATTGCCCACGGTGGAAAAAGTGGCGGCCGCGCTCAATGCGCTGGGCGTGACTCCGCGCGACATGATGTCGATTTTCGAGGCGATGAAACAAGCCGGCGCGCTGCAGTCGGAATTGCTGATGCGGTAACATGAATGTCCTTGGCGCCCAACCCCGTGTCGAAGCTTCCGAACTGCCATTGGAATCGCTGGCGGCCAGCAAGAATGTGTCCGACACCGACAAGGTGAATGAAGTTTCGCGCCAATTTGAAGCGGTTCTCCTGCGCCAGATCATGCAAGACATTCGCAAGCCGGTGCTGGCTCCGCCCGAGGGAGACCCGGCCACGAATGGCGTTTACAACGACATGATCAACAACCAATTGGCCGACGGCATTACCCGCGCCGGCGGAATCGGGCTGGCCAAAAGCCTGGCCGCCGAATTGAGCCACCAAGTCCTGCCGCATCCTGAGACGCCAGACACATCGGCGGCGACGGACTGATTTTCATAATGACAAAAATTCAACCATTGATCGAAGCCCTGCGCGAGGAATTGCAACAATACGGCGAGATGCTCGCCTTGCTGGACCGCCAGCAGCAATATCTGGTCGCGCGCGCTTCGACGGAAGTATTCCAATCCATCAGCCTCATCAAAGCGCAAGGCGGGGTCATCCAGGAGGCATGCGCCAAACGCGAACAATGCCGCCGGGCATTGGCCGAGGAGTTTGGGCGGCCGGCAGAGGCGTCCTTCGCGGCGCTGATTCCGCTGCTGCCAGCCGATTATCAGCCGCTGATGCTGGCGCTGGTGGATGAAAACAACGAATTGCTGGCGCGTGTCGGCCGGCGGGCGCGCCAGAACCATCTCATGCTGCAACGCTCGGTCGAGTTGATGCAGGATTTGCTGAACACTTTGCTGCCGGCGGCCCGGCCAAGCTCCGTTTATGACGGGCACGGCCATCAACCGGCCGCCGCCGCCTCGCCGCGCGCGCTTTACGAGGCCGTCGGCTGAATTGATTTATGCTCGGACTCTTCGGAACATTGGACATGGGCGCGCGCTCGCTGGGCGTGCAGCAGGAGGAGATGAGCGTGGCCGGCCAGAACCTGGCCAATGTCAGCAATACCGCCTATGCGGAGGAGCAACTGGACATTTCGGAGTCCGCGCCGGTGGAGACTATGGCCGGCGGCGAGGGCGGCGGCGTCCAGGTCAACAGCATTTCCAGCTCGCGCGATCCTTTGCTTGACATCCAAATCCAGGCCGAGGGCAGCGCGTCCGCCTCGCTGACCGCGCAGCAATCCAGCCTGCAAAACGCCGAGGCCTATCTGGATGAGCAAATTTCGGCCAGCAGTTCCTCCACCGCGCCGGACAGCGCCAACGGCCTGGCGAGTAATTTGTCAAATTTGTTCGGCGCCTTTCAGGCCCTTCCGAACGATCCGAGTTCGAGTTCGCTGCGCGGGAACGCGGTGACTTACGCTCAGCAGGTTGCGCAGCAATTCAACCAGGTTTCCTCGCAGCTTTCGACCGTGCAGGGCAATCTCAACACGTCCATCAAGAACGATGTTGCCAGCAGCAACCAGGACCTGAGCGACATCGCGACACTGAACGTGCAAATCGCGGCCGCGCAAAATTCCGGGGGCGGAGCCGCCCAGCTTGTCGATCAGCGCGAACAGATTTTGGAGAATTTGTCCGGTTACGCCAATATTTCCACGACCGCCCAATCCAACGGGACGGTCGATGTGAGCATCGGAGGCGTGACGATGGTTTCGGGCGGCGCCGTGGCCGACACACTGCAAGCGGTTGACCCCGGCAATGGGAATGTGCAGGTGCGGGAAGCCAATGGCGGCCAGGCCGTCACGCTGACCGGCGGCAGCATCGAAGGGGAATTGACCGCGCGCGACGGAGCGCTGGCGGACCTGCAAAACGGATTGAACACGCTGGCCTCCAGCCTTATCACCAGCGTCAATGGCATTTATTCCAAGGGCTATGACGAATACGGGAACACCGGGCAGAATCTTTTCACCGGCTCCAGCGCTTCCGACATTGGCGTCAATACGAATGTGGTGAAGGACCCGAAGCAGTTCCAGGCGGCGGGAGCGGCCGGCGATTCCGGGGACAGTTCGGTGGCTCTGGCGCTGGGCGATTTGGGCAGCCAGAACGTGCCTGGCCTGAACGGCCAGACTTTCAGCGGTTATTACGCCAATACCGTTTCGAACCTGGGCTATTCCATTGCCACCGTCAACGAGAAGTTGGACAATAGCCAGACCGTCACCCAAATGCTGACCAACGAGCGCGCCTCCACCAGCGGCGTTTCCGTTGATACCGAGATGACGAATCTTATCCAGTATCAAAAAGCGTACGAGGCTTCGGCCGAGTTAATCAGCACGTTAAACCAGATGTTGCAGACGGCCGTGCAGATGAAGAGCAGTTAACCCAAACTGAGGATTGAACCATGAATGTCACCAATTCCGCCTTTTCCAGTAATTTTCTCTACCAAATCCAGAAATTGGAGAGCCAGCAAAGCACGCTGCAAAATGAGGCCGCCACCGGCCTCAAAGTCAGTTCGCCGGAGGACAATCCGGGTGTCATGAACGACGTGCTTAAACTGCAAACCCAGGCCAGCGCCAACACGCAGTATCAAAGCAACATCACCGCGGTCCAGAACTCCGCCAACACCGCTTCCGACGCCCTCAACAGCCTCCAGACCTTGGTCGAGCAAGCAGGGGAAATCGCCACCAACGCGGTTGGCGTCACATCTTCCACCCAGCTTTCCACCTACGCGACGCAGGTCGGCCAATTGATTCAGCAGGCCCTGCAAATTGCCAATAGCCAGGACGCGAACAACAATTACCTTTTCGGCGGGACCGCCAACGGCGCGGCCCCGTTCACGGCCGCGACCGATGCCAGCGGCAATGCGACGGCTGTCACCTACAATGGCAACACGTCTGTCAATCAAATTAAAATCGCTCCCGGCCTGACCGTCACCGCGCAAAGCCCCGGCGAGAATAGCACCGGCTCCGGCGCGGAAGGGGTTTTCGCGGACAGCCGCACTGGCGCGGATGTATTCAGCCATTTGATCGCGCTTCAGCAGGATTTGGCTTCGGGCAACACCAGCGCCATCTCCTCCACCGACCAGCCGAATTTGCACAAGGACGAAGACAACGTCGTGACGCAGATCGGCGGCAACGCGGTCCTGCAATCGACGCTCGAGGCGGCTGGCAACGTGGCGTCGCAAAATGGAACGAGCATCGACACCCAAATGTCCAATGATACCAACGCCGACCTGGCTACGACGCTGACGCAACTAAGCCAGGCGCAAACCGCCTATCAAGCGGCGCTGGAAAGCGGCACGATGGTGATGAACACCACCTTGTTGAATTATCTGCAATAACCGCCTGGAATAGTATTGCTATTCCGGGGGGCTGGGTTAGTCTTTGGAGCGTTGGTTCTTCCCAACGTCCAGAATCGCATGGTCACCGCGCGACAACGTCAGTGTCCGTCCGGCAAGCGAGCATCCTGGCGCCAGGAAGGGTCCCGCGAACGGGCCGTTCCAGGCGGCATACCGGCCCGCCCTGCCGCCGCGCCCCGCGGTCTTTTCCAAGCGGCTCCCTGCGCGAGCGTTTTATTGGACGGCGCCGGAAATTTGTCCGATTTCAATGAGGCATTTCGCGCGCTGCTCGGCCTGAAGCGGACGCGTGCGGCGAGCGGCTCTTTTTCCGCGTGCGTCGAGCGCGGTTCGCTGGCGGAATTTCTGCGGCACCTTCGCGGATGCCGGCTGGACGGGAACGTGTCCGCGGCCTCGATTTCATTGCAATCCCAAAAAGGTTCCGCGATTCCAGTGCGGCTGCACACGCGGATGTTTCGCGGCGAGGGGCAAACCGGCTATCATATTGTTATAATTGACGATGCGGAGCGCATGGCGGCCCATGAGTTGGAACAATGCGCCAGGGAGCGCAAGGCCCAATTGCAATGGACGGTTTCGGAACTGGAATCGTTTTCCTACACACTTTCCCACAACATGCGCTCGCCCATCCGTGCCATTCAGGGCTACGCCGAACTTGTGGCTGAAGCTGTCACTGACAGCGCTTCCGATGAAACAAAGGCATACCTGGGACGGATCATGTCCAGCGCGCGGCGATTGGACGCCCTCATCCAGGATGTTCTTCGCTACAGCAGCCTTGGCCAGGCGACGGTTGAGATCGGCCCGGTCGATCTGAATGACTTGGTGCGTTCCATCGCCGAGGAGCCGCCCGATCTGGGCGCGCCCCGCGCGAAGATCGAGATCGCCGGAAGATTGCTGCCGGTCATGGGCCACGAGGGCTTCCTGACCCAGTGCGTTTCAAATCTCCTGTCAAACGCCATCAAATTTGTCGCGCCGGGAGTCAAGCCGCGCGTTCGCATCTGGACGGAAACGCAGGGCGCGTTTGTCCAATTGTGGGTTTCCGACAATGGAGTTGGCATCGCGCAACAGGATCAGGCGCGCATTTTCAAAGTTTTCGAGCGATGCCAGCACCCAAGAGAAATTGACGGCACGGGCATCGGCTTGGCCATAGTGCGGCGGGCGGCCGAGCGGATGAGCGGCTCCGCTGGCGTGGAATCCCAGCCGGGCCAAGGCAGCAAATTTTGGATAAAATTGCGAAGACTGCGCCCATGAAAACGAATTCTGATGGCCTCATTCTGGTGGTTGAAGACAATGAGGACGATGTGTTTTTCCTCAAAATGGCCTTCGAAGACGCGCACATCGTCAATCCCGTGCATGTCGTTTCGGATGGAGAAGCGGCGATTCGGTATCTGGCGGGCGAGGGCGAATTTGGGGATCGCAAAAAATACCCGCTGCCCGCGCTGATGCTGCTGGATTTGAAATTGCCGCGCTGCCCCGGCCTGGATCTGCTGCGGTGGGTTCAGGAGCGCAAGGTTCTCGGCTTTCCCGCCATTGTTTTCACTTCCTCCTCCTACGCGGCCGATATCAAGGCGGCTTACGCCGCCGGGGTGGCGTCCTTCGTTGTCAAACCGCTGACCGTGGAGGAACGGCGGCACTTCGCCGGGCTGATCCGGGACTACTGGCTGGGCTGCAACATGGTGCCGCCCAGGCTGTAACCTTCCTCCGGGCCGCAGCGTCATTTCTGTTGCCACAGTATTTGCTTTGCGTTACTGTGCAACAATACAATAAGTTTTGAGAGCAACCCTTAATCAGGCCGTTTATGTTCGATCTTTGCGGTAATTGCGTGCGGACGCCGTTGTCCACGCGCCGTCAATTTTTGTCGAGACTTGGCATGGGGTTTGGCGCGCTGGGGCTGGCTTCCTTGCTGCGAGAAGACAACCTATTTGCCGCAGAGGCCGCGCTTTCTCCGCTCGCTGCCAAAATCCCGCCTTATCCTGCCAAGGCGAAGAGGGTCATCCATATTTTCGCCCAGGGCGCTCCTTCGCAGGTCGATACCTGGGACCCCAAGCCGTCCCTGGCTAAATTTGACGGCCAAAGCATCGGCGGGAACGGGGTGGCGATGGTGTCGCCCTTCAAGTTCCAGCGTTACGGCTCCTCCGGCATCGAAGTCAGCGAAGTCTTTCCCAACCTTTCCCGGCACGTCGATGATATGGCCGTTATCCGATCGATGTTCACGGACATTCCCGCGCATGAAATTGCCACCGTGATGATGAACACTGGCTCGCGCCAGATTCCCAAGCCATCGGTTGGCTCATGGGCGATTTACGGATTGGGCACCGAGAACCAAAACATGCCCGGATACATCTCGCTCAATAACGGCGGCGGGCTGCCGCCGGGGGGGACGCAGAATTGGGGCGCGGCCTTTTTGCCGGGCATTTTTCAGGGCGCCAGCATCAACACGGCCGCCGGCGCGGTGGATAAGATGATCGAAAACATCAGCAGCCCGTATGTTTCCACGGCCGAGCAGCGCCGCCAATTGGATTTGATCCATCAACTTAACGAAATCCAGGCCCAGACCCTGCAAAAAGACGCGCAATTGGAAGCGCGCATCGAGGCTTACGAAATCGCCTTCAAAATGCAGGCGGCCGCCTCCGAGGCTTTCGACATCGGGCGCGAACCGCAGCATGTTCGCGACTCGTATGGGGACAATGCCCAGGGCCGCCAGATGCTCATCGCGCGGCGCTTGCTGGAGAGCGGCGTGCGATTCGTCCAGGTTTGGGCGGGCGGATGGGACCATCATCAGGATATCGAGAAGCGCCTGCCGGAACGGGCGCGGGAAATCGACCAGCCGCTGGCGGCGTTGATGGGAGATTTGAAACAGCGTGGAATGCTTGACAGCACCCTGGTCATCTGGGGCGGGGAATTTGGGCGCACGCCCACCAAAGACCGCAACGGCTACGCCAATCCCGGCCGCGATCACAATGCCAAAGGCTTCAGCTTGTGGATGGCCGGCGGCGGGGTCAAAGGCGGCACGGTTTACGGGGCGACCGATGAATTCGGCGCCGCGGCCGTGGAAAATCCGGTTCACATCCACGATTTGCACGCGACCATTTTGAGACTCCTGGGCTTTGACCACAAGGAACTGCTTTACCGCTACAATGGCCGCGATTTCCACTTGACGGATGTCGCGGGCAGCAGCGTGACCAGCGTCAACGTGGTCAAAGACATCATCGCCTGACCGGCGCCGCGGCATGAAATGGCTTGCTTATTTTTCGGGCCTGACGGCGGGCGTTGTTTATTTGTGGGCGCCGATGGCGCGCGCGCAGGCTCCTTCGCCGGCCGGGGTGGATTATTTCGAGAACAAAATCCGGCCGATTCTGGCCAACAATTGCTACAAGTGCCATAGCTCCCAGGCGCCCAAGCTCAAAGGCGGCCTTTCCGTGGAGTTCCACGACAGCCTGCTTCACGGCGGCGACACTGGCCCGGCCATTGTGCCGGGCAGTCCCGACAAAAGCCTGCTCATCAAAGCCGTGCGTTACCAGGACCCGGATTTGCAAATGCCGCCCAAGGGCGCGAAACTTTCGGACGCGCAAGTTGCGGATTTGACCGCGTGGGTGAGAATGGGCGCGCCCGACCCGAGATCCGCTGCCAAAGGCATGGCCGGGGCGATTTGGAGCAGGGAACGCCGCCAGCATTGGGCCTTTCAATCCATCAAGCGCGTGGCTGTGCCGGAAGTTCAAGATACCAATTGGGTGGCCAATCCCGTCGATGCCTTCATCCTGGCCAAGCTGGAGCAGCACGACATGAAGCCTAATCCGCCGGCGGACCGGCGCACGCTCATTCGCCGCGCCACCTATGATTTGACAGGCCTGCCGCCGACGCCGGAGGAAGTCCAGGCTTTCCTCGATGACCGCTCGGCCGATGCTTATCAAAAAGTCGTGGACCGCCTGCTGGCTTCGCCGCAATACGGCGAGCGCTGGGGCCGAATCTGGCTCGATACCGCCCGATACGCCGACACTAAAGGAGACATCAAACAAAACCAGGACGAGCCTCTTTATCCCTATGCCTGGACCTATCGCGATTACGTGGTGCGCGCGTTTAATCAAGACGAGCCTTACAACCGCTTCGTGATGGAGCAATTGGCGGCGGACCGAATGCCGCAAGACCGCGATTCGAGCGATCTGGCCGCGCTGGGCTTCCTGACCTTGGGGCCGCGATTCAACGGCAACAAAAACGACATCATCAACGATCGCATCGATGTCGTGTGCAAAGGATTTCTTGGATTGACAGTCACGTGCGCGCGCTGCCACGACCACAAATTCGACCCGATTCCGCAAAAGGATTATTATTCGCTGCGCGGGATATTTGACAGTTGCGTGGAGCCGAACCAGGAGCCGGTCCTGCAGCCGGTCAAAACGACCGACGCCTACCGCGAATACGTCAAGAAGATCAACGACCTGCAGGCGACCCTCTCCAGCGACCGGGCGGAAATGAAAGGCCCGCGCAAGAACAATCCCAAGAACAAGGAACTGCAACGGGATGAAAATCAAATCCGCCGCCAGATCGCGCGGCTGGAAATGTACGATCCCGGCTCGCCGCCGTGCGCGCAGGCCCTTTACGACAGCACCAAGCCGCATGATTCTCCGGTCTTCCTGCGCGGCGAGGCCGACAATCAGGGCGACATCGCTCCGCGGCGCTTTTTGGAGATTCTATCCGGGCGCAATCGCGCGCCGTTCCATTCGGGCAGCGGGCGGCTGGAACTGGCTTATTCGATCGTCAATCCGGGCAATCCATTGACGCCGCGGGTGCTGGTCAACCGCGTTTGGCTGCACCATTTTGGGCAGGGCTTCGTGAATACGCCGGATGATCTGGGCAATCAATCCGAGCCGCCGACGCATCCCGAATTGCTGGATTATCTGGCCCTCCATTTCATGCAGGGCGGCTGGTCCATCAAAAGGCTGCACCGGGAAATCATGCTTTCCAGCGCCTACCAGCAAAGCAGCGCCAACAATCCGCGCTATGCCCAGGCCGATCCGCAAAATCATTTGCTGTGGCGCGCCAATATCCGGCGGCTGGATTTCGAGGAGATACGGGACTCGGTGCTGGCGCTGGGCGGGCAACTTGATTTGACGACGATGGGCGGCCCGCCCGTGCAATTGGACCTGGGCGAGGGCGGATTTTCGCACCGCCGCACGATTTACGGGATGGTGGACCGGCGCAATTTGCCGGAAGTTTACGGGCAATTTGATTTTGCCAACCCGGACATTACCACCGGAAAACGTTACGATACAATCGTGCCGCAACAAGCCCTGTTCATGATGAATAATCCGCTGGTGGTCGAATTGGCGCGCCGCCTTGTCAATGGCCAGCAGTTTCAGGCGCTCGCGGGCGATGACGCGAGGATTCGTTTTCTTTATGAGCGCCTTTACCAGCGCGAACCGACCAGCGTGGAGATGAAGCTGGGGGCGGATTATATTGACGATTCCCCCGTGCCGGATTTGATCACCGACACCAGCCGCGAGGAGGCGATGGAGCAGCGGAACGAGCGCAAGAATCCCGGCCCCGGCCGCAAAAAAGGCGCGCGCGCCATGAGCATGGCCAGCCTGGGGCCGAGGCAGATTCGGCCAATCGGGGCATGGGTCAAGTACGCGCACGTCCTCTTGCAGGCCAACGAGGCGATTTTCATCAATTAGGGGATGTGTTTGACAGCAGCTTTTGGATTTCCTTCCACGCGGGGGCCGCGGCCTGATGGCATTCTGCTTCCATTTTGCGGTACAAGGCCACTGCCGCGCGGCCGGTGGCGGTCAATTTCGCGCCGCCGCCGCCGTGCATGCCGCCGTGCCGGGCTGAGACGAGCGGCTTTTTGAAACAGCGGTTCATCACGCGGATGAGCGTCCAAGCGCGCATGTAGGACATGTTCATGGTTTTGGCGGCCGAAGTGATCGAGCCGCTTTGGTTGATCGCCTCCAGCAAGTCCACTTTTCCCGGCCCGAGCGCGATCTGGCTTCCAAGCAGAATCCGCAAACGCGGCCGCATGTGGGCTGTGCCCATGACGAAATGGGAAATCTATTCCCGCGGAATGGGGGTGTCTTTCAGCGTTTTCACAAAGAACTCGTACAACATGTCGCGCTCCTCAGGCGTGGTGAAACCGGGGCCGCCGTGTCCGCCGTTGGGGATGACGTTGAAGATCACGGGCACGCCGGCTTTTTCCAGCGCGTCCGCCAGCAACTGGCTTTGCTCCAGCGGCACCAGCGGGTCTTTGTCGCCGTGCATAATTAAAAAGGGCGGGTCTCCCTTCGCGATGTAGTGGATGGGATTGGCGCGCTCGGCTTTGTCATGATTCTCGGCGACCGGGCCGCCGATCAGCCGGGTGATGGGCGAGTCGCCGGGTTCCTTGGTGATTTTAATCAAATCCGTCGGGCCGAACCAATCGCAGACGCATCGCACCTTGCTGGAGACATTCAGATTTTCGCCCTGGTCGAATTCTTTGGCATCGCCGGTTGTGCCCAGCAACGCGACCAGATGGCCGCCGGCGGAAGCTCCCCACACGCCGATGCGATCGGGATTGATCCCATTCTCCGTTGCGTGCGCGCGCAGCCAGCGGATGGCGGATTTGCAGTCAATCAATTGCGCGGGAAAAACGGCATCCTGGCTGAGGCGGTAATTGAGGCTGGCCAGGGCGAATCCGTGATCGAGGAATTTGAGGCCCGGCGGATTTTCCTTGCTGCCTTCCGTCCAGCCGCCGCCGTGAATCCAAACGATCAGGGGCAGATTGGTTCCGTGCGCCGGCAGATAAAGATCAAGGTTCTGGCGCTCCGCGGCCCCGGCGGCATAAGGAATATTCAAGTGCGTGATGGCATCGGCCGGCAAACCGCGCGGGGCCGCGCCGCAGGAGCAGGCCAGCAAGGCCGCGAACGAAAAAAGGAACCGGGTGTGTTTTGGCATAATCGCTACACTTACCCTTGGACGCCCCCAGAAAGCAAGAGCTTCAATGGGGTGTGCCCTTGAGATTGTCCTGGGCGTCCTTGCGCTCCCACTCCTGAATGAGCGGCATCGATTTCCGGGTGTCGATGAGCAATTGGCGGGCCTGTTCCGGCGTGCGCACGACTTTGGGGCGGAGGAACACGAGCAGTTCGCTGCGCTTGATCGATTTGTCGGTCTTGCTGAAAAGATATTTAAGCCCCGGAATGCTGCCCAAAATGGGAGTCTTGTAAACAGTCGTGTTCATTTGCTTTTGGATGATTCCGCCCAGCACGAGTGTCTCGCCGGCCTTGGCCGTCAGTTGGGTGCGGAATTGGGCGGAATTGATGACAGTCTGGGAATTGATTTCGGTCGGGTCCACCGTTGAGGACTCGGCGCGGACGCGCAATTGCACGTCGCCATTGTCGTTGATGTGAGGCTCGACCTCGACGATGACACCGACGTTGCGGTAAGTGAAGGTTTGCGAACTGCCGCCAATGGAAGGGCTGACGTTGCCGGTCTCAATGGGGATGGCCTGGCCGACAAAAAGTTTGCCCAGGTCGTTGTCCGCGATGGTCAATTGCGGCTCGGAAATGACGGTGGCGTCCGTTTTTTCCTGAAGAAACTGGATGAGGAAATCCATGCTGATATTTCCGTCGAGCACCCCGGTGCGCAGGCTGGACAGGGACTGGGCAATGTTGAAGGGAAGGGTGGTGTTGCCCACGGCGGAGGTGGGGTTGCCGGGATTGTTGACTCTGGATGTGCCGCCCACCCCTTGCTGGTAAGTGCCGCCAAGGCTGGGCATGAGGGAATTTTGCAGATCGTTGCCGGTGAAGACCTGGCTGCCGTTGGGCGAATAGCGCACGCCAATCTGGCTCAGATAATCGGCGGAAACCTGCACCAGCCGCGCATCCACCAGCACCTGCGCGGGCGGAACGTCCATGTCCTCGATCATTTTGTTGACTTGCGTGAAAAGATGGACGTTGGCGGTGACCAGGACCGAACTGCTGGCCTCGTCCGGCACGATGCGCACGCGCCCGACCAAATCGCTGACCGGCCGCTCCGTGGTGCGGTCCTGGCCGTTGTTGCGACCGCTGGCATCCGGCGCGCCGCCCAGCCACGAATAATACGGGTCTTCCTTGACCACCTGTTCCAGCGAAAAGTCATCAGCCGGCGGAGTGCCCTGCGCGTTTTGCGGCTGTGGCTGCGGCTGCTGGTTTTGGCCGTTCGGGTTGGGCTGATTGACCGGGCGCAGGGCCTGGGAGCCGTTCTTGGCAAAGAGGATGTTGATTCGATTGGCGACTTTCTGGGCGTCGGCAAAATTCAGGCGGACGTGGTAGGTGGTGTCGCCCGCGGCCGAGGGCTTGTCCAATTCTTTGACTACGGCGATGACGGCGTCGAGATTTTCCTGGGAATTGGCGGTGATGATAAGGGCGTTGGCGGCGGCCTCGCTGGTGATGCGCACCTTGCCATAAAGACGCCCGACGTCGCGGTCGGCCTGCGGTTGCTGCTCGTCGTAATAGTCAAAATAATAGCGTTGCGGGGTTTTCTTGAGGAAAAGCTCGTTGAGCACGTCTTCGATGTCGCCCGCGCTGACGTTTTCCAAGGGGACAATTCTAGGCGCGAGATTGTTGTCGGTGATGGGCGCGTCCAGCTCGGCGATGGTGTTGGAGATGGTTTCCATGGACGCAGCCGGAGCCTGCACGACGATGGAATTGCGGCGGCGGTCGGCCACGATGCTGACTTTTTTGGTGTTGTTCTCGTTCGGATTGCCGCCGAAATAGAAGAAGCGGTAGGGGCCTTCGCTGTTGTCCTGGTCTTTGCCCAAATCCTGCAATTGCTTGGCCACGTCCTGAGCGTCGGCGTTTTTCAATTCGAAGGTTCGCATGACCTTTTCCTGGGCGTCGGCCGTGTCAAGCGACCTGGCAAATTTTTCAATTTCCTTATAGTTGTCCGCGCTGGAAAGCACCATCAGCGTGTTGCCAGTCTGGCTGGCGGAGACCTCGATCAGTTCCTTGGATTGCTTGCCGGTCAGCTTCTGGTAGAGCGGCTCCATCTGCTTGGCCAGGTCCTGCGCGCTGACATTCTTGAGGCTGATGGCTCGGACGATGACGTCGTCGTGCTTGTCCACGTCGAGGGCTTTGATCAGCCCGTCGGCGGCGACGAGGTTGTCGTTGTAATCCGTCACGATCAGCAAGTTGGCGCGGTCATCGGTCACGACCACGGCGTCCTTGGAGAGGACGGTTTTGACTTTTTCGGTCACGTCGGCGGCGGGCAGGTGCTGGAGGGTGAAGACTTTGACCCAGCGTTCGCGGCCGCCGGGGACGGCGTTGGTGGCGCCGGCCATTTCCGGGCTGAGGTTCATTTTCGATTCCTGATCGGCGGGGACGATAAGAATGGAATCGGCGGATTCGATGGCCGTGAAACCTTCCATGCCCAGCGCGCGGTAAACCATGGTCACGGCATCGCGCCGGGTGACTTTCTTTGTGGAGACGATGGTGACCTGGCAATGCACCTGGGGATGTTTGACAACGCTTTTGCCGGTGTTCTCCGAGAGCCAATTGAGGAGCTGATCGATCTGCATGTTTTGGAAGCTCACCTCGATCAAATCCGCGGGCAACTTTTTGGCTTCAACCACGTTGGTGGCGCCGGCGGGGGCATTGGTTGAGGCGTTGGTGGCGGCGGCGTTCGTCGCGGTTGAATTGGTGGCGGCCGGCGCGGGCGCGGGCGCGGCGGGAGCGGGGGCGGCATCCTGGCCGCGCTCAACCGACACCGCGAGCCAAAGCAGGATGGCCGCAAGGCCAAGCCAGGACAGATGTTTTGAGGATTGCATTATGGGTTCTCCTTTGTTTCGGGCGAAATGACTTGGTTGGTCCCGGCGCGCTTGCGGGAAGGCTTTTTGCCGTCCGCGGGCGCGTTGGTGGATGGCGAATTTGTCGAAGACGCATTGGTGGACGGAGCGTCAGGTGTTTTGGGCATGAGGCTCTCGCCGCCGATGCCGTCAAATATAGTCAGTTCCTGCTTCTCGCCGTGCGTCTCAATGAGCACGCGGTTCATGCCGATGCGCAACAATTTGATGCCGCCGAGTTCAGCCCCGACTTTGACCGGGCCGCTCTGGCCGTTGGTCGCCTGGATGAAGGCCTCCTGGTCGGCAATGCCGAGCAAGGCCATCGGCATTGGACGGGGCACTGGCCCGAAGATTTCGCTGTCAATAACACTGTCCACGCGGGCCTGCACATTGGTGGGGAGCGGGATTTTTGCGATGCCGGGACCGCCTGGCATTCCGCCCATGCCGCCCATCATGCCCATTCCCATCGTGCCGGGCGGGCGCGCCCTGCGGCCGGGGCCGGGCTTGGGCGGGCTGGCGGAGGCCGCGGCATTTGTGCCGCCAGGCGCGGGATTGTTGGTTGCGTTGGTGGTGAGATTCGTGCCGGCGCCAGCGTTGGTTCCTTTCACGATGTTGGTTCCGTGAAGGGTGTTCGTGGCGTGAAGGGTGTTCGTGGCGTGAACCAAATTTGTGCCTTTGACCGCGTTGGTGGCTCGCGCGATGTTCGTTCCATTCGCCAAATTCGTGCCAGTAGCGGAATTTGTTCCAACGAGGGCGTTGGTCGTGGCGGCGGCGGCGTTGGTTCCTTTCTCATCGCTCTTGGGAGGCGCGTTTGTGTCGCCCGGCAGCGCGGGCAGGCCCGGGATTTTCAGATTCTTGAGAGGGTCGCCGCCGAGAACGGCGCTGGCCAATTCCCAGGCCAGCAACGCGGCCAGGAGCAGGCAGGCGATTCTGGCCGGGCGCTCGTATTTGTCAAACATGGGAACCTTCCTCCTTCGGTTTCCAGCCGTCAAAATCAAGGACGACGATGGTCAGGCTGACCTTGAGCATGTTGCCCATCGGCGTGAACTGCGCGGAGTCAATAACAACGGGGAAGCCGACGCATTCTAGGTGATGCAGGAAGGCCATGACCGAGGGAATCTGGCCCGTGCCATCAAATTGCATGGAACCGGCTTCCTTGGCCGAGGCGCGGCCCGGCGTTTCGCGAATCGGCCCGACGCCCACGCCTTCGGACATGGCGGCCTTTTGGATGGCGTCGCTGGCCTCGGCCATGACTGTCAAACGCTTGAGTTTGGCCGGGTCCAGGCGGAAGCGGTCCATGAGGTTGGTGGCGGTCTCGGTTTTTTCTTCGTAAGGCTTGATGACGGCGCGCAAGTCCCGCGCTTGTTGCATCAGCTTGTCGTAGGCATCGCGCTTGCCGGTGAAATAACCGAGCACGGCTGGCCCGTAAAAGAGAACCAGATAAATGGCCACGCAAACTGCCGCGACGCGGATGGTGCGCTTTTCCTTGGTTGCAAGCTGGCGGTTCATGGATTGATGATGGCGCGCGGCGGCCCGCGGCGGCGGATGCGCGGCAGCCCGTTATCCGGCATGTTCGGCGGAGGCGCCGGCGCGGGAGCGGCAGACGGCGCGGCCGCGGGCGGCGGACTGGGCATCATTTGCGGCGGCGGTTGGCCGAAATTGGACCAGGGACTGGGGCCGGACCGGTCGCGTTTTTGCCCGGGCAGCTCCGGCGGAATGGGTTTGCGGGCTTCGGCCGGCTTTAGCGTCGCGGTCATGCGCACGGCAATGCGGCGGTCGGGCGAGGGCGCCTGCTCCTCAACAATCACATTGGCGAACCAGCCCGAATCAATGAGCTTGGAGCGGAAATCGCCGACTTGCTGCGTATTGCCAAACTTGAGCCGGAGCGAAATATCCGAATGCCGGCCCATCTGGAAATTTTCCACTTGCGTGCCATCCGGGGCCGAGCGGGCCAGCAGATAAATCGTGTCCAAATACGGCGGCTGGTTCTGTTTGAGAAATTGGAGAAAATCCACTTCTTCGTCAATCATGGCCAGCCGCCCGCGATCCGATTCCAGCGCGGCCAGCCTTTTTTCCAGGAACGGCTTCATGACCATGGCCTGCGCGTAAGGAAACGCAATGGCCGCCAAGGCCAGCAACGCTGCTGCGGCGGCCCATTTCCAAACGGCGGGCCGCGCTGGTTTGGGCGGTTTTTGCTCCGCGCCCGATTGAAGGAGCAACGGAAAAGAAGCCGGTTTCATCAAGCCGGCCAGCGCGGCCGAAGGGCCGGCGGCGGATGCTTGTTCCAGGCTTCGGCAGGCGATGGCGCCGCCCAGAAGCCCTGACAGCAGCGGGGCCAATTGCGGATCGAGCGCGCTCTTGCCCGTCAAATAAAGCTGTGCGCCGGCGGCCGAGGATTGGAGCATTTTCGCCAGCGGCAGGAGGGCGGATTCCGTCGCGGCTTTGAGCAGAGGCCCAGGCGCATCCGGGGAACGCTTCAATTTTTCGGCTTCGTCGCGGCTGACGCTTAGTTGCTGCTGGATGGCCTGGGTGATGTTCTCGCCGCCCCAGGCCAGGACGCGAATCGAGGCAGGGGCGCCGTCTTCAAAAATGGCCAATTCCGAGCAGACGCGCCCGATGTCGAGCACCGCGCCGGAGCCGGAGGGCGGCGGATAAATCTCCGCCCGCGCCAGCGCCGCCAGCGTGAAAGAGGATGAAGTGATGCCGCACTCGGCGAACACTCCGGCGTATTCCTCAAGGACTTCCTTCTTGACGGCCACGACCAGCACTTCCTGGCGGGGCGCGCCGCCGGCGGATGGCGTTTTGGGCGGGCCAATGCGGCGGATGCCCCAGGCCAGTTGGTCCGGCGAAATGGGAAACTCGCTTTCAATTTGCAGCCGCAGGACGCGCTTAAATTCATCCTCCGATGCGGCGGGCAGGGTCAGGTGGCGCAGCGACACTCCGCGCGCGCCGATGGCGCAGACGGCGTCGCGTCCCGGCGCCCGGCTTTTCTGGCTGAGAAACCCGCGCAGGCTCGCGACCAGCCGCTGGCGGCACAAGTCCGTCAAACGGCCATTTTCTTCGCGCTCCAACGGAAAGGAAAAGGCGTCGCTGCCGAGGACGGCCTGGAAGAGGCCCTGGCCGATTTCGGCGAATAGGCTGGCGGAATTTTTTGATTCAAGCCGGGTCATAAGTCTTCCCTGTAAGAAAGCGTTTCGATGTCTTTGCCGCCGATGTGGACGATCTCCTCGACGCGCTGGCGCGTGCCGGTGGAATTGATTTTTCCCTCGCAAATAATGCGGAACGTTTCCGAGCGGGCCGTGATGAGCGGGGACAATTGCTTGAAAATGTCGCGCGTGATCCGGTCCACTTTCAGAATGCCGGCCACGTTGTCGAAATAGCCGCTGGACTTGCGATAATTGATGATGGCCTGCGCCAGAGTGCGGTCCAAGCCGGGCAGGGAAGCCAGCACGTCGAGGCCGGCCGTGTTGATGTTGACCAGGCCGTCCGATTGCTGACCGTTGGCAAACGTGAAATTGTCGGCGATTTGCTCGAACAAATCCTGGCTGATAACGGTCGCGCCGGAGTTGTTGTTATTGTTGACTCCATTGGCGTTGTTCGTGGCGCCCTGGCTCTGGGTGACGTTCATGAGGTCATCCAGGTTTTGCAATTGATGCTGGTTGCGATAGGACATAATCGCGCGGGCGATTTCCGGGGTGACGCCAGCAATCGCCGAGAGCGCGCCGTAATCGGCCGTTTGGGGGTTGAGGCGGTCCTTGCCGGAGGCATCGACGCTTTTGTCCCGGTCGGTCACGGTGAGCAAAGGTTCCCATCCGGGGTTGGGGCGCTGGGGCGGCTTGGCATCGGGAGGCAATTGGCTGGCCGGCTCATCGTTTTCGTCCAGGAATCCATTTTGATTGTTATCGTTGCCCAGAAGCAAGTCCGTCGTGACGCCGCGCACCATGAGCAATTCGCGCACGGTTTGATAAGGGCCATTGCGCGCCATGTAGGGCGGGCGGAGAGACATGTAATAATCGGAAGCCGCGCCGCCGGAAGCCGTATTGTTGTTGTCCTGGCCGGCAGATGGATTTTGCGTCGCGGCTGTGCGCCACGCGATGATGGCGCTTAGAATGTCCGGGGTCATGCCGGAGAGATTGGTCAGTTGGTTGGCGGAAACGGTGTTCAAGTCAAGCCGGCTTTCCTCATCGCTGATGCCGTACACGATGGCGCCGCCGTCATCCTGCGAGGCGCGGTGGAAGACGCGCATTTTGCCGCGGCCCAACGCCACATCCTTGAAATTCTTGGCGTCATCGTAATAGGTTCCGGTATGGTTCTTGGAAGTGTGCTCGCGCGTCACGACATCCTGGTAAAGGAGCGCCTTGGCCCGTTCGACGCCCGCCAGGGCCAGATAATGCGCCTGCACGCGGTCGCCATAATTCTTGCCGACGATGAGGTCCATCCGCGCCGTGTGCAGCACGCCAATGACCAGCAGCGACAGCAGAACCATGCACCAAAGAACGCCAACCAGAATGGAGCCGCGGGTTTTCATTCGGTTCATGGGCCGCCGGAAGTTTGGCCGGGCTGGCCGCTGTTGTCATTGCCAGAAGAGGATGCGTCTGAACCCGCAGGCCCGTTCGCATCGGCCAGCTCCAGGCGCACGACGGTTTGAAACGCCATTGGCGGTTCGGGGATGCTGTTGGTTTTTGACGGGTCGATATCGACGAGCAGAGTGATGCGCACCGCTTCGGGAAAGCCAGAGAGGTTCGGGGCCTCGACGGCCGTGTATTTGACCTTTTTCTTGACGCTGGCGTCACCCCAGGTGTCGTACCAATCCAGCCCGTCGTAATATTCGAGCGTCAGCCCGCGCAATCCCGGCACGATCTCCTCCTTGCTGCCGCCCGAAAGCGGGTCCGGGGCGATGTGCGGATTGCGCCTGCGCCAAAGGCTGAAGTGATCGCTGCCGCGGCTCTTGTCCACATAATAACTGACCTGGCAATAATCGCCTTCGGAGGGCCGGGCCGGCATGTAGTAATGAGTGGCGAAGTCGAGGTTGTCGGCCTCCATGTCCCCGATGGCGCGCTGTTCGCCGACGAAATCGAAATCCGTCGAGAGCGAACAGGCCGAGCGCAGGTCGGCGGACATCATGGCCAGCGCGACGCGAGCGCTTTGCAGGGCCTCTGTGCGCGGCTCAATCAATTTTTGACTGGCCACGCCGGCGCTCAGGCAAAGATAGGAGGCTACCAAAATAATGGAGGCCACGGCGGCGCTGATCATCATTTCGATGAGCGTGAAACCGCGGGCGGTCATTGGCCTCTCCTGTTTCTTTTTTTAGCCTTGTCCTGGTCGCGCTGCTTATCTTTGGCATCCTCGGCGCTGGAGCTGGGATAATCCGAATCAAACAGCAGCGTTGTCAGTTGGTAAAGGGTCGCTCCCGATTTGGCATCCTTGACGCTCACATCGACTTGATGCAGGCCGTCCACTTCGCCCGCCGAGATAGTTTGCTCCCATTTGTATTTGGGGAAAGTGTCCCCGAAATCGCCGTCCGTAGTGTCATCGGTGATGACGCCGCCGGCGCGCAGCGTTTCAATCTGGCCGGCGGCCAGCGCCACGACCGTCGTTTCGACTTCGGATTCCTTGCTCGAAGCGAGAGCCGTGGTCAATCCGCGCGTCAGCGCCACTAGCGCGACGCCCATGACCATGATGGCGCACATAACTTCGACTAAGGTAAAACCGCCATTGGCGGGCCGCGCGCTCATGAGTGTGGCAAGGTTGTGATTTGCACGCGCGAGGTAATGGGGTTGACGCGCAAGGCCAGGCGAAATCCATCGCGGTCTGTCAATTCAATCTGGCGGGAGTCGGCGGTGCCGTCGGGATAAAAGGTGACGCCTTCCTGTCCTGGCATGAGCGGCAGGATGTTTTGATCGCCCGCGCTTTCGGCCGATTCATCCCCGGCATCGTCCGGGGCGTTGAGACCGGGAGCCAGGACTCGGATGGAGATGCGGGGATCAATCGTGCCCGAAGCCAGGGGAACATCGCGCACCGGGTAAAAATCCTCGCTGCCCCGCTGGCCGCGCTCGACCGAATAACGGTGGCGGAGAGTGTCAATATCAATGCGGTGCGGCATGTTGACAGAAATGGCGCGGCTGCTGGCGGCATTGAAGGCGATGGACAATTCCCGGCTGGCCGTGCGCAAGAGCGCCTCCTGGAGCGTGCCGTGCATTTCGGCCACGACGGCCGCGCTCATAATGCTCACGATGATGATGACTACCATCATCTCCACTAATGTGAAGCCTGCGCCGGCTCCATTGTTGTTCGGCTGGCCGCGCATATTACCAGTTCCCAATTTCCGCGCTCTCGCTGCCTTCGGTCTTGTCCGGATCGGCGGCCCATAAATCCGGGCCGGTGGTGTGGTGGGCGCCGGGATATTTGTATTGATAGGGATGCCCCCACGGGTCGGGCCGGAGCATCTTGACATAAGGCCCCCGCCACTTGCCGTTGTCATCGGCCGGTTTTTCCACCAGAGCCTTGAGGCCCTCTTCGGTGGAAGGATAGGCGTCCATTTGGACGTTGTATCTTTCCAGGGCGGCATCCAGTTCGGCGATGTTGGATTTGGCAGTGGCGATTCTCGCTTCGTGGGTTGTGCCCATGAATTTGGGAATAATGGTCGCGGCCAAAATGCTGATCACGATGACCACCACCATGATTTCCACGAGGGTGAAGCCACCCTGTCTTTTTTGGAACGTGTCTCGTTTCATAAATTATCTTTGCAAGGCCTGGCTCATGCTGAAGATGGGCAGCAAAATGGCAATGACCATGAAGCCGACCATCGCGCCGACGACCAGGATCAAGGCCGGGGCCAGCAGGGAAATCATCGTTTTCGTGCGCGCGCGCATGGCGCGTTCCTCAATATCCGCCACTTTCAGCAGCATATCGGCCAGCATGCCCGATTCCTCGCCTACGCTGATCATTTGCACGACCGATTTGGAGAAAACACCCAGCTTGCGCAGCGGAGCGGCCAGGGAATTGCCGCCGCGTGTTTCTTCGGCCACTTGCGCGATCATTTTGGCCAGCGTCAGGTTGCCGATGGTATTTTCGACGATTTTCAGTGACGGCAGCAGGGAAACGCCGCTCCGGGCCAGCGTGCCGAGCGTGCGCGCGAACCGGCTCAAGGCGGCGCCCCGGTACACTCCGCCCAGCACCGGCAGCTTGAGCTTGAAATCATCCCAATTTTCCCTTCCCCGCGGCGTTCGCAAATACCACCGCAGACCCAGGGCGGCCGCGATAAGCCCGATGAGCAGCGCAATCCAGTAAGCCTGAACGAAGGCGCTGGCCCTGAGCAAAATGATGGTCGGCAACGGCAGGGATTGGGACATTTCCGTCAACATGCTGAACAATTTGGGCATCACCACCGTCAACAGCACGGCCACCGTAACAAAGCCAAAACAAAGGACGAAAACGGGGTAGGCCACGGCCGAGGCCACTTCGCCGCGCAATTCATCCTCGTGTTCGAGCAGCGCGGCCAGGTCATTCATGACTTTGGGCAGCGCCCCGGCTTCCTCGCCAACACGAACCATGCTTACGTAAAGATTTCCAAAAAGCGCGGGATGCTCCGCCATCGCGGCGGACAGGGACGAGCCCTTTCGCACGGCTTCGGCGATGCCCATCAATACCTTGCGCAAGGCCAGGTTGGCCTCCTCTTCACCCAGGTTCCCCAATGATTGAAGAATGGGAATGCCCGCGTTCAAGAGCGCGCTCATTTGGCGGGTCAGGGCCGTGACTTCCTTTTTCTTGACGCCGCTGCCGAGCCGGAATTCCCACTTGGCGGCGGCGGCAGGCGCGGCGGCTGTTTGGGTTATTGGGGCCGGTTTGAAGGCGGCGTCGCACAATTCGAGATTGGACGGAAAAAGTCCCTGGCTGCCGAGAAGGTGCAGGGCCGCGCGGCGATCTGACGCCTCGATGACGCCTTGGACGGCCGCGCCGCCCGATCCGACGGCCTGGTAACGGAAAGAGTTCATTCCCAGGCGTCTCCCGAGGACACG
Organism: Verrucomicrobiia bacterium; assembly: GCA_036501625.1. Classification (GTDB taxonomy): domain Bacteria; phylum Verrucomicrobiota; class Verrucomicrobiia; order Limisphaerales; family Palsa-1400; genus Palsa-1400. The sequence continues at coordinate 297,874 of DASXZY010000088.1, forward strand.
CGCACGATTTCCTCCAAAGTGGTCACGCCCGCCGCCGCTTTGCGCAGGGCGTCCTGGTGCATGGTAATCATGGTTTTGCGCGCGGTCGATTTAAGGACGGCGTTGGAGCTTTTATGCAGGATCAGTTCCTGCAATTCCGGGGTGAGCGCCAGCAGTTCAAAAATCCCGACGCGCCCGCGGTAGCCGGTGTCCCGGCATTCTTCGCATCCCGCGCCGTCATAATAACGCCCCCCCAGTTTCTCGCCGCTCATGGATTCGATTTTTTCGCGCAAGGCGGGCGCGATCTCTACTTCGGCCCGGCAATGCGGGCACAACCTGCGCACCAGCCGCTGCGCCAGCACGCCTTCCAGCGAGGAGGAGAGCAGGAACGCCTCGATGCCCATATCCAGCAGGCGTGTGACGGCCCCGGTGGAGTCGTTGGTGTGCAGGGTGCTGAAGACCTGGTGGCCGGTCAGGGCGGCGCGAATGGCGATTTCGGCGGTCTCCGCATCGCGGATTTCTCCGACCATGACCACGTTGGGGTCTTGGCGGAGGATGGCGCGGAGGCCGTTGGCGAACGTGAAATTGCGGCTGGGGCGCACGGGAATTTGCGCCACGCCGGCCAATTCGTATTCGACGGGGTCTTCGATGGTCAGGATTTTCTTCTCCGGAGAATAAATGCCCTGTAGAATGGAATAAAGGGTGGTCGTCTTGCCGCTGCCGGTGGGGCCGGTTGTCAGGAAAAGGCCATGCGGTTTTTCCACCAGCCGCTCCAGCAGGCGCGCGCGCGTTTCGTCCAAGCCCAATTCCTGGGTCGAAAGCGGCTTGGCATTTTTCTCCAGCAAGCGCAACACCATGCTTTCTCCGTAAATGGTGGGCATGGTGCCGACGCGGATATCGACGCGCGCGCCGCGATGATGAATCTGAATATGGCCGTCCTGCGGCATGAAGCGCTCCGCGATGTTCATATCCGCCATGATTTTGATGCGCGAAACGAGGGCGGCGTGAAGCTGGCGGGGAGGCGGCGGCTTTTCCTGCAACAATCCGTCAATGCGATAGCGCACTTGCAGGGTGTCTTCAAAGGGCACCAGGTGGATGTCGCTGGCCCGTTCGCGCAAGGCCGTGGAAATAATGACGTTGACAAGGTTGACGACCGTCGGCTCGTTGGCCATGACCTCGATGTCGTGGGCGCTTTTCTCGCCGTTGCCGCCGGGCGCGGATGGGGTGAGGTTTTCAATTACTTGCTCAACGGTGACTTGGCAGGATTCGGCGATGCGTTCCAGCAATTCGTTCGCCTCGACCGCCTGTTCCTCCACTTCCAGGCCGGTCAGGAGGCGGATGTCGTCAATAATCCGTTGATGGCCCGGCTCGGCGGTGGCGATGACGATGGCGCCGCCGCCAATTCTGATGGGCAGCACGCGGTGGCGCTTGATAAACTCCACCGGCAGCGCTCCGGCCGCTTCTGGCGACACCACGAGGCGCGCCTGCCCGCCGGGCCGCGTGCCGTTGCTCTTTAAAGGGTCGCTCATTTGCATGAGAACACCTCCGCGCACTCATTTTCTTTGGTCATGCATGCCTGTTGCCAACTGGACTAATCTCCTTTGACACCTCTGGAAAGGAAAAGTTTCAAAAAAAAGTTCACCGTTCGGCTTTTTTGGGGATTTATGCCCTGGTGACTTTCCATCCGGACGAAGCGGATGACAAACATATTTCCCTCGCGGCCGAAGGGGGCGCGGCCCTGCCACTCGTCCATCGCTTTGACAGAATTCTTCGTTGACTCTGCTGGCTTTGTGTAAAATGTTTTCTTTTGCGTCCCCGGGGGCTTCTGGCGGTTCCGCGTGCGGTGGCTGTTTGCTCGAAACGCTTTGAATAGGGTTGGCTGGCATTGACACGCCCGCGGGGGTTGTCCAACATGCGGCGACATGCTCAAGTTACAACCTCTCTGCCGGCTGGCCATTTTCTTTCTCTGCGCTGCGAGCGCGTTTTCGCAGTCGAACGATGTCTATTCCGTTCGCGATTTTGGCGCCAAAGGCGACGGCGTGACTGACGACACGGCGGCTTTTCAAAAAGCCCTCGACGCAGCGGGCCAGGCGGGCGGGGGAACGGTCATGGCCGGGCGCGGAACGTATTTTTTTGCCGGCCACCTCAATGTTCCACGTGCCGTGGCCCTGCAAGGGATGTGGCGCTCCGTTCCGTCCCATCTCGGATTGCGCGATGCGCAACGGGACAAGCCTGGCGATGATGGCACGACTTTTCTGATTACCGAAAATGAAGGATACGAAAGCGGCCAGCCTTTTATCAGGCTGCGTGACAACAGCACGCTGAGCGGGGTGGTGCTATACTATCCGCTGCAAAAACCTTCGCAGGAGCCGAAGGCCTATCCTTACGCGATCGCGGCCGGCGGCAAGAATTCGGCGGTGCTGGATGTCGAAATGCTCAACCCCTACAATGGCATCGATGCCAGCGGGAGCGAACGCCATTTGCTGCGCAACGTTTCAGGCCAGCCTTTGCGGCGCGGAATTTATGTCGATAACATTTATGATATTGGCCGCCTGGAAAACATCCATTTCAACCCCTGGTGGTGCGGCGCGAACACAGTCGCTTACAAATGGCAGATGGCTCACGGCGAGGCGTTTACCTTTGGCCGGAGCGATTGGGAATATGTGCTTAACACTTTTTGTTTCGGTTACAGGGCCGGTTATAAGTTCATTCACACCGAGCGCGGCGAGTGCAATGGGAATTTTCTCGGCATTGGCGCCGATGACTGTTGGACGGCCGTGCAGGTGGATCAGTCGGCGCCGTTTGGCCTGCTGATTGCGAACGGGGAATTTACAGCGTTTCACGGGCCAGATCCTACGATGGTGGATGTCGGCGCGGCGAACCGGGGGGCCGTTCGTTTTTCGAATTGCGCGTTCTGGGGGCCGTGCAATCAGATCGCCAAAATTGGCGGCACGGGCACCGTCGGTTTTTCCGATTGCACGTTTTGTGATTGGGACCACAAAAACGAAAACCGCGCGGCCATCCAAGCAACGGGCGGCAACGTGCTGGTGCGCGGCTGCGAATTTCAAAAGGATAAACCGCAAGTGGATTTGGGAGCCGGCGTCCGGCGGGCTGTCATTTCGGATAACATCATCCGCGGCAAGCTTAAGATTGCAAACCATAGCTCGCGAAAGTTCCAAATCCACGACAACGCGGAGGCCGAGTGAGAGTGCGGGCCAATAACGGGCCGCCGCGGAAAATTGTTAAGGAAGAGTTAATTTTGCGGCATTTCCTGGCGGGCGGCTCTATGTTGTTGGCAACAGTTATGCCAGCAACCACCGCACATCGGGCCGGAGCAACCGCAAAATGATGAATCCCGCGGATTCGTTTTTTCTGAAGCGTTACTTCGTCGAAGGCCTCGCCCATGCTTCCTATTTGTTCGGCGCGGACGGCGCGGCGGCGGTCGTGGACCCGAAGCGCGACGTGGATGATTATCTGGCCGATGCCGAGCGCGCCGGGCTGAAGATTGCCGCCGTGTTCAATACGCATCCGCACGCTGACTTTGCCAGCGGCTTTTGTGAAATCGCCGCCCGCACCGGGGCCAAGGTTTATACGTCGCACGCGGCGCGGGCCAGTTACGATCATGTGCCCGCGCGGGATGGCCAGCGGGTCAGCATCGGCTCGCTGGAGGTGGAAGTTCTCGAAACTCCCGGTCATTCGCCGGACAGTTTGAGTTTCCTCACGCGCCAGGCGGGCTGCCCCGTGGCGGTCTTCACTGGCGATTTGCTTTTCGTGGGCGACGTGGGCCGGCCCGATTTGCGCGATGCCGATGCCGATCCGGGCCAGCTTGCGGATATGCTATACGATTCGCTTTTCAGCAAAATACTTTCGCTTCCCGCGGATGTGAAAGTGCATCCGGCCCATGGCGCGGGTTCGTTGTGCGGGCGGGCGCTGGGCAGCGCGCCGTTCACGACGGTGGAGCAGGAAAAACAATTCAATTGGGCGGCGCAACTGGCCAACCGCGCTGAGTTCAGGCGGCAAATGCTGGCCAATTTGCCTGAACGCCCCGCCTACTTCGGCTTCGACGTCAGCCTCAATCTGCGCGGCGCGGCTCCGTGGTCCGAGCTGCCGCCGTTGCGCGTGCTGGAGGAAGGCGGCCTGGCGCGCGACGGCGTGGTTGTGATTGACACACGCGCCGCCCCACTTTTCGGCGCGGGCCATTTTCCAGGCAGCATCAACATTGGCCTCGGCAGCGCGATGTTTGCCACTTGGTCGGGCTTCTTCGTGGCCGGCGAGTCGCGCATTGCTCTGGCGGCCTGCTCGGCGGATGCGGCGGCCAAGGCGCGCCTGGCGCTGGCCCGCATCGGTTTCGACAATGTGATCGGCTGGCTCGAAACCGAGGAGTTCCAGAAGGCGCAACAACTTTCGCAATTAAGCGTGCATGATCTTCAGATTGGGTTGAGCCGCGGCGATGCGCCGCTGGTGCTCGACGTGCGGACAGCCGGGGAATGGCAAAATGGCCACATCGAGGGGGCCAGGCACATCCCGCTGCCCGCTTTGCCCCGGCGCATGGCTGAAGTGCCGCGCGACCGATCGGTGGCAGTCATCTGCGCTGGCGGCTACCGCAGTTCGATCGCGGCCAGCCTCCTTGCCCGCGCGGGCTGGCGCCGCGTCGCGAACGTCATGGGCGGCATGAGCGCCTACCACGAATCTTATATCGAAGACTGGCAGGCGGCGGATTTGGTCTTTGCCGGAGAGTATATTTGACGAAAGATTCGCCTCATGGCGCCAAACCCACATCAACCCGGCGCGGCCGATGGCGGCACGCGGCTCTTGATCATCGACGATGATCGCGCGCTGTGCCGGTTGATTCGGGAATACCTGGAGCCGCTCGGCTACGAAGTCAGCGCCGCCCACACCGGCCCTGACGGCCTCGAACGCAGTTTGAATGAATCCTGGAGCGCCATTATCCTTGACGTAATGCTCCCCGGCTTGAATGGCTTTGAAGTGTTGAAACATCTTCGCGCCAAGTCCAGCGTTCCCGTCCTCATGCTGACGGCGCGCGGAGAGGAATCGGACCGAATCGCCGGCTTGGAAGTCGGTGCTGATGATTACCTGCCCAAAACATTTTCCACGCGCGAATTGCTGGCCCGGCTTCGGGCGGTCACGCGCCGCGCGGCGCCCAGCCCAGCCAAAGGCGGCGGCGCAACGGAGCCGGAAATCGTGGTCGGCCGCCTGCGGCTTAATCCGGCCACGCGGCGGGCGGCGGTGGGCGACAAGCCGCTGGATTTGACGGCGCTCGAGTTCGATTTGCTGGCCTGCCTGGCGCGGGCGCGGGGCCGGGTTAAATCGCGCGAAGAATTGGTCGAGGTGGTGGCGGAACGAAATTACGACGTGTTCGATCGCTCGGTCGATGTGCATATTTGGTCGCTGCGGAAAAAATTGGGAGACGATCCGAAGCAGCCGCGTTTTATTCGGACGTTTCGCTCGGTGGGCTACATGCTCATTAACCCTGAAATGGAGTGACATCGTGCCGCGCCGCTTTCCGCTATACGCCAAAATCCTGTTGTTGTTCTTCCTGAACATGGCCCTGCTCGGCCTGCTTTGCTTGATTCCCTACCGGGCACAATTTCGCACCGGGCCGGATTGGTTTTTGCCGCGCGATGCCAGCGACCGGATTGACGCGCTGAGCGCGATTATTTTGGATGAATTGAGCCACGAGCCGCGGGCGCAATGGAACGGGACGCTGCATACTTTTGACAGCGGCTACCATGACAAGGTGCATTTTCTGATGTTCGATGGGCATGGCCAACAGATTGCGGGGGAATCGCTCACGATGCCGGTCGAAATCTGCCAGCGCCTGGCCGGCCCGCCGGGGCCGCCGGATCACCACGAACCGCGGATGGACCGATCGCCGGAAGGGCCTCGCGACGGCGCGCTGCCCGGCCCGCCGCCCGATCCCAGGCCCAAATTTATGAGCCACACCAAGGACCCTTCGCGCTATTGGGTGATCGTCCGGCCGAGGTTTGAAGGGATGGAGCCGCGGCATGGCGAGCCGTTAAACCTGGTGATGGTTTCGGAAACGCTGGCGGCGGGCGGATTATTCTTTGATGCCGGGCCGTGGATTAACGTGGGCCTGGCGGCGGTGGCGCTCTCGGCGCTGCTCTGGTTTCCGCTCCTGCGCGGCATCAACCGCTCCATCGCGCAAATGACCCAGGCCACGCGGCAAATCGCAGAGGGCCGTTTTGAAACGCGCGTGAACGAAGCCCGCCGCGATGAACTGGGAGATTTGGGCCGCGCCGTCAATCAAATGGCCGGGCGCCTGGCCGGATTGGTCGCCGGGCAGAAACGGTTTTTGGGGGATGTCGCCCATGAATTGTGCTCGCCCCTGGCGAAAATGCGCGTCTCGCTCGGCATCCTCGACCAGCGCGCGTCGGAACAACAAAAAGAGTACGTCGCGCGGGCGGAGGAAGAGGCGGCGCACATCGCTGGCTTGGTCAACGAGTTGCTTTCCTTTTCCAAGGCGTCGCTGACCGGGCCGCCCGCGGCGTTGCGTCCGGTCAACGTCCGCGAAACTGTTGACAAAGCCGTCCGCCGGGAGGCGCAGGAGGGGGCTCAAATTCAAATTGACGTGCGTGGCGATGTTGCCGTGAGCGCGGACGCGGAATTATTGACGCGCGCGCTGGCCAATTTGTTGCGCAACGCCGTGTGCTACGCGGGAGAGGCGGGCCCGATTACGGTGGCGGCGCGGCGCGAACGGGACTCAGTTTTTATCACGATGTCCGATTGCGGCCCCGGCGTTTCGGCGGCCGATTTGCCCCGCATATTCGATCCATTTTATCGCGCCGACACCTCCCGCGACCGCGCGACGGGGGGAGTGGGCTTGGGCCTTTCGATTGTCAAGACGTGCGTGGAATCATGCGGCGGGACGGTCACGTGCCGCAACCTTGAGCAGGGCGGACTCGAAGTGGCGATGAATTTGCAGGCGGCCAAATTTGATTGAGGGTTTGACCGCATCTGGATTCGGAGATAAACAAGGGCCATGCACAAACTCACAGGCAGCCAAAAAGCTGACGCTCCATGCCGAAATATATTTTAGCCATCGATCAGGGAACGACCAGTTCGCGGGCCATTATATTTGACCATGCCGGCTTGGTTCAGGGCGTCGCGCAGCGCGAGTTCAAGCAATATTATCCGCAGCCCGGCTGGGTGGAGCACGACGCGAACGAAATTTGGTCCACGCAGGCCGGCGTGGTGGCCGAGGCCCTGGCGCGGGCATCGGTCCACGCGCGGGACATCGCGGGCATTGGCATCACCAATCAGCGCGAGACCACGGTGGTGTGGGACCGGGAATCGGGCGAACCGATTTGCCCGGCCATTGTCTGGCAGGACCGGCGGACAGCCGAGTTGTGCGACCAGCTCAAAGCGCAAGGCTTGACGGAAATGGTCCAGCGCAAAACCGGGCTGGTGCTGGACGCCTATTTTTCCGGCACCAAGGTCAAGTGGATTTTGGACAACGTTCCCGGCGCCCGCCAGCGCGCGCGCGATGGCAAGCTGGCGTTCGGCACAGTCGATAGCTGGCTGGCTTGGAAGCTGACCGGGGGCGCCGTTCACGCGACCGACGCGAGCAACGCCAGCCGGACGATGCTCTACAACATTCACACGCTGGCGTGGGACAAGGAATTGCTGGAATTATTCGGCGTGCCTGAGGCGATGCTTCCGCAAGTGAAGGGTTCGAGCGAAATTTACGGCACGACGGCGCCGGAGCTTTTCGCGGCGAAGATGCCCATCGCGGGCATCGCGGGCGACCAGCAGGCGGCCCTATTTGGGCAAATGTGCCTGCGGCCGGGCATGCTCAAGCACACTTACGGCACCGGCGGATTCATGGTGCTGAACACGGGTGAAACAGCCGTCGCGTCCAAAAATAATTTATTGACGACTATCGCGTGGCAAATTGGGGGCAAGGCCACATACGCTTTGGAAGGCAGCATTTTTATCGCCGGCGCGGTCGTGCAATGGCTGCGGGACGGGCTGGGATTGATAAAATCTTCGTCTGACATCGAGGCCCTGGCGCAATCGGCGCCCGACAATGGCGGCGTTTACCTTGTGCCGGCCTTTGCCGGTTTGGGCGCGCCGCATTGGGACCAATTCGCGCGCGGCACGATCATGGGATTGACACGCGGAACGACATCCGGCCATTTGGCGCGCGCCGCGCTGGAAAGCATCGCGTATCAGACGGCTGAGGTCTTGACGGCCATGGCGGCCGACGCCGGCATCGCCATCGCCGAGTTGCGGGTCGATGGCGGCGCGACTGTCAACGATACCTTGATGCAATTTCAAGCCGACATTCTCGGTGTCCCGCTGGTGAGGCCCAAGGTCTGGGAAACAACAGCGCTCGGGGCCGCGTATCTGGCGGGGCTGGCCGCGGGCTTTTGGACGGGGACGGATGAGTTGCAAACCCAATGGCAGCGGCAGCGAACGTTTCAGCCCGGAATGGATGCGCGGCAGGTGGCGGAATTGCGGCGAGGCTGGGCCAAGGCCGTCGAACGAACCAAGGGATGGCTCAAGGATTAGAGATTTGCCAACAAAATGAACAACCATCCCATGACGCCCTTTCTGGGCGAATTTATCGGCACGGCCATTCTTGTTTTGCTCGGCGACGGCGTGGTCGCCAACGTCTTGCTTAAAAATACCAAAGGGAGCAACAGCGGCTGGATTGTCGTTACCATGGGCTGGGCCATGGCGGTTTTCGTGGGGGTATTGATCGCGGCCGGGGCGAGCGGGGCGCATTTGAACCCCGCCGTAACGGTGGGCCTGGCGGCGGCCGGGAAGTTCGCGTGGAGCAGCGTGCCGATTTATCTCGCGGCGCAGATGCTCGGGGCGTGCTTGGGCGCGCTGCTGGTCTGGCTGCAATACAAACATCATTTTGACATCACCGATGACCCGGATTTGAAGCTGGCCGTGTTCTGCACGGGGCCGCAAATCCGCCGCTCGTTCTCGAACATTTTGTCTGAAGCGCTTGGCACGTTCGTGCTGGTCTTCGCGGCCTTGCACGTCTCCAGTCCGCAAGGCGGATTAGGCTCGCTGGACGCGCTGCCAATCGCGCTGGTGGTTTTGGTGATTGGCCTCTCTCTTGGAGGGACCACAGGCTACGCTATCAATCCGGTGCGGGATTTGGGGCCGCGCTTGATGCACGCTTTGCTGCCCATCCCCGGAAAGAGAGGCAGCGATTGGGGTTATGCGTGGATTCCCGTCTTCAGCCCGCTCGCGGGCGGATTGCTGGCGGCGCTGGTTTATTCCTTTCTTCACGCCGGACCCGGGCCGCATCCGGCGGTCTGACCGCTACGCGGCGGCGTTGCTGGAAATCTCGGAAGACGAATGGCCCATGGCCAGTTCGAGCAATTGCCGCGCGCGGCGGTCGGCTTCAATCTGGAAATCGGATTGGCGCGAGAGGCGGGACATGACGGCGTCAATCAACTCATCGGTCGTGAACGGCTTGACCAGATAATCATCGGCGCCGTTGGCCATGCCGCGGCGAAAGCCATCGCGGCTGACCAATCCCGTCATAAGAATGAACGGGATGGGGGCCGTGGAGGAGGAGCCGCGGACGGCGCCCAGCGTCTGGTAGCCATCCATGCCGGGCATGTTGATGTCGCACACGACGAGGTCAAACTTTTGATCGCACAGCATTTGCACGCCCGCCCGGCCGCTTTCGGCTTCGACGACGTTGAAGCCGTAATTGCCCAGGACTGCTTTAATCAGGTTGCGCACGTCTTCTTTGTCGTCGATGACGAGTATGTTCTTCATCAGGAATAATGTGCATCAAGAATCGTGCCAACTATAATCCTGCTCTTAATGTCATCCAACAGGCCCAAATTTTCCTTATGACAGGGCAAACGATGCCCGGTTTGGCTGGTTTTTCCCATTTTAATGTGCGGGCGGTTCCAGCGCCGCCTGCACGATGAGCCAGCAGAGCGTTCCGGCGGCGCCGCCGCCCAGGCCGCCAAACATGTCCCAACGCCCCGGATGCCGGCCCGCCGGAGGCGATGCTGCCGGTGAAAGTTCTTCAGGCGCGCCATCCGCGCTTCGGATTTCTTTTTGACGGCGATTTATTCTCAAAATCAACACCACCAGCCCGGAGACATAGCCCGCGATCAAGAGGCCCGGCATTCCCCCGTAAAAAATTGGCGAACTCTTGGCCAATCCACGCCCATAAAACAACAGTCCAAACAGCGCCGCCAAAAACACGAAAACATATAACGCTGTCACGAACGTCATCCGCACCATGAATTGCCGCTCGCGTGGAGAGCGCGTGTTCTTGATGCCGAACCATGCCCCGCATATCCCTCCGAAAAGGCCCAAAACAGGACCGATCACGGCGCCTCCCAAGGCCGCAGCCGATGCCACTTTGACGGCAGTGGTCACTTTCGCGCCCGTTCCGGAAAGAGCCGCCGCCGTGGCCGAGGTTGCCGCCGCCAAAGGCAGCGCCGCCAGCACCGACACCGTAAACGACTCCCCTGGCCGGGACCGCGCGAGCGCGCCCTCCACCAAAGTTGCCACCTCCTCGTGCAGCAACTTTCGGCCCCTGGCCAGCCGTTGCCGGACGGCATCCGGCGACAGCTCCAATTCCTCGGCCACCCGCTGGACCGACTGCCGCTCCCGATAATAAAGGATCATCGCCTCGCGATAACTTTCCGGAATTTGTGAGAGCGCCCGCCAGAGAATCGCCTCCTCTTCTCGGCGGATCAATTCCTGGCTGGGAAGCGGCTCCGCTGACGGCAAATCAGGGACGGTTTCCATCCATTGGGCGCCGGAGGTTGGTTCGCGCTTCTCGTGGCGGAACGCGCTTTTTACAAGCACCCGCGCGACGCCGCACAGCCACGAGCGCAACCGGGCCGGCTCGCGCAGCGTGCGAAGCTGCTGCCATGCTGTGACGAAGGTCTGCTGGGCCAAATCTTCGCTGCGGCCGAGATTTCCCGTCGCGCTGTAGGTCAGCGCGCAAATCAGCGACTGATAACGGCTGACGATTTGGCCAAACGCGTCCTGGTCACCCGCGAGGCTTTGGCGGACCAATTCTTCGTCTCCGCCCTGTTGTTCGATGACATTTTGCGATGTTTCCATAATACAGCCATGTGGCTGAAAACGGTTCATCTGTGACAAAGTTTCTGAGCCTGGAGGCATTCATGCGCGCCGCTCCAATCTCGAAAGGCAGGCTGCTAACGCGAGTTAAGCGTCTCATAGACCATTTCAGCCAGGCGGCGCGCGTGGAAGGGCTTTTGCAGGAGGTTTGGAGGCGTGCCGGCAGGAAGTTCCTTGGCCAGCCGTTCGGCGTCGTAACCGCTGGTGTAAAGCACTTTGAGCTGGGGATTGGCTTTTTGCAAAATGCGGGCCAATTCCGTTCCGGCCATGCCGTCGGGCAGAATCAAATCTGTCAACAGCAAGTCGATCTTTTTGGGATGTTCGTTCCAGAGCACCAGCGCATGGCGGGCATTGGAGCAGCAAAGGACTTTGTAACCGTGGCTTTCCAGAATGTGCCGCATGAGCTTGAGCAGGGGCGCTTCGTCTTCGACCAGCAACAGTGTTTCGGTGCCGCCAATGACTTTTTGCTCGATAGCGGGCATTTGCAGGGAGCCGCTCCGGCCGGTGCAGGCCGGCAGGAAGATGCGGAAGGTCGTGCCTTCGCCGAGGCTGCTTCGCACTTTGATCCAGCCCTGGTGCTGTTTGACAATGCCATAAACGGTGGCCAGCCCCAGGCCGGTGCCGCGGTCCAATTCCTTGGTCGTGAAGAATGGCTCGAATATCCGGCCCAAATTTTCCGGTGGAATGCCGCAGCCGGTGTCGCTGAAAGCCAGGCAGACGAAGCGGCCGGGAGCCGACTCTGGGTCCTGCTGGGCCGCCGCATCGTCGATGGCGACAGAGGAGGTGGTGATGCGAAGCTGGCCGCCGCGCGGCATGGCGTCGCGCGAGTTGACGGCCAGATTGAGGAGGATTTGTTCGATCATGCTCAAATCCGCCTTGATCGAGGGCAAGCCGGGAGCGAAATCGACCTGCAAGGCCACGTCTTCGCCGAGAATGCGCCGGAGCATTTTGGTGATTTGATTGACGACTTCGTTCAAATCCACCACTTGCGGATGAAACTCCTGCTTGCGGCTGAAGGTCATCAATTGCCGCGTGAGCGTGCCGGCCCGTTTGCCGGCCTCGCCGATTTCCTTGAGGGAATCGGCGCCTTTTGGGGTCAATTTTTCGCCCGCGAGCAGCAGGCTGGCGTGGCCGTTGATGACGGTGAGCAGGTTGTTGAAATCATGCGCGATGCCGCCAGCCAATTGGCCGATGGAATCCATCTTTTGCGATTGGCGCAATTGCGCTTCGAGGTTCAAGCGCTCCGTCACGTCCATGGCCAGCGACAAGAATATTTTTTGCGGCAGGATATGATGGGAGGTGATTTCCATTTCAACAAACTTGGCGTTTTTGGCGCGGTGCCGCCAGATGCCGGAGTTGCCAGGCGGGGAGTTATGCTTGGCGATTTTGTCCAGGAACGCAGGCAAGTCTTCCGGCGGGACGAGGTCGCGCAGGGTGAGCTTGAGAAATTCTTCTTTGGAATAGCCGTAATGACGGACTGCCGCCTCGTTTATGCTGACGAACGCGAGGGTTGTGTCGTCATAGGTCAAAATGGGCGTGGGATTGCTGTCGAACAAGAGCCGGTACTGGTATTCGGAGGCCTGAATGAGGGAAAGGGAATGCTCCAATTCCGCCGTGCGCGCCTTGACCAGCGCCTCCAGGTTGTCAAAATAGTTTTCCGCTTCGCGGGCCAGGCGCGCTTTTTCCGACAGCGCCACCGCCAGTTGCTGCACCTCGATGTTGTCGAACGGCTTCTTAAGCACAAGCAACTGGCCGGGCCGGCGCAGTTGCCGCGCGATGTCCCGCAAGGAATAATCCGAAAACGCCGTGCAGAGCACAATCTCCAGGTCTGGCTCCGCCTTCCAAATATGGCCGATGGTTTCGACGCCATCCCAGCCGGGAGGCATGCGCACATCGACGAACGCGACCGAATAGGGCCGCCCTTCGGCGCGCGCGGCCTTGACCTTGGCCAGGCCTTCCTCGCCCTGGTGGACGCAATCTACTTCGAAGTGGGGCACCAGTTGCTTCGGCGCGGAGGCGCCCAGGACTTCGGCCTCAACCTTGGCCAAGTGTTCTGCCAGGCTGTCATCGGCTGTGAGGATTTTGCGAAAGTCTTCGTGGATGTCCGGGTTGTCGTCGATGACCAGGACGCGGTAATTTTGATGAGTCTGCATTAAACGCTTGGCGGCATTGTGCGGGGAGCCTGAGGAATTTTCACGGTAAAAATGGCGCCGCGATCCGGCCCTCCGCTTTGCGCGGTGAGTGATCCTCCCAAATCGCGCGCGGCCAGGGCGCTGCTGTGCAGGCCAAAACCGTGGCCGAGCTTCTTGGTCGTGAAACCGCGGGCGAAGATGCGGTCCAGGTTTTCGGGCGGGATGCCCACGCCGTTGTCGATGACATCGACCCGCACGTAGCCCTCCTGCAACAATTCGCCGCGGACGGTAATCTCCTTTTTTCGATCTTCCTTGGCCAGCACCGAATCGCGGGCGTTAGTGATGAGATTGACCAGGATAAGCATGAACTTTCGCCGGTCCACGTTCAGGGCGAAATCCTTGGCGCAATCCCGCCGAAGGCTCACGCCGAGGCGTTCGAGGCCGGAGGCGGCCAAGGTGAGGGCGTCTTCGATCAAATCGGAAATGGAGGCGGACTCGGCGTGGCCGGAAAGGCCGGTCAGGGACTGGTGGCGGCTGACGACATCTTTAATGTGATTGACGTGATCAGTCAGGCGTTTTAACTCGCGCAAGAGGGCGGATTGTTCCTCGCTCCAATAACGGGCGAGGGTTTCCAGGTAATCGGGCAATTTATTTCCATTGGCGCCGGCCGCGAAAAATGTGTCCAAGTGATCCGCCTGGGCGCGGACCAATTCGGCCACGCGGGCCACTCCGTCGAGGCGGGAATTGGAAACCCGTTCCATGACGGTCAACGCGGAAACGTTGAGGCTGTTGAGTACGTTGCCGACGTTGTGGAGGACGCTGCTGGCGACCTCTTCCATGCCAGCCAGGCGGGCGGCGTGGAGCAATTGGGAATCAAGCGCGGCGCTGAGGGCCTCCTGGCGCCGCAGGCGGGTGATGTCGCTGGTGAAACAGCGCACGTGCTGGAGCCGATTGTTTTCGCGGAGGGCGTTGAGGGCGATGATGACGTTCTTGAAGGAGCCGTCTTTGCAACGGAGTTGCGACTCGAAAGGCGGCACTTTTTCGCCCCGGGCCAATTGCGTCATGGCCGCGCGCACGGGCAGGGGGTCCTGGTGAAAGGCGGCGGCTTCGCGGCCGACATATTCTTCGCGCGTGTAGCCAAGCATGGCGAGTTCAGCCTGATTGGTCTTGAGGATGCGGCCGTCCGGCCCGGCCCAATGCAGGCTCATCGGAGCGTGCTCGAAGAAATCGGCCAATTCGCGGCGGGTCAGGGCCTTGTCGGCGGGATCATCTTCCTGGGGCGGAGCGGGCGGAGCCATGGAGTCAACCAAAACTGAGAACTCCTGCTGAAATATGGCATCATCAGATCGCACGGCAAATCCTGATTATAACGGGGATGCAATGGCCTGCCATATAATTTTAACACGGCGTGGAAAGCTGTTTTTGGAAGGGCCGCCGGGGCGCACTTCTTCCGCCAGCAATCCGGCAATGCGTTGACTCTCCAGCAAACCCATTTTGCGCGCTCGCCGAATCAGGCTTTCAGGCAAATCCAATTGAATCGCAACACGCATAAAAGACTCATATTCTGCCAATACAATAGGCTCGCGGCGTTCCTCCCGCCAAGCGCCGTTTCAGGTTTCGTCAAACATCCGCGCTCAAGTATTTCGCTTCCAAGCCGATAGCTTCCATGTCGCAAGACAATGGCGGCTGGCGGCCAGAAAAGGCCAGCCGGGACAACAGCGGAAACCCGAGCCAAAGTCCGCAGGGCGACATGGATGTCGCCTCTAATCTCCCCGCAAGGGGCACTCAAGGAAAGAGTTAAAGCATATGGTTATTAACACGAACATGGCGGCGATTACGTCCGCCAACAACCTCAACAAGTCCACTGGTTCCCTCAATGAGGCTTTGGCGATGCTCTCGTCAGGCTCGAAAATTGTGAATCCTTCGGATGACCCGGCCGGTTTGGCCGAGTCCATCGCATTGAATGCGCAAATCGGCCAGACAGGCGCCGCCAACGACAACGTCAGCAATGCCGTTTCGTACCTCCAAACCCAGGATGGCTACTTGCAGCAGGTTGGCTCCGCGCTGGACCAGATGAGCACCCTCGCGGTCGAGTCGCAGGATGTCACCAAAACCAACACCGAGCGTTCCGACTATCAAGCCGAGTACGCCACGCTGGCCGGTTACATCAGTGACACGGGCACCAAGGACTTCAACGGCGTCAGTTTGTTCAGCGGCACCACCCTGGCCGTGACGACGGACGGCAATGGTTCCAAGTTCAACATGACGGGGATCGACCTCTCGGCGTCGCAGTACACGGCGGCGACGGCGGGCGATATCTCGACCACGACCGGAGCCGTCGCGGCTCTCACATCTGTGGAATCGGCCATCACCCAGTTGGCCACTGATCGCGCCACAGTCGGCGCGAACGAAGAGCGGTTGAGTTATACAGGCGACGAACTCGGTGTGCTGCAAGACAACCTGACGGCTGCCAACAGCCAGATCACGGATGTCGATGTGGCCA